>CAJTGI010000003.1 GCA_910575435.1 Clostridiaceae bacterium | reverse complement strand
ATGATCCTGACCGCTATCTGGCACATACTCACAGATTTAAAACCATATACACCAGTAGGCTTTCTTGAACCACGTCCTGTGAAGAAATCTAAGATACTGACTGCTTCACAGGCACTTAATCTACTGAAACAACGGGGATATATCATCAAAGATGATGTTGTTGCTGTTACCTGATTAGGTGTTGTGTCTATATTTAGTTTTTAAAACCAGCTATATAGGTGGTTTATTTGCTATACTTTTCTTTCTTGGATCTCCTCTACTTAATTGTTTCAAACTTTCACCTCCTTGACATGTGCATCATTTTTAATAGCAACATAAACTTACCTTAAATCATAAAAAGTGAATTTCTAATCAAGTTCTACGATATTAGATGTATGATAAATCTATTTCAAAAACATACATTCCAATCCAAAATAATAAATTTCCAACACATAACCACATTCAATTTTAGAAATACAACATTTCCATATAAGCCACAAAGCACTGCGCTTCCTTTTTCTCATAATCAAACTAATATACAAATAAAACCTTTTTATTTAATATCTCATAATTATGTGTTAAAGTCAAGAGTTCATGCACGAAGTACAGTTTTTTTTCACGAGATACAAATGCAATGATAAAATTCCTTATTTTCCTTATTTTTTATCTATTTAGAAATATGTCCACTAAAAATATTCCATCTTCCGCTTTCAACTTTATATTTCCATCATATTTTATTACGCTGCGCTTTACATTTAACAGCCCCATTCCATGATTCTGTCCCTTTTGTGAAATTGGAACTCCATTTTTCCATTTTACAGCCCTGCAATTATTTCCCACCCTTATAGAAATCATCTCATGATATGTTCCAATTCTCAGAAATATCTTTCTATCATTTTCGACATTTTCGCAGGCTTCAATTGCATTTTCAAGCAAATTGCCAAATATGGTAGTGATATCTATAGGATCAATAAAATCCATATTTACATGATCAGCTTTCATATCAAAACTTATCGATTTCTCATCCATAATTGATCTATAATCTGCCAACAGTATATCCAAAACGGGATTCCCCGTATGCTTAATCGGCATGAGTGGTTGCAGCATGCTACCAATTTGTTTTATATATTCTGCTGCAATATCTGTATCACCTATTAAATATTATTTTATCATATAATATCTTATTTTTCCATCATATTTTTTAACAGAAAGCTATCAGCAATGCAATCCCCGACAGAATTGCCATTCGTATTTTCGATAAGTTATTGAATTTTTGTTACCAAAATGATAACATTATCAAATAAACCGAATGATTGGAGGGATATGCATGGACAAAAAAATTATGGATGTATTGACAAACCCTGTTAAATGCAAACTATTTCTGGAAATACAAAAATGTGGGGAAACTACTGCAAAACATTTATCCGAAGCATTTTCGAACATTCCATCTGCGACGCTGTATCGCTATTTGAAAAGAATGACAAATGACAAGGTATTAAAAATAGTGAATCAGACACAGATTAGAGGCGCTGTAGAAAATACCTATGCGGTAGATATTAATCTGACAAAGCATTTCAAAGAAATCTTAGACAGCAACTCTGGCGAAGCCTATATGCAGGCATTTATGCAATATATCATTGGCTTTGCGGAACTATTCCAGGATTATTGCAAGCGGGATGACATAGACATTGCAAAGGATAAATCTGGTTTTTCCTTATCCCCTCTTTCCCTGACGGATGAGGAGCTTGAAATGTTGATTGGAAATATTCGGGATGCAATAAAACCCTATGAGAGCAACACACCCGCAGAGGGTCGAAAGCTGCATTCCATTGGCGTTATAATCTCTCCGCCTAAAATGGATTAAAAATTTCCCATCTGTCCCCAATGATAGACGGAATTTTTCTTGACTTTTTATTATCAATGTGATATTGTTATCAATATGATAACGTAAAGAGGGTAATTCACCTAATAAAATTGCATTATCATTACAGTCGTAACTTTTGTTGTATTGAGTGCAAAAACTAAACAGTAAGGAGGCTCATAAAATGAACGCCGTATTAGAAATTAAGAATTATTCTAAAGTTTATTCTGGAAATAAAAAGGCTGTTGACAATCTGAATTTGAGTGTAAAAGCAGGAGAAATCCATGCTTTTATTGGTCACAACGGCGCGGGGAAAACTACAACAATCCGCGGGATTGTCGGGATAATGGACTTTGACGAGGGGGAAATCCTTATAAACGGTCATTCCATAAAGGATGATCCTGTGAAATGCAAATCCATGACGGCTTACATTCCAGACAATCCCGACTTATACGACTATGTAACAGGCATCCAGTATTTAAACTATATGTGTGATATGTTTTCTGTCTCTGCAAAAGAAAGAGTTTCAAGAATACAAAAATATGCGGATGTTTTCAAATTAACGGACAGTCTGGGAGATTTAATTAGCTCCTATTCGCATGGCATGAAGCAGAAACTTGCGTTGATAGGTGCATTTATACATTCCCCCCATCTTTTAGTGTTGGACGAGCCATTTGTAGGTCTTGACCCTGAAGCATCTTTTCATTTAAAGAAGATGATGCGCGAACTATGCGATGCGGGGGCAGCAATTTTTTTCTCCACTCATGTGCTTGAAGTTGCCGAAAAATTGTGTGACAAGGTTACTATCATCAACAACGGTAAAATGATGCAAAGTGGAACAATGGAAGAAATCAAAGGCAGCCATAGTCTTGAAGATGTATTTATGGAGGTGGTTGAAAATGAAAGGCAAGTATAAGTATCTCTTGAGGATGCAGCTATACAATCTTTTCGGAATTAACCGATTGATTCATTCTCATAATAAACAGGAAAAACAACGTTCTGCGATTGTTGCCACTTTAGGATTGGTCGCCATTGCCGTTTTTGCAATCTATATAACAGAATTCAGCAATAGCATGGCGCAAGCAGGACTCAGCAAAGCGTTGCCAACGCTCATAGTAGTGGCCTGCTCTTTAGCGACTTTGACCCTTACATTCGTTAAAAGTACAGGAGTGCTTATTGGAATAAAAGATTTTGATATGGTTATGTCTTTGCCTGTTAATACGATTTCTATTGTAACAAGCCGTATAACGCTGCTGTATCTTATCAATCTAATCGTTGGCTTTATAGCCATGCTGCCGTCAAGCGTTATCTATATCGTGTATGAACACCCGCCAATTTCGTGCTACTTGTTTTTAGTGGGTGCATTGTTTCTGACACCAATTATTCCTATGATAATTTCATTATCATTAGGCGTTTTAATTATTGCAGTTTCATCACGTTCAAGACACAAAAATATTTTTTCATTGGTTTTGAGTACGTTCGTCCTATTGACAATTGTATTCGCTTCTGCAAGAACGCAGTCAATGGATGCGACGCAGATAACCAATTTAGGCGCAGCAATGGCAGAAACGGCAAACAAATTTTATCCGCCTGCTATTCTTTTAACAAATGCTTTATTGAATAACGATTGGGCGGGCTTTGCCATCTTTGCCGCCGTTTCCATGCTATCGGGTATTGCTTTCGTAACCATCGTTTCCCATTATTATAAAGCACTGAATACGGCAGTATTCTCACATTATGCAAAAAAAGATTATAAATTGGAAACATTAAAAGCATCATCTCCGTTTATGGCATTGTATAAAAAAGAACTTTGCCGATTAAGTTCATGTACGATTTATGCCTTAAATTCATGTATTGGAATTGTCCTGCTTTTCGTTATGTCAGTTGCGGCAGTATTTTTTATGCCGTCTGCTTTACGACAGCAAGTAGAAATGATGGGAATTATGAGTACCATTCAAAATATCATGCCAATTGCGCTGTCTATTTTTGTGAGTATGACTTCCACCACGGCGGCATCCTTGTCTTTGGAGGGAAAAAGCCGATGGATTATGTGTTCCGCTCCAACGCAGGCAAGGATAATTTACAATTCTAAAATTGCGGTAAATTTAACAGTGATACTCCCCGTCTTATATGTCAGTGGAATTTTTATAAGAATTGCGATTCCATGTTCCTTATTGCAGACCATACTGATGTTTGTTATTCCTACGGTATATGCTTTTTTCATTTCGGTTCTTGGTATGTATTTGAACATCAAGTTCCCTAAGTATGATTGGACAAGCGAGTATTATGCAGTAAAAGGCGGGGCAATTTCCGTATTGGCTACGATTGGTGGCGGGATATCGAGCAGTTTCATTCCATTATATCTCTGTATGATGTTCCCACAGTACCAAATGATAATCATACCAAGTATTACTTGCCTGATACTGTTGGGAACTCTGGCAATCTATCATAAAGTTTGCCAGACGCAATTATATGTATAGGACTATAGAAAATAACAATTCTTTAGACCTTTAATCAGCCAGAATCAAAAGCATCCATCATTACCTATCCCTTGATCCGCTCTCCCGCGTCCACACCTGCATCTCATTCTCCCCTCGGTTCGCCCAAGCGAAATAGGGAATGAAATGCAGCGGCACCCGCCTCTCCCGCACCTTTCCGGCTGCGTGATACAGCCCCTGCCCTTCCAAGCGCATCGGCTCTCGGCGATATCCCCAGAGCGTGATTCCCCTGATAGGTGTTCCGCCAATCTCACGCTCCTCCACCCGGGCCTCCGATTCCCTATCCAGGCTTAGAAGATGCAGATCCTTCCCATTGTCCGCCTCCTCCAGGCAGTACACGAAGGGGCCCCGCATCACCGCCAGCTTTCCCGCATCCTCCCGAACCCGGCTGTCCGCCTCCATAATCCGAACCTCCATGGAAAAGACTAGTTCCACGAAATCCTCCTCCCGCCAGATTCTTCTGACATAGAGGTATCCATGCTCCATCCAAGTCTCGGCCCCTTCCAGCCCCTCTGCCTGATAATTCTCACACCAGGCGGGAATGCGCAGGGCAATGGTAAAGGGTACAGAAATCCCTTTCACGGTAATGCGGACATTGCCCTCCCAGGGATAGTCAGAAAACACGGAGACTTCTCCCCGCTCCTGCCCCACCGTCTTTTCCACCCTGCCTTCCATATACAGATGGATATAGAGGGCATCCTCCCCCTCGGTATAGGCATAGGGGCCAATAGAACTCACTAGGCGAGCCAGGTTGGGCGGGCAGCATGCACAGCCAAACCACTTCTGGCGTACCGGCTTCACATGGAATTTCCGTTCGTCCAGGCGACATGCCTCCGGCGCGACCTCCAAGGGATTCACATAAAAGAAACTCTTTCCATCCAGGGACATGCCCCCCAGCACGGTATTGTAAAGCGCCCGCTCCATCACATCCCCATAGTTCCCCCGGGGGCTCATCTGAAGCATCCTCCTGGCCCAGAATACCAGCCCCACAGAGGCGCAGGTCTCCCCATACGCCGTGTCATTGGGCAGGTCATAGGGATAGGAAAATGCCTCCCCCATATGGGTTGCCCCAATGCCGCCGGTGATATACAGTTTCTGGTTTGCCATGCTATCCCACAATCTCTCGCAGGCATCCCGCAATCCCTGATCCTGATATAATCTGGCAAGATCCGCCATGGCGGAATACAGGTACACTCCCCGGACTGCATGCCCTACCACCTCTTCCTGCTCCCGCACCGGCACATGGGCCTGGTGGTACATATATCGCAAATCATCCTCCCGGCCCTTTTCAATCTTCCAGGCAGATGCCTCCCCATCAAAATAATAGGGGCGCCTTCCCCGCTCATTCACGAAAAAATAACTGAGTTCTAAATATTTTCTCTCCCCCGTGGCCTCATAGAGCCTTACCAGAGCCATCTCGGCAATCTCATGGCCGGGATAGCCCTTGCACTTCCCCTCCTCCGGCCCAAAGAAATCTCCTATGTAATCCGCAAACCTCTTAGCGGCATCAAGAAGCTTCTCCTTTCCCGTAGCCTGATAATAAGCCACCGCCCCCTCTGCCAGATGCCCGAAGCAATACAGCTCATGGTGATCCCGCAGATTGGTAAATATCTGATCCCTGCCATTGATGATGTAATAGGTATCCAGATATCCATCCTCCTGCTGGGCGGCGCAAACCAGGTCAATGGCCTCGTCCGCCTGCCTCTCCAGCTTCGGATCCGGGTGCTGGGCCAGAGAATAAGCCACGGCCTCGATCCATTTATAGAAATCGCTATCCTGAAATACAAAGCCATAAAATTCATCCCGGATATCCTCTGGATCCTCCGGCAATGTCTGAAACCCCCGAAAGGTATACCGAGGTTCCGCAAAATCCTTCCCCTGGGTCTTCCTCTGTACGTTCAGTTTTCCCGCCACCCTGAAATTATGCATGCAGAAACTGGGCTCCGCCCCCTCCAGTTGGTCATTCAGAGCCTTCCACTGGTAAGGGAGCATCTCCCGGCGCACCAGTTCCATCTTATTTTTCCAAAATGCATCTGTAATCTTTACCCTTCCCAAAGAAATCGGGGCCGTACATTTCATTCCATCATCCAAGATATGAGCCTCCTTCCCATGCTCCTTCGCCATCCGCAACAGCCTTCCCCACAAGCATCTCCCCCTCCTCAGAGACGGATTGCCAGATCACATTGCTCCCGTATTTGATATGCGGCAAAATACCGCTCCTCCAAAGGAATCCATCGATCCCGAAATATTGCTGCAGCCTCCCGCCCATTGCGATGCAAGATTCTCTCCATCTGCTCCTTCGGCGAAATGTCCAGAAAGATCCGAAGCCCATAAAAATCCCACAGGGCGGGATGGCAGCTGTATGAGCCTTCCACAATCACCACCGCCCCCAATTCCACCTGAATCGGGTCAGAAAAATCCATCTTGCCACAGTCAAAGGGGCGGTATGTGGCCAAACGCCCCTGAACGAGAGGAAGCAGAACCTCCTCCCTGACCCGCTCGTAATCCACATTGCCCCCCGGCTCGCCAAGACGATTTCTCGTGCGCTGCTCCGGGCGCAGGAAAAAATCATCCATATGTACCACGGGGCAATCCAGCTCCCGACCTAATTCTGTGGCAAGGGTGGTCTTTCCCGCCCCGCACTTGCCATCAATCGCCACGAGCATCCGCTCCCCGCCGCAGTCCCGTATCCAATCCCTAATCCGATGCCTGATCTCATCCATCACGTCACCCATAGGCTACTCTTTCACTTTCTGCTTTTCCACCGCCCTCCGACCAAACTGCACCAAGCCAGTCCTGTTCAGTGCAACCATAATCCCGGGAATCAGTACCAGCTGCAGCACAATTCCGGGAATGGCATTCAGGAAAGCCCCCGCTAAGAACATCTGCCAGGTAAATCCATGGTCTCCAATTCCCAGCAGCACAATCTGAACCGCCGCCCACACCATGCGCCCCGCCACCATGGCGGCAATCATGCTGCGGTACAGGGAGATGACGCACTGCCAGCGGGAATGGGAATAGACAAAGCCAATCACCAATCCATAGGTGGCCAGTTCAAATGCCATGGCAATGCCCGTGGGAAATAATATCGGCATCCCAAACAGCGCATAGCGCAGAAGCGGCAACACAAAGCCCACCCCAAGGCCGTACTGCCAGCCACAAATCAGGCCACACAAAAGTACGGGAATATGCATAGGCAACAGCATATTTCCAATCTGGGGAATCTGCCCCGTAAAGAACGGCAGCACCATGCCGATGGCTAGAAACATTGCCGCCAGCGTCAGATGAAATATATTCCTTCTCGCATCCATAGTAATATCCTCCTCATGATCAGAGACAGGGACATGCACTCTCTCCGATATATTATATTTTGCGCACCGATTTTCTTAATCCCTCTCAGGGATGCAAGCCTCCATTCCGAAAGTTCCCATATGCTCTCCATGTGCTTCTTCCTCTTCTTTCCCAGGCACAGGGAATGCAATGACTTAGAAAATGCAGGACGCTACGGGAATATTATACCCTCTTGCCCACTTCTTTTCAATCATTAAATGAGCGACAATAAATTCGCTCCCAGAGCCAAATTCCCTTTCCAAACTAGAAATGAATAGTAATAAAAGTTTAAATGAATTGTAACAGAATATTAAAATCTATCGGTTGACATCATAGACCTGAAGAATTATAATCGGTTTACATAGTAAATCAAATTAAAAAACGAAAGAAGGAGTAACGCTATGAGCAACAAAACCAATCACCCCAGCCAAGGAAAAATAACGTCCAGAAAAGGCTTAGATGCCCTAAGGGGCATCGGCATCACAGGAATCGTCCTATATCATCTATTCCCCTCCCTGCTTCCGGGAGGCTTTCTCGGCGTCCCGCTATTCTTCGTGCTGTCCGGCTACCTGATGTTCGTCACCAGCGAACAGGCATGGAAAAAAGAATCATTCCATGTGGGCAGCTACTATCGGAAGCGCATCCGAAAGATTCTGCCGCCCCTCTTCGTGATGGTGATGGCAGTCTGCTGCTACCTCACCCTCACCCGCAGCAGCTACCTTTTCGGAATCCGCCAGGAGATCTGCAGCATCTTCCTGGGCTACGACAACTGGTGGCAGATTCGGCAGAATGCCTCCTACTTCTCCAAAATGGCCGCCGCATCCCCCTTCACCCACCTGTGGTTCCTGGCGGTAGAAATTCAATTTTATTTCCTGTGGCCCTTCCTCTTTCTGCTCTACAAAAAGGGATGCCAGATGGCGGGAAGCAGGAAGATGTGCTTCGCCTTCCTCCTCCTGGCCCTGCTGTCTGCTGGAAAAATGATGGCTCTCTACGTGCCCGGCGCAGACCCCTCCCGGGTATACTACGGAACGGATACCATGGCATTCCCCATACTCCTGGGCATGTTCTTAGGAGCCGTGAGGCAGGCATATCCCTCATTGCGCCTTCCCAGGCAGGATGAGATTTTCCTACCCTTTTTCAGCATATTTGTATTGATTCTATGCGTGCTATTCCTCACCGTAGACGGCCACCTCCCCCTGCTGTACCAGGGAGGCATGTTCTTCATCAGCCTCTTCTATGCGGGGATGATCCACCTCATAGAGAACCAGCGGTGCGCCAGGGAACTGCTGCCCCGCAGCCCCCTCCTCTCCCTGCTGGGAAAGAAGAGCTATAGCATCTATCTGTGGCACTATCCCATCATGGTGCTGGGCCTAGCAATCATGCTTTAGCGTAACTGGCTACTATTCAGACGGAAAGCACATAAAAGTAATTGCATGGGTATACACCGCGCAAGTCTGCAAGACTAGAAAGGCATGGGTATCAAATGAAAAAATCAGACAGAGAGAAGATAAGAAATATCAAATGGATTTTGGGCATTGCCGCCATCCTCTTCTGCACCATCGTCGGGGGATATGGCATCCTCACTGCGCCAAAATCAGACCAGAAGGAACTGGAGCAGGCGCTCAAGGAAAACCAGAAGGCTCTGGAAGAGGAAGAGAGGCGGGAAGCCCAGGAGCAGGCAAAGCCCTCCCCCGGCAGGGAAGGACATGGGAAAAATAGCTCCCGGGGAAAAAACATGGGAAGTCCCGCCTCCACGGAACTCCCCACTGAAAAAAAGAAGGACAATGAACAGATTACCGTCATTGGCGATTCCGTCTTCCTAGGAGCCGCACCAGCCTTCAAGAAAATATTTCCCCATGCGGCCATTGATGCCAAAGTATCCCGCCAGGTGCGCCACGGCCTGGAGATCGCCAAGAAAATGAAAAAAAACGGGAAACTGGGAAATATCGTCCTCATCTCCCTGGGCACCAACGGAACATTCAACTCCGCCACGGGGCAAGAACTCATCGACTATCTGGGAACGGACAGAACCATCTACTGGATTGATGCCTATGGGCAGAAACTGGACATTCAAAAAGAGGTAAACCGTACCATTCATCAGCTGGTAAAGAAAAACAGCAATGTCCATCTGATTTCCTGGTCTCAGGAGGGAAAGAAGCATCCCGGCTGGTTCTACCAGGATGGAACCCACCTGAACCTGAAAGGACAGAAAGGCTTTGCCCGCTATCTACAGAAAAGCATGACTATTTCCAGAGATTCCTAGCATTTCTATTTATATCAGGCAATATCCCATCAGATAGATCCGCAGAGCCTATAAAAGCGGATGTTCTGCCCGGGCTTTCAGCCGCTCCCACCTTCTGTCCACCTCGCCCTGGATCTCCTCAACCACCTCCCGGTACTGCTCCTTTGCCAGATGCTTCGTCCGCCCCATCATGGTCAGAAAGTCAACCACGGGAATCTTTTTCTTCATTATTTCCGGATTATAGCTCAATGCGGTGATGCCATTTTCTATCTCAAAGAGAGGGAAATAGCAGCTGTCCACTGCGGCACCAATCACCTTCCTCTCCGTATTGGGCTTGTCGTTCCAGTTTAGCGGGCAGGCGGACAGTGCCTTGATATAGGCAGTTCCCCTTTCACTGGCATAAACCTTTGCCTTGGCCGCCTTTTTAATAAAATCCCCGGGATTTGATTCCGCCACCGTGGCCACGTAAGGCAGATTGGTGGCCGCCATCAGCATGGGGGAATCCTTGTGGAAGAATTGCTTTCCGTACTGATTTTTCCCGATGTGGGATGTGGCACTCTTGGCCCCCTTGGGAGTAGAATACGACAACTGGTATCCCGTATTCATATATCCCCCATTATCATATTCAAAGAGAATCAGCCGCTCATTCCGGATGGCAGTTCCCAGGGCGGAGCCCATGCCGATATCCATCCCGCCGTCGCCGCTAACCATGATAAAGGTAATCTCTCCCTTCGGATATTCTCCCCTCCTCTGCCTCTGGTGGAACATCTCCACCAGTCCCGACAGGGTGGCGGCTCCATTTTGGAAAAGATTGTGGATATAGGGAATCCGAAAGGAAGTCTTGGGATAGGCGGTGGTGACCACCATGCCGCAACCCGTCTGGAACAGGAGCACCACGTTCCCCTCGATGCCCTTAAGAAGCAGATTCACATTTACCGGAATGCCGCAGCCGGGACATGCCCCATGACCGGGAGCCAATCGTTTTGGCATGGCGGTCACCTGATTCACCATGCCCCCCTGCACCTCCGCCCGGTCGCAGATTAGCGCTGGAGACGATGCAGGCGATTCCTCTGCGCACTCCCCCGCCTCGGTCTGACGCACCAACTTTCCTACGGTACAGCCAGGCATAGCCCTCTCCTGGGAGATGGGAGCAAAGTATTCCTTCTCCTTCAAGGCGGGATTCCCCGGATAGATGCCGGTATAATCAAATCCTTTCACCTGGTCCTGATATCCCAGAAGCAATAATTCCCTGGCATCTCCCTCATAAAAATCCCTGCCTCCCAGACCATAAACCCGGGAAATTACCCGACAAGGCACATTCCATTCCTGAAGCATGGCCTTTAGTTCCAGAGACAGATTGCCGCCCCCGGCACCGTAACTGTCCTGCCTGTCTGCCACGATAATGGTATCCGCATGCTTGCAGATGTCATGCAATGCCTTTTTGGGATAGGGGCGCAATAGCTTCGTGGTAAACACGCCCACTTTTTTCCCTTCCTGTCGCAGCTTGTCCACCGCCACCTTCGCAGTATGGTAGGAGGAACCCAGAATAAAAAGAAGCACCTGGGCATCCCTTGCCTGATATTCCTGCACCAGCCCATATTCCCTGCCAGACAATTCGCCGTATTCCTCAAAGATTCCCGGCAACTCTTCCAGTGCCTGCTCCATGGCAAGGTGAAGCTGGTATTTATTGTTTAAGATATCCGGCTCATTCATGTAAGAGCCGATAGACACGGGATGCTCCAGATCCAGGGCAGAATACGCCCCGTCATAGGTTCCCACGAACTCCCGCACCGCCTCATCCGATGCAAAGACCCTGCTGTTGCGCTTCTGATGGCTGGTGAAAAAGCCGTCAAACCCTACAATAATGGGAAGTTTCACCCGCTCCGCCAGCTTGAGGGCACAGATATTGAAATCATAAACCTCCTGGGGGGTATTGGCAAAAAGAATCAGCCAGCCAGTATTCAGGGCATACATAATATCACTGTGATCGCCCTTGATGCACAGAGGGCCGGACACCGTTCTGCACGCCACATTCATCACCATGGGAAAACGAGTCCCCGACTGCACCGGAAACTGCTCGATGGCATACAGAAGGCCGTTGGCGCTGGTGGCATTGAACACCCTGCCTCCCCCGGCAGAAGCGCCGTAGCAGATTCCCGCCGCACTGTGCTCTCCCTCCGCCGCAATCAGGGAAATATCATGCTCCCCATCGGCCTTCATCTGGTCCAAGAACTCTGCAATCTGGGTGGAGGGCGTAATGGGATAATACCCCATCACATGATAATTAATCTGCTTTGCCGCATAGGCCGCCAGCTCATTTCCACTCTCAAATAAATCTCTCTGCTGCTCCATGTTATCACACCTCCCCGCCATCTACTCTCTTCTCCGTCATATAGGATTCGCTGGTCACATAGGAATTTGCCCCCACCTCCTCATATTCCATGGATTTCGGCAGCAAATCCTGGTTTCTCAGGGCAAACTCCGGCGCGGGGTGTTCCCGCTCCACCCCTGAGACCAGGGCATTGGTGGGACAGACATCCACGCACCGCAGGCATCCCTTGCAGTGACGATAATCCAGCCCCATATTCACCATCGCCTCCCTGCCCTTATATTCTCCCTCTGCAAACTGAAATACCATATCCGGGCAGGTGGTGTCGCACAGACCGCAGTTGATGCATCGCTCCTTGATAAATAGCGGAATATACCCCTCCCTGGAGGGAGAGAGATCATTGGACACCGTGGAGCCAAAGCAGGGATTCACCCCGCCTATGGGAGCATTGGCATATCCCCACTCGTTCTGGATCTCCCGATAGGGAACGTATTCGTAATCCGCCGGAGGGAAATGCTGTCCCGAAAGTTCCTCGTAGCCCCGCCTGATTCCCGTCAAATTCGCCTCCAGCAGGGCGGGATATTTCTTGCCAATGGTCTCCCTGGCAATATCTTCTGCCGCTTCCAGAGGAATAAAGCCAGACACCTTCGCGATGGCTCCCAGCATCACCATATTGACTCTGGTTTTTGACTCCATGGCTATTTTCAGAGCATCCACGCAATAGACAGTCCCCGCATACAGCCTGAGCCTGTGGCGAATTTCCTCCGGGGGCGCATCGGTGTTGATGACGATCTTGGTATCCTCCGCCACCCCTGCCGTCACTTCGCCTTTCCCAATCATTGCTTCATGAAAAAGCCCCAGGATATGGGGATTCTCCACCGGTGAATTGATGCCTATCTCCCGGTCTCTGTGACTGTACCGTATAAATGCCTTTACTGGAGACCCCCTCTTTTCCGAACCATAGCTGGAGAAACTGGCGGCATTGAGCCCCAGCTGATTCGCCCCCAGCTCCCCCAGCATCTTCCCGCAGAGATTTGCCCCCAATCCCCCAATACTCTCCAGACGAATCTCGTAATATCCATTCTCATTCTTGACGGGCAGTTCCACCTGATAAGCCATCTCATCACCCCTTCTCTCTATATTTTCTCAAAATCCTGCGCCCCATGCTTGCACAAAGGACAGATATAATCTGGCGGTAGTTCTTCCCCCTCGTAGATATAGCCGCACACCTTGCACCGAAAGCCAGATTTGTTAGTTTTTTCCGGTTTTGGCTTCACATGCTTCTGGTAATAATCATAGGTTACGGAGTTTTCCCCGCCCAGCACCTGCGCTGCCGTCACATCGGCCAGAAACAGGGTATGGGTGCCGCAGTCAATCTGTTCCGAAACCTTTCCGGAGAGAAAGGCGTTGGCTCCTTCGGTGAGATAATAAATTCCATTTTCAGCCCGCTGGCAATTCTTAAAATCAGCAAACTTGTCCACCTTCTTCCCGCTCTGGTAGCCAAAATGCTCATACACCCCGAAGGGGCATCCCTCCGTCAGCACGGACAAATTAAACTCCTTCGTGTACTGGATCATGTCGTGGGTAAGATTCTGCTTATTGACCGCCACCAGCACCCGGTTGGGCGCGGCCGTCACCTGCATCCCAGTATTAATGATGCAGCCATTGTCCTGCGCCCCCTTGGCCGTCAGCAAATAAAGCCCATACCCCAACTTAAACATGGCATCATGATCAATCAATGAATCACCCCTTTTCGCATCTATTGCAATTACTTTTTTCTTCCTGGCGGATTTCCCAGTGAATTAAAAATGTCAGGGCGGCGCGCAGTACAATGATTCCTGCCACCACTCCCAATTCCTCCCATTCCCGCACCACCACCGTCCGCAAAATCTCGCTTCCCAGCTTAAATTCCAGCCCCATGGCCATTCCCTTCGCCAGAATCAGGCGGGTATCCGGATTTCTCTTGACGTAGCACCAAAACCCTCTCACGCCAGAGGCGATGAGTACCACTACCCCGATAAACTCAAAGAGCAGAATCGCTCCCTCCACCGTGTATTTCAATAAAATATCTATATATTCCATGATGCTCCTTTCCCATTAAAATATACCCAATTATCTTATTTTTAACGAACTTTTTACTCATATGAGAAAAGGACACCAGCGCGCTGGTGTCCAAGTTTTTACCTTTCGCATTTCAGACCGGGCTGCCCAGTATTGTTCCCAGCCGATGCCAAAAGAAATCTTCCGTAAAGCCTTTCGCTCGCAGTCCGCCAAAATGCCAGCGGCTGCTCCCACGTCAGGCATGGGGAATATCTGTAAATTCCCAGATCTCCCTGCTGACCGTCACCAGATCCGAGACGCTCAGGTCATGGACAGAGGCATGCCCCGTGATTCTGGCAAACATTTTTAGCTCATCCCTGGAGACATTGAGGAAATTTGCCACCCGCCCTGCGGCGGCATCCACCTTCAGCCTGGCGCGAAGTTCCGGGTCCTGGGTCGCAATCCCCACGGGGCAATTCCCTGAGCCGCAGATGCGGTACTGCTGGCACGCCGCCGCAATCAACGCCGCAGAAGCAATGGCCACGGCATCCGCCCCCATGGCAAGGGCTTTGGCAAAGTCCGAGGAAACTCGCAAGCCCCCGGTAATCACCAGGGAAATGTCCGAGTGAACGGCATCCAGATATTTCCTTGCCCGATGGAGCGCATAGATGGTAGGAACCGAAGTGGACTCCCGAAGCATCAGGGGACTGGAGCCTGTAGCGCCGCCCCTGCCGTCAATAGTAATGAAGTCCGGCTCCGCATAGACGCAAAATTCCAAATCCCGCTCAATCCGCCCTGCGGCAATCTTGATGCCGATAGGTCTGCCGTCAGACCTCCTGCGCAGCATGGAAACCATCTCCCGCAGATCCTCCTTGCTGTTGATTTCCTCAAATTTGCTAGGGCTCTGGATATCTACCCCGGGTTTCCTCCCCCGAAGCGCGGCGATTTCCTCCGTCACCTTCTCACCCGGCAGATGGCCTCCCATCCCGGGCTTCGTTCCCTGGCCAATCTTAATTTCAATGGCATCTGCCCCTCGGAGATTCTCATCCGTCACGCTATATTTATTGGGAACATATTCAAAGATATACTTGTAGGCCGCCTCTCTCTCCTCCGGCAGTATGCCGCCCTCCCCGCTGCACATGGCAGTCTTTGCCATAGCAGAGCCTTTGGATAGCGCCACCTTAATCTCTCTGGACAGCGCCCCGAAGGACATGTGGGATATGTATATGGGACTGTCAAGTACCATAGGCCGCTTGGCATTCTTCCCGATGACTGTCATCGTGGTGACAGGATCATGGTCATTCAGCGGGGGCGGGTTTAACTGTGCGCCCAGAAGGAGAATGTCATCCCAGTCCGGCATGGGCATCCTCGTTCCCATGGAACTGTCCACCGGCTTACCCGTCACTGCCATGCGGTGGATTTCCTCCATATACCTACAGGACGAATCCACCCTGTAATAATTCTTATCATACGCCAATTCTCCATCGGCATCCCCTTGGGGAATCCCTGGCTTCCCCTCGTCCTTCCCCGACTCACCAGGCTCTTCCCTGAACTTTGAACCTGGCTGGTGGCACACCGGGCATTCCTCTGGCGGCTCCTCCCCCTCATGGACATATCCGCACACCGCGCACACAAATTTCTTCATCCTCTACATCCTCCTTTCCCCACTCTTCCTTCACGCCAGTATAACCGGCGCAAACATGGGAAACATGTTGCTTCGCAATACCTAGCCTAATAGTTCTCTGCCCGCACCTCGAAAAAACTCTGAGGATGCTTGCACACCGGGCACTCCTCCGGTGCCGCCGTCCCTACTACCACATGGCCGCAATTGCGGCACTCCCACATGGTCACCCCGCTTTTCTGAAAGACTTCCATCGCCTCAATATTATGCAGCAGGGCGCGGTATCTCTCCTCGTGGAGCTTTTCAATGGCTGCCACGCCCCGGAACTGCTCTGCCAGCTCCCCAAAGCCTTCCTCCTCTGCTTCCTTCGCCATCCTCTCATACATATCCGTCCACTCAGCATTCTCTCCCTCCGCTGCCTCAAGCAGATTCGTCGGGGTGTCCCCCACCTGGCCCAGCGCCTTGAACCAAAGTTTCGCATGCTCCTTCTCATTGTCCGCCGTCTTCAAAAACATAGCGGCAATCTGCTCATACCCCGCCTTCTTCGCCACCGAAGCAAAATAAGTATACTTATTCCTGGCCTGGGATTCCCCTGCAAAAGCCTCCCACAGATTTTTCTCCGTCTTTGTTCCCGCATATGGATTGCTCATAGAAAATACCTCCTTGTTATTAATATACTAACAATAATGATTCTTATTATCTCTTATATTTACTATTATGTCAATACTTTTTTCAATAATGCCACCATTTTTCTCATTGCCGTATCCCATTTTCCCAGCCAGATTCCATCCACACCCAGGAGAGGAGACAATGCCAGCATGGTGACCATCATTCAGATTATATTCGCCAGATTGAAAGCCCAATCCAGGCATCTGCCAATGGTCGCCACGTATAGACATTTTCCCTAAAAAAAGTTATAATATGAACAGTTTGTAACCGTTCACAGCAATTACTAAAAGCGGACTAACTTCGCTTTGCAAATATTGTGCCTGCGGCATAGCGCGCTTCATGCCCTTGCTTGCAGACATGGGAAAGGAATAGGGAATACTATGGGATTAATCAAAGCAATATCAGGGGCAATCAAAGGCGTCGCGGCAGACCAGTGGAAGGAGTATTTCTACTGCGATGCCCTGGAATCAGACGTGCTGGTCACCAAGGGACAAAAGAGGGTCAACAGCAGATTTGGCTCTGGCAACAAGGGAAATGATAACTTGATTACCAACGGCTCCGTCATCTCTGTCAACGAGGGACAGTGCATGATCATCGTAGATCAGGGGGAAGTGGTGGAATTTTGCGCAGAAGCCGGAGAGTTTATGTATGACACCTCCTCCGAGCCCAGCTTGCTCCACGGCGACCTGGGAGAGAATATCGGAAAAACCTTCTCCCAGATTGGCAAACGCTTTACTTTCGGGGGAGACACGGGAAAGGACCAGCGAGTATATTTCTTTAATACCAAAGAAATCATGCACAACCTCTATGGCACCGCCCAGCCCGTTCCCTTCCGGGTGGTTGATGCCAATATCGGGCTGGATGTGGACATCTCCATCCGATGCAACGGAGAATATTCCTACCAGATCTTTGACCCCCTCCTATTCTATAAAAATGTTTGCGGAAACGTGACAGAGGAATATACCAAAGACAAGATCGCGGGCATGCTAAAGGCGGAACTGATGACTGCCCTGCAGCCCGCCTTCGCCCAGATTTCTGCCATGGGCGTGCGCTACAGTGCCGTGCCGGCCCACACGATGGAACTGGCCAGACTCTTGAACCAGGAACTATCCCAGCAGTGGAGTGCCCTGCGGGGCATCCGCATCGTATCCATCGGCATCAATACCCTCAAGGCATCCGAGGAAGATGAGCAGATGATCAAGGAACTGCAAAAGACCGCCGTGCTGCGCAATCCCAATATGGCAGCCGCTACGCTGGTGGGCGCCCAGGCAGAGGCAATGAAATCTGCCGCCTCCAACACCGCCACCGGGCCTATGATGGCCTTTGCGGGAATGAATATGGCAAATACGGCTGGGGGACTGGATGCCAATTCCCTCTTTGCCATGGGACAGCAAAATAATGCCGCTCCCCAAGCATCGGCAAGCACTCCCAATCCGGGGACTGCAGCAGCTGGTCCCACTGTCCGGCCAGGCATGGAAAATGCCTCTGCCAGTGCATCAAATCCTTCTGCACAGAACGTCTGGACCTGTTCCTGCGGCAAGGAAAATACCGGAAAATTCTGCGTGGAATGCGGCACTCCCAAGCCAGCTCCCGCCCAGGGATGGACCTGCTCCTGCGGTGCAGTGAACCAGGGGAAATTCTGTCCGGAATGCGGCAAGAAAAAGCCCGCCGACGCTCCCCTCTACCGCTGCGACAAATGCGGATGGCGACCGGAAGATCCCAAAAATCCCCCTAAATTCTGTCCGGAATGCGGAGACATTTTTGACGAAAATGATATCCAATAGACCTAGAACCATCTGACACCTTTGCGGCGGGATCAATCCTAATTACAGCCGCTCATCCCTCATGGGATAGGATATCCAAAAAGGAGAATACCATGGACGATTTTAACCAGAGCAACATCACAGACACCAACGAAGAAACCGACAAAAAATGTCCCCAATGCGGCGGTGTCATGGCTTTCTACCCTGATACTGGAAATCTAAAGTGCCCCTACTGCGAATACGAGGAGGAAATCCAGAACGAGGAAAAAAAGCCGGAGAGGGCAGAAGAACTGGACTTTTTTGATGCAGAACATACCGCCAACAAGGATTGGGGCGTAGAAACCAAGACCGTGCTGTGCAAGGCCTGCGGTGCCGAATCCATATACGATGCGCTACAGACTTCCGGGGTCTGCCCTTTCTGCGGCTCCAACCAGGTAATGGATGCCCCGGAGGCAGATACCATGTCCCCGGGAGGCGTAGTCCCCTTCCAAGTCAGTGACAAGGAAGCCTCTGCCCTGTTCCACAAGTGGATCAAAAAAAGATGGTTCTGCCCAAAGCTTGCAAAGGACAGCGCCAAGCCAAAGCACTTCAAGGGGATTTATCTTCCCTACTGGACCTTTGATTCCAATACCCATTCCTCCTATCACGGAGAATATGGAATCACCAGGACCAGCGTTGATGACGAAGGCAATTCCCACACCACCACAGACTGGTATCATACCTCTGGCAATCACAGGGAATTTTTCAATGACGAATTGATACTGGCCTCCAGCAACCACGATATTTCCATACTGCAAAAGATCGAGCCCTTCGACACGGAAAACAATAAATCTTATGACCCGGAATATATCGCCGGATTTATTGCGGAACGATACTCTCTGGGGTTGAAGGATGCCTGGGGCAGGGCCATGGAGAGCATGAAAAGAAAACTGGCAGGCCGGATTGAAGACGAAATCCGGCTGGGACACGGCGCCGACCAGGTTCGAAGCCTGAAAATCGACACGGAATTTCAGGACATTACATACAAATACCTCCTGCTGCCCATCTGGATCTCCAACTATAAATACAAGGACAAGGTCTATCAATTTATGGTGAATGGACAGACTGGAAAGGTAGCGGGGCGCACGCCCATCTCCATCCCCAAGGTCATTATCACGGTACTGGGCATTATCGCATTGCTGGTACTTTTATACTACTTAGATATCCTAGGGTAGGATGCTGATATTGAATATATGAAGCATCCTTCATATCCACTGTATTAGCACTGAGAAGCGAGGGAGTTTATGAAATATTTTGCCGCCATATTATTGTGTATCTTTTTAGCCGTAATCGCGCTGGCAGTCTTCGGCGCATGGTATCTGCGACGAAAGGCCCGAAAGTTCTCCACGGAATTATTCGGAACCCCGGATATCGCAGATGCGGCCAGACAAATGAGGGTGGAATACGCCTCCACCCCCAAATCCGTTTCTGCCATGACCAGCCTTCTGCTGCCCAAAATCACCGCCGATTTTCCTGATTTCCAGTATGACGAGATGAAGGAGCGGGCCAACAATGTACTCACTGGATATCTGCGGGCGGTCACGGGGAGAAACCTGCAACTGCTGAAAGATGGAAACGAAGAACTGCGACAGCAGTTAGAAAACCACATCCAAATGCTCTCCGCCAAAGATGCATGGGAGCATTTCGGCCAAATTCGCATACATAGGACAGAAATCAGCCAGTACCGCAAGACAGCGGGCAGATGCATTATCACATTCCAGACCTCTCTGGAGTGCTACCACTACACCACGAACCTTTCCGGGCAAATGACATCAGGCTCAAAAGATATGAAATATCAGACCAAGTACAACACAGACTTGATTTACATCCAGGATAGGGATCTGGTAGAGAACGCGCTGGATGATGCCCTGGGAGTAAACTGCCCCAACTGCGGCGCTCCCCTCTCCTCCCTAGGTGCCAAAGTATGTAAATACTGCGATACGCCCATCATCGAAATCAACATCCATGCCTGGTCATTCAGCAACGTGGAAGAATGCGGAGCATAATCCAAATTACGATTCATAGCAATTCCATCGCTCTCTAGATTCTGCTCCTCCCATTATCCCAAATAGAAATCTTTCCCGTTCCAATATTATAGTAATATACGTTTTCCGAAAGCTGTTCCTCATGGGACACGCACAGGCTATTAACCTTCCCCACCACAAACCTCAAACGGTCAGCCATGATGCTGGTCTCGGACGAAAGGGCGATAAATTCATGAATGCTGCTTGGGAGCAAAAAATAATTTGCGCCAAACTTCTCCCCCAGCCGCTCCAAGATGTCAGGATACAGAATTACCGTTGCCCCGTTAATCCCACAGGTATTCGTAATAACATAGGGGATATCCAATTCGTCCCGCTCATCATTCTGCCTCTCGAAATACTCCCTAATCTCTTCATTCTGCTCCATCACCTCCAGCATCTGCTCTTCCATCATATTCAGCATCATGGCTTCCCTGGCAGGAAACATCCGCTGGGTGTTTTCCATCGCCAGCACAAACATTGCCTGGGTACTGATATCCCACTGTTCCTGCAAGAAATTGGTCACTCGGATAGAGCCAATTTCATCCTTCTCCTGACGAACCACCACATAGAAGACAATGGCCAAATCCAGAAAAGGTATATGGGGAACCTCATCCAAAATTTCCCTATTCCTCTCACCGGATATCAGACGAAGCACAATCTTTTCCCTGCAATTTACAAAGTCAAAATCAACTTGCAATTTCTCACTATCTCGGATAGACCGCTCATATCCACTGGCAATCTGCTCTGCAATTTCTCTCACGCTCATTCCTCGCATATATCTTTCGTAAATTTCATCCAGATAAAAATTAGGGGAGACATTCTGGTCCTCCCGCCGTATCATAAGCGTTTCCACATGTTTCCCATTATTTTTCACCACATCGCGAATTTCCACTATATCCTCTGGAAACAGGCCGATGATTTCCTCTTTGATTTGTTCGCAGAAATGTTCATATTCCTTTTTCAATCCCATGAATTCTATCCTTTCTGATAATTTGTATTCCAGGCCCCTCAGGAATCATACACTGGGAATGAGCCTTCGGAAGCCTGGATTTGCCAGAGAATTTTCTTATCAAATTCCAATAACATTTTCCTATAAACTTTGCCTTATTTTTGATTTGACAGAAGCAGAAAGTGACAGGTTCTCTTTGTTGCTAGGGAGAGTTTTCTTAGATAGGCAACAAATCACGTACCATATTGAAAATAGACCAACAGAATAAATAAGCCGACATAGAAGGACAATAAATTATGATTTTTATACTATTTTCACTCAAGCACCTTCTGAAATCCTCTGAATAAAGACTAACAAAATACCATAGAGAAAACAATGGGCAGAATCCATGGAAAATCAGTGCAATTTTTTCTCTTTTACACAATGGTTCGACAGTATTCCCCCAAATCTTCCTGTGCATTCTGACCAAAATGCATATATTATATTTATGCAAAACTGACAAGCATAAATACACGCAAATGAAGGCCGCCCCTTATTTCTCCTAGGGTTCTCTTAATCCCAGTTAATTACTAGGATTAATGCGGTGAGAATATCTATCTAATCCAATAAAGGAAAAAGTGCGACTGCAGATTTGCCAGTGCCTCACACAGCAAATTTACAGTCGCACCCAATAATCCGGCATATTCTATTTCTTGCTCAAAAATTCATGAATCCCCTTGGCGGCGGCCTTTCCGGCACCCATGGCCAGAATAACCGTGGCGGCTCCCGTCACCGCATCGCCACCGGCATAAACCTTGGCTTTGGAAGTCTGCCCATTGCTCTCCTCCGCCACGATGCATTTCCATTTGTTGATATCCAATCCCTCCGTGGTAGATGAAATCAAGGGATTGGGGCTGGTTCCCAGAGACATGATGACCGTATCCACATCCAAGGTAAACTCAGAGCCAGGCTTCTCCACGGGCCTTCTCCGCCCGGATTCATCCGGCTCGCCCAATTCCATGCGGATGCACTCCATCCCCTTCACATTTCCCTCATCATCAGTAAAGATCTGGGTAGGATTGGTGAGAAGGTCAAAGATAATCCCCTCCTCCTTGGCATGATGCACTTCCTCCACCCTGGCGGGAAGCTCCTCCTCGCTGCGGCGGTATACGATATGTACCTCCGCACCCAGACGCAGCGCCGTCCTCGCCGCATCCATGGCAACATTTCCGCCGCCCACCACGGCCACTTTCTTGCCCGCCACAATAGGCGTTGCGTAATCATCATCGAAAGCTTGCATCAGATTGCTTCTGGTCAGGTATTCATTGGCAGAGAACACGCCGTTGGCATTCTCCCCGGGAATCCCCATAAACTTGGGAAGCCCTGCGCCAGAACCGATAAAGACCGCATCGAATCCCTCTTCATTCAAAAGCTCGTCAATGGTAATCGCCTTGCCAATCACCACGTTCGTCTCAATCTTGACACCCAGGGATTTCACATTTTCCACTTCCGCATCCACTACCTTGGTCTTCGGCAGACGGAATTCCGGAATGCCGTAGGACAGCACGCCCCCCGCTTTATGCAACGCCTCGAAGATTGTCACGTCATACCCCAGTTTTGCCAAATCCCCGGCACAGGTAAGGCCAGCCGGACCGGAACCGATCACTGCAACTTTCTTTCCATTCAATGACTCTGCCTTCACAGGCTTCACGCCCTGCTCCCTCGCCGCATCCGCTACAAAGCGCTCCAACTTTCCGATGGAAACCGCATCCCCCTTGATTCCCCGGATGCACTTCACTTCGCACTGGCTCTCCTGGGGGCATACCCGGCCGCACACGGCGGGCAGCGCAGAATACTCGCCAATCACATGGTAGGCTCCCTCCACATTGCCCTCTGCCACTTCTTTAATAAATCCCGGAATGTCAATATTTACAGGACACCCCTTCACGCACTGGGGATTCTTGCACTGGAGGCATCTGGTGGCCTCCGCCATGGCTTCCTCTTTATCATATCCCAGGCAAACTTCCTCGAAATTGGCAGCACGCACCTTGGGGTCCTGCTCCCGCACCGGTATTCTCTTCATTACATCTACTTCCATTTCACTTTTCCTTTCCGCAACATCAATTTACTGGCGTCTACCAGCCTCACTGGCCAAACAGTTATGTAAGAATCTGGCAAAGGCATATCACCCTTCGCAATTCCCGCAGCCGCCGTGATGGGTATCTCCCTCCTGCAGACGGAGCATCGCCCTGCCCTCCTCCGTCTTGTACATCCTCTGGCGAAGCATTGCCTGGTCAAAGTCTACCAGGTGCCCGTCAAACTCAGGCCCATCCACGCAGGCAAATTTAATCTCATCCCCCACCTGTAGGCGACAGGCACCGCACATTCCCGTGCCATCCACCATGATAGGGTTCATGCTGACAATCGTAGGTATATGTAACTCCTTGGTAAGCTGCGCCACAAACTTCATCATAATCATAGGCCCGATGGCAACCACCCTGGTATATGTCTTCCCCTGATTGTTCACCAAATCGTTAATCTGGTCGCATCCATTTCCCTTGAAGCCATAAGAGCCATCGTCCGTGGCCACGTAAAGATTCCCGGCAACCGCCCTCATCTCATTCTCCAAAATCATCAGATCCTTCGTCCTGGCACCGATAATCACATCCACGTCAACGCCGTGCTCGTGCATCCATTTCACCTGGGGATAGACCGGAGCCGTTCCCACGCCGCCGCACACGAAGAGAATCCGCTCTTTTTTCAGTTCCTCCTCCGGCATCTCAATCAGTTCCGAGGCGCATCCCAGCGGACCCACGAAATCCTGGAAACTGTCTCCCACCCCCAAATCCTTCATCAGTTCCGTGGAAGCGCCCACCGTCTGAAATACAATGGTGACCGTTCCCTTTTCCCTGTCATAATCACACACGGTGAGAGGAATGCGCTCCCCCTTTTCATCTGTCTTCACGATGACAAACTGTCCTGGCTGACAGGATTTCGCCACCCTGGGCGCCTCCACATCCATCAGCCAGATATTGTTGGCAAGATATTCTTTCTTCACAATCTTATACATAAAAGTCCCCCATTCTCGCTCGGCCCGCAAGTCCAAAGCGAACGAAGTCCGCTGTGCGTAAGCACAAACCATGCGCGTGAAAATTTTTCACCTCAGCCTGCATTTTTCTTTCCTATATTGAAATACAATCGTTACCGCTTGCTCCGAAAACTGACAAGTCTTCGCAGAAAGCAAGATGACTATTTGTATATCTTTCATCCTTACTGACATTCTCCCCAAACCATGACGGTGGCTGAAAATTCCGGGCATCTTCCGGACTCCCGAACTCCACCTCAATCAAGCGAAGTCCCTCCAATCTGCCATGGAATACGTCCAGCTCCCCTATATGCCCATCAGGCAGGGGAATGAGATATCTGGTTTTTGCAATCAAATATCCATCCACTTTCTTCCTCATATGCAGATATGCCTCCTCCGTCAAAGGCATCTCCAGCTCCTGGCTGACCTGGGCATCCAGCGCAATATCCTCTGTTCCCTGTTTCCCCTTGTAGGTAAGAATATATGCCTCGTCGCTCTTTCTGATTCGCACGGTGGGACGAACGCAGAGATATCCCTGCTCCAATTCTCTCTTCTCCCGGCTTTCCAGATATTCTGGCATCTCCCTCAGCAGAAATTTCTTCTCAATCTCCATATCATTCTCCATCCTAGCGCAGTTTCCCCATTTCCAGTCATGCCGACACAAACATTTACACCTTCTACTCTGTCTCTGTAGCCTTCTGCCCCTCCATCTTCGCATTCTTGTTCTTGCGAAGCTTAATTCCCAGCATGATCGCCCCCAGCGCCAATGCCCCGGAAATCAGGTATTTAGCCGCATACCACGCAAAAGCGCCTCCAAAACTCAAATCTGCCACTGACTTTGCCAATAATGTCATCATAATCGCACCCTTCCTTTCCATTCCAGCCTACCGCATCCAACGGCAAGGCAATCATACTTCACACTTCCTATCTGCGGTTCGCCAATTCCTTGGTGATATCGCTCCAGTCCAAGCCGCATTCCGCCATCAATACCATCATATGATAGAGGAAATCGGCAATCTCGTATTTCAATTCCTCTGCGTCGGGATTTTTTGCCGCAATGATAATCTCCGCAGCCTCCTCCCCGCATTTTTTCAAAATCTTGTCAATCCCATGATCGAAGAGGTAATTGGTATAGGAACCCTCTTTGGGATTCTCTTTTCGATCCAAGATAATCTGAAAATCTTCCATCAGCACTTGCAGAGGATTCGTGGAGACATACTCCTTCCTCGCCAGTTCCTGAAAGAAGCAGCTCCGGCTTCCCGTATGGCACGCCGCACCCACCTGGCGAACCTTGGCAAGAATCGTATCATTGTCGCAGTCCAGCATCAAACTTTTCACATACTGGAAATGCCCGGAAGTCTCCCCCTTAAGCCAGAGTTCCTGTCTGCTCCGGCTATAATAAGTCATCCTTCCCGTCTTAATCGTCCTGCCATAGGATTCCTTATTCATATAGCCTAGCATCAAAACCTCCCCCGTGCGGTAATCCTGCACCACCGCCGGAATCAGCCCCTGGTCATTCAGCTTAAAATCCGAAAAATCTATCACGCTCTCAAAGACCTCTACATCCAGACCCTGCTTTTTCAAGGCCCGCTTTGCCTTGTAGATATCCTTCTCCTCAAAATAATTGGTGAGCACCGCCTCCACCGTATCATGGGACAGGAGTTCTGCCAGATCATTTCTCACCAAGCCATCCCGAATCAGCACCTTCATTTTGGTGCCACTGATAGCCTCCTTGAAACTCTTCGTAGTATCTATATGCTTTAGGATGGCAGTGCCAAATCCCAGTTCATACAGGGAGTCCAACTGCTGCGCCGTGTGGAAATCAGCCTTCATGTCAATCTCCACCGCCAGCTTTTCCTTCCCAAAGCGGGCAAAAATCTCCTGAAGCACCTCCTCCTCTGGCATGAGCGCCTTCCGAATCACCAACTGAGAAGCCCCAGTATACAAAGCCTTCTTCGCATCCTCGAAACGGTTGACATAGACGCCCGCTAAAAAGGGAATGTCAATCTGCTTTTCCGCTTCCCGCACAGTGGAGAGAAACTCTTCCCTGGACTTCTCATCACCGGTAAAATTATATAAGTACAGCCCATCCGCACCCTGGCAGGAATAGCGGTCTGCCAGATGAATCACGCTATTTGCCATCTCGTTCTCCGCATTGATAAACGGAATCAGTTTCTTTCTTTTCATCCTCTACCTCGCTTCTGCAAAAGAAATCCGCACTGGCCGCTGCCAACTGCCTCTGCAAAATTCATCTGCCTCCGTATAATGAATTGCCCTTAAAGCTTTCCCTTCGTAGACAGCACGTCCCCAATCCTCTCATCATAGGAGACCGCCTGGTCCAGAGCCTTGGCAAATGCCTTGAATGCCGCCTCGATGATATGATGGGTATTCTCCCCCTCCAGCATTTTCAGATGAAGGTTCATGCCAGCGCTATAGCTGATGGCATAAAAGAACTCATGCACCATCTCCGTGTCAAACTCTCCCAGTTTAGGCACGGAAAACTTCATATTCTCTTTCAGATATGGCCTGCCAGATAAATCCAGGGCGCACAGAATCAATGCCTCGTCCATGGGCAGCACGAAATTGCCAAAGCGCCGGATTCCCTTCTTATCCCCCAGTGCCTCGGAAATCACCTGTCCCAGCACGATCCCCGTATCCTCAATGGTGTGGTGGGAATCCACTTCCAAATCTCCCTCCACCGTCACTTCCAGATCAAAAAGCCCGTGCCTGGAAAAACTGTTCAGCATGTGGTCGAAAAAGCCAATGCCCGTGTGAATGTCTGCCTGTCCCGTGCCATCCAGGTTCAGGGTAATCTGAATCCTAGTCTCCCCCGTCTCCCGGATCACTGTAGCAACTCTGTCCTTTTCTGACATCATAATCCCCCATCTCTCTGTAAAGTATTCTCTCTATTGCCATGCACAGCCACTCATGGAAAAGAGCAACATCTCTAACTATACAGTATAGCAAATCGCCAGTTCCTTTGCAACTGGCGATTTAATCAGAAAATATTGCCCCTAGAAAATGTTGCCATCCGGACCATCATTGCAATTCGCAGCAACCGTGAATAGCAAAAGCCACTTAACCCAGCTGCTTTGCCAGATTGATCATCTCGATGGCTCCCAGCGCGCAGTCATAACCCTTATTGCCCGCCTTGGTACCCGCTCTCTCAATAGCCTGCTCGATATTGTCCGTGGTCACCACGCCAAACATCACGGGAATCCCTGCCTCCAATCCCACTGCCGCGATACCCTTGGAAACCTCTGCGCACACATAGTCATAGTGGCTGGTGGCTCCACGGATTACCGCGCCCAGGCAGATGACCGCATCATAGTCCCCCGACAGAGCCATCTTCTTTGCCACCATCGGAATCTCAAAAGCCCCGGGAACCCAGGCCAGCGTGATATCCTCATCCCTAACCCCATGGCGCACCAGACCATCCTGGGCGCCGCTAATCAGTTTGGATACAATAAATTCATTAAACCTCGCCCCCACAATGCCAATCTTCACTCCATCTGCCACAACGTTTCCTTCTAACACTCTCATAATCATCCTCTTTTCTGCGCCGCATATTCATCAACAGCAATCCGTGCCATGCGGCGCATACCCACGATATTGCCAGCGTACGGTATCAGCGATACAATACGTCAAGCCTCTGCCATCAAGACAGCAGCCCTAATCTACATTGTTCAAAAGATGCCCCATCCGCTCCTTCTTCGTCTTCAGATAGAAGGAGTCAAATTTCCCGGGCTCCATCTCAATAGGAACCCTCTCCACAATCTCCAGATGATAGCCCGACAGCCCATATACCTTCAAGGGATTGTTTGTCATCAGCCGCAGTTCCCGAATTCCCAAATCCACCAATATCTGAGTTCCTATAGTGTAATCCCTGGCATCCTCGGGAAATCCCAGTTCCAAATTGGCATCCACCGTATCCCTGCCCCGATCCTGCAGCTCATAGGCACGAATCTTATTAATCAGGCCAATTCCCCTGCCCTCCTGGCGCATATACAGCAAAACCCCCCTGCCCTCCTTGGCAATCATCTTCATGGCGGCATCATACTGCTGCCCGCAATCGCACCTGGCAGAGCCCAGGGCATCCCCCGTCAGGCATTCCGAATGCACTCGGCACAGCACCGGCGCACCATCCGTGATATCTCCCTTCACCAGTGCCACATGGTGTTCCCCATTCATCTTATTCACATAGCCATGGATGGTAAACTCCCCGTAGCGGGTAGGCATCTTCGCCTTAGCCACGCACTCCACCAAGATTTCATGCTCCTTGCGGTACTGCACTAGGTCCGCAATGCGCCCGACCTTCAACTGGTGCTTTTTGGCAAACTCCAGAAGTTCGGGGGTTCTCGCCATATACCCATCATCCCGCATAATCTCACAGCAAAGCCCCACGGGAGCCAGCCCCGCCAATCTCACCAAGTCCACCGTGGCCTCCGTGTGGCCATTGCGCTCCAGCACCCCTCCCTTTTTTGCCTGGAGTGGAAACATATGCCCCGGCGTGCGAAAATCCTCCGGCTTCACCCCCGACGCCACCGTCTTCATGGCAGTGATGGATCGCTCATAGGCAGAAATCCCCGTTTCCGTGTCCTTATAGTCAATGGACACGGTAAAGGCCGTGCAGTGATTATCCGTGTTCACCTCGCACATCTGATGCAGCCCTAATTTGTCCGTATATTCCTCATCCATAGGCATGCAGATCAGTCCCTTGGCATAGGATGCCATAAAATTCACATTCTCCGTGGTGGCAAACTGGGCGGCGCAAATCACGTCCCCCTCGTTTTCCCTGTCCTCATCGTCAATGACCACCACAATCTTTCCATTCCTGATCTCCTCCAGCAATTCATCAATGGTGTTAAACGCAGTTTCCATCTATTTGACCTCCTTCTAACGATTCTCCATTGTCGGTTGTTACTATTTGACGCTCTGTGATTCACAACTATCAAAACTTATTTACAATGCAATAACGCTTTCACAAATGAAATGCACATGCAAATATCGCCCAAATAATCTAAAATCCATGTTTTGCAAGAAAATCCATGGTAATATCGCTCTGACTCTCCCCCCTATCCTGCTCCTTCCCACCAAAGCCCAGCAGACGCTCCACGTATTTTCCAATGATATCATTTTCCAAATTCACTCGATCCCCGGGCTTTCTCTGAAGCAATGTAGTCTCCGACCCCGTGTGGGGAATCAGCGACACGGAAAAACTACTCTCCGTCACCGCCGCCACCGTCAGGCTGATGCCGTCGATGGCAATGGACCCCTTTTCCACGATGTACTTTAGCAGTTGCTCTTCGGCGTCAACCGTAACCCACACCGCATTGCCCTCTTTTTTCATGGAGGCAATGGTGCCGGTACCATCAATGTGGCCGGACACGATATGTCCCCCAAACCTTCCGTCCGCCGCCATGGCCCGCTCCAGATTCACCCGGCTGCCCCGGCCAAGCCCCCCCAGGGAACTCCGCCTCAGCGTCTCCGCCATCACATCCGCCTTAAATTCCCCAGAACCTATGGAGATCACCGTGAGGCATACGCCATTCACCGCAATGCTATCGCCAACCTGACTCCCCTCCAGCACCTTGGAGGCCTCTATGGCAAGCACCGCCGAGTGATTCCCCTGGACAATGGATTTTAACCTGCCCATCTCCTCCACAATCCCCGTAAACATCGCTATCATCTCCTCCCGCACATTTCCTATTCTATCAATCATGCCAGCCATGCTGGCACAAACATCTACATGAAAACGGAAGAACGCCGCCTTTGCGTTCTACTTAAAAATGACTTAGATTTTCTTAGGCATGGTTTTTTCGTGCAAATCATACATTCGCATTGCCTTAGGAAATCTTCACTTCTTACACATTTCATACTCCAGCAGGATATCCTCCCCAAAATCTGTAATCCTGCGATTTCTGAATAAGAACGCCTGCGATGGCTCTTCCACCCCCAGCCCCCGCACCGGGGTAAAGGCGCCTCCTCCCCCAAAAATCTTTGGGGCAACATATACTTGAATCTTCTGGACGATTCCCGCCCACAGGGCGCTCTGGTTCAATGCAGCGCCTCCCTCTAGGAGAATGCCGTCAATCCCCTGGCTTCCAAGGATTTTCATCAATGCATTCAAATCCACCCGATTCTGCGCCGAAGGCACATGACCATCCCCCTCCGGGCAAGTTCCCCCAGGCACGGCCAGAACTCTCACGCCTAGTTTTTCCAAATCATAGCGTTTTTCTTCATATTTGGAACATCCCTCTTCCGTGGCCGCCACGATGGTAGCAACCTCCCCTGCCGTCTGCACAATCTTTGATTCCAAGGGAATGCGGAGATGGCTGTCAGCAATGATGCGAATCGGATTCCTTCCTCCTGGCATCCGGCAGGTCAGGCTGGGATCATCGGCAAGCACCGTGCCAATCCCCACCATAATCCCTGCCAGAGCATTCCTAGTCTCCTGCACGTGGTTTCTGGCCCGCTCTCCCGTCACCCACTGGCTCTTTCCGCTGTCACAGGCAATCTTCCCATCCAGAGTCATGGCATACTTCATCACCACATAGGGCGTCTTTTCTGTAATATAATGGAAAAAAACCGGATTCAGCGCATCGCAAGCCTCTTTCATCACCTGGGTTTCCACCTCGACTCCCGCCTGCCGCAAAAGGGCAATTCCCTTTCCCGCCACCAGTACATTGGGATCGTCAGAACCCACATACACTTTCCGGATCCCATGGTCAATAATGGCCTGGGTGCAGGGGGGCTGCTTTCCCTGATGGCAGCATGGCTCTAGCGTCACATACATCTGAGCTCCCCTGGCTGCCTCCGGATTCTCCAATCTGCTGAACGCATGGCGCTCCGCATGAAGTTCTCCATATCGGGCATGGTATCCCTCGCTGAGGATTTCCCCATCTCTCACAATCACCGCCCCCACCAGGGGATTGGGATTGACCTTGCCCACCCCCTCCTTAGCCAGCTCAATCGCCCGGAGCATAAATTTTTCTTCCAAATACCGTCACCTCGCCTTTTTTCAGAATTTGATTTCCTGTAAAGCGCAAAAAATCCCGGAAATCTCCGGGACATGAAATTCATTTATCATCGCATGGAAAAAACTGGACCCAATACCTCCCAGAATAAAAGAAGGATTTCCGCACTAATCTTCTGGCAGAAATCCGTACTCTCACGCAATAACATATCCTTTTCTTCTCACATCCAGACTATACTGTCGGCCTTGGAATCTCACCAAATCATGCGATGCACCAAAGTGCCACGCTCGCGGGCTGACCGCTCCTCATCAGAGCAGAACACCGCCGGTGGGGAATCTCACCCCGCCCCGAAGATTTAACGCATATTATGATATCACATATTTTCCCTTTTTTCAAGGGTTTCTTCACCTTCCGTCTGCAAAAGCCAAATCTTTTAATGCGACCCGTTAGGATTCCATCTTCTCATATCTGGTAAAAATCTTATCCTCCCCACACACATGCTTCGTCCCATCCGCATCCGTAATGATATAATCCCCCTCATTGATGAAGGTCCGGCCCCTTCGATGAAGAATATAGGGACACACGTACTGCCCATTCTCCCTCGCCATCTTCACCAGGGAATCCGTCACAATCCATCCCTTGGTGACCACGTCCGTCCACAGTTCAAAACCATCTTCCAGCCCCTTGCCCAATTCATACTTCAATACGTCAGCTTCCATATTCACCCTTCTACATTTCATCAGCCTGTCCTCCCTTTCATAAATCTCATTTTCAAATATGCCATTGTATTATTGCGCCAATGCACTGGCAGCATCGCCAGTCCAAGTTACAAGTCTTCTGCTATTATTTTACCACGGAACCACTTGCCCAACAACTGTATATTTCATTTTTATGTAAGTTGTGATAGCCAAAATTGCAAAAAAATGGTATAATATACTTTGATGTGTTATTTTCATGATTAATGATAAAGCGTCATATTGGGTCAGGAATGCAGGGGCCAAAGTTTGCCAAAGCCTTGCATCCATATAATATGCGCTGCTACAAAGCAAGGAGGGTTAAAGTGGAAGAAATAAAATGGCATGATAATTACGCACTGGGCGTGGACTTTATTGACAAGGAGCACAAGCAGCTTTTTTCAACCATGAATAAGCTTCTCAGAATCAGCGAAGATGAGGACAAAAGCGAATGGGCATGTCGAGAGGGCATAAAATACCTGAAAAACCATACAATCGAGCATTTCGAGCATGAGGAAGCATATATGCGCTCCAACAATTACGAGCAGTATGACATACATAAGCGCCTGCATGACAATTTTCGTTTTGACACGCTCCCGGCGTTGGAAGAAGAGATGGTAGAGACCAACTACTCTATAGAAGCCATCCGGCATTTCCTGGGAGTGTGCATTGGCTGGGTCGTGGCACATACCCAGACGGAAGATATGGCCATCGTGGGAAAAATGGCTAGCAAATGGGCCGATATTCCACACGAAGAAGAGATTGACTCCTTGGAACAGGCCATCGTTCAGCTTACCTCAGACATGTTTCAGATGAAGGCCAAAATCATTAGCGAGCAATACGCCGGGGAAGATTTTGGAAAAATCATCTGCAACCGACTGATATATCGCGGCCAGCAGAATGAAAAATGGGAAATCACGCTGGTTTTCGAGGAGTCGCTGCTTCTTAAGATGATTGGCCGGATATTGAATACCGATTACCAGAAAATTGATGATATGATTATCAATGTCACCAGATACATTACTCGGCAGCTGTTAGAAAAGCTGAGGGAACACATTCCATCTTTGGATTTATACAAGATAGAGAAGGAGGGCCTGCTCACCCATGAACAGCTGAAGAAATCCTTTGACCGGTCCCATCCGCCCTGCAGCCTCCTCTTTGACACGGGAGAGGGATATTTTGCATTCTGCATGGCAACCTCCGATTCCATCCGGGGCAAACTCACATCGTCATTTGACCACAAGGGAGCGCTCCACGCAGTCCATGAGTATATTACTGCAGACAAGACATCGGAAGCAGAGGCAGAGACCGATGGGGACGGAGATGATGGAGAAATCACCCAAGATGTAGAGAGGAAAAAGAAAATCATGGTGGTGGACGATTCAGACTTCATGCGCAGCAGGATTATCGGGCTGCTGGCTGGAAGTTATGAGATGGCAGAGGCAGACTCCAGCGTATCGGCAATCAAAAACCTGACAATGGACAGACCTGACCTTATTCTTCTGGATTATGAGATGCCAGTCTGCGATGGAAGGCAGACACTGGAAATGATTCGCTCCGATAAGGATATCGCAGACATCCCGGTAATCTTTCTCACCGGAAGGGGCGACAGGGAAACCGTCCAGAAGGTCATGGAATTAAAACCGGAAAGATACCTGTTAAAAACCTTGCCAGATGAGAGAATCAAAAGCAATATCGATTCATTTTTCTCGAAGAAATAAAGCAAATGAATATTCCCCCCTTGGCTGATGCAACCAGCCATGGGGGGAATATTTTTTAATCTATCGTCGCTGCCTCTCAATCCCCATGGCCTCTCTGGCCACCTGGGTAATATTTTCTACCGGTAGAATCTCCAGCTTCTCCTTGATCTCCTCCGCCACATCCCGCAAGTCCTCCTCGTTTTCCTTGGGGATTAATACCTTCTTGATGCCGGCCCGCTGGGCGGCCATCAATTTTTCCGGAAGCCCGCCGATAGGCAGCACCTTGCCCTGGAGGGACACCTCCCCGGTCATGGCAAGATCAGGCTTCACCGGCTTATCTAGCATCAGAGAGGAGAGAGCCGTATAGAGGGTGATTCCCGCAGAAGGCCCATCCTTCGGCACTGCGCCCTCTGGCACATGGATGTGTACATCAGTCTTCTCAAAGTCTACCGCGCTGTCCCAGAAATCAGACTTCACCAGGGTATATGCCAACTCTGCCGACTCCTTCATCACATCTCCCAGCTTTCCCGTGAGGTGAACCTTTCCAGACCCCTTCGTCTTCACTGTCTCCACAAAGAGCATCTCGCCCCCCGCCTGGGTCCAGGCTAGGCCTGTGGCCACTCCCGGCGGGTTCTTCTTCCCAGCCTTGTCATGGCTGGCAACCTTTTTTCCAAGAATCTCCCTGAGATCCCTCTCCTTGATGGAAATCTTATCCGCCTCCTTCTCCACCACTTCCACTGCGGCAAATCGGCAAATCTTATCCAACTGCTTCTTCAGTCCCCGCACCCCGGCCTCCCTGGTGTAATCCGAGATAATCTTTTTCATTGCACCCTGGGTGACGGACACCTGACTCTTCTTCAACCCCACCTGCTCCAAGGACTTTGGAAGCAAATACTTCCGACCGATCTGGTATTTCTCCGTGGGCGTATATCCCTCCAGGGAAATCACCTCCATGCGGTCAAGAAGGGGGGCGGGAATCCCATCCAATGTATTGGCAGTACAAAGGAAAAATACATTGGACAAATCATAGGGCACATTCATAAAATGATCCACATAGGAATGGTTTTGCTCCGGGTCCAGCACTTCCAGCAGGGCATTGGCCGGATCTCCCTTGTAGTCCTGGCCCAACTTATCAATCTCATCCAGCACCACCACTGGATTCTTCACCCCGCTGCGCTTGATGCCCTCCATAATCCTTCCAGGCATGGCGCCCACATAAGTTCTTCTGTGCCCCCGGATCTCGGCCTCGTCCCGGACGCCTCCCAAACTGATGCGCACGAACTTCCGATTTAACGCCCTGGCAATGCTCTGGCCCATGCTGGTCTTGCCCGTGCCGGGAGCCCCCGCAAATAAAAGAATAGAACCCGTCTGCTTCCCTCTCAGCCGCATCACTGCCAACTGCTCCAGCACCCGCTTCTTCACCTTATCCAGCCCAAAATGATCTTTTTCCAGCACCTTTCTGGCCTCTGCCAGATCAATTTCCTGCCCCTCTTCCTCTTTCCAGGAAAGGCTGGTGATAAAGTCAAGATATTCATAGAGCGTGCCATACTCGCTGCCGTGGCCATCCTCCATGGCAAAGCGCTTCAGCACCCGCTTAGCCTCCTTCTCCACTTCCTCCGGCATGCCAGCCTGGGCGATGCGCTCTGCAAACATTTCCTGCTCGGAGGCATTTCCCTCCTCCATATGGTCCAATTCCTGCTCCAGCACCCGCATCTGCTTTTTAATCGCCATCATCTTATAGGCTTTTTCCTCTTTTTCCGACATCTTCCGATGGAGTTCCTCATTCCAGGACTTGGCGCCCACCAAACGCTTGATGCCCTCCATAATCAGCTGAAATCTCCTATTTCTGGAATCCTCCGCCAGAATGGCATAGCGCTCCTCCGAATCCAAATCCAGAAAAGCACCCAGATTGGTGGCAGCCTCGTGCATGGTCTTCCATCGGCGGATGATTCCCTTATACATCACCCCTGCCGGGAGATTTTCCACCAAATCTTTCGCATAGCCCTTAAATTCCCTGAGAAATGCCTTTTCATCCCTCTCAGAGACATCCTGCACATCCTGCAGCACATCATAGGAAGCTTCCACCCTCTCCGGGGCAATGCTCATCTCTCCCAGATGCACCCGGTCCCCTATCTCCACCGTCATCAGCCTCTGCTCCTCCTGGCTGAAACTGGCTGTCCTCCTGGCCAATACTCCCACGGAATAGAAATCATCCTGGCACAGCTGATCCCTGTCCTTCTGTTTTTTGATGGGTACCACGAGAAACTCTTCTTCCTCCTGGATATTCTCCAGCTCTATCTCCGAAAACACGTCTTCCTGCACGTGAATCTCTACAAAAGGTAGAAGCAATGTATCATATACTGGTATAACTAACATGTTCTCCTCCTATTCATACATGGCAGCGACGCCTTCCACGGCGTGCCATATTTTGTTAGCACTTCTCTTTATCGAGTGCTAGCTCTTTCGTAAAATCAAAGTGCAAGCCAGATTGGCTGCACTTGATAAAATCTTACCATCCAGAAGAAACTTTGTCAAGATGCCATGACAATTCTATTTTTTCCATGGTTCTTTCCGTAGTAAAGCCTCTGGTCCGCCAGGGAGATCATTTTTTCCACATTGGCCCGCTCCTTGTAAAATGCCATGCCAAAAGTCATGGTCACCCGCACATCCTGCCCATGGTAATTCACCACATTCTGCTCGATCTTATGCCGCACCAACTCCAAAATCTCTCCTGCTGTCTCCTGCTCCCCATATACCAGCATCAAAAACTCCTCCCCGCCCCAGCGGCAGGGAACGCCTCGCTGTCCCAAAGTATTCTTGATAATGTCTGCCACCGTATAAAGTACCAGGTCTCCGCAATCATGGCCGTAGGTATCATTGATTACCTTAAAATCATCTATGTCCCCGATAATGACGCAGAAAGGCTTACCCGATCCCTCGAACTGCCGGAAAAAATGCATCATGTGATGCCTGTTATTTAACTTTGTCAGCATATCATAGTTTGCCAGAAAATCCAGTTCCATATTCTTCTCCCGGAGCATGTCATTTCCCACATCCATCATATATTTATGATATGCCATGTCTGACAGCACGTTGGCTATGGTATAGAGGGATCTTGCCGCCTTGTCGATCCGCTCCTTGTCCACCACATTCACTTTGCACGCCGCCTCTTCATACTGCTGAGGATCAATTCCCAGTTCCTGGGCAATCCGCCTCACCTTCTCCCTGTCTGGCCTCTCAGGCAGAACCTGGCCGCCGATAAAGCATCCCAGCATCTCTCCATTCGCTATGATTGGCGCAGAAAAATCCACAAGCCCCGCATGGCACTCATAGGCACAGGAGTTGCCCTTATCCAGAGCCACCTCCGCACCAATGCGGTCGCACTCTGAGCATCGTTTCGCTCCCAGCACGGAATTTCTGGTATGCTTCATGCAAAATTCTGTAAAATTAGAACCCTGGGTCACGGGAACGCCATCTCGATCCGTGGTCAGCGCCGCCATGCCAGACATGTCAGAAAAAGCATCCTGGATTTTTTGCAACGTTTCCACGCTGATGAGATCCGTCAGGGCCAGCTGCTTCTCCACAGGCAGCGGAATCTCCTTTTTCAGCCCATTCTCCAATAATTCCAAGAACTGTTCTTCCCGGAGGGGCTTAGAAAAATAATTCCCCTGGATATAGTCGCAGTCATGGCGATTGAGGAAGTCCAGCTGTTCCTGGGTCTCCACTCCCTCCGCAATCACCTTTGCGCCCAAATGGTGCACCATGTCAATCATGGAATGAATAATGCTCTTAATCTTCCCCCCCGTAGTAATCTTCTGCACAATTCCCATATCCAGCTTGATCATGTCAAAGTCACAATCGCTCACCACGGAAAAAGATGTAGAGCCACTGCCAAAATCATCCAGCAGAATGCTTGCCCCCGCCCCACGCAAGTCAGCAATCACATGGTCTCCCCTATCCATCAGGGCCGCGCAGCAAGTCTCCGTCACTTCAAACCTCACCGGGATCCTCTCCATAACGCCCCCCTTTAAATCCTCCATGATAGAGCCGACTACCGCCTCGTCAAAAAAGTCCATCCAAGATAGATTGACAGAGATCGGCACCGTGTGCAAGCCCCGCATCTTCCTCTCCCGCTGGAAGCGCTTCACCTCCTCCAGCACAAAACTATCCAGCCGGGTAATGTGGCCGCTCTCCTCTAGCGCAGGAATAAATGCCTCGGGAGAAAGCAGCCCCTGTCTCGGATGGTTCCACCTCACAAGAGCTTCTGCCGATACCAGACGCCCCGTCCTGGCGTGGAAAACGGGCTGGTAATACACTTGGAATTCCCTTCTCTCCAGCGCGCTGCCAATACGCCCCCTCACTTCCGAACGAATGATGTAATTTATCCGCATGGACTGGTCAAATATGGCATAGGGCTTCAAATATTCGTCCACAATGCAGCCAATGGCGATTTTTGCGTAATCACACATAGTGTTCACAGGTATTCTCCTATCCTCCACCGGATAGATTCCGCACCTGACATATACGCTAATATTCTTTTCATCTCTGACAAAATTTCTCCGGCAAATATCAGGCAGCATGCCATAATCCAAATTCTTCCGCTCCACCAGGCATGCGAACCGGTCTCCCTCTATTCTGGCAATCAGAATTGGATGCAGAGTAGAAGATTTCAGCTGGCCATATGTAAGCCTTAGAAGTTCATCTCCCCCCTCCACGCCAAAGAGTTCATTGATCGCCTTAAATCCTTTGATATTAAACACCAGCACTGCCAATTCCCCCGAAGCATTCATCCCGTCCAGATACCTGCGTCCCTGACGCAGAAATCCCCGGCGGTTCAGACCGCCCGTGACAAAATCCCGCTCCTCGAAATCAACTTTCATTTCCTCATGAATATTCTTGACATACAGGTACACCACTTCATTGTCATGGGAATATTCCTGGCTGGGCGCAAGCTCCATAGAAACCCAGCGAAACTCCCCATCAATCTTAATGCGGCAATGACAGCAGATATACTTGCTCCCATCTCTAAAAGACTCTCGCATACGCTGGATATCTGCAAACAACAGAAATTTCTCCTCATCGTCATAATAAATCTGACCCGTCTCCACAAAGTTCCTAAACCACTGGGAAATATGACAGCCACAGCCGCCCTGTCCATCATCCTGGTCATCGCCGCCTTTCAGATACTCAAAAACTTCCGTGGCAAGATTAATCTTCACGATTTTATAATAAATATGTGAGAGAAATCTAAGAGGCTCATTCTCCGCGCACATATCATTACATTCCATAACGTCACCCTCGCTTTATCCCTTTATAATTAATCCTTAATTCTTTTAAATTATACCATTATTCCTTTCCAGCTACAACCACGCCATTCTCCCAAAAAAGCACTAAATTTTCACAAAAGTTCCTATTCACAGTATGTCCTAAAATCCTACAACGCCCCAGGCAAAACGATATTAGTCTTTTTCAGTCGTTCCCTCTCCCGGCGCGCCCATGCCTTGTCCTCCTGGCTAACCCGGTATGATTCCAGGCATTTCTGCAAGGTTTTTCGGTACGTCCCCGGGTCAATGCCATGTCCTGCCAGATATTCCCTGGTTCTGTCAGGAAATTTGCCCCAGGCAGAGGCAAAAGCCCAGGCCACCGCCATGCTGGCATAGTATTCTCCCACATCCAATGCCCCCAGCACCTCCAGCACCCGATCAATATACTCCTCCGTCAGGTAGTGGTTTAACAGCATCACCGCCACCACCCGCACCTGGTATTCCTCCCTGCTGTGCCGATATTTCATCAGAAACTCCCACACCTCCCCGGGATATTTTTTCGCAACCTTAAAGGAATTGCAGAAGGAATCGTTCACCGACCAATTCCTAATTCGGGGGATGAATTTTTCCGCTTCCCCAAGGATTTCCTCCAAGGGCGCTCTGGCATATCCTAAAATCATTCCCTGTAGCATGGCCTCCTCAAAAAACTCAATATCTGAAAATGCCAGATATGCTTTCCAGTCCTCCTTTGCCAGCTCCTTCGCCTTCTTTCTAAGCATGGGCAGCCGGATTCCCAAGAGATGCTCCTCCCCCGGGATCAAGGCGGCGCTAAAAGACTGGTAATCCGCCTCCGCCTGCTGCTTTAGCCACTCCTGCACCTCTTCCCTAAGCATGTTCTCCTCCTTAGATTCTGTTAATAACTAAAACATCGAACTGCCGCTGCTACGCAGCTTTACCAGTTCTCCATCATTCGGAACTCCCGCACCGCTTATAGCAGTGCTTCGTTCCTCATGATGGACGCTCGCACAATCATAGCAAATATCTATGCAAGCATGATATTTGCTATGGCTCTGCTCGCTGTTTTAGTCACATCTCCATAAAGTCCATCAGGGAAATCTGGTTCGTGTGGGGCAGATCACCCAACAGCCCCAATTTCCCCATCATCTCCACCGTTCCCGTCGACACCTTGCAGCGGTTCTTAAAATCCTCCCTGGACAGAAAGGAGCCTTTGCTGGCCTCATCCTCGATCAACTCCGCCGCCTTATCCCCCAGCCCGTCGATGGTGGCGAAGGAAGGCATCAGCTTCCCGTCCACGATCTGGAAGCGATTTGCCTTGGAGCGGTAGATGTCAATCTTCACGAAATCAAATCCTCTGGCGTACATCTCCTGGACGATCTTCATATCTTCCAGGGTACTCTTCTCCTTGTCCGACAGTTCATTCTTCCGATGGTTGTAATCCTCCATATAATAATTCAGCCGCTCCTTCCCCATGCACATCAGCTCATAGTTAAAGGAGGTGGCGCGGATGCTGAAAAATGCCGCATAGTAGGCCAGGGGATAATGCACCTTGAAATAGGCCACCCGCAGGGCCATCATCACGTAAGCCGCCGCATGGGCCTTGGGAAACATATACTTGATCCTGCGGCAGGATTCCAGATACCACTCCGGCACGCCCGCTGCCCGCATGTCCTCCTCCATATCCGGGGTCAGCCCCTTGCCCTTCCTCACGCTCTCCATGATCTTGAAAGACCGCTCATTCTCCACCCCCATATGAATCAGGTAGGTCATAATATCATCCCTGGTACAGATGGCCGTGGACAGGGTACAGTCCCCATTCTGGATAAAATACTGGGCATTGTTCAGCCACACGTCCGTCCCGTGGGACAGCCCGGAAATGCGCACCAGATCGGAAAAGTTCTTCGGCTTGGCATCTAAGAGCATCCCGATGACGAAGGGCGTGCCAAACTCCGGCAGCCCCAGGCATCCCAAAGTGCATCCGCCAATGTCCTCCGGCGCGACTCCCAGCGCCTCCGTGCTCTCGAAAAGAGACAGCACCGCATGGTCGTCCATGGGAATCTTGTCCGCCTCCACATCGGTCAAGTCTTCCAGCATCCGAATCATAGTGGGGTCCTGATGCCCCAGGATATCCAGTTTCAAAAGATTGGCGTCAATCTTATGGTAGTCGAAATGGGTGGTGACAATCTTGGTGGTCATATCATTGGCCGGGTGCTGCACCGGCGTAAAGGTATAGATTTCCTCCCCCACGGGAAGCACCACGATGCCGCCGGGATGCTGCCCCGTGGAGCGGCGAACCCCCTCGCATCCGCGGGCAATCCGCTCGATCTCCGCACTCCTCTTGTGAATCTCCCGCTCCTCGCAGTATTTCTTCACATAGCCGTAGGCGGTCTTTTCCGCCAGAGTGCCCACCGTCCCCGCACGGAAGGTCTGCCCCGCCCCAAAGATGACCTCCGTGTAGTCGTGGGCATTGCTCTGGTACTCGCTGGAAAAGTTCAGGTCGATATCCGGCTCCTTATTTCCCTTAAAACCTAGGAACGTCTCAAAGGGAATATCGTGCCCCTCCTTCTCTAGCATCGCACCGCACCGTGGACACTTCCTGTCCGGCAGGTCGCAGGCCGAATTGCCGGAATGAGCCTTCAGCTCCTGCGAGTCAAAATCATAGTAATGGCATTCCTTGCAGTAATAGTGGGCCTGCAGGGGATTAATCTCCGTGATGCCCGCCATGGTAGCCGCAAAAGAAGACCCCACGGAACCGCGGGAACCCACAAGATAGCCGTCCTCATTGGATTTCCACACCAGTTTCTGCGCTATGATATACATCACCGCATAGCCGTTGCTGATGATAGAATTTAACTCCCTCTCCAACCGCTCCGTCACCACCGGGGGCAAATCCGGCCCATAGATTTCATGGGCCTTGTTATAGCAGATATCCCGCAAGTCCTGGTCCGAATTTTCAATCTGGGGGGGACACTTCCTGGGACTGCAGGGGGTGATCTTGTCCACCATGTCCGCAATGAGATTGGTGTTGGTAATCACAATCTCCTCCGCCTTCTTCGACCCCAGATACTGAAATTCCGCCAGCATCTCCTCCGTGGTGCGAAAATACAGGGGTGCCTGGTCGTCCGCATCGGCAAAGCCCTTTCCAGCCATGATAATCCGGCGGTACACCTCGTCCTCTGCCTCCAGGAAATGCACGTCGCAGGTGGCAACCACCAGCTTGCCGTAATCCTCCCCCAGCTTGACGATCTTCCGATTGATCTCCATCAGGTCATTCTCATCCTGAATCTGGGGGTAGCGGTTCTGATCCCGCACCATGAATTGGTTATTACCCAGGGGCTGGATTTCCAGATAGTCATAAAAATTCACCAATCTGTCAATCTCCTCCTCGGGCCGCTCCTCCACGATTGCCCGATAAAGCTCCCCGGCCTCGCAGGCGGAGCCGATCATCAGCCCCTCCCGCCACTTTAAAAAGAGGCTCTTGGGAAGCCTGGGCCTGCGGGAAAAATAATGCAGGTGGGACTCAGACACCAGCCGATATAGATTGATGCGCCCCGTCTCATTTTTCGCCAGAATCACCGCATGGTAGGAGGGCATCTTCTTCACAGCCTCTGCATTCGGCTTCCCAAATTCATTTAACTGTTCCAGATTCACAATCTCCCGCTCCTCCAGACGTTCCAGCATCTTCACGAAGATTTCCGCCGTGGCTGTGGCATCGTCCACCGCCCGGTGATGGTTCTCCAAGGATACTCCCAACTTTTTCGCCACCGTGTCCAGCTTATACCTTTTTAAGTCAGGCAGCAGCGCCCTGGCCACGGACACCGTGTCAATCACGGTAAAGTCTGTCTCGATTCCCCGATCCCCGGCCTTCTGCTCAATAAATCCCATATCAAAGCTGGCATTGTGAGCCACCATCACGGCCCCCTGGCAGAAAGACAGAAATCGGGGCAGGATGGCATCAATCGTCTCCGCCCCAGCCACCATGGAATCATCAATCCCCGTCAGTTCCTGGATATGGTAGGGAATGGGCCGCTCCGGGTTCACAAACTCGCTGAAGGTCTCACCCACGGCTCCATCCACCACCTTGACGGCCCCGATCTCGATGATTTCATTGCTCTTTGGACCAATGCCGGTCGTCTCCAAGTCGAACACCACGAAGGTGCCATGAAAGTCCTGCCCCTTTCCATTTTTCACCGTCTCAATGAGATCATCCACCAGATAGGCCTCCACCCCGTAGAGCATCTTAAAATCCCCCTCTGGGTCTACCTCGTGGTCCGCATCCGGGAATGCCTGGACCACGCCGTGGTCGGTGATGGCTAGGGCGGGATGCCCCCAGTTCTTCGCCGTCTTCACGAAGTCCCGCACCGGCACCACGGAATCCATCTCGCTCATCTGGGTGTGGGCGTGGAGCTCCACCCTCTTCCTGCCCTCATAGGCATCCATCCGCTTCACCCGGGTATCCACCCCGGGCTTCATGCCCTTGATGGAGCCCATGGTAATCTCCCGGCTGTAGGTATCGTACATGGGATTTCCCTTGATCTTGATAAATGCGCCCTTCTTCACATTCTCCCGCATCAGTTCCAGTTCTTCCTTTTCAAGAAAGATCTTTGCCATAATGGAGTCGGTAAAATCTGAGAGGTTGAACATATAAATCACCTTCTCATTTCTGATTTCCCGCTCCTCCACGGAAAGCACCATGCCCTCGATGACAGCCTCCGGCACTTCCCCCTGGATATCGGCAATCTTAATAACCTCCCCCTCGCAGTTCCTGCCATAGAAGCAGTCCGGGTCCACCGGGCCTTTTCCCCATCTGGCACCGCCCTTCTTGTAAAAGCCCCTCTTCCCCTGGCTCTGGGCCTTATCCCCATAGTTCCTCCCGGAAGAAGCCTCCTTCGCCTTCTTGCCTGATGAATTCCCTTTTCCTTCGGCAGCATGTCCCGGCTGGGAAAACGCTTCTGCCTTGGGGGCAGATGCCCTCCCCTCAGGGACATTCCTCCCGGATGGCACATCAAAGCCCATCATGGCTCCATTTGCCCCTTCTGGCGGCGCATCAAAGCCCGTCATCGCCCCTTCTGCACCTTCCGGTGGCAGGTCAAAGCCCATCATCGCCCCATTGACTCCTGCCGGAACCTGGAACTCCGTCATAGCAGCATCCCCTTCCGGCACAAAATATCCTTCCCCCATCTCATCCCCGCCAGGTTGCTGCAAGCCTGAGGATGTTCCAGCGGAAGATGCCATCAGAGAGCCCTGGTCGAGATGACCTCCCCCACTTAAATGGGACCCGGGATTTCCTTTGGCAGAAACCGGCGACAAGTCCTCTGCTCCCGGCATGGCCCCGTACTCCTCTGCGGTCAGCGGCGCGTTCTCATAGAAATCTTTCACTCGGCTGCAGGTATAATACCCCTGTTCATTCCTCCGAAAGACCTCGTATCCCTCTGGCTCCCTGGACTGGCTCTCTAAGGAGAAGGAAACCTGGATATCTATCGAAAGACCGGCTTTCCCAAGAAAGATTTCCTGTATGTATTCCTTTAATTCCTGCTCCCTGGCTCGGAACAGCAGTTCATCCTCGCATGCGATGCGCATCAGGCTTCCCTCAAAGGATACCTCCCCCCGGTATAGCATATTAAAAAGGAGAACATTCCTCTCCTTTAGCAGCAGCAAAACGCTCTCCGAATATTCTCGCCAAAAAGCCTCCGGCGTGTAACTGCCAGGCAGCGTAAAATGCTCCCGCACAGCCGCTGAAAACTTCGTCTTTGCAAATTCTTGCTTCAGGGCATACTCCAGCAGGCCAATCTCCCGAAAGGGAATGATGTGGTCGCTCTCCAAATAGACCGTCACAATCCCCGCCTGTTTAGATAGGATTACCCTGTTTACATATACTTTGGAAAAGACCTTCTTCTGACGGTCTGTCAGAGAAAGTCCTTCAAATGTCTCCAATAATAATTTTTCCACCTAGCACACACCTTTGCAACATTGATTCCCATGATACCATGCACAGCATGACGATTCACGCACGCTGCCCATGATAACTCCATCGTACTTATTGCGTCAATTCCTCTCCCAGCATCAATTTTATGCTCCCAAGCGATCCAGTTCTTCCTTCAATGCCCATAAGAGTTCTGCCTCAGGCACTTTTCTCACCACCTGGCCCTTTCTCATCACCAGGCCCTCTCCCTTTCCCCCGGCAATGCCCAGATCAGCCTCCCTGGCCTCCCCCGGGCCATTGACCACGCAGCCCATCACCGCCACCTTAATGTCCAGATCCAGATCTCGTACCATCTCTTCCACCTGTCCCGCCAGACCAATCAAATCAATCTGGGTGCGGCCACAGGTAGGGCAAGATACCACGGTAACGCCGCCCTTCCGCAATCCCAAGGTTTTCAGGATCAGTTTCGCCGCCCGGACTTCCTCCGCCGGAGCTCCTGTGAGGGACACCCGGATGGTATCCCCGATTCCCTGATAAAGGATATTTCCCAAGCCGATGGCAGACTTCATGCTCCCCGTCACCACGGAGCCGGACTCCGTGATCCCCACGTGGAGGGGATAGTCCGTCTCTTCGGCAATCAGCTCATGGGCCTTGATGCACATCAGTACATCCGAGGACTTAATGCTAATGACCATCTGGTCATAGCCCATCTCCTCGATCATATGCACCTTGTCCAAAGCACTCTCCACCAGCCCCTCCGCCGTCACCCTTCCATGCCTTTCCACGATTTCTTTCTCCAGGGATCCGCTATTGACCCCCACCCGGATGGGAATGCGCCGCTCCCTCGCCACGTCCACCACAGCCTGCACCCGCTCCCTAGAGCCGATATTTCCCGGATTGATGCGAATCTTATCTGCCCCATGCTCCATGGCGGCAATGGCAAGACGGTAATCAAAGTGAATATCTGCCACCAGGGGAATATGAATCTGCCTCTTAATTTCCGACAGTGCCTCTGCCGCCTCCATGGTGGGCACGGCGCAGCGGATGATTTCACAGCCCGCCTGCTCCAACTCCAGAATCTGCGCCACCGTGGCCGCCACATCCTCCGTTTTCGTATTGGTCATAGACTGAATGGCGACAGGATGCCCCCCGCCTATCCTGCAATCTCCAATCTGTATGACCCTCGTGTTTTCTCTCGCCGTCTTTGCCATATCTTGCCTCCTCTATTTCCCTATCCTCTATCTGCTGAATATCCTAGCAATATCATTAAACATGACCACCACCATCAAAAGCATCAGAAGTACGAACCCCGCAAAATGCACATACCCCTCCTTATCCTTATCAATAGGCTTTCTACGAATGGCCTCTATGATAATGAACAGCAACCGTCCCCCGTCCAGCGCCGGCAGGGGGAGGAGGTTCATCACGCCCAGGTTGGCACTTAATAGCACGGACATGTACAGGATATCCAAAAGCATCTCGCTCATGCCAATCTGGCTGCTCTCCTCGATCACGCTCCCCACCGTATCCACGATGCCTACCGGGCCAGACAGGTCTTTCACGCTAAGCTTTCCCGTAATCAACTGACCCAAACTGGCCACCGTGGTCTCAATCCAATATTTCACTTCCACCGCGCTATATTTCAAGATATCAATGGCATTCTGCCCTTTGACCCGCTCCGCGGCAAATAGCCCCAAAGTCTTTGTCTTATAAGGCTCGGGCTTGACGGTATAGGATTTGGCCTCCCCGTCCCGGGCAATCTCAAAGGCAATCTCAGCACCATTGGCATTATTTTTCTCCATGGTAATCTTCAACTCTTCCCCGTTGGAAACTTTGGTGCCATTGACGGACAGGATTTCATCCCCCACCTTGATGCCCGCCTTCTCAAAAGGCTTTCCCTCAGAGATGGCAGATATTTTGGTACTATCCGTCTTCCCCGGCGCATAAGAAAAGCCAAAAAGATAAGTTTCATAATTTGGATCCAGACGAATGGTCTTCTCCTTGCCATCCCGCTCCACCACCACGTCAATCTTCTCTCCTGTCAGGGGATGCAGCTGGAGATAGGTGTCAATCTCCCTGCCGATGGAAATATGATGGCCATTGATGCTCTTGATCTCATCCCCCATCTCAATGCCCGCCAGCTTCGCCGGCTGACTATCATAGAGATATTTCACGATGGGAAAATCAATTCCGCTGTTTGCCAGAATGATAATGGAAAATGCAAAGGCCAGAATGAAATTAAAGAGAGGCCCCGCAAATACGATGGAAAACCTGGCCCACTTTCCCTTGGAATTGAATGACTCCTCGGAATCATTGTCCTCGTCCTCCCCCACCATGGCGCAGGAACCGCCGATGGGCAAAAGTTTCCAAGAATACTTGGTCACATCCTGCCAGTCCTCCTCACCCTCAAATACCTTCTGGGAGCAAAAGAACTTGCACCGAAAGCCCTTGGCCGTCTTCGCCACAGTAACAATCCTGGGGCCCATTCCCACAGAAAATTCCGGAACCCCCACGCCATTCTTCTTTGCCAGAAGAAAGTGGCCAAACTCGTGTGCCACCACAATCACAGTAAATATCAGCAACGCAACTACAATATTCATAAACTACCTCAATTCCATATCATATTGATACCATTTTTATTCTCGATTTTCTTCCCAACTGCCTAATCCCAATCTTTTGCTTCCATTCCCAGAAAAGATCTTTTCCAGGGTATTTTACAAATTTGAAAATTCTCTATGCCTTTTCCCTATATATTCCCGCGTATCCCGCTCCACCGCAAGGATATCCTCCAGGGACGGATGCCTCACCAAATCATGGTGCTCCATAGCATCCTCCAGGATTTCCGCCATGGCCAGGTAACCGATCTTTTTCTCCAAGAAAAGTTCCACCGCCTTCTCATTGGCGGCATTGAACACCGTAGGCATGCTTCCCCCCGTTTTTCCCGCCTCATAGGCAAGGGATAATCCCCGGAAGGTATCCAGATCCGGCATCTCGAAAGTGATGGCCGAAAGCTTGGTAAAATCCAAAGGCTCTCCCATCCGTTCCCGCCGCTCCGGATAGCACAGGGCATACTGGATGGGCAGCCGCATATCCGGCGTGCCAAGCTGGGCCATTACCGCCCCGTCCCGATATTCCACCATGGAGTGAATAATGCTCTGGGGCTGCAGCACCACCTGAATCCTGTCGAAATCCACATCGAAAAGCCATCTGGCCTCCATCACCTCCAGCCCCTTGTTCACCATGGTAGAAGAATCAATGGTAATCTTCTTTCCCATGGACCAGTTAGGATGATTCAGGGCATCTTCCACCGTCACATCCCCCAGCTGCTCCCGGGTCTTACCTCGAAATGGCCCCCCGGAGGCCGTGAGGAGGATCTTTTCCACCTCGCTGTTATGTTCTCCATTCAGGCACATGAATATGGCGGCATGCTCGCTGTCCACCGGAAGGAAGTTCACCCCCTTCTCCCTCACCAGAGGCATGATGAGATGTCCCGCAGTGACCAGCGTCTCCTTGTTGGCAAAGGCAATATCCTTCCCCGCCCTGACTGCCTCCATCACCGGAAGAATCCCAATCATCCCCACCACGGAAGCCACTGCCATGTCCCCCTCGTCCATCGTGGCACAGGCAACCATGCCCTCCATGCCACTGACCACCTCCACGGAAGGCAGGTCAGATAGACGCTTCCTCAGTTCCAGAGCCTTTTCTTCCAGATAGACGCAAACCAGCCTAGGCAGAAACTCTCTCGCCTGCTGCTCTAAAAGATCAATGCTACTCCTAGCGGCCAGGGACACCACCTGCATCTCCGGGTTGGCCCGCACCACCTCCAGCGTCTGGGTTCCAATAGAACCAGTAGACCCCAGCAACATAATATTCTTACTCATTCTCCACTCCATTCTCAACTATCACGACTATGGCACCAGATTCACTGGCACAACAGACTCGCATAGACTGCACAGCTTAAAGCCCAAAGAATATCACAAAATAGTACACGATGGGTGCAATAAAGATAATGCTGTCAAAGCGATCCAAAATCCCGCCGTGACCGGGAATCAGCTTCCCATAATCCTTGATATCATGATTTCTCTTGATGGCCGAGGCCGCCAAATCCCCAATCTGGGAAATCACCGAGGACACCCCGCCGATGACGGCAAACTGCCACCAGTAATTGGTGTCTTTGAAAAATGCAAGGGCAAAGAGAAATCCAATCAATGCTGCGCCAATCACGCCCCCCGCACATCCCTCGATGGTCTTATTGGGACTGAGTTCCGAGGGCATCTTGTGCTTTCCCACAAGTTTTCCCACGCAGTAGGCGCAAGTGTCAGAACCCCAGGCACCAATAAAGATCAGCCACACATAGAGAATGCCATTCTCCACATAGCGGAGACGGAAGACAAAGGAGAGCATCACAGTCACATAAATCAGCCCAAAGACCAGCATGCTGATCTGGCTGGCATGGTACTTAGGGTAGGCTATGACATACATGGCCATAAAGACAATCAGGGTGAGCACCAGCCACAGAATGATATACTCATGATACTTTGCGTATCGGATGGCATTTTCCGTGGTATCCGTGAGTAGGCTGGCCCTGTTTAACAAGAGGATATCCAGCACGATGCTGGACAGGTAGCCCGCCATCCCGGGCAAAGACTTCTCCATCTTCACCGTGCGATACAGTTCAAACAGCCCGACCACGGAGATCGCCATGATAAGGCCGAAGAGCACATAGCCCCCATATACCAAAGATGCAATAGCAATCGCCATCAGAACAATTCCACTCAATAATCTCGTACGAAACATTCCTATTCTCCATTCTTCATTTTTTTCTCCATTCCGAAGCGCTTTGCGCTGAGGATGCGAGCAGAATTTCAGTTCTGCCATTCTATACCCCGCCAAAACGGCGGTCCCTCTCCTGGTAGAAGGCCACCGCCCGCTCCAATTCTCCGGCATCAAAATCCGGCCACAGCACATCCGTAAAATAAAATTCCGTGTATGCCATCTGCCATAGCAGATAATTAGACAGCCGCTGCTCCCCGCTGGTGCGTATCATCAAATCCGGATCCGGAATCCCCCTGGTATCCAGGTAGCAACTTATCACATCCTCGGTAATCTCCTCCGGGGACAGGCTTCCCTCCCTCACATCCCGGGCCAGCCGTTGAATCCCCCGGCACATCTCGTCCCGGCTGCCATAGTTCAATGCCACCTGAAAATGCAACCCCGTATTCCGGGCCGAAAACTCCTCCAGTTCTCGAATGCGCTGCTGCAAATCTGGCTCCAGCCGACTGATATCCCCGATAACCTTTACCTGCATGTTGTTTTTCTTACTGGTTCTCAAGCAGTCCGACAGATACTGATGCAGCAGCTTCATCAGGGCATCCACTTCCCCCTTTGGCCTGGACCAATTCTCCGTGGAGAAGGCATACATGGTCACATACTCGATGCCCATCTCCCAAGCCGCCTTGCAGATTTTCTCCACGTTCTTGCTCCCCGCCGCATGCCCGGCATTCCTAGGCAGAAAACGCTTCTTCGCCCATCTTCCGTTTCCGTCCAGAATAATGGCCACATGCCGGGGAATCCCTCTACTCTCATCTGACATTCAAATAACCATGCCTTTCCAGTACCCGCAAGCTTGAATGCGCATGTAATGTGCTATGCCGCAGGCACAAAGTTGCGTGTGAAAAATTTATTTTTCACACTACTCTCCTCATTTCTATACAGTAAAAGGGACAGACCAAAAGATCCATCCCTCTGCCATCCAGTCTGCTACACTGTCATAATTTCCTTTGACTTATCATCCACCATCTGCTCAATCTTAGAGATAAACTCGTCCGTCATCTTCTGCACATCCGCCTCGCCAGACTTCAATTCATCCTCAGAAATCTCATTGGCCTTCTGCTCCTTCTTCATGGCATCATTGGCATCCCTGCGGATATTCCTGACAGCCACCTTGGCATTCTCACCCTTTTTCTTAATATCCTTTACCAGATCCTTGCGCCGATCCTCCGTCAATTCAGGAAAAGTGAGGCGAATCGCCTTCCCGTCATTGTTTGGCGTAAGTCCCAGGTCAGAGACAAGAATCGCCTTCTCAATCTCCTTGATCATGCTGGCTTCCCAGGGCTGAATCACCAGGGTGCGGGCCTCAGATACAGAAATATTTGCCACGGACTGCAGATTCGTGGGCTGTCCATAGTAATCCACCGTAATCTTATCCAGCACATGGGGATTGGCCCTCCCCGCCCGAATTGTCGCGTATTCATTCGCCAGGCTATCCAGCGATTTGTTCATTTTCTCCTGATATGCATCTAATTCCATTTTATTTCCCATACCTTTCTATCGCCTGCAAACTTAAATGCGCAAGAAGCGCCATATGCCGCAGGCACGATATTTGCAAAGCGAACATTGTTCGCCATATGAAATTTATTTCCACGCTACCTTATCTTTGTCTATTCATAAAAACACTGTTCCGGCTTTTCACCGATCAGCAAAAATCTTCGGGAATCACGGAGAGCATCACCCCGCAGTCACCAAAGTTCCCCGGGTAATTCCCTTTGCCGTATTTACAATGCTGTCTCTCTCATTCAGCCCAAATATCATCATGGGCATATGATTTTCCGCACAGAGGACCGCAGATGCCAAATCAATCACGCCCAGCCGCTGGTCAATCACATCGTCAATGCTGATTTCATCATACTTTTTCGCCTGAGGATTGATTGCCGGATCAGAATCATACACGCCGTCAATGGACTTTCCAGACAAAATCACGTCCGCCTCAATCTCGATGGCCCGCAGCACCGCCCCCGTATCCGTAGAGAAATAGGGATGCCCCGTGCCTCCGGCAAAGAATACCACCTTCCCCTGGGACAGGGCTTCCAGCGCAATATCCTTTGAAAACAGCCTGGTCATGGAGCCACAGGCAAAGGGCGTCAGCACCTCCGTGCCAATTCCCGCGCTGCGAAAAATTTCCGACACGTAAATGCAGTTCATCACCGTGGCAAGCATCCCGATCTGGTCTGCCTTGGTGCGGTCAATATTCTCACTGCTGCGTCCCCGCCAGAAGTTGCCGCCTCCCGTCACAACCCCCACTTCAATGCCATCTTCCACCAGCTGCTTTACCTGTCTGGCCACTTCCAAGCAGGTGTTCTCATCAAATCCAGTTTTTTTATCCCCCGCAAGGGCTTCCCCGCTAAGTTTCAGCAGTACCCGTCTATACTTCGACATAATGCCTCTCCTATCGCTGCCGTCCGCAGCCATAAAAACGCCTTGCCTCTAAGCAAAACCGTTCCCACATTAACGTGCTTCCATACTATCTCTGCTCAAAGAAACCATCCAGGTCTACGCCAGCATAGTTGAGGGAGCAGTATCCATCTACCACGGCTCCATTATTCACCTGAATAGACTTCGCCTTGATATTTCCCTGGACAATGGCAGTGGAATCCACCACTACATGGCCATTGACATCAATATCCCCCTTCACTGCGCCAGCAATATAGGCAGATGTGGCATCCACGTCGCCTAAAATAATGGTGCCCACGCCAATCTTCACAGCCCCTTCTGAACTGAGGCCGCCCTCCAGCCTCTGGGTGCTCACGTAAATTTCGGAGGCAATGACGTTGCCGGAAACCTTACCAATGATGGACACCTTTCCCTGACACTCCACGTCACCGGTAATCACACCCATCACTTCCAGGGAACCGTCAGAGGAAATGCCGCCGCGGATCGTGGTCCCGCTGGTAATCGTAGTCACCGTGCCGCTGGTGCGCTCCTCGTCCATCCGCTCTGCCGCTTCCTTCCTGACAGGATCATCATCAGAATTCGTGGCAAACTCTACCGGGCGCATCTCCACCTCTGCCTTTGGCTCCTTCTTCGGTTCCTCTTCCTGCTCTGGCTCCGCCTCAGCCGGAATCTCCTCCGAAGTTTCTTCCACCGGCAACTCCATCTGTACCGGGGCAGCGACATCTTCCGCCTTCACCTCTTCAACCTGCGCATCTGCCTCGCTGACAGTATCCTCCCCCACTTCCTTTAACATTTCATCTAATAAGGCATCTGTCTCTGCATCATCACCCTCATCAGCAAAAATCTGGCTCAGTAGATCCTTATCCACATTAGCATCGTCAAATGTACTCATATTTTGTTTCCTCCTCATTCACCGGTAATCATTTTTACCCAATATTATATAATTATAGCATGAAATATTCACTTCGTCTATACTGGCATAACAAATATTCTGTATGATTTGTTGCTATACGTTACTATTCACAGTCATTTCTAGAAAAAGAACAGAATCGTTGTGCTTGCACATAAAATTCTGGCTATTTTCTAGAAATTGGCTGTGGAAGCTGCTCATCCTTTCATAAGATAGCCAGAGTTGCGTTCGCAACAACCGATGCCGATAGGCAGCGGGGCTATCGCATGACGGGATGAGTGGCGGTGAATAGTAACTGCTATTCCTATATTAGTCCCGCCCCTGAAAAGTCTCTGCCAGGGAAATGATCTTATCCACCCCGCACACCAGCCATGCCTCCAAGTACCTGGGCGGAATGGGCGTGAGCGGAAACATATGCCTCCTGATAATATTCTCCTCCCGCCTTGTCAGGGAAAAATCTTTCCTCGCATTTCGCCATGCGGCATCCGCATGGAAAAAGCCATGAGGCCGCCTGTGTTCATGCTCCCTGTCATGCCAGTCATACAGAAAATAGTCGTGGAGCAATGCCCCGCGAATCAGTTCCCGCCGATGTATGGGAAGCCTCCAGCAAGCCGCCGCCCTATAGCTGGCATAGGCCACCTTCAGAGAGTGGGTGTACACGCTGGTGCTGCCATGCTGGCAAAAAGCCTTACTCTGCCCCAGTCGGGATTGGCCTGCCACCTGGCGCACTACCCACATAAAATATTGTTCCTCTTTTTGCGATAATCTTTTCATCTTTTCCTCAATCTATCTGAAATCTTTTTTTGATACACTTAACATCCTACCCGCTGCAAGCAATGAGACTCACTGTGATATGTGAAAAATGTTTCCGTATGTCCTCCGAAAAAAAAGATAGGCCCTGTCAAACACCAGCCAAAGAATCTCTGCCAGCAGGATCAAAACCAGATACGCCAGCCCGCCAGAACTTTGAGACAATGCGCCAAACATGCTTCCCTTCAAAATCTGGTCTATTCCCATCAGTCCTTCCATCACCCCCAGGGCTCCCGCCAGCAAAAACTGATAGACGAGAAACTTCACGCCCCAAGCCAGGGCAGGGCTTACGGGCTTTTTATCAGAAAAGCGTCTCTTTTCAATCCACTCTGCCACTAGCACGTATATTCCCATGGCCCCGAAGGTAGCCACGTGCAGCTTCCTGGGAGACAAGAAAAATCCTAGCAAGCCAGCCCCCGCCAGATAAAGCACGCCCATCCCCAAAGAGAAATTCCTCTCCATCACCCCGGCAAGAAAGGCCGATGCGGCCAGAAAAAACAACGTGGCAGTGCCAATATAGCCGCCCAGCAAAATCAGCACCACGCCCAATGCCATCATCAGTCCGGTGAATGCAATCTCCCTAGATTTTAGATGCATCCGCACAAATCACCTCCCATGCACTCGCAGCAGGTATCCGCCAGGAACAAATCGCAGCACAGATTGCCCGTGCAGCCCCCTCCGACACCATTCCTGTCATAGGGATTCCTGCCGTAGCCGGTGCCATAATACTGGTACTGCTGCCGATTGGGATTGCCATTCTGGCCATATCCCTGCCCGGAAGAACCGCCGTAAGCCTGATTCCCGCCGTAATTCTGTCCCGAACCGTATCCCTGAGTTCCCTGCTGGTAGCCATTGCCGGCCCGCATGTCCATAACCTGCCGGTAAGCCTCCTGCACTTCCTTAAACTTCTCCTCCGCCAGATTTGACAAAGGATTGTCCGCATAAGTATCCGGATGATACTTTCTGCTAAGTTCCCGATAAGCCCTCTTCACTTCATCGTCTGAGGCGCTGGGAGAAACTCCCAGCACTTGATATGGATCTGTCATTTATTCCTCCTTCTCCTGTCCCTGTGCGATTTCATCAAATTTATTCCAAACACCCGCATAGAGTATATTGCCTAATATATCAGAATATTCAACGCATGGCAACTTCTGGTAGGCCGCACCCGCCGCCGACATCTCGTCCAGCAGGATTTCCGATACCCACTCCATGAAATCCGGCCGCTCCCTGTGATGCAAGAGGGGATTGAATCGTCCCTTCCGCTCATCCTCCTCCAGATCATCTATGGCATCCATCACATAGATAAACCTCCCCAGATGATACCCCATCTCAGCAAAATAATCTGTCAAGGCATCATTTTTGTAACAGAAGAGCACTTTCATCAGATCTCCAAAGCAGTCTGCCAGACGAAAAATATCCGACTCCTCCAGCCGCTCCAATTCCGTCAAGCGTTCCAAGGCGGATGCCATGCCTTCCTCCCGCTCTTGGTACTTTCCCGCCGCCCGGTTCTTCTTCCCCAGATACAGCCCCATTCCCAGCCATGCCCTTCCCGATGCCTCATCCTCCCAGTCATCCTTCCAGTGATAATACGAGAGAATCATATTCATATGGGCGGCATAGTCCGTCATCTCATTGTACAGGCGCAAATGCTTCTTCCCCGGGTGAGCCGCGCAACGCATCCTCTTCCTCTCCAAAGGCGCAGAGTAGACGGAGGACAGCAAAATCACCAGAAAGGTCATATCGTATGTCAGGGTCATCTGCCCCAAAAAGCCATATTTCTTTCTCAGCACATAGCACAGGCCGCAATAGAAACCACGGTATACCTCATAGTCCTTGATCTTCAGCTCTGGCTTGCGCGGCTGTACATATCCAAACACTTGGCACCTCCTCGATCCTCAGTTCCAACACTTGCCAAGAGACAGTATATCAGATGATTGTGAACAATCTCTGAACAACCCATGATTCATCGGGCCGCTCCCCCTGCCCAAATCCAGCATCGCCCCCAAAACCCGGGAAAGATACCCCTTGGCATCCGCCACCGCCTGGGACAGGGACTTTCCCTTTGCCAGATTTGACGCGATAGCGCTGGAGAGAGTGCATCCGGTGCCATGGGTATTGGGATTGTCCACCCGCTCTCCCTGAAACCACATCCCCCGTCCATCCTCCCAGAGATAGTCGTTGGCATCCTCCAGGGCATGGCCTCCCTTTACCAGCACGCCGCAGCCATACTTTTTTCCCAAGGATTCTCCTGCCTGCTCCATGTCCTTCCTTCCGGCAATCCTCTCCCCCAGAAGCAATTCCGCCTCGGGGATGTTTGGCGTAATAACCCGGGCCAGGGGAAAGAGTTTCTCCAACTGTCCGATGGCTCCCTCCTCCAGCAGCCGGGAACCGCTGGTAGCCACCATCACCGGGTCAACCACCAGGTTTTTCCCATGGTAGGCCCTGATTTTCTCCTCAATCACCTGGATCAGACCACTGCTGGAAACCATGCCCACCTTGATGGCATCGGGAAAAATATCTAGGAATACGCAGTCCAATTCCTTTCCCAGAAATTCCGGCGTCACCTCCATGATCGCCTCCACCCCCATGGTATTTTGCGCCGTCAGTGCCGTGATGGCACTCATGGCATACACCCCATTTGCCATCATCGTCTTGATATCTGCCTGAATCCCCGCCCCGCCGCTGGAATCGCTCCCTGCGATGGTGAGGGCCGTCCTCATCCCTGCCATCTCGCTGCCTCCTCCAAACTCATCCAATCATCCAATTCATTCCGACCCCTTCATTCCCAATACATTGCGCTGATAAAAATCATAGAGTTCATCATACGAACTGCTTTGCAGCAAGGGAACCGCTTCATAAATAAGTTCCTCATCCCAATCCCACCATTTCATTTCCATGAATTTCTCTACGATATCCCTGTCAAATCTCTCTTTGATTACTCTTGCGGGAACCCCGCCAACAATCGTATAGGGACGCACATCCTTCGTAACGCACGCATTTGCAGCAATGACGCTTCCATCGCCAATGGTAACTCCCGAAATAATTTTCACATCGGACCCAATCCAAACATCATTGCCAATCTTCACATCGCCCTTTGATTTCGGGTGCCCCGTGATATCCGAAAACTCCACCATCATGCTATTGAACGGATAGGTCGTGCACCAATCCAGGTTGTGTTCTCCCCCAAGCAAGATCGTAATCCTCTGGGCAATGGAGCAAAACTTTCCAACAGTGACCTTCGTCCCGCAACCATAATCAATGATAGTAGGCGTCCCGTATGTAAAATCACCAATCTTGACACAATCTTTGAAATTATTTCCGTGATATGCCTCCACGATACTCTTCTTATAATATTCCATGCGCATTGCCGGCGTTAAAAATTCGCAGATCTGGTCAGCTTTCTTGATTGTATTTTCCTTCACCCCCAATAAAGATAATATTCCCCTATATTGATCTTCTAACTCACTGCACAAGAAATAAATATCAAAATCCAAGGAAATGTCATTGAGTTCTACTATTGATTTTATGTCGCAGGAAAACAAATCCGAAGACGTGGCATCCTCCGAAACAACCAAATCAATTTCAAATACCTCTGTAGATATTTCCATCCAGGAATATAAAAATTCCATCTGCTTCATATTCCCAATCATTAACACCCGCATCTTATCCCTCCTCCACGGCTATCCCTACCATACACGCTACTAAACACCATTTGCCACTAAGCAAATGCTTCCCTCAAAAAATCCTCCCACGCCTCAAAGCCCTTTAGGTAATATGTACAGCTCTCTCTAATCTTCCCATTATTTCCCTCGCTGGCTCGGTCATAGACGCCCACGGTGGGAAAACCCGCCCTCCCGGCAGTCAGAATCCCGTGAAGGGAATCCTCAAACACCCAGGTACTGCCACGTTCCGTGCCCATGCTTTCCAATGCCGCCAGATACACGTCAGGGCTGTCCTTCCCCCGGCCCACATCCTCGCAGGTAAACAGCGCGTCTATATAGGGCAGCAAGCCTCCGCTCAAAAGCCCCGCACTGGCCAGCTTCCTATCCCCGGCAGTGGCCACCGTCACCGGAACTCCCCTCTCTTTCAATGCTTTCAGAAGTTCCAAAACTCCCTCCTTGGGCCGAATGATATGGGTGTAATACTCCTCCATCATCTCAACGATCTGACCCAAGATTTCCTCCCAGCTCCATGGCAACTCATATCTGTCCCGCAGGTACTCCACAGACTCCCTCATATGCATCGAAAGCAGTACCTGGGACAAATCTGCATCCGGGGTCTTGCCTTGCCGAATCAGGTACTGGGCATCAATCTCTCCCCACACAGACATAGAATCCAATAACACACCGTCCACATCAAATATTGCCCCCGTCATCATTTTCATTCTCCATTCTTATGTTGCTTACAGGAAGGTTTTTAACAGCCCTTTCAGCTCAGCTGCCCCCTGCCGTACATCCTCCTTGCCAAAGATTCCGTGGATTACTGCTACTCCCCCGATTCCCGTCCCCGCCAGGCTGGCCACATTGCAGACGTCAATGCCCCCGATGGCAACCACGGGAATCTCCACAGATTGGCAAATCTCCTTCAATGTCTCCCTAGCAAGGGCGCTGGTGTCTCTCTTGGTACCCGTGGCAAACACTGCTCCCGCCCCCAGATAATCTGCCCCATCTCTCTGCGCCTCCAGGGCCTCCTCCACATTGTGGGCAGACACTCCGATAATCTTTTCCGGCCCCAGCATTCTCCTGGCCTCCTGCACTTGCATATCTCCCTGTCCCACATGGACGCCATCCGCATCCAGGGAAATGGCCAGAGATACATCGTCATTCACAATCATAGGCACCTGATATCTCCTGCACGCCTCCAGCACCCGCCGCCCCTGCTCCAGCAATTCCTCGCCCTGCAGCTGCTTTTCCCGAAACTGAACAAATGTGGCACCGCCAAGTATGGCCTGCTCCACCTGATGCTCCAGCGTATCCTCTCCCAGCCAGTGCCTGTCTGTCACCGCATACAGGCACAGTTTCTCTCTGTCTACTCTCACAAATATCTCTCCTATTTTATCATATTATTACGAACTCCCTATTGCCCGGCAAAACGCCCCCCGCTAATCCCCATTCTGATGGGATGACCGCACAGGCAGGGCATTCTTCTGATACTCCTTTAGCATGGAGCGGAAACGGCTGTTATACTCAATCACATTCAGCACCCGCCGCTCCACGATCTCTGGCACAAAGGGCTTAGTCACGTAATCATTCACCCCGTTCTGCAGCATATCGATCTGACGCTCCGTCCTGTCATCCGCCGACACCACGACTACCGGGATATCCTCATACCGCTCTGTAGAATTTTTCAGTTCCAGGAACTGCCTTCCATCCATCACAGGCATAATCATGTCCAGAAGAATGATGGCAATATCCTTGTAGTGCTGGGACAGTATATGTATCGCCTCTTTCCCATCTGCCGCCTCCAATATCTCAAAGCGATCCTTAAAGAGTTCCTTGGCCGCAAAACGGCTGATGCTGGAATCATCCACCACCAGCATCTTGGCCTGGACTTTCTTTTTCTGGGAGAACAGCTTATACCTGCGCACTTCCTGCTCCAGCATCTTCTCCTGGCTGATATTGTGCACCACCGCCATAATTACATGGTTTTCCTCCATCTTCGTCACATACTGCAGCCTGATGCGATACCAGCTATTCTCTCCCCTTTTCTCAATCCTGAGAAAATCACAGGCCGCCATCTTTCTCTCAGAGGCGCATTCGCCAAAACTCTTGCGGATGCTGGCCACGTAATTGTCTGGCACATATCGGTCGCCGCCCTCGATGAGCCTGCCCTCATACCCAAACATTCTTCCAAATTCCCCATTGCATTTCAAAAGTTCAATTTCTTTGCCATTATAGCGAAACAATGCCGCCGATTCCGTCATGGTAAAGAAGACTCTCTCCAGTTCCCCATTCATATCCCAGATTTCATCCAAAATCCCAGAAAATTCCCCTTTCTCCTCCTTTCTGGGATGATTCTTTATCTCCTGGAGCATCTCCTCATATTCCTGCCAAGGCATGGGCTTGGAGTAGAAATATCCCTGGGCGTATTCACATCCGATATTTTCCAAGAAATTCCTCTGTACCCCGGTCTCAACCCCCTCTACGATGACTTCCAGCCCAAGCCAGGCAGCCATGCGGACAATGGAAGCCAAAATCCGCTCGCTCTTATCGTCCCCGTCTCCAGTTCCCGCCCCCAGAAACTTCATATCCACCTTTAAGACATCCACCGGGATATCTTTCAGCGTATTCAGGGAGGAATATCCGCTCCCGAAGTCATCCATCAGCACGGTGAAGCCATTCTGCTGCAACTGCTCCACCTTCTGGATCATCATTTCCTGGTCATCCATAAAGGCGCTCTCCGTCAGTTCCAGCTGCAGCAGTTCCGGGAGAATCTCATACTTGTGCAGAAGGTTCATCAGATTCGCCAGCAAGTTTGGATGATATAGGTTGGCCCTAGAAACATTTACCGAGATCGGTCCCGGCTTCAGTCCCCTATCCAGCCATCTGCGAAGCAACTGGCAAGTCCTCTCCCACATATAGTAATCCAACTTCCCAATAAAGCCATTGTTCTCAAATACTGGCACGAATTTGCCGGGGGAGATTACGCCCTTCTCTGGATGCCTCCATCTGCACAGCGCTTCCGCCCCGCACATCTCCTCGCTCTTCATGTGAATCTTGGGCTGCAGGTATACTTCGAACTGCTCCGTCTCCAGGGCCCGCTCGGCCTCATTCATCACTTCCTGCTCCCCCAGAATCCTGCGGGCCATCTTCTCATCGTAGTAAGCGATATTTTCCATATATTTATGCTTGCAGCTCTCCGCCGCCATGGAGGCCCGGTCATACATCTCCTCCACGGGAATATCCTCCTCCCCCAGCAGGTAAACCCCGATGGAAGGCTGAATGTAATATGCCTCATTATATTCTTTCAAGCCAGCAACGATCTGCTGCTGCAGACGGGCAACCTTCTCCTCTTCATGCACGCAAAACATCGCAAAAACATCTGCCTCTATCCTGCCACAGACTGCCCCCTCCAGATTCTCCGTTTCCTCCCGAATCAAGTTGGCCAGAAAAAGCAGAAGCCGATTCCCCTCCTGCTCTCCGAAAAATGCATTGTACAGGCGGAATCTATCTAAGTCCACCCGCAGGAAGGCGAATTCCTTCTCCCGTTCCACCATGCTCACGCGCACCTCGTCAAATAACTTGCTCCTATTGTACAATCCCGTCAGGCGGTCATGCTCCGCCATATACTGTTCCGTCTTCTGATAGTCGAACTGACTCCTGCCAATAATATTTTTCAGGCGCAGTTCCAGCGTGTCCTTGTTGACTGGCTTGGGTATGAAATCCCAAGCCCCCGCCTCCAAAGACTTTTTCTCTGTCTTGCGCTCCCCGTCTCCCGTAGTCACAAGCACGGGAATATTTGAAAACCTGGAATCGCACCGCATAAAGCGAAGGGTGGTATAGCCGTCAAATTTAGGCATCACCAAATCCAGCACCACGGCCGAGATCCGCTGGTAATTCTCCTCCAGCACCTCCAGTGCCGCCTTGCCGTCTGCCGCCTCGATCACATGGTAATTCTTTTCCAATATTCTGCGTATAATCAATCGGTTCACATCCTGGTCATCCACCACCAGAACCGCATCCTTGTGCCGCTCTTCCTCCGGCAGGGTCTCAGACAGCATCTCAAGAACCAATTTCCTACGATTCTGCAGGCAGTCTTCCACTTCCAGGGCATAGGAAAGAACATGGTATGCGCCACTCCCCAGTTTCTCCGTCTTGGATACCATGCACTCCCGATCATAAGCGCAGAGGCTGGTGCAGTTGCTACACCGGGACGCAAACTTCCAGGCAGAAAAGCATTTTTCCTGCTCCCTGTCCCGCATGTTGCCATCTTCGTCAATCTCTACCAGGCACGCTTTCAGCGGATCTACCAGACGCACCACATCAAAAATCTGCTCCGCAGTGGCAATAGTATTCTGCAAATCCTTCCACTGCATCAATGAAAGGTCACTCATACGACTACCTCCTTTTTCCATTCGTTACCATTCACAGACAGTGTACTATATTTTTCCCAGAATTGCCAGACAATTTCCCCCTAACTGCGGATTTTTTATTATTCATTTTCCCAATTTCTGAGGTGCGACTGTAATGTTCCACACATGATAATCAGCTATGGGCTGCACATAGTCTTTTCAAGTGCTATGGAAGACTTGGCACCTTTTACACATCCAAGCCATTCATAATCTCCTGGAGCAATTTGGCAGAATCCTGCAATTTTGTCAATTCTTCCGTATTCAGGGCGATGGGCACCTGCATCTCCACCCCATTTTTCCCCACGATGGCCGGCATGCTCAGCACCACGTCCCTGATGCCGTAAGCCCCCTCTGTCATAAAAGATACCGGCAGAATTGATTTCTCATCCCTCAGAATCGCCTCGCAAATCCTTTTCACCGCCATGGCAATGCCGTAGTAGGTGGCCTTCTTCTTCTCGATAATCACATAGGCGCTGTCTTTCACCCTCTGGGCAATCTTCGCCGTCTCCTTCTCGTGATGGTAAAATCCCCGAAGCTCGCAGAACTCGTGGACGGGAATGCCGGATACATTGGCGCTGCTGAACGCGGCAATCTCGCTGTCCCCATGCTCTCCTATAATAAATGCGTGGACGCTTCGGCTGTCCACCCCAAGATGGGCCCCCAGAAGGTGCTTCAGCCGGGAAGTATCCAGCACCGTCCCGGAGCCAATCACCCGATTTCTGGGCCAGCCGCTGATTTTTAAGGCCACCTGGGTGAGAATGTCCACGGGATTGGATACGATCAGCAAAATGCCCTGGCAATTTCTCTTCGTAATCTCCGGGATGATGCTCTTAAATATCTCCGCATTCTTTTTCACCAAATCCAGCCTGGTCTCCCCCGGCTTCTGGTTTGCCCCGGCAGTTATTATGATGATGGCGGCGTCCACGATATCATCATAAGTGCCCCCGTAGATTTTCACCGGGCTGGCCAAGGGTACGCCATGGCTGATATCCAGCGCCTCCCCCTCTGCCCGGTCATGGTCTGCGTCCAGCAAGACCATCTCAGAAAACAAGCCGCTCTGCATCAGGCTGAACGCTGATGTAGAACCCACAAATCCGCAGCCAATCATGGCCACTTTCCTCAAATTCACTTTACTCTGCTCCATACTAATCCCCATGCCTTTCTGTTGCCTGCAGGCCTAAATGCGCACGTAGCGCGCCATGCCCCAGGCACAACAATCTGATACACCGTTACCATTCATGGCGGTTTCTAGAAATAGATCAGAATCATTGTACATGCACATAAGATTCCGGTTCTCTTACCCGCCACTGATGGCGATACTCCAAAATTTAGCATGTGCAAAATCGCAGATTCTATGCATAGGCAAAGCACAGATTCCAAACCTGGCAGAATGCAAAAAACAGAAAAACACAATTCACAGAAATAAATATGGCAAGCAGTTCTTGCCGGCTATTTTTCACAGCGCAGGATATCCAGGGTATGGGCCGCCGCCCCCAGAAGTTCCGGCCGCTCGCAGGTGGCCAGATGATATTGCAAAAAAAGGCCGTAAGTCTCCTCATCCATGGCATTCAGGGTCTGTCGCATATAATTTGCCGGGCCGTCCGCGGAGATGATCTGGATTCTCTGAAGCCCCGCCTCCTCCACCAGGCTGTCAATCTCCTCCAGGCGCACATAGTCGTACAAATCCTCCTCGGAGGACACAGTAGCGAAATCCTCCCGCACCTTTCCCCGCCCAATGCTCTCCCTGATATAATTGTCCCGAAAGCCATGGGTAATGATGCAGTATTCATTCATGCAGTAGGCCACGAAAATCAGGCCCCCGCCCCTCACGACCCGCTTGGCCTCCCCCAGCGCCCGCAGCTTATCCTCCCTGGTATAGAGATGGTACATGGGGCCAAAAAGCAATGCCGCATCAAAACTGCTATCTCCGAATCGGGACAGGTTCAGGGCATTGCCCTGAAAAGCCTTCACGCTGGTTCCCTTCGCCTTCAGGATGCCCAGATTATACTTCACCAGTTCCACCGCCGTCACGTCGTAGCCCTCTTCCGCCAAGGCCACGCTATATCTCCCAGTCCCAGCCCCCACGTCCAGAACTGCGGCTCCCGGCATATCTTTCAGATAACGGCGAATATACTCCATGGTGGTGACAAACTCCACATTGCCATGCCGCCTGGTCAGCCGCCTCTCCTCATTAAATTTATTATAATACTGTTCCAGCCTTGTCATCCCTATCCTCATTTCTGCATGCCGCCACAGGCTTTACGCAACATCCCGTCAGACTGCATGATCTCTCTCAGTCCTGCCATCTCCATCCATTCCCCGGAAATATTTCCTATATGTAATCAGAAACAGCACCGCAGAAAAGGCGGTGGCAAGGTAATCCGTCACAGGCTGGGCCAAAGCCGCCCCCCTGGCGGTGCGCACCGCATTGCTCATAATCACCAGCGTGGGGATATACAGAAGCCCCTGCCTGCTGATGGAAAGGATCAAGGATGGCAGGGCCGCCCCCGTGGACTGGATGGCATTGATGAATACGAAAAGCAGCCCCAGTACTGGTCCCGACAGTATATAAATCCTGGCAAAAGACATGCCGTAATCATAGGCTTTCGGGTCGTCCAGAAAGGCGGTAACCAATGGCCCCGCCCCAAGATAGCACACCAGGGTCATCACCAGGCTCATGCAGAAGGCAAGGCCCAGGGAGAACCGCAGGACCGACATGTATCGCTTCTTATTCCTAGCGCCGAAGCAGTAGCCCAGAAGAGGCTGGATTCCCGTACCCACGCCAATCAGAAGCATGACGCAGATCATATTCACCTTCATCGCCACGCCCAGCCCTGCCACTGCCATATCCCCATAGGAAACCATCACATTGTTGATGATGATATTGGACACGCTCATCAGGATGCTGTTCAGGGAGGCGGGAATGCCGATGGCAAGCACGCCAGTGGCAATGCCATTTCCCAGCCGGTAATCTTTGATCTTAATGGAGAGCATGCTCTTTTTAGAAACCAGATGGACAATGTAGAAAATGGCAGCGCACACGTTTCCAATCACCGTGGCTACTGCCGCTCCCGCCACGTTCCACCCCAGTCCCAGAATCATGATAGGATCCAGCACGATATTCAGCAAGTTTCCCACAATCATGCCCGCCATGGCAACATTCGCCTTGCCCTCGGACCGGATGATATTGCTGAAAGCATTGCCCACAATCAAAAAAGGAATGCCCAGGGATACGATGTTCAGATATTCCATGGTGTACTCCAAGGTATCCTCGCTGGCTCCCACAGCCAGACACACCGGCTTTACAAAGATCCAGATGGACACCATGGATAGTATTCCAATAGCAATGCCTGTCCAGAAGCAAAAGGCGGAAGTATTCTTCGCCTTATCTCCCCTTCCCTCCCCCAAGAGACGGGAAATCAGGGAAGTGCCGCCGATGCCAAAAAGCATCCCCACCGCCATAAAGATAAGAAATACCGGCGTGGCGATGGAAACCGCCGCCACCATCAGCGCATCTTTCGTCTGTCCTATGAAAAAGGTGTCTGCCAAGTTGTAGAGCAGCACCATAATCATGCTGATAATCGAGGGGATGATATTAGTAAGCACCGCCTTGGGAACAGGCGCATCCCGAAAAATTTCTGTTGTCTGATCTCTCATGTCGCAACCTCCTAACATTTTTTCGCAATACAAAAAACCTTAGAACAGAAACTGACTGCTCTGAAGGTTTTCTTAACAATCGAGGCAAAAAGCCAATTACACAGGTTTTCAGCGCGCTGCATTTTGGAATGCAGCACAAGCACTAGTGCTTTATTACATTTTCGAATCATAACACAAAATATTTTTTCAGTCAAATAGGCAACTTTCACAAAATTTACGCCCTCTCTTTTTATTTACAGCTGCCACAGCAAAATAAAAATCAGCCAAATCGAGAAATTTCGACAAAAAGGGTTGCTTTTATCCAGGATTTTGTGTACACTATGAATTAACAAATGATAAAGTGGAAGGAACTTCATAAGCACATAAGATAGGTATCCCCGGTTCTCATAGAATCGGGGATATATTAATTTACCCACCCTCAATACGCCTGCCTTAACCGCCATATAGTTCTCGGTATTTTCAATGCGAGGAACGCTGGTTTTGCGTTCTTCCTAAATGTGGTTTACTATAAATAATGACGATATATTATATTTTCCTACTTTCTTTTTTGTGATATACTTATTATGTCAGATTGATATCAAAAACATAGAGGGAGGAGGGAACAAAACAAATAGAAATCAAAAAGGTGATGGCTATGCTTTTGGCAACATAAACAAAATCTATCTAATAACAATAATCGAGCAAAATTGGATGATTATCAAAAATAACTGATGTGATTTCCAAAAATTAGATAGGTGCTATGAAAAGGTAAATATATTCAAAGGAGAATGACTATGAAAAAAATAATTTATTTTTTACTGGTTCTATGCGCAATTATGAATCAAAAAATAATAACGCAGGCCAGCAATCAAATAAGCAATTTAAATTTATATTATGCAGATTCCATATCTGATAATTGGGATTGGGATGATGATTATGATGACTATGATGATGATTATGATGACTACCTAGATGACCTTGACGATAAATTGGATAATATATCTACAAACTATTCCAGCAGCACAGAAAGTCAAGATAATAATACGATTACAATAATTATTACTTTGATAGTATATATTATACAGGGACTCATTTTTGGATATGCTACCCAAACAGTCATTTATAACAAACGCTATGAAGAAAATTGGTTCTGGTGGGGCTTTTTCTTTGGCTTTATTGCCTTGCTTGTAGCCATAGCCAAACCAGAATTACATTATTCCACTTCCGATGAACAAACTTTTTTGCGTGGATTTGCTAATGAAGCGACAGGAAATCGCATCATGAGAGAAGGCGGTTGGGAATGCGCCTTTTGCCATGCAAAAAACCAAAGCATTGTATTGACTTGCGCATGTGGAAAAAGCAAGGATGACACAGACGAAAAAAACAGGCTGGAAGAGAAAAAGCGGACAGAGCAGCAACAATCCGCAAAAAATCATTCCGAAAGCAATACAATTGAATTATTGCAAAAATATAAGGATTTGTTGGATTCGGGGACAATAACGCAAGAAGAATTTGATGAAAAAAAGAAACAACTTCTTGGTAAATAACGTTATCCACACTGACCAACGTTTTGCTAATCTCAACAATGCCCAAAAAGCAGTTAGCATCCCTGATTTCATTTACGCACCAAACCTACCTTGATCGGCAAGTCAAGGTAGGTTCATTTATTTTCGCCTGTTCGAATATAACAGGTATACTGACATGCATGATAGAATAGTGGATTGACAGAAAGAAATGAATGCCATAGTACGAAAATACTTGTTGGCTTACTGCTAGATTTCGAGCAATTTCCTATACGGTAAAAAAAGCCCTTGAAAACAAGGACTTTTTTCCATCGGGGTAACAAGACTTGAACTTGCGACCTCACGACCCCCAGTCGTGCGCTCTACCAAACTGAGCCATACCCCGAAGCAATATCAACATATCCCATTATATGACAAAAAGAAAAAATGTCAAGGGCAAAATGAAAAAATTTGCCCTTGATCACAGAAATAATTTAAATTCATGGATTCGTCCCATGGCAGCAAAACCCATATATCATGCCTTTGCGCTTTCTGAAATGGGAAGGCCTGCTTAAAGATACTCATCGATGCAAACCTTTTTTCCCAGCACTTCCCGCTTCACATACACCGACTGGTCATCCCTGGTTCCCAGGAACCACTTCACCAGGGTGATGCATCTATCCTCGATCTCAATGCCTGTGATTCCAGCCGGGTGCACGCAGCTTCCCGTATTGAAATAAGGGGAATCCACCGAGCCCATCATGGGACGGTGGGTATGCCCGGTAATCAAAAGAACCTCCTGTTCCTTCGCCCACTTTGACAAAAGCTTCTCCGTCTTCGCCTTCCTCGTATTATTCTTCGCGGCACTGGTAGGATCCGGCACGCCGAGAAACTCCAAATTCCTCCACAGATAACGCACCAGAAAGCGGTTCACCTTCCAGAAGGTGCTGTTCATCACGCTGGCCTGGTGTCCATGGGTGACATAGATATCCTTCTTGCCCAGACTGTCCTCCAAGATAAGCCCGGAATAAAAAGACATGCCGGGACAGAGAGGATGCTCACACATCCTCTGGTCGCAATAATACTGCTCGAAATATTTTTCTGAAAAGGCATCCTTCCCCTTAACCATATCATGATTCCCATAGATCATATAGAGGCGGCCGTCACGGAAAAATCTTCCAAGCATCTCAAAACTGTGGGGATGCACCTCCTTAATCTTTCTCATAGAGCGGTTTTCCCACAGTTCATCCCCGTCCCCCACTTCCAGATAGGTGTATCCTCTCTCATAATAATGCCTCAGGGCCGCCAGATAGAGAAATTCATTTTTCAGGAAATTGTCATTTGCCCGGCCATCCCCCCGATGGCAATCACTGAACAATATATACCTCGACCCAAAATCCAGAGGAAGAATCGGCGCATTCTCGAAAGATGCCTCAAGCCTCCCATCACAGCTCACGGAGACGCACCGCCTTTCTCTTCTTACGGCATTTCTGCCTGCGGTTCCTCTTGCCCAGGAACATCTTCCGGAAGAAGGATGGCAGGAAGAAATACAAGTAAAGAATTCGATCCAGGGTGCATGCAAACCTCCTGGTGAAGAATAAATAGATCCGGCAAAATATCCTATTCTTCCACTGGGAGAACCGCGTTATCCAAGAGCAGCTGCATTTTGGCTGATGGGCATGGGGACAGCAAAATATTACAGTCACGGTCAGATTGCACACGGCGATATCACATTTCTGGTATCCCATATTCACCAGGCTATCCACAAAGCACCGCAACATTTCATAGTCCTGGAAGGTAATGGAAACCTTCATGGCCAGATCCCCCGGCTCGCAATATTTTCCCGTGCAAAATCCAGCAAGCCACCAATGCTTCTGGGAAAACGCAAATAATTCCTGCCCCTTGTGGCACAAGGTCATATCTATCATAAGCATTTCCTCATCTGAAACGCTTTGAAACCTGACTTTGTCAAACTGCTCCGGCGCTAGTATCCCCTCAGCGTAATAGATTCCCACTTCCCCGCCGATATTGATGCCATACTGCCCTTTCCACAACTCGATGCGGTAAGTGCGCCCCTCATAATAGAAATAGACAGGCTCGCAGTCAAAAACCATCTGGAAGCTGTGGGCGGTGCGGTCATACAGCGTCTGGTATCCAAATTTCCTCTGCCATGCATCTGTGGCAGTGATGACGATATCTTCTCTCTCTTGGTAGCAGAACCCAAAGGGATCCAGAATGTCATTCAGCAGGCAAACTTTCTGGCAGAAGCTCATCTGACAGATTTTGCGGATGATGCATTTCTTCCTGTAAAAGTTCAGGCAGAGAAAAATAATGCAAATGATTAAAAAAATTCCGAATAGAAAATACATAATACTTCCCTTTTTTAAGTATTTATACTATTCTATGTGGGCGAGATTGGTGCGACACTATTTTTTTATCCGTATCGTTGTTCGCAATTTATCATCCCACGCTATTCCCTATATTGCATGGCGCAGTTCCAAAGGCTTCCCAGTCTGACATCACTGTCCGCCCTTCCCATCAGCATGTTTCCATTCCAATATCTCCTTCAGCCGCTCCTTCACCTGCTGTTCCTTTCCCTGACCGCCGGGTCGGTAATACCGCTTTCCCGCCAGCACCTCCGGAAGACACTCCATCCTGGCCAGCTTCTCCTCCGTATCATGGGCATAGATATAGCCCTTTCCGTAATCCAGATCCCGCATCATTTCCGTGGGCGCATTGCAGATGTGCAGGGGCACCGGCTCCGCAGGAAGTTCCTTGATATCCGCCTTGCAGTCCTCGCAAGCCACGTACAGGGCGTTGGATTTAGGTGCCATGGAAAGATACACCACCGCATGTGCCAAATGCACGTCGCACTCCGGCATTCCCAGGAAATGGCATGCCTGGTATGCCGCCACCGCCAGCTGCAGAGCCTGGGAATCCGCCATCCCCACGTCCTCGCTGGCAAACCGCACCAGCCGTCTGGCAATGTAGAGCGGATCCTCCCCGCCATCCAGCATGCGGTACATCCAGTACACCGCCGCATCCGGGTCGCTATTGCGCATGGATTTGTGCAGGGCAGAGATGAGATTGTAATGCTCCTCCCCATTCTTATCGTACAGCAGGGAACGCCGATTCATGCACTGGGCCAGCACATCCTCCTCCACCCGCAGCACGCCCTCCTCATCCATCCTGCCGTTAAACACTGCCATCTCCAGAGTATTCAGTGCCGTCCTGGCGTCTCCGTTGGCAAACCGGGCGATAGCCCCCAGATGCTCCTCCCCGATGGCAATCCGCATATTCCCCAATCCCTTGGGGCTCTCCAGGGCATGGGACAACAGCCGCTCCAAATCCTCCTCTCCCAGTGCCTTCAGGATAAATACCTTGCAGCGGGACAGCAAGGCGGAATTCAATTCGAAAGAAGGATTCTCCGTAGTGGCGCCCACCAGGATGATGCTGCCCTTCTCCACAAAGGGGAGGAAGGCATCCTGCTGGGCCTTGTTAAAGCGGTGGATCTCGTCGGCAAAGAGCAGGGTACGCAACCCCATCTTCCGCTTTTGCTCCGCCTGCACCATCACATCCTTAATCTCCTTGATTCCGCTGGACACTGCGCTGAACTCCAGAAACTCCGCCTTCGTCCTCTCCGCAATGATCCTTGCCAGGGTGGTCTTCCCCACCCCGGGAGGACCCCAGAATATCATAGAAGAAATCTGATCCTCCTCGATCAGCCGCCGGAGAAGCTTCCCCTTTCCAACCAGATGCCCCTGCCCCACATACTCCTCCAGGGTATCCGGACGCAAACGGCTGGCCAAGGGCGCCGTCCTCTCCCGATTGTCAAACAAGCTTAGCTGTTCCATATCCTATCCTCTCTATCTCAAATACTCCTTTTCCCAAATCCTACCCATCTTACTTAAGACTGATCAAAATCATTTCTCAGCAGTCCCTTTGGGGCGCAGTTCCTCGCACTCCCTCAGCTTTTGGTAGATTTCCAGCCCATGCTTCCTGCCAAACCGATGCAGGCTGCCCAGGTAAATGATTTTGGGCGTCTTTTCCTTTCCCTGAATCAAACTCTGGATTTCATCTGTCACATCCTCATACTCCGTTCCCTCGAAAAGCTTTTCCAGAATCGACCTGATGCGAATCTTCTCCGTATATAGACAATAATACCCACCGATATTAAGGGTTTCCCGCAACCGTTTCAACTCGCTGGTACGGGCATTCTTCTCATCGCAGGTCACGATGCCATCCTCAATGCTGGGGGCAAGGTACATGCGCCTCCTGTGCTTGGCCCTCTTCTCCCAGTAATCCCGGACAGCGCGGAATCCCCCATCCTGGCTGACAATCACCGCGCTCCCATCATAGCCGCCGCCAATCAATTCGCCCAGCCGGGAAACGATGTAAAAATCCAATGCATTCTTCCCTGCCTGGCACAGCTTGCAAACCTCGAAAACGCACCCGCAGGAGGAGATTGCCTCCATCACCCTCCGCTCCACATTCTTCCTGGCTTCACTATAAAAGATAATCACATGATCCCTGGCATCCAAATACTCGCAGCCTTTCATCCCTGCATTCCCCACATTCTCGTAATCAATCAAAAATAGCATCCAAACCCTCTTTTCTGCCCGTGAAACGTGGCTGATCTCTGCCCAATTCCGCAAATTGTCATTTCAGCCTGGAGAACTTCATGCCTGGAAAGGAAACCGCCCCCTGCTGACTTTACCACTTGTCTTTATTATAATAGTTTCGATTCCATTTTACAAGTGATATATAAGATATAGTCACTCACCAAGAAATGCCATATGTTTCACTATGCAATGGCATGAATTTAGAGAATTAGCCGCCATCGCCACTCAAGTCTGATCATTTCTAATAATAGCTATTGCCCTTGAAAGTCTGGGGAAAAAGGAATTTCGCCTTGACTTTTCAAAAGAAATTTGATGAAATGAAAAAGGTGCGAAGTTTTCAATACAGCAAAGAAAGGAAGAATGTCTATGATACGTTTTGGAATATTAGGTGCCGGGGATATCGCCCGGAAATTTCTAGATGCGGTACGGCAGACTGCCGACGGGGAAGTCATCGCCGTGGCAAGCAAAAGCTTAGAGCGGGCAAAAGCCTGGGCAGAACAGGAGGGACTGGATGCCTACTACGGCAATTATGAGGAATTGCTCTCCGACTCCCGCATTGATGCCATCTATATCGCCACCACCACCAACGCCCACTACGAGAATATCCTGCAGTGCCTCAGGGCGGGAAAGCATGTAGTCTGCGAGAAATCCCTGGTGCAAAGTTACGAGGAGGCCAGAGAAGTCTGCGCCCTGGCGAGAGAAAAGAACCTCTTCCTCATGGAGGCCATGTGGAGCCGATTCCTACCTAAGACTGTCACGGCGCGAAACTGGATTGCGGAGGGCAGAATTGGCAAGGTCAACCTGATGCAGGCCACCATCGGCTGGAAGGCGGACAAAGTATACAGCAAAAGGCTCTTCCTGCCAGAGCTGGGCGGCGGCGCACTCTACGATATCGGCATCTATCCCTTAGAACTGCTACCCTATCTGGTGAACCAGAACATCCTGGATATCCAACCCATGATGGCTCGGTATCCCACAGGCGTGGACGATATCTCCAGCCTAAACCTCCGGCTGGAAAACTGCTTTGCCAACATCCAGTGCTCCTTCACCACGAAACTTCCGGAAGATGTGCTTATTTACGGCGAGGAGGGCTATATCCGTCTCCCCAAGATTCACTACGGCAACAAGGCATTCCTTTACGACCATGGAGATGAGATTATCGACAGTTTTGAGGGAGGATTGGAAAATGGATTCGTGTACGAGGCAGAAGAGGTCATCCGCTGCATCGCAAAAGGAGAGATAGAAAGTTCTGTCTGCCCCCATGAGATGACCCTGGATGCCGCAAAATGGATTGACAGGGTGCTCCAGTCTGTGCCAGTGTCCAAGTAACGCCTCACTCACTCCACCAGACGCACTCTATAAGACGAAAATGCCCCCTGCATCTCTGCCGGGGGCATCTCATTTTATTTCTCCTTTTTACTATATAGGAAAAATCTCGGTATTTTCACCTTTTTTACACCGGATACGCCTTGCTCTCCTTGTCTGCCGCGCCGGCATCCACCTTGTTCTGCTGCGCCTCCCGGTACTTGAAAAACTCCGTGGCAACCTGGGGGAAGAGGGCATAGGACAGCACATCCTCATCCTGCTGCTTGTACTGCGCCATCTCTTTCTCCAAATCAGCCAGCTGAGGCTTGATCAGGTCCGCAGGACGGCAAGTAATTGCCTTCTCATCGCCAATGCACTTCTTCTGCACTTCCGCATCAAAAGGCTTTACCGTCTGTCCGAACTGTCCGGAGAGAAGTTTCTTGGACTCCTTGGTCACCATCTTATACCTCTCCCCAGATACCACGTTCAGCACTGCCTGGGTACCCACGATCTGGGAGGAAGGGGTAACCAGCGGCGGCTCGCCGAAGTCCTTGCGCACTCTCGGCACCTCCTCCAGCACCTGCTCATACTTGTCCTCCTGGCCCATTTCCTTGAGCTGGGACACTAAGTTGCTCAGCATGCCGCCAGGCACCTGGTAGCGCAGGGTCTGGATATTCACGCCCAGCACCTTGGTATTCATGAGGCCGCTCTTCAATGCCTCCTCCCGCATAGGACGGAAGTAATCGGCAATTTCAGCCAATTTATCCTGATCCAGGCCGGTATCATAAGGCGTTCCCTTAAATGCTTCCACCATAACCTCTGTGGCTGGCTGGCTGGTTCCCATGGAGAATGGGCTCATGGCAGTGTCAATAATATCGCAGCCTGCCTCCACCGCCTTCATATAAGTCATGGCAGCAACGCCGGAAGTGTAATGGGTATGCAGGTCAATGGGAATCTTCACGGACTCTTTCAGTGCCTGTACCAGTTCTGTAGCCTTGACAGGAACTAAAAGTCCAGCCATATCCTTAATGCACAGAGACTTGGCGCCAAGATCCTCAATGCGCTTTGCCATATCCTTCCAGTAATCCAGGGTGTAAGCATCCCCAAGAGTGTAGGAAAGAGCAATCTGGGCATGCCCATTTTCCTTATTGGCAGCCTTCACTGCCGTCTCCAGATTCCTGATATCATTCAGGCAGTCAAAGATGCGAATGATGTCAATTCCATTAGCGATGGATTTCTGCACGAAATACTCCACCACGTCATCTGCATAGTGGTTATAGCCAAGAATATTCTGGCCGCGGAAAAGCATCTGCAACTTGGTATTCTTAAAGCCCGCCTTCAGCTTGCGAAGTCTCTCCCAAGGATCCTCCTTCAGGAAGCGAAGAGAGGCATCAAAAGTAGCGCCACCCCAGCACTCCACAGCATGGTAGCCTACCTTGTCCATTTTATCTACAATCGGAAGCATCTGCTCTGTTGTCATACGCGTAGCAATCAAAGACTGATGCGCATCACGAAGTATGGTCTCCGTAATCTTTACAGGTTTCTTTTCAGCCATATGTTCCTCCTTTTTGCCGGGCATCCGGCACAATGCCTTCAAATTTTCATCACTTCAAAAGAAGAATTTGCTTGCAAATTCTTCAGAGATGCAACCGTAGCTTTGCCTGGCGAGGTATTTTTGAGCCTGGCAAAACTTTGCACCTTTTTTATATGCCAAATATGGCCATAAACACGCCTGCGGCAACCGCCGTTCCAATCACGCCAGCCACATTCGGCCCCATGGCATGCATCAGCAGGAAGTTGGTCGGATCTGCTTCCGAGCCCACCTTCTGGGAAACCCTGGCCGCCATCGGCACCGCAGACACGCCAGCCGAGCCAATCAGCGGATTGATCTTGCCTCCCGTCACCTTGCACATCAACTTGCCAAAGAGCACGCCAGCCGCCGTACCCACGGCGAATGCCACCAATCCAAGAGCCACGATCTTCAATGTGGTCACCTTCAGGAAAGCCTCCGCACTGGTGGTAGCGCCCACGGAAGTACCCAGCAGGATTACCACGATATACATCAGCGCATTGGAAGCCGTCTCTGCCAGCTGCTTTACCACGCCAGACTCCTTGAACAAATTACCCAGCATCAGCATGCCAACCAGCGGTGCCGTAGTGGGCAGAATCAAACATACCACGATCGTCACGATGATGGGGAATAAAATCGCTTCCAGCTTTGACACCGGACGAAGCTGCTCCATCTTAATCTCCCGCTCCTCCTTCGTAGTGAAAAGCTTCATGATGGGAGGCTGGATAATGGGCACCAGAGACATATAGGAATATGCCGCCACCGCAATGGGCCCCATATACTCCGTCTGCTTCAACTTGCCGCAGAGGAAGATGGAGGTAGGGCCGTCCGCCCCGCCGATAATGGAAATTGCCGCCGCCGCCTTGTCATTGAAACCCAGAAGAATTGCAATCAGGTATGCGGAGAAAATGCCAAACTGCGCTGCCGCCCCCAAAAGGAAGCTGGCAGGATTGGCAATCAGCGGGCGAAAATCCGTCATAGCCCCCACGCCCATGAATATCAGGGAGGGAAGGATGCTCCACTCGTCCAGCTGATAGAAATAATACAACAAGCCACCCACGCCATTGGAGGTATCCTCAGGACTCGCTATGATATCCGGATAGATATTTACCAGAATCATGCCGAAGGCAATCGGAATTAACAGCAATGGCTCATAACCTTTTTTAATAGCCAAATACAAGAAGATACAACCCACCAGAATCATCAGGTAATTGCCAAGGGTGATATTGGCAAAGGCCGTCTGACCCATCAGGTTCTGTATCGTTGTGATTACATAATCCAAAGTTAATCCCTCCTAATTAGTTTAAAGATGCCAGCACTGCTCCGGCTTCCACAGAATCTCCCGCTGCCACGTTGACGCTGGCAATGGTGCCATCCTGGGGAGCCACCACCTCATTCTCCATCTTCATTGCCTCAAGAATCATCAGGACATCGCCCTTCTTCACCGCCTGGCCTGCGCTTGCCTTGACAGATAAGATCTTGCCCGGCATGGGGGCATTTACCTTCACTGCCCCTGCAGCCCCGCCAGCAGCCGGCGCTGCCTTAGGTGCCGCCTTCGGCGCTGCCTTTGGCGCAGAAGCCGCCGGTGCAGCTGCGCCGCTTCCTGTGCCCTCTTCCACTGTGACATCATATACAGTACCATTTACGGTAATCGTGTAATTCTTCATTGTTTCATCCACCTTTCTAAATCTCATATTTCCAACCATGCCGCTGATTCGGCATAAGCACTTATTCACCGCCATTTTCAGCAGCACGCACTCACATTATCATAATCATTTACGAACAACGCACGATGGAGCGAACCATCAGGCCATCTGCGCACTCCGTCTCCTCTGCCGCCGCAATGGCCGCAGTAATCACTGCCACCAGTTCCAAATCATCCGTCAAGTCTTCCTCTACCGCCGGAATCGGTGCCGGTGCCGGGACAGCCTCTTGTGCCGGCTCTGCCTTCTTGCCGCCACTCTGGGTACCGCCAATCAATTTGAAGCAGCTGATTAGCAGGGCAATGAAGATCAGCACCAGGAAAACGATGGACATGCACATCACGGTATTCAGCCCCGCCCTGCCCATAATGCTTCCGATGGACTGATAGTTCTCCACCTTCCAGTCGGTCACCTCTCCTTTTTTGTCGTATGTCACAGTGAATACAAGTTTGTTGCTCTTCTCTGTAGACACTGTCACTGCCACTGATGCCGTATCTGATGCCAAGGAGTAATCCGTCTTTTCCATCTTCTTCATGGCACCATGCTTTTTCTGCATCTTGGCATAATTCTTATACTCTGCCACCTGCTCCTCTGTCAGCTGGCTGGAATACTGCTCTGCCATCCCGCTAAAATCATAAGAAAACCACTGCTCGACAAATGCCTGGGCATTTTCCTTGAGTTTGGATTCATCCAGATTTTCATTCACCTTAGTCAGGGTGCATCCCACCATCAGCATCAGGCAGGAGATCACACAGAGCATACACGCTATTCTCTTCTTCATATGCCTCTCCTTACTTAGATTGTTCCATGTTTCTTGCCAATGGGATACTCACTCTTTGAAAACAACATTTCAAATGCATACAGAAGCTGCTTTCTGGCACTTTCCGGCGCAATCACAGAATCCACGTATCCTCTCGCAGCTGCCGCCTGGGTATTGCTCTGGGATGCAAACTCCGCAGCCTTGGCAGACAGATCTGCTCCCTCTTCTTCCCCATACATAATCTTCGCAGCCACATTGGCATCCATCATGCCGATTTCTGCCTCCGGCAAAGCAAATACCATATCTGCTCCAATATGTTTTGAATTCATCGTAATATATGCGCTGCCGTATGCCTTGCCCACGATGAGGTTGACCTTTGGCACATCCGCCTCGGCAAATGCGGCAGTGAGCTTTGCGCCTGCCTTCGCAATGGTCTTTTCCTCTTCCACCGTGGTGGCATATCCCTCCACATTAGTGAGGGTCAGTACCGGAATATTGAAGGCATCGCACTTTTTCACAAAGTCAGCCGCCTTCTCGCACCCGGCAGTGGTGAGGCGACCGTCAAACTTCTCCGCCTCCTTGCCATTCTCGTCAAATACCGCCAAGCGGTTTGCCACCGCCCCCACGGTCATTCCGTCAAAGCAGAGGAATCCTGTCACCATCTCCTTGGCATATCCCGCCTTCAACTCTAAAAAGAAATGATTGTCACTCAAATCTTCCAGCGCCATCGCCGGATCAGCCACCTCTGCGGCAAAATCAGGCACTGCGCGGTTCAGGTCATCCATGCACTCGTCAGAGAAAGCCGTGTCATTATTGTTCTCCGGCAGAACGGAAATCAATTCCCTCACCTTGCCGAGAAGCTCCGCCTCTCCCTCCACAATCACGTCCACGTTGGATGCGCCCTTCTGGAACGCCGCGCTTGCCGTGTCCAGCTTGTCCGCAAAATTGCTGTCCAGAGTATTCGGCGCATTGACAAACAGTTTGCCGTTCGTCTCCTCCATCAGCGTGAAATCACTCATGGCAGAGAGCACGGCCACGCCGCCGCCACAGTTGCCAAAAATCGCGCTGATTTGAGGAACGATGCCCGATGCCTTTGCCTTCGCGCTGTAAATCTGGCCAAAGCCAGCCAAGGCATCCGTTGACTCCTGCAGCCTCATGCCGGCGCAGTCAATCAGGCCAACCACAGGCACGCCTGTCTTCATGGCCAATTCATACACATGGGCAATCTTCTTCGCATGCATCTCCCCCACGGCTCCCCCCAGGGCAGACGCATCCTGGCTATAGATATAGACAGGGGTGTTCTGAACCAGCCCGTATCCGGTGATGACACCGTCTGCCGGCACTGATTTTTCCTGCAAATTGAAATCCGTGCTTCTCTTAGTAATTCCGGCACCGATCTCAACAAAACTATTCTCGTCAACTAGGGTGCCAATGCGATCCCTGGCTGACAAAGTTTCTGTGTTACTCATGTTCAGACCTCCATTATCATAGTATTTATGCGGCATAAGCCAATTACTGAAATGCCGCTTTCAGCGGCACCACCATCTGTAAAAGCCGATTGCTTCGTGCTTCGCACTTTGGTCGTTACCAGGCGAGTGCCACTGGCACTCAGCAACGCAATCGCCACCAGCATTCGCAATCCGGGCCATCGCCAGCATAAATAAACATACAGCCTATCTATGTTATTGCATCATTCTGGTGGTTCGCCAAATGCCCGAGCACGCCCACATGCAAGCATGCGGCATGGTCGTTCGCTTGGCTATACTTTTACAGCAAAAAAACAAATTTACGCCAAAATAATTTTATCCCTTTTGGAATAAAATAGCAACACTTTTTTTCCACGGAAAGAAATTTTTTCCAATCCTTATCATATTTTGTTTTCCATCCCCATATCCATAGTAAAAAACTCTGGAGCTTCCATGCAGAAAAAAATAAGCATTGTCATCATTCTATTAAGCATATATCTACTCAGCGCATCCATGTTTCACAAAAATAAGGAAATTCTCTCCAAATATCCGCCCTATGCCCAGATTCAGAGGCTAGAGGTTCCTGATAAAAAGGTGTACTCCGGCAAAGATTTTTCCATCACCTCGAAGGATTCCGCCCCCTCCTCCCTCCGGGCAAAAGCCTGCTGCCTCATGGACGCAGATACGGAGCAGGTGCTATGGGGCCGGGAGGCAGACAAGAAAATGCCCATGGCCAGCACCACCAAAATCATGACCTGCATCATCGCCCTGGAGAGCGGAAAGTTAAAAGAGACTGTCACCGCCTCCCCCTACGCCGCATCCATGCCAGACGTGCAGCTGAACATGAAGGCGGGGGAGAAATTCTATCTGAAAGACCTGCTGTATTCTCTCATGCTGGAGTCCCACAATGACACCGCCGTGGCCATCGCAGAGCATGTAGGAGGCTCCGTGGAGGGATTCGCCGCCATGATGAATGCGAAGGCGGCAGAACTGGGCTGCATCCGAACAAACTTCGTCACCCCCAATGGCCTGGACAGCAAGGAGCACTTCACCACCGCCAAGGAACTCTGCATCATTGCCGCCTACGCCATCAAGAACAAGGAATTCCTTAAAATCATCGCCACCCCCTCCTACCAATTTTCCAACCGGAAGGGCACCAGGAAATACCGGGTGCGCAACCACGATGCCTTCCTCACCAGCTACCCCGGAGCCATCGGCATCAAGACCGGATTTACAGGAAATGCCGGCTACTGTTTCTGCGGAGCGGCCAGAAAGGGAAACCAGACCCTCATCACCAGCGTGCTGGCCTGCGGATGGCCCCCCAATAAGTCCTGGAAGTGGAAAGACACCAAGGCACTGATGAACTATGGATTTGACAATTTCAAAAAGATATCCATCTCCCCCGAAAAGCCCCCCTCCTCTCTGCCCACGAGCCAGGGAACAGAGGGAGAGATTCCTATCGACTCCCTGACGCCAGAAAATCTCCCCTTCGCCTTGCAGGAAAAGGACACCGTCACCCGAAAGATCTCTCTCCCAAACGAGGTGATTGCGCCAGTGCGCAAGGGGGATATCATTGGCTTTGATAAATATTATAAAAACGATATCCTATTATATGAATTTCCGATACTGGCCCAGAAGTCCTGTTCCGCCAGAAGCCTGCCCTACTACCGGAATCTGGTCAGGAAGCTATTCCTATTCCAGCACCGCGGCTAGCCCCATGCCGACGCCTATGCAACAGCGAAGCCCAACCAGCACAGCCGCCCATGCCCTGGGCGGCTGGCTTATTTGCCTGCGCAGTTACTTTTCACAGCCATCCATTCCATCAGGCATTTTTAAGAAATGTCACATAGCATTTCTGCGTCTCGTAGATATCTGCCTTGCTGGTCACCTCCCAGGGCCCGTGCATGCTCAGCACAGCCACTCCGCAGTCAATGACCTCCATCCCATAGAGAGAGAGGATGTAAGCAATGGTGCCGCCGCCCCCCACATCCACCTTTCCCAGCTCCGCCGTCTGGTAATAGACATGGTTGTCGTCCATCATCCGGCGCAGAGCTGCAAGGTATTCCGCATTGGCATCATTGGAACCGCTCTTGCCCCGACTTCCGGTAAATTTGCTGAACACTACCCCATAACCGCAGAAGGAGGCATTCTTCTTCTCAAAATAGGTATAGTACAGGGGATCATACCCTGCATTCACGTCTGAAGAGAGCATGCGGCTGTTCCTAAGGCAGCGGCGCAGGGACAGCTCGCTATAATTCCCCATGCAGTTCATGATTTCCGCCACCGCATTCTCGAAGAAATGGGATTGCATCCCCGTAGCCCCCACGCTGCCCACCTCCTCCTTGTCCACCAGGAGGCAGCACGCAGTCTTTTCCAACTTGTCCACCTCCAGCATGGCATCCAGAGAAGTGTAGGCGCACACTCGGTCATCCTGGCCATAGGACAGGATCATGCTCCGGTCAAAGCCCAATTCCCTAGCCCTTCCCGCCGGGACAATCTCCAGCTCTGCGGAAATAAAGTCTGCCTCCTCCATGCCATACTCCTTTTTCAGAAGTTTCAGCACATTTGCCTTCACCGCATCCTTCTCCTCATCCTCCAAAGGCATGCTCCCCACGAGAAGGTCCAGTTTCTCTCCCTCTACCACTTTTGCCGCCTTTTTCTCCATCTGCTCCCCCGCCAGATGGATCAGCAAGTCCGACACGCAAAAGACCGGATCGCTGTCCTTCTCGCCAATGCAGATGGTCTCCGCAGTGCCGTCCTTCTTCACCACCACGCCGTGGATTGCCAATGGCATGGACACCCACTGATACTTCTTAATGCCCCCGTAGTAATGGGTATCCAGATAAGCCATCTCCGCTTTTTCATAAAGTGGATTCTGCTTCACGTCCAGCCTGGGAGAATCAATATGGGCCCCCAGAATATTCATCCCCTCCTCCAAAGGCTTCTCCCCGATGTGAAACAATGCTACCGTCTTCTTCATGCACACATAGTACACCTTATCCCCCACCTTCAGAGACTCCTCCTTCTCTACTATTTCCTCCAAATCCTGATATCCCGCCTCTTTCGCCTGTCGGACAATCTCCCGGACGCATTCCCTCTCCGTCTTTCCAACGCTCAGGAAATCTAGGTATTTCTTACAGATCTTCTCCAGTTTTTTCAAGTCTTTCTCCGTATAATTGTTCCAAATATTCTTCCTCTCCATCCTGTCCATCCTTTCCATCATTCATAACATCGCACCATCGCTGGAATCCTCTGCCAATGCGATCAACTCTCTCTGCGCATCCACGGCCCATCTTGCCAAAGAACCTTTCTTTCACAGGGGCAAGCCGCTATAATACGACAGATTTCCCAGTTTCTTCACGCTGCGGCGGATTTCGGCGGAAACCTTATTTTCCTCCCGCCCCAACTGTTCCATTATAGCAGATGTATCCAATTTTTTCCTATTATTTTTTCCCAGGGCAATCTTATTATTATCTTCCTCCTCCCGGCAAGCCAACTCCTCCCTGCGGGCCAGCACCCATTCCTCCAACTGTTCAAATTCTCTCCGATACTGCCCATAGCGTTCTACCGCATTCTGATATATCTCCCAGACAGAGTCCTGGCTCTCCCGGCTGGTTTCCCATGGATTCTTCCAGGGCATCTTCTCATGATTCATCACCTTTCTCTTCCGGATATCATCATCTGTCACCATCAGATTGCTAAAGAGACCATATTGCGTCACCCAATGCTCCCACTTCTCCAGCATCTTGCGCTTTCTCTCGCTTCCGCCATAAAATCCGCAGGCAATCATCTTCATCATCTTAATCGCCCCAAATACATTTTCCCGCTTCAGCTTGACCTTATAGGTGCGTCCCACTGCCCTCACCAGAAGATCCGCCAGGCATTCCCGCTCCCTTTTGTCCGTATCCATGGACTCGCAGGGCTTGTACTGGGAGGGCAGCGCATCCCTCTTCACAGAAAGGAGCTTGGCGTCAATCGCCGCCTCCAGCCTGTGGTGCTGGCCTCTCGTAGCCTTCTTGGAATAGGGCACCTCCGGGTCATATCCAATCCTGGCGTAAATGTAGGGATGCATCATGGTATCCAATGTGTAATGGGCTAGCGCCCCATAGAGATAGGCAAGCCCCACCTCCATCTGTAGGGAACATTCTGCCTCCCAAACCGTCTGCCACAGGTAGGCAAAAAACCTTGCCGTCCCCTCCTGGTGCATCCTGGCACCCACATTTCGCTCATCGCCGCATGCCAGCATGGGAAGATCATATAAAAATAGATCCGGCCCCTGACAGCCAATCCCAAAAATCCCTCGGTGTTCCTCCACTATCGTTAAAAGTTCCTCATCGGTAAACCTTCTAGATACCTCCTGGCCAAATATCTCATGCGCAGCAAAGCCTGCCATCCTATCACCTCTCCTCTCGCTACATCTTTTCTCTAATCGCCATCCACCCTAACCCATCAGCTCTCGATGGGAAGAACGCTTTCTTTGCGTTCTTCTTAGAGTTGACTTAGTTTCACTTCGCATCATGCTTTTTATGCGTTAGCGAAACTTCAAATCTTTCACACTTTCCCCTTGATATAGAACCAGCACGCCCCCAGCGCAAAGGCAATCCCCATCTGCCGAATCTTTGCCAAGACATATTTCTTTACAGAAAGATTCGTATCGCTGAGAACGCTGGCAGTCTGGGCCACGCTGGAAAGCCCGCCGAAGGCGCAGAGACCCAGAAAAATCCCGCCCTGCAGCCAATTCGCCAGATGGAGCCTAGCAAACAGCGCTCCCCCTGTTGTTATCTCCAAAACTCCGATTCCTATGTATTTGATCGCATCTGCCACCGGCAAAACATTTTCCATCCACAGGGCGATGATAGAAAAGAGCATCATATATCCCCCCACCTTGGAAATCACCACAAAGGCATCCAAAATACTCTCGTCCAGAGAGGCAATCCAATTCCCCCGGCGGCGGGAGGGAACAAACTCCCCCCATCCCTCACCCTCCCTAAAATCATATCTTTTCCAAATCCTAGTCCAGAGGGCATTTAGCCAGGCTGAGAGATAGAGAAGCGCACACAACTGGGCCGGCACCTTCATATTCATGCATTCCAGCCCGATGTATTCCAACATGAACATGGGACTGGCATTGTTGCAAAAGGAAAGGATATATTGTGCCTCCTCCTGGGAAATCATGCCCTGGCCATATACCTGGGCCACCGTCCTCGCCCCCACCGGATACCCGGACAGAAGCCCGATTGCCACAGGGTAGCACCCAGCCCGGCTCACGCCAAACAAGCGGCAAAATACAGGAGCCGCCACCCGGCTCACCACCCCGGTAATATTCTCCTTCACCATAAAGGTAGACAAAATCATAAAAGGGAGCAGAGCAGGAAGCACCGTGTGAAACCACAGAAGCAATCCCGTCTTCGCCCCCCGGTTGACCACCTCCGGAAATAAGACAAAAAGTAAGATTCCCAGACAGAGAGAGAGCATCATAATTTTTCGTTTCATAGGCCGCACCTCGGCAGATATGCATATCCACAAACCTCTTTTCCCTTATCCTATGAAATTCCCATGCTTTTTATGCCCAGCCACCCGTGCCAATTTAAAAACACCTCACTCCATCATCTCTGAAGAACGATGATTTTGCGTTCTTTTTAAATGAAATCATAGTATTTCTTTGTCAGTGTCTTATGCCAATTTAAAAGCACCTCACTCCATCATCTCTGAAGAACGCCGATTTTGCGTTCTTCTTAGACGAAACTGTAGAATTTCTTAGCCAGCGTTTTTTGCTGGCTTAAAAATTCTTTTCGTCTTGGCTCCAGACATAGCAATATGCCTGGGTTCTGGCGGCGAAGGGATGATTCGCGATCAATTCACGCACCTGGGCCTTTGTATACCAGCCCGGCTCAATCTCCTCCACCACAGAAGTGCTCTCCCGGAACTCGCCCCTAGCCCTTCCCACGATGCACACATTGGTCTCATTGGAAAATCCCACCGCGCTGTAGCTGATGGGAATCACGTCCTCCACCGCATACAGTTCCAGCCCTGTCTCCTCCCACAATTCTCTTCTCGCGCTCTCCTCCGGCGTCTCCCCCGCATCGATAAGCCCCGCCGGAAAATTATACACCCACTCCCCGGTGGCCAGGCGAAACTCCCGGTCAATCAATATCTTCTCCCCCGTCTCATCGTGCATAATCAGCACCACCGCATCCGGCGTGGTAGAAATCAATTCCTCATGTCTCTGGATATCCCCCTTCCGGCTAATCATCTCATATACCTTCTCACCCCCATCCTCCGTCCGATAGGTAATGTCATAGCGATGGATAAACCTTCCCCCGATGATTTTCTGGATTCGCTCAAACTTCATAAGTCAATACCTCCTTTTTTAACAATGAACATCACGCCACCATTTGCAACGGTTCATCTCAGTATGTAATAGAACCCAAGCCTGCAGGCGTCATGCCTGCGCTCTGTTCCATGCCGGACATGTGTCTGCCAGATGTCAGCAATGCAGTCTGCCAATTATCATATCATAGATAAAGCAGGAGTTCAATTTGACAAAATTATTCATCCGTATATAATCATTGAAAGGTTATCATTTTCAGAGGATGTAAAGAGTAGCCTCGAAAGAAAAGATGCGAAAGGGAGGTAACCACATATGAAGAAAATCAAAGAACTTGCCCCGGGGCTCCTGCTATGCCTGGCCATCGCAGTCCCCTCCCACTTTCTGGGAAAGCAATTCCCCATCATCGGAGGCCCGGTGATCGCCATACTAATCGGCATGGTCATCACCCTTCTCTGGAAGGAAAAGGGAATGTTTCAAGAGGGCATCCGATTCACCAGCAAAAAGATCTTGCAGTGGGCCGTGATATTCCTAGGCTTCGGGCTGAATCTGTCCATCGTGCTGGAAACAGGGAGGCAGAGCCTTCCCATCATTATCTGCACCATCTCTGCCAGCCTGATCATCAGCTTCGCCCTACATAAAGCCATGCATGTCCCGGGCAAAATCAGCACCCTGGTGGGCGTGGGCAGTTCTATCTGCGGCGGCAGTGCCGTGGCAGCCACCGCCCCAGTCATCCAGGCGGACGATGAGGAAGTTGCCCAGTCCATCAGCGTCATCTTCCTCTTCAACGTGCTGGCGGCACTGATTTTCCCCCATCTGGGGGCGATGGTAGGATTCGCCACAGACACCGGGGAAGCCTTCGGCATTTTTGCTGGCACGGCGGTAAATGACACCTCTTCCGTCACGGCCTGCGCCGCCACTTGGGACAATCTGTATCGCTTGGGAAGCGCCACCTTGGATAAGGCAGTCACGGTCAAACTCACCAGAACCCTGGCCATCATCCCTATCACCCTGGCACTGGCATTCATCCGCACCCGCCAGGAAAAGACCAGCGGCAACAAAGTGGAGCTAAAGAAAATCTTCCCTTTCTTCATTCTATGGTTTATCGCCGCCTCCCTGATCACTACCATCTGCACTGGCCCATTCCATATATCAGCAGATTTCTTCACCCCCATGAAGGAATTGAGCAAATTCCTGATTATCATGGCCATGGGAGCCATCGGGCTGAATACCGACATCGTAAAACTCATCAAGACTGGCGCAAAGCCCATCATCATGGGATTTGCCTGCTGGGCGGGCATCACTGCCATCAGCCTGGCGATGCAGCATGTACTGGGTATCTGGTAATGCATAGTTGGGATTTAAAAGTAACTATGCATGATTAGTCCTTGCCCCGGAAACGGTACAAATAGATGCCGATGGCCGTCACCATCAGTTCCGCAGCGGGAACCGCCAGCCACACGCCCGTGATTCCTGCCAGAAAAGACAGGATAAAAGCCATGGGAATCACTAGCGCAATCCCTCGCAAAATGGATATCGCCTGGGCGGGCACCGCCCGCTCGCAGGCGGCAAAGTACATGGAAAGCACAATATTCACTCCCATGAAAGAAATGCCAGAAAAATAAAGCCGCAATCCCGATCCCGCCATATTTGCCATGGCGGGATTCCTTTCGCTATTAAAGACGGCGACCAGAGCATCCGTTCCGAAAAACACCAGGAAATAGACCAAAAATGAAATGGCAAGCACCGTCACCACGCCATATCGGAGCACCCGCCTTGCCCCTGCCATCTCCCCCCTTCCCCGGGCCAGACTTACAATGGGCTGCATCCCCTGGGCAACCCCGGTAAACACGGCCACCGCCACCAGGGAGAGATTGGCCACCACCCCATAGGCCGCCACCCCTACATTTCCAGCAATATTCAGAATGAGGATATTAAACACAATAATGACAATGCCAGAGGAAACCTCCGTCACCAGAGAGGGAATGCCCAGCACCAAAGTGTTACAGGAAGTCCAAAACTTCGGCAGCATTCCAATCCAGTAAAAATGATTCCTCCCCTGAACAAAATGAATCAAAGATACCATGATGCCCACAACGGGGGCGCACCCCGTAGCAAGCACTGCGCCAAACATTCCCATATGCAATGGAAAAATGAACACGTAATCCAGCACAATGTTTGTGAAACTGCTTACCAGCATAGATACCATGGACAGACGGGGATTGCCGTCATTCCTGACAAAGCAGATCAGCACGTCATTGAGAAGGTAGGCGGGAGAAAACAGAAGCATCACCTGCAAATAAACCTCCGTCATTTCCAGTTCAATTCCCCTTCCACCGAATAACCTAGCCAAATCTCCCGGAAAGCAAAGTCCCGCCACCATAAAAACCACGCCCAGCAACCCTGCGATTCCCAGCGTATTGGCAAACATCTTCTCCCTCCGCCCATCTCCCCGGGCCCGATAGATGGAATATTTCGTGCCCCCGCCCATGCCTAGCATCAAGCCACAGCCATGAATCACGTTAAAGATGGGAATTGCTAGGTTCAATGCCGCCAGCCCCTGGGTTCCCAGCCCCTTGGAGACAAAATATGTATCTGCCAGGATATAGCAGGACAGTCCCAGCATTCCCAGCACATTTGCCACTGCATATTTCCGAAATTGTTTAAAATATGGTATACTCATATCCTATCTTAATCCTTTCTCCATCAATCCATGCGCCTATAGCCCCTCTGGCGGATGCCGCAAGCAACATATTCCACTCCGCCAAAGCGCGATTTCTTGGTTGGTACAGCGCTACACTGTGGCGAAGTTTCCTATAAATCAAAAAAGCGCCAAACTTCCTATCTTCTATGACCTACTGATAGAAAGCCTGGCGCATCTGTCTCCTACCCGGTGGCAGGAAACCGCCTGTTTCATATTCCGTTAATTCTAACGATCCTCGCATTCATTATTTATACCATATTTTCACTCTCAGTGTAAGCAACTCGTTGTCAGAATGCCAGCAATTCCTGAAACTCATGGTCACTGTTTGCTCTATGACCAACAACTACCTCACAATCACTTTTGCCTTCACCTTCTTCGCCTTCTTCTTAAACCAGTTCCTGTGAGACTTCTTCAACTTCTTGCTGATAATCACTTTCTTATATCCATTTTTGAACTGAAATGCATGCAGATACTTCCCCCGGATCTTCGTGTCCATCTTCTTGAGGCGAGATAAGTCCAGCACGTCTACCCTGTACTTCTTGCGGTGATTTGTCATGTTTATTTTTGGTTCTCTCAAGGACGGCAGGGTCAGCCTTTTCATCTTGATCTTAGATGTTGCGTTGAAGTTCAGGCCGTACAAAAAGGTATTTTTGCTCAAATTCAACTCGGAAATGGGCATGTTTTGAATCATTGCGGATTTTAATATCTTATTTTTGCTCAGATTCAGTTTCTTAACTTTTTTCGCCCCCCTGATATCCAAACTCTTGAGCATGGTATTTTTTCTCAAGTCAAGTGCTTTCAGTTTATTACTCTTAAGCCGTATGGTATGCAATTTCTTGCATTTCGTAAAGTTGAGTTTGGAATAATCCCCGCTGAGTTCCAGCTCTTCCAATGCTGGCATATCCTCCAGACGAATGGATTTCGCCTTAGTATTCCACAGGAGAACTTTGCGCAACTTTTTCAGTGCGGATTTGCCCGATGCATCCCTGGTAACCAGTTTTTCAATACCTGTATGACATCCATACAGTTCCTCCAAACGCTCCATCTGCGAAATATCCAAGCGTTTCAATGCTATATTGCTGGTAACGCCGTAGATTCCTTCATAATTCAATGAATATTCAGAACCCACGTAAAGAACCTTCAATGTCTTTTTCACCGGATTCAAATCCAGTTCGCTATATCGAGCGGCTTCCAAATCTAACTGTTCCAGAGAAGATAATCCTTTTAGGGAAAAGTTCCTATTCGATAGATTGAAGTTCTTGTCCGAGAGATGGCCGGATATCGTAAGGCTTTTCAGATACTTCAGCCCTGACAGGAAGCCATAGTCCTGTGTATCTGCATTATAATAAAGCGTCTCCAACTTCGTCTTTGACAGTTCTTCTGGGAATACGCCATTGTCCCTCCAATCTTTCTGGGAAAGATACGTATAGCCAGATAGTGTTAAGTTCTTTAGCGAAGGCATCTTAGCAAAAGCCAGATTGCAATGTTGCATCTTTCGGCATATCAGGATCAGCGATTCCAGCGAAGACAGTTCTCCCCCGCTATTTATCATGCCATCTAATTCGTGTACGCGAATTTCCACAAGTTTGAGATTCTTGGCCTTCACATTCCACATTACTTTCAAATCATGAGAATAGTCGTCACCGCCAATCCTTACCTCTTTTAGGCAATCCGATGTGCCTGAAAGGGTAACCTGCCCCACAACCCCTTGTTCAAAATCATTACCTGATAAAGAAATCTTCTCTGCATAGGGAAAGCACTGCAAAAGGTCGCTGCCCCCATAATTCCACTTTCCTTTATTGCGTCCTAAACTCAGCGGATTTTCTTTATAGTAACCTAACCCCAGCAAATTTAGCTCTTTGATGTTAGGAAAGTTTTCCATACCCTTAAAATCCACTATCGTACCCGGTTCCGCATCAAATATATACTCTATAGGCATTTCTGCAAACGCCCCAAATTGGGTCGGAACCTTCAATTCCTCATCCGACAGCACGCCGTCGTGGTTCTGGTCATAAACTTTCACATATGCCCGAACCGCAGGGTCGGGAAAATTTACCTCGTCCATCGGAACCGCTGCCTCTGCCTGCATCCCCCCGACCAAACATATGCCAAGTGCTGCCATCCCTGTCAACATAATCTGTTTCCATCTCTCCATTGTCATCCCTCCATTCAATCATATCACATGATATATTCATAATTGCCATTTGCGACCATTGATCTCTCCATGTGCTTGTTCCTACCAGAAAGACAAATTATTCCATATTTTCTTCATCATATTTGGATCCGTTGTATTTTTGAGCCAGTCCTCTGGCACATATCCCGCAGACTTTACATTCTCATACAGATTCCAGACAGGAATCCGATATTGCCCTGATGCCTCGCCCTTATAGTCATCATTGATAAATGCCCGGGGATCAAACTGGTTTTTCGTCTGGAACAATGTCATCAAACGATAGACGGCATCTTGGGAGGCATTTTTAAATCTCCCCTCTTCATAAGACACATTATCTGCATAATACTTGTGGCATGACGCCATATGCTCAGTCCATGCATAGAGTTCCAAGTCCTTGGTGTTGACGCTGCCAGACATCACAAACCCTGGCATTAATGACTCATAATGAATATTCGTATTCACTTTCATGCCTTGATACAGTTTTACTTTCGTATTCGCTCTAATAGCTTCCGCATCCTTGGGATTTATCACATACTGGTGAGCGAATGCATCCGTGACAGCATGAATGGCGAATCCCAAAAACTGCAACTGTCGTCTTCTGTTAATTTCTACTTTGCTCCCCATTTTTGCAATATCATGGTCATAGGCCGCATTGATTATATGCCGCAGATCTCGTTTTGCATCATTCTTTGCCGTTGCCGACTGCACATTGCTGTTATACCATTTGTCCGTGTATGCCTTTAACTGATCTTTATTATAATTAGAAGTCCACATCATATAAGCGCAGTTATATAGACATCTTCCAGCAGCCACATAGTTTACATAATTATTTCCTGTTGATTTGTCGTAATATCTTCCTGCGTGCATCACTCGACATGTTGCGAGTGCTTTGCTGTATTCATCATTTATATTTACAGTATCATCTGCCATTGCCACGGTTACATATAAAATATTTAACTCATCTCCAGTAAATGGTTTGGCAAATCCACCTAAATCATTAGCGTCAGAAATCAAATGTCTATGCCTGTATGAAATAGTCGGATTTTCTTTAATCGGATTTCCAAACCATCTCGCCTGCACCACCTCCGGCACATCATACGTCTCCAATTCCTTCTCATTCGTGTCAGATATTTTCTCTTCTTCGTCACGCTCATAACCCGGTGCCAATTCCCTCGCATAATCATAATCCACCAGGCCGCTCCCGCCTTCCCTCTCTTCCCATCTGCCATTTGCGCTGGCTCTTAACAGGCTCCGGATATCCTCTGCGCTTTTGGTAGAATCCTCGGCCCACAGCATTCCCGCTATGGCCGTCACATGGGGTGCCGCGAAGCTGGTCCCGCTGTTCACCCCGTAAAACCCCCAGGGGACGGATACCGGCACGTTCTCCCCCGGTGCTACCAATTCTATTTCCTCTCCTCTGGAACTGAATTCGCTGACTTCCATTTCCTGATTTACGGAGCCAACGCCGATCACTTCCGGAAATGCAGCGGGATATTCCACCGTGCTTTCCCCGGCTTCCCCGCCATTGCCCGCCGCCGCTATCATGAGAATCCCCCTGTCTGCGGCGTCCTTTACCGCCTGGCCCAGAACTCGGGAAGGCACCAGCGTGCCAAAACTCATGTGAATGATATCCATCTCGTTGTCCATGCACCACTGGATTGCCGCCGCAATCCGGCTGACCGGGGCCTGGTTCTTTTCATCCAGCACCTTCACAGAATACATGGAGATTCCGCACTTCTTCCCCGCCACGCTTTCCGTGGCCACGGAATCATCCCCGGACATGATGATATTCTGCACGGCGGTACCGTGCCCCGTGGTGTCAACCCCCATATCCTCTGTCTCTGGATTGACAAAATTCACGCAGCCGTCCACTGCCAGTTCTGCAAACTTATCCAAGCCAGAATCAAGTACGGCAACCTTCACCTTTTTATCCACCTTCACATCGGCCCCCTCTGCTCCAACCGCTTTCACATCCCAGGCATCCTGTGCCACGGCATCTACCCCGTCCTGCCATGCCTGGTCCGAATCGCTTCCCTCCAGCAGATAATCCTTTTCAATAATGATATCTGGGTCTTTGTCCATTTCCTCCAATTCCTGAGACGTCACGCCCGCCAGCGTAAAATGCTTCCTCCCATATTTCGCCACGTTCTCATTGTCCTTCTGGAACTTATTCCGATACTTCTCTTTCGCTTTTCCGGCATCTTTGCCATGCTTTTGATAGACAACATATTTTGGCTTTCCTTTATCACTTTTGCTCACTTCTCCCGCATCCTTGCGAAACTGTGCCTTCACATTTCTCTTGCTTCCGCTTCCATTCTGTCCCTTTGCCATGGTTACGCTTCCCTGTACCAATAGCATGCTCGTTGCGAGGAGGATTAATAGAAAGTATTTTCTCAGTCTCCCTTCTTTTCTTTTTTCCATCTTAATCACCTTTTCCTTTCTCAGTTTCATTATTGAACAAATCTATTTCTATCAATCTAAAATATTAAGAACCTATAAATATGTTCAAACCAAATATCTATACAGAACATCCCAGAGCAAGAAATCAAAATTTTATCCGTCTCAATCTCTTTACTACATACTCTTTTGGCCGCTAATCTATTTTTTGCTATATTTATCCTATCATCTGATATCTATTGCATCATAAAAGAACACTGCACACAATATGATATATACCTCAATATAATGATATTGGAGTCTAAAGGTATTTTGCCTCTAACTGATGCTACGAATTGCTTCATTGCTGTGCAATTCTACAAACTAGCATCATATATTTCAATGATATATTTTTATATTAATATGCAGTCTTAATTTGTCAACGAGGATATACAACATATATTGTCTTATACAGCATATTTTGATTCAACAAACACTTTCAGCAACAAATTTCCACGAAAAGAAAAGAAAAAATATCTCTTTTTTGACAGAAGTAACAAACTTTGCGAAATCCCTATTTTTCCCTTGCGCTTTCTGTCAGATGGCATAAAATTAAAAAGGGTGAGAAACCAAAAAAATATGGCATTTGCTATCAGCAAGCAAATATATTTAAAGATAGAAAAGGGAGATGACCACATCATGATAAAGAAAAACAAAAAACAGCGGAGCATCCATTACGGCATGGCATCCGTAGGCGGTTTCCTCGGCGGTTTCGCCATCTTAAGCCACCAGGACCTGCTGGCCAATGCCCAGACTTCCAACTTAATCTCCCTGGCCATCTCCATCTTAGGAAGAAATCCCTTTCAGGCAGTTCTCCACATAGGCTCCCTGCTGCTCTACATGCTGGGGCTCTCCCTCACCGTCCTGATTCCCAAATACACCAGATGGAACCTTCGCCTCTGCAGCATAACGATTGATGCCCTTTGCCTGATCGTACTGGCAATCCTCCCCCGCACCTTGGAGGATTTCATCGCCTTATATCCCATATTCTTCGCCCTGGCATTCCAGTGGAACACCTTCAAGGGAGCGGACGGCTACATCGCTTCCAGCATATTTTCCACCAACAATTTAAGACAATTCACCACGTCCCTGACAGAATATTTCTGCGACAGGGACAGGAATCATCTGCATAAGACCAGTTTCTACGGAGGCACCCTGTTATTTTTCCACATCGGGGTAGCCATCTCCTACTTTGCCTGCAAGAGCCTTGGCACTGCGGGTTCTCTCGCGGGCCTGCTGCCCCTGGGTCTTTCCCTCTTTCTCATTCTGACAGAGAATACCAAATTGCGCAAAAAACTGACCTCTCTCAGACAAAAGGCCGCATAAGCTCTTTATGCGCGGGGTCGCATCACCCCGTCAAACAACCGCTCCCGCCCACTTCGGGTCAGGACAGGAACGGTAAATAAAACCGCCTTGCAAATATTATCCCCAATCATGCAGAACCACACCGCCCTCAGATCCAGATGGCACAATTCCACGCAGACAAAGGTAGCAAGGATGCGGATTCCCCACATGGAAAAGGATTCCACGAAAAAGGCATACCTGGTTCTCCCCAGGCCGTAAAATATGCCCTCCACCACCACCATCAGACCGAAAAACGGCTCGGAAAACGCCACCATGCGAAGCATGGAAGCCCCCAGCACGGCAACCTTGGCACTATTGGTAAAGAGCTGCATCAGGGGCAGGGCGGCAATATTCAGCACCGCTCCGCTGACGCACATCATCGCCACTGTGAGAATCACGCTAATCTGGCTGATGCACTGAAACTTCTCCCGATTCCCCTCCCCCAGAGAAGCCCCCACCAGCGTGGAAGTAGCCGTGCGCAGCCCATAGCCGGGAATATAGAACACCGTCTCTGCCGTCACCGCGATGGAGTGGGCGGCAAAGATAGAAGTCCCCATGCCTGACACCATGCCCGCAAAAAATACATAACCCAGGCAGGAGACCAGGCTGGTACCCAGCACGGGCAGGCTCAGGGAAATCCCCTCCCCCAGTATCCTGCCATCCACCCGGAACTCCCTCCAGGGAAACCGCAGGGAATCTTTTCGGCAAAAGGCCCGAAACATCAAGATCCCGGACAGGGTATAGGAAACAGCCGAGCCGATAGCCGCCCCGGTCACTCCAAGACGCAGTCCGTAGATTAGCATTGCATTCAGCAAAACATTAGAAAAATTACAGCCCATGCTGATAAACATGGGCGTCTTCGTATCCTGGGTAGCCCGGATGGCCGCCCCGAAAATCGTGCTGGCCGCACGAAACAGCAAGGGCAGGCTGATAATCAGAAAATACCTGGACGCCTCCCCCTGCACATCCTTTTCCGCCCCCATCCACCGGGGAATCCAGGGACTGAGTGCCACCGATGCAGCAGTCATCACAGCGCCGCACACCACCACTACCAGAACCACATGGCCCGCTATCTGTCGAATCAGGCCGCATTTCCTGCCACCCACCGCCTTGGAAATCATAGCAAGCACAGCCACCCCCAAGGCAGAGGCCACGCTGTTCACCAGCCAAGTCACCGTGGTAGTCACGCTCACCGCGGCAGTGGCCCGCTCCCCCAGCCTCCCCACCATGGCCGTGTCCACATACTGAAATAGGGTAGATAAAATCTGTTCTATCATGGTAGGGACAGATAACAATACCAGGGTCTTCAATATCTCCCGCTTCATTTCTCTGCTATTCATGCCCTTCTCATCCATTCTTTCACATTTCCATACATGCTGTCCACGCTAAGCAAAATCATTTCACATTTTCATACATGCCGTCCATGCCAGCAAAATCATTTCACATTTTCATACATGCCGTCCATGCCAGCAAAATCATTTCACATTTCCACACATACCGTCTACGCCGGTACGATTATTTCCCTTCCACGCATGCCCACCATGCCAGCACAATCACTTGCCTCTCACACGTCCCTGCCGTCCCAGCAGTAAGTGCAGAGATTTTCCTTGGGAATCCCCACCGCATCCAGCATATCGTCCAAGCGGTTATACCGCAGGGAAGTGAAATTCAATTCCTTCCGAATGCCCTCGATCATCTCCTCGTATTTCGGGGACTCCGGATCGGTATACTGCTGCAGCACCTCCTCCGGCACCTCTTCCGTGCCCTCCAATTTGGCAATCACCCTCCGGGTAATCAAATCCATCTCCGAAGTGGAGCGGGAAAAGTTCAGGAACTTGCATCCATACACGAGAGGCGGGCACGCCGGCCTGATATGCACTTCCTTGGCACCGCTCTCGTACAGGAACTCCGTAGTCTCTCGAAGCTGGGTTCCCCGCACGATGGAATCGTCAATCAGAAGCAGGCTCTTATCCTTAATCAGGTCATGCACCGCAATCAGCTTCATCTTGGCAATCATATTCCGCTTGCTCTGCATGGTAGGCATGAAAGACCTAGGCCACGTTGGCGTATACTTGATAAAAGGCCTTGAAAAAGGAATGCCCGATTCATTGGAATAGCCAATGGCGTGGGCCGTGCCCGAATCCGGCACCCCGGCCACGATATCAGGCTTCACATGATCCCTCTTAGCCATATTGACCCCGCAATTATAGCGCATCTGCTCCACGCTGATTCCCTCGTAGGAACTGGAAGGGTAGCCGTAATAAACCCAGAGGAACGTGCAGATTTTCATCTTGCTGCCCGGCGCCATCAATGTCTTGATGCCCTCCTCATTCGCCACGATAATCTCCCCCGGCCCCAGCTCCTTCAGCGGACGGTATCCCAGATTCTGAAAGGCAAAGGACTCAAAAGACAGGCAGTAGGAATTTTCTTTATGCCCCACCACCATAGGCGTCCTGCCATATTTGTCCCTAGCGGCATAAATCCCCTTAGGGGTCAGAAGCATCAGGGTCAGAGAGCCCTCCACCAACTCCAGGGCATAGTGAATCCCCTCGATAATGTTTTCTTTCTGATTAATGATGGCGGCCACCAATTCCGTAGGATTGATGTCTCCCCCGCTCATCTCCAGGAAATGGGAATAGTTGTTGGTAAAAATATTATCCACAATCTCCTGGGCATTATTAATCTTGCTCACCGTAGTGATGGCATACGTGCCGTGATGGGATCGGACAATCAACGGCTGGGGCTCATAATCCGAAATGCAGCCAATACCATAATTCCCCTTCATCTCCTGCATATCTTTATCAAACTTAGTCCTGAAGGGCGAATTCTCTATATTGTGAATCGCTCTGTCAAAACCCTTCTCCCCGTAGACAGCCATGCCGCCCCGCCTAGTTCCCAGATGAGAATGGTAATCCGTACCAAAAAATAAATCAAATAAACAATCTTCTTTTGAAACAACGCCAAAAAATCCTCCCATGACAATCCTCCTGATGTATCCTTGTGCAATCGCCACCTACATTTGCAATCCATCCGATCGGATACATAAAAAGCAGGATTGCTTCATTTCGGCGGTTCGCCAAGTTTAGAAAATACTCATTTGCAAGCACCATGTATTCTCCTGCACTTGGCTTTTTTACAATAATCCAAAAGTTACAATCCCCAGCGCATCTTTTCTATCACCGGGAATAGCAACAACTCAAAAGGCATTATATAATATTATGGGAAAAAATACAAATTCTATTTCACAAAAGACCGCATATCACATCATGCCGCCGCTGTTCATCATTTGATCACTGATACTCATCACAGGCAAAGAGATCATGAACCACAAATCTTGCCACCGACCGAAGCAAAATATAAGATTTTTTATCTACATCGGGATTGTCCACTCCCAAAAGCCCCATCAGATTTCCCTCATAAAATAAGGGGACTGCCATGAAATTGCTTGCCTTCGGGAAATCTTCCCTCTCTCTCTTCCCAGAAATCTTTTCCAATGTCTCGTTCATAAAGGATTGGAGGAAATTATCCGAATTTTCAAACCAGGGAAACCACCGCTCAATGGCAGATATTTCCATATGCTGGTTCCTTTCCTTCGTCGGACGGACCCCCGCCTTGCACCATTCATAGGTGTTGTCCATCCACCTCCGATCAGGATCGAACTGAAGAATATACACCTTTTCTGCCCGGTAATACTGGCCAACCATGGCGAGCATCTCTCCCATCGCCACATCCAAATCCTGCCTCGCATGCAATACATAGACACACTCAATTAAGATATTCTGCAACTGCAGCTGCCATTCTAAATCTTGAATCATTCCTTCTTTATTCATATTATTTATTCTCCCAGCATCAAATTTTTAGAACGTAATCATAATGCATTCTGCTCAATTTTTATAGAAATTCCAATTATATATATCACGCAATATTCTTATATAATAAAAATTATAACTCAAAATGGCTATATTCGTCAAATAATAATTCAATAACACATCTAAAAGTTATCTCTCAAATTGGGTAGAATATAGTAAAATACAGGAAAGCGGGTATTATATATGATTGAAAATGATATTTTGAAGAGAATTGACAGCTTATGTCAATGGAAGCACTGGTCGCTGTACCGCCTTGCAAAAGAGGCCAGCATTCCCTACTCCAACCTGAGTAATATTTTTAACCGACAGACATGTCCATCCGTACCTACCCTAGAAAAAATCTGCAATGGATTCGGCATGTCCCTGTCAGAATTTTTTGAATTTCAGGCTTCACCGAAAACTCATGGCGAATTTTCTCCCCAGGAAGAAGAAATCATCTATGCGCTCCGTTCCCTCTCCAAAAAAGACCGGGAATTGTTTCAAACCTATCTTAATGGTCTCTGCCACAAGAAGTTGTAATTAAAATGATAGAATATCCCCACACTATTTATAATTTACTCATGCTTTCGCAGATCACAATTCCTGCATCTCAGTGATAATCCATTCTCCATCCACCATCTCACAGGTATACTGATACTTCTGCTTCACCACTTTTGTCGTGGCGTCCCCATAAAGTACCTTGATTCGCTCCCTAGAATGAATTTTCGCCTGGCTGAAAGTAGTAAACCGTACAGATGTGATGGAACATTTCTCCACTTCCTCCCGGATTCCCCGCTTATGATAATTTTTCACTAGCGCGCACTGCTGTTCATATACCTGGCTCCCCTCTGCCAGCACTTGGTGCATCTGCCCTGTGTCTCCCGTATTTACCGCTGCCGTAAATGTCTGGATATACCGCTCAAAAGCCTCTTTGCACCCATCGGATGAAATCGCACTGTTTTGCCCCTCTTCCCTCTTCCCACCAGACATGTCTCCAGGCTTGCGGGACAATTCATTCAGCCGCTTCTGATATTGGGACACTGAATGACCAGAAGAAATAGGCATTTCCCCTTCTGCTCCAATTCCGGAAGCATCCTTTGTATCCTTCTGCCGAACTGCCTCCTCCCTTATCCCCGACCTCTTCTCCTCAGCCAACTTTCCCTTTGCCAAAGGCCCCACTCCCGTGCTGCAGGTAATGCCCACTGTTCCTGCAAGAATGAGTAGCAGAGGGAACAGCACCCATCTGGAATAACTTCTCCTATCACTGATGGCCCGGATTCTCCTCTCCATCTCCCTTCCCCTTCTGCTCATAGGCATCATGGAATAGCGAAAATCTCCCCATCTGGCTTCCCCGGCAAGACGCACCAGCATTTCGCCGTAAGAGAACCGCCTCTCCTCCCCCAATGTGGCAATCACCGTCTCATCACAGAATAACTCTGCATCTTTCTTAGAGCAGGACACCGCCAGCCACACAAAGGGGTGAAACCAGTACGCTGACACCAGAAGCAATCGAAACATCCCCCAGATATGGTCTCTGTGCTGATAATGCACATATTCATGGGTGATGATCTGCTCTAATTCCTCATCTCCTCCTTGCTCCTTTCCGTAAATCAAATTTTCAGGAATATAAATGACCGGACGGAAGAAACCGTATAAGCACGGATTTTTTATTTCTGACACAGCATATATTTTGACCCGATTCCTTCTCCCCCAAAGCGTCCTGCTCTTCCTCAGACGCCTCATAAGACGCAGGTTGGACAGGAGGAACCAAAGGAGAAGCCCCCCAGAAACCGCTGCCCATGCCCTGGGCAAAATTTTTCCCCAATCCGCCATGCCAGCCAATTTCTGAAAAAAAAGCGTCCCCGCCCATCTGTCTTCCGATATCGCCTCCATGCTCCGAGGGATGTTTCCACACTCTCCGTCCCGTCCTCCCCCAGACAGCATTTCTGTGGAATCCACATCTATCAACGACCTAATTCCTGTCCGCGGCACCTTGTCCCCCCCTGAGAAACTCCTGCTTCCACCATCCTGTCCTGCCCTTTCGTCCAGATTCCAAGAAGACACCTTCTGGGAAACCATATCCCCAATGCTAAAGGGAGTGGATATCACGTTCACAGGAACTAAAAGCCGTAGCAAGATTACCAGCCACAAGGCATAGATTCCGGCATATCGCACCTTTCCCATGAAGGCTCTGCGAATCCCCAGAATCATCACCACCAGCAAAGAAGATTCCAATGTCCAACCAAAAAAACTTCCCATGACTTCCCTGTTTTCCTTTCCCTATTTCCTATCGCTTCTTTTCCGCTTCCCGCAATATTTCCTGCAATTCCTTAATATCTTCCCTGGACAGGTCATTCTGGCGTACCAGCGCGCTCATCATCATGCCGATGCTGCCATCGTATATCCGCTGTAGGAAGTCCCTAGTCTCCTGAACCACCACGTCCTCTTTCTTTACCTTCGGAAAGAAATACTTTGTCTTCCCATTCTCCTCGTATCCGATCAGGCCCTTTTCCGACATTCTCCGCACCATGGTGGCACTAGTGCTCTTGCTCCAGCCCACCCGCTCATCCAATAGGGGCACCAGCTGCATCAATGTCCTGGGATGTTCCTCCCAAAGGCAGTTCATTACATACCACTCACTGTTCGTCACGCGAATTTCCTGTTTCACGGCATCCTCCTTCACCACATCCCCTGCATTCCATTTCAAGGGTAGAATCCATGTTCTATCTAAGTTTTAAATCCATTATAGAGTAATAAGTTTAGCTCGTCAACCTGGTTCGGCAAAAATAATGGACGGATCACGTTCATAGGAATGGGACCCGTCCATCATAGGGCAGCCAGAATTGCGCATGCGTAATCCCAGCGTTTTTCACTTCCTCTAAATCTCTACCTCCACCCCGTACTCGGTCAGCCAGTAGTGTATCTGCAAGAGATAGGCGAGCATTTGTGGCCCTGCCATGAGCTGGCCATACCAGGGCTTCCCGTAATCCTTCACGCTATTGATAAACTGCACCACCCGATCCCGCTCCACAAACTGGTGCAGCGGGGAATTGGAATCCTCCAGCACATTCATCAGGCGCTTTCCCAGCAGTTCCTCGTAAAATGGATGATAGGACTTGGGATAGGGGCTCTTCTTCCGGAATAAGATCCCATCCGGCAGTTTCCCCACGCTGCTCTGGCGGAGAATATGCTTCACCATGCCATCCTTCGCCTTCATCTCCCAGGGAATGTTAAACACATACTCCACCAGCTTCCGGTCTGCGAAGGGAACCCTGGCCTCCAGACCCCAGTGCATGCTGGTGCGGTCCATGCGGTTCAGCAACGTCTGCATGAAAAAGCGAATATTCAGGTAACCAATCTGCCTTCGGTTCGTCTCCACCTCATTCTCCTCCGGCAATGGCTCTATCTGCGCCACAGCGTCACGGTACACGCCCTGCACGAAATCCTCCAGAGCCAGTTGCTGCACAAAATCTTCCTGTAAAAGTTCTGTCCTCGGCGACAGATCCGGCGTCCAGGGAAACATATCCTTCCCGAAAAATTCCTGCCTGTGAAACCAGGGATATCCGCCAAATACCTCATCCGCACACTCTCCTGTCAGCACCACCTTCTGGGTCTTGCTCACCTCCCTGCAAAAATACAGCAGAGAGGAATCCACATCCGCCATGCAGGGCATGTCGTGGGCAAGCACCGATTCTTTCAAAAGATCTGCCTGGGACTCATAGTCGCAGGACAGATAATGGTGGGTGCTCTTTAGAAAGGCCGCCATCTGCGCCACATAGGGGCGATCCTGGGAGGGCTGGAAGGTATTTGCCTGAAAATATTTCTCATTTCCATCGAAGTCAAAGGAAAAGGTGTTTAGCTTCTCCCCCCTCTTCTGCAATTCCCGCTGGCAGATGGCGGACACCAGGCTGGAATCCACCCCGCCGGACAGGAACGTGCAGATGGGCACATCCGACACCATCTGCCGCACGATGGCAGAATCGATCAGCTCCCCGGCCCTTTTCACCGTATCCTCGTAGGAATCCTCGTGGGGATGGCTCTCCAGCCGCCAGTAGGTCACCTTCTTCCTGCCATATCTGCTACAGCTTAGATAAGTCCCCGGCTCCAGTTCCCGCATCCCCAAGTAAAGCCCGGAACCGGGAATCCTGGCCGGCCCCATGCCAAATAATTCCCGCAATCCCTGGATATCTACTTTCGGCTTGCAGCCAGGATGACGGAAAATTGCCTTGGGCTCCGATGCAAAGACGATTTCATTTCCCGCCACCATGTAAAACAGAGGCTTCACCCCAAAGCTGTCCCGGTAAAGAATGCATTTGTCATGCCGCCCGTCATAGATGGCAAAGGAAAAAATGCCGTCCAACTTCCTCACAAAATCTGTCCCCTCATGCAAAAAGGACAGCAAGATCACCTCCGTATCGGAAGTAGTTTCAAATTGCCATCCCTTTTTCTCCAAGTTCTCTCTCAATTCCTGGGTATTGTATAGCTCCCCATTATATACGATACTGTAATCGTACCCATCCACCTTCCTGGTCATGGGCTGGCTGCCATCCTCCAAGTCAATGATAGACAGCCTGGTGTGGGCAAGGCCCACATGCTTCCGCAGAAAAACGCCCCGGCTGTCCGGCCCCCTGGGAATCAGCACCCTGCCCATCTCAGACAGGATTCCTAAGTAATGATTCTTCTTCTCTAAATAATCTTCCCCTATGTTAAAAAATCCAGCAATTCCGCACATAATGCCATCTCAGGAACTGTTCCCATGCAATCGCCCATATCCGCGGCAATTTGCAACAGCCCCTACTTTCCTTTTTATAGTCTTATGGTATCCTATGAGAAATTCCCAAAATGTTGTTACCATTTATGCCAAATTTTTACATAGCCTACATACCGAAACTGTAATTCACCGCTTCCAGCCCCGCCCTTGGCAGAAAAGCCCTGATGCATTCTTACAGCAACTCCGGCAGGCAAATCTCGATGCATTCTTGCAGCAGCTCCGGCAGGCAAGTCCCAATAATCCCTACAGCAGCTCCAGCAGAGAAGTCCCGATGCATCCCTCCGGCATCTCTACCCCAAAGTTATCCGCAATCGTGGCTCCGATTACGGCGAAAGTCTCCTGCTCCGGCAATGCCATCCCCCCCTCCATGGAAGGAGAGTAGGCGATAAAAGGCACCTTCTCCCTGGTGTGGTCCGTCCCGGTGTAGGTAGGGTCATTTCCGTGATCTGCCGTGAGGATCAAAAGGTCATCCTCCCTCAGTGCGGGAAGCAATTCCCCCAACTTCTCATCAAACCGCTGAATCTCCTCCCCGTACCCCACTGGATTTCTCCGATGCCCCCACAGGGCATCGAAATCCACAAGGTTCGTAAAACACAGTCCGGCAAAATTCCCCCTGGCAATCTCTATGGTCTGCTCCATGCCCTGGACGGAACTTTTGGACTTATTGGATTCCGTCAGGCCCTCCCCGTCAAAGATATCATAAATCTTACCCACGGATATCACGTCCAGCCCCTGTTCCTTCAAGGCATCTAGCACCGTCTTCCCAAAGGGCTTTAAGGCATAGTCATGTCGGTTGGCCGTTCTCACGAACTCCCCCCTCTTCCGACCCACGTAGGGCCTGGCGATCACCCTGCCCACCTTCCACTCGTCCCGCATGGTAAGCCGCCTGGCAATCTCGCAGTATCGATACAGGGCATCCAGCCCCATGGTCTCCTCGTTGCCGCAAATCTGCAGCACGGAATCCGCCGAGGTGTACACGATCAGATGCCCCTTCTCGATCTCCTCCTCCGCCAGTTCCTCCAGAATCTCCGTGCCGCTGGCACTCTTATTTCCAATCACCTTCCTGCCCGTCTCCTCCTCCAGAGCCTGAATCAGCTCCTTCGGAAATCCATGCTCCGTAAAGGTAATGAAAGGCTTGGTGATATACAGACCCATCATCTCCCAGTGGCCGGTCATGGTATCCTTTCCCAGACTCTGCTCCCGCAGTTTCCCATATCTTCCCAAAGGATGCTCTATCGGCTCCACCCCCGCCAGAGGATGAAGGTTTGCCATGCCCAGCCGCTGCAGATTGGGAATATGCATCTTCCCCATCCGCTGGCTGATATGGCCGAAGGTATCCACCCCCACGTCCCCATACTTCTCCGAGTCAGGCATAGCGCCCACCCCCAGAGAATCCAGCACGATCACAAATACCCGACGATATTTCTTTTCCATCATAGATCCCTCCTCTCAAAACAATTCCTGCATCACCTGCTCCATCAGACATATATCAATTTTAACCATCACTGCCGGAAACAGAATTTGCTATGGCAAATCCACATGCGCTGGCAATTTTAAGCATCTAAAATCCCGCAGCAAACCTGACAAAATCTATAAGCCAGTGCATGCCTATTGCCATTTGCAGATTCTTCCTTTTCATCAATAATGCCATTGGCAGCCCAAAAAGCATCATATTCAATATACACATCACAATCGCCAAGCCTGGTGATTCTACAAATAAATCAGGGTAATGGAGCAATTCATGGGGAATTACCAGCAAAATATAAATATACGCATTAAAACAAGGAACTTTTGCCTTCCCCCGAAGTAAATAATACGCATACGCCAATAGAAAAAAACGAAAGATCACTTCCTCGGCTATTGCAGGCTTTAATGCGAAAACAGCAGAACTAAATATATTGCCAACAATAATCTGGCGGCTTAGTGAAAAATATAATACGTTCAAAAATGCCAGCGGAATGGCAATAACTGCTCCCAAAGCAAAAGATCGAACACTTCCTGCAATGCCTATATGGAGGGACGGGTTTTCTAGATTTGCCGATTCATATAACCTGCATGCTGCGTAAAAAGCAGCCATCACACAAATGCTAGATACAATAATATCCCCTGTTCTGGGATCCCGAAACAATGAAACCAGACATATTAATCCGAGAAGCAGGGCTATGGCCGCCTGTCTCCACCGAAATATCCTCGTCCTGATAATGTAGTAAGTTGCCATTAATAAAATCATAATCTCTGTCCAGTTCCAAACTCTTGACGTGAGGTTATGATAATGGGGAGTATAATCCAAGGGCAAAATTATTCCAACGACATAAAGCAAGAGAAAAATACAAAAAGAAATAAAAAATCTCCTGCCAGCAAAACATTCTCCCACTGGTTTGACCATATGTTTTTTCAACACTTCCTCCTCATATTTCTGCATATATTTAAATCGATTGCAATTCACAGTCTGTTTTTAACGTCTCCTCCTCAAAGATCCCCTCCACCACAACCAGATATTCCCCCATCTTATTCGTCTTCTTAATCCTCTTCAAATACTTCTCATAATTGGTAAAATGGGGCGCCAGATAAATCCACAACTCCTTCATCTTATGCAGGGCATGAATGTCCCCGCACATTACCTCCCGGTACCTGGCAAGCAGTTCCCCCACAAAGGCCTTTAGCACCGCCTTGTCCCCGTCATCCGCCTTCCTGCAGGCATTGCCGCAAAACCCCGGCCTGGCAAGGAATCCCCGGCCAATCATCACGCTTCCGCAAATGCTAGTTTCTTGGGAAGATTCTTGGGAACAACTTTCCATTGCAGGTTCCTCTGAAAAAGATTCCGCTCTTCCCCGGCACAAAGTCTTCCTGTCGCAAAACATCTTCAATTCATTCACGCTGATCACATCCCCATTGTAACACAGAGGGTTCACGCTATGGCGGCAAGCGTATAAAAAGGCATCCCGGTGGGGAGTCCCCCGGTAAAACTCCCGCCTGGTCCTGGGATGGATGATCAGTTCCTTGATCGGATACTGATTATACAATTTCAATATCTCAGGAAATTCCTCCACATCCTCCACGCCGATTCTAGTCTTAATGGAAATCTGGCAGGGGCTCTTTTCAAAAATCTCATCCAGAAACCGCCCTAGGGGAAGGAGGTTTGCCAGAAAGCCCGCTCCCCTTCCCTTGGAAACCACAGTGCCGGAAGGGCATCCCAGGTTCAGGTTCACCTCCTCATAGCCCAAATCCTTCATCTGGGAAGCCGCCTGGATGAAGTTTTCCGCCTGGTTGGTGAGAATCTGGGGCACCAGGGCAATGCCCGAATTATTTTCCGGCAGGATATCCCGCAGTTCCTTGTTCTTCATAATCCCCCCGTCTCTCGTCACCACAAAGGGGCTGAAATACTTGTCGATCCCTCCATAATATTTTTCATATGTGGTGCGAAAAATATATCCGGTGATTCCCTCCAGCGGGGCAAAATAAATGCGCAAGTCTCTTGCTCCAACCAGCGCGCCCCCATCCCTGACGCAGTCCACTACATCATTCTCCGCCATCATAGTACTTATGCCCTTCCATGATTCTCCATCTATTTTCCGTAAATTCAAGCATTACCGCCCGGCACCCTTCCCCCGCTCCAGATACTTCTGGGATACCCCACGGGACACCCGCTTGTCACAGATGATGGGCAATGCATACTGGTGGTTGGTCATGGTAACCTCCCGGCAGAAGCCCCCATCCTCACCGTCCAGCGTCCACTGCACGTCATCATCGCTGGTAATCTTAATCCTGCTGCTGCTAATCTGCAGCATCCGGTCCGAATCAAACTTCTTAGACATCAGCGCCCCCAATGCCCCCTGCAAATCCAAAGGGTTGCGGATATTCTTGATAAACAATGCCTCAAAAAGACCGTCATCCATCATAATATTCATCTTGCTGTACGCCTTATAGCCTGCCACGGACACGGAATTGCTCACCAGGCCCAGCATGAAGTCATCCTCCACCCTGCCCCCGTCATACTCAATCACCATGTGATGGGACTTGATTTCCGTGATATGCTTTAACGCCTCAATAAAATACGCCGCCTTGCCCAAGGCATTCTTCCACTCCTGGGGCGTCTGGTAAGACACCTCCGTAAAAGCCCCGAAGCCGCTGACGTATGTAAAATACCTGTCATTGAACTGCCCCAGGTCGCACTTGAACACGCTGCCCTCGGTGATCAGCTTCGCCGCCTTCTTCATAATTTTAGGAATTTTCAAACTGGAGGCGAAATCATTCACCGTGCCTGCAGGAATATATCCGCAGACAGGACGCTTTTCCAGCTGAATCAGCCCGGTGGCCACCTCGTTCATGGTGCCATCCCCCCCGGAGCACACCACGTAATCATACCTGCCGCCCTTCTCCAGCACGATATTGGTGGCATCCTCTTTACCCTGGGTAGCAAATATCGTCACCTCAAAGCCCGCCTCGCAGAATATCTGCACGATGTCCGACAGCTTATTCCTGATCTGTTCCTTTCCCGCCATAGGATTGTAAATAAAAAGCATCTTCTTCACAGCAGCATCCTCCGTTTCCGTCCCTTCATGAATATTTATTATTCTACCACTAAAATACCTATTTGTCGCCCAAAAAGAAATTACTCATCCCTGAAACATCACGATCCGTTCTAAATTCTTGCTTGCGCCGCCATAATGACAGGAAACGCTACTCGCACCAAATCGGCATATATTGCATATACATAGATGCAAATACCACTCAGTATATAAACATCGCATCCCCGAAAGAGAAGAATCGGTATCTCTCCCGCACTGCCTCCTCATAAGCCGCCATCACATGATCCTTCCCCGCCAAGGCAGATACCAGCATCAAGAGAGTTGACTCCGGCAGATGGAAATTCGTAATCAGGCAATCCATGGCACGGAACTGATATCCGGGATAGATAAAGATATCCGTATCCCCCTCCCCCGCATGGACAATCCCCATCTCGTCCGCGGCGGACTCTATGGTGCGGCAGCTGGTGGTTCCCACGCAGATCACCCTGCCCCCATCTCGTTTCGTTTCATTGATGGCCGCTGCCGCCTCCTCCGTCACCCGGTAATATTCCGTATGCATGTGGTGCTCCGCCACATCCTCCACCTTCACCGGGCGAAAGGTCCCCAGTCCCACATGGAGGGTCACCCTGGCAATCCCCACGCCCATCTTTTCAATCTCCCGGAGCAATTCCTGAGTAAAATGAAGCCCCGCCGTAGGCGCCGCCGCAGAGCCTTCATATCTGGCATAGACCGTCTGATAACGATCCCTCTCCTTTAATTTATGGGTGATATAGGGGGGCAGGGGCATCTCCCCCAAAGCATCTAGGATTTCCTCAAAGATTCCCTCATAGGAGAAGCGAATCAGGCGGTTGCCCTCCTCCACCACTTCCAGCACCTCCCCTCGAAGCATGCCATCGCCAAAACTGAGGTGCATCCCCGGCCTGGCCTTCTTCCCGGGCCTCACCAGCGTCTCCCACACATGTTCCGACCGCCGCTTCAGAAGAAGAACCTCCACCCTTCCCCCAGTGTCCTCCCGCACGCCCAAAAGCCTGGCAGGAATCACCTTGGTATCATTTAGCACCAGCAAATCCCCAGGCCGAAGATACTCCCCAATCTGGTGGAAGCTGCTGTGCCTCCGCTCCCCCGTTCTCTTATCCAGAAGGAGGAGCCTGGACAAATCCCGCCTCTCCAAAGGATCCTGGGCAATCAGCTCCTCCGGCAAATTATATGCAAAATCCGATGTCTTCATCCGCTCCCTCCTTCCAGCACATCCAATAATCCACCCTCTTCCCCTTTAGTATGGGTATTTCATGCGAATCTCCGCTACAGGAAATCTTCATTCTCCTTCTTCCCAAGTTCTGTCGCTGATAATATACCGGGGCCGTCCTTTGGCCTCCATATATACTTTTCCGATATATTCACCGATTACGCCCAAGCAGATCAGCTGAATGCCGCTGAAAAAGCAGATCACGCAGATAATGCTGCTCCACCCGGATACCGTGTTCCCCACCAGCGCGCTAATCACCGCCCAGAGAATGCCGATAAAGCTCACGATGGAAACCAGGAACCCAAAGGAAGTAATCATGCGGATGGGTTTGATGGACAGGCTGGTGATGCCATCCAAGGCCAGCCCAAGCATCTTCTTCAGGGGATAGTGGCTCTCCCCCTCCATCCGCTCCGCCCGGGCATAATAGACGCTGGTGCTTTTAAAGCCCACCAGGGGGAACATCCCTCGTAAAAATAGATTCACCTCATGGAAATTGGCAAATTCATGCAAGACCCGGCTGGACACCAGACGGTAATCCGCATGGTTGAACACCACCTCCGCCCCCATCCAGTTCAGGAATTTATAAAATCCCTCTGCCGTGAAACGCTTGAAAAAAGTATCCGTGGCTCTGCTGTTGCGCACGCCATACACCACCTCGCAACCGTCCAGATAGGCATCCACCATCTCATTCATGGCGTTGATGTCGTCCTGCCCGTCACAGTCAATGGATATGGTGATATCGCACGCATCTCTGGCCTCCATCAGTCCCGCCAGCACCGCATTCTGATGCCCCCGGTTCCTGCTCTGGGAAATCCCCAGATAATGCTCGTCCTTCTCGGCAAGGCCGCTGATAATATTCCAGGTATCGTCCCTGGAGCCATCATTCACAAAGAGTACCCGACTCTCATCGGCAATTTTTCCCAGGGAAACCAACTCCTTGATCTTATCTAAGAACATGCCGGCAGTAATCGGCAGCACCTTCTCCTCATTGTAACACGGTATCACCATATAAAGTATGGGACATGCATCTCTCCTCATCTCTGTACTTCCCCTCTCTTTCAAATTATTCATATAAATCATCACTCTTTCCAGTCATGCCGGCACAAGCAAAGTCATCAGAAGAACGCTGCCTTTGCGTTCTTCCTGTGTGAGAAAGGTTCGCTTGCGAACCGTAGTATTTCTTAGTTAGCGTTTTATACTGGCTTAGAAATACTTCTCACGCTTTTTTCACGAATACCAGAAACTTGCTGAACACATAGTTTAGCGCAATCACAATAAACTGGGTGACAATCTTGGCCCACATCTCTCCCATGCCAGCCACCACCAGCCAATGCACGCCCCCCACCTCAATCACCAGAGTAAGCAGCCTCGCACCAAAGAACTTGCACAGTTCCATCATATGCTCGCCCATCCCCTTTGCCTGTGAATGGAAGACGAAGGCAGAATTTGTCACAAAGGCGAACAAGATGGACAGCACCACGGAAATGGTATTAGAGATATCTCTGGGTATGGGCGTGAATCTTCGGAGCAAATAGAACGTCACCACATTCACCAGAGTGGTCAGGACTCCGAAAAAAATATAGCGCACCACGTCATTGTGGTACAATGCATACAGCCATTTCCTCATCCCTCACACCTCCCAGAACATAATGGTCTTTCCAATACTTTTATAAATATCCATCTCAAACGCCTTGTTCATATCCTCAATGGAGCGAACCCGCACCTGGGCCCCCACGATATTGCTCAGATACCGCACCACCTTGGGATGCTCCCGATAAATCTCCACCGTTTTCAGAAAATCCTCCCTGCCGCTGCGGCTGCTGCCGTAAAAGCGCAGCCCCTTCTCCAGCACCATCCTGGTATTGATGGGCACGGGATACTCCGAAACCCCCATCAGAGACAGCGTCCCCTCCGGCTGTACGTGGTCAATCATCTGGTCAATCGCCTTCTGGGACGCCTGTCCCCCCACGCACTCAAAGGCATGGTCCACCAGCACGTCCTCCGGGATATCCGACACCTGGAAGGTGGCATCCGCAAAGGAGAACTGGGAAAGTTTCCCAGCATCCACCCCAAAGATATAAAGCCTGCTCTCCGGCTGCATCACCCGCAGGCACAGGGCCGTCAGGAATCCCAGATTGCCATCCCCCCACACGCCAATCACGCCCCTCCGGCTGTGGGCAAACTTGTCGAACCGCCGCACACCGTGGACGCTGACGGACACCAGTTCCGTAAAAGCGGCCACCACCTGATCAATATCCTTTGCCAGCGGCACCACCCGGTCTGGCTTTAATGCCACATGCTCCTGCATGAAGCCGTCGAAGCCGCTGGCCCGGAACTTGCTGTCCCTGAGATAGTTCTCCCCAATCACATCATCCTGCCTGACAGGGGTATTGGGAATCATAATCACCCGATCCCCAGGCTGATAGGTTCCGGTAGGGTCATGCACCACCTCCCCGATTCCCTCGTGAATCAGCGCCATGGGAAGCTTCTGCTTCATCACCTCCGCCGGGCGGAGCCCCTGATAGTATCGCTGGTCCGCATGGCAGATGGACAGATGGGTGGGCCGCACCACCATCTGCTCCTCAAATAGATTAATGTCATTAAATTCCACTTCAAAACGCCTGGGGGCTACCAGACGGTACACTGCATTTAACATATCCTAACTCCAATCTTCCACTTCCAGACACATGCCTGAAAACATGTCGCTACTCGTGGCTTCACCCCTCATAGGGCTACCAAAATGCATTAAAAATGCATGCCAAATCAGGAATCCTTCCCGGCCTTTAGAAGAGACTTGGCCACCTGCAAATCATAGGGATAGGTAATCTTAATGTTAAAGACCTCCCCCCGCACCAGATGCACTTCCTCCCCCTGCAGCAGGCAGATCTTGCAGGCATCCGTCAGGATTTCCCGCTGCTCCGGGGTCAGCTGCCGATAGCACTCCCGCAGCCTTTTCGCCCGAAACGTCTGGGGCGTCTGTCCCTGGTACATGCTTGCCCGGTCCGGCACGCTGCCGATATTTTCCCCATCCTGGCTAAATACCAGGGTATCCGTGGCAGCAATCACCGTGTCCACCATGCCATATTTCCGTCCCGCAGCCACATTCTCCTCAATGATCCGCCGGGTGACGAAGGGGCGCAGGGCATCGTGGGTGACAACCAGCGTATCATCGTCCAGTTTTCCCAGACCGTCAATATAGTCAATCACCCGCATAATCGTCTCATTCCGGGTGCCGCCACCCTGAATCACCTCGATGCCTTCCATCCCCCTGCCCAAATGCTTCTGCAGCAATGCCTTGGTAGGGGCAATCCAGTCCTCCTGGCACAGCACCAGAATCTGGTCAATCCCGCCATAGAGCAGAAACTTCTCCACCGTATGCACCAGAATGGGCTTATTTCCCACCACCTGGTACTGCATGGGCTCGTCGGAAGACTCCGAAGCCCTCCTGCTCCCCCCGGCCAAAATCACTCCATAAACCATATATCTTCCTCCATGCTCACTCTCCGTCAATCACTCTCCTGGCATCCTCCAAGGCTCCCAGGATAAACTCCTCCGACTCCTTCATATATCCGTGGCGCAGCTGATCCACCGGCCCAAAGTCAATATCCTCCGCAACATACTCCTTCCCGTGAAAACAGTCCTCCACCCTCCTGTCAGAGAGCCCGAACATCTCCATCACGGAAAGGATCTTGTCCCCATTCCTCTTCCCCACGAAAAATTGCTTATGGAATAAAATAGAGAAGCAGGTGGCATGGAAGGAATTGGTAAAAATATACTCCGCCTCGTCCATATACCCCAGCCACTCCTCGATTCCTATATTGTAAACCACCTTGTGGCGGGTGCCCTCCGGAATCTTGGCATCCCCCAGATTCTCGCTCAGCTCAATCACCTCAAGCCCACGCTTCCTGGCAAAATCCACCGCCAGCTCAATCAATGGCACGGCACTCTCCATCACCACGTAGAGCAGCACATACCCTCGCTTGCGCTTCGGACGCTTCATAATCGGCTCATAAAATTCCTTCTCATGGAGCAGCACCGGGTCTAGCACCTGGACGGGACGGATATCCGAGATGGAGGAAATATACTCCCCAAAACTCTTCTCCCGCACGGAAATATGCTGAAATTGGGTGATATAACTGAGAAACTCCCGCTTCTTCTCCTCGGAAAGTTCCACCACCGGCCCCCTGCTGGCCGCATAGGCAATCTTATATTTTCCCTTCATGGAGTCACATGCCAGGAAAAATCCCCGGTCAAACCCTGCCTTCTTATTGCACTTCCAAATCACGTCCGTAGCGCAGATATAGCAGTCCAGCCCCAGATCCTCCCTGTCAAGCATTTCATGATTGTAGCACCGCTCCGTGGTGACATAGTATTTGTCAATAAACCGCTGGAACTTGTCAAACCGCTGCCTGCGGGCAAAAAACAGCTTCAGCCACTTATGCTCTGCCGCCTTCTGCTTCTTTTTATTCTCCATGGGATGCTTTCTATGATAGAAATAAGGATATCTTGGATTGTATTCTCCGTAATAGTTCGGCTTATAATCAATAATCACGCTCTCCACTCCGCGCTGCAGCAGAAATTGCTGAAAGGCATAGGAATGCAGCGGTGATGCAAAATTTAGCACTTTCGTGTGGGCGTTGATAGAAATAATACCTACCTTCATCTGCTCCTCCATTCTCGCCTGGAAGATTTGCCGGATTCCGCGACATCATTGCCAATGGATGTGATGGCAAACTGCGTTGCTATAGCGAATCTTCCTTTCATTTAATAGAAAGAGCGTACCATATTTTTCCTGACAAGTCAAACCGCACCCATTGCGTAAATCTTCTCTTTTGCCTCGGTGAATGCTAGCAGCTGATTGTAACTATTCAGCCTTGCGGCTTCATAGTTACACAGCAGTGCTTTCAGCACTGTTGATGTACACATTTTGCACAAAAAGCGTGCAAAATGGTACCGTAAAACTCATATTTAAAAAGCCTGTATACAGGCTTTTGCATAAAGCATGTCAAAAATCCTCGCATTTTTATGAACGGCTGAACTGTTACAGCTGATTTCCAAAAATTGCCACCAAATCTTGAAAAAGTCCCTCTGATATGGTAAACTACTGTAGATTGTGGGGTAATTTATATAAAAGGTGCGAAGTTTTAACAGGCTCGAAAATACCTCGCCGGGCAATACTATTATTGCACTTGGGAAGAACGGTGCTAGACATCCAGTGGACGTCTGTTAAGCACGGACCGAAGCGGAGCGTAGAAAAATCAGCATTCTCCGCTTTTGAAAATATGGCGAAATTTCCCAAAAGTCTAATACCCCGCTGCAGAGCAACGGGGCATGGCCTAGTTTCTCTATAGGAACCATACGGTTCCTTAGCAAATTCGCCCCAGAGGGGTGGGGTATTTGACCCTCGCGGGAATAAAGAACCATCCAAACAACCATAAGGAAAGGGTTAATAAGTACAATGAAACGATTAATTTCCATATTAAGAACATACTATCACTACCTGAAATACAAGCGGTACTTGAAATATAAGAAATATGCCTCTCTCGGGCCGGATTACCGCACCGTCAACCTGGAAAAAGAATACTTGGGGAATCGGCTTTATCTGCTGTTTCTCCGCATTTTCTATCTCTTCCCCATCAAGAAGAACCGCGTCCTCTTCATGAGCTTCGAGGCTGGAAAATATGCATGCAATCCCCGAAGGATTTCCGAATACCTGGCAAAACACTACCCCGGGGAATTTGAAATCATCTGGGCATTCAAGAGGGAAGAAGGATTTGAATGGCTGAAAGAGCAAGGCGTCTCCCGCACCGTGCGCTACGGCTCCGCAAAGTTCTACCGGCTGGCCCTCACCTCCCGGGTTTACGTTTACAATATGCGGATTCCCGCCATGATTCCCTTCCGAAAGAAGCAGACCACCATCGGCACCGGCCACGGAGGCGGCGCATACAAGAAACTGCTGCTGGACAACCCCAACATCAGGACTACGGAGCGCAAGATTCAGGAACTCAGCGCCTCCCACACGGATATTCTGGTCTCCAGCTGCAAATACTATACGGAATACGTGGTGCGGGGAGCCTTTGACCACAAGGGCGAATGCATAGAATGCGGCATGCCCAGAAACGATGAGCTGATCAATCATAATGACGGAAAAATGGCAGACTACATCCGCAATTACTACGATATCCCCCTGGAAAACAAAATCATCCTCTACGCCCCCACTTACCGGAAGGGCAAGAGAAACATGCCCACCGATTACAACCTGGATGTGCAGGGAATCGTGGAGGCGGCAAAGGAGCGTTTTGGCGGCGAGTGGACCATCCTCTACCGGATGCACTATTTCATCAAGAAGAGGCTGCCGGACGACCTGCACGGCCAGCATATCATTGATGTCACCGAATACGGCGACATGCAGCACCTGCTGCTGGCATCAGACATTTTAATCACGGATTACTCCTCCAGCGTGTGGGACTATTCCCTGCTGGGAAGGCCCTGCTTCCTGTACACGGTAGATTTGGACGAGTATCTGGAGAAGCAGGGATTCTACGTAGATGTGAGGGACTGGCAGTTCCCCCTGGCGAAAAACAACGAAGAACTTGTGAATCATATCCGAAACTTTGACGAGGATGACCAAAAGGGCGTATCGGGGCATCAGAGCCTTTTTGGCAGTTACGAAAAAGGCACGGCTACGGAAACCCTGGCAAAGCGCATCCACAGGGAATGCTTCGGCAAAAAAGAGGAAGAGACTTTCTAAGGGCAGCACAAAACGCTGCCCAAGAAAGGCTATGCTTCCTCTTAGAAGAACGCAAAACCAGCGTTCTTCCCATCGGAAATGCGAGCAGTTTCCTATACAGGAATTCAAAATCGGCGTTCTTCTAAGAACTTTCGTTCTTTGTCGAAAAACCGAGCAGTTTCCTATACAGAAAAAAGGAGAAATGAGGAATAATTATGAAAGTAGGCATTATCAGCATCAACAAATATTCAAAGCACCTGAACTATGGCGCGGCATTGCATTCCTATGCCTTCCAGCACTATCTGGACATGCACGGCATCGACAATGTAATTATCGATTACCTGCCCCGCTTTATGAAATCATATAATATGAAATACCCCGTGATTGCCAGACAGCCAAAGGAACAGTTTCGCCGCTCCCTGTTCTGGCTGGGAAATTTTTTCCCAAACATCGTCAAGTACAATAAATTTATGAATTTTTTCCAGGAGCACTACCGCTCCACCAGACGGTACACGGAAAAGCAGTTAAAAAAAGCGAAACTGGATTTCGACACCATCGTCTGCGAGAGCGACGTAATCTGGAGCCCCCACAGCACCCAGGGCTTCGACAATGGTTTCTTCTGCAACCTGCCCTCCATGCAGGATAAGAATAAGATATCCTACGCCGCCTGCATCGGCTACACCAAATTTTCTGAAAAGCGCCAGGAGAAATTCCGGGAACTTTTGAAAAACTTTGACGCCATCTCCGTGCGGGAGGTGCAGGGTGCTGAATTTACCCAGCAATTCACGGACAAGAAAGTATACAATGTCCTAGACCCCACCTTGCTTCTGGATGCCAAGGATTACCAGGATATCATCACCCCGCCCAAGGAGCAGGGATACGTGCTGGTATACAACTGCCTGAAAAATAATAAGAAAATGGTGCGGGATGCCAAGAAGGTCGCAAGGGATTTGGGATTAAAAGTCATCGAGGTGAGCGTCTACTACGGCAACTTCTATCTTGACAAGGTAAAGATTTCCGCCGGCATCGAAGAGTTCTTAGGATACTTCCAGAATGCCAGCTATGTGTTTACCAACGCCTTCCACGGCGTATGCTTCTCGCTGATTTTCAAAAAGGACTTCTATACTTATGCCAGGGGAACGAAGGATTCCCGGGTGACCAGCCTCCTTCATCTGATGGATCTGGACGACAAGTTCCTGCAAAACGACCAGGAACTGCCTCCCATCACTTCCATAGACTACGACAAGGTCTATGAGCATCTGGCCCGGGAGCGGAAAACCTCTCAGGACTTCCTGTTCCAAGCACTCCACCGGAAAGAGGCTCAGAAAGAGTAACTGCAATCCCAGGATGATAGTTAGAAAAATATGCACGATTTAAATGAAAAGGCAAGAGGGGGAACGCAAATATGAAAAAAACGCCCAAAATTTCCGTAATTATGCCCATGTACAATGCAGAAAAGTACATTGCGGCCGCCCTGGACTCCATTCTGGACCAGACATTCCATTCCTATGAGATTCTGGTCGTCAATGACGGCTCCACGGACAATTCCCTATCCATCGCAGAGGAATACTCCCGAAATCACCCGGAAAAAATCCAGGTCATCTCCCAAGAAAACGCCGGAGCTGGCGCTGCCAGAAACTTCGGCGTAAAAAAAGCTTCTGGAAACTACGTCCTCTTTATGGATTCCGATGACACGGTGGAGAAAGACATGCTCTCCGCGCTGTATGCCTCTGCCATCAGGCACCACAGCGAGGTGGTGTTCTGCCCCTTCTACCGTCACGGGCTGCACGGGGAAACCACCATCGAGGGCAGTTTCAACTTCTCGCCGAGAAAGGTCTATACCGGGGAGGATTTCATCAAAAACTCAGAATACATCATCACCACCTGCACCAAGCTATATCAAACCGACTTCATCAGGAGATTTGAATTTCCCTCCTTTTGGTTTGAAGATGTGGCACTGCTACCAGTGATGATGTCCTATGCAAAAAGGATTACCTATGTGCCCTACGCCTACTACCACTATCTCCGCCACGACAGTTCCATAGTCTCCAGCGTCTCAAATAAGCAGATACTTGGCAGTGTAGACGCAGTACGATATATCAGGGAACACGCCAACCCGAAGATTGTTCATGAGATCGCGCCCTATATCGCCCATCTCCTGCTCTTTATGTGCGTGCGCCGTCCGGCCTTTGCTGACCTTTACGTCAATTTGCTGACGGAATATAAAGAGTATATCAACGAAAATACAGACTTCGCCAAACATCCCCATCTGCAGAACCGCCTAAAATCTTATTTCCAAGATGATTACGTCATGATTCCAAAGAGAATTTTCTATGACCATTTCGGAAAACAGCCCCTGTCCCCCTCCCAGGAGGAAAATGTCAAGGGCTGGCAGGGAACCCTGGTGGAATTTGATGCTAGAATCATCTGCCTCAATGAGGAAAACTGCGATATTTCAGAACATCCCCTGGTAGAGAAAGCCTACCGCGAGGGACGCTTCGATGTGGTGGGCCAGTATTTCAAATGCAAGCATCTGCTAGAGGAAGGAGGAATCGCCCTGTCTGCTGATATCCGGGGATGCAAGTATATCACTCGGCTCCTCACCCGCACCCGGGCTTTCTTCGCCTTTTACGACGATACCAGCATCTCACCCCATATCTATGCCTCAGCACCGGGAGAGCAGGTAATCAGGGATGCCTTTGAACTTCTGAAAGACCACCTGGCAGAGCCCTGCAGCATGTCTGCCACCCTGTCCGAACTGCTTCTCCAGAAAAATGGCGCATCCTACTCCTATCAGTGGGAGAGCAATTTCAAATCAAAATATTTGAAAATCTACCATGATACCGTTCGCATCTATAGCACCAACGTGCTAACCTGGGATTACGGCCTAGGCACCACCATCGCCGCCATCCACAGGGAACAGCCCCAGCTGCTGGAAAGAGACGGGGAACGATGCTGCGAAGTAAACGCCTTCTACTACCATACCCTGCAGAAGCTGATCAGGGATTACTTGCTTTACAAAAAGGATCAGGCAAGGCAGGACGTTTCTAAGCAGAATGTAAAATTGCAGAAAAAAATTGCCTACTTCCGGGGACGGGTAGCAGAGCAAACTGAGGAAATCGATGCGCAGACCAAAAGAATGAAACTTCTGAAGGCCAAAAATACCCACTACCTCTCTCTGATTAAGGACTTCAAGGGACGAAAGCTGGTGTGGCTAGCCTACCGGATCTCCATGAAATTCTCCCCTCCTAGCGAGGAAATAGATTCCGACGAAGACTTTTAGGCAATAAGATAAAGAACACAAGACAGGCGAATGTCCAGGGCAGGATTCTCCCCCGCCCTGGACATTCGCCTGTCTTCCAATAAGATTTGCTCTTCCCAGCCATCTATCTGATCAGAACCGAAAATAGATAAACGGATTATAAGTAGAATTCACCAGATACAGTACGCTCACATAAAACACCGCCAGGAGCGCCAGATATCCGCAACCCGCCGCCAGCGTCCTGGCCGCCGGATGCTCAAGCCTCCCTGCCAGAAATCCCTTCACGTGGCGGTAGATGGGAATGCTTAAAATAATTCCCAGCACCAGATAGATTCCATATTTTGCCAAATATCCCGATAAGATCTCCATGCTCCTGTCCCTTGCCTGAAAGGAAAACATAGCCTTTCCATACCGAGCCAGATGCCCAAGCCCGTCATCGCACCGAAAGATTACCCAGCCGAAAGTGACCACTAGAAGCGTGTATGCATGCTGGAACAGCCTGGGAATCCTTTCCAAAATCCTGCCCAAAAATAGTTTTTCCGCTCCCTGAAAAATAAAATAATAAAGCCCCCACAGGATAAAATTCCACTCCGCTCCGTGCCAGATGCCAGTCAGCGCCCAGATCACAAACATATTGAAATACATCCGAGGCTGCCCCTTCCTGTTTCCACCCAGGGGAATATACACGTAATCCCGAAACCAGGTGGTCAGGGAGATATGCCATCTCCGCCAGAAGTCCCCCACCGACCTGGACACGTAGGGAAAGTTAAAATTCTCGTCAAAGTGAAATCCAAAAATCCTCCCCAGGCCGATAGCCATATCTGAATAGGCAGAAAAATCAAAATATATCTGCAGGGTATAGGCAATGGCTCCCGCCCAGGCCAAGGGCGCATCCACTGCGGGCATGGCAAAAATCAAGTCCGCCATAGCCCCGGTATTATTGGCAATGATAATCTTCTTTCCAAAGCCGATGATAAACCGCTCCAATCCGTCTGCCACGTCATCCACCCGAATCTTCCGGGAAATGATTTCCTCCTCCACCGTCTTGTACCGCACGATGGGTCCCGCCACCAGCTGGGGAAACAGTGCCACATAAAGCATCACATAAAAAGGATTCTTCTGCACTGCCACGTCCCGCCGATACACGTCTATCACATAGCTCATAGCCTGGAAGGTAAAGAAGGAGATGCCGATGGGGAGGAGTATCTTGGCCACCTGGATGGAGGTGCCAAAGATGCCATTGATATTTTCCACCAGGAAATTAGTATACTTATAATACCCCAGGCATCCCAGATTGCCCAAGACTGCCAGAACCACCCACAGTTTCCGCAGCCTTTCCCTCTCCGTCATGGAAATCAGCAGGGCGAATACATAATCCCCCATCACCACAGCCACCATGAGAATCAGGTAGGCCGGGCCGCCCCATCCATAAAAAACCAAGCTGAACGCCAGCAGGATATAATTGCGGCATTTCGGCGCCGCCAGAAAATACAGCCCCAGCAGCAGGGGCAGAAATCCAAACACGAAGATTGCACTGCTAAAAACCATGACCTCGCTCCCATCTATAATCTATTTTAATCCCAAATGTAATTGAAACATCTCGTAAGAAAAATGCCTGTCCGACTGGTTCGGTATATAGACCACGTAGTCCGGCTTCTCCTTCTCCACGTAGTCCGCCACCGTCTTCCCCGATTTATTGCTGCGGTAATCCACGGAATGCATGGAGCGAAAGCTGCCCACGCACAACGCCTCCAGGCTGTTGGTATAGGAACTGCCGCTGATAAAGATCTTTGGCAGAGCGGAATTCCCCTTCTTGCCATCCTTGGAAGCAACCACCACGGTGTTTGCAAAATCCCCGCCCATAAACGCCCTGGCATAATCCTTTCCTCTGCCAAATATTGCAGTCTTCCTATCCTTCCTCACATAATTCCAAGGTTCCTTGGGCTGCACCTGAAGCACCTCCTCCCGGGAAGAGACGGCATATCCCAGACGGCGGTTAAAGGAACCGTTCACCACCGATTCCTCCATATGGAAATCGGACAGCTGGCACACCCTCACATCCGGGAACTCCTCCTGCACCAGAGACATAAGTTTTTGGTAAATCAGCATCTGCCCCTGGAAATTCACATGATGGTCGTTGGAATAATATCTCTGCTCCGAGGCACTGGAACCCTTGGGCGTCTTCAAGATGTCATAGGCATCGATAAAGGTTACGTCCTCCGACAGATGGGATTTCATAATAGAAATATATTTCTCGTAGTCCTTTCGGGAATCCAGATAAAAATCCGGCAGAAACTCATTCACTGCCACATCTTTTCTGGGATAATTGATATAGATAAATCTGGCGCCGGACTTGACCACCTTGGCCGCCTCCCTATTCACGATCTCGGCGCACCGGATGACTTCCCGCTCATAAGCCTTCTCATCCGTGATGACCTCCGGCTCCTGATAAAGCTGCTTCTCCTTTCCCACTGCCACGCTGCCCACCCATTTCTGCCCCAGCACGTTGACCATCATGTCATTGTAGAGGGCGATCTTTCGCTCCCTGCCGCTGATCTGGTCAGAGAAGGCATTGGTTATCTTATTCAGGTAGGCCACATCCCCCAGGCGGCTGTACGCCAGGCCGGGAAACTGGTTCAGGGTTCTCCCCTCCGTGGGGCTCCAGTCATTTCGTCCGGCAATCGTAGATAGCCCCACAAAGGCAATAAAGCAAACAAAACAAGCCACAAAGGCACTCTTCATATATCTCACAGCGGTTCCTCTCTTCTCAAAAGCGCGCCGATGGCATCGTAGGGGCACTTTAATTCCGGGTAGGAAAATAACTGGTCAAATTCCCTCTGCCCCTCCGGCACCCCCTCCACAGAAAAATCAGCCTGCATCAGCTCCCTGAAATTTCTCAGATACATGGCCGGATGGGTCGTCTTTATATATTTCTCAAAATAACTTCCCCGATATTTGAGACAATATAAAGGCTTATGCCTGGATGCGAAACAGCTGGCGTACCGCCCATTGTTGGTCACCATGGCATCTGCCACATAGAGGATGTCCTGTTCCGACATGATTCGCTTCACATAACCGAAAGAATTTTTATACTTGGCGCCAAGGGTATAAGAATTCTCCATCAATTCCTCCACGTTAGTAAATACAAACCATTCCTCCCCCAGATAATCCAAAAAAGACTTCAAATCAAAGTTCTTCAGGAAATTTCTCCTGCTCTCCTTCTCCCGGTTCAAAAGAAGGGCGAGAACCTTCTTCTCTCCCACGGCAGGAAAATAAAAGCCAATCTCCTCCCCCACGGCTTTCTGCCTCTCTGGAACGTTCATCTCCCACACGAAAGGGAGGCAGATACCCTCCAGCAATTCCGTATTCTCCAGATAATACCCCTCTCTCATAAGCCGGGCAGTAAAGGGAGAGCCAGGCACCACATGGGTGAACCTCCGAAAAGTCTTCCATCCGGTACCCCTCTTCCCCCTCTTCCTCAAATTCATCTCATTCTTAAACTGGTAATCATAGGGGGAAGCCAAGAGAATCCGAACTCCTTCCTGAAACCTCATGCCCTTGGCCAGAGAGGCATCGGCACAGACCACATTTGCCAGTTCCCGGCAGAATTCTTTCCTTGCCAGTTCAATTCCCTGCCTGGCCATGGGATTCTTCCTCCGCTCGTTCTTCAGGAAGAATCGGCTGGAAAAATTATTCTGATCCATCATATTCACAAGGTTTTTCTCCAGCAAGTTCATATCCGCATTCAGCCCCGCTCCCCGGTTGCTGAGAAATGTAATGCTCTTCTCACTCATGGTCTCCCACCTCCATATAGGAATTGATTACCCCTGCAATTCTCTCGCAGCTGTGCCCGTCACAGGCAGACATATATTTCTCCACAAAGCTGCTATACTTCTCCGTGAGCACATGCCTGTCTTTGGCTCGGAGAAACTCCGCCAGCTCCTCCTGAGATTCATACACCTCTCCCGGCAAATCATCAGGATAATTCAGATAGAATCCCCGATTATAATTTGCCATATCATAGCAGAAGAAGGCGATGGGCTTTTTCAGCAGGGCATACTCAAAAATCACCGATGAATAATCCGTAATCAGCATGTCGGAAATATGCATCAAATCATTGGTGGAAAAATCCCTGACCACCTTGATATTGTCGTACTCTCCCTCCACGATGGCATTTTTCATCACTGGGTGGGGACATACCAGAAACAGCTGGCCTGGCAGGAGCTGTTCCGACAGCCAGCCAAAATCCAATTCCGGATGAAATTCAGAGCGGTTCCCATCCACGTCCCGGAAAGTCGGGGCATAGATGATCACGGTCTTGTCCCGCCATTCCGGATGGCTGGCATAAATCCTCTCCCTGGTATCCCCAATCCACTTCTCATCATAAAAATAATCCGTTCTGGGACACCCCAGAGACTTGACCTTGTGGATATCGATATTAAAGGCGTCCGCATAGATCGAGCGAATCTTCTCGCTGCTCACCGACACCAGATTATACTGGGCATGGGTGGCATTGTCCAAAAAGACAGAGATATTCGTGCCCCGCTGCCCGAACTTCTTAAATGCGCCGCAAGCATGCCAGAGCTGAATGACCCGCTGATTTTCCTTCAGCTGGAAATAGCGGAGATACCGCACATAGTCATCCGTCACGATCACCTTACTGGTATATACCTGATAATACAACTTTAATTCCATCATCTTGCTGTGGGGCAGCATCTTGGCACAGACGACCTTCTTCCCCTTAACGTAGGGATAGAGGGCCTTGGCATTCCCCTCCAGTTCCCCGTCCTTTCGGATGGAGATGAACAGCACCTTATCTTCCACCCGGTGCTTCTTAATCAGGGCCACCAACTTCTTATAAATCAGCTGGAACACATTTTCCGTGGGGAAATGGGCCAGCTTCATCAGCACCTCATTCAGATTTCTCATAATTTCCGGACTTTTCAAGTCAGCAGGCTTTTCCCTCAAATACTCCCGCATGAAGGCAATGGTCTCCGGCGTGCCCACATACTCCGTAAAATGTTCCTCCTGGTCCTCATAAAGCACCACGCCGTCATTCTTAAAAGGAAAATACCCCGTCCGATAAAAAGTCTTCAAATACTCTTTCAGATGCCTCTCCTCGTCAAAGGTAAACTGGCGCAGAAAATCCACCTTGAAAAATTTATTTCCCAAGGTATTGTCCATGCACAGGAAGGGATTGTCCTCGATGCCCAGCTTCAGGGAGTCCATGGCCCTGCGGTTCAAAAGCACTGCCTGGATATCCCCGTAATTCCTGTGATAGATCAATTCAATCAGAAAATCCGCCGAGGACTTGATAAATCTCTTCACCACATATTTAAAGGCATTGTTCACATAGGCAATCTTCCTGGCGCCAAAGGTAATGTAAGGCGTCTGTGCCTGGCGCAGTGCCTTGTAATACAATTCCCTCTCGCTATCTGCCTCCAGGAAACAGATATTTCCCTGCATCATGTCATGTTCCCGAATCATCTCCTCCGCAGAACTGGGCACCACCAGAATCATGGTCACCAGATTCTGCAACAGAAGGCTATCCAAGGTATTCAGAAAATCTTCCCGACACGCCTCGTCCCCATAGAGAACTACGGTAAAGTGAGCCTGGGCCAGCACTTCCTCCTGGGAAACGGGAATGTGGAACAGGGAAAACTCCGGATGGCCATCCTGGAGGATGGAGATATCCCGCATATCCAGCATGGATAGCCTGGCATTGATCTCGTCCACCAGCAGCTGCACCGTATCCCGCTCCAACTTCCAGAACTTAGCGTAAAATTGATCCAGAAGGATTTGCAGCTCCTTCCTGCCGATCTCGTTCAGATACTTATGGATGTCCCCCTCCTTCTCCGCCACCTCTTCCAGCGTGGCAAAGCGGGGATAATCCTTTAGAATGCTTCTCTCCGCCGACTGGTAGATCAGCCGGTGAGCCTCGATATAATCCCGAATCTTCTGGGGAGACACGGAGGCTGTGATGGACTCCGGTATCCCGTCATACATTCTGCGGTAGTGGAATACCACCTTGTCCAATCCCGTAATCCTCTTGGTGTGATAGATGTACTCCATCAGAAAAGCCCCATCCTCCGAATAGGAGATGGGCGGCAGGCGAAGGGAATACTCCTCGATCAACCCCCTCCGAAATAACTTATTGCACAGGGAAAAGGTCCAAAGAATGCGGGGATCGTATTTCTTGATCCTCTTGGTTTCCACCAAATCATTGATGCCGTTTACCGGAAAGGTTCGGAAGCGGTTGAAGATATCATACTTGGCAATCACCAAGTCCGCCTTCATGCGCACTGCGCATCCATAGAGGGAACTCAGGGCATCCAGCTCCAGGATGTCATCTGCATCAAAGAAATAGACATACTCTCCCTTCGCCACGTCCAGCCCCGCATTCCTGGCAGCGGAAGGGCCCCCGTTTTCCTGGTCAATCACCCGGAGAATGGGATTTTCAGCCTCGTACTTTCTCAAAATGTCCAATGTCCCATCCGAAGATCCATCGTTCACAACAATCACTTCGTACTCGTCCATGGACTGGTGCAAGAGGCTTTCAAGGGTCTCTTCCACATATTTCTCTGCATTGTATGCAGCAACGATCACTGATATTTTCATGAATATGCCCATTCCTTTCCCAGCGCTCTGTCACATTTCCAAACATGTCCCCTCGCTGGCATAAATAAATTCGCGAAAGGACCGCTCCCTCAAGCGAGTCCCATTCCCGTTCCATTCTTCACAAGCCCGACTATGGTCTTGCATGGCCAGGCCTTTTCGCCCTGGCAGATATTTCCAACTTTTACATATAGAATCTATGATACCATATACAAAAAAAATGTCAACTTTGCCGGAATCTTGACGATGCCTTTGTCCGCGCATCGCCGCGATTCCCAGACATTCCACTACTTAAACCAGAATTTCTCCATGTCCCGTCCCAGCAATTCTCCCAGACGCTTCACGCTGGGCCGGTAAAATTCCTGCAATTCTGCCCTCTGCTGGGGCGTGACTTTCTCATTGTTCTCCACCGTGGTATATTTCTGCGCCCACTTTGCAAAATCTAAGAACTTTTTCTGCTTAAATGAAAGCTCCGTATTTTCTTTCCTGTTTCGGATAGCCCAATAATACTTAAAATTAATATAGGCTGACAGATATCCCCTTGAAACGCTGCTTCCATCATTGGAATGAGGCAGTTCCTCGTACACCAGCTTATTTTTGACGCCAATAAAATCCTGAATCTCATCCATCACCCGCTTAGTATCCCTCAAAAGGTCCTCAAATACTACGATTTTTATCTGGTCCCTGGAAAAGAATTTCAAATATTGCTCGATCCATCTGTCGTACTGAAATCGGTCAATTTCTTCTGAATAAATCTTATCCCGCATAAATTCTGAAAAGATTTCGGTAGAATACTTTTTATGTTTCTTATAATAATCCACGTAATCCATCTTCCTGGGTCGGCGCATCAGCATCTTATAGTAGGAAAAGGTGGCTCCCACCGGCTCTCTGACCATGAAGAGCAGCTTGATATCCTTGCCAAAGCACTCATACACGCCCCTGGCCGACACATGGTAGGAAGGCTCCACATTGCCCCGCAGCACGCCCTCCGGCATATCGGAAAAATACTTCTGATAAAACCTTTCCGGCGCGTTTTCATAGGAATTTCTCCAGTGAAGGTAAAAGGTCTCTTTTCCCTTAGGCATCCTGATCTCCTCATTCATGCGGAAAGCATTGTTCAGAGAGGTGGTGCCGCACTTGGTAAATCCCACGCACATGAAATCCAGTTTCGGATTTTCCCGCCGGGATATATCTGCAAAAAGCTCATAATCTACCAGAACCACATTGTCTGCCCCCAATTTCTCCAGTTCATCCAATGCCACCTGGTGATAATCTTCCCACAGTTCCACTACCAGGCAGATACAGCCCGGAATCAACTCTGCCCGCTTCATCTTGCGGCAGGGAATTCCCTGGTAGGACTTACGCCCCTTAGATCTCGGAGCCAGCAGCACTCCTGCCACCTGCTCCAGAAGCCCCTGGCCTTTCAGATACCTTGTCATGACATTGGCCGTCCTCTTGCACTCCACAAGCATGATTTGGCTGCCCTGAATCCTTTCAAGCAATTCCCTCTCTGTACTCACCTTTTTCATAATTCGTTCCTCCTTTATATGATTGCACCACCCCATATACATTACTGGCTATCCTGCAAATATCAATACTGGCAATGACACATTAATTGCAAATTTTTGCCATATTTATCAAAAGGGATTGCCGCACTCATTCTTTCGTGCAGCAACCCCTCTTTGCATTCCTATTTCTTTTTTGTATTCGACTTCTTGTCACTTTTCTTTGTGCTCTTTTTGGCACTTTTCTTCGTGCTACTCTTCTTCGCGGTCCCGGGTTTCGCCGTGGCCGCAGGCTTGGCCGTGGTTCCCGGCTTGTCTGATGCAGACGGCTTGCCGGTATCAGAAGGCTTCTTAGCCTCCTTCTTCTTTTTCTTAGGCTTCTTTTTCTTCACCGGAACTTTCCTGTCCTGGCTCTTTCCCAGCCGGTTCTTGGCTTTTACCACCACTTTGTCCTTGGCCTTAAGCGCTGGAACTTTCACAGAGAAGGTGCCGTCATTTTTCACCTTGCCCACATGCTTCTTGCCATTGACATAGGCGTAGACTTTCGTCTTAGAATTTGCCACCGTGGCAGGCTTCTTGCCCTTTGCCACCAAATCTACCTTTCCAGTGATGGTCTTATCTTTCACCGCTGCCACATCCACCTTAGGCTTGTTCGGCGCCTTCAAATACGTGTGAAATGCAACGGCAGTGCTTTTGCCCTTCACATTGACAAAGTATGCCTTCATCTTCGTCCCGGTATCGGTGCGGGGAATCGCTACGCGATAACGGTACTTCTTGCTTTTCTTATTATAACTCTTTTTACTGCTCTTATAAGTCTTCTTGCCAATCTTTACCACCGCGCTCTTAATTTTTTCATCGGTATAGAGATTGACTGCCTTTGCCGTATTGCTGACAGTAGCGTTATTTATTTTCGGCGGATTGGCCACAGTCTGCTTGACCGTCTTTGTATTGACCAGGCTGGTCCTGGCAATGGCGTCCACCGTCTTCACCTGTATCTTCTCCTTCGCCTTCCAGTATCTGGGAAGGGTCATGGCATAGCGGCCATTAGAATACATCTTTACCTTGCCCACGGAGACAGAATATTTTTTATTGTAGATAGATGACTTCTTGTACAGTGACTTTACATTTTTGTTAGGAACATACACCTTTTTCCCATTGAGGATAATCACGGGATAGGCATAGGAATCGTTCACCGTACCCATGATGGTCTTCGTGTTGGTCTTCACTGCGTTCAGGCTAGGCTTATTGGGTCCCGTCCGTTTCACTGTCACAATGGTTCTGGCACTGGTCCTTCCCTTTCCATCTATCACGTATACAAAAATCCTGCGGCCTGCCGGCTGAGGCGGGAGGGCATATTTGAACTTGCCATTCTTTCCCACCACCACCGAGTAGGTGGGGCCGTTTTCTATCTTAAAGTAAATCCGGGCGCCGGCTTCTGCCTTTCCCTCGATATACTTCTTCCTGTTGGAGTATGTGCTAACCACTGGCGTGTCCAAAATGCTTCGGTTAATATTCAGCACACGCACATGCACCACGGTACGGTTTCCTTTTTTGTCAATGGCACAGATCGAGTAGGTTCCATTATTCGCAATGCTAAGCGTCTTTCCTGAAACCTTGGCCGCCGTGCTCCAGATACTATTTTCCGCACTGTACTTGCCTGACACGTAGCGAATCGATGCGATTCCAGACCGATCCGTAGCCTGAATGGCAATGGGCACGTTCTTATTGGTCTCGCTCTCATTCAGAGATACCGCCGTCAGGCTAGGGCCCGAGGTATCCTCTTTGGAAAGCTTGTCAAAATCCGTGACATAATACTGAGGCTCAAACTCATTTCCCACCACATTGGTAATCCAGGGCTTCGTCTCAATATAATGCTGTGCCTCCTCCCCGCTCCTGAGCAGGTAATGGTAGTCATCGGAATAAGTAACATTCCAGTTGTCATCCTGCATCGCCTTGATCGTTCCCGTCATAGAGATATTCTCGATGGACTTCTGGATATGCTTTCTATATGTCTCGGTACTCGTGCTGACAATCTTCGTGGGATTCATGGAATTAAACAGCGTATTGTTTGGCAGACGGTGAGTCGCCACCACGAAAACGTCAGTCCCCTTCACCGCAGCCCCGTTCCTAGTGAGGGACGTAATGCGGTTGGTATTGTTAATTTTCTTTCCACTATCGCTGTAGCGGGGCTTCTCCTTCGTATTGATGGTATATTCCAGCCCATCGAATACATAGAAGGTGGACCAATCGTCCAGAAAGTCATTCTGCAAGGTATACTGGAAGGGCTTGCTGGTATCAAAGCTCAGCAATTCGCTGAGGGATTTCAATTTCGGCTCTGACAGAGGCGGGTTGATTCCTGTGCCCCCATTGCCCGGGGTAGCCGTAGCCTCTGCCGTGGGCGTAGCTTGCGGTTCCATGCTTGTCTCTGCCTTGGGCGTGGCCTCAGGCTCCTTGCTTGCCTCTGATGTGGGCGTGGCTTCCGGCTCCTCGCTCGCCTCCCCTGGGGGCGTGGCCTCAGGCTCCTTGCTTGCCTCCGATGAAGGCGTGGCCTCAGGCTCCTCGGTCACACCAGGCGTAACTGATGGCTCCTCAGTCCCATTAGTGTCCGGCGTAGCATCGGGTCCCGGACTGACAGCAGAATCAGGGGCATCCGTGGGCGCCTCCGTCTCTTCCGGCTTATTGTTTTCCGTACCCTCGATGAGATTTTCCCCCGGCAATTCATAACAGCTGGCGGACCACTCCAGCCACTCCTTGATCTGCGCCCCTGTCATGCGGTACAGATACAGGCCGGTACGATATTTGACAAGCTGGTACATATTTGATTTTCTAAATTCTTCCCTAATATCCACGTAATCGCTATCCCCATCAGAGCCATACTTGATGTAGGAAGATGCCGCAACCACCGGATAATTCTTATATGCGGTAGCCTTATTATTGATATAATTCAGGCCAAATCCCATCTTAATCGTATTGAGAAGCTGAATGGCATCATTGTCCTCCTGGGTTCCAAAATAATTCTGCAGCTGGGCATCGGTGTCAACCTCGCTGAGTATCAGGCTGCAGTCATTCAGGAATGTCTTGGACCAGTTTCCAAAAATATTATTGATGGTCTGATTAACCTCTGTCTTGCTGTTGACCTTGCGAATCGAAGTGCTTCCGCTCTTGATTCCAATCTTTCCGTTGCTACTGTAAAGTTCCAAGTCAGCCACGCCCACGCTGGCACCACGGTTCTCTACCTGTACCAGGGGCTTTCCATTCACCAGCCCTGTCACTTTATTCACCCCGGGCAGATCATCCCATTTCGTTCCATTCTTGGAGGGGAAATCCGTGTGGAGATGTCCGCAGAGCACCGCATCCACGCCGGAAATCTTTGTCAGGGCATAGCCGGTATTGTTATCCAATTCTGCCGGCTTTTCATCCCCAATGCCCGAATGCGCCAGCACTATGATCACATCCGCCCCGGCTTTTTTCAGTTTCGCCACCTGGGTCTTGGTATTCTTCACGATATCCTCTGTCTCCAGCACACCTTTGTAACTGGTTCTCTTCTTCGACAGACCAGGCACCGTCTCCCCGATGAGTCCCACTTTCACCTTCAAGGTCTTTCCGCCCTCCGTCACCAGGGACTTGGTAATGATGCGGTTCTCCGCCCAGATATGCTGCTTGGTGTTGGCATCCCACACATTGGAAAGCACCACCTTCCCCGTAAGCTTCGCCCCGGCCAGCTGATTCTTGATGTAGCCTAATGTATAGTCAAAATCATGGTTTCCCAGCACCATGGCATCATATCCCATCTTGGCCATGGCATTGTACACCGGCTGCTGTGCAGAACTATTATAGTCGTAGATATAATCCGTAGTATAATCATACAGGCTGTCTCCCAGATCAAAGAGCATGGAATTGTTCTTATTTACTTCTGCCCTAGCCTCTTTGACGAGGGAAACCGTCCTGGAATATCCTCCCGTAGTATACAGCTTGCCCGTCTCATAATCCTCGGTAGTCACCTGACCATGGATATCCGAAGTAAATACCAGACGCAAATCCGCCGTATCTGCTGCCGCCTTCGCTGATTTCATTTGCATGGGAGCCACCAAAGATAGAGAAAGGGCCAGCACCCCTGCTATCAATCTCTTCCCCCCATGGAAAATCTTCTTTCTCATATCAAACCATGCCTTTCTAATGATGCTCTTTTATCCCTCCCACTATGTGGGCTTCACTCCTTTCAGACATGCCGGCTCTGCAAAGTCAGGCTCTGCCTGGCTTGCATAAGCAGCGGAAGAATGCCGCCTCGCAGCATGTCCGCTTTAGCAAATGTCTCTTCCCGCATGAATGCCATTTATATAGCGAGTATTTTTTGTCCACGCTAGCCATTCTAAATATGATTTGTGTCAAAATCGTTTCACTCTTCTAAAATATTATTGTCAATCAGTGACTCCGCTACCCGCAAGTCATAGGGATAGGTAATCTTGATATTGTATACCTCCCCCTGCACCAGATGCACCTGCTCCCCCTTGATGACACAGATCTTGGAGGCATCCGTGAGAATTTTCTTCTCCTCCTCCGTCAGGGACTGGTACAGCTCCCGCAATCTCTTTGCCCGGAATGTCTGGGGCGTCTGCCCCTGGTACATATTGCTGCGGTTGGGAATCTCAGAAATTACCTGGCCATCCCCGCTGGACACGATGGTATCCGTGGAGGGAATCACCGTGTCCACTGCCCCATATTTCTTTCCGTAGTCAATGTTTTCCTGAATAATCCTGCGGGTGAGGAAGGGACGGACAGAGTCGTGGGTGACAATCAGCGTCTCGTCATCCAGGCCATAGGACTCCTCGATATATGCGATGGCATTCATCACCGTCTCATTTCTGGTATCTCCCCCGGTCACCACTGCCACCTGATCTGCCTGTTCCGGGCAATATTTCTGAATCAGGCTCTCCGTGTGGGCCACCCAGGGCTGGGGGCACAGCACCAGCAGTTTCTCAAACTCCTCCTGCTGCAAAAACTTCTCCAACGTATAAATCAGTATGGGCTTCCCCCCCACATGGATATACTGCTTCGGCTTCTCCACATTTCCCATGCGGCTGCCGATCCCCCCTGCTAAAATCACTCCAAATACCATAGAAACAACCCTGCCTTTCGCATAAACAATTCCATGAAGAATGCTGTCTTTGCATTCCTCCCAGGCGAAACTTTTTCGCCTGGGTGTAATCTTAGAAGTTCTTAGTCAGCGTTTTTTGCTGGCTTAGAACTTTCTTTACACATTCTTTTCGTTGATATAGTTAATCAGGCCCTCCGCCTGGATAATCTTCTGCATGAAGGGCGGGAACGCCTGTCCCTTATACTCCGTCCCCTTCGTCCTGTCATAGATCATCCCGCTGTCGAAGTCAATCTCCACCTGGTCTCCCGCCTCGATCTCCTTCGCAGCCTCCGGGCACTCGATGATGGGCAGCCCGATATTGATGGCATTGCGGTAAAAGATTCTGGCAAAAGTCTCCGCAATCACGCAACTGATGCCGGATGCCTTGATGGCGATGGGCGCATGCTCTCTGGAAGAGCCGCAGCCAAAGTTCTTATTTGCCACCATGATATCCCCATCCTTCACCCTCTTAACAAAATCCGGGTCAATGTCCTCCATGCAGCTCTTTGCCAGTTCCTCCGGGTCGGAGGAATTGAGATATCTGGCGGGAATGATCACATCCGTATCCACATTGTCGCCATACTTATGTACTATACCACTTGCTTTCATGATATTTACCTCTCTTTCTATATTCAAGCGTGCCTTACAGCCCCAGTTCCGACGGTTCCGAAATCTTTCCTGTCACGGCGCTGGCCGCAGCCACTGCCGGACTTGCCAGGTACACCTCAGACTCCACGTGGCCCATGCGCCCCACAAAGTTCCTGTTGGTAGTAGAGACTGCCCTCTCCCCCGCTGCCAAGATGCCCATATATCCTCCCAGGCACGGCCCGCAGGTAGGCGTACTCACAATGGTGCCAGCCTGGATAAAGGTCTGCACCAGCCCCTCCTCGATGGCCTGCATATAGATGGCCTGGGTGGCGGGAATGACGATGGCGCGAATGCCCTCTGCCACCTTGCGCCCCTTCAGAATCTCCGCCGCCGTGCGCAAATCCTCGATCCTTCCGTTGGTGCAGGAGCCAATCACCACCTGGTCGATATCCACCTGGCCGGACTCCCTCACCGTCTTGGTATTCTCGGGCAAATGGGGAAAGGCCACGGTAGGCTCCAGCTTGCCAAGGTCAATGGTATACACCTCGTCATAGACCGCATCCTCATCCGCCTCATATGCCGTATATTTCTTCGTGGAATGCTCCTCCATATAGGCGATGGTCTTTTCATCCACCGGGAAGATTCCATTCTTCGCCCCTGCCTCGATAGCCATATTGGCAATGGAGAAGCGGTCGTCCATGGATAGATTAGCCACGCCGTCCCCAGTAAATTCCATAGATTTATACAGTGCGCCGTCCACGCCAATCATGCCGATGATGTGCAGGATCACATCCTTTCCGCTCACCCATTTGGAGGGCTTGCCTGTCAGCACGAACTTGATGGCGGATGGCACTTTGAACCATGCCTGGCCGGTAATCATGCCGCAACCCATGTCCGTGCTTCCCACGCCGGTGGAAAAGGCGCCCAGGGCACCGTATGTACAGGTGTGGGAATCTGCGCCGATGCAGGTTTCCCCCGCCACGATCAGCCCCTTTTCCGGGAGCAGCGCATGCTCGATGCCCATCTGACCCACCTCAAAGTAATTGGTGATGTCATGCTCCTTGGCATATTCCCTCACGCACTTGCAGTGCTCAGCGGACTTGATATCCTTATTCGGTGCGAAATGATCTGGCACCAGAGCCACCTTGTCCTTGTCAAACACGGTCTTCTTCTTTAATTTCTCCACCTCGTGGATCGCCACCGGGCCGGTGATATCATTGGCGAGAACCAAGTCCAGATTCGCCTCGATCAGCTGCCCTGCCTCCACGGAAGGCAGCCCTGCGTGGGCCGCCAGAATCTTCTGCGTCATTGTCATTCCCATGATTTCTTACCTCCATTCTATTTGCTGTAAAAGTGCTATCTGCCGCGGCACATATCGCTGACCAGGCGGCGGTACATTCCCTCCAGCCCCACCGTAGCCTTCCACCCCAGGCCCTCCAGCTTGGTGCTGTCCAGGCGGATCACCATCTCCGGGTTATATCCGAAACTTGCCAGATCTTCCGGAATATCCTTCTCCACGGCAATGCCAGACTCCGGATACAGCTCACAGACCAGCTTTGCCATATCGTAGATGGAGATGGCCGTATCCATGTTCGTCACATTGTATGCCTCCCCCGGCTCCCCTTTCACAAGGATATACAGCAATGCCGTGATGGCATCCATGGTATAGCAGTAGCTGCGCACCGTCTTTCCCTCGGTGTGCAGCACGATATTGCGCTTCTCGATGGCACAGCGGGCAAACTCCGCAAATACCCTGCCATCGTCATAAGCCACTCCCGCCCCAAAGGTCTGGGACAGCCTGGCAATCTTAATGGGTATCCCGTACTCCTCCCCGTGGGACACGCAAAGGCACTCCGCCATCCGCTTCCCCTCGGAATAGCTGCTGCGCACGCTCAGGGGGTCAATCATTCCGTAATCCCCCTCGGAAATCAGTCCCGCATCCTCTCTCGGCGTGCCATACACTTCCAGGGAAGAAAGGTACACCATGCCCTTCACCCGCTTCTCCCTGGCGAAGGCAAGCACATTCTCCGTCCCATCCAGAGCCGTGTGGATGGTCTCCACCGGATGGGATACGAAAAACTTTGAACTGGTGGGGCTGGCTCCGTGGATAATATAATCCACCTCCCCATCATAGGATATCCTGTCATTGATATCCCCCACCGCCAGAACCAGCTGGCCATTCCGCCCCCCATAGGGAAATACCCGCTCTGCCTTCTCCCGGTTCCTCACATGGGCAATCACGGTAATCTGATACCCTTTCAACCGATTCAGGCACAATAAATACTTCACCATCTGGGAGCCGAGAAGCCCGGTGGCCCCGGTGACGAACACCCTGGCATCCCGCAATGCCTCCACGGGCAGGTCCAGAACTGCCGCCCGCTCCAAATCCTCCTGCAGTATCTCGTTATCCGGACTTTCCATATCCATCATATTTGACATAGTTATCATCTCCCTCTCTCATCATATTCATGCCATCGCACCCATGTATATGAGCAATGGACCGCGCCCCCACCCGACATTGAATCATATGAAAATCAAGCTTACCGAATGCCATTGGTCAGGCCAATGCCGAAGGTCTGCTCGTTTTCCTTGTAGTTCAGAAGCGCCCGGAACATATACACGTCCTCCGGCGTGGTCACCTTGATGTTCCCCCGGTTTCCGGGAATCATATGCACTTCCTTTCCCAATGTCTTCATAATGGTGCAATTATCCACCATATCCTCATAGGTGGGGTTGGTCTTCCTGATCTCTTCGTGAGCCGCAATCACATCCTTCAGATAAAAGCTCTGGGGAGCCTGGGCCGCAAAGGTATTCTTCCTGTAGGGCACGGAATCCACTTCCTCCCCACTCTCGCTCAGAAGAATGGTCTCATAGCAGGAGGTACAGGTGATGGCATTGCCATGCTCCCTCACCCCCTCGATATTCTGCCTGATGGTATCGTAGGACACGAAAGGCCGCACCCCGTCATGCAGAAGCACGATGGAATCCTCCGGATTATCCTTCTCCGCATCCTTCAGCACGTTGTAAATAGAATCCTGGGCAGTGGCCCCCCCGGGAATGATGGAAGCCACCTTGTCCAGATCATATCGCTTCACCAATTTCCTAGTCTTAGGAATATACTCCTCCAGAACGGAAATATAGATTTTATCAATCATGTCATGTTCCTGAAAGAGTTCCAGCGTATGCACCAGTACTGGCTTTCCATGGATTTCCAAAAACTGCTTCGGGATGCCTGACCCCATCCGCACTCCTTTTCCTCCGGCAAAAATCATTGCAATATTCATAAAAATACCTATGCCTTTCCGATGCCTGCAGGCCTATATGCGCCGCAGGCAATTTGCTTTTGCGAATATCCTTCGCATGTTCCTCTTGTCCATCATGTCGTTGCTATTCCCAGCGCATCATGCCTCGCTGTCTTTCTCTTCCAGCTGGCGCAGCGCCGTCATCTTCATATGCTTCATCTTACGATACAGGTCCTCCCAGCCCACCTTCTCCCGCAAAATATCCAGGGGCACGTTCCCCAATATAATCCAGTCAATCACTCTGTCAGAAGACTGGCAGTCAATGTAGTCAAAATGAAGTTCTATATAGCGCTCCACCTTTTCATATTCAAAGTCCTTGTCCTCCAATGCCTGCAGCACCTCTTCAAAATCATAGCACACCTTGCCAGGCGCCGCCTCCTCGTAATCCCGGTGGAACCCCCTCGAAAAAGAATACTGGATCTTGTCAAAGGCAAAGAACAGCATGGGCTTCTTCATCAGGCTGAACTCAAAGATATTGGAAGAGTAGTCCGTAATCAAAACCTCCGTGATATAAAATAGGTCATTGATATTGGGATAACGGCTCACATCCACAAAAATATCCTTGTGCCGATCACTGATGGGCACCGGATTCCGCACCCAGGGGTGCATCTTGAACAGAACCACGTAATCGCTCCGGCACAGGTCATGAAGCCCGTCAAAATCTATCATTTCATAGGGATAATAGGCATCCTGCCGCCCCTTTCCCCTATAGGTGGGAGCAAAAAGAATCACTTTCTTTCCCTGGCACACGGGATACTCCTGATACAGTTTCTCCCTTTTCTCCTTCTGATATTCCGGATTCAGATATTCATCCATCCGAGGCATGCCCGTGGGAAGGATCTGGGCCTCATTGATGCCAAAAACTTCCGAAAAAAACTTGCTGATATGTCTGGAACCAGAAATGCCATAATAGTATTGCCTGTGGCAGCTAATCGGAGACGGGCATCCCAAATGCCCCCATCTGCTGTACCCGGATGACTTAAATCCGGCCCCCGCATGCCACAGCTGGATTACCTTCGTAGTCTGCTCCATTTTCAGCCAGTCCAGAATCGGGGCATGGTCATCCAGAAATATAAATTTGCTCTGGGCCAGCTTCTTCACCAGCTTCCAGTTGCTCATCTTAGACTGGGGCACGTAGGAAGCCGGCCTGGCGGATGTAAGAATCTTATACTGCCCTTCCATTCCCCGCTCCCTGATCCGTTTCAGCACCGCCTTCAGGTTTGCGCCCAAAGTGTCGCTCTGCTCCGTCATGAACATTAGCACATGCTCCTTATTCCGATAGCGCAACGTATATTGGAAATACACCATCTTCCAAAACATTCTCCCCAGATTCTTTTTCAGCTTTACCAGAGGATCCCTCGCCACGGACTTGATGATCTGCCAATTAGACTCCTGCTCCAAGGGAATTCTTGCGGCCTCCAGCGTGTGCATCAGGAGAGGCAGTTCCTCCTCCCCCTCGGACACATAGAAATTCACGGAATATGCCTTTCCCCGATTGTCATGAAGAAACGAGCGGGAGCAATTCTCTATTTGCGGCACCAATTCCGGCAGAACCATGCACTTTGCCATCACGTAATCATTCTCAAATACGTAGCAGCGATAACTGCCCATGGGAAGGCACCGGCAATTTCCCGGATTCGTGATATTCATCCAGCAATGGTATTTCCCAGGAAACGTCTCCTCTTTCCTGAATCTGGCAACAACACTGTAATTCTCATCCAGCAAATAGAACTCAAAGACATCTTTCTGCTTGATCGAGCGATGGTCATATACTTCCACATCAAGATGGAGGATCACCCTCTCCCAGTAAATCCTCTTTACCGCAGCAGTCACATATTTCTTATCCATCAGACAATTCATATCAACACCCATTTCTGCGCCGCTTTGTAAAAATCATCCAATATTGCGCCAAGCAACGCACAGCCGCAATATCGCCAAGCCCTTGCAATCCAAGAGTTATACAATATTTTAGTATACTTTTAACTTGCTGCACTGTCAAGAATCCATGCAGATATTCAATATGGGAATGCACAGCGAATTCACTATCCACAGCGATTCATACCAGCCGTGAAAGCGCTTCCCCGCTGCCCCAGGTACAGCCCTCCCGGCAGGAGAAATCAGGATAGCGGCATCTGGCACAGGGATTTCCATCTCGGATCATCTGCTCCAGCCGCCTCCTGTTCATTTCTGAAAGGTTATCCTTTTCCGCGGCAAACCGGGAAACCAGCTTCTCCGTCACGGACATGATTTCCAACTGGGCCCGGCCGCACATGCGCTCCTTGCACTTCACCACGAAATCTTCGAAAAGGCCCTGCTCCGTCACGGACACCAGCATGCCCTGGGGATAGCAATCCCCAACGCTCTCCATGTCCACAAGCCACTCCCTCTCCCTGGAAGTCCCCCGAATCAAGGGGGGCACATAATACCCAAACTCTCCCGGCCTCTCCCCGGAAAAATTAATCTTGACCCTGGTAGTGCGATGCCTCTGCTCCTGGGCTACCTGGGCGAAGGATGCCAGAAATTTTGCAGTGTACACGTCCCCATAATATTCTTTATTGTCATCATCAAATTCCCCGGTAGCCTGCACCGGGAGAAAGCGAAAATAGTCATTCTTCGTATCGTGGAAATTCTCCCCTCCCACTGCGGCCAAAAGCCCCTTCCGCAGGAAACTGGCTTCCTCCTCCAGACGGCGGTTGAATGTTCCCCGCATATTTTTAAGATTCTGACCCATCTTCTCCAGCCAGTCCATCACGTAAAAAATATTTCGGAAGGGAAGGGAATACACCATGGAGGTCTGGCAGAACACGGAAATCATATACCTGGCATTCTCGTAAGCCAGCTTGTCCATCTCCCTGTCCGAAAAACGACCGCCATAGCGACGGCCAATCTCTTCTACGAAAATGTCATGCCATTTCTGATAGAGCCTCTGCTCCCTCTCCGTCTCCGGCTCCATCTGGGTATACCTGGCACTCTTCTCCGATGTATTGGACACCCCCACGGAATTTAGCAGCATGGCGATCATCTTGGGGCAGACAATCTCCATATTCACCATCCCGTGCTGGAATACAGAATGATGCCCCATCTCCGCCGTGCCCTTCGCCCGATTTAGTGCCTTTTCCTCCGGCTGGGTCCTGATGGTAGCAAACCCCTCCCTGGCATAGCAGGTTCCCCCGAACTTTCCGCTGAGAATCGTCTGCTCCCGGTTCAGTTCCTCCGCCGCCATATGCTCCACTTCCCTGGTGGCGGCAATGATTTCTATCTTCGTCATATCGTTCCCCATTTCTTTTTCTGAATGGATTTGTGGTCAATTTCTCTAAGGGGCGTTTCCCTATTTTTCCCGCATTGCATCCGCCTCCCGGATTGCCAGGCAAATCCGGCGCTGCACTTCCTCGCATACTTCCTTGGAACTCATATGCTGATATTCCTCATAATATAGAGGCTTTAGGAAAATCACTTTGGACTTTACCTTCCGCAGGCTCCACAGGTCAAAAACCTTCCAGGAATCAATAAGCGCCACCGGAACAATGGGAGCCTTCGCCCTCATGGCACTCTTAAAGCTGCCCGGCTTAAAAGGATCCACATGGTTTCCATTCCTGTGCTGATATCCACCGGAGGGAAAGATAATGAACCTCCTGCCCTGCTTCACCTCGTTGGCCATCTCCCGGATCACTCCCGCCGCCTGGCGCAGGTCATCCAGCTTCATCCGCTTCCCCTGCACCATGTCAATAAACTGGGATACCAAGGGCCCGTGGGACTTGGCGGCGTCCATCACCACGGAACAGGGCCTGTCATGGCATAGCATGATGCCCAGCGTGTCATATTTTCCTTGGTGGTTGGCAAACATCACGTATCCGCCCTCCGCCGGCAGATACTCCATCCCGCTGCCCTCCGTACGGATTCTTCCCCGGTTGTTCATCAGGCGGATGCAATGACGGTCATACTCGTACCGAAACTCCTCCGTATATTTTTCCGGGTGTCTGGCGATATACTCCATCCTCGGTATCATCCAAATCCTATGTATATTGCCCAGTATCACATATAAAAAGCGTATCACAACTCTCACCTTTTCCTTTTTCAAAAAGTATGATGCTAACCAGTAGTAAAAAAAGCATAAAAATACAAATAATAATGTAACACACAAACGATTTTTTTACAACATTTTTGTACTCATGCTTCGAGTCTCCTATGCGAGTAGCAAATGTTCCTTCCCCCTTCTCATTTTTCACTGCAAAAAAAGCCATAATGTGCTATACTGTATCTCTGAACAGAAACATGCTAACTTGGACTAAAAATAGATTATGTACAGAAAGGACGGCAGAATCATGGCATTTGACGGCATCGTAATTGCAAGCCTGGTGGCAGAACTCCAGGAAAAGCTCACAGGCGCCCGCATCACTAAAATCGCCCAGACCGAGGCGGACAAACTACTTCTCACGATCAAGAACTCCCGGAAGGACGAGGAGGGCAAGACCCTGCGCTCCCAGGAGCGTCTGGTCATCTCCGTAAATCCCAGCCTGCCCCTCCTCTACCTCACGGAAGAAAATCAGGCATCCCCCCTGCAGGCCCCCACCTTCTGCATGGTGCTAAGAAAGCACCTGAACAACTGCAAGATCAAGGCTATCCGGCAAGTCGATTTAGAGCGGGTAATCTGCTTTGATCTGGAACATCTGAATGAGATGGGGGATTTCTGCGAGAAACGCCTGTACGTGGAACTGATGGGGAAGCATAGCAACATCATCTTCTGCGATGAGGCAGATACCATCATAGACAGCATCAAGCATATCTCCCTGCTGGTAAGCTCCGTGCGGGAAGTCCTGCCGGGAAGGAAATACTTCATACCAAAGCAGGAGGGAAAATACAGCCCCCTCACCCTGACCCGGGAAGAATTTCTCCAGGTAATGGCCCGCCCCCTGGCCCCGGACAAGGCAATTTACCAAGGGCTAATCGGGTTCAGCCCGGTGATGGCAGGCGAGCTTCTCTACCGCTCTTCCCTATCAGAGGCTTCTGCCACTTCCGAACTCTCAGAAGACGAAAAGCTACACCTGTACCGCAATCTCACGGAAATGGTTCAGGACATCAAAGACAAGGCATTCCACATCCATACCCTCTACCAGGGAGACACGCCCAAAGAATTTGCAGCCCTGGCTTTGACAGGATACCAAAGGGATGGAAAATATACGGAAAATATATACGATAGCACCAGCCAGATGCTTTACGACTACTACCACACCAAGGAAGCATTGGGACGGATTCATCAGAAATCTTCAGATTTGCGCCGAATCACCAAAACCGCCCTGGACCGCTCCCTGAAAAAATACGACCTGCAGAAAAAGCAGCTAAAAGATACTGAGAAGCGGGAGAAATACAAGGTATACGGGGAATTGCTCACCACATACGGCTACTCCCTGCAGGGCGGGGAAAAAAGCCTGACCTGCGACAACTACTACACGGGAGAGCCCATCACCATCCCCCTGGACGAGACCAAGTCCGGGGTAGAAAATGCGAAAAAGTATTTTGACCGATACGGAAAGCTAAAGCGCACTATGGAGGCGCTCAGCCAGCAGATCAAGGAAACCTCCCAGGACATCGACCATCTGAATTCCATCAGCAATGCCCTGGACATCGCCACCCAGGAGGCAGACCTTGCCGCTATCCGCCGAGAATTAGAGGAAACCGGCTATGTGCGCCGCCATGGGAACAAGGGAAAGCAGAAGGACAGAAGGCCGGCAAAAAGCAAGCCCTTCCACTATCTCTCCTCCGATGGCTTCCATATGTATGTGGGAAAGAACAACTACCAGAACGAGGAACTGACTTTGAAGTTCGCAAGCGGCAACGACTGGTGGTTCCACGCCAAGGAAACCGCCGGCTCCCACGTCATCGTCAAGACCGAGGGAAAAGAACTGCCCGACCGCACCTTCGAGGAGGCCGCCAGGCTGGCCGCCTACTATTCCAAGGCCAGGGAGCAGGAGAAGGCAGAGATCGACTATATCCAGAAAAAGCATATCAAGAAGCCAAACGGCTCCAAGCCAGGCTATGTGATCTATCACACCAACTACTCCATGACGATTCCCACAGACATTGCAGGAATCCAAGAAATCTCCTGACCGAAAGAATGCCACAGCAAACGGCATGCACTTCCCGGATACAGACACCGCAACACACGCTTTGCTTTGGAAGCACCAGCATTGCAACACCCACAGCAAGCGATACAGAAAAGAGGCAAGCCATGATCCCATCCGACAACCACGTGCACACCAATTTTTCCACAGACAGCACCACCCCCATGGAGGCCCAGCTCCTCCAGGCAAAGACACTGGGGCTCCCCTCCCTGTGCTTCACCGACCATATGGACTACAACTTCCCATCAAAGGGGCACGCCACCGAGTTCTTCTTCCCCGTAGACAAATACTTCTCCGCCATCCGGAAACTACAGGAGAAATACCCCGACTTCCCTCTCCGCATCGGCGTGGAACTGGGTCTGAAAAAGGATGTCCTGCCCCAGTGCCTGTCCCTGACGGGGAGTTATTCCTTCGACTTCGTCATCGGCTCCACCCACCTGGTAGACGACATTGATCCCTATTACCCGGAATACTGGGAAGCCAGGGGAGAGGCAGAGGGGATTTTCCGCTATTATCAAGTCACACTGGAAAACCTTCAACTGGATTTTGACTTCGACGTGTACGGGCATCTGGACTACATCCTCCGCTACTGCCCCGCCATCAAGGCTGCCCGGGAGACAGGCACCGTGCCGGAGGCATTCTTCCAGACATACTTCAATCAAAATAAGGAAATCATCGCTGAGATTCTCCAATGCCTGATTTCTCGTGGAAAGGGCATCGAACTGAATACCGGGGGACTCAAATACGGGCTGGGGCACCCCAACCCCCACGAGGCAATCCTCTCCCTGTACCGAGACCTGGGCGGGGAAATCATCACTCTCGGCTCCGATGCCCACGAAGAAAAGCATCTGGCCTACGACTTTTCAAAGGTGGCGGGAATTCTGCGCCAGTGCGGATTCTCCCGCTATGCGGAATATCATCATCGGAAAGCCCTTTGGCTTCCCCTTGCGTAAACCCTATGATGTCATCCCTGCCCCCGCAGTTCCCGCACCATGCTCTCCAGCCGACGAAGGAAATGAGCCATCTCCTCCATGGTATTCTCCGGCCCCATGGTGATGCGCACAGAACCCCTGGCGTACTCTTCCGGCAGGCCGATGCCCTGGAGCACATGGGAAATCCCCTCCTCCCCGGTACTGCAGGCAGAACCGCTGGAGAGGCAGATCTCCTCCATATCCATGAGAATCAAAAGGGACTGCCCCTCCACATCCTTGAAACTCACATGGACATTTCCCTTAAGGCGATCGGATATGGAACCATTAATCCGCACCTCCGGAATGCGCCGCAGGATTTCCTTCATCACGAAAGACTGCATCTGCCCCAGCTTCCTCCGCTCCTCCTCCATATTCCGTCTCCCCAGGGAGACTGCCTTGGCCATGCCAACGATGCCCGGAACATTCTCCGTCCCCGCCCGCATCCGACTCTCCTGGCCTCCCCCATGAAACCAGGAAGGAAGGGGAACGCCCTCCCTCGCATACAGGAACCCCACTCCCTTGGGGCCCTGGAACTTATGGCCGCTGGCGCTGAACAGATCGATGCAATCCCTCTGCACATCCACCGGCTCGTGCATATACGCCTGCACCCCGTCGGAATGGAAATAAACCTTCCGCTCCCTGGCCAGCATGCCGATTTCCCTCACCGGCTGAATGGTGCCAACCTCGTTGTTTGCATACATAATGCTAATCAAGATGGTATCCGGCCGGATGCTCCGCGCCAACGCCTCCATATCCACCACCCCGCGGGAATCCACCGGAAGATAGGTCACCTCATATCCCCTCTCTTCCAGCGCCTGGCAGCTTCTAAGCAGGGCATGGTGCTCAATCTGGCTGGTAATGACATGCCTCCCCTTCTCCCTCATGCTCTCCGCCATGCCAAATATGACCCAGTTGTCCGCCTCCGTCCCCCCGCTGGTAAAATAGATTTCCTCCGGCTTCCCGTGAAGACTGTCCGCAATTTCCCGCCTGGCCTGCTCTACCATGGCCTTTGACTCCCTGCCAAATTCATAGCCGCTGGAAGGATTGCCATACCAGTTCTCAAAATAGGGAAGCATCTCCCGAACCACCTCCGGGTGCACCCGGGTCGTGGCCGCATGATCCAAATATATCATGACATACCTCTCTCTCAAATCCAAAGCATTGGTCTCATCATTCCATTGTATTAATCTCAATCTTCCATTATGCAATATCTGACTCGTACTACTTTTCTATGGGACAATTTCCACACATATCCCCCCATCCCCCGGCATATGATAGGAAAAAGCATTCTTGATTACCGGGCCAGCACCATCCGACCTGGTAACCCGTGGGACTGACTATGAAACGCATCCAGAACAATCTAATCCAGGGAACCCTCCTTCTAACCATCGCAGGCTTTCTCACCCGACTGATCGGATTTGGCTACCGCATTTTTCTGGCAGACCGCCTGGGAGAACACCTTCTGGGAATCTACCAGCTGATTTTCCCGGTATACGGCATCTGCTTCACCATCTATGGCGCAGGAGTCCAGACTACCATCTCCCAGCTGGTAGCTGCCAATCCGGAAAAAGGCGAAAAGAGAGAGAGAAGAAATCGATCCATCCTCAAGTGGGGAATCCTCCTCTCTCTTTCCCTGTCCCTTCTCCTGCTGGCAATCGTGCGCCAGGGCGCCTCCTTCATCTCCACCCGGCTGCTGCTGGAGCCCGCCTGCGCCCCCTACCTGGAACTGTTCTGTCTGCTCTTCCCATTCTGCGGCATTTCCTCCTGCATCAACGGCTACTTTTATGGCAAAAACTCTGCCAAAGTCCCGGCAGTCTCCCAAATGCTGGAACAACTGCTCCGAGTGTTCTTTGTCATGGCCGTCTGCATCTTCCTCTCCCTCTCCGGGGAGGCTGGATGCCGAATTGCCGTCATCGGCACCGTGGTGGGCGAAGTGGGTGCCTGCCTCTACAACTGCTGGCAATTATATAAGAGCCTGCAAGCCCCCCGCAGACTCCCCCTGTCCGCCACCAGCGTAGGGGCTGCGGCAAAGAGAAAACTCTTCGCCATGAGCACCTCCCCCGCCTCCCCAGTGCTATCCACCCTCCTCTTCCTCTTCATCACCCTCACCAGCACCAAACTGGTACTTGCCCTTCTTCACAGCGTGGAGGCAGTATTTATCCCCGCCGCCCTGAAAAAGTTCGGCCTCTCCCCGGAGGATGCCCTGGGAATCTACGGCATCCTTACTGGCATCGCCCTCCCATTCATCCTCTTCCCCTCCACAGTCACCAACTCCTTCGCCGTCATGCTGCTGCCCGCCATCGCCTCCGCCCAGGCGGAACGGCACACCTCCCTGATTCGCCGCTATGTCACCCTATCCGGCAAATACAGCCTGCTCATCGGCTATCTCTTCACCTGCCTCTTCCTCCTCTTCGGCCGGGATTTCGGAGGCGTGCTCTTCCAGAGCGACACTGCGGGAACCTTCATCTTAGTGCTTTCCTGGCTCTGCCCCTTCCTCTACCTCTCCACCACCTTCACCAGCGTCATCAATGGCCTGGGAAAGACCCAGCTCACCTTCTTCATCACCGTGGCAAGCCTCATCGTCAAGATCTACTTCCTCATCGCCCTGGTGCCAAAATTCGGAATACACGCCTACCTGATGGGCTCCCTCATCAGCCAAATTCTCATGACCATACTGGAATGGATCTACCTGAAAAACTACATCTGCCTGTCCCTGAAAAAAGACTTTCTCATTCCCGGCTGCTGCCTCCTGGCCCTGGGATGCCTGTCCCGATTTCTTTACCCCTTATTTCCCATGCAAAAAAGCAGATGGCTGGCCATCGGCACCCTGGGCGCCTTCTGCCTTGCCATCTGCATCATATACTTTGCCGTGCTGGCCATCGCCAGGTGCATCGACCTCCGGGAACTGCGGGAGTCCATGAAATGATCCTGCCATCTGCATCGTTTACTTTGCCATGCTATTTGGTAATTTTTCAATTCTTTCAAGATAATTCATTAGTCTATGATAATCATCCATATCGCATAGCACGTATTTAAAGGATACAATTTTTTTCTTATCATATTTTTTGATAATCCATTCGCGTTAATATTGTATGTCTTTAATATCAATTAGACAGTAAGCGATTATTCTTTATAAACCATTATTCATAGTAACCATGCTTCTGACAAATCTCATGAATGGTTTCAGCATAGATGCTTCTGGAATGTTTATATTGATTATTATTGTGATTCTTTTTATATAAATACAAATCTCTCATGTTCTGCCAATATCCACAATCTTTGATCCATTCAGTTTCTTCTTCTAGTAAATAGAATCCTTTTGGCTGCTCTTGCCAAGAATACCTGTTATGCCTTTTATTATAGTGGATGTATTCTTGTCTCTCATTGCCATGGTAATCTATATAATCATTTACTATAGCAAAATCACAGCTATGTAATATTCTTGATTTATACTTGTCTTTGACCTTGATAGTAATAACTCGTGTGGAATCTTCCCCATAATCATAACCAAAATAAGTCACAACCTGATCAAATGCCATTCTTATTTTTGTCTTAATCTCTTTTGCTGAAAATTTATTTTCAGCATCATTAACTTGTATGTTTACATCAAAATCATAACCAACATTTGAGCCTACATCATATGTCACCATGTTTCGCTCTGCACTCCCAACAAAATAAAACTGGAAAGTAAAATTTTTGCGAACCTGATCCTGTACAGAATTGATGATCTGTATAAGGTCTTTTTTCACAGGGGAAAACTGTTTTTTTGACACGTACTTAAAATTGTGCATTTTCGTATTCAACTCCTTTAATAAATTATCCCCATGCCTCCATCTAACATTTGTTAAATCGTTTCATTATACACTTATTTTATTATTTTGTCAAGAATCAATTTGCTATTAATCACTAACACTCTTTTAATTTATCTTTCCAATTCCTCCATCGTAATGCACTTAATATCCTTAAACCGCCTTAACTGCTTATCATTCGTAAGGAACAAATCGCATCCAGCCAAACAGGCTGAAGCAAGCTGCAAGGCATCCATAGCCTTGAATCCTTTATACTCTGCCCTGATCCTTGCGGCTTTATCTGCTATCTTGTTGCTAATATTCATGATTTCAATATCTAATACATGCACCAAGCGATCAAAGGATTCTATATACTCATAATTCTTTATTCTATACGGAAACACTTTATATTCTTCTACTGTTATGACAGAAGAAACTAATTCTATTCCAGTTTCATAACTAATTCTAAAGAACTCCTTCATCTTATCTGAATACTTGGGATTCTCCGTACTGCCTTCAATATAGTATATGAATGGGGCGGTATCTATAAATACTTTTTTATATCCTATCATTATCCCGCATCTCCTTCATATATTTATCAACATCCTTTCCTCTCTCACTTGGTATTTTAAAACTATCCCAATCAATCTCCTCCTTGGATTTCTGTTTTTTAGGATAATCAAGCAATGTTACAATGACCTCTACGCCATCACAATCCCCCAAATCCTCGTTTTCAATAACAACTTTATTACCCTCTATCACTCCTTTTACTGCTGCAAGCATAGCCATTCCCTCCTCTTCGTTTCAGTGTTTGCCCTTATTAGATTTATTATAACACGGACAAAACCATCTTACCATAAAAAATAACTATGACCTCATGAGCAAGAATATTTCCATCCACGCTAATTCTCCATTTTCCTAATCTCAAAGCCAACTAATCTGATTGCCCTGGTAGTTTTTCGCTTCATCTCAATCTTCCCTAATATTTTGTATTTCCTACGCATTCACTCCCACTCGTAGGGCGTCTCCTGGTACACGTAATAGTTCACCCAGTTGGAATACAGGGCGTTACACGCCCCCCGCCAGCGAAGTAGCGGCCGCACATTGCAGTCATCCCCGGGATAATAATTCACCGGCAAGTCAATGGGAATCCCCTTTTTCAAATCTCTCTTGTACTCCGAATCCAAGGTCAGGCGGTCATATTCCAGATGCCCCAGCACAAACACCTGCCGCCGGTCTCTGGAAATTACGATGCACTCTCCCAATTCCTGGGAATCCGCCAGCACCCGCAGGCCCTCGCAGGCTCGAATCTCCTCATGGTCCATGTAGGTATAGCGGGAATGAGGTGCCAGGAACACATCGTCAAATCCCCGTAGCAGCGGGTCCTTCCGGTGATGCACCTGGAATTCATAGATTCCAAACACCTTCTGGTCCAGCATATGCTTATGTATGCCATAATGGTAATAAAGCCCCACCTGGGCTCCCCAGCAGATGTGAAAGGTACTGCTCACATGGCGCTTGGACCATTCCATGATTCTGGTCAATTCCTCCCAATATTGCACTTCCTCAAACTCCATCTGCTCCACCGGAGCACCTGTAATAATCAGCCCGTCAAATTTTCTATGCTTCACATCCTCAAAGGTCTTATAGAACTCATTCAGATGGCTCTCCGGGGTATTCTTCCCCAGATAGGATGCGGTGGTCAGAAAGGTGATATCCAACTGCAGAGGCGTATTGGAAAGGCTGCGGAGCAACTGCACCTCCGTGTCCTCCTTCAGAGGCATGAGATTCAGCACCGCTATCTGCAGGGGACGGATGTCCTGGGAAACCGCCCGGACTTCGTCCATCATAAAGATATTCTCCCTCTCCATCACCTTCTTGGCCGGCAAATTATTCTTCACTTTAATCGGCATATCATCGCCCCTTTCTTATACTTCTGTCGTTTGATCCGCGCTCGCTTCCATCTACAATCCCTTCCATCATGGGCAGCCATTCTCCCTTCCGCCCACAAGCCCCTCCATCATGGGCAGCCATTTTCACTTCCGCCCACAAGCCTCTCCATCATGGGCAGCCATTTTCACTTCCGCCCACAAGCCCTTCCATCATGCACAACCATTCTCACTGCCACCATGCACCATTATTGTATCCCCAAATCCTGCCTCAGCTCTTCCGTCACCCACCGCTCTATAAACTCCTCCTCCGTAATAATGGGCACGTTCAGTTCCTTGGCCTTTTTATTTTTGGAAGAATTGCTTGCAATATCGTTATTAATCAGGTAATCGGTCTTGGAAGTGACGCTGCCAGTCACCTTGCCCCCCAGCCGCTGCACCGCCTCCTTGACCTGGCTTCGATTGGCGAAATGCTCCACGCTTCCCGTCACCACGAAATTCATCCCCTCCAGGGACTGTTCCTGTCCGCCACCATCACTTGTCTGCTCCTGCCAAGTGACGATTGACAGCAAATCATCAATGGTGGCCCCATTCTCCTCCCTGGCAAAAAACGCTTCGAAGGACTGGGCAATCACCTCCCCCACGCCATCCACTTCCACCAATTCCTCCTCCGTGGCATGGCGGATTCTATCAAAATCCTGACCAAAGGCCTGGCAGATCATCCTGGCATTGGCCGGGCCAATATTTGGTATCCCCAGGCTGTAGAGAAATCTGGCCACCGTGGTCTCCCTGGCAATCTCAGCCGCCCTGACCAGACGCTCAAAGGACTTCTCTCCAAATCCCTCCATCTCCACGATGGCATCCCGATGCTCCTCCAGACGAAAAATATCCCCCAGACAGTGCAATATGCCCCGCTCCAGAAACTTCTCGATCGTCGCCTCGCTCATGCCCTCGATATTCATGGCATCCCTGCTCACAAAATGAGAAATGGACTTCACCTTCTTAGCAAGGCAGTCCCCATTATCGCAGAGCAGCACTTCTACATCATTGTCCCGATGAATCCGAGTGGGACCGCCGCACACGGGACAATGACGCGCAATCTCCAGATTTCCTGAACGAGTCAGGTTCTCGGCAATCTGAGGAATAATCATATTAGCCTTGTATACCTCGATGGTATCCCCAATCCCCAATTCCAACTCCTTCACAATGCTCACATTGTGCACGCTGGCACGGCTCACCGTGGTGCCCTCCAATTCCACCGGCTCAAAGATCGCCACCGGATTAATCAGTCCGGTGCGGGAGGCACTCCACTCCATCTCCAGCAAAGTCGTCTGGGCCACCTCGTCTGCCCACTTAAAAGCAATGGCATTTCTGGGAAACTTGGCAGTGCTCCCCAGAGATTCCCCATAGGCAATATCGTCGTAGAGAAGGACCAGCCCGTCAGAAGGAAAATCATTAGAAACAATCCGCTCTGAGAACCAATCCACCACCTCCCGCATATCATCCCTATGGACCTCCCGGTATTCCACCACATGGAATCCCTGCTCCCGCATAAATTCGTACTTTCCCTTCTGGGAATTGTGAAAATCCGCCCCCTCCGCCGAAACCAAAGCAAAGGCAAAGAACTGCACATTTCTCTGGGCAGTAATCTCGTTATTCAGCTGCCGCACAGAACCGCTGCAAAGATTCCTGGGATTCTTATACCGTTCCTGCTCCGGCAGTTCCCTGTTAATCCGCTCAAACTCCGAATAGGTAATCACTGCCTCCCCCCGGAGCACCACCTGCCCCAGAAAGGGAATTTTTAAGGGTACATTCTGGAACACTTTGGCATTGTTTGTAATCACCTCGCCCACCTGGCCATTTCCCCGGGTCACCGCCTTCACGAGAGTGCCGCCCTCATAGGTCAGCACCACCGTCAGGCCATCCATCTTCCATGACAAAATCCCCGCCTGATCGCCAATCCACTCCTCCAGAGCCGACACTTCCTTGGTCTTATCCAGAGACAGCATGGGAGTAGGATGGGCTTCCTTGGGCAGCTCACTCAGCACCTGATACCCCACCCGCTGGGTGGGGCTTCCCCCCAGGATAATGCCTGTCCGCTCCTCCAGACCCTGCAGTTCGTCATACAGTTGGTCATAGGCATAATTGCTCATCAGTTCATCCTTCCCCTGATAATACACCTTTGCCGCCTGATTGAGTTTTTCCACCAGTTCCCTCATCCGCTTCCCATCCCGATCCGCCGTCTGTCCCAATCCTTTCTCCTGTGCCATAATCTGGTCTGCCACCTCCCCTGATGTTCTCTTCCATCTCACTACTTATTCTGCCGGTTCTCTATCCTTTCCTACACTCCACTGCCTCATCCTCCAGCCCTCGCTATCTTCTCTCTTTCCACGAATCATTCCTTCGTCATGGACAATTCCCTCTTTAACTCCATTACCTCCTCCTTCGTCAGATGGCGATACCTGCCCTTCTTCAATCCCTCCAGCGTGATATTCATCACCCTGTCTCTCCTGAGAAATGTCACCCGGTATCCAAAATACTCGCACATCCGGCGAATCTGCCGATTTAGCCCCTGGGTAATAACAATATGGAAGCTCACATCATCCTCCTTCCATACCTTGCACGGCTTCGTAACCGTGTCCAGAATCGGCACCCCCCGAGACATGCCCTGGAGGAATTCCTGGCTGACCTTGTGATCCACCCGCACATAATACTCCTTCTCATGGTCATACCTGCTTCGGAGAATCTTTTCCATATCCCCTCCCTGATTCGTCAGGAGGAGAAGCCCCTCGGACCCCTGATCCAGCCTGCCAACGGGATAGACCCTCTTAGGGTATCCAATATAATCCACCACATTCTTAATCTTCTCACCATTTTCTTCTGACGCAGTAGTGCACACGATGCCCCTGGGCTTATAAAAAGCCAGAAAAATTTCCTCTTCCTCTCTGGTAACCGCTCTGCCATCCACTGTGACAACCTGCCCGGATAATACCCGGTCCCCCGGCCTTGCCATCTCCCCATCTATGCAAATCCTGCCCTCTGCCAGCATTCGGTCTCCCTCCCGACGGGAACAGACCCCAGCCTCGCTGAGAAATTTATTGATGCGTATCCCTTCCATTTTTCTTCCATCCTCCTGTCAATATTCAAAAAAGGCACCGCCTGCGCTGGTGCCCTTTTCCCATTCATCACTTACCTAATTCACTGGTGCCGGCGTCACAGACCCCTGGGTATTTGGTGCCGTGCTGCTTCCAGGTATCGGCGTCACCGCAGTGCCGCCAGGTACTGGCGTAACCACTGACCCGCCGGGTACCGGAGTCACTGCACCATTACCTGGTGCCGACGTCCCAGTCCCAGCACTTGGCGCCGGGGTAACTGATGTTCCCTCATTATGAATATTCGTATTATCTTCCGTATCGTCATCCGATCCAGTATTTTCCAGCATCTGGTAAAAATCCCGCACATCTGCATTTTTACTGACAATGCTCTCCAAATTCTTCTGCACCGAGGTAATCATCTTCTTCACTTTGTCGCTATTGTCTAATCGATCAATCGCCTTCTGGTCATCGCTATCTATCACGCTGAGATAAATTGTAAGCTTCCCATTCTTGTCCGCAGTGACATAGAGCGCTGTCAGAGAAGGAACCAGCGTATCAATATCATAAACCTTTGCCTCATAGTATACATAAACGCGAAACGTGCCGTCCTGCAGCCCGTCATTGAGAATCGTGCACTCAATATTCTTATACTCTTCAATATACTCCGCCTCTGTCACAAGACGCTTTTCCTCCACGTAGGCGACATCGCTGACGCACTCTGCCAGTGCCTCCATATCTACGCGCTGCTTTGCATCAAAATAATCCTTGACCAGCGTGGTAATCTCTGATTTGATATCCTCCTCAGACTTGTCCGACAGCAAATTCCCTTTCAGCGAAGAATCGCCGCCAGAATTTCTCCCAAAAGCAAAATTCACATTGGGCGCTACCAAAGAGAAGGAACCCATCCCGATCAACATGATAGCCAATGTAAAGAAAATAATCAATTTCTTGTATTTCAATCGCATGTAATGCGCACATCCTTTCGTTTTCACTAATAAAGGGCAATAAAAACGCACCTGGAGGGACTCGAACCCCCGCTAACATGGTTCCGGAAACCATTGCTCTATCCACTGAGCTACAGGTGCAAATATGTACCAGTCCCATCAGAGGCATGGTACAAATATAAAATTAGTATCCTTTGAAATATCAAATGCACTAACATTTAATAAAACTATCATAACTATGCCAATTTGTCAAGGAGGAAAATGCAAATGATGCATTTCCCTCCATTCCGTATCAAACTTCTATCAGGATAGTATTTTCTCCAGCGTTTCGATCAGTTTGCCAATATCAATAGGCTTGGCTATATGCCCATTCATCCCGCACTTCATGGCTTCCTGCTTATCCTCCTCAAAAGCATTCGCCGTCATGGCCAAGATAGGGATGGAGGCCAGCTTCTTATTCTCCAACTTGCGGATTTCCCCAGTCGCCTCATAGCCATTCATCACTGGCATTTGGATATCCATCAGAATCACCTGATAATATCCGGGCTCAGAATTTTTCAGCATATCTACTGCAATCTGCCCGTTGCCCGCAACCTCCGTGGCAAATCCCGCCTCGTTTAGTATAGTTACGGCAATTTCCTGATTCAAGTCTATATCCTCGGCCAATAAAATACGCCCGGTGTGAATTGCCTTCTTCTCTCCCTCTTCCTCCTCCTGGGATTGATTCTTAGAGACAATGGAGCGCAGGCAGCTGCTCAATTCAGACAGGAACAATGGCTTGCTGCAAAATGCCGTAACGCCAGCTTCCCTTGCCTCTTCCTCGATATCGGACCAGTCATATGCCGTCAGGACAATGACCGGCACATTCTCCCCGATCTCCTTTTTAATTCTCCTAGTAACCTCCACGCCATTCATATCCGGCAGGAGCCAGTCAATAATATAGACGCAATAACTGTCGTTTCGGGAAATTGCCTGGCGGGTACGCAGCACCGCCTCCTTGCCGGAAAGCGTCCACTCAGCCCGCATGCCAATCTGCTGAAGCATGTAAGATACACTGTCACAGGAATTGAAATCATCATCCACCACAAGCGCCCTGCAGCCATGCAGTTCCGGAATGCCATAGGATTCCTTCTTGCCAGACTGCAGCCGGAAAGCAAAGGACACGGTAAATTCTGACCCTACGCCCTGCTCGCTCTTCACTTTAATCGTGCCATTCATCATATCCACAATATTTTTCGTAATAGCCATGCCTAGGCCAGTTCCCTGAATGCCACTGGTAGTCGTATTCTCCTCCCGCTCGAAGGGTTCGAAAATATGCTTCACGAACTCTTCGCTCATGCCAATGCCAGAATCCTTGATAATGAATTCGTAATTTCCATATCCTGCCTGGGCACCGGGCTTTTCAACGATCCTGATGCTGACTGTGCCGCCCGCCGCCGTATATTTAATCGCATTGCTTACAAGGTTTAAAAGAACCTGGTTCAGCCGCAATTTATCGCAATATATATCCTCGTCCAGAACATCCAGCGCATCAATAAATAAATCCAGCTGCTTGGCGCGGATATCAGCCTGGACGATATTCCTCAATCCATTGAGAATGTCTGACAGACTGCATGCCTTCTCCTCCAAATGCATCTTGCCGCTCTCAATCCTGCTCATATCCAGCACATCGTTAATCAGGCTCAGCAGATGATTTGCCGATGTCATAATCTTTTTCAGGTATTCATTCACCTGTTCCTTGTTATCAGCATGGGTTACCGCCAATGTGGTAAATCCCACAATGGCATTCATCGGCGTGCGGATATCATGGGACATATTGGAGAGAAAGACGCTCTTCGCCTTATTTGCCCTATTCGCCTGCATGAGGGCATCTTCCAGCAAATTCTTCTGCTCCATCTCTCTGCGGGTCTCCTCATCCACACTGCGAATTCCCAGAACAATTCCCTGATCCTCTACCCAATCCCCGGTGCGCACCGCCTTCATCTGAAAATATTTCATATCCCCATTTATGACAGTCCGATAATTCACATAAAATGCATCTTTTTCTCCCAATTCTGCCTTCAGCGTCTCCAGGGAAGCCATCTGCCGAAGCATATCCCTGTCCTCGCCATAGACAAACTTCTGAATATAAAGCTCCATGCTCTCTTCCAGAGAAATCTCACCCACAAAAACGGACCCAAAAATGATATTCCCCTCGTCTTCCATCCGAATAGGCATGCCAATCCCTGTATTGAGGTCGAAAAAGCACACAAGATAATAATCAATGCTCAGGGCATGAACCAGTTCCATCTGATGCCTTTCATTCTTCTTCTCAAGCAGTTTCTGGGCGGTGCAGTCTAGCAAAAACCTCTGGTAAAACAACTGCCCATTCTCCTCAATGAGCTTGATATTGCCCATGATATGAAGTATTTCCCCATCTTCATGCCGCACCTGATATTCCAAGCTGACATTATCTCCCACCTTCTTCAGATTCTTAATTGCATCCTGAAGTTTGGCCTTATCCTCTTCTAAAACCGAAGCCGCAACCATATCGAAGCCCTGCTCTACCAATTCTTCCTGAGACTGATAGCCCAAAATGCTCAATGCAGCCCTATTTACGCTGAGAATGCGGGAGCCGTCCACCGTATGGCACAGTACGCCGCAATCCATCGTAGTAAAAATCGTCTCCAGATTTTGGTTCTTCTGGATAATTTCCTGCTCGTAAGCCCGCTCCTGGGTCACGTCAATAGCCACGCCAACCGTACCCATCACGCTGCCATCAATATCATACAACGGAGATTTATATGTAGTGAGCAGTCTGGTGCCATCCCCGGTTGCCACCGTCTCCTCTGAAACGAAGGTCCTCCTCTTCGTCATTACCTCCCTCTCAGATTCTATGCAGGCGGGGTCATCCTGCTCCACGTCCCAGATATAGGCATGGCCCTGCCCCTCCACCTGTTTCTTGGTTTTGTTCACCGTCTTGCAGAAACTATCATTAACTTTTTCATGTATCCCGTTTTTATCCTTATACCAAATCAGATTTGGAACGCCATTGATCGTGGCCTCCAAATAATGGCTGGTCTGCCAGAAATCTTTCTCCTGCTTGCAGTTCTGCTGCCATCTAAGGAATCGAAACCTGATCTCCTCATCTGACATAGGCATTCTCCATAAATCCCCAATCATCGGCATAAACTTCGCAAAAAAGGGCATCTGCCCCTCCTCTGCGAGCACAATGATTTGAGCCCCCTCTTTTTTGCTGCCAGACAGCGCTCGAAGCACTGCCTCCCCATCTCCGTCCTGCAAGCCGGCAAAAATCACATCCGCTTTGGAAGCCAGTGCCTCCTTGGGTCTGTCGCTCACAGAAAATTCATGGGTAAAATGTTCCAGGGGAGACATCTCCTGTATTATTTCAAGTATTCTGCCATAATGGCCTGTCAGATAGAAATGAACATGACAATGGTACATATCTGGCTCCTCCCTATAATTTGCAAATTATTTATCTAGCAGGATACAAATTTCATCAAAACTATTTCGGATCATGCAATGTCACCTGCACATCCTTGCTCTGTCGCCACAAAAATCGTATGACTCACTATTATCATTATTCTAACAAGACCATTTGACGATGTCAATATGAAAAAACACTGAGACACTTTACATAATGTGCAAGACATTATAATTCAATAGTTGAATTTGATTGTATAAAAAATCTATTTCCCGGGAAGGAACCAGACTTGACAGTTTTATTTCCATGAGAATCCATGATTTCAGTTCCTGCTCATGGAGTTGCTTTACCACGCATGATATGCCGATGCCCATTTTGGCAAATTCAATCAGCAAATCCAGTACCAGCCCAATATGTCCCGCTCCAAAATCCTTTGATGACTATTGAAAACAGTCTGGCCGTATGGTATATTACATGTAAAGGAAACAGCCGCCCACAAAGTGGTCGGCCTTCCAGTATATAGCAATAAGCCTACCTGCACGGCCAAGTACAAGGTAGGCTTATTTATTTGCGCTTGTATTTCCTATCTATGTAGGCAAGCAGTGTAATTAAAAATGTTGAAAACAGGAGTAAATCCTGAAATGTAAACATCTTCATCCGCACCACCTCCCTTCTTCTGCGAAGCGAGGGAGGCTTTCCACCTTGCAATACGGCTGCTTCCGCATTTATATAATAACACAAACTACATAATCTGTCACTACTTAACAGAAAACTTTTTTATCCTAAGAACATCAATTCCGTAACACTGACTTTACAGTCTCAAAATGGGCATGTTCCGTTTCTCTGTTAAGAGACTCCGCTTGCAAAATAGGGCAAACGCCCTAACTATGCAAAAATGGCTAGGCTTCTTATGAAACCTAACCATTTATGATCGCGTCTTCTCTTTATTTTGGTCGTAAATCGATCGTAAATTTTGACTTTTAACCTCTGAAAACCTTGAATTTGCTGCACTTATTTATCAATGCTCTTCATCGTCGGGAACAATAGCACATCCCTGATCGCCGGGCTATCCGTCATCATCATCACCATCCGGTCAATCCCGAAACCAATCCCCCCCGTAGGCGGCATTCCAATACTCAGCGCATTCAGGAAATCCTCGTCCGTATGGTTGGCCTCGTCATCCCCCGCCTCAAAGGCCTTCTCCTGTGCCTGGAAACGCTCCCTCTGGTCAATGGGATCATTCAATTCCGAGTAGGCATTCGCCATCTCCCATCCGTTCATAAAAAACTCGAAACGCTCCACATAGTCCGGATTCTCCGGTTTCTTCTTCGTCAGAGGCGAAATCTCCACCGGATGATCCATCACGAAGGTAGGCTGAATCAAATGCTCCTCCACATACTCCTCAAAGAAGAGATTCAGAATATCTCCCTTTTCATGCCTGTCCTCAAACTCAATATGATGCTCCTTGGCAAGTGCCTTGGCCGCTTCCGTATCCGCCACCTGATCAAAGTCCACATTGGCATATTTCTTCACCGCATCCACCATGGTAATGCGCTCAAAAGGCTTTGACAAATCCATGGTGTGCTCCCCATAGGTAAGCACTTCCGAACCAGTCACTTCTTTCGCCACATAGCGGTACAGATTCTCTGTCAGATCCATCATGCCATTGTAATCCGTATATGCCTGATACAATTCCATCAGAGTAAATTCGGGATTATGCCTGGTATCCAGTCCCTCGTTGCGGAACACCCGGCCAATCTCGTACACCCGCTCCATACCGCCCACGATCAATCTCTTCAAGTATAGTTCCAGAGAGATTCGCAGTTTCAAATCCTCATCCAGCGCATTGAAATGGGTCTCGAAGGGCCTGGCTGCCGCCCCGCCGGCATTAGAGACAAGCATGGGTGTCTCCACCTCCATAAAGCCCTGGTCATCCAGATAGCGGCGAATGCTGCTGAGAACCTTGGAACGCTTGATAAAGGTATCCTTCACCTCTTCATTCATAATCAGGTCCACGTATCTCTGGCGGTATCTGGTATCCGTGTCTGTCAATCCATGATATTTCTCCGGAAGAATCTGCAAACTCTTAGACAGCAAGGTAAGCTCTTCTGCGTGGACGGAAATCTCCCCCGTCTTGGTGGTAAATACCTTTCCTCTGACGCCATAGATATCGCCCACATCCGCCTTTTTAAATATCTTGTAATCTTCCTCGCCCACGGAATCCCTGGCCACATACACCTGAATCTTTCCCTGCAGGTCCTGGATATTGGCAAAGGATGCCTTTCCCATCACCCGCTTGAACATCATGCGCCCGGCAATCGTGACCTCCTTGTCCTCCAGGGATTCGTAATTCTCCTTGATTTCCACGGAGTGATGAGACACATCATATTTCGTAACGGCAAAAGGATCCCTTCCCTCTGCCTGCAAATTCTCTAACTTCTCTCTCCTAACCTTCAAAAGCTGGTTCACATCCTGCTCCTGCTGCGGTTTCTTCTGTTCTGCCACGTTCAAACGCTCCCTTCTATCTCGCTATGCCATTGCGGCTTTCTGAATCTCCAAAATCTCATACTTTACCATATCGCCGGAGGGGACTTCCACTTCCACCACATCTCCCACCTTGGCGCCAATCAGTGCCAGACCAACCGGAGATTCATTGGAAATCTTTCCGTTGAGGCAGTCCACCTCGGTGGAACCTACGATCTTATACTCCATTTCCTCCTTAAATTCCATATCCAGAAGCCTTACCTGGGAGCCCACGTTGATGACATTCTCATCTACATCCTCCTCCACAACCACCTCTGCATTCTTGAGAATCTTATCAATTTCCTCAATCCGAAGTTCGATATCCCTCTGCTCATCCTTGGCTGCATCGTACTCGGCGTTCTCAGACAAGTCGCCCTGCTCCCTGGCCTCCTTAATCTTTGCCGCCACTTCCCTACGTTTATTTACCTTCAGATCCTGCAATTCATCCTCCAGCGCCTTCAAGCCTTCATAGGTTAAAATATTCTTCTTCTCAGCCATATGATTACCTCACTTTTCCCATAATTTCTATATTCAGCAAATCCACCGCCATTCCCCTGCCGAAAAATGCATCTCACGACAAAAGGGGGCATAACGAATATTTTTCCATTATACCCCATCTCCTTCTTGCAGTCAACCGCAGAAGCGTTACCAGTATTGAAACCAACCCCATCGCTTTTACTCACAGGTGCCGGGAATAGCAACTCCCACCATCGACATTCCCGTTCCCTGACAAACCAGCAAACATTAAAAATCCAAATCTACATAACCCCATCGCTGGAATTGCGGCTTCCTGTCATCTTGCTTCCATCCCTGCGGCTTGTCCGGAAAGGCGCTACCGGGATGCCATTCTTCCCGAAAAGCCCGATTTCCTGATAGTTCGACCAACAGTACCTGGCATACTTAGGCAAGGGCACCTGCTGAGACCGCAGCACAATCTCATTTTCCCGAATCTCATAGGAGGCAGGATAATACGCCTGGTCTGCTCCCGCAAGTTCAAAGCCCTTCACCTCTCCCTGCTCTACCATGCCATCCTCGCAGAAGGCAAAGGAAACCACCATGGCATCCCCCTCCGTCCAACTCTTCTCGTAAATCGGCCCGAATGCCTCCCGTTCGCTGCATAGGCCATATACCTGGCAGAATGCCTGCAACGCCAGACGCTTGCCCACAACCTCCTTCCTGGTGGGATGAATATTCCCGTATTCCCCATTTTCCAGTATCACCGCGATGCCAGTATTCTTGACAGTTTGGAAAGCCCGCATCTGCGCCTCACGAATCAAAGGCCAGTTCTTAAAGTCCGGCTCGCCCTCATTCTGAAAGACAGGAAGCTGCACCAGAAGGAAGGGAAGGCTCTCGTCATCCCAATCGCCCCGCCACTGGGATATCAATGCGCACAGCAGTTCATAATACGTCTCGGGCTTGTGGTCATCCTCCTCCCCCTGATAATACAGAAATCCTTTCAGCGAATAAGGGCATACCCTGGAGAGCATCATCTCATACAATCCATAGGGGCGAAATTCCGAGTAGGGGCCCATAGGCCCGGGATATTTATTCTCCCCGAAGAGACTGATGGCCTCGTCCCAGGTGGGGTTCTCGCAGGTCTCATAGTAATGCCCCACGTTCTTTTCAAACTCCGTCTGGTATATAATGTATTCCTCCCGCTCTTTCAGGTATTCCTCAAACACCTGATTCTCAACAATCCCATCGTATTCCTTCACGTAGGAATCCGTCTTGCCGCTCTCCAGCAGTTTCTCCCGGCTCATCCAGGCGGAAGCCGAGGTTCCGCCCCAGTTGCATCCGATGATTCCCACCGTCACCCCTAGTTTTCTGGAAACCTCCTTAGCAAAATAGTAGGCAACCGCCGACCAGGCTTTCGCACTGTCCCGTCCCGGCAAAGCCCATGCGCTATTCTGTTCCTCCTGGTCAAACTCCTCCCCAAAGAAAGCCTTCTTCGGCACCTGGTAATATCGCACCTGCTCCTGGGCAATCCCTTCTAATTCCCTGTCTCCCTGGAAACTATTCTGCAGTTCCAACTCCATGTTAGACTGGCCTCCGGCAAGCCACACCTCCCCTACCATCACATCCTCAAAAGCAATGGTGTCCCTGCCGTCAGTCACCTCCAGCCGATATGGGCCCCCAGCCGGCATAGGTGGCAGTTTGGCCAAAAATACACCTTCATTTACTTTCTCCGAGATTTTCTTGCCACGCAAACTGACAGTCACTTCTTCCCCATCACATTCTCCCCACAGAGCCACCTCTTTCTCCCTCTGCAATACCATGTGATCAGAAAAAACTTTTGCTATTTTTAACATATGTAACCTCCTATTTTCTTCCATTCTCTTTCCATATTGTAATACATTTTTCTCCAGATAAGAAGAGGTTTTTGTTAAAATGTCTGCCGTGGCGCCCTATCAAAGTTGAGGCAAAAATCGCAAAGCTTTCTCCTTGCAATCCTATTCCATTACGGATATACTTATATTAGTTTGTGCAGTTATTCGCCACGCTTCCGGGAAAGGGCTGGAAGCCCCGTGAATGGCCGCATCTCTATGAACTAAGAAAGGATAGGATTTCATATGAAAAAGAAAAATATTATCATCGGCGTAGTGGTGATTATAGCGGTGATCGTAGGATTAGTCCTCTTCCGCATGTCCGGGCGGGTGACCATGTACAGCGATGAGCGCACCGTGGGCAACACCAGCTGCAACTTGCTCAATGGCGGGCTGGTCTGCCAGGTAAAGGATACCATTTATTTCTCCAATCCCTATGACGAGGGGAATATGTACCAGATGGATTCCGACCTAAGCCACATGAAGCGGGTGGTAAATGACAATGCAAGCTACATCAACGGGGCGGGAAAATACTTATTCTACACCAAGAGAAATGACCAGAAAACCATCGACTCCGATTCCTTCATGGCCATGAGGAGCACCGGGCTCTACCGGGTCAATGCCAAGACCAAGAATATCAGCTGCATTTATACGGAGCCCACCCAGGTAGCCACGCTCTACGGCAATTATATATACTACCAGCACTATGACCAGAAAAAGGGGCTGGAATTATACTCCGAAAAAATAGACGGCACAGAGGAAAAAATGCTGCTGCCAGAGGCATGCGCCCCCTACGTAATCACGGATAGTTCCATCTACTACACCAGCCTCCCCTCTGCCAAGGCAGTGAAGAACGGGGAAGCCAGGCCAGACCACTCCATCCGCAGAATCAGCATCCACGGCGGGGAGCCGGAGACTGTCTTCGACGGAAACCTCACCGGACTGTCCAGACAAGGAAATTACCTGTATTTTCTGGATATGAGCGACAATTATTCCCTCAAGCGGATTCCAATAGATGGCGGCCAGGCAGAAACCCTTGTCTCTGACCGAATAGCCACCTACAACGTATCGGAAAATGGGGATGTGCTCTACTGCCAGATCGACAATCAGAAAAATAATGGGTTGTATGAACTAAACATCTCCACCCATGATCTAAAGGAAATCAAATCCGGCAATTTCAATTACCTTCATCTCACTTCGGACTATCTCTTCTATGAGACTTACGACCAGAGCGAAATGTATGTGATGGAGCTGGCAACGGGAAAGCACAGCAAACTGCCATATAAGGACTAATGCAACGGAATTTAGCAATGATAACGTACTTTTGGTTGCAAGCAACATAAAAACGTCATGGATCACCAGCCCAAATGGTGTTCCATGACGTTTTTATCGTGATGCCGCTTTCTACTTACAAGAAACGATGCATCATATGAATTTGAAAGATTAGTACCTGCACACGTGGAAAAGATTATCTCCATGGCAAAAATGTTTGAACATAGCCAGCAATTCTATTAGCATTCAGCACCCATGCCACAACATCCAACGATGCAATCACAGCCGTAACGAAATACAGCCATCGAATATGAAAGCAAAAATCGTCATTCTCATTGATGCGCATGATAAACTGCAATAATAGATAAATCACTGTAATCAGCACAACTGCCAACAAATCAATCACGAATACTAATCTGAATATGCTGACGCTGGATATATACCTCAAAATAGAATTGGAAAAAGTAAGTCCTCCTACAAAAGCAAGAACAATGGAAGCAAAAATTCCCAAAATCGTAATATACTCCCTTTCTATTTTCTTGACATCCACTTGAAGCCGCTCTTTCACGCTCTCCACATTTTCATCAAACAATTCCTGCGTATTTTCCTGTTGATAAAAGGCAAGCTGGCAATGATCGTATAACCTGATAATGAAATCAAGTACTTCTTCTTCCACTTCCGGTTCATTTTTTAAAACATAATCCAGTAATGTGTCAATATTAGAAGAAAAGGTTGCAATTTCATTATAGCTTAAAGAAAACACATAATTACTTATCTCCGAATAAAAAATCCTTTTTAACTTTTTGTCGCTATGGAGATAAGTTTTAATGTTATCCACCACTTTTTTCGGCTGAAACGTAATACTATCTAATGATAATGCCCTGCATATCTTTTTTATCTTATCTTTTGAATACCTATAGTTGTAAAGAAGCCTATTTTGCTTTGCTACATTTGCATTGCCACTCCCCCCTCAACAGGCGTTCCATTTCTTCCCTCATGCAAAATACCTCTCGATAGATTCTCTGTTAATCAAACGATTCTCACCTGGCACATAGGCATCTTTCCAAGGGGATTGCCCATGGGTCAGTTCCACCAGTTCGCTGGCCGTATACTCCGCAAAGTTATCCACCACATCACGAATCCTCCGTCTATTGTTAGGCGCAATGCACTCTTCATCAAAATCATGCTTTGTCAGTTCATGATTCCTCTCTCTCTCAAAGTATGATGTCACAGGCGGAATATCCATATTTCCATATCTCTTATACTCGTGATAAGCCTCCGGAACCACAGGTCCAAAATCCCATGCTTCAATCCCCTCTGCAAAGCAGAGTTCATGCACACTAATCAGGAAATATGCCTGAACAAAATAAAGCAGTTTCTGTAACTTTAAATTGGATATGTCATATCCCTGTCCATTGCTATAATTTATAATAAAACGGCAAATGTCCAATACTCTGTTCATCCATATCACCTCTTTCTTAATTGTACTTTTGTATTTTTATGATATTAACACAATTTGAAATATATGTCAATACAAATATCGAACATTTGTTCTTATTTGTTTTTTGTTGATAAACTTCTTCATCTCCTAGACATTTCCCTGCCCATCCAACAGCGCCTGCCTAAGTTCCCGCACCCGCTTGCCAGACAAGGGATGCACCGCATAGGGCGCAATCTCGCACAGCGGCTCCAGCACGAACATGCGCCGCTCCATCTCGATATGGGGAATGCACAGACTTTCCGACCGCACCACCTCCCGGCCATAAAGCAAGATATCAAGATCAATGGTTCTCGGCCCCCAGTGTATCTTCCTCTCCCGCTTTAACTTTCCCTCAATGCCCTGAGTCAGTTCCAGAAGTTCCTCCGGGGAGCGCAGGGTAGCGATCTCTATGGCCCCATTCAGGAAATCTCCCTGCTCCACATCCCCCACCGGCTTCGTCTCAATCAGAGAAGATACCTTCACCACTCTGGTAAGATCATCCTCCCCAAGGAAATCAATGGCGGCACGAATCTGCCCCTCCCGGTCTCCCAGATTGGAACCCACGCCGAGAAATGCCTGATGCCACTCCCTGTGAATCTGAACGGACACCGTGTCCAGTGGCAGATGCACCGGGGCCCAGGGCTTCTCGATCTGCAGCGTCACCCCCTGCACCAACTGAAAATGAAGCAGCACCTCCTTTGCCAGATGCCACGCCAAAGCCTCCAGAAGCCGAAACACATGACTCTCCGTCTCTGCCTTGAGAAGTTCCGACACCTGGGCATAATTCACCGAATCCTCCAGCCTATCGCTACGCCCCGCCCGCCTGGTATCGCAAAATAACGTGGCAGATATGACAAACTTCTGCCCCAGGGCATTCTCCTCCGGCAGCACCCCATGCTTTCCAAACACTTCCAGTCCCTTAATGCATATCTTATCCACGGTAATCCCTCCAATATCCGGGGCTCATGGTGCACCGGAGTATCATTTTCTTAGAAAGTCTGGGGTAATTCCTCCCCAGTTTGTAGCCCGCCAACCGGAAGGCACAGTTCAAGGCAAAATAAAATGCCTTGAAGAAGCGCATCCGCTTGCACAGGGCGATTAATGTATTCTTCGCAAAGCCCGCCCCCTCCTTCTCAGAAGAAATCTGGGCAAAGACTTCCCGGTACTGGGTCTGGGACACCCCCAGGTCAAAATTGCGGTGAAACTGCTGCATGCAGGTGTAGGAATGGGAATGCACCACCTTGGCGTCAGCGGCATAGCACACCCCGTATCCCGCCTGAATCACCCGAAATGCCATAATCATATCCTCGTTGAAGATAGTGGGATGCACAAAGCCCCCCAGCTGCTCATACAACTTTCTGTCATACATGGCACACACATCGGAGCAGAAATAAGTCTTAATCCCCAGCCGCTCCACATCCGCCTTTGTCTGGATTCTGCCCTCCGGGGGATAATTGTGCAGCCTAGCCATCTTCTCCAGAATGTCTGCTCCCTCCCTGGCCAACTGCCTCCCATAGGCAATGCCAATTTTCTCCCCGGAAAAGCCCTGGAGCAGATTTTCTATCAACCCATCGTCTGCGGGCATGGCATCCTGGGTCATAAAGAGAATATAGTTCGCCTGAGAATGCTTCGCTCCCCGGTCCCTGGTAGCCCCGTGGTCAAACTTCGTCTTCTTCACGGGGAATACTTGGATTTTCGACTTATCCCTGTCCCCTGGGAAGGACTGCCCATGGGAGGCACGAATCTGCGTGACATCCATAAGATTCTCTCCCTCCTCCAGCGTCTGCATGATTAGAATATGATCTGGCGGCACCGACTGCCCCAGCAACTTCTCTACGAGACTGGAAAATTCCTTCCCCGGCCTATAGACAGGAATGATCACATCCACGCTTCCTATCTCCATCTCTCATCACCTCATTTCATACTGCTGCCTGTACCCTCAGTTCATTCCCTTCATTATAATACGTGCCAGCATCAATGACAACCATTCATTTTCCAGTTCCACATATCACACGTTTGCATCTGTTACTATTCACGATTGCAGCACTGCCCTTTTATTCCATAAGCGACCAATCTTCCCTGCCCATGCAGGTGACATGCTCCGTTCGGATATCATCCATCAACTCGCAATAAACATCCTCATTGGTATGATGGTAGGCAAAGCCGCATTTCTCCTGCACCCGCTTGGATTTGGCATTCCCATCATAATATCCGCACCAGATGCGATTCAGTTTCAAATCCTCGAAGCCATGACGAAGCAATACCCTCACCGCTTCCGGAATCAACCCCTGTCCCCAATAAGGCACTCCAATCCAATAGCCAATCTCCCCCTCCGCATCAGGCAGATTTAGATTGCTGGCAGTACCCATCATCAGCCCGATGCTACCAATGGCCTTCCCATTCTCCTTCAAGCACACCGCATAGGTTTCCTCCGCTGACAGAACCTCCCGGATAATCTCCCGGCTGTTCTCCACGCTGGTGTGAGCCGGCCATCCGGCAATCGGCCCCACCTCCGGATCCTTCGCATATTCATATAAGCTTTCTGCATCCGATTCCTTCCATGGGCGCAGAAGCAATCTCTCTGTCGTTAATTCCATCACTTCCTCCATAATTCAGGTCATATCCAAGTCTTCCTCTGCCAACTTCATCTAATTTGATATTGCCTCATCTCTGTATTTCTTCTCCAATCCGTCACAAGCAGTATTAAAGACTTTTATCTTCCCCTCTTTTATTTGTTCCAATCCAGCCACCACATGCTCTCGGACTTCTTGATTCTGTTCGTCAAAAACTCTCTGGCAATCTTCTTTTAATGCAACAGCCATAAAATCCGTCCTTTCCGCTTATATAATGTCTCGCTCGAAACAGAAATTACTCTTACTATTTATTATGATACCTTAGTCGAATTGCATTTACAACAAGTTCTCATTTATTGTATGCAGAACTAAATCTTAATCCACTAGAAACAAACACCATTTCCTACAATATAATGATTATCTCTAATGACATTTCTGCCACAACTACAAATAATATATACAATACAAACGCAAATATCTCATTCACAGTCCAATCATATATATTCACACATTCTATAATTCATAATTCTTCTTACATTGAACTGTCCATTCATTTTCTGATAGCTCCATAATATTAACCAGCTGTTTGCAAAAATCGTATACATGCTTCGATCCCAGTTTTGTTTCATAGAAATATCCATTTGATAGTTTCTTCCCTCTTGAAAATCTATTTTCTTTACCAAGCAACGAAGGATAATCATTTTCTATCAACTCCAGTTTATCCGGATCAAGATCCGCAACCACTTGTAAAGTATTTTCCAATACCTCTACCCAGGTATCCACATTAAATTCTTGTCCCAAAACAAACAGGGAAACGGGTTTTGTTCCCGTAACATTATCCAGCTCACTTCCATTTACTATCTCCCCAAAATAAGGATAAATCCCTATCACGCATTCAGCCAATACACAAGCTCTCTCTTTAATTTCTTCGTCTGTCCATTTTTTTACTTTACAAAAATATCCATTAATCTCCATATGGGATTCTGCATATATTTTCTGTTTCTTCAAAAAACTGCTTTTAGATAGTTCAGGATTATAAGCAGTCAATGTTAAATTTCCTAAAGTATCTAAATATAAATCATGTGTTTGTTCATAATCTTCACCTAAATGTAATTCCCACTCACCAGTTAGTGTTTGAGGCATCACATGCTCTATAGTCATATCCTCCAGCACACACATTTCTTTGTGCTTGAAAGATTGTTCTAATCTATCCAATATTATCTTTGTTTTAACTCTCCTGTCTCCATTGCCGTATAGTCTTGCTGTTTGCAAGCTACTTCTAAAATCATAATCTTTCGGATAATTTTTTGACTGCAATACATGCTTTAATTTTTCTATATAGGTTCCGTTTGGTATTTTGTGCATCCAATTAAATACTTGTGGAAAAGTCTTATTTAACTGATTAGAGGGCACACCACAAACAAACCTTCGTATAATATAATTTTCAATGATCTCCAATATAGAAATAAATTCTTTTTTAGTGATTGCTTTTTCATCATATAAAGCAAAAAAATTCAATAACAACGGATATGAAGTTGAAATATCCAACCTTTTTATCATTTGCAGAGACTTTTTTATTTCTTCATCCTCAACTGTTTCCGGTTTTAACAAAAAACCATAGTATTTTGAATATTTATCTAATTGCTGTAAACATTCATCAATTCCCAATTTATCAATTTTATCTTTTAATATTCCATAAACATCTCCAGTATTAATATAATCACCATTCATTGTCAAAAAATGTCTGACAAACTCAGGCATAGAATCACCCAATCTATCCTGCATGGGTTTCCATACCTCATTATAAACCATATCTTGTTTCTCAATATGTATCTTCATAAATACATAATTTCTTATCAAATCAGACACCGATAATGGCTTACCTTTATGATTCAAACTTTCAAATACTAAATAAGGATTATCCACCTCATCAAGCACTATACTTACAACTGATAATTTTGTAGTTAATATGATTTTTATTTTATCTAAGTCAATATTTAGCGAAAGTTTTCTCTTGAAATAATGATAAGCCTCCCACATACCATGCTGTACTTTTATTTCTGGTGTCTTGCTTAATGTTTCAAATACATATCTATCAACTTGTGTCGGAAGCACCTTATAATAGTCTTTTCCTTTTTTGTATGTATTAACTAAATATGTATTTTTTATTTCTTCATAACTTTCTGTTTCACCTCTGTCCCTATATATATCACCTAATGCCATTAAAATCAAATATATTGTTGTAATTCTTTGCTGACCATCAATCAACAAATATTTTGTAACTCCCTCTGGTACTGATTTTGTTGGAATTGTAACTATAGAACCCATAAAATGATTTCTTGGGTTTTCTATTTCGTATAATTCTTGCAAATCATTCCATAAAACTTCCCAATTCTTTTTTGTCCAACTATATGAACGCTGAAACAATGGTACCACATATTGTTTAACTCCTTCAAAAATTGGCTGAAAATTAGTTGTAGATGCATCCATGTTTATCACTCACTTTCTTTTTAATAGTACATTTTAATCTTGCAACAACTATGATTTATCCAACAAAAAAATCTAAATTCATTTATCCTTCAAAGCAAGGTGATTTTATCATAAATACTAAATACTTACATATCTGTTAAATTGTCACAATGCCTCTCCACAAACTCCGCTGGTGTCAAAATCTCCGGCTTTGCAACATCTACATCACTAAAATCACTATCTCCAGTTACAAGAATATCCACATCTTCCAATATCGCTGTATAAAGAACCGGATAATCTTTCACGTCTCTGATTTCAAATAATGCATCATCCATAATATCTGGTGTATATACATATTCATAATTCATCTTAGCAAGCAATGTATCTATAACCCTAACCTTGTTAGAAAACTTTCTTTTTACAACATCCTTTAATTCCTCTACTATATACGAAGAAAGAACTAACTGATGATTCATAAATATGCACTCCATCATCTGGTTCATTTTCTTGCTAGAAAACACCAAAAGCGAAATCAGTACATTTGTATCAACCATGATCCGCAATTATTTCACCATTCTTTCCTTCCGCAACTCCTTAACCATCGTCACAACATCTTCTTCTGTCTCCAAACCAATTCTCTCTGCCTCTCCTGCAAATGCCGCCTGCGCCTCTCTCAGTGCTTCCATAGAAGCATTTGCCAAATATATCCGTCCCGCTTCCTCCAAAAAAAGCACCTTGCTCCCCTCTTTAATCCCTAACTTTTTCCTAATTTCTATTGGTATTGTAATCTGTCCTTTTGATGTAACCTTTGCAAGTTCCATACAATAACCTCCCTTCAGTGCATCCCTTACTTACCTTACTTCTATTGTATCCATTTTCATAATAGTATCAACCATCTTCTTTATAAAAAGATGGTTGATACTCATTTTGCACTGCTAATGCATATCGCCCGTCTATGTGTTTCTCATCACTCCAAATATTCACCTCTACATATCGTTCCAAATTAAATTCCTCATCATCATTCCAATCCTGCAAAAGATCGTATTTTTTAATAATACCAAGTATCTCCTAACATTCCGAATCCATCCCATTCACATGGTCTTTCTTCAAAGCCTTTTCCTACAAAACAAAACTGCTTCCTTACTGCTAATCAGTTCCAAACTCACTGCCCAACTAGAGGGTATCTCATATATCCGCAGGTAAAAGGAAAGCAATCATATTTTTCTGTCCCGATATGCTACGCTCCCCTCGCCTCATACCATTTTCGCAGTCTGTGGCTAATCCTAATATTGCAATATCGGGGGCAAATCTGAACTGTCCTCCATACATCCATTACTCGGAAACTCTCCGCTGACCAGCCTGCTCCAAGATGGCGGCAATCAAAGCATGCTTTCCCTTGGTATAGGCATGCCTGTCATCTGAAAACCTACTTTCAAGCTGCTCTTTCAACTGCTGGTACTGCAAAGCCACATCAATATTGCAATTAAGATAATCCCGAAAATTCACATAATCATTCCACTCTGCCCCACCCCATATGACAACATGAATATGATGCGTCCTTGTATCCTTGTCAAGATCGCCCATTACATAAAGCAACTGGTTAGCAACATCGGAACTTCTATAATAAATCCCCTCCTGTAGCAGGCGTTCATTATATTCCAAGATTTGGGACAAGTCATTCACTCCAACAACGAGATCAATGATAGGTTTTGCAGATATCGCGGATATCGCCGTGCTGCCAACATGCTGCACGTCAACCGCATCCTCTCCCAGAATGCGTTTTATAATCCGGATCGCCTTCTCTGCCTCTTCCTCCCACCTCAGATCATGAGGCTCCAGCCTAACCGTTCCACGCCTTAATCCTAAAGGCATAGTCTGAATCACTCCTCCCAATAGTTCATTCCCCGTCAATTAGTCGAACGCACTTTCCTTACATGCCACCTTCGGCAACACAACCTTATGGAAAAGTGTTAGTTTCCCAAAATCCTCCCCACCAGTTCCACCGCCTCCTGGGCATCCCCCGAATAGCCGTCCGCCCCGATCTCATCCGCAAAGCCCTGGGTAATCACCGCACCGCCAATGATAATCTTGGCCATAACCCCCTTCTCCTTTGCCAGCTCTACCACGGTCTTCATCTCCATCATCGTCGTAGTCATCAGGGCAGACAGTCCGATAATATCCGCATCTTCCCGAATGGCGGCATCAATAATCTCCTCCGCCGGCACATCCTTTCCCAGATCCACCACCCGATATCCGTAATTCCGAAGCATCAATGCCACCAGATTTTTCCCGATATCGTGGATATCATGCTCTACCGTGGCAATTACCACCGTCCCCTTGCTCTTTCCCGTGCGGCTGGCGGCAAGAATGGGTTCCAGTTCCCCAATGCCACCCTCCATGGCCTCCGCGCTGGCAATCAGCTGGGGCAGGTAATAAATCTGCTTGTCAAACAGTTCTCCCACATGGTTGATGGCGGGAATCAGGCTCTCGTCAATGATTTTCTGGGCATCCCTTCCCTGGTGGATGGCTTCCCTCACCAGTTCCAGCACCTTCTCCTTCCGGCCCTTCACCACCGCCTGAAAAAGCGGGTCTCCGCCCCCTTTCTCTGATACTGCCTTCTTTTCCACCTCGCTTCCCGCACTCTGAATGGCATCGGCGGACACCTCCCCGGACACCACCGTCACCTTATGCTCCGACACCCGGTCAATATACCGGATATCCCCCTCCGGCTTATTCATGAGCAAATCTGCCGCATACATAGCGTGCATCAGCAAGTCCTGGGAGGGATTGGCGATGGCCATGGTCAGCCCCGCCTGAATCGCCATGGTCAGGAAGGCACTGTTGACAAACATCCGCTCCGGCAGGCCAAAGGAGATATTGGACAGGCCGCAGGCCGTGGCAAGCCCCAGTTCCCCCTTACAGTAGGATATGGTCTCAAAGACCTCCAAAGCCGCATTTTTATTGGCTCCCACCGTAGCCACCAGCCCGTCCACGATGATATCCTCCGCCACCAGCCCCTGAGCCATTGCCTCGTCATAGATGGTGCGGATAATACTCTTCTTCTCCTCCAGATCCTCGGGAAGCCCCTCCTCCGACAGGGGCAGCAAGATAAACATAGCACCATATTTCTTCGCCACGGGAATCAACTTCTCAAACTTCTCCGGCTCCAAGGAAATGGAGTTAATCAGCGCCCGCCCAGGGTAAATCCTGAGAGCCGCCTCCACCACGTCCACATGGCTGGAGTCGATGGAAAGGGGCAAATCCGTCACGATGGACAGTTCCCTCACCACCTTGAGCATCATCTCCTTCTCGTCAATGCCATTCATGCCCATATTCACATCCAGAATAGCCGCTCCGGCCTCCTCTTGGGATTCCGCCATCTCCGTCACCAGATCCAGCTTCCCCTCCCGGAGCTGTGCCTGCAACGCCTTCTTTCCCGTGGGATTAATCCGCTCACCAATCACGAGAAAATTGCCATCCAACGCAATATCCCTGGTAAGCCGCTCGCTGGATAACGCCCTGCGAATCACATGATGCTTTCTCCCGATAAATGCCACCTCAGATACGAGATTCTCCCGCTCCAGTGCCTGCACCATTTTCCCGATGTGTTCCGGGGTAGTTCCGCAGCATCCTCCCAGAATATCTGCTCCCTCCCTGGCGAGAAGAAGCATATTTTCTGCAAATTCCTCGGGCCCCATATCGTAGACGGTCTCCCCCGCCACCATCTGGGGAAGTCCTGCATTAGGCTTGCAGATTATCGGCACGTGCGCATATGCCTTCATCTGGCGCACCACGTCCACCATCCTGTCCGGCCCCACGGAGCAATTTACCCCCAGGGCATCCACGCCCAGTGCCGTCAGCACCAGAGCCGCCGTGGCGGGGTCTGTTCCAAAAAGGGTTCTTCCATCCTCATTGAAAGAAAGGGTCACCATCACGGGCAGTTCAGAACACTCCTTTGCCGCAATCACTGCCGCCCGACACTCCTGCAGGCTCATCATGGTCTCCACCACCAGAAGGTCTGCCCCCCCTGCCTCGAGAGCCTGAATCTGCTCCTTATAAATCGTTACCAGTTCCTCAAAAGACAGGGGTCCCATGGGCTCCACCTGCTTGCCGGTCATGGTCAGGTCTCCCGCCACCAGAACCCGCCCCTGGGCATGCTCCTCCTCCACCGCCCTCTTAGAGATGGCCACCAGTTCCCGATTCATCTGCACCAGCCCATCTGCCAGCCCATACTCCTCCAGCTTGATGCGGTTGCCGGAAAATGTGGGGGCATACAAAATATCTGTCCCACTCCGGATATACTCCCTCTGCAGCCCGCACATCACCTCCGGGTGTTCCAGAATCCATTCTTCCGGGCAAACCCCCGCCGGAAGCCCCCGCTTCTGCAGATTGGACCCAGTGGCACCATCTAAAATCAGTTTCGACCGGGTAACTCTCTCATAAAACTCCTGTCTTGTCATCTCTCTATTCCCCTTCCGACTCTACTTCCACAATCGCAATGGACGTGTCGCCTTTTTTCGCCTTTTCCAAAACTGCAGCAGCCAGCTTATTAAAATTCTTGCCGGAGGAACTTGCCCCGCTCACCGCGTCCAGATGATCCGCATTCTGCTCCTCCAAAAGCTGCGCCCCATAGGTGCGGGTATATTTGTTCGGATATGTTCCCTGCACCGAATTCATATTTCTCATATATGCAATGTCCCAGGACTTAATAAAGCCACTTGGATTCTTCGCATTGTACTCCACCGAAACGATCTTGTCCTCCATCACGCATATGGTGACAAACTCCTTCCAGCCAAAATGGTATTCCGACAATTCTGCGGTGTAATAGCCATCCTGCATCCCTTCCTTTTCTCCGCAGGATGTGAGCAGGCTGCATGCCAGCAAACATATTGACAGCGCGCAAATCATGATTTTTTTCATATTTCCCCATCCTCCCTTAACTTAAATTGCCCCGATACATACTGGAGATGCTGAGCCTGCTTGTTCAATTTCTGGCTGGCTGTGGAACTCTCATAGCTTGCATCAAGATTCTGCTGGGCGAAATCACGAATCTGGGCAATCTGGCCAGACATATTTTCAAGAGAATTTTTCTGAACGCCAACACTCTCAGACAAACGCTCTGTAATGACAGAAATGTCGTTGGAAACCTCTTCAATATCATGGAAGGATTCCGCAACTTTCTTCGCGTAAACCGCACCCTGCTTGATTGCCTCCAGGGATTCATTGATCATTTCCGTGGTGTGCTGGGAAGAATCTGCGCTCTGGGCTGCCAGATTCCTCACTTCCTCGGCGACCACTGCAAACCCGGCTCCAGCGCTTCCCGCCCTGGACGCCTCCACAGACGCATTCAATGCCAGGATATTTGTCTGGAACGAAATATCCTCCATATACTTGGTAATCTTGGTAATCTCCATGGCATTGCGGTTAATGTCTTCCATGGCATCCAAAAGATTCGTCATGTTCTCATTGCCCGTGCCAATGCTTTCCTTTGCCGTCCCCATCAGATTGCCCACAAGGCTCGTATTGCTATCCACGTCTTGGATATTTTTCTCAATGGCCGCAGTCTCCTGAGATAGCACGTTCAGGGAATTTGACTGCTCTGTAGAGCCATTATGTACCTGTCCTGCACTCTCCGAAACGATGTTCGCCGTCATTAATACTTCCTGGGAAGACTTCTTAATGGACTTGAGCATCTGGTTCATAGAACTGATAATCTTATTCAGCGACTCTTTCATTACGACAAAATCACCGTCAAAAGTTCCCTGCACCTCTACCTTGAAATTGCCCCCGGACATACTTTCTAAAATATCAGAAAGTTCAGAAATATATCCATTGATACTCTCCACAGTATCGCTCAACGCCTGGGATAACGCTCCCGTCTCATCCTTGGAGCGAATGATTTCCGTAGGAGTCTTTAAGTCTCCCTTCGCCAGCAGACCTATCCTGCCCGTCACTTTTTTCAATGACTTCTGAATCTTTGAAGAGAACCTAAAAGTAAAAATAATCGCCAGAGCCAGCAATATGCCCGTCACGGCCATGCTGAACAGGATGCTTTCATCCGCCGGCCCCATAAAGTCATTCTGGGGAACAATGACAGCCAGGTACCATCTGGTGCCATTGATCGGAGCATAGCTCACATAGGAAGTCTTCCCTGATGCCTCCATCAAAGATACTCCCGTAACGCCAGAAGACACCTTCTGCAGCAGCCCTTTCAACTTGGTTTCATCCTGGATATTTGCCTGGTCAGCCACAAGCCCCTGGTCCCGATTGCCCATAATCTTGCCTTCCTGATTCACAATATAGGCATCGGCATTCACGCTCAAGTTGATATTGGTCATCACATCGTTCAATATATCATATTTATAATTTCCCACCAGATAATATAAAAGTTCCTCGTTTGACATAATTGGAATCCCCACCGCAAACTCCAGTTGCCCGTCAGAGGAAGTCACGTCGTCGATTACCAGATTCTGGGTCTCGCCCAGCAGGGGAAACATGGCCGTATTCCCGATCTCTTTCGGACAAGACTGATCCCCCAGGTAAAGCTTTCCCTTGGCATCATAAAGCCCCAGCCATACAAATTCAATACCAGACTGGGCCTTCCGCAGCACATCTCGTTTTTCCTTAAGGGAAGAGTCTTTCTGGGTAATTACATCATTATCCCCGATCATAAAGATTCTGTCAGCCAGCATATGCATATTCGCCTCTATATTCTGAGATGCCGTCTTAATCATAGAGGGAAGCACATCCTGCATCACTTCATTGGTTAAGGTTTTCATAGATGCGGTCATAACCAGCATCAGGACTACTGCCACAACCATTACAATCAACAAGGTATTAACAACTATTTTCTTCTTGATGTTCACATCTTTTTCCTCCATTCAAAATATACTGCGTCTATTTTATCTTTTTTATCATGATATGGCAAGCAAAAGGTTACTATTTAAATTGTAACAGCAAAGAAAAGACATTCATGCCTTCCTAATGGGATGGCGAATTACCGTCCTTAGCTTTTCTGGTGCCACCCGCCTGGCATCGCTCAGATAAATCTCATGATGGAGGCGCTTCTCCGTAATATCCAGCGCATATCCCTGTTCCTCCATAAATTCATGCATCATCCGAACCGTCGCAGGCTCGTCATCATATGGACCAATATGCATGCACTGCACGCACAGCCCCTCATCGCAGGCTAGGAACTCCACCTTGGAAAAGTCCGTCTTCTTTTTCTTTGTGGCTTCTTCCACCGCCCATTCAAAATCCGACTTGGCAACAAAATCCGGCAAGCGAATCATGCTAATCCACTGGAAACTCTCCTTGCGGGCATAATCTATGCCCTTCACGCCCTCCTGCCACCACAATCCCTCCAGGGGGGGCACCACATAATCAAAATATCCCTCAATCTGATGAGACCCCTTCTTGCTCATCTTGATGGTAAAAGCAATACCATACAGCATGCCGATGGACTGCTTATACTCTCCATCTTCCTGATTCGGATCGCCCTGCCCCCGAACGGCGATAAAATTCATCTTCGGTATGGCAATGATGCTCGGCCTGTTCTTTGGCAGATAAAATTCCTTGTATTCCTTCTTATAATCAAACGCCATTCCCCTATCCTCCTTGCTTAATAATAGTTCAGCGCCTATGCACTCTCAACCCGGAACAGAATTATAAAATACCATTCACAGTTTTTATTCTATCTTTTCCCTTCTGATATGGCAAGCATAAAAATGTAGATTTACATTGTATAACAACAGAAAATCCCCCATAATAAATCCAGAAAAAGAGAGCGTTTCTACTATGAACTAGAATAACGATACTATCTAACCCAGAGAAGGCAAATGGATGCATCATATATGCCTTTTTTCAGTTACGGCTGATGCCATACATCACGGAAGCATCTATATATATCATCAAATGAAAATAGAATTTACTGCAGAAAATGATTGTGCAATATTACCACAGAAAATAAAACTGCACAAAATATTTCACATGATTTCGGCATATCTCCAAATTATTCTTTTTGCAACGCTTTTTCTATGATTGGAAACATAAAAAAGGTCATTTGACTTTTGTGCAATATGACAAGATATCAATCAATATTTAAAATTGAGAATAGTCAGCACATTCCCCTATTACATTGGAGCTTCGCCTTATTTTCAGACCGATGGCTATACTGATGTTTGTGCATTTTCACCTACTGACTCAAATCGGAAAATTTGCCTCTTGCAAAAGAATATATTTTCTCATACAATAGTCAAAACTACTATTCAATGCTTCACCGTTCATAGTTCATTAAAGCAAATCCATATTTACACTACAGAGAAAGGAAATTAGATGGCACAACTCTTTGACGACATTTTCCGCACGCTGTGCGAGAAGAATCCGCATCTGCTCATACCGCTGATCAACGAAGCATTCCGCAAAAACTATCCGATAACGGAAAAGATAGAACTGCTCTCAGGCGAGCACCATATACTGTCTGAACACGGCAAAAGCCTAGCTGAACGGATTACCGATTCCGCCATACGCATCGGCAACAAAATCTACCATTTGGAATGCCAGAGCAGTCCCGATGGCACCATGGCGCTTCGGATGGTAGAGTATGATTTCCACATTGCTCTGGAAAATGTAGAAAAAACAAGCCAGGGATACAGAATCAGATTCCCGGAATCCGCCGTGCTGTATCTCCGCCACGGGAAGACCACGCCGGACGAGATCCAGATGGAGGTCGTCTTTCCAGACAATGCGACAGTGACATACCGAGTTCCCATCATCAAGGTCCAGCAATACACGGAAGACGACATTATCGGAAAGCAATTGTATTTTTTGATTCCATACGCTATAATGAAATATGAGCATGCTGGAAAAGAAGTTCTGAGCAAGATTTCCGCAGAATACGAAGCATTCTATCGGGGAATGCTTGATGCCAGAGACGAAGGGCTGCTCAATGAATACGATATGTCAAACATCATAGACTTTACAAATAGGCTGGCAAGTTATCTCTTTGAGGAAAATCAAGAGATGAAACGGGAGGTGAATGCAGTTATGGGCGGAGAAGTATTGGAAACCTATGCGGATCGGATGATTGCGAAGGGTAGACTTGAGGGCGAAATTGAAGGCGAGCGCAAGGGCAGACTCGAGGGCGAGATTGAAGGCGAGCGCAGGGGCAGACTTGAGGGAAAAGTGGCAATCTTGCATGAACTGGACTTCACCATTGATAAAATCGCAGAAAGGCTATCCCTTTCCGTGGAACAGGTAAAGGAAATATTAGAACAAATTTAATCATTTGAGAGAGGTTTATTTTGAACCTCTCTTTATTTTTGATTATTGTTCAGTTGATGCGTCAAAAAAACTTGCCATAGCCATCTGATATGCCATCGTTTTTCTTCCTAGTATCTGGTTATATGCTCATTTCTTCCTATCCAGTAATCTAATCATCAACTTTGTAAATATTTCAAAAAAATCATTCGTCAATAAGAACCCTAATGGCATTAAGTATTTTTTTCTGTTCGCAATTTGGCAGTTTTGATAATGTTTCAGACAGTTGATTTGCCACTCCCAAAACGGAACAATTTACTATTCCAACCAATAGCTCGTCTGCAGATACGTCCAAAGCATTTGCGATTGCTATGAATGTATCCAACTTCGGGACTTTCACGCCACGCTCAATAACACTGATATGTGTAGAGCTTATTTCTGCTAAATCAGCTAATTCCTCCTGCGTTAGATTTTTCTTTTCTCTTATTTCCTTTATTCGGCATCCTATAATCCTCAGGTCCATATACATTCCTCCTATAGAACTACTTCTTCTTCCAAAGATAGTATAGGAGTATTGAAGATCACAATACAGAATCTATAAATCCAGAAGTAGTTCTATGGAGCGAATTCAGGGTAAAAAAAATTAGGATTTGGTATGTCTACTCAATAAAATATTTGCGCGTTCTTCACAGGATAATTCCTGATTTGTGATAATATCATATAATTCAACATCCCATTCCACGTTTGCAGGCAGATATGGTTTTGCATTCCGATATATTACATCATACACGTTGCCTAATTTTGCGAAATCGCCGTCTGCATATCCGTATCCCGTTAGTTGTTGTAGCACTCTATCAAGTCTAATCAAATAATCTTCTACTTCAATTAATAGTGCCATATCTTGTTTATCCATATTAAAATCCTCCATATAGTTTATAGAACTAAAATTAGTTCCCTAGAACTATAATAACATAAACAAGATATTAATGCAAGACGAAACAAATAATTATCAAACAGGAAGGTATGCTTTTAAGTTTTCATAGAAAAAATGGACTATAGAAATATTATTTATTTACAAGGATTCTTACGATATCTATGATTTTTTTCTGGTCATCCATTGGCATATTAGCCATCATTTCTGTTAGTTGGTTTGTTGCACTTAACATAGAACGGTTCACCACATCAACCAGCAGTTCATCCGCAGAAATACCAAGGGAATTTGCTATAGAAACAAATGTATCCAGTTTCGGAACTTTTACACCACGTTCTATAACGCTCAAATGAGTTGTGCTGATATTTGCCATAGCCGCTAAATTTTCCTGGGTAAAATTTTTTCTTTCCCTTGCTGTCTTGATTCTTTCTCCTACTGCCTTTTGATTCATTAAATACCTCCTCTTGAACTAGTTATTGTTCTATAGTTAGTATATTGAGAAAGAAAAACATCATGAAGAATCTAAAGAACAATATTAAGTTCTATAGAATAATTTATGATAATATTTTTATCAATAATAATCTTAATTATGCAACACTGCTAAAATCATGCCACAGTTGTCCATCTCGTCATGCAATAGACAATTCCCGTTCATAATAACATCAGGCTTTGTAATTATTGGATAATTGTGGTAGAATAGCGCAATGAACCTTTCATACTGCAAAGAAAGCAAAGCAGGGAGGAATACACATGATTTTACAATGCAGTCACATTCACAAGGCATTTCTGACAGACGTGATCCTGTCAGACGTGTCCTTTCACATAAACGAGGGGGAAAAGGCCGCCATCGTGGGCATTAATGGCTCCGGCAAGTCCACCCTCATCAAGATTATTGCGGGAAACCTATCCCCAGACGAGGGGGAAGTCATTCTAAGCAAGGATACCACTCTGGGGTATCTCGCCCAGAATCAGGAATACGACTCCCAGCGGACGATCTGGGAGGAAATGCAGGATGCCAAGCCGGAAATCCCGGCTCTGGAGCAGGAAATCGCAGACCTCTCCGCCAAAATGGACGCACTGGAGGGAGATGCCCTGAATCACTGCATCCGACAATTCGACAGGGCGCAGCAGCGTTTCACCCAACTTGGCGGATATGCCTATCAGAGCGAACTCACCGGTGTGCTAAAGGGATTGGGATTTTCCCAGGAGGATTTTGAAAAGTCCATCCACACCCTATCTGGAGGTGAGAAGACAAGAGTTGCCCTGGCGAAGATGCTTCTGGCCGCCCCGGACTTGATTATCCTGGACGAGCCCACCAACCACTTGGATTTAAACGCCATTCACTGGCTGGAGGGCTATCTCTCCTCCTATCAAGGCTCCGTGCTGATCGTGGCCCACGACCGCTATTTCCTGGACAAGATTGCCACCAAGGTCATTGAACTCCGACAGAGCAAGGCAACTGTATACCAGGGCAATTATTCCCAGTACCAGCAGAAGCGGAATGCCATCCTGGAGGCCCAGATGAAGCAATACCTGAATCAGCAGGCAGAAATCAAGCATCAGGAGGAAGTCATCACCAAACTCCGCCAGTTCAACAGGGAGAAATCCATCAGACGGGCGGAAAGCCGTGAAAAGCAACTGAACAAAATGGAACGCCTGGAAAAGCCCACGGAAGAAAATACGGAGATGAAACTCTTCTTCTCCCCCCGATACCAGAGCGGGAAGGACGTACTCTCCGTGAAAAGCCTGAGCAAGCACTTTGGGGGCAACTGCCTGTTTCGGGATATCTCCTTTGAAATCAGCCGGGGAGAGCATGTGGCCATCATCGGCGACAATGGCACGGGGAAGACCACCCTGCTAAAGATCATCAACGAACTGCTGCCGGCAGATAGCGGCACCTTCACCCTGGGCACCAATGTGGAGATTGGATACTATGACCAGGAGCACCACGTCCTCCATCCAGAAAAAACATTATTTGAAGAAATTCAGGATGCCTATCCCCACATGAACAACACCCAGGTGCGAAATGTACTGGCCGCCTTCCTCTTCACCGAGGACGATGTATTCAAGCAAGTCAAGAGCCTGAGCGGCGGGGAGCGGGGCAGGGTTTCCCTGGCGAAGCTGATGCTCTCCGATGCCAATTTCCTCATCCTGGACGAGCCAACGAACCATCTGGACATAGATGCCAAGGGGATTTTGGAACATGCCCTGAATCAATTTGAGGGTACCGTCCTCTATGTATCCCACGACAGGTATTTCATCAACACCACCGCCCACCGGATACTGGACCTGACCCAGCAGACCCTGCTAAATTATATTGGCAACTATGACTATTATCTGGAAAAGAGGGAGGATGTGGAGCGGGCGGCAATCCCCGGCATCTCCTCTCCCGGCGGAACTGAAAGGATACGTGTCTCTCCCACCGCCCCACCGGACAGCAAGATTGGCAACAATCAGGCAAGCAATCCCGCAGAATCAGTCCCAGACAATAAACTTTCCTGGCAACAGCAGAAGGAGGAAAAGGCCAGAATCCAGAAATTAAAACGGGATATCGAGAAAGTAGAAAAAGAAATCGAGAAACTGGAGATGGAAAACGAAAGGATGGAGGCAGAAATGGCTGACCCCCAGGTCGCCACCAATTCCGTCAGGCTCCAGGAACTAGCCACCAAGAAAGCCAGCAACGATGCCCGGCTAGAGGAACTGATGGAGCAATGGGAGACACTTTCCTCTTAGTGTACTGACCTAACACTAGTGTATCCATCAGTAAACATAGAGAAAAAAGTAGTTCAGCGAGGAAACGGCAATGGAAATTTTAGATGGCGTAGCTGTAAGAAAATACACTGATATTGACAATCCATTTGTCTATGAAGTGAAAAAAATGCAACTAAATTTCATTGACAGGGACATGATAACGTGATAGAATGACGCTATCTTATGAAGAGAGGTGATTCAGTCCGATGAGAAGATAATTTGCTTTTGATTGCATGATATGAGCGCAGGAACCATAAGGGAGGAAGAGTTCTACAGTCCATGAAATGGAAAGAACTGTCTCTTAAGGTCTTTCCATCATGTTGCCAAAAGCGAATTACATTCTCTGTGGCTGTGGATTGCAACCGCACCTCTCTTTTTGCGTGTAACATATTTTGCAAGGAAAAAAAATTCCAATTTATGCTAGCATTTACTTCGCTATGGCAAACTTTCAGGAGAGAGCAGAATGTAATGGAACCATTTGGCAACAGATGGTTCTTATTTTTTGCACAGGAAGGGAGGAATGCATATGGCACAAATCAGCGTAAACCATTTAACATTTTATTATGAGGGAAGTTTTGAAAATATCTTTGAAGATGTGTCCTTTTCCATTGACACGGACTGGAAATTGGGGCTTGTGGGTCGCAACGGAAAGGGCAAGACCACGTTTCTGCATCTGCTTCTGGGAAAGTATGCCTATCAGGGGAGCATCAGCAGCAACACCCCATTTGACTATTTTCCCTATCAAATCACAGAGCGACAAATGCAATCCTGCGCCACGGAATTTATACAGGAACTGAAAGCCGGGTGCGAGGAGTGGCGGGTCATCTGTGAGCTTGACCAGATGGATGGCGATGCGGAGACCCTCTATCGCCCCTTTCACACGCTAAGCCCGGGCGAGCGCACCAAAGTCATGCTGGCGATCCTATTTTCGGGAGAGCAGGACTTCCTGCTCATCGACGAGCCCACCAACCATCTGGACCAGAAGGCCAGAGAAAATGTCAAGGACTATCTGGCCGCCAAACAAGGCTTTATCCTGGTGTCCCACGACAGAGACCTGCTGGACGCCTGCATCGACCATGTGCTGGTATTGAACAGAAAATCCATCGAGATACAAAGCGGCAATTTTTCCAGCTGGTGGGAAAACAAGCAGCGAAAAGACCAATTTGCCATGGCAGAAAACGAAAAGCACCTGAAAGAGATCAAGAAACTGCGACAGGCGGCCAAGCGCGCCTCAGACTGGGCTGACAAGAACGAGCAGACAAAAATCGGCTATGATCCTATCAAAGAGCATGACCGATGCATGGGCACCCGGGCATACATTGGCGCAAAGACAAAAAAGATGCAGAGCCGGGTAAGCCAGATGGAGAAGCGAATCAGCAAGGAAATCGAAGAAAAGGAAGGACTTCTGGCCAATCTGGAACGCACTGTGGATTTGAAGCTGATGCCCCTCTCCCATCACAAAGACACCCTTGTGAATGTGAGAGACTACGGCCTGACATATGCGGGCGCAGGGCATCCGGTACTGACCAGCCTGACATTTTCCCTGCAGCAAGGCGACCGGATCGCCTTACACGGAGAGAACGGCTGCGGAAAATCTACCCTGCTTCAAATGATCTTGCAGAAAGCCGGCTATCGGGAGGATAACTTGCCCATCTCAGAGGAGGGAATCTGCGAGACAGCCTCCGGCTTAGTGATCTCCCAGGTATCCCAAGACACTTCCGGCTTGCGGGGAGGGCTACCCGATTTCTGCAAGAAGCAGGGATTAGATCAGAGCCTGTTTTTCTCCATCTTGCGGCAGCTGGATTTCGAGAGGACGCAATTTTCCAAACCTATGGAGGATTACTCGGAAGGACAGAAAAAGAAAGTGCTCCTGGCGACAAGCCTGCTCACCCCTGCCCATGTCTATCTCTGGGATGAGCCTTTGAACTACATTGATGTCTTTTCCAGGATGCAGATTGAAAAGCTGTTGCTGCAATACCAGCCCACCATGCTCTTTGTGGAGCATGATATCAGATTCCGGGAAAAAATTGCAACGAAAACCATAGAACTGCAACGCTAAAACAGCGAAAGGAGAATAGTTTGAAAAATAAATTTTCACACACGAGATTTGTGTCTGCGTACACTTGACACAAACTCGTTCATGCGCAAAAAACGTGCGCAGAAATGGAGAATCCTATGAAAAATATTTTTATTGAAGGACTACAGGGTTCGGGGAAATCCACCCTGCTGGAACAGCTCAGCAGAGAACTCCCTGAATCTCACATCTGCCGGGAGGGGGATTACTCCCCCATCGACCTGGCCTGGTGCGCCCGGATGACCGAGGGGGAATACCGCCATACATTAAGCCGCTATCATTCCATCCGAGAGGAAATCATCAGCAATACCATAAGGGAGAACGACCACTACATCGTCACCTACACTAAAATCCTGACAGACATTCCGAACTTCCACAGAGAACTGGAATCATTTGAAATATACAATGGCCGAAAGCTATTGAAAGACTTTCAGGAGATTGTCCTTTCCAGATATGGAAGTTTTTCCGGGACGGGTTATCTCTTTGAATGCTCCTTTTTCCAGAACATTCTGGAGGAACTGATCCTATTTCATGAATTAAGTGATCAGGAGATCATGGAATTTTACCGCAAGCTGTATGACACCATAGACAGAGAGCACTTCCTTCTGCTATACCTTTATAGCGAGAAACTGGAAGAACAGATCAAAATCATCAAAGGGGAACGCAGCGATTATCAGGGCAATGAATTGTGGTATCCCATGATGTTACAGTATCTGGCCAGTTCTCCCTACGGAAAGCGGCATGGATATCAGGGATTTGACGACATGGCGGCCCATTTCAGGCATCGACAGGAATTAGAGCTTCGCATCATAGACGAAATGATCGGGGATCAAGCCCTGGTTTTTCCGGCAAAATCTCCGTTAAGCCCAATGGTGGAGCGCATAAAGCATTCCCTCGCCCTGCCTTTGGCATAAAGTGCTATTTTGTCTATCTTATTGAGATGAACGGCTTTCACGGTACGCCTTCTTCTCTATCACTGCGAATACCGACATCTGCCCAAATGATATTCATGAAGACCCCTGATCCTCCCCGCCAGTTCTTCCATCTCATGCGTTCCATCATTCTCTATCCGATAGTCTATCAACTGAGCCAGAGGAGAAAGCGCCTGCTTCTCCCGCACCATTCTCCTCTGGGCCTCATATGCGCTGCCAAGGCGATCCTTAAGTCTCTCATAGATCAGATGCTCATCCGTATCCAGATAAAACACCGCCGGCATGGCAAGGTGCATTTCTTTTAGCCGGCCAATCTGCATGGGGTTTCCGATGAGAACGGAGCGAGGCGCCAGATCCCTGGCCGCCACGCCCTGGCGCAAGACTTGTCCTCCCTGGGTCTTAACAGAGCTGGTTACCGCAAAAAAGCCTCGCCTATATAGATTGTAAAATTCCCTGTCTGATATGGAATGATAACGATCTCCCTGATCTTCCCCCCATTCGGGCGGCCTGGTAGCATACTCCAGAATTTTCGGAATGCCCAGGCACGAAAGTTCTTGCTGAATCCATCTGATCCCGCTACATGTCTTTCCAAGTAAAATGATCATTTTCCTCCCCATTCCTTTCTTTCATTCTATGTAAAACTAACCAAAATCAAATTTTCCTTACACAAGCTTACTAAATCGCAAATCATTTTCAGAACTAAGCAATATTCCTTTTCTGATTATATTTCAAGAAATCCTTCTTCATCTTCATATAATTCTTCTTCTGATCCGCCAGATAGGTGGTATGGCTTTCTGCGTATTTTTTCATCCAATGATCCAAATCCACATCATTTTGATAGGAATAGACCACCATTGCCAATAAGGACAATCTATTTTGCCTTTCCAGCAATCTTGATCCCACCCGAATCGCATTGCCCGCAAGGCAGTCCAGCGTCTCCCTATATAAGCCCATGTCATCGCGCAAGGATTCTCGGTCCACATCCATAGTTTCCGCAAGGAACGCCTCCTCCAAATCCTCCAATGTTTCCTTGCCACGATCATTCGCGCCAAGATATTCCTTCATCAATTTATCCAAATGCTTCATCTTCCTGATGACAATCCCTTTATCCTTGGTGGACTTGGTCATGCCCAAGATATCGTCAAAGGACTCTCCGCCCACTTTCCGTCCATGCAAGGAATTGACAAAATCCGCCATGAATGCAATAAACCTTCCATCCTCCCATCCAGTTTCCAGAAATCTTGCAAACAGTCCAAACCACAGGAAGCTGTCCCTGGAATTAAACAAATCTGATACTTCATCAGTGACCACCCTTTCCAGCCTCTCCACCATATCTTCAAATCTGTCAAAGACAGAAATCTCCCCATGCTCTTTGAGATATTTGCACATGTCTTCCAGCCTGCTCCACCGATCCAGATAATTGGCGGCCATCACGCCCTCCACCACCACCCGGTTAATGGTTCCATTTTTAAATTCCGATACCTTGTAGCCGCCCAAGTCCTTGAAAAAAGACATATTCGAGATCGCCTTTACCATCTCCGCATACTCCGTCCCCAACTTCGTAATGCCCTTCTGGGGAGAAGACATGGGCTTGCCATCATTGTACCTCTCAATATGATAGCCGATATCCTCTTCCGTACAGTTCAGATACTGGTCGTAATTAAAGCTATAATCCAGGAACCTGTCCCGCAATTCTTCCGGCAAGTCAGAAAACCGCTTTCCCCGAATGTCAAATTCCGCATTCACTGCCCTGGGAAAGCCATTCTCATCTAGCACATCCCTCCCATTCTCATCCTTTTGAATTGTCTGGTATGTAATCATATAGCGTCGGATATTCTTGGTAATCTTATATCCGTTCTTGAAGAAGGAATAGGCATTGGTGCATCTCTGCTTGCCATCCAAATCCCAGATAATGGGAACACCGTTGATAATCTGTTCCGCAAAAATCAAGGGATGCAGCTTATTTCCCTGCAAAATGTCGGATATCAGATTCCCCTTCATGGAGGGCGACCACTGGTCCGACTCCCTCTGAAGAGGATGGTCGAATCGAATGGTATGCCTCTCGATCTTCTTGATAATAGAAGCGATACTAATCCTGTCTGTCTTGCAATTTTCCATCGTCTGCGTCGTCGTGCTCATGATATCATCTCCCTCCTTCAGCCCTTGCTGATTGCCACATCCATATAATACGCTTACATTGGCAAATGATTTCAGCCCATGGCATTGCTCCTCATACTCTCTCCTGCCAAGGCCCAATGCTTCCATAATCTCATGTGCCGGCATCTCTTCCATCTTCATTTCAACAATGCGTCTCTGAATCACGGATAGGCCACTGAGATACCTTTCTACTTTTTCATCATAAATATCTCCCGCCCGCTCCAAGATTAATGCCTCCAAGTCGAAATCTGATGGCAAGGTATCGCCAAGGGTCAGCCCATCCTCTTCTCCAATGGGCGTATCTATGGATAGATTCGTAATATAATCCCTCACCGATTTTGTCCCCCCATCTTCCTCCTCTCCCTCTCTTTCTACAATCAGCTGCCTCTTTCCCCTATTTCTGTCCGTCATCTCTTTCATCACCGAAAATCTGATGATGCCTGAAATATACTCCATCAAAGATTTGCCTTTAGACGGATCGAATTTCCCCATGGCCTGGCTGATCTCAAGACCCACTCTAGAATAGAAGTCATCATAATCCTTCTGGGAAATCCCTCCAAACCTGCCCATCTCCTTATGGCACATCTGGCGCAGCTTCCTCCCACCATTTTCGTAAAGTTCTTCTATGGCCTCTTCTATTTGGCACTGATTGATTCCTTGTTCCATCTCTTCTCTCATCTTCCTCCTTTATTCCTTTGCAATAACAAAAAAGGGAACGCCAGCTCCTTTCCTTGCATAGCGTTATTCTGTAACAAAATTTCCTATAAGCCATAGTATAGAACAAGTGTTCGTTCTTGTCAAGAAAAATCGAACGCACGTTTGCTATTTACCTCTAGATAGCAACTCCTTCCTTATATAATGAAACATTCATGCATCCCGCCCATGTTCCGGACTTCGCATATAGCCTCCTATCCTTTGAAAGCATTTTTCTGAAATTACAGAATCCATCCGTGCAAAAGGACAAGGAAAAAGAGAAAGAATGATTGCGACCCTCATGGTCCCCCTCTTCCTACTCTACTAAGAAACCATACATTAGCACCAAAAGATGATTGGAGGTCAAACATGGAAAGCATGCATAAAAATATTTTTAATCAGAGCCAAGCTCCCTCTTATGGAGGAATCATCTATCTCACAGACTTTGACACCATCCATGGGAGGAGCCGCAACATGGCAAGCCGCATCGCAGCCGACTGGCGGTTCCAATGCCATTGCAGGAAAAACGAAGAAATGAGAGATCTGAGAGCAAAGGAAGGTGAATAGCCATGGCTAAAGAGAAATCATGTCACAAATTCATTTACAAACTGTCAAGCAAACGCCTGAGAGAGGCAAAGTGGAACCTGTCCCTGCCCCTGACCACCGCCATGAAAAACAGCAATGACATCGTAGCGCTAAACGACAGCCAGATCCTTCGCTGGATTTGCGAGCTAAACGGCATCGAGCAGCTGGACGAAAAAGTATCAGGCATCATGAGGGAGATCAAGCGGCTGAAAAAGCAGCCGAAAACCAGAGAGACCCAAAAGCAGATCAAAGAATGGTATCAAAAAGTATATGCCCTGCAATACCAAAAAGACTATTTCTGCATGATGATGGATTCCAACAAGGATTACGACCGGGCCAATCAGGGCTTCCAGATTAATGGATACCCCTATCACCGCCTCCTAGGCACCAATAGCGGCATCAAGAAATCCACCATCGTATACATAGGAGACCATGTCTACGAAGAAATCCGCAAGCGCATGGACAATGGCAGGGACAAAAATAAGCCCATCATTCCCGCCAAACTGGAGGCCTACCAGGCGCTAATCTGTAGCGGCTCCCTCCCCGTCACCATGCCTAGAATCCTCATCGTAAGAGACTGCCATGTACAATTTCGGGAGGATGTGATCAAGATTTCCGATGAAGGCGAGGGCGAGCCGATCCTTACGGAGGAAAAGGATTATCTCGTGGACTACTGCGATTCTGACGGATACGGGCTGATGAGCCCGGCATATTCCAGGCAGGTCAACCGGGATTTATACGGAGAGAGCCGGGACGGACAGACCATCACTGGCGTGAACACCAGGTATGCGTGGACCAAGGGAATGCTCTTTACCTTTGATTTCGTAGAATTTGCCAAGCGGGTCAACAGGGGAAGCTACATGGCCCGGGATGCCTGGGGAGAGTGGCGGGACGTGCGGGATTACGATGTCATACTCACCACCTCCATGGTAAAATTATGGGATTCCTATGAAAGCCTGGAACACTTCATCCAGTGCTGCAACGAAAACCATTACCAGTTTTCCGTTTCCAAGACCACCCCCCACCAATTAGAACATATCCGACATGCCAACTATCAATTCTTGCAGACATATGACCTGACAGATGAGGAAATCTACCAGCTGTGCAAGCCCACCATCGATGAAATCACAGGTGCGCTGGGAGATGATTGGAGAAAGACCATCGTATTCCTCAAGGGCATGTTCTTGGAGGATGACAGCGTGGACAGACTAGAAAATGACTTTGCCAAAGCCATCATGATTGCACCGGAAATGGTTCAGGACCCCTACGTCATCAAAAAAATCCACGACATGATCCGAAAGAGAATCGCCATGGCATCCAAGGGATCCATCAAATTATCCGGCAATTTCGCCATCGTTTCCGGAGATCTGTATTCCCTCGCCCAATCCATATTCGGTCTGCCAGTGACGGGGCTTTTAAAGGCCGGGGAAGTCTACCATCCATACTGGATGAGGAAAGGCGTGGACACCATCGCCCTCTTCCGCGCACCCATGACATGCCACAATAACATTCGCCTGAGAAAGGTAGCCACTAGCGAGGAGATGGATTTCTGGTACCAGTACGTCACCACCGGAATCATCCTCAACTCCTGGGATACCACCTGCGATGCCCTGAACGGGGCAGACAAGGACTCCGACACCTTCTTTACCACGGACAATCCCATCATTATAAAGAATACTAGGGAAGAGCCCACCATCGAATGCGTGCAGAGGAAGGCCCAGCCCATCATCCCCACGGAAGAAGACATGGTGCGGGCCAACAAGCTGGCCTTCGGGGATGCCATCGGAACCACCACCAACCGCATCACGGCCATGGTCGAAAGGCAGGCCATGTTTGAAAAGGACAGCGAGGAATACCGCACTCTGGATTACCGCATCAAATGCGGGCAGCACTTCCAGCAGACGGCCATCGACAAGGCAAAGGGCATTATCGCCAAGCCCATGCCAAAGTATTGGTACAGCGCGAAAGAGTGCCAGAAACTTCCAGAGGGTACGGAGGAGGAGCGGCGATTCAAGGAATTGTGCCTGCGCATCGTCGCCGAGAAGAAGCCCTATTTCCTAAAGTACGTCTATCCCGACCTGATGGCGAGATGGAACAAATACCAGAAAGACACCAACAGCAAATCCATCCGCATGTTCCAGATGCCCTTAAGCGAATTGCTGGAAAAGGATGAAAAGACCGAGGATGAACAGGAATTTATCCAATACTACCGAAAGATGATGCCCGCCGGGGACAATCCCTGCACCGTCAACCGCATAGCCTGGCTATTTGAGCATAAGTTCCAGCCATACCTGAAGGAAAAGACGAAAAACAGCCATTTTGATACAGCCATCATAAAGTCCGGGGTCAAATACAGCAAGAAAGACTATCAGAACATTGCGAAAATCAAATCGGAATACGACCATGCCGTCAAAAGTTTCCAGCAGTTAGCGGGCAGACAGCGCTTAGACAAAGAAGAGGTCAGCATGAGCCGCAATATGATGCTAATGCATTTTCAATCCAGATGCCAGGAAATCTGTCCAAACAGTTCAGAACTCTGCGACATTCTCATCGACCTGTGCTACTCCTCCTCCAAGTCAAAGCAGTTTGTCTGGGATATTTGCGGGGACGCCATCATCCGCAACCTCTTAGAAAAGAAAAACGGCGCCATCAACTACCCCCTGCTGGTGCAATCCCGGGGAGAATTTGAATTTGGCGGAGAAGAGTTCATCATGAAGCAAAAGAAATTGCTACAAGGAGCAGACACAGACAACATCAAAAAATGAAAGGAGAAAACTACTATTCACAATGTTATTTAAACGGATTATTTCCCATTATCCATCGAATCTTTGATTTTTGCAGACCGCTCCAACAAAATGTATGGTGTTTTTTGCTACGGTATTTTGCATTGCATCCGAGAAAAGAAAAATTGGTCACGCCGCCAGACAACGTAGGCTTTCGCAAGGGGACTTTGCTTTGCAGGGTTTCGATGAATATGTGCCTCGTAGCATTGTCTGAACAGCATGCACTATTTCAGTGCTTTCCTAGGAGGCACGCTCTCGCTACCGCTCATAACGCCACGACACCTAGCGAGGCAAAACACGCCTCGCAAGTGTCGGCGATTCGCGAGTGCCTCTACGGAAAGCACATGAAATCGGTTGCATGGTGTGAGTTTCGCGAAGGCAAAGTGAGGCTCTCTGCAAACGAGTTTGCAGAGAGCCGAGCGCGCCCGCGATGAAGAACGAAGTTCTGAATGGCGGAGAGGCACATAAATCAAACATCGAAACCGCAAAGCAATTAGTCCCCTCCGAAAGCTGTAATGTTGCAAGACGTGACCAATTTTTCTTTTACGGATGCTTTCACATTTTTCGAGCAAAAAACTCCCCAAGAATTTGAATGCGGTCTGCAAAAGCGAAATCTATTGAAGGATAATGGGAAATTATCCTTCACGTACATTTGACCGTGAATAGTAGCAGAAAAAACGCATGATTATCTTAAATGAAAAGGAATACGTTCTGAATATGCTGGCCCAGGAGAACATAGAACCATCTAAAATCCATTCCTTCCTATATCTATATGCCAGATATTTATATCAGGTAAAAAACTTGCGAAAGGCCGGCATCATCAGAGAATTGGATGAATTTATGAGGGAGCGCGAGCCAAATTATAACCCGGTGGACTGGGCGGCACGCCTAGAGAAATACGCAGAAGTCTCTGGCAAATATCCCCTGTGCCAATGCCACGGCATCTGGGTCACAGCGGGGGAGCTGCACCGAATCAAAGAAATCGGCGACAAGGTGCTGGAACGCCTGGCCTTCACCCTGCTGTGCCTGGCAAGGTTCGGAAATTTCCGGAATCCCCACAACCATAATTGGGTCAGCTATAGCAACGGCGAAATCTATTCCATGGCATGCATTAACACCACCGCCCTGGAAAAAGACCTGAAACTGGCCAGATTGAGGGAGCTGGGCCTCATCGAATATGCAAAAAAAATCAACAATCTGGGCGTGCAGGTATTATTTATGGAAGAGAGCGGCGAAAAAGAACTATTTCTATCCGATTTTAGAACGCTGGGCTACGAGTGGCGGGTCTATCAGGGCGAGAACTATATCCGATGCGACGGGTGCGGCATCCTGACGAGAAAGAGGAAAGGCACTTCCAAATACTGCTCCGCCTGCAGAAAGCAGTCTGATCTGGAAAAGACAAGGCAGCGGGTAGCCAGACACAGAGAAAAGCGTAACGCTTCACAAAAAAATAAATCAGGCCGCAAACCCGCATAAAATATGGCATCACCCCACTCTCATTCCAAAATTGAGATTTTACTATATGGAAAAACACTGCGAAAGGAGGATTGCCGTGACAATCAATAAAGACGCCCTTCTTCCCTATCTCATCTACAATCAGCCCTACGTCTATAGCGAGAAGATCACCCTATATCCGGTGACAATGAAGGACATCGTGCTATTCCAGGCAGTTTCCCCGTCAATCACAGTACGGAAAAATAGCACCTTCCGGGATAAGAAGATCATCAAGATGCCCTATCTGGACTTCCTGCTCTACAGTTTCAGCAACGAAGCGCTAGAGGAAGCGTCAGGCATCCCAAATCTATCCAATTATTACGGCTATGCCCTCCAGCTTCTCCAGCTGTGCTGCCGGGACGGGGAGGTAAAGCTCAATCACCAGACCGGCCAGATTGCCATCGGCGAAGAAATCATCACGCCCCAGATATTTGACGACTTGAGGCGCATCATCATCCTGCAAAATGACATGGATTTCGACATTGATGAATTTCTAAATTACGATACCGAGCAACGCTTGCTAAAAGCGCAAAAGGCCAGCCAGAAGAATGACCGAACGGCAAATATAGAGGACTACATCGATTCTCTTGTCATCGCCATGAACATCACGGAAGAGTCGGTGATGAAGATGACGATTCGCAAATTCTATCGCTATATCAGACGCTATCAGCTGTATGAAAACTACAGAATCGCCAAAACCGGCGAATGCAGCGGAATGGTTTCATTCAAAGAGCCTATCCAACACTGGATGACCTCCCTGGACGAGGAAGACCGCTATCAGGATGTAAAGGCTGACGAAAATACTATCAAAGGAAAAATCAACGACGCCAATACTTAGAGCAGCATGCTGTTCTATGAAATAAATAAAAAATGGAGGAAAACACTATGACAAACAACGCAAAAAACTTTTTGGTCAGCACCGCAGATTTCGCATTCTATGTAGATGACGTGCTGGCATGCACCGGAACGACAAACCTGAACGCATCCATCGAGACCACGATGGAGGAGCAGAACGTGAATGCCGGAAAGGGCAACAAGCTGGTCTACTCCTTCAAGCATGGACGGCAGCTCAATGCCACGCTGGAGGCCGCCGACTGGAAACTGGAATACCTGGCAATGGCATCCGGCTCCAAGATTACAGAAGGCATGACAGATGTCTACAAGCTGGGCGAGTGCGTGACCCTCACCAAGGGCATCGGCGTGCTTGGCTCCGTTCCCGTGGGAGATGTGGCTGTAGAACTGCCAAACGGCACCATCGTGACCGTCACCCCAGATGAGACAGCCATCGACCTGACTGGCTTCGGACTTACTGGCGACCAGGATTCCGTAAAGGCTACCTATCGGTATAACCGCATCGCAAAGTCCGTCACCATCGACGCAGAGTCCACGCCCATGTGCGGAAAACTGGTTCTAGATGCAGACCGCCACAACAACGACCTCGGCAAGGTGGGAAGCGTGCAGATCATCATCCCCTCCTACCAGCTTAACGGTAATTTCAAGATCGAATTTACGCCGGAGGGCGCATCTTCCACAAGCCTGGAAGGAAAGGCATTGGCCGTAGAAGGAGACTCCTGTGCAGACGGCAGCGTGTACGCCTATGTGCGAGAATTTGACGACACAGAGAAGGCCATCTCCGTGGTAGAGATCGCAGCCACGCCTGGAACCGTAGCCCTAGATTCCTCCAGCACGGACAAGACTGCCGCCATCTCCGTAGTAGGTCTGAAAGGCTCCCTCTACAGCCCCGTCCAGCTAAATCCAGCGGACTGCTCCTTCGCAAGCGATACCCCTGCCACCGCAACGGTAGACCAGGACGGCATCATCACCGCAGTTGCCGCCGGATCCGCAAAGATCACGGTGACATATCAGGGCATGAATGACGAGATTGACGTCACAGTAGCCTAGCATACCGTATCACTGACACAGTGCATTCGCCACGCCAGTACAGCGCGAACGCAGTTCCTGACCGCAAAAACAAGCAGGCTGTCCAGGAACTGCGGAAAGCGAATGTCCCAAAATAGCGATGGGAGTGATAAAAAGTGATGACTATGTGCAAGCATGCTTATGAGAAACGATCAGAATCCACAGGAAAAATGATGATATTCTGTAGACGAGAAGATGCCAGGACAAAAACAGAACTGTGCATTGGCCAGCGTTTCTGCCCGGAAAAGGACAGATACATCCCTTCCAGCCAGAAAGAAAACTGCAAATATTACCAGTGATTCTTGCTGCCGTGATAGCAACTGGCTAACTGCTGCTCACAGCAAATCCCTCCCGAGATAGATGCTCCACCGATGCCATGGATATCATTCCTGGCGCCCCATCTATCTCATCACGAGATGAATATGGGTAAGTGGTACGCAATCTATTTGATTGGTATCGCTTACCCATTTTTTTCTTATATAAGGAGAACTGCCTATGAAAATCAATCTAAAAGTACGGTTAAAAAATCCCCTGTTCATCCTCCAGGTGCTTTTGGCCATGTTCACGCCCCTCCTAGCCTATGCTGGGTTGACGGTGCAAGACCTGACCACCTGGAACGCACTGTGGGACCTGATGATAAGCGCAGGGAAAAACCCCTACGTGCTATGCCTCATGGCCGTATCCTTATGGAATGCGGTAAACGACCCCACCACCAGGGGAGCGGGGGATTCCCCCGGCGCAATGACCTATCAAACACCGAAAAAATAAGGAGATGACGAAATGAATATCAAGAAAATTTTGGCAAGGCCAATCAGCTATGGAGGAAAAAGAAGCCTAAAGGATATCCGATATATTGTAATCCATTATACAGGAAATGCAGGAGATACCGCCCAGGCAAACGCAAATTACTTCGCCCATTCCAATATCAGAAATGCAGGGGCCCATTTCTTCGTAGACAAGAAGGGCACCGTATACAAATCCATCGCCATGCGCCACACCGCCTGGTCGGTGGGAGGCTTTTTCACAAAAAAGGACGGTGCGGGAGCATACTATGGAACATGCACCAATGCCAATTCCATCTCCATCGAGCTCTGCGACTGCCTGAAAGATACCAATCTGAAACAGATGCTCTCCACAAGAGAACTGGTGAAGCAGATTCAGAAGAAATGCCCAGGCGCCAAAACCATTATCCGCCACTGGGATGTGAATGGAAAAAACTGTCCCGGCCCCATGACAGGAAAGAATAACAAAAAGTGGAACAGGCTCCACGCCTTCCTCACCAAAAGCTGCCAATTCCAGGCAAAAGTTTCCAAGAAAGCGGCAATCAGGTCCTCCGGAAAGGTGACTCCTACAAACAAGATTGGCACCATAATGCCTGGGAAAACTATCACCATTGAGAAGATCTCCGGAAACTGGGGACGGCTGAAAGGCAGGGATGCCAGAGGGCGTTCCCGCTGGATCGCCCTGAGCAAATTGACAGACATGTAAGGAGGTGCGCCATGGATGCAATCGCCAATGTGCTGGAACTAGATCTCTCCTCTCTCATTTTCAGCCTGTTCATCCTGATGTCCGGCACCATCTCCCTGGCTGCCATGATCGGCAAGTTTTCTGAGATGATTGGCAAGCCGGTTTCCTGGATTGCCAAAAGGAATGAAGACCATGAAATCACCTTGCAGAATGCCAGGGCAATCAAAGAATTGTCAGCAAAGCACGAGGAAGCCGTCAGGCAATCCATCCGGCATGATGAAATGATTAAGCGGGAATTAAAGCAACTCACTGAAATGCTCATCAAAAAAGAGATTAACGACATGCGCTGGGAAATCATCGGCGTGGCGGACAACATATCTAACGGAATTAATATTAGCAAGGAATGCTACATACACTGCATCCACACCTATGAGGATTACGAGGAAATCATAGAGAGGGAGAACATATCAAATGGAGAGGTGGAAATCTCCATGCAGATCGTCAATGACTCTTATCGGGAGAAGCTAAAGAGCGGATTCTGACGAAAGAAAAGGAGGAATATCTTGAAAGAAATCAAACTGAAATTAAGCGACTTATTACTTATCAACAATGCATTGGAGAAGATTCTCAACAGCCATTCCAGTAGCGGCATGGATGCCCTCTTCCAATTCAAGATTCTGGGAATCCTGAAGGAACTGGAGCGGCATGTGTCAAACTTCAACCTAATCCGCAATGAAAAGATCAAGGAATACGGCAAGCCCGGGGAGGATGGGGAAATCTCCATCCCGCCGGAGGACAGCCAGGCCGTCCAGAAATTCCACGATGACCTGATTCCCATTCTGGACAGCGAGATATCGGTGGCATTGGAACCGCTGGAGCCGAAGGATGTATTTTCAAAGAATCTGGATGCGAAGATACTCCTTGCATTGTATCCCTTGATGGAAAGCAAAATATAAAAAGGAGAATGTAATCACATGGCAAATAAAAATCTTAGTACATTGTTTCAATCACTGCGAGAAACGAAAGAAATAAATAAATTCCTCTCTTCCATTGCCAGGGATTTCTACAATGGAAATAAAGAAAATGCAGAATTATTTCGTCCATCCATCATTGAGGACGTATCAAAACTTTCCAATGTATCCAAAGATGCCAAAAAGAATCTGTCTGATTTTTTGCAAACGGCAGAATTATCCGGCAACATGATGGGACAATATCGAGAGCATTTAAAGAAAACTACCACAGAAACATCAAACCTTTCAAAGATTTCTCTCAAAGCAAATTCCATAGTAACAAACCTGGTAAAAGATTTTGGCAAATCTCTGGCCTCTGCCGGAATTGGCATGGTGACAGATGCCATCATGGGTGCCGCCACAAATCTTTTCACCTCCCTGAATGAGAAAGAACGGAAAGAGGCAGAAAATGCAGAAAACATGGCAAACTCCCTGAGAAATTCCCAAGCCTCCATGGCGCAGGGATATGATGAAATAGGGATGCTTGCCGCAAGATACAATGAACTCTCCCAAGGCGTCAGCAATATGGGGCAAAACATCTCTCTGACCGACAGCCAATACGAAGAATACAAGCAGACGGTTGGCGAACTTTCAGAATTGATGCCCACCCTCAATACCCTGTTCAACGAGCAGGGGGAAAAAATCGGCTTTGCCGGCGGCAAATTGCAGGATGCTACAAAGGAATACCAGAAATATATCCAGACCAGCGCCCAAGGCTATCTCCGAAAAGGAGATGAAAAAGGCAATACTTACCAAGATGTGCTGGAAGATTTTGACAACAGCAATGACGATCATACCTATGGATTTCAAAACCACTGGAGAGATACTGTAAACAGATTGATTACAAATTCAAATATTTATGGCTGGATGTTCTCAACGCGGCAGCGTGTTCTCAACCACGGAAATCATGCAGATTTCGGTAGCGAACTCTTTGGCGCAGAAGATGAATTTTCTGAGCGAGAGCAACTTAATATTCTAAATAAATTACAAAACAGCAAAAAAGAAGACTGGTCCGAAATCCTGGGAGATGTCCGTATGGGCGACAGTAAGAAAGCCAACTTGATTGAAGACATGTTCGATATCGATGTTGACAAAGTAGACAGCATGGATTCCGATGAATACGAGCATCTTCAGGAAATGGTGACACAAAAAATCTCTGGGCTAAATCAGACGCTGGAAGGAAAGGCAAAGAATGTCACATCCGGCATGTCCAATATGCTTTTGGCTGATGATGATTATTGGGCAATCGAAGATGAAGGCACAAGAAATGCCCTGTCCGCTTCCCTCACCGGAATGAATTACGATGTGCTGACCGGCCTGGGCATCGACTTAACCAATCAAATTGAAGTAGAGACCTGGGTTGCAGGCATCGTAGATAAGATCAAAGAAAATAAAGGCGGCGTAGCAAACGCATTCAAAAGCCTATTTTCCATGGATGCGGATGCCTTGGACCCAGCAACGGCAAAAAAGCAGGCCGATGGGTATATCAAGACCATTGCCGATACATTGTATGACGGAAAGGCTACGGACGAACAGATTGATCACCTCAAGAAATCCTATGGATTTAATCAAGTAGACACAAATTATGATAACTATAAGAAACAACTCAATGAGTCCTTTAATGTCACAAAAAGAGTTCGGGGAGAGAATGTATATAACAGTGAGCGAGAAACAGAATTACTTTCTTGGGCAGAAAGCCACAACGTACAGGAACAAGAATTAAAAAGATTGAAAGACAAGGGGTTCTCTGAAAAAACATCTATAGGCGATCTCAACGCCGGACTTCAAGAACTAAGAAAACCCCCTTCCCAAGAAAATGGCAAACTCTTCGACCAAGCATGGAAAGATACGCAGAAAAAGGACAAAGAAAAACTTCTGAAATATGCAAATACCGGGAAACTCACGCCAGAGGTCCTTGCAAGCAATGAGAAATACGCCGCCATCCTCAAATCCGTTGGTGGAAATGCAGAACTTGCATCACAAAAAATCAATGCAATGGTAAACAAATCCACGCAATTAAAAACCATGAGGAAAGGCATCAACACCATCAGTGATGCATACAGCGAAAAAGAAAATGCAAAGGATAACCGTGTCAGCGAAAAAACGCTAAACTCCATGTACTCTGCCCTTGATGTGGAAAGCTGGGATGAGAGTGATTTAGATGTATGGAAGCGCTACAAAGAGGCGGCAGAAGATGCCAACACCCCCTTAGCCGGCTTAAAGAGCGCCCAGGATGATCTGGCAACCTCTTTTATCAACAGCAATAATTTTCTATCTCAACTGGATGAGACAAACCAAGATTTTTACGATGACATGCTGACAGACATGGGAATTACCAATGCCCATGCCATTACCACTGACATATTGAACAAAAAGGTGGAGTCACTCTCCCTAATGAAGCAGATAGCAAAAAAAGAGGGAAAAGATTTATCCGATGTGACATTAGACGAAATCCTTAACCAGAATGAATATCTATCAGCCACAGAAGATGCCAAAAACGGTCTCCTAGACCTATATCTCCAGCAAAACATACTGAACAACAGCAAACTGGATATGGGCGACAAAATTCGTGCCTTAAAAGATTTCATCAAGGAACTTGACGAAGCAAAATTCAAGGAAATCAATGCAAAAGGTGACGAAATATTCAATGATACCATACGCTCCGAACTGGCCAAGAGCAATGGAATGGGCATATCAGAAGCCACAAAAAAGGCACAGAAGGAGAAGGAAAAATATCTTGCAAAGGAAGCCAAGAAAATAACAGGGGCAAATCAAAAAACTGACACATCAGGCAGCAGGGGCAAGTCAGGCGACAAGGGAAATTCAGGCAACAAAAATAACCAAAGCAACAGGAACATAGCCACAGATGAACCTAAGCCAGTCAAGGAACCCAAGCAGGAAATCAACTGGATGGACCGCAAAATCACCGTCCTAAACAACAAACTTTCAGAGACGCAGAAACGCTATGATGCCATCGCCGCATCCATGAAGAAGATTGACTCCTCTGCCATGGTGAGGAAGGAGAATGCAAACCTAGAAAAGCAAATCCGCATACTCAGGAAACTCAGATCTACCTATGGCAGACAAGAGAGCAAATACCAATCCAGAGCAAATAACTATGTCAAGAAGAATTTCAAGGGCAAAAGCAATGAAAAACTGCGGAGCAACATCAAGAATGGCAAAATCAAGGGTTCATATTCCAGCCTTGTAAAAAAATATGGCCAGGAGAAGGCAAATAAAATCCAGACGGCCATCGACCTCTACGACAAGGCATCCACCGCAAGGCAAAACAAAGTCGATGCCAGCAAGCAAATCCGTGACAATGAAATACAGCAGCATCAGAACAGGGCAGACCTTACACAGAAAAAAATCGACAAGTATGCAGCCAGGGCAGAACTGGTTCACCTGTCAAAGAAGAATAAATATATTGACAATGAAATCACTCAGACCAAAAAATTATACTCCCATCAAATTGATATCGCAAAGCTCAACAGAGACAATGAGGAAGTTGCAAAGCTGGAGGCTGAGCAAAAGAAGAAAATACGAGACCTTGAAATAGAGAAACTCCAGAACCTCGCAGACGAAGGCGAGAATTCCTACAACCTGTACAAGACACAGGCATCCATGACCACCAACCACAGGGACAGGAACAAACTGGCCAAAAACGTGACCGACAGCCTAAGAAAGCAGTATAGCAACCTGATCAAGATTGCGGACGAGGAAGGCAACATCGTAGAAAAGAACAGGCTCCAACTGGAATTGCAGCAGAAACTCAACGAGGAATCCAAGGAAAGAATCCAGAACGTTTCCGAGGATTATGAGAACAGGCTTATCGGAAACTCACGCCAGATGCAGGTGTGGAACAATGCGGCATCCCTGGCAGAAGCAAAAGGAAAGACTGTCAATGCCGATTTCTACAACCAGATGGCAAGCGTTGCCGGGCAGGAAGAGAAAAAGCGGAAAAATGAAGTTGATGATGCATGGAATACATATTACGAACAGATGAGGGACAACCCCAATTTCATCAATTCCCAGGAGTGGTACGATGCGATCCAGATCATAAATGATGCATCCGATGCATATGAACAGGCACAAATCAATGCCGAGCAGTACAAGCAGAAAGCCATAGAAGCCAACTGGGCGATTGCAGATTCAGCCAAACAGGCAATAGATCATCTAAACAGCGAAGCAGAAGCCTACAAGAGCATCTTCGGCTACAAGGACATGTATGACAAGGACGGAAGGCTCACGGATGCCGGAACAGCCACATTTGCCTTGAATGTCTACGGCATAGAGAACAGCACGGATCGAATTGAAAAAATCAACGAGGAAATAGATGCCCTAACTGAACAATACAAAGCCGGAAACATTTCCATAGAAAAATATAACGAGCGGATGCAGAAACTCAGAGACGATGCCTTAAATACTGCAGAATCCATCTACTCCCTCCGGGACGGCATGAAATCTCTCATCGAGGAAGGACTAAACGCCGAGATGGATGCCCTGAACGAATCCATCGACAAGGTGAAGCAGAACCTCTCCGATGCCAGCAACCTCAGGGAATACCAGAAAAACATCGAAAAGCAGACAAAGAACATCGCCTCCCTGGAACGGCAGATCAGCGCCAAGAGCGGGGACATGTCAGAAAAGGGGCGTGCCGACCTGCAGAAGCTGAAAGTCCAACTGGAGGATGCCAAGTCCGAACTGGAGGACACGGAATACGACAAGTATATCGAAGACCAGGAGCGAATCCTAGACGACATGGCAGAGGACTTCCAGAACCATATTGATGCCCAGTTAAAGGATGTCAATAATCTATTGCAAGGAATCATTGATTCCATTGGAAAGGGCGAACCGAGCATTTCAAAAATCCTGCAAGACCTCTCAAAAGAAATAGGTGTTGACCTGTCAAAAGTTCTAAGCGAGAACCTGGATCTATTCGCCACAACAGGAAAGACGAATGCTGGAGACGTATATGACAATACGGTAAAAGACTATAATAACTCTGCCAATGCAGAATATAAAAATGGTGAAAATACTAAGGTCATGAACACGGATGATAAAAAAGGCACAGTAGAAACGAATGGACAGGCAAGCGACCCCGCATACCAGAAAACATCCGCATGGTTGAAGTCCAAAGGATTTTCCGACAAAGATATCGAAACCATGTACGGCTCGCTGGATAACGCCCAGAAGATATTTTCAGGAATACAGAATGCCGGGGGAAATGCAAGTGCCAGAGATATTTTCAAGACGTATCAAAAAGGGAACGTGGATGCGTCAAAAGGTTTCTCCAAATTCGAGGAGACAGATGCCTACGCCAATGAAATTAATGAGCTATTAAATCTGGCAAATGAGAAAAAAGCAGAAATAAAAGAAAAAGAGAATCTGGAAGAAAAAAATAAAAGAAAAACCAACAATAATAACAAGGTAATGAAAATTGCTGAAATCTTCTCCACGGTACGCCCATATGCAAATAATAAAGAACAAGAGACCGCATATGAATATGGCTCGCAGATGTATGCAAATGAGCATGGAAAAAAATACAATAAATATCTATCTTTAAAAAATGCAAAAAAGATTGACGAACTTGTCAAAGAACTGGTTAATGTAGACACGGGAAAGCCAATGTTTGATACTAGCAATCCTAATAAGATAAAGAAAGCCATTGAAACGTTAGACAAGCAATACGATGGCGTATTAAAATCCTCTATAAAAAACCGTATGCCCACATGGAGCATTGGCGGTTTCTCAAAAGGGGGAGTCATCGATTCAAAAACAATGGCAACCATTGCAGAAAACAACGGCGATGATGCCTGGGTTACCGTAAAATCTGGGGAAGGCATCCTAAGCCCGGTAGACACCCAGAACCTCTTTGCCCTGACAGATGCCTTTGGCAAGTTGGACAACCAGCGTCCGCTAAGTACCTGGAACCTAGTTCCCAGAAACAACGCCGCCCCAAGCAACAACGTCTATGGCGGCTTGAACATCCATCTGGACGGCAGCGACATCCATGACTTCGCATCCTTCGAGGCCGCCTTCCAGAACGCAACCAGGAAGTCTCCCAAACTGCGCAACACCATCCTGGATGTGGCCACCAGCGGCATGACAGGAGATGCCAACGCATACATGAGACGATAGAAACCATGTCACACAAAGAAGGTACGAAGTTTTGCCAGGCTCGAAAACAAAAGGGATTGCGCTGTGGCGAAATTTCCTATTAAGAAAGAAAAGGTGAACCTTGTTCACCTTGAAATGAGGTGAAATCATGACAAATCAAAAGAAAATAGAAATATTGCAGGAAGAAAACGCTCGGCTGAGAGAGGAACTGGAACGCACCCGATACCTCTCCTCTGACCAAGTGGCGAATTACGTGGCGGATTATGAGAAGGCAAACCGGGAACTGTTCATCGAACTGCAGGAACTCAGGGAGCATTACCAAAAGACCTTCCAGGAAACTCTGGAACTTCTGTCCGAACTGCGAAAGGCGGCTCGGACAGCGGGCAAAAGGAAGTTCCTGCAACACTGACATGAACAACGCCTAGAAAGGAGCGACCAATGCTAGCAACACATTTTGAATTTAACGGCATATCTTCCAGGGATGCGGGCATCAAAATCGTATCCATAGACGATAGTCAGAACGGAACCTATGCCTCCAACAACAAAATCGAATACAAAACCTCAAAGCCCTCGGCCAGTAGCCGATGGAACATGCACGGATTCCACTATGAGAATCCCATCTCATTCTCCTTCCAGATTGCTAAATGCAGCATGGAAGAGTTTACGCCGGCAGAACAGGCCTACTACAAGAGATGGCTGGAGAGGACGGACGGCTACCGATACCTGCGCTTCCTGACCCAGGACTACGAGCACATCTACTACCACTGCGCCCTGCAGCTCCAATGGTACGGAATCGCCGGCCAATGCGTGGGCGCCACAGTCCAGGTCACCTGCGATTCCCCCTGGGCATGCAGCGGTCTCCAGACATACGAGGCCACAGTGGGGAGCGGCGGCTCCTTCCTCCTGTACGATGATGCAGACAGCATCGGCCAGACGGATATGGACTTAATCGAAATCCAAGCTCTGGAAGATGGGGATATCGACATCTCCAGCGACCAATATGCCGACTATCTCCCAGGTCATCTGACCCCCCTGAGCCATATGAGAATCACCGGCTGCAAGTCAGGGGAGGTCATCGTGATCAACGGAATCACCCGGCAAATCGCATCCAGCGAGGAACATGAAAGCCTGGCTGACGACTACTCCTACTCTCCCATCTGCCTCATTAATCTTGACGAGCAGATCAGAGCAAATCAGGGAAACGATTACACCGAGCAGAAGAGACAGAACATATTCCAAAACAACGGCGTACCCTGCCACATCAATCTGGCATACAGGACAAGCAGATTGGCGGTAGTGTGAGAAGGCCCTCTAAAGGCTCATGCCAGAGAGCATTTCGCCAAGATGCCCTACGGCAGCAAAGCTGCCTTTCTCACACTGGAAGAATGCAAAACAAGCATTCTTCCCATAAAAAATCGAACTTGCGACTATGAAAGAATGGAGGATTCATATGAAAGAAAATACAAGAGAATACGCAAGGCTGCAATACAAGGTGGGAAAGCATGCCGATGGCACGGTGGCCGCCCCGAAGGTATGGCTGATGACAAGGACGCTCCACAAAATCTGCGAGATTCATCCCTGCGAGGAATTGACTGTCACGGCAAAGTTAAACGAGGCAAACACTTGCTCCCTCACCCTCTACCGGACAAGCAACGGCATCGAGCTTCCCCACTGGGATAAAATCAAAGACCTGTCCGTCATCCTGATTGAGGGATTCGGTCTATTTGAAATCAAGGTCACGGTGACGGAAAACGCTGCCACGGCAAAGAAGATTACCGGCCAGTCCCTCCAGGAATGCGAACTGGGACAGACTTATGGCTCCTGGGAAATCAACACGGCTGATGACATCGAGGCCAAGAAAGACTACCAGGACTGTGCCACCGTATTTTACAGGAATTTATCAGAAAGCGCCACGGAAAAGGAAAAAGCAGAGCGGCGGGACACCTCCCTCATCCACAGGATACTGAGCTACGCCCCCCACTATGCCATCGGGCATATCGACAAAAGCCTCTGGAACATCAGCCGGGAATTTACCGCCAGCAATACCACCGTGTACGATTTCCTACAGACAGTATCCAATGAAGCGGGTTGCATCTTCCTCTTCGACCCCTTTGCCCGAACTCTCAACGCCTTCGATATGGAAGACCACTGCACCAATCCTGACTGCACCGACAGGAGGCGAATCTTTGCCGGCGTGTGCCAGGGATGCCACAGTTCCGAGTTTATTGAAAAAGGCTACGGGAAAGACATTACCACATACATCGACACCGCCAACATCGCGACGGAACTAGAGGACACCGTAAACGCTGACAGCATCAAGAACTGCATCCGCATCCAGGGAGGCGATGATGCCATCACCAACCAGATCGGGCAGCGCCTGATTGGAAACAGCAACTGCATCTGGACCTTCAGCGAGGAACAGCTGGCGGAAATGTCCCCGGCCCTGCAAGAGAAATGGAAGGAATATGCGACATTTCTCAATACCCGCCGGGAGGAATCCAACGCCTCCTACCAGGAAGAATTTAATGCCTGCTGGGATGAATACAACCAAGTTATATCGGACAAGATCTATGAGGAATCCGGCAAGATGCCCCTATTGGAAATGCCCCCCACGGAGGAGGGCAGCCCATACTATGGCGCAGATCTTACAGAAGCCTGCAAAGATATTTATGATAATATCATTACCCCTCACATTACCTATGGGTGCATCAACAGGAAAGATACCACTCTAGAGAAGCTGTCAGAAAACATTCTGAATTATGCAAAACTGCTAATGCCCCTGGGGTTTGGCATCGAGTTCCAGAAAACTGGGGAGCATGACGATACAAAATGCGATCGAGACCCTTCAGACAATGCCATCACCACTTGGTATGGAAAAATGTATGTCTACGTGCTAAATGACGTGGACGAGAAGACAGGCGAGAATCGCTATTCCTATGCTCACCCCGAATACTGGACACTTCCCGTGGTGGCTGGATACAAGGTATTCTCCGGAGAAGATAATAAAGTCTTTTCCCATTCCTACTATCAATGGATGAAGCAGCAACTGGACATCCAACTCATGGATAACAATAAAAACCGATTCCAGCCAAAATACGATACCGATTATGCTGACAGCACTTCGGACCATTCGAATAAGGCAGATTATTATACGAAATATTTTGCCGGCTATGGGTTAAACAGGCTGAAATCCTTCTCCAGCGCCTACGGCGACAAATGCGCTATCATCATCGGAAATCAAATGAGCAAATATAGCAATTCCGAGATTCAGGACAAGTATCATTACATTATGAAAGATGGAACCGAGTCAAAAAAGACAATGTATGATGACCTTATGGAAAAATACCTAGCCTTTAAAACATGCATCGATATACTGATCCACGAATCCGAGAATCTAATTAACGGATACCAAGCCCGCATCGATACCTTGCTGGAAAAGATTGAGAAGATCAACCAAGCCTGCTCCCCTGAGGCATATTTCGGCGACCTGTACAAAGAACTGATGATGTTCAAGCGGGAAAATATCTACGAGAACAGCTATCTCACCTCCGACGTGCCGGAAGACGAATTGATCCCAAACATCGAAACATTGATCCAAAGCGCCAGGCAAGAGGCGGCGAAAGCCTGCCAGAGCAACCACAGCGTCTCCCTGAGCCTGGGCAACCTGCTGTCAGCCGACGGCTTCTCTGAGCAGATTGACCACATCTCCCTAGGCAGCTATGTGCGCACCCGGGTTCAGGGCGTTCTATCAAAGATGCGCATCATCGAAACCTCCTTCCACTTTGACAATATGGAAACCAGCGAGATCACCTTCTCCGATGCCATCGTGGGATACCAGCCCATCAAGGAAGTCCGGGACAAGCTGGAAAAGGCCGCATCCATGGCCACCAGCTTTGACTTCACGGCCAGGCAGAGCAGCAAGAACGAAAAAGAAGTCTGCAAATTCAACGAAATGTTCCAGGACGGGCTGAACGCCGCCAACACCCTGATCAAGAGCAATGACCGGGAAGAATTCCTAATCGACAATTACGGCATCCTGGGAAGGCAATATGACCGGGATGCGGACCAGTATGACAGCTGCCAGCTGCGCATCTCCCACAATATCATCGGATTTACCAAGGATAACTGGGACCACCTCTCCATGGCCATCGGCAAGATCACCTGGAATAATGAAAGCATGTACGGGGTCATCGCCGATGCATTGATCGGCAAGATGGTATTGGGAAACCGCTTGGTAATATCAAACGAAGGCGGCGATTACACCATGGATGACAGGGGATTCCGAATTGAAAAGGACAACAGTAAGATTGTGTTGGATGGAAAGAACGCATCATTTCTGATTGAGAAAGATGGGGAGATGCAACTTTGTTACCCATACGAAGAGGGGCTGTATATTCATGGGAAAGGGCTGTTTACTGGGGAGATAAAAGTGGGGGATAACTTTATCGTCAATGATAAAGGAGAAATGACATGCATAGAAGGAAATTTTACTGGAAAAATAGATAGCGCAACAATCACCGGATCCAAAATAGAAATCGGAGACAAAAAGTTTTTAGTGGACAAAACTGGAAACGCAATCGTTAATATCGTTGGTGGCAACATCAATATTAACACGGAATACGGAGAAGGAAACCAAATACGCCTCAACTACAAAGTGGAAAATTCACCAGAACATCTTACCCTGAAATCTTCCCTCATGATGGAAGATATCATAGGCGTGGAAAGAGAGTACCAAACATTAGACGAGACATTGAAACCTGGAATATATTTAGAACTAGAATCATCAAATCAATATCCGGGAATATATGCCACCGCTTTGATGCCTAACAAAGACAATGTACTCAAAAAACTTGAGGGCAGAATCAAATTCAAAGGGGATGCCATTATTGAAAACAACGTACGAGTAAAAGAATATGGCTATTTTAGTTCCGATGCCCCATTCTATGCCCCAAATATCAAAAGCGATTCCACAACAGTACATATCACATCACCTGATCATCGGTTCCATACGGATGTAGAACTGCATTTGCCAAAACCCCCCAAAGTAGTCGTGACACCCATAACGGACAACCCCGTAACAGTCAAGGCAAGCGTGTCAAACATAACAAAAAATGGATTTACAATTTATGCCTATTGCGCAGACACAATAGGAGATATAGAAGTGCATTGGATTGCAATGTATTAATATGTTCTATTCATATATAGGGGAATGCCAGCGCATTCCCCTGTCACATAATATTTACAGCAAAACTATTTTCTACTTCACTACAAAAGTATATGAATTTTCCCTTGCCCATTGCTCCGCATATGAACCACTTTCTCCATATATGATACATGGTTCAGGAAAAAATTGTTGTCCAATCTCTTTGACGCTAGATGGAATATAAATACTTTTAAAGCATGCAGATAATCCATATTCAAATGATAAAGCCTTTCTCTCTATAATTTCCACAGATGATGGTATTTCTAAAGTTTTTACCCATAAACAACCAGCTAAAGATGATGTCTGAAGTCTAGTCACTGAATTTGGAATATTTATAACAGTTGCGCGATCTGCATTTTTGCATTTCTGCAAAACCGTACCATCCTCACTAAGTTCCAACTCTGCCTCTATTGGCGGAATCGTCACCTTGCAACTTGCAGTTAAATCATTAACATGAGCGGTAAATGTTGTGGTTCCACAATCCCCAAGCCATACTTCCACTTTTGCCCTCAGCCGACCCACGTAAGAATCATAATGCTCATCAAAAAATTCCTCTTGATATTTTCCAAGCCAGAATCTCACAACGTCCGGGTCTGATACCTCCCACCTTATGTTAGGAATCTCTGCTCCTTCCGGATATGGCTTCACCTCCAGGAATTGCTTTTCACCCAATTTCAGTTCCACTTCCTCCTGCTCAAAATAAATATATTCTAACTCTGGGACAGGAGTAGCGGTAGGTTTCTGTGTGGGGGTAGCCGTAGGCGTAATGCCAGGCGTGGCAATCGGAATCTCCGTGGGCTTTGGCACGGGCTTATTCGTAGCCGCAGCAGTAGGCTTTGGCACTGGCACGGGCTTCTTCGTAGCCTTCGCCTCCTTCCTAGCCTTCACCGTCACTTTGCATTTGTACTTCTTCTTCCCCACCTTCGCCGTGATAGTGGCCTTGCCCTTCTTAAGCCCCTTCACCTTCCCCTTGGCAGAGACCCTCGCCACCTTCTTGTTGCTGCTGGACCACTTCACCTTCTTCTTGTTATTCTTCAATTTCAAGGTGGCAGTCTTGCCCACATACAGGGCGAGTTTGGTCTTGCTCAGTTTCGCCTTCCCTTTGGCAAGAGAATGGACGGGTACTGCTGTCACCGCTAGGGCGGCGATAAGCAGAATGCTCATGATGATTCTCGTCTGATTGGTTACTTTCTTCATCGCTGTACTCCTTTCAATTCATGGATAGTTTTATTATATAACCTATTTGCATAATTGGCAAGATTTTCCAGATAAACTTCCATCCCATAAGAAAATCTGATTGGCGAAGAAAGAACGTAAAATGCACTTGGCGAGACATTAAAACCTGGAATATATTTAGAGATAGAAACATCAAATCCCTATCCGGGACTATATGCCACCGCCTTGATGCCTAACGAAGACAATACTATGATAAAACTTGAGGGCAGATTCAAATTCAAAGGAGATGCCATTATTGAAAACAACGTACAAGTAAAAGAATATGGCTATTTTACTGTAAAAGTAAAGCCGAGTGAACGAGCATGCTACATGCTTGCATGTAAGCATGCTTGGACAATTGGCGCACCACCAAAATGAGCATGTAGTCCAAAAAGACGGATTGCGAATGCAGGTGGCGATTGAGAGAGTGCGAAGCACGGAGCAATCGACTTTTACATGATGCCCCATTCTATGCACCAAATATTAAAAGCGGTTCAAAAACAGTACATATTGAATCGCCAAATCATCGGTTTCATTCGGACGTAGAACTGCATTTGCCAAAACCTCCCAAAGTAGTCATAACCCCTATAACAGACAATCCTGTGACAGTCAGGACAAGCGTGACAGACATTACAAAAGATGGCTTTAGAATTTATGCCTATTGTGCAGATACTATAGGAGATATAGAGGTGCATTGGATTGCAATGTATTAATATATCCAATTTAAATACAGGGGAATGCCAACACATTCCCCTGTTACATGCTTAACTACTCTCTACCTCACGACAAAAGTATAAGAATTTTCCTTTGCCCATTGCTCCGCATAAGAGCCGCTTTCCCCATATATAATGCATGATTCAGGCAAAGGTTGCTCCTCAATCTTTGTGACACTGGATGGAATATATAGGCTTTTTAAAGACATGGATAATCCATACTTCATTGCCAAAGCACAATAACTTATTGTTGTCACAGATGATGGAATTTCTAAGGATTTCACCCTTACACAAGAGCCTATAGATCCACCTGCAATCCTAGTCACTGTATTCGGAATATTTATAACAGTTGCACTATTTGCATTTTTGCAGTCTTTTAAAACTGTTCCATCCTCGCTAAGTTCCAACTCTGCCTCTATCGGGGGAACTGTCACCTTGCAACTAACAGACAAATCATCTACCCAAGCAGTGAAAGTGGCCGTCCCATAATCCCCCAATTCTGCTTTCACCCATGCCTCACACCAATCCAAGGCACCATTATGATGCTTAAAACCATATTCGTCTTGAGTTTCTCCGAACCAAAATCCCACCGCATCTGGATCCGATACTTCCCATCTGATCTTAGTAGGAATCTCTGCCTCTTTCGGATATGGCTTCACCGTAAGGTATATCTCCTCGCCCAATTTTAGTTCCACATCCTCTATCTGCTCCTCAAAATAAATGTATTCCAATTTGGGAACAGGAGTTTCCGTGGGTCTCTGCGTGGGAGTAGCCGTGGGCGTAATGTCAGGCGTGGCAATCGGTATCTCCGTAGGCTTTGGCACGGGCTTATTCGTAGCCGCAGCAGTGGACTTTGGCATGGGCGAGGACTTCTTCGTAGCCTCCGCTTCCTTCCTAGCCTTCACCGTCACTTTGCATTTGTACTTCTTCTTCCCCACCTTCGCCGTGATAGTGGCCTTGCCCTTCTTTAGCCCTTTCACCTTCCCCTTGGCAGAGACCTTCGCCACCTTCTTATTGCTGCTGGACCACTTCACCTTCTTCTTGTTATTCTTCAATTTCAGGGAGGCTGTCTTCCCAACATTCATAGACAATTTGGTCTTGTTCAATTTCACTTTTGCCTTGGCAAGAGAATGGATCGGCACTGCCGTCACCGCCAGGGCGGCGATGAGCAGAATGCTCATGATGATTCTCGTCTGATTGGTTACTTTCTTCATCGCTGTACTCCTTTCAATTCATGGATAGTTTTATTATATAACCTATTTGCATAATTGGCAAGAATATACAATATAACACCTAAATCCTCATGAAGAAAATTACCATCCATACCATCAGAGGAATGACTTTCTACTCGCCGCAATGATTCCATGTATTTGTTTTAACAATCTACTAGAGAAAGGAAAAAATACCATGACAACAATCACCAAGAAAATCAACCTAAATGTTAGCCAGCCCAATAACTACCAACTAGTTCACGCCATGCAGGGCGACAGCAACACGGTAGAAATCCTTGCCACCATCTGGGATGGCAACAAAATGTACGCCATCGACTGCGACCAGATTTCTCTGGAGTGGCAGTCCCCCTCCGGCAGCAAGCGGGACTATCCCGTCCTGGAACACACCCAGCACACCGCCACCTTCCTTCTAAATAAGGAAATGCTAGTAGAAAATGGCGACTATGCCTTTTGCATCAGATTTGACAATAGGGACAATGACGTGCTGCGCACCTTCCCTTCCACCATGAGAGTAATTCGGGCACCCTTCGGCCAACTCATGGATTCCCAGGTAGTGACAATAACAGAATTCATAAATGCATCTAAAAATCACTGCCTGTTGGCAGAAAGCTTTGCCCATGGTGGAACGAACATGCGTCAGGATGAAGACATAGATAATGCCAAAGCATATTTCGAGCAAACAAAAGAATTATTTGCGTCAATGAATCGGGCAATCCTGACAGGAACCCTATTGTCAGGAGAAAATGTACTTACTTTCCAGAATGCCGAAATTACAGAAGATGCCACCTATAACATATACGTTTCTCAGTTTGGCGTCAGCCCGATCAATGTCAACATCTCAACCGGAAAAATGATTTTAGTCTTCAAAGCATTGCCTAGCGACTTGCACGTAAGGATTATCATCAATTAAGAGACAGCAAACCAGCTTACCCACATGCTGCTCTCGGCGGCAACAAAATATATAAAAAGGAGTGAATTACTATGACATGGTTTCCCGCAAATAGCATAGCAAATGGAACTGGCAAAAATCTGCCAACATATATGGAGGATTTTTCTTCCCAAGTGAAATTAATGGGACAAACGTATTATTATGATGACGAATATGTCAATTTAAGATGTTTTGGCTCAAATATCATCTGCGATGAGAAGGATATGGGTAGCGATGGAATTTATGATTTCGTATACAAATTCTTTAACGGAAGCACTGGCAGTTCCGCAAGGCCATTCTCCAAAAATGTATACATATTTAATTCAAACTGGGAACAGGAATGTATAGAATTAAATATGGATGGATATCCCTTTAACGCTATCGGATGTTATGATAGCCAAAATGGCATCATCCATTTGATTACAAATAACTTTAATACGGCCCAGCCGTGGAGTCCATCCGGCAATCCCGTAATACCCACCTACGGCAATTATTATACATTTAACATTGCAAGCAGAACCATTACAAAGAAAAAATCCATCAATTCAAATAAAGAGGAACCTCTCTTTTACACAATGGCGATATTTGACCACGAAATATATGCCATAAACGATAAAGGGGAACTGATTATCCGAAATACAAACGCCGGGATATCTGATCCCTGGCTGGTCCAGACAGGAAGCATAAAAGTAAGCGGAGGTCTTTCTTATAATTATTCCAATGTCAAAAAAATATTTACGGATGGCAATCAATTATATGCCATAATAGGCAACAGCATTATCAGCTGCGACTTTAAAAACAATATATTTCAAGCCGTATCAGAAATATCTTTTGATGGCACTAACAATGACAGCAATTCTCATTATTTCAATATAGAAAGCAATGGGGCAAACAGCCCATTTTGCAAAGACGGATATGTATTCCTTGTGGCGAATTTAAAAAATGCGAACGGTAATACATATCATCATCTCTGCAAAATCAATCTAAGCACCGGGAAAATGACGAAGATGCATACCATTGGCGATATCCAGCATTCTGCAGCCATCACGCCCAGCGGCAATATTTATGCATACCAATATAGCAAGAAAGTATCTGGCGGTTCCATCACGTCAGAAAATTATTCACTGGAAGTGGTGGCCCAGAACAGTTATAAATCATACTATTTCCCCCTTCTTGTAGAAGGAAATACCATCAAAAGCAAATATAAGATCTTCCCAATTTCTAATAACCTATCGTCCTTGGATGATTATACAATCACGGTACTGCGAGACGGAAGTGTGGAGATCGGGCAGATGGATATTGACAATTATGAAAACAGAGCCTTGGCAATCTATTAGAGAAAGGAAAAATACCATGACAACAATCACCAAGAAAATCAACCTAAATGTTAGCCAGCCCAATAACTACCAACTAGTTCACGCCATGCAGGGTGACAGCAACACGGTAGAAATCCTTGCCACCATCTGGGATGGCAACAAAATATATAGCATCGACTGCGACCAGATTTCTCTGGAATGGCAGTCCCCCTCCGGCAGCAAGCGGGATTATCCCGTCGCGGAACACACCCAGCACACCGCCACCTTCTTTCTGAAAAAGGAAATGCTAGTAGAAAATGGCGACTATGCCTTTTGCATCAGATTTGACAATAGCGACAATGACGTGCTGCGCACCTTCCCTTCCACCATGAGGGTGATTCAGGCACCCTTCGGGCAACTGATGGATTCCGAGATCGTTACCTTGACAGAACTGGTAAACAAAGCGAACAACTACAAAGAGCAGGCCGCCTCATTCGCCGCCAATGCAGAAAATTCTGCAAAACAGGCACAAAGTTACGCAATAGGAACAGGCGGGACAAGACCAAACGAATCAACGGATAGCGCAAAATATTACTACGAACAGAGCAGGGAAATATCCCAGGGGCTTTCCAACGCATTCATATCCATTAATACCATTGCCAACGGAAATTTTGACAATGTGCTTAAAACCGGATATTATGCAATGCACAATTCGTCCAATGGCCCTACTAGCGAACATATTCACAGTCTGATTGTATTCGACAGTACATCCGGGTTAGACACAAGCATTCAACAGATCGCCATCCCGTTAAAATCAAATGATATATACATAAGGCATGAATATCGAATGTCATTGTCATCCGTGTCGTGGAGTGCATGGGTTCGTCTGCCTAATGCGAAAGATTTGAATGACTTAAAAAAATCTGTCAGTGATGGGAAAAGTGCTGTAGCGTCTGCCATCACTGAGATGGGTATCAGCACGGAAACAGACGATACCTTTGAAACCATTGCAGAAAATATCGGGAAGATCACGCCAACGATTAGCAGCATCGTTTCTGGTTCTGGCAATGGTTCATGGAATGGAGCGACATTTACCTACGGAACTATAAATGGATATGTAGATGCAGACATCAATGGAAATAATTCTTTGAAAAAGTATTTTTCTAATGAAAACACGAGGACAACCACCGTAGGCGGCAATGCATATGCATCAGACGTGCTATCCGGCAAAACATTCAGCAGCAATCATGCCGGGAGAGAGATTGCAGGAAGCATGCCGAATCATACAAACGTCAGAAAAGAATTGACTGGCAGCAATAATAATGCAGAAAATGGGGGCTACAGCATATCCGGGTCTACCATGCGAGTATGTCCGGCCACAGGATATCATGATTACACCAACACCGCTTGGGAAAACTGCATGCAAATCGAAGTAGGCAACGCCTCGGCATCAGACGTCCTAGCCGGAAAGAGGTTCACCTCCTCCGCCGGAAGGAATGTCCAAGGAACCATCCTCAGTGCCAGAGCCACAGGAGCAAAGCAGTTCGGCGCATCCTTTCCCGTGGCATCCAGCGGATATCCATATTTTTGCTTGTGGTATTTGGATCATGTCAGTTACAGTCAGTTTGGTTTGCATTATACAATTAATACTAATAACTTAGGGAGTGTCATTGGTGGCGAAAGCGACCAGGCGATCATACGTGTAACTGGAGGTGGCGGCACAATCAATGTCCTAAGAAGCAGTTGGAGTTTTAATGCATCAAATTTTAACAGGATGGTCGTGTCATTATATGGTAAGTCATCCTATGTCGGCGGCGGAAAAGAGTTTCGCGGATGCGTGGGCGTCTGCGCCAAGGGAGCCACATCATCCACCGGGGCAGAAGGCAGGGACTATGCACTAAGCTATGGGGCATACCAATTCACCAGCACATCCAGCGCATGGCACTCCAACATCGTAGTAGACCTCTCGCATATCAGCCAGGAAGTGCAATTCCACATGTCCACAGTCCATGCCGGAGAGGTATATATAAATTCCATAGGCTTTATACCGAATTAGCAATGGTACATTATGCCTTAACATGATAGCCATCTATTTTCTATATACGACTTAATATTGTGACTTATTGAAAAAAGCAAGGAGGCAGGAGCAGATATTTACATATCTTCTCTTGCCTCCATTACTATCATTGAAACGAACCCATTCCCCTGCAAGACTAATCCTTGATTCGGTCAATATCTGTAAGGTTTACGCCTGACGCTTGCAGAATTGCCTTTAAGTCTAGATAACGATTGTGCATGTCGGGATATGCTTTCGCATCTTTTCCGTCAGCAATCATATACCGCTGCAATCTGGAAAATTCTTCAATCGCCTGCTTAATCATCTCTTTTTCGTTCATGCATTCACCCCCTTAATATCGGCATCCTCTTAGGAACTTCCAAGTCCTTTGTCCCCTTTGCATCACTACTTATTATTGTATCAAAGGAAATCATAAAAGTAAACAACATATCTCCCGCCCCTTTGCCATATACTATCTACGAGGTGATTTTCATGAAGCAATTAAAACGATACGCCCTAATCGGAATCTTCTTTGTCATCATCACGGGAACCCTGGCTCACTTTCTCTATGAATGGACAGGAGAAAACAAAATCGTTGGCCTTTTCACGCCAGTCAATGAATCTGTCTGGGAGCATATGAAGCTGCTCTTCTTTCCCATGCTTCTTTACTCCATTCCGGCAATTCAAATGCTAAGAAAGAACAATCCCTGCGCTGTTTCCTCCTTCTGCTTTGGCATCCTGGCAGGCACCGCCCTCATCCCAATCCTATTCTACGCCTACACCTCCCTCTTGGGAAAAAGCATTCTGCCCCTCGATATCGGCATCTTCATCTTCAGCACCGTCATCGCCTTTTACGCCGCTTGCCAGCTAACCCTATCCTGCAGGCTACAGTCCCTAACCGTTGCATTGTGCATCTCGGTAATGCTCCTGGCCCTTTGCTTTCTGCTATTCACCTATCATCCGCCAGACCTGCCCATCTTTGCCCAGCCTCCATCTTGACGCGCCAAAATCCAACTTGTGCTTGCCCTCGGCTTATGTTACAATTTTACAAATAATATGTTACCATCCCCATCATTAGGTGCTAGACATCCAGCAGATGCCTGTTCAGCACGAACCGAAACGGAGCGTAGAATCCAAAACTGCGTTAGCAGCAACTGATGCCGATAGGCAGCGGGGCTATCCCATGAAAGGACGAATGGCTGTGAATAGTAACAATAAAATAGCAAAAAGGGGTTTCCCATGAAAAAAAGAATAGAAAAATTCCTCTCCCTGCCTGCCATAAAGACAATAGAAAAAATAGGACAGCAAGTGAATGAATGCGCCCTGTCTGCCCACGCCGGACAGACCGCATTCTTCATTATGCTGTCCTTTTTTCCGTTTTTGCTCTTCCTATTCGCCCTCCTGCGACTGACGCCCCTGACAGAAGAAACCTTCATCCTCTCCCTGCTGGCCTTCATACCGGAATCCTTTCATGAATTTTTCCAGGTACTGATTCATGACATCTACGGTGCCAGCAGCGCCCACGTCCTCTCCCTCACCATCGTCAGCACCATCTGGCTCAGTTCCAAGGCATTCCTCTCCCTGGTTCAGGGACTCAATGCCATATACCGCCAGCGGGAATCCCGCAATTTCATCGTACTGCGATTGTTTTCCGCACTCTACAGCACGGTTTTCGCCCTGCTCATCATCGCCACCCTGACCCTGCTGGTATTCGGAAACTGGATTCACGGCCACATTGAGAAGCAATTTCCCCTCATTGCCACCTTTTCTAAAAATATCATCAATTTCCGCATGCTGATTGCCTTCCTGACACTCTTCCTGGTATTCCTGATGCTGTACCGCGCCCTGCCAAACTGCAAGTGGAAACTCCGATACCACATCCCTGGCGCACTTCTATCCACCCTCGGCTGGCTTCTATTCTCCTACCTCTATTCCTACTACGTGGATTCCTTCAGCAACTACTCCTCCTTCTACGGGACAATGACCACCATCGCCCTGCTGATGGTATGGCTTTACGCCTGCATGTACATCCTATTTTTCGGGGGATTGGTAAACCGCTATCTAAAAGGGCATCGGCCCCATATCTTATAGCCAATGCCCCTCTCTGCGCCGCCAGATCAAATCCATCTCAAACGCATATGCCTCTAATTTCCGCTCACTGTGAGCATCTTTCTCAAAAGGTCCACATAGTCCCGCTCCCGCTTGCGCTTGTCCTGCTCCATGCGAAGCACCTCCTGGCCCGGAACCAGCTTCACCTCCTCCACTTCCTCCCGCTGCAGCCTGCAATCTTCCACCGTAAAGTTTCTTCTCGCCAGGAAAATATCGATAAAGCTTCTCCGCTTCTTCACCCGTCCAATATATGTGAGATTCTCTTCCGAAAGGCTAATTCCTACCTCTTCCCTGGTTTCCCGGATGGCGCCCTGGGCGCTGCTCTCCCCGGAAAGAACCGCCCCCCCGGTCACGTCCCACTCTCCCGGATGGCTCTGCTTGCTCTCCGAACGCTTCTGCATCAAAAACAGTCCCTCCGGATTGCACAGATACACATGGACGCAGAGCATGTAATCCCCGTCCACCGGCACGCCCCGCTCCATCGTCCTCCCAGTCTTGACCCCATTGCCATCATATACATCCCAGATTTCTTCCATATTACACCTCATGCCTTCCCGCTGCTTTCGGCTATACTCGCAACCGCAATAATCCTGACGGTAAAGTCCATATTTCTTCGACAGTTCAATGGACTTTGCATAGCCGCCCCGCTTCTTAAAATCAGAAACCAGATAGGGAATGCCAAATTCCTGTCCCAGGCGAAGCCCAATCTCATTCAATTTTTCCGCATTCTTATGAGGGCTGACGGAGAGGGTGGTGGTAACATAGTCAAAACCATGTTCTCTCGCATACCTCACCGCTTCCCGCTGCCGCAGCTCATAGCAGGCAAAGCAACGCTCCCCTCCCTCTGGAAGCGCTTCCATTCCCCGGCACATCTCATAAAAATTCTCAGGCTCGTATGGCCCCTCCGCAAAGGAAATCGGATATTTTGACGGGAGTTCCCGGAGCAGGCGCTTCTGCTCCTCCACCCGCTTCTCATACTCCTCCCTGGAAGTAATATTAGGATTATAATAAAATATCGTAATAGAAAAATACTCTGCCAGATAACTGAGACAGTAGCTGCTGCAGGGAGCACAGCAACTGTGCATCAGCAGCGCGGGAACCCTTCCTCCTTCCGTGATGCGAGCAATCTCCCGATCCAGCAGCAATTGGTAATTGACCTTATTCAAAAAATCTTCCTTTCATTTCCCCATCACGGTACAAAGGCTTGCAATAGATAGCTTTTCTCAATCATCTCTGCGGTAAGTCCAATCTGTACCCAGGATTCCATAGGAATCAGACCAAATAACACCCTGCCTAAAATGAAAAAGAAAATAAACTCCACCACGAAACCTATCACTGCACCCCCCAATTTATTCAGGGTACCCACTACCGGGATGTAGTCCACCAGTTTCAGCACTCCCACCACGCGGTGAAGCACCACAAGCGCCACCGCAAAAATCACGCCAAACAGTAGATAATATGCCATATTTTCTGCCACCAGAGAAATTCCCTCCTCCAGCCCGTCCATGGAGGCAAGTTCCTCACCAGCCCTTTTCTCCAAATAAGGCAACACCAAGCGACTGCTCACAGTGGTTTTCAAGACATTGGCCACCAGCCCTGCCAGGATTCCCGCGCCAGCAAGAGCTGCCAGATGCCCCACCTTCATCGCCAGTCCAATGCACCATCCCCGGCATATGGCCACCAGAAACAGAACAGCCAGCACAATATCAATTACATTTGCCAAATGATAATTCATTACAACAATACATCCGCCATGTCATACAGACCGGCACCCTTTCCGTGCAAAAACTTGGCAGCCACCACGGAGCCCTTGGCGAACACTCTGCGGGAATACGCCCTGTGGGAAAAGGTCACCACCTCGTCATTGCCAGCGAATATCACATCGTGGTCCCCCACAATGGTGCCTCCCCGAACGGCAGAGATGCCCAGTTCTTTCTTCTCCCGCTTCTGCCGCACCTGGGAACGGTCATACACATATTCATATCCGCCGTCCATCTCCTCATTGATAGAATCCGCCAGAGCCAGAGCAGTGCCGGAAGGCGCGTCCAGCTTCTGGTTGTGGTGCTTTTCCACGATCTCGATGTCAAAGCCCTCCTCGGCCAGTTTCCTGGCAGCCTCCTTTACCATCTTGATGAGGAGATTCACGCCCACGGACATATTAGCGGAACGGAGCACTGCCACCTTTTCCCCGGCAGCCAGAAGCCCCTTCGTCTGCTCTTCCGAAAGGCCCGTAGAACACTCCACCAAGGGAATCTGCCTGTCCACCGCATAGGCAATCCGCTCCTCGATCCCATCGGCAGAAGAAAAGTCAATAATCGCATCCGCCATCTCCCCGCACTGGCCCATCTCCCTGTACACGGGATAGCCGCTCTCTGCCTCGCCATACATGTCCACGCCGGCGACAATCTCCACATCTTCCTCCTCTCCCACGATCTCCGTAATCATCTTGCCCATGCGTCCATTGCATCCTACCAAAATAATCTTTGTCATCTCCGCAACCTTCCTATTCTCTGTAATTTATGAAAGGGCACTACCATCTCTAGTGCCCTTTCCCCTTAATCTGCCACCGTAATTCCCGCATCAATCATAGCCTGACGGAGTACCTTCTTGCCAGCATCCTCCATCTCCGTAAGGGGCATCCTCAGGGAACCCACATGGTATCCCATCATGTTCATCGCCGCTTTGACGGGGATGGGATTCACCTCGCTGAACAGGGCGTGAATCAGCGGAATATATTTTAATTGCAAAGCCCTGCTGCCCTCCACGTCCCCTGAAAGCATCTTCGCCACCATATCATGGGTATCCTTTGGTGCCACATGGGAGAGGACGGAAATCACGCCCTTGCCGCCTACCGCCACGATAGGCGCAATCAGTTCATCATTGCCGGAATAGATATCAATGTCCCCCTGAGCCATGGAAAGCATGGTTGCCACCTGGTCCAGATCCCCGGAAGCCTCCTTCACGCCAAGGATCGTATCCACATCCTTCACCAGGTCCACCACGGTCTTCGGCTGAATATTTACCCCGGTGCGCCCTTGGATATTATACAGCAGCATGGGGATATCCACCTGCTTCGCTATCTCCGTAAAATGCGCCTTCAAGCCATTCTGCGTCGCCTTATTGTAATAAGGGGAAACTACCAGGATGCCATCCGCCCCCGCCGTCTGCGCTTCCTTGGACAGGTATGCTGCCGTCTTCGTGCAGTTAGACCCAGTCCCCGCTATGACGGGAACCCGCTTCTTCACCATCCCCACGCAAGCCCTGATCGTCTCGATATGCTCCTCATGGGTCATGGTAGACGCCTCCCCCGTGGTGCCGCACACCACGATGGCATCCGTGCCTTCTGCAATCTGATCATCCACAATGCGCTCCATCTCGCCATAATCAATCTCGCCCTGCTCCGTCATGGGCGTGATGAGCGCCACTGCTGCTCCTGTAAATATTGACATATTCTCTCCTCCTTGTATCTTCTTGAAAGCCGTACGAACCGCCGCCTGCTCCGTGGCCGACAGCATCCGACTTCCTATCTTTCATTATATGCATACTTTCATTATCGGTTATTATCCGAAATGCTATTCCCAATCCATCTCGGTGATTTTCCGGAATGCCATTCTCAATTCTTCTCTCAAAGACCATCCAATATGCAATTGCTAATCTATCAATTATCGTCCGAAAGGTTATCCCTGATCCTTCTCCAAGTCAATCCGGGAGACAATGTCTGCCTGTTCGGCAATGGCATCCGGCAGTTCCCAGCCGGTGAGCACCAGCCTGCTGTAATCCTCCTTGAAAGAGACCAGCTGGAGGATCTCCTCCTCAGAGACAATGCCCAGGTCAATCAGCCCCAGAACCTCGTCCAGCACTAGCACGTCGCACTCCCCAGTATCAATCACCTTCTTGGCAAAATTAAAGCCATTGCGGATATTCTGCCTCTCTTCTTTCTGCTGCGCCGCAGACAATTCCTTGTAAAAGCCATCCGACTTCTCGAAGCGAAAAAGCTTGATATCTGGTTCCAGCCTTTCTAGGAAATTCAGTTCTTCCGCATCCTTCCCCTTCAGAAACTGAATGATAATGACCCGCTGCCCTAAGCTGGCAGCCCGAATGCACTGGCCTACCGCCGCAGATGTCTTGCCCTTTCCCTGGCCGTAGAATACCTGCACAACTCTCTGTTCCATCCCAAATCCTCCCGCACTGTTACAATGCACGGCTTTGCCGCTTATGGTAACAAGCAACGCTTTTAGCCCACTGTTCCCAAATGGAAAAATGGCTAGAAGCACATAACTTTCCCAATGCTAACTCTAGCCATTCTATCACATATCTTATAAAAAATCCATCCCTATTTCTCCGTTTCGATACATTCCAACTTACTCACCGAAACTTCATAAGCCACCCTCTTTTCATATTTCTCTTCCCCAACCTTCTTCTGGTATTCCCTGCTCTGGATGCGCCCCCACAGCTGAATATGGGTTCCCACCTGGAACTGGTCTGCAAATCTGGCATTCCTGCCCCAGCAGATACACGGGATATAATCCGACTTCCCATAGGGCCTGTTTACAGCCAGAAGAACATCGGCAATCTCTCTGCCCAGAGGCGTCTTGCGATAGACAGGATGCTTGCACACATACCCATCCAGAAAGATGTGGTTGGGATTCTGATCCTCCTCCTCGCCCTCGAGAAAGCTCACCTCTCTGGCAAACACTGAGAGCACCAGGCGATTCTTATTTTCCTCATGGCGATTGTATGACCGGAATTGGCCGGTGGCTTGCATGGTGCATCCCCTGTAATCGTTCTTCACATCCATCAGCCGCTCGGATACCATTACCGGAATCACGTCAAAGGAATTGCTCAGGCGGCACACCGCTATATTCACCATAAAGAAATGCTCTCCATAAACCTCATGGCTAAATACGAATTCGCTTACCACTTCCCCCGCAATAGTAACCTGGTTGTTTGTAAATACTTTATCCAACATATGTTTCCTCCCTTTTTCGACAAGAGCTTTATTGACAATATTCTCTGCTGCCTGCTCTCTCCGTATTTTTGTTTAATAAATTATACTTTGACAATGAACATTTTAGAACAAAAATACGGCAAGGGGAACATTCACTCTAAAACAAAATTCGGAACAAAAATACTTTTTTCGGATGATGCTGTCATCCTCTTAGAAATCTCTCTCTGCTTCGACCTGTTTCTTCACATCCCCTTTTCCCGGCATGGCATCAGAAAGCGCCATGCCGACACACACTGTATCCCTATTCTCTGAACTATCATCTAAGTAACATCAACTGACTTCTATAAATATGTTCTTCTTGCCAGACGTTCTTTCGGCACCATCGTGCCAGCACTCACTTACTTTCTAAGATATTCTCATATGTATCTTCATTATATAAATACGATATAAATTTTTCTCTCTTCTGTGATGTCACTATACCAAATAAGGTACTTTCTCTTATATGTTCCTCGTGTATGGGATCTAAACAAACTGTTTATTTCTCCTGCAAAGTCATCATCATAGGTGGAATCAACTGTTTCTTACGGGAAACCACGCCATCCAGCACAATTACCTTGGCATCCCCCGGCAGATGGAAGGTCTCCACCACCATCTCCCTGGCATCGTCCCCTGCATACAGGAGTTCCGTGCTTCCCCGCATGATATCCGTCAGCATAAAGTAGATCATGGAAATACCATGGTCTTCCATCGCCTTCTTCAAATATGGGTTCAGCCGATCCTTGATTGCCTCCAGTTCCCCCGCATCCATGGAATTAATCTGTCCCACGCCGAAGGAGGTGCCCCCCACTTCAAACTTCTTGAAGTCCTGATAGAAAATCTCCTCGGAAGACTTGGCGGAAAGATTGCTGCCCGCCGCAAACATTTCCTTGGCATACTCCTCCACCTGAATGCCTGCGATGGAAGCCAATTCCTCGGCGGCCATCCTGTCAATCTCCGTGCAGGTGGGAGATCGGTAAATCAGCGTATCCGACAGAATGGCAGAACACAATAGCCCCGCAATCTCCACCGGAATATCCACATGGTTCTCCCGATACATCTGGTAGACGATGGTCGCGGTACAGCCCAGGGGCTGGTTGCGAAATACCACCGGCTCAAGGGTTTCTAGGCTTCCGATGCGGTGGTGGTCGATAATCTCCAGAATCTTTGCCTCCTCGATTCCGTCCACCGCCTGGCTGACCTCATTGTGGTCCACCAGAATCAGCCGCTTCTTCCTGGCTCCCAGCAACCTCCTCCTGGAAATCATGCCAAAATACTTCCCAGACCAGTCCAGCACTGGAAAATCCCGATACCGCTTCTTCGCCATCACCTCCCGGATATCATCCAGATACTCTCCCAGCCCGAATGTGACCAGATCCGTGCGCTTCATGAAATACCCGATGGGAATGCTCTGATTGATCAGTCGGGATGCGGTAAAGGTATCAAAGGGCGTCTTAATGATAAAGCACCCCTTCTCCTCCGCCAGCTTGCTGATCGTGTAGGACACCCTGGCCCCATCGCAGATAATGATGCACTTGGCATCCATCTCGATGGCGCAGAGCTGGGACTCGTAGCGATTTCCCAAAATGACGATGTCCCCCTGCTGGATATAACTCTCCATCAAGTCCGGATTGGCAGCGGCAATCAGGCATTTCCCCCTGGTCACCAACTCCTCTTCCCTTCCTCGAATCATCTCTCCTGAAAGGACCTCGATTACATTGATAAAAGGCGTATTTGCCTTGGCAATGATCTCGCTGTCGTAGACTTCCATGTAGGATTTCGCAATATCTTCAATGGTAATCAGCCCCCGCAGCTGCCCCTCGTCATCCACCACGGGCAGGGTCTGCAGCCCATCCCTGCGCATAATCTCCCATGCCATCTTTAGTGAAATATTTTCCTTCGCCCCCGGCACCCGGCTCACGTCAATATCCATGACCTGGGTCCTCACATCCGTCATATAATCTGGGGCCGGCACCCCGAACCTGCGCAGCACGAACTGGGTCTCCTCATTGATTTCCCCCGCCCGCTTTGCCCCATAATCATAATCCTCCTGGGAGATTTCCTGCTTCAGCCTGGCATAGGCAATGGCAGAACAGACCGAATCCGTATCCGGGTTGATATGGCCAATGACATTTACAATCTGCTTACTCTTATTCATTTGTATTCACCCTCTTTCCAGGGAAAACCGCACACCAAGCCCAGGAATTGTACGGTATGCTCCCCTCCTCTGGTCTGTTACTACATGTAACTATCTCTTAGCATAACACATATCTCAGAAAAAAACAAATAGAAATCCCAGTTTTTTCTTGTATATTTGGAAAAATATAGTATACTAATATTTTGTGGACACCTAAAAGTCTAATCTGGCGGGTGTCTAGTACAGGGCGATGGGCAAAATACCTTTTGGCCCCCACATCGTAACATGAAACATGCGCAGAAAGGTGGATTTATAACCATGAAGATGAGACGAGAAGACGTGAGAAACATTGCAATCATAGCCCATGTAGACCACGGAAAGACAACTCTGGTAGATGAGCTGCTCAAGCAGAGCGGCGTATTCCGCTCCAATCAGGAAGTGGCAGAGCGCGTGATGGATTCCGGCGATATCGAGAGAGAGCGAGGCATCACCATCCTCTCCAAGAACACCGCCATTACTTATAAAGATACGAAAATCAATATCATTGACACCCCAGGCCACGCCGACTTCGGCGGCGAGGTAGAGCGGGTGCTGAAAATGGTCGATGGCGTGGTGCTGGTGGTAGATGCCTTCGAGGGCGCCATGCCCCAGACGAAGTTCGTGCTGAAGAAGGCATTGGAACTGGAACTGCCCGTGGTGGTCTGCATCAACAAGATTGACCGCCCGGAAGCCCGGCCGGCAGAGGTAGTGGATGAGGTGCTGGAACTCTTTATCGACTTGGATGCCAATGAGGAGCAGCTGGACTGCCCCTTCATCTACGCCTCTGCCAGAGAGGGCGTGGCCTCCTACAGCGACAGCGAGCCGGGGACGGACATGGTTCCCCTCTTCGATACCATCCTGGACTACATCCCCGCTCCGGAAGGGGATGCCGAAGCCGCCACCCAGGTGCTTATCAGCACCATCGACTACAATGAATACGTAGGCAGAATCGGCGTGGGCAAGGTGGACAACGGAACCATCCAGGTGAACCAGGACGTAGTCATTGTCAACGCCCATGACAAAGATAAATGCAATAAAGTAAAAATCAGCAAGCTCTACGAATTTGACGGACTGCAGAAAATGGAAGTGCAGGAAGCCACAGTGGGAGCCATCGTAGCCATTTCCGGCATCTCGGATATCCACATCGGAGACACCCTCTGCTCCCCGGAAAATCCCGTAGCCATCCCCTTCCAGAAGATTTCCGAGCCCACCATCTCCATGGACTTCATGGTAAATGACAGCCCCTTGGCGGGACAGGAAGGGAAATTCGTCACCTCACGCCACCTGCGGGAGCGGCTTTTCAGCGAACTGAACTCAGACGTGAGCCTACGGGTGGAGGAGACGGACAATATGGACAGCTTCAAAGTCTCCGGCAGGGGAGAACTGCACCTATCCGTATTGATCGAGAATATGCGTCGGGAAGGCTACGAATTTGCCGTGAGCAAGGCGGAAGTGCTGTACCGCACCGACGAGCGGGGCAAGCGGCTGGAACCCATGGAACGGGCATTTATCGACGTGCCGGAGGAATTTGCCGGCAGCGTCATCGAGAAACTGAGCAACCGCAAGGGGGAACTCCAGGGCATGGGCTCCATCGGCGGAGGCTTCACCCGCCTGGAATTCCTGATCCCCTCCCGAGGACTCATCGGCTACCGGGGGGAATTCCTCACGGATACCAAGGGAAACGGCGTACTAAATACCGTCTTCGAGGAATACGGACCCTACAAGGGAGAGATTGCCTACAGGAAACAGGGTTCCCTGATTGCCTTCGAGTCCGGGGAAACCGTGGCCTACGGGCTATTTAACGCCCAGGACCGAGGCACCCTCTTCGTAGGGCCCGGGGAAAAAGTTTACGGCGGCATGGTCATCGGCCAGAACGGAAAGACCGACGATATCGAACTGAACGTATGCAAGACCAAGCACCTGACCAACACCCGCTCCTCCAGCGCGGACGAGGCTCTCAAGCTCACGCCCCCGAAGATTCTCAGCCTGGAGGAGGCCCTGGAATTTATCGACACGGACGAACTTTTGGAAATCACCCCGGAAAACCTACGCATCCGCAAGAAAATCCTAGATGCCACCCAGCGTTTCCGGGCAAAAAAGAACGGCAAGCAATAATAATTGGAAATTCGAGAATTTTCCTATTATTAAGCCATAAAGAAAGCAGGAAATGAATCATGGAATACAAGGTGTTAGAGCGAGATGCGAAGCTGGGCAGCCAAGCCGCCGCCCAACTCCTGTCAGAGAGAGGCAGCAGACTGGAAACCCTGCCCATCCGGGATGCCATGGGCTATTCCCTAACCTGGTGCCCCTCTGCCATCCCGCAAAAATTGTTGTGCGACATCGACCAACTCTATCAAAATATTTCCGTGACAGACATTGATACGGACATTTCCGTTGAAAAAGAATCCTTCCACAGCTGCCGCATCGAGGGTGCAGACACCACCATCGACGAACTGAACGAAATCTTCCGGGCCAAAAGAACGGACCGGAAGGGAGACAGGATGATTCTGAATACCTACCGGGCTGTAAAATTCCTAAACCTGACGACAAAGCGGAACGAGGATACCCTAGTTCGCCTGTGGGAGATTGTCACGGACGGCGTGTGCGACAATCCAGGGCTTTCGGGAAGCAAGTTCCGCACCGGCACCGTGACGGTGGGCACTCACAGCGCCCCAGACGTAGAACTGCTAGAATACTGCATGAAGCAGTTTTTTAACTTTTACCATGGGGACAATATCCAATCTCCTTACATAAAAGTTGCCATCGTCCATTTTTATTTCGTATATATGCACCCCTTCTGTGATGGGAATGGAAGGATTGCCAGGTTGCTGACCTCTGATTTCCTCATCCGCTCCGGATTGAACAATTTCAGCGCGCTAACCCTGAGCAAGACCATCAATGAGACGTCCCAGGCGTACTATATGGCATTAGAGAACAGCGAAAACTCCTTGCAGGATATCACACCATTCATCCAGTACATACTAAAGACTGTCTATGACAATCTCTACGAAGTCCTGGAAAATCAAAACATCCACATAGTGAGCCATGTGGACTGGAGCGAGGTATTCCGAAATGATAAATAAAGGTATCAGAGAATTAGGCAAGAGGGAGCGCAGAATATATCTTTTACTGGGCTCTCTGCTCTTTGGAGCGATTGCGGCAGGCTTTACCTATATCAAGCCCGTAAATGATATTGACTATCTAGTCAGCGACCGCATCTATCAGTCCCTGATGAAAAAGAACCTTGAAAGTTCCGATATAAAATTGATTATCATAGATGAAAAGACCACAGAAAAATATGGGGAATACGCAACATGGTCCAGGACCAGACTCGCCACCCTCCTGAATGCATTGAACAGTGCAGACGGCGCCCCCAATGTCATCGGAATCAATCTGGACCTGAAAAGCGAAAAAGATTCCCAAGGCGATGCCGCCCTCCTGGATGTCTGCCGGAAATACAGCAACATCTGTCTATCTGGCACTGTCAGGACGGAGGAGGAAAAAGAAGCAGTGCCAGAAAAGATTCCCAGCCCCAACGATATTTCCCAATTCCCCGATACCCCGCCTTCTCCTGACAAGGAGGAGTCCGCCAGCATCCCGCCAGGCTATGCGGGGGGAAAAAAGATCGTAGAAATCAGTCTGCCCTATCCCGCATTGCTGCAGGAAGTCCCGGCAGGCATCGTAAACTTGAACAAGACCGGCCCCAACGGCAACGTGCGCAGCTTCTATGCAGACATACAGTACAATGGCAGCCAGTATGACAATTATTCCATTGCAGTGTACAAACTGCATCTCGCAAGGGAGGGCAACAAATTTACCAAGCCCCTGGTAGACCAGTCCAACGCCTTTGGCATCAACTTTTCCACAGAGCCAGGGGGATACGAATCCTATTCCTTTGCCGACGTGCTGGATGGAAAAATCAATACCTCTCTATTTCAGGGCAGCATCGTCCTGATTGCCGATGGAAACAGCCAGGAGAAATACCAAATTCCAGGAATCAATAGGATGCAGATACAGGAAACCCAGCTTCAGGCACAGACCATCAATGCCCTCCTGCAGAACAATACCCTGCGGTATGCGGCAAAATGGTTTCTCGCCATCTGGTATGCAGTCTTTTCCGCCGCATTTTTCATCGTGACATCCTACAATAGCAAAATTCGTTCCCTGACGGACTCCGCATTGCTCATCCTCCTGGATATCATTCTCTGCGTATTGCTGAACTATTCAGGATTTTACATACCGCTATTGCAGCTGATCCTGATTATTGTCATGATAGCAGTCTCCAATCTCTTCCTCAACTACCTGATATCGAAACGCCAGAGAAAAGAATTGGAGAGAGTTTTCAAGAAATATGTGGATGGTCAGATTGTGGACGAAATCGTAAACAACGGCCCCGAAGCCGCCTCCATCGGCGTAGTCCGGAAAGATATCTCCGTGCTCTTCATCGACATCCGAGGATTTACATCCCTGTCAGAAAGCCTGCCGCCAGAGCAGATTGCGGATATCTTGAACAACTATCTTACCGTGATTGCCAACGCCGTGGCAAAAAACGGCGGCACCCTGGATAAATTTATCGGAGATGCGGCCATGGCGGTCTTCAACTCTCCCTTTGACCAGGAAGACTACGTCTATAAATCCGTCTGCACCGCCTGGGATATCCTCTCAAATGCCGCCTGGCTCACACAGCTGTGCCGGAATAAATATGGCAAGGATATTGCCTTCGGCATCGGAATCCACTGCGGGGGCGCCGTGGTGGGCAATATCGGCAGCCCTTCCCGCATGGATTTCACCGCCATCGGCGACACGGTCAATACTGCCGCCCGGCTGGAAAGTTCCGCCGCAAAAGGACAGATACTGATCAGCCGTGAGATCAAAAAGCGATTGGGCGACCGGATTGAAGCAAAATATTCGGGCAAATATGCCCTCAAGGGAAAGAAACTGCCAGTGGATGCTTATGAACTCACTGATATCAGGGATTACATCCATATCCCAGAAGAACCCGACCATCCCGAAAGCAAATGGACGGCGCCGGCTCTGGAAGAACTGGAGATATTGGGAAATATTGCAGAGAGAAGCGCAGAACAGCTGGAACGGCTAAAAAAACAGATAAATAGGGGGGAACCATTATGAGAGAACTATCCTGCATTCCAAAAATAGAAGAGCTAGAGCAATTTCTTGCCTTCTCTGCCCAATATGACGCCGCATTTGAATACAACGACTTCTTCTTGCCCCAGATACTGGACGACCCTATTGCCACGGAGCGCATCATCCAAACCTATCAGAATACCGGGCGGGACTTTTCCAAAGATACTCTACACGGCGCATTCCTAGACATCTGCGTCAACAGCCAGGATCCCATGATTTACAGGGCAAGCGATTACCGGGTGCGCCAGTGCATGGATATCGCGCAGAGAATGGGGCTTCGGGCCGTCATCTTTCACACGAATTACATTGCAAATTTTCCTCTGCGCTCCTACCAGATGGGCTGGGTAGAGCGGAATGAGGAATATTGGAACCAGTTGCTAGAAGATTACCCTTCTATGACAGTCTATATAGAAAATATGTTCGACGAGTCACCCCGCCTGCTGACAGAATTGGCCATGCGTCTTCGAGACCATCCCCGCTTCGGGGTTTGCTATGACATCGCCCACGCAAGAATCTCCGGCTGCCCCATAGAAAATTGGTATGAAGAGATGCGGCCCTTGGCAAAGCACATTCACATCAATGACAATGATGGTCTGGAAGACCTGCACATGGCTGTAGGTGCCGGTACAATCTGCTGGCAGCAGTTCAGCCAGTGGTGCCAGTCCCTGACCCAGCCTCCCACCATCCTGATCGAAGTGCGCAGCTGGCAGGAACTGATATCTTCTGTCAACTTCCTGCAGAAGCAGCATATTTATCCCTTTTCCTAGGCACGTCAAACCTATTCCAACTCAGAACATGCACGATCTTCATATGGATGCCTAACGAAAAGAATGGCATGACACCATGACATCCAGCACGAAATTCCCATTTTCCGTATAGCAAAACATCTCCCCATCTAACTGTCCTGCCACCTCCTGCACCGTCAGAAGCCCAAAGCCGTGATCCTGCCCCTCTTTCTCTGTAGAAGGGAGCATTCCCCTCTCCACGTGCAAACCCTCCCGGCATCGATTCCGGATTCGGATGAGAAGATAAGCCTTGCTATACTTCATCTGCACGGAAACCTCCCGCTCCTCTCTCTTAAGTCCTTTCAAGGCATCGCAGGCATTTTCTAGGCCATTGGAAAGAATTTGGCATAATTCCATAAAAGGCAGCTCTTCCTCCCCAACCTGGATATCTATGGTGCACTTCGCTCCCAATTCCTCCAGTTTCTGAAAATAATGGACAAATACCGCATTCAGATACGAGTTTACACAAAACTGTCCTGACAGGGCATCCATCTCCACCTCCACCCTTTTCAGATATTCCTGTGCCTCCTTCAGCTTCCCAGCGGCAAGCAAGCCTGAAAGAGTCACCGTATGCCCCTTCATATCATGCTTCATCCTCCGTATGCGCTGCTGATTGTCAAGCTGGGATTCCAGCGCATTTTTTTGCGCCCGCAAAACCCTCTCTGCCTGACGCTTCCGATAGAGCAGCAACTGCCTGTACAGGGCTACAAAAATGGTGGCATATGTCATGGGCATCAGTGCCAGTATCAGAAAAAAACTTGGAAGTTCTTGCTCTCTTGCCGTAATTACCACTGGGAAATTGGCCTCCACGGCAAGCAAGACATAATAAAGGGCCGTCATTCCTGCAAAAATGCCCCAGCCCGACGTCACAGATTCCTGGAGTTCCAGATAAGGCTTTCTCAGACAGCGAACCGCAAACCACTCCACCATGGGAAACATAACCAGCCTGCCTAGAAACATGACAACGTACTGCTGATTCCCCAAATAAAAATCCGCCACATTTGTCACAGCGATAACCCATAAAGCAACGGTATCAGCCATGCAAAATGTAAAGAAAAAACTTCCCTTCTTATCCTTTGAAATAAACCAGAAGAACACCAGGCTGGGCAGGGTGCAAGTCAGAATGAAAGCTTGACCCATCACCTCCGCCCCAAAGACCATCACACCTGCCACATTCAGCAGAATCAGCGGTCCCATAGTAATTCCCGTAAGAAAATTTGTCCTCCTCCTATCAAACCGAGATCGGTACAATAACATAAATATAATCAATATATGAAACAGAGACCACAATACCGATAAATCTCTAAGCCATGTCATCGAATCAGTCCACCTCCTCGAATAGTATCTCCCGATACAGCCTTCTCACTTCCGCATCATACTTTTTAGGCAATGGAATCCGATTTCTCGACACCATAAGCCCGCCCTTGCTTATATTGTCCGCATGACACATATTGACAATGAAGTTCTGATGGCATCGCATAAATACCTCTCTGCACTGATTATATCACAATACCGGAATAAATACAAAAGGATAGGTCTTTGGCATACCTATCCCTCTGTCAAACTGCGCTATTGTCCCCCCTGCAATCTGCAACAAGAGCGCCCGCAACACTGATTTCATCTACCCAGTCTGCCCTCCCTTCTTCGCCTGTATGAAATTCCGCACATCATCTTCCTCCGGCATCACCTTCAGCGCCCCCTTCCTCGTCGTAACGATAGAGGAAGCCCCATTGGCAAATTCCAGCATGTCATATAGTTTCTGCTCATCCAGTCCGTCCAGACCATATTTCAAAATCCAGTGCAGCACGCATGCCATAAAGGTATCCCCGGCTCCCGTAGTCTCTATCGTATTCTCATTCAAAAAAGGCTCGCATTCCACTCTTTTTCCATCACGGTAAGCCCTGCTTCCCCTTTTCCCCATGGTGGCGCATATCAGCGGCGTATGGTATCGTTCCCGTATCTCTGCCACTCCCTGATCAATATCGGTGCTTCCCGTGAAAAAGGCAATTTCATCATCTGAAATTTTTAAAATATGGCACTGGCTGATTCCAAATGCAATTTTTTCCCTCGCCACATCCAGGCTTTCCCACAGGGGCGAGCGCAGATTCGGGTCAAAGGAAATCAATGCACCGGCACTTTTCGCCACCTTCAATGCCACTTTCGTAGCGGCTTCCACTCCTGGCGCCGTCATGGACAGGCTGCCAAAGTGAAAGACCCTGGCATTCTCTAGCAGGGAGGCATCCACATCCTTCTCCGCCAGCATCATATCCGCACCCGGATTCCGATAAAAGGAGAAACTCCTGTCCCCATCCGGCCCAGTGTGAACGAATGCCAGCGTCGTGGGCACTTCCTCATCCGCCATCAGGTTCTGCGTATCAATTCCCTGCTCTGCCACCACATCCCGCAGCATATCCCCAAAAGAATCCTTTCCCACCTTTCCGATAAACGCTGTCCGATTTCCAAGTTTTTGCAGCATGGACAGGACATTGCAGGGCGCGCCTCCCGGATTCGCCTCAAATACTGGGTTCGCCTGATCGCTCGCACCGTTTTCTGTAAAATCCACCAGCAATTCCCCCAATGCCACAACGTCATACTCTTTCATAGAAATCCTCCCCCTTTTCCTCATCCAATAGAATTCCCATCTAATGAGATTGCATACTTCTCTATATTCACCGTCGCCGTCCCATCACACCCAAACACGATATCCTGTGCATCAAGGGGCGTGTAAAAGGTAGAAGTAAAAGTCTGCTCCCCATCATTTACAAACAGTTCCACAGAAAACCTGTCTAATATAAGACGTAGTTTCAAGTTTTCCCCCGCCTTCTTAATTTTCATGCTTCTCTGGCATACGACATCCCTTACCATCCCGGAAAATGTCCTGTCAAATTCAATGGTCTGGGCAGCAGGGACATAACGAAAACAGGTGTGATATTTCTCGTTTGCCGCAAAGGAAAGAATAAACTCCCGATAGTCTCCCCCATGCAGTTCTATCGTCAAGTCCAGCACCCGCCCCCGGATGCCCGGTATCTGGCACTCTCCAGATATCTTCCTGTCAGCATACGACACTGGCTCTGTCCGGTATGCCTCCAGTTCCCTCGCCGGATGCTGATACAGCACATGATCCCGCAGTTCCAGTTCTCTGGGAATGGTCATCATCCCATTCCATTTCTGCCCCGCCGGCTTAATATCCATATCCCAGGACTGCATCCACGCAACCATCATCCGCCGTCCGTCCTCTGCCTCCAGCGTCTGGGGCGCATAAAAATCCGTGCCGTAATCAAGAGAAATCACCTGTTCTTCCCGCAAACGGAAGTTTTGCCTGTCATACTCTCCGATGAGGGCGATTGCCTGATTCCCATTGTGAAATTCCCTCCCGTCTGCCTGCATATCCTGAGGAGAAACGATTAGGACATGTTCCTGGCCCAGTGGAAAAAAGTCCGGACACTCCCACATTCTCCCATATTTCCCCTGGTTATCTGCCAGCACAGAGATATAGCGCCATTTCCTCAAATCCTCTGACGCAAACAGGACCACCTGGCCATTCTGCATCTCATCCATATTGCCCGCCGCCAGATAATACATTTCCCCTTCCCGCCAAACTTTCGGGTCTCTGAAATCTTCCGTGGAAAAGCCATCGGGGAGCTGCCTGGCCGAAACAATCGGATTCCCATTTGCCTTTTCGTAGCGGACTCCATCTCCTACTGCCAGGCACTGCTGCTGAACCACCTCTTTCGTTCCATCTTCCCTCTCCCTTTCCATCACCCCGGTATAAATCAGCACATGCCCGTCTTCCGTCTCAATGGCGCTGCCGGAAAAACATCCGGCGGCATCATAGTCTGCATCCGGCGCCAGGGCCGGGGGAAGTTCCTCCCATTTCACAAAATCCTCTGAGACGCAGTGTCCCCAATGCATTGGCCCCCAAGCATCGCTAAACGGATGATACTGGTAAAACAAATGAATCTTTCCCTGGAAGATGGAGAATCCATTGGGGTCGTTCAGCCACCCTACTGGCGGAGTCACATGAAATACAGGCTTCTCACTCCTGCCTATGCGGTTCTCCTCCTGATAATTCGCTGCTCTTGCCAAATCAGTCATCCCAAGCCTCCTTTTGCCACACGCCCTATTCCTTGTAATTTATTATCATAAAAATGCTTTATATACTTCAGCTTCAGCCGATTGCTTCCTCCGTTTCCGGATCAAAGAAATGCATCTTATGGGGCATCATCACAAATTCTACAGAATCGCCAATCTTGCTCACCTCATATTTTGAGACCCTTGCCACGGACGAAATCCCGCCAAACTCAAAATACAAATTATTCTCATTTCCCATAATCTCCGTATTGTCAATAACTGCACGCTGCCTTGTATCACTATAAACATCCAGATTTTGTCCGTCAAATTTAATGTCCTCCCCCCGGATGCCCATAATCACCTGTTGACGCCCCCTCAGCCTCTCCATCATCGTATCCGGCAATTTCACACGCTTTCCATCAGAAAAAGCAATGCCATCCCTTTCCACGCAGACATTGTAGAAATTCATCTGGGGCGAGCCGATAAAGCCTGCCACAAACTTATTGCAGGGATGCTCATACAATTCCATGGGCTCCCCAGTCTGCTGGACGATGCCATCCCGCATGATGACGATCCGATCCGCCATCGTCATGGCCTCCACCTGGTCATGGGTTACATAAATGGTCGTACTGCCCAGTTCACGGTGCAACTTGCTAATCTCATTTCTCATGCTAACCCGAAGCTTGGCATCCAGATTGGACAGGGGCTCATCCATCAGGAATACCTTCTGGTTCTTCACGATGGCACGCCCAAGGGCAACTCTCTGCCTCTGCCCGCCAGACAGATTCTTAGGCTTCCTGTGGCGGTATTCCTCCAAGCCCAAAATCTTCACTGCCCAATCTACCTTTTTCTTGATTTCATTCGCTGGCACCTTCATATTTTTCAGCCCGTAGGAAATATTTTTCTCCACGGTCATATGGGGATACAGCGCGTAATTCTGAAACACCATGGAAATCCCCCGGTCCATCGGAGCCACCTCATTCATCTTCTTCCCGGCAATGAACAACTCCCCGCTGCTGATTTCCTCAAACCCGGCAATCATTCGGAGGGTCGTGGATTTTCCACATCCAGATGGTCCCACAAAGGCGATAAACTCCTTTTCCTCAATGGCCAGATTGAAATCCGTCACTGCATTTTTATCCGTCTTGTCATATTTCTTGCATACATTCTTTAATTCAATAAAACTCATAGCCTTAGCCCTCCTTTGAACCTGTGGATACAACGCCTTCTACAATCTGCTTTGAAAATAGCGAATAAATAATAATCACTGGTACGGTAATCAAAGTAATCACTGCCAGTTTCTGCCCCATGGTGGTATTATCGTTTGACGTAATCGCATTCAGGCCAATCTGGGCCGTAAGCAAATCCCCTGATGTAAATACCAGCGACGGCCACAGATAATCATTCCAAACATTCAAGAACGTGAACACGCTCACCGTGGCAACCACGCTCTTTGACATGGGCAGCACCATGGTAAAGAAATACTTGATCGGACTGCAGCGGTCAAGCTGCGCCGCCTCGTATACATCATCCGGAAGGCTTACGAATACCTGCCTGAACAAAAAGATATTAAATGGATTGACAATCATCGGAAGGATATATCCAATCACCGTATTCAGCAATCCCAGCTTGGCAATGAACAAAAAATGAATCGTGATAATGGTTTCCATGGGTACGATCATCAGCAGCATGATAATCATCAGCCAGCGCTCCCGGAAGGGAAACTTGATCTTTGCCAGGGCATACCCGGCAAGGCCGTTCACTATCACCCCAAGCACAATCAGCACCGCCGCATAGAACAGCGTATTCAGCATATACCTCACGAAAGAAGTATCCGTCAGTATCTTCACATAATTGTCGAAGAAACTTCCATTCAGAGCCGGCGGGACAAAGGCCGCAAATGAATTCATATCTTTTGTAATTGCGGCATCCGGCTTAAAGGAATTTGCCAGCATCCAGATCACCGGAAACAGGAAAAACAGGGATGCCGCAATCATAATCACAACTAAAATCCAATTACTTCTTTTCTGCTTTCTTGTCAACATCTTTTCCCTCCTTATCTCTGGTGGCAATGGTCTGAATCACGGTAAGTATCATCACGAATATGGCAAATACAATCGCCATCGTGGATGCCAGACCGATTTCCCAGTTGACCGTGCCAGTCTCATAAATATCATAAACCATCGTGTAGGTAGAATGGGACGGCCCGCCGCCCGTCATAACCATAGGCTGTACCAGCATGCGGAAAGCACCGATCGTGATCGTGATAAACACGAAAATGCACAGCGGCTTCAGCTCCGGCAAGGTAATATCCTTGAACTTCTGCCATGGCGTGGCATGATCCATGTCCGCCGCCTCATAGAGTGCCGGATTAATGGCCTGCAAGCCGCCTAAGAATATAATCATCTGATACCCCACGCCCTGCCATGCGCTCATGATGGCAATGGAAGGCAGCGCCTGGGAGGAACTGTTGATAAAGGGCTGTGCCGAAATGCCCAGATTTTCCAAAATAGAATTAATAATTCCCTCCGGGCTGTAAATCTGCATCCATAAAGTGGATACCACTGCCAGAGACATGACCACCGGCAGGAAAAAAGCCACCTTGAAATATTTCTTGCAGTGCGTCACCTTATTGATCAGCAGGGCAAGCCCCAGCGAGCCAAGTCCCTGCAGCGGCACAATAATAATAACAAAGCATACCGTATTGATAAACGCTTTCCTGAATTCCTCGTCCTGAAAGATCTGAAGGAAGTTATCCAGCCCCACGAAGTGGGTCAGACTTGGATTCAGGGCAAAGAAATCCGTAAAACTGAATATCAGGGTAAGTATCATGGGCAGGAACAAAAATATGGTAAGCAGCACTAGCGCCGGTCCAAAAAACGCCATGCCCAAAAGAGATTGCGATTTTTTCCTCATCATTTACTCCATTTCTGCAAGGCGAATCTCATTCGCCTTGGCTTTCATTCACTTAGCGAGCCTGCAACAAGCAGCAGATAAATACAATGCTCGCTGTCAAATCGTATCGAATAAATTAACCCTTCTTATAACGCTTTAACTTGGCGTTAATCTTTTCTATCGCCTTATCTAATTCTTTTTCTGGGTCTTCTCCCGTCAGCACGCAGTTTTCCATAACCTGCTGAAATGATGTGCTTACTTGGGGATATACGGGAGTTTTCGGCCTTGGATGCCCATAGTCGCTCAGCTGACTATACAGCGCCCGGTAATTCTCATCCTTCTGGAAAATATCAATGGATTCAAATGCCCGATATGTAGATGGGAAGCATTTCGCCTCCTCCCAGAGCATGGTTCCGCTCTCCACGCCGCTCATCCATTTTACCAGTTCCGTGGCACCCTTGATATTCTCCGTCTTGGCAGATGCCGCATATGCCCAGGAACCCGTAGGAGTATACCGACCCCCGTCCCATTGATCTCCTACCACATATGGCGCAACGCCCAAGTTCAATTCGGGATAGCTGTTATAGACGGTATTGACCTCCCATGCCCCGTCAAACTTGAAGGCCGCCCTCCCGCTCTCAAAAAGATTCTCCACCGGCACCTTTGACATATAGCCTTTCTCTAATAGTTTCTTAAAATATCCGATTGTCTCCACATTTTCTTTCGCATTGAAGACACGATCCACGTTCAATCCGGAGTCGTCCACCAGATCTCCTCCATTTGCCCAGAAAAACGGTGCGTAGTAGTAAATCGTGGACTCCCCTACCGGAAATGTCATATCCAGCGCATAACCCTTCCTTTTTTCCACCACGGGCTTAACCTTTTCCAGAACGCCAAGGAACTTAGAATACGTCCAAGGATGGTCTGCATCCGGGATTTCCACGCCGGCTTCCTTCAAAATATCTTTGTTGTAATACAATCCCACGCTGGATTCCATTGCGCCTAGAGCATACAATTTTTCTTGATAGGTTCCCTGCTCAATGATGGATTCCAGATAAATGCCCTTTTCCTCCTCCGTCAGCTCTGCCAGGGGCTGGATAATCCCATTGGATGCATATGCCGCAATGTTCGGGCCATCCACGGTCAGCACATCCGGCAAATCCCCGGACATGACGGATGCGTTAATCTTGTCAGAGTAGCCGCCGCCGCTGTCATTCCTCGGGATAAACTCAATATCCGCAAAATATGTGCCATTATACTTCTCATTGAATGCCTCCACGGACTTCCGATAGCATCTTCCCTCGTCAGTATCCTCAATGGAATGCACCCAGATAGAAAGATATTGTTCTCCCTCATCATAGCCGGCAATATCGCCCGGATCCGGCTTCTTCCCCTGGCAGCCCGTCAGCAAGCCCGCAAGCAGCATGGAAACCAGCATGGCAAAAGGTAATCTTCTCATCCTTATCTCCTTTCTTTCCCTGCACGCAATCTAAAACTTCACGCAAGTGCATACACCTACTAATAACCGGTTATTTTTTCATTGATTTTACCGTGAAACCTTGCTATACTATCTATTATGGCGGGGATAGAACTTCTGATAGCGAAACGCCGCCCCGCAAAACGAACACGGAGGTAGCTGCCCGATGAGCAAGAAAAAAGTAACATTTGATGACATTGCAAAATATACCAATTTCTCTAAAACAACCATATCTAGATATTTTAACCACCCGGACTCCCTGACAATAAAAAATCAGGAAATCATCGCCCAGGCCCTTGTGGATTTGGATTATCAGGAAAATAAACTGGCAAAGGTACTTGCCAATGGGAAGAGCGAGTTTATTGGCGTAATCATCCCAAACCTCTTTCTCCATTATTATGCAGAAATGCTAAACCAGATTTTGAAGACCTATGAGACATTCGGCTATAAATTTTTAGTTTTCGTCAGTACGGACAACGTGGAAGCAGAGCGGAAATACATTCAGGAACTGCTGGCATACAAAATCGAGGGCATGATTATCTTAAGCCATGCCATCCCATCACAGGAACTGGCAGCCAGCAATATCCCCATCGTCACTATTGAGCGGGAGGACAAATATGTGAACAGCGTAAATACAGACAACTATATGGGTGCCGTGCAAGCCACAAGCCTTTTGGCAAAAAGCAACTGCGATGTTCTGCTGCATGTCAATTCTGACGTTCCCAAATCCACCCCCTCCTATGGACGGATTTCAGGCTTTCAGGATATTTGCAGGGAATGCCATATGGAACATGAACTCATTTTGCAGAATTTGGGAAACTCCTATCAGGAAACCCTAGAGTGCATGCGGGAAACTTTTGATTACATTAATATCAAATATCCTGACAGGAACAAAGGACTTTTTATGGCAAATGATACTCATGCCAATATCATGCTTAACATGATTTTCCGAAAATATGGAACGCTGCCGGATGAATATCGTATTGTAGGATTTGATGACTCCCCCATTGCGGAGGAAGCCATCATTCCCATCAGTACCGTTGGACAGCAGATAGACAAAATCGCATTTGAGGCAGTGGCTCTTTTGGTGGAGCAGATGAACGAACGCAAGAAACGCCGCCCAAAACCGCAAGATGGGGTAATCCACAAGAAGATCACCCCCATCCTGATGCGAAGGGAGACAACAAAATAAGCGTTCATCCTCTCTCATCACGCCACTCCGGAGCCAATCCTCACTCCGCCTTCATGCGGACAATACTTTCATTGGCCCTGCGGTATACCTCCTCCGCCTCCACGCCAATGTGAAATCTCCCATCCTCATACAGGATCTTCCCGTCAATCATGGTCATCTTCACATTCTGCTTGCTGCCGCTGTACACAATATTTTTCGCAATATTGTTCAAAGGCTGCATATTGGGCTGCTGCAAATCAATCATGATCAGATCAGCCTTTTTCCCTACAGACAGCGTATCGCAATCCATAAGTCCCATGGCTCTTGCCCCCCCCGCCGTGGCCATCCGCAACACATCCATGGCATCCACTACGGCCGCATCCTTTTCTGATGCCTTCTGCAGACCCGTCACCAGGAACATCTCCCGGAACATGTCCAGGCAGTTATTGCTGGCCGCTCCGTCCGTGCCGATGGCAAGGCCGATGCCCATATCCATCATCTTCCTGACGGGAGCAATTCCGCTGGCAAGCTTCAGGTTCGAGGAGGGATTGGTCACTACCCACACGCCCTTTTCCTTGCAAATCTTCAAATCTTCCTCCGTCATATGCACGCAGTGGAAGCCGCCGCCACCATAGGCAAACATGCCCAGTTCGTCCAGCAGCGCGGTAGGGGTTTTCCCATAGCGCTCCACGCAGCCCGCCACCTCATTTTCCGTCTCGGAATTATGGGTGTACACCGGAGCCCGGTACTTCTGCCCCAGAGCCGCCATCCCCTCCAGGATCTCCCTCCCGGTGGTATATTCCGCATGGAAGCCCAACTGGTAGGAAATCAGCGGATGAAAATCATTGAACTTAAGATACTCCTGCTCCATATCCTCCACGGTGCCGCCAAAATTATTGATGCTGCCGCAGAGCACGGTGCGGAACCCGGTATCTGCCGATGCCCTGGCCCCATCTTCAATCTTCTTATACATATCAAAACTGGCAGTGATCCCGCTGGTAAGGTATTCCATATTTCCAAGGACCGTGCACCAGTACACATCCTCCGAGGTGAGCTTGTCCTCCATGGGAAATACCCTGTCAAAAAGCCACTCCTGCAAGGGCAGATCATCTGCATAGGAGCGCAGGAAAGTCATGGCAGTGTGGGCATGGGCATTCTTAAATCCGGGCATCACCACGTTGCCCCCGGCATCAATCTCCCGGTCCCATGGTCCGGGCGCATCCTTCTGCCCCTCTCCCACATAAGCAATCTTTCCGTCTTCCACCTGAATCTCCCCGTCAAAAATATCCCGCCCTTCCTCCATGGCAAGGACTCTTGCGTTATATATCCTAATCCTCACAGTACATCTCTCCTTTCATACATAGGCATTCTCTTTCAAATCCTCTCAACATTTCATGGAAAGAAAGAACTGCCCCTGACAAGCAAACTTGACGAGACAGCATCTTTCTTCTCTATGACTGCGCATCATGATTGCAATGCGCAGCAACGCATCATGACGCATTACAATATTTCATGAATATTCTGGATAGACTTTGCCACCAGTTTCTTAAACAGCGGGGCAACTCGATCTGCCGTCTCCTGTACCTCCTTGTGGGTCAGTGGATTAGGAGAAATGCCGCTGGCTAGGTTGGCGATGCATGAGATGCCGCAAATCCTCATGCCCATATGGTTGGCCGCTATGGCCTCGCAGGCGGTGCTCATTCCCACCGCATCTGCTCCCATGTTACGGCACATGCGAATCTCTGCGGGAGATTCATAATTAGGCCCGGTAAGCTGAATGTAAACGCCCTCCTTCAAGGGGATGTCCTCCAGCACTGCCGTCCTGCGCAGCACCTGCTGCAAATCCCTGTCATAGATATTGCTCATATCTGGGAATCTGGGCCCCAGTTCCTCCATATTCGGCCCAATCAGAGGAGAGGGCACGAAATTGGCAATCTGGTCCGTAATCATCATAAAGTCTCCCGCATGGAAGCCCCCGTTAATGCCTCCGGAAGCATTGGTGAGAAATAGCACCTCTGCTCCCATCAGTTTCATCAGGCGTATGGGAAGCACAACATCGCTGATAGCATACCCCTCATAATAGTGCACCCTTCCTTTCATGCACACTACGGGAACCTCGCCCAGATAGCCAAAGATGTATTTTCCCTCATGTCCCGCCACGGTAGAGATGGGAAAGCCTTTGATCTCCCTGTAATCAAGCTCGGCCTCCACCTGAATGCCATTGGCAAAATCGCCAAGACCGGACCCCAGCACCAAGGCCACCTCCGGCTTAAAATCAATCTTCTTCTTGAAATCCTCATAGCAACCCATTAATTTGTCATATACTTCGCTCATATCGCACTCCCTTTCTATCAGCGTTACTTTTTGGCTTCTCCCTCTTCCAGCGTATTCCGCACAATCTTTCCTACCCGCATGGCATCTGCGTAGGCAAGCAGCCTTTCCATCTGCTTGTTATCCCGCATCATGAATTTTTTCACAATCGTTTCCACTTCCTGCTTCCCGATATCCTCCCTGAACCGAATGGCATCACAGACACTGCGCTCCAAGGTATAGATGCGAAAGGAGCCATACTCCGTCTCCACCTCCTGCAAATCCTGCTCGAATGCCAAATCTGAATAATAGTGTCGGGTAATAGGAAAATTCATCTGCATCTTGGAGCGGTCCGTCTTCAGCGTAGCCACAGAAAGCCTCTTCGGCTTCTCTTTAATCAGCCCATGAAAATAACAGGCGCTGTCCGCACAGATTACCGCCCTGGGATTCACCTTCCCGATCTCAATCATCTCATAATTTTCCGGCTTCCCATTCTCCTCATCAATCAGCCAATAATGGCCGTGGGAAATCCTCTCGAGAATCCCCTTCTGCACCAGTTCCTTGATCTGCACCGTCGTCACTCTAGCATCCTTGAGCTGCGCGGCACTGCGATAGCCTTTCCCCTCCTCAAATAACTTCGTCACCTTTTCGTACGTATTAAGCAACATCTTCAAATCCTCCTTCCAGCATCTCCTCCCCCAACTCATATATGATATTTATTATAACGCAAGTTTTCAAATATTAAAAGTAGTATTTTTAAAAAATGTAACTATTTTGTTACTATTCACAGTTGATTTCCGATAATTGCAGAATCGTTGTGCTTGCACATAAGATTCTGATATTTATTCGGAAATCAGCTGTGGAAGCTGTTCATTCCATCATAAGGTGCTAGACATCCAGTGGATGTCTGTTCAGCACGGACCGAAACGGAGTGTAGACACGATGCCGCTAGGCAGCGGGTCTATCGCATGAAGGAATGAATGGCTGTGAATAGTAACCACTATTCTACCCCGCCAAATCATTTGCCACCTTGCCGGTATACAGTTGGTAGTATTTGCCCTGCCTTTCAATAAGTTCCTCGTGGGTGCCCCGCTCAATAATTCGTCCATCCTCCAACACCATAATGCAGTCACTGTTGCGCACCGTGGACAGCCGGTGGGCGATGACAAAAGTGGTCCTGCCCTTCATCAGACGATCCATTCCCTGCTGCACCAGCCTCTCCGTCCTGGTATCAATGGAACTGGTGGCCTCGTCCAGAATCAGCGCCGGGGGATTTGCGATGGCGGCTCTGGCAATGGCCAGAAGCTGCCGCTGCCCCTGGCTCAGGTTGCCGCCATCCCCGGTGAGCATGGTATCATACCCCTCCGGCAGCCGCCGGATAAATCCGTGGGCATTGGCAAGCTTCGCTGCCTCCACCACTTCCTCCCGGGTGGCATCCAATTTTCCATACCGGATATTTTCCTCCACCGTCCCCGTAAAGAGATGGGTATCCTGGAGCACCACTCCCAGGGACAGGCGCAAATCCTTCTTCTTGATCTTATTCACATTAATATCGTCATAGCGAATCTTTCCATCCTGAATATCATAAAAGCGATTAATCAGATTGGTAATCGTCGTCTTGCCTGCCCCGGTAGCCCCCACGAAAGCAATCTTCTGCCCGGAATTGGCAAACAACTCAATATCATGAAGCACAATCTTCTCATCATTGTATCCAAAATCCACATGGTCAAACACCACATCCCCCATCAGTTGGCGGTAGGTGGTAGTCCCATCCTCCCTGTGGAAATGCTTCCAGGCCCAAAGCCCGGTTCGCTCCCCGCACTCTTCCAACTCGCCCCTGTCATTTCTCCTTGCATTCACCAATTCCACATATCCATCGTCTACCTCCGGCTCCTCGTCAACCAAGGCAAAGATTCTCTCCGCCCCCGCCATAGCCATGACAATGGCATTGAGCTGCTGGCTGATCTGGCTGATGGGCATATTGACCGTCCTGTTAAACATCATAAAGCTCACCAGCTTCCCCACGGTAAAGCCAAACACCCCATTTAAGGCCAGAATCCCCCCCGCAATGGCGCAGAACACATAACTGATATTTCCCACCTGGGCATTTACAGGTCCCATCATATTGGCAAACTTATTGGCGGCGTTGGCACTCTCGAAGAGCCTGTCATTCTTCTCCCGGAAGTCCTCCACATTCTTCTCTTCATGGCAGAATACCTTTACAACCTTCTGACCGCTAACCATCTCCTCAATATAGCCATTCAAATCCCCGATATCCCTCTGCTGAGCCACGAAATAAGAACTGCTCAGCCCCGCCAGCTTCTTGGTAAGCAACATGGTAATTCCCACCATTACCAGCGTAAGTGCCGTGAGGGGAACGCTCAGCACGATCATGCAAACCAGCACGCTGACCACCGTAATCAAACTGCTGATTCCCTGGGGAATGCTCTGGCTGATCATCTGGCGCAGGGTATCGATATCGTTGGTATACATGGACATAATATCCCCGTGGGAATGGGTATCAAAATATTTGATCGGCAGAGATTCCATCTTGTGAAACATCTCCTCCCGCAAATGCAGCAGCGTCCCCTGGGTCACATTCACCATCACCCTGCTCTGGACATAGGCTGCAACAACACCCACTCCATAAAATGCCGCCACCCGGAAAATCCTTTCCAAAAGCGGTCCAAAATCTGGCTTCTCCATCAAAAGCAGCGGCTCGATATAATCATCAATCAGCGACTGGGTAAACATTGTTCCCTGCACGCTGGACAGGACAGTCACGATGATGCACCCTAGCACCACGGCACAGTGGAGCCCATAATAGCGCATCACGTACCGCATCAGCCTCATAAACAACTTACCTGGATTCTTAATCTTCGGTTTCGGCCCCGCAGGCCCTCTTCTTCCCGGTCCCGGCATCTTCTATTCCTCCTCTCCCGGCTCGTCAAAATCCCCGCCGCCACTCATCTGCGAATCATATACATCCCTGTAAATCTCATTCTTCTCCAATAATTCCTGGTGGGTGCCAAATCCATCCACCCTGCCCTCCTCCATCACAATGATTCTGTCGCAATCCTGAATGCTGGATATCCTCTGGGCGATGATAAACTTCGTCGTTCCCGGAATCTCCTCCCGGAATGCCTTTCGGATCTTGCCGTCCGTGGCAGTATCCACTGCGCTGGTGGAATCATCCAGTATGAGTATCTTCGGCTTTTTGAGCAACGCCCTGGCGATGCAGATCCTCTGCTTCTGACCACCGGACACATTGCTCCCGCCCTGCTCGATATAGGTGTCATATCCCTTGGGCATTTTCTGAATAAATTCGTCTGCGCAGGCAAGTCTGCAGGCACGGATACATTCCTCTTGGTCAGCATCGGGATTGCCCCAGCGGAGATTTTCCAGAATCGTGCCAGAAAAAAGCACATTTTTCTGGAGTACCACCGATACTTGATTCCTCAACACCTCCAAATCATACTCCCGCACATCAACGCCCCCCACACGGACGTTCCCCTCCGTCACGTCGTAAAGGCGGCTGATTAGATTCACCAGACTGGATTTGGCGCTTCCAGTCCCTCCCAGGATGCCAATAGTTTCCCCGCTGCGAACGGTAAGGCAGATATCCCTTAGCACCATATCCTCCGCATCCTTCTTATAAGAGAAATTTACATGTTCAAACACAACTTCCCCATCTGACACCTCCATCACAGGTCTCTCCGGATTTACGATATCTGCCTTCTCCTCCAATACCTCAGCCACACGCTCTCCGCTGGCAATGCTCAGGGTAACCATGACAAAAATCATGGAAAGCATCATCAAGCTCATTAAAATATTCATGCAGTAAGACAGCAGCTGGGTCAGATCTCCAGTAGAAAGGCTGCCACCCACAATCATATTGGCGGCCACCCAGCTGATAAGCAGGATGCAGGCATAGACAGTAAACTGCATAATGGGACTATTTAATGCCACCAGCCTCTCCGCCTTCACAAACATGCGATAAATATTCTCGCTGGCAGCAGAAAACTTCTCCTTCTCATGCTCTTCCCTGGCATAAGCCTTCACCACCCGGATGGCAGAGACATTCTCCTGCACGCTCTCATTTAACTTATCATATTTCTTAAAGACCTGATTAAAATATTTCATAGTAATTCTAATAAGAACAAAGAGAACCCCTCCCAGCGCCAGCACGGCAATCAGGAAAATGCTCGCAATGCGGGCGTTGACGTAAAAGGCCATGGCCATAGCGCACAAAAGGCTCGCCGGCGCCCGCATGCACATACGCAAGATCATCTGATAGGCATTCTGCAGATTCGTCACATCCGTGGTCATCCTGGTCACCAGGCCGGAAGTGCTGAATTTATCAATATTAGAAAAACTGAAAGTCTGGATATTCTCAAACATGGCTTGCCGAAGATTTTTGGCAAACCCGGTGGCTGCGCTAGCACCGTACTTTCCACCCATAATGCCCGCAAAAAGCCCCAGTCCGGCGGCCACGACCATCACGCTGCCCACGAGATAAATGTGATTCATATCCCCCTTCCTGATTCCATCATCTATGATGGAGCCCATCAAAAGGGGAATCAGCATCTCAAACAATACTTCCAAAATCATAAACACCGGGGTCAAGATGGAATCCTTCCAATACCCCCTGATCTGTTTTCCCAACGTACTCAACATCGATTATTTCCTCATTTCTACGTCGCTTTTTACACTAGTACTGGCTTGCGGCAAGCAACGCCCAGCCGCAAAGCCCTAAAGTTCCATTCCCCCGGCCTAAGAAACTGCCTCAAATCCAATCTGCAGTTCCCGAAGCATTTCCTGGGCAACCCCATCCCATGCAAACTCTGCCTGCTTATCCATGGTAAAGGCATGATAACTGCACCCAGTCACTGCAGAGAGATTTCCCTTCTCAAATCTGAAATGCAGCAAAAAATCCACATCCTGCCCCGCCATCCGCTCTCCCAGCCTCCTCACCGCCTCCTCTCTGGTAAGCCTCAGAGAGATCTGAAACTGGCTCGGAGTCTTCTTCCCCTTAATATAGGAAAAGAGAATGGGCTTAGCCTCCTTCCAGTATATATGCTCCGGCATGTCAGGATGCCGCTCCCGCTCCTCCCCGTCATACCATTCCAGATTCCGGCGTCCCCCCATAGACAGTTTGGCAAAAGTCATCACATGAGCCTCCTCCAGCAGCAATCTGTCAAAGCCATCTTTGATCAGGAGCCAGGCCATGGTCTCTTTTATATCAAAAATTCTAATTAAAATCATAAAATCTCTCTTTCTGTGCATACTACCATTACGACAGAGCATCTGGCATGAGAATGACATCCTCTCAATCCATGCCAGGCGAAATACTCTGTCTTCAGCATAGAAACTATCAAATCGCACATGACGTGCAGAACGGAGGCAACTATGAAAAAAGACGCAAAAACCTTTCGCGAGGTAGCAGAGCGCTGTACGAAATTCTGTCCCTGCGACAAATGCGGGTGCAGCAACGAGTCAAACTACAGCGCCACGTCTAAGACGACAGGAAGCGCCAGCGACTGCGGTTCCAACAAGACCGGAAGCAACAAGAGCACGAATAGCACGAACAGTTCTAACAGGGCGACAAACGCTACTTCTGAAAATGTATCTTGCAAAAACTGCTCACACTATGATCCTTCCAAGGTATGTACCCTGGATCTCTACACAGAAATCGTAGAAAACCATCACCTATAAGAAGGGATGGCACTATCCGATCTGAATTGAGGGATGGCGCTTCGTTGCATCCCATCTATGATTAAACGTATCTCTTTCCCAAACTCTATGGGAAAGGAAAGGCTGCGTCTGCAGCCTACATACATTCAAATTTCCACGAATACTACCACGCTCCGGGGAGCAACCACCGTCTTTTTCTGCAAATCAGCCTTCCTGCCTCTCCCCTTTTTCACAGGCTTTCGCCTTTCGTAGAGCAATTCCTCGTCAAAGAGGTTGTCATAGGAGTCAATCATCACTTTCCAGGTGCGTCCCTTAGGAAGATTGGGCAAGTCAAACGACTTGGCCTCCCAATACATGTTGTAAATCACATAGACGCTCCTGCCATATTTCCGGTCCACGTAATCCCCATAATAAAGCATGGCCAGCATACGGCTGTAATTTGAAAAGTCCGGCCGCCATGCCTGTACTCCATGGATGGACAGGTCAGGCATTCCGCAGGAAAGGGTATCCATCTGGCGAATTGGCTCCCTCTGGTGAAGTACGGGAAAGGTTTTCCGAAAGCGAATCATCTTTCTCACAAATTCGTGAATCTGCTCTCCCATCTTAGTGGCATTCCAATGAATCCACGTAGTTCCATTGTCCTGGCAATAGGCATTATTGTTACCCAGCTGGGTATTGCCCAATTCATCCCCTCCAAGAATCATCGGCGTACCCTGACTGGTCAGCAGCATCAGGAAGGCATTGCGAATCTGAATCATCCTTCGGTCCAAAATCGCCTTTTTCCGAGTCTTCCCCTCCACGCCGCAGTTCCAGCTGTAATTGAACTCCGTGCCATCCCGATTCATCTCCCCATTCGGCTCATTGTGCTTGATATCGTAAGACACCAGGTCCATCATGGTAAAGCCATTTACATGGGTCATAAAATTAATGTAGGCATGCTCGTCAGAATTTCGGGAAAAATAATTTGCCACCTTGGGAACCATGCCCTCGTCACTTTTCAAAAACTTCCTGGCATCATTCATGAAGCCCTCGTTATACTCAGCCAAATCCTCCTTCTGATCTGGCAGCATGGCACCCCGAAGCGTATTCATATCCCAATAATTGCCCAAGATCTTCACGCCGGACAAAATAGGGTCGGACACCAGCGTCAGGGAGGGCATCACTTCCTGATTCACCCGAAACCCATCCACATGATAATCCAGCACCCAGTTCCTCAGGCAATCTATCATCAGAAATAAATTCGTCCCCTGAGAAAAGTAAATATCCAGCAATACTTCTATCCCTGCCTGATGGAACGCCTTCACCATGCGGCGGAACTCCTGGGCCGGACCCTCCTCCGTGCCAGAGTAGGATGCCTTGGGGGCAAAATAGTACGTGTTCCTCGTTCCGTATCCCCAGTAATTCACCTTGGGCTCCCCCTGTCGCCCCTCCTCCCCGGTCATCTCGTCAAACTCGTACACCGGAAGAAGCAATACCCCGTTAATCCCCAGATCCTCTAGATAGGGAATCTTCTGGCGCAGCCCCTCAAAAGTTCCCTTATGCTTCACTTTTGAGGAGGCATGCTTCGTATATCCCCTGACATGAATCTGGTACAAAATCAAGTCCGCATATGGAATCTGCAAAGGCGCATCTTCCTCCCAGTCAAAATCCCGAATGGAAATGCCCCCCCGCTGGGGTTTCGACTCACTGCGCCTTCCCCAGCCATCCCTGCCAGTGACATAGTCCGCGTAGGGGTCCACAAACTCCCTTCCCTCCGCCTCATAAAGATATTCGTAGTCCTGGGTCAAAATGTCCTCCGCGCTGCGACAGTCCCGGCAATCCTCCGACTTCGCCACCGTTACGAAATAAGCGCTTCCCTTCTTAAATCTACTTGTCAGTTCCAGAACATGCTCTGGATGTTCTCCACCTTTCCTATACAACTTTAATAAGCATTTCTTTTGATCTGGCAAATACACTGCAAACTGCACGCCCCCCGGTACTCTTGTCACACCGAAAGACAGTGTATTTCCCACATGATAATCAAATGGATGCTTCTCTTTCGTCATATTATCCCCCTAAATTATGCTTAAGAAGCCAATATCCAATTCATCTCACATGTCATTGGGTCTTTGGCCGCTTAAGCTTCAAGTCAAAATCAATTCTGTCTAAACTACATAATCTAATGTGCTTTCCCGTGAAATAAGCATGAACGGGATTCCAGATAGTATCATCCCCAATACAGCCGGGGACAAAGGCTAACTATTTCTATTCTACTATATTTGTCACCTCAGTGTCAAAATATTTCTTGCAAAATGTGTTTATTTCTGTAAAATAGTAATTAAAACATTATAAGAAAGAGCGCGCGCCATGATGGCGCAGAAATGAGGTAAAAATGATTCAGGCAAGCAACGTCACACTTCGCCTTGGAAAAAAGGCACTTTTTGAGGATGTAAACATTAAATTTACAGAGGGTAACTGCTATGGTCTCATTGGCGCCAACGGCGCTGGCAAATCTACATTCTTGAAGATTCTCACTGGAGAACTAGAACCATCCAAGGGAGAGATCATCGTTACTCCCGGACAGCGCCTCTCTTTCCTGAAGCAGGATCATTTCCAATATAATGAATACCTGGTTCTGGACACTGTAATCATGGGAAATGAACGCCTATTCAGCATCATGAAAGAAAAGGATGCCATCTATGCGAAGGAAGACTTTACAGAGGAGGATGGAATCAGGGCCAGCGAATTGGAAGGAGAATTTGCTGAAATGAACGGCTGGGAGGCAGAGGCAGACGCCGCCACCCTGCTAAACGGATTGGGCGTGGGTACAGAACTGCACGACAAGAAGGTGGGGGAGCTGACAGACACTGACAAGGTAAAAATCCTTCTTGCCCAGGCACTTTTCGGCAATCCGGATATCCTGCTGCTAGACGAGCCCACCAACCATCTGGACTTAGACGCCATCCGCTGGCTGGAAGAATTTTTGATTGAATTTGACAATACGGTCATCGTGGTTTCCCATGACCGCTATTTCCTGAACAAAGTCTGCACCCACATCGCCGATATCGACTATGCCAAAATCCAGTTCTACACTGGCAATTATGATTTCTGGTATGAATCCAGCCAGCTGATGATCAAGCAGATGAAGGAAGCCAACAAGAAAAAGGAAGAAAAAATCAAGGAACTGCAGGAATTTATCCAGCGGTTCAGCGCTAACGCTTCCAAGTCCAAGCAGGCCACCTCCCGCAAGAGGGCGCTAGAAAAAATCGAACTGGACGACATGAAGCCCTCCAGCCGTAAGTATCCCTACATCGACTTCCGCCCAGAGCGGGATATCGGAAATGAAGTGCTGACAGTAGAGCACCTCTCCAAGACCATAGACGGAGTAAAAGTCCTGGATGACATCTCCTTCATCTTGAACAAGGAGGACAAGGTGGCATTTGTGGGAAGCAACACCATCGCCACCACCACCCTTTTCCAGATACTGGCCGGGGAGATGGAGCCGGACGAAGGCAGTTACAAGTGGGGAATTACCACCAGCCAGTCCTATTTCCCCAAGGACAATACAGAACTTTTCTCCGGCAACGAGACCATCGTGGACTTTCTGATGCCCTTCTCCCCGGAAAAAGATTCCACCTATGTGCGGGGATTTCTTGGAAGAATGCTCTTCCCTGGCGAGGACGGCGTGAAAAAAGTCAATGTCCTCTCCGGAGGCGAGCGTGTACGGGTCATGCTGTCCAAAATGATGATACTGGCCTCCAACGTGCTGATTATTGACGAACCTACCGCCCATCTGGACATGGAGTCCATCACGGCGCTGAACAATGGATTGATCAAGTTTTCCGGAGTAATACTGTTCACCTCCCAGGATCACCAATTTATTCAGACCATTGCCAACAGAATTATGGAAATCACGCCAGGAGGATTGATTGACAAAATCACCACCTACGACGAGTACCTGGAAAGCGATGAGATGGCGAGAAAACGTCAGCTGCTCTCCGTCCAGGCCGAGGAAGACGACTAAAAGGTGAAAAGAATTTCTAAGTCGATAAAGTACATCGACTTAGAAAATTCTACGATTTCACCTGGGAAGAACGGTGCTAGACATCCAGTGGATGTCTGTTAAGCACGGACCGAAGCGGAGCGTAGAAAAATCGGCGTTCTTCTCATCGAAAAAGCAAGGAGTTTCCTATACAAAAAAGGGGAACGCTTTCTAAGGATGGATAGCGTTCCCCTTTCTCATTTTTAATTTTTAAGGCATCCAGCCGGCACGATATATACCCCATCCTGCCTTCGATAGGCAAAATCCCCCACACCCACCAACACCATCAGGAAAGAAGGACTTTTCATTTTTGTCGTATCTATCTTATCTCTCAGTTTTTTTAGATTTTCCGCGCCCTCCTCCACCAGACTATCCCCACCCAGCTTGATCTCCACCAGGCCATAGGAACCATTGCGCAGATGAATGACCGCATCGCACTCTAGATCCGTCTTATCTCGGAAATGATATACCGTTCCATGCAATGCGTCTGCAAATACACGCAGATCCCGAATGCACATCCCTTCAAAGAGCAGGCCAAAGGTGTTCAAATCCTCCATTAAATCCTGCGGCCCTAGGCCCAGGGAAGCGACGGCGATGGAGGGATCCACGAAATAGCGAGTGTTGGAAGTGCGAATGGCGGTCTTGGATCGGAGATTGGGATTCCATGCTTCCATCTCCTCAATGACGAATATCTTCTTTAATGCACTGATATAGGAATAAACCGTATCCGCATCAAAATTCTCCGCATCATTCGCCGCAATATCCTGACAGATCAATGTATTCGTCGCCTGGGATCCCTGATTCCTAGCGTAAGAGCGCATCAGCCGCTTTACCCGCTCCGGATTCCTGGTCACGCCATCCGCCCGGGAAATGTCTGATTTGACCACGGCATCATAATAGTCAAATGCCTGTTCCAAAGCCAGTTCTCCATCCAAATCGGTAGATCTCGGCCAGCCGCCGCGACACACGAGAAAAGCCAGCCGATTCAAATCCAGAGGATTTTCTCCATCAATCTGCTCCGGCGCATCAAATAATTGTTCCAGGCTCACCTGCCCGGAGGAATCCCCAGATTCATACAGGCTCATCGGACGCATGAGAAGCCAGGAAAAACGTCCAGTTCCCGTATGATGAATGTGTTCATAGGATGCCGGAACAGCAGACCCGGTCAAGATAAATTGTCCAAATTCATCCCGATGGTCTATCTCGAAGCGGATCGCATCCCACAACTTTGGAGCAATCTGCCATTCATCAATCAGTCGGGGAATCTCTCCTATTAATAATCTTTTGGGATTGATTTCCGCCAGAGCCAGATTTTGCTTCTCTTTTTCAGGATCAGCCATATAAAGAATGCTGCCCGCAATCTGCTCAGCCGTAGTTGTTTTCCCACACCACTTTGGCCCTTCAATCAAGACAGCGCCTTTTCCCTGCAAACGTTTTTTCAATATTTCATCAGCAATTCTCGTTTTATACTTTTTCTTCATTAAGCCACCTCCCGCCTTTTATATCCCTTATTATAACCATTTTCCTAACAAATAACAATATTTTTCGGCATGTTGGCTCTATATTTTTCGGCATGTTGGCTTTGTTTTTTTCGGCATGTTGGCTCTATATTTTTCGGCATATTGGCTGTTTTTTACTATATAAATTCATTTATCTAATGTGACGCAAAAAACCCCCTCGCATATATTCCTATATGGAGGGGTTTTTCCTACTGGGCTACAAGGATTCGAACCTTGAAATGCTGGAGTCAGAGTCCAGTGCCTTACCATTTGGCGATAGCCCATCACTATTCTTTTCTGCTTGCTCTCCCGCAAGCACTATCATAGTATATATCAGATTTTTATTTTTTGCAAGTACTTTTTTCAAATTTTTTTATTTTTTTCTACAAAATATTTGAATCAGGAAAAAAATCAGGAAAGCAGCCAGATTCACCAGCACCACGCTAGCCCCCGCCGGCATGGCAGACTGATAGGATACGGCCATTCCCAAGCTAAAGCACACCACGGAGAGAATCCCGGAAGATAAAACCACTCCCCGAAAACTCCGAAAGATACGCATAGACGTCAAGGCTGGAAAAATCAGCAGGCTAGAAATCAGCATCGCCCCCATCATCTGCATCCCAAGTACAATAGTCACCGCCGTCAGAATAGATATCATCCCATTATAGAACCCCACTCTCACACCTGTTGCCCTTCCAAAATTCTCATCAAATGTTACCGCAAAAATATGGCGGTAAGAAAACACAAAGAGAAACAGCACCACTAAGGACAGGGCTACGCTCAGAAACACATCATTCTTAGTCATGGCAAGAATGCTGCCAAACATATAACTGCTCACATCCATAGTCATTCCCGTAGTCAAAGAAGTAACGCTCACGCCGATTGCCAGGGCAGAAGCCGACACCGCTGCAATGGCAGCGTCAGACTTCATCAGTCCCCTCTCCGTCATGCGGAGCAGCAGAAAAGCCGCCAGCACCACCACCGGAATGGACACCCGCAAGGGTGCAACATTGCATGCCAAAGCAATGCACAGCGCACCGTAAGAGACATGGGACAGCCCATCCCCAATCATGGAATATTGCTTCAGCACCAGGCTTACGCCCAGAAGGGCGGCACAGAGGGACACCAGAATTCCCACGATAAACGCCCTCACGATAAATGGATATTGGAACATTTCGATAAAAATACTCATCTCTTCCTCATTTCCGCAGGCAAGCATCACGATTCCCTGCTATATAATTAACATTTGTTGCTATTCCCCACTTTGCCACCTGTAGCAACAAGCGATTTCCTATTCACGCGCTAGCGAAACATCTTCGCCAGCTCTGACTCCCGATATTCCGGGGTACTGCCATAGAAATAACTGCCATCATTCAAATGAAGTATCTGATCTGCCTCCTTGACAGCCATTTTCAGGTCATGGGTAACCATGACAATGGCCATCCCTTCCTTGTGAAGCCTGCGAAGGCTCTCGTACAAGATAGCCGATGCCATGGGATCAAGTCCCGTCACCGGCTCGTCCAGCACTAATATATCCCTGGCAGCGCATAGGGCCCTGGCCAAAAGCACCCTCTGCTGCTGCCCGCCAGACAAATGGCCGTAACAATCCCGCCTAAGCCCCTCTATGCCCAGTTTCTTCATATTTTTCAGAGCCTGTTCTTTCTGGACGCGGGAATAAAAGGGAAGCCTTCCTCCCCCGTTCAAAAAGCCCGACATTACCACCTCCATCACGCTGGCAGGAAAATTCCTCTGGGCCTGGGTCTGCTGGGGCAGATATCCCACTGCACCAGAGCGGATATTCCTGCCCAATTCCACGCTCCCCGCCACCGGCTTCATAAGCCCCAGAACGGTCTTGAGCAGGGTGCTCTTTCCCGATCCATTCTCCCCAACCACGCACACGTACTCTCCGGGACGCACCTGAAAATTAAAATGCTGAATCAATGCGCTCCCATCATATCCCAGACTCGCATCCTTACAGGAAATCAAATATTCTTCCATAGAAATCCTCTACCTTTCCATCGCCTGCATCATCTAAACCGCAAGCACAATATTCACAGCGGGAATGCCTTCCCAATCACACTTCCTATCTGTCAGCCAAAGCTCTATCCATGGGAATGGATTCTTTGATATAAGCTCACCCCTCCCACACGATGAACCAGCACGAAATTTTCTAAAAAAGCTTCTTCAGAGGCCATGACTTTACGCCGCCGCTCGCTATTCCCCACATACACATATTCCACCCCGTACTTATCAAACAAATCCATATTCCCGGGATTCGCATACATCCCATCCACATCCCTCACTCTGGCGGCAAAATCCAATCCCTGATAATGAAGGAACGAGGGAGAGCCGCAGACGATAGTTCTTCCAGTCAGCGAGGCCACCCCGTTATTATACCGGGTATCTGTAAGAATTACATCTTCCGGGCTAGTATTTTCCTCAATATATTTACACATCCTCACCTCGTCACTGCCGTACAGCTGATAATCGGAAACCATCTCTCTTCCCATGGACAACACGGCAGAGATGCTGCTGACAAAAAGTATCGCCGCCACCAGAATCACATTCCCCCTTCTCCCCCTTCTCTTACGGCAAATCTCAATCACATAATCTGCCACAAACATGCAAAGAAACAAATAGGCAACGCAGAGCAGTTTATCGTTATCATGCTCATTAGGCTGAAAGGCAATCAACTCTGCCAAACTCCAGAGAAGAAATGCCGGTGCCACCATGGCATAATTGCGACTGCGGGTAAAGATTAGCGCTACAATTCCAAGGAGCCATACAAGCCCCATATTCTTGAAATAAAAAAACAGATAGGTATCTGAAATATTTGACCAATTAAAATGTCCCCGGACCAGCTGCCCTCCCTGGGTCTGGGAAAATATCCAGAATATCAACTGGGGCAGGGCAAGGATAACGAAGATTCCTAAGAAAATCCCCCAATTCACCACCAGGCTATCCCTGCCCCCGCTCCTCCATCCCCGGAAGGCAAGCACAGCGCAGGTCACCGCCACCGCCACCACTACCCCAATTCCCAATGCCAGATAGCAGATATTTGGCACGCTGACCTGACGGCGAAGCAGATCCAGCGTACACATCGTAAAAAAGAATAAGAACAAAATCCAGAGTTCAATTTTCGATGCCTTATTTCTCCAGGAAGGATTCACCTCCGTGCGCAGGGAATAGATAAGCCACATAGCGCAAATGCAACCCAATGCCAGAAAGGAATGAATATGAACCATGGGAAGACAGCCCCCAAGAACGCCTGCCATCGCAAAGCATGTCCTCTTCCCTCGCTGAATTCCCCGATATAATAAGTAGATTGCCGGAATCAGCACCGACCATCCCAGAAGCGTATCCCTCTGAGGCAATACCAAATCCACTAAGAGATTGTTCCACCGAATATTTTTATCTAGAAAGTTGGTGGGCGTCTGATAAAACTCCGTAAACATTCTGGTAAATACCTCTTTATCTCCAGTGATTCCCCTCAGAAAATAGAAGATGCCAAATCCTCCATTAAAAAAGAAAAATGCCCAGGCAAGCATGGCCTTTCTGCGGCTCCCTAGCAAAGCCCGTCCCAGCAGCAGGACTCCCACCATCAGTTGCAATGCAGCGATGGCCACGGGCACCCGGTATGCAGTACGAAGGCTTCCGCCCAAGACCAGCAGGCTGGAGGAGACAGAATCGCATAAAATAGGATACGACAACTCTCTTCCTGGCAAAAGAGAATATTCCGGCGGAAAATCCCCCTGCCTGGCAATGCTGGTAATCAGAGCCAAATGCCTATTGATATCGCTATTCGTAGACTGACCCGTGCGCATGCTCCCATCATTGCCATAGGGTATGGCGTGAGTGCTCAGAAGATAAACAAAGAAGAGGAAAAGGGGCAGTGCCAACAAGAGATAGGCATGCTCTTTCCAGCACGCCCCCTCCCGGGTTCCCCCGCCCGTGCCGCCCTCTCTCCAGCGGTGCCGCAGGACAAGGCACAGACAGGCCAGCCCCATGACAGAAACCGCCGCAATATGGGAAATCAGCCCAAACCCCATGCCTAGGGCAAAAAGCGCCGGCAGACACATCATGCAGACGCTTCCAAACACACTGCCGAGCAGCATCCTGGCCGGCTTCTTCTCCCCTTCTATGACACTCCATGCCGTACCGATACCAAACAGTTGGTACAGCATGCAATAGCCAATGCCCAAAATATTTCCAACGAAACTTCCGTCCATCACATCCTCTTTTCTTCATCCATTCATACTATAACAAAATATATCTTACACCATTTCTCCCAATATAAAAAGAGGCATTAACATAATTTTTCCAGTTCTTGACATACCCCCATTCTATATAGTAAAATGATTGTTGTTTATTGCAAGGTCTATCCCAGAAGACAACGAATAACTGAACATAATAGCACACTATCATGGGATACAAGAAAAAAATTTGATTGGAGTTGATTATTTGGATTCAAGTGACGCCTGGCGAATCATAGTTTTATTGATTCTATTGGTACTTTCTGCTTTCTTTTCGTCAGCGGAAACCTGTTTGACCACTGTAAACAAGATGCGGATGCAATCCATGGCAGAAGAAAAGGTGAAGAACGCCGGACTGGTTTTAAGATTAATCGAAAACCCCACCCAGCTTCTGAGTGCCATTCTGATTGGAAACAATGTGGTGAACCTGTCAGCATCTTCCCTCACCACATCTTTTGCCATTTCCTTGAGCCATAAATTAGGATTTTCCGGTCTGACCAGCGCATTTACCGGCCTGGGCACAGGCATCCTCACAATTCTGGTGCTGATATTCGGAGAGATTCTTCCAAAATCTTTTGCCACCGGCAATTCTGAGAATCTGGCCCTGCTGTACGCAAAGCCGATTTATGCGATTACCACCTTGCTTCGGCCCGTCTCTTTCATTATGAACAAACTGTCCCAGGGGTTGCTGATTCTGCTCCATATGGACGGAAAGAAGAAACCGCTGATTACAGAAAACGAACTGCGTACCATAGTAGATGTGAGCCACGAGGAGGGCGTGATAGAAAGCGAGGAACGTCAGATTATCACCAATGTGGTAAATTTCGGCGACTCCATCGCCAAGGATGTGATGGTTCCAAAGATGGACGTCACTTTCGTAGACATCCAATCAAGCTATCATGAATTGATTGACTGCTTTACGCAGTATACATTCACGCGCATGCCGGTTTACAGCGAAAACCGCGATAACATCGTGGGAATCATAAATTTGAAGGACGTATTCTTCTACCAGGGTTCCAAGAAGGATTTTTCCGTTAAAGAACTAATGCGAGAACCTTATTTCACATACGAGTACAAAAAAACTTCCGAACTGTTTTTCGAGATGAAGCAAGACTCCATCCCCATGGCAATCGTGCTAGATGAATACGGTTCCACTTCGGGAATGCTAACGCTGGAGGATTTGCTGGAAGAAATCGTGGGAGAAATCCGAGACGAGTACGATGAAGACGAAGAGGACGAGATTACCCGAATCAACGACGAAGATTATCTGCTGCTAGGCGTGGCCAAATTGGACGACATCAATGAGCAGTTGGGAATCTCCATTGAATCAGAGGATTACGATTCCATCTCCGGGCATATCATCAATCTTTTAGACCGCTTTCCGGAAGCCGGGGAAACCGTCAGCGACGAGTTCGCTACCTACACGATATTGTCTGCAGAGAAAAATAAATTAGGAAAAGTAAAATTGCACCTCCTGCCTCCCGCCCAGGCGGAACCAGAAGAGGCCGAGGGTGCCTGACTCTTTCTTGCAAGGGAATGCGCTTATATCTTAAGGATATTTTGCATTCCCTTTTTAATGCATAGGATAGTTCTCGGTATTTTCAATATGAAGAACGCCGGTTTTTTCTACGCTCCGCTTCGGTCCGTGCTGAACAGACATCCACTGGATGTCTAGCACCGTTCTTCTTAGGTGCAATAGTAGTCTTTCCTAGCGAGGTTTTATCGAGTTTGGAAAGACTTTGCACCTTTTTTATGACACATTATCCGGCTTGCAATCCTCATAGATGCACTTGATCACCTGCTGACCCAGAGTTCTGTCAATGGCTCCACCGCTGAAATCCGTGATGCACCTGCGGAAATTGCACTGCTCGATTCGTCCCCGGCTCCCATACATCAATATGCCTGCGCCACTCTTCCCACGGCAATTTACAAAAACGCATCTCTGAATCTCCCCATTCTGGGCATAGATTGCTCCTTCATCACAGAAATTAAAGATGCATTCCCGAATTTCCGGCGCATAAGCGTCATAAATGGCCCTGCCGCCAGACATATTGCGAAAGAGAGAGTCCGTCACCAAAATCCTTGTGCCGGAGGCGTAAATCCCCCCAGTCTTGCACATGCCATTAAACTCGCAATTCGATATCTGGCAATTTCTGCTATGCTCTAAGATGAGCATATCCCCATCCTTCAAATGAGTGCTGATCAACTTCACATTCTTCATCTGAATGCTGCCCCGACAGCGTATAGGATAATTCAAATACACGTTTGCATCTTCTATGGTAAGATTCCCATCCGCCTCCACAAGCACCGGACAATCTATAATCGTGGATACTCGTATGGGATACTGCCCCACAATCTGAAAAGTGGACAGCATCGCCAAATACTGCACGGTCTCCACTCCTTCCGGATAACAGTTATCATATGTAAGGTGATGAACATTCGCTCTCACCAATCCATGATAATACACGGCGGCCCCATACTCTGCCACCACGCACTCCCGAAACACGCAGTTCGTAATGCCATTGCCCTCCACTGCGAAAATCGCTCCACCCTTCTTTGCCTCGCATTTCCTGAACGTGCATCCCTTTACCTTGCCGTTGGGAGTGCGAATCATCATTGCCCCCCCGTCCTCATGGGAATAGCAGTCATAGAATACGCTATCCTCCACCTCGATCCGATTGCCCCAAAAGCGGATGGCCGCCCCTCTGGTAGTACGAAAGATAGAACTCCCCCTTACCAAAAGCTCTCCCGCCTCAGCCCGGATAAACATTCCCAGGTTCCTGCAGTCCACCTCGCTATTGAGCACGGAAATTTTGCTATGTACATCTTTCATATTCACGCAGGCCCGGTGGCTGTCACCTTTTCGGATGATTTTACTGTCCTCGATCACCAATTCTCCACCCAGCAGAAGGATATTTCCATGGACGCGCACCTGGGCGTGGTCAAATATCAGCCGCATGCCTGGATATAAAACCAAATCATCCACAATCTGGCATCGCTCCACGATGCGAACCTCCAGTTCCTCCTCTAGCATCTCCTGGGTACAGGGAATCGTATCCCACAGCCTCATAATATAATACTTCATATCCACGGGGGAAAGCTCCATCCCCTGCACATGCATCCGATGCAGCAAATCCCTGCACTCCGAAACCTCCTCTTTTGCCGCGCACTTAGCAAACTCCATCAGTATAGCCTGCTCCTTGCTAGACACCTGGAACATTTTCCTAAATAACTGGAGGGACTCCATTTGCTTTTCCCTGATCTCCCCCTCCTGTAGGCTCACATTGACCAAATCCAGCATGATCAGATACCGCTCCCGCTCCGTGGAAAAGTCCTCCAGCAGAGCATCAATCATCTTGCCCTTATCCTTGGACATGCGGAGAACCTCCGCCATATCCTCCGGCTGCAAGCCAAACCCCGAAGACAGAAGGCGCTGCATCTCAAAATTATTCAGAGGATTGACCAGAGGATTGAGTTCAGCCTGCATGAACACAACCGCCCCATACATCATCCGATAATCTTTCGGCTTTGCATAAAGAGGGTGCTTAGGCGTCATCCAGAGCTTCTTTTTCTGATTGAACTTTGTCAAATTATCTACAATCCTCATCCTCTTGTCAATCCCGGAACTCTCCATCATATTTTTCACGCTCTCTCCCTCCTCATCTCACCTTTCGCAAAAAATCATCGCTGTAAGAATTAAATACCTGGCTCTCCTCCGGAACGCACATGCGGTACACGCAATCCTTTACCACCTGCCCCAGTTTCTGATACTTGAAATAAATAGCCGCGCCCAGATATTTTGCCCGGCAATTCCTGAAAGAACACTCCTGAATGACCACATGATCCACAGAATCAGAAAAAATACTGCCTCCATATTCCTCATAGCAGTCCAAAAAGTCACACTGCATCATCTCTAGCTGGGCAGAGCCAGACAATTTCAAAAAGCCCTTCCTCCCTTGGATAAAGCTACTGTGAATGATTCGGGCATCAATTCCCGAAAAAGAAATCATCCTCTTTCCATCCGAGTGGGAAAACTCGCTCTCCTCAATAAAAAGCCTGCCAGAATTTTGCCGAAGGAAGCCACAGCAGAAATTGCAGTCGATGGCTGAATTCTCCACCCGCACCACCGCCGCATCCTTGATTGACAAAAAGACCGGGGCATCGCACTCCTCTATCAGCATCTTCGTATTCTGCATCTGTATCCTGCCACCGTCCACGAAAATGCTACCGCTCATCCTTACATCTGCCCGACGAAACAGCAAGGATCCTCCCCGTTCCACTCGGATATTCCCCTGTATCACCGTAGGTTTATCAATAATCAGCGTCTTTCCCAGTTCCACAACCATATCGCCATAGGAGTCGCTCTCCTCAAATCCAGGATAAAAATACTGGAGCATCTCATAGGAGACATCCAGTCCCTCCTGCTGAAATTTCCTGTAAATCTTCTGAGCCTCCTCCAGATTTCTCTGCGTTGCTGCCCGGTTGAAAGACTGGAAAAAGTCAATCTCATTCTCCGACATATGGAATATCTGGACAAAGTTTTCGATGACCTGAGTACAATACTCCAGAGACCACATAGCCATATTATATAACTTATACAAATCCGTCATAAAGCAATACTGCACCTCCTTGGTGCGAAGTATCTTCATGCACTCGGTCAGACGAAACTCAAACCTATTATTCAAATCTGGCAAAATGCGTTCCCTCTGATCCCTGGGAAGCGCAATGCACTCCAGAAAATACTCATACTGCTCCTGCAAATCCGTAATCGACTTCATGCTTCCCAGGGCCAGAATGCCCACACCGAAAGAATATAGATAGCGAAAGGCAACGCTCCTGCCAGAAAGGGGGTGGTCCACCCGCTCCAATTCATTTTGCCTGCTCTTCAAATACCCCAATACATCCATATCATCCATGGCTTTGATTCCTTTCCATCTCTAAACATCTCCATGCGATTCACAGCCACTCATCCCTCCTGCCACAATCCCTGTTCAGCATTGGCTCTAGAAGCAACTGCGAATAGCGATATCAATAATATTATTATACTCTTTCTTCCCTTAGAAAGCAATCTCCCTCTCCTCCAGAAACATCTCATATTTCCGATATTCCCGCTCCTTTCCCGCGGCATGCCTCATAATCATGCGGGCAGCCCTTTTCGCATAGCGAAGCAGATATTCATTCTGACTGTCCTCCGCCTGAAAATAATTGCGGTTGAGAAACTGTAGCAAATGCCCATTGCCCATGGCATCCTGCATCTCCATATTGTAAGGGATAATCCCTATGCGTCCTTTTGGAATATGAAACTGCTGGCAAATACACGAAAGATTACAGGACAATTCTTCCTGATAACTGCCAATCAGGTAGACCGCTTTCTCCTGAAGAGATTTCTGCTCCCGAAAAAAGAGCGACATCTGCTCCATATCCTGGGGCAAATTAACAACCACCAGATCCGACTGGGACAAGATAATGTTAGAACTGAGATTGCGATTAGTCTCCGTATCTATAAAAATATAATCTGAATGAGACTCCAATGCCCGAAAAAGCAAATCGTACACCATGCGAAATTCATAATCAAAGACTTCCCTATTCACAATCCGCCCTTGGGGAATATAGAACATAGAAGAAAACAGCAGGGGGACGGCCGCATGATGAATCAACTTCTCTCCCGGCTCTCCCGAGTAAATCCGTTTCAGCAAATATTCCACGCCATAACAGCTATGATATTCCCCATGTTCCCGAAAAGCGTCCACCGCCTCCTGCTCCATGAGGATATCGCCAATTCCCCTGATGTTATAATGATTTTCCAGAACCATCGTCTTCCCCTTTTTCCCGATGGCAAGCAATGCGGAAATACAAGCCATATTAGTCGTGACCCCCGCCACTCCCCGGACAGGGCTCCAAAAGCATATCTTCATTTCTCCTCCTCTGTACATGAATGCAAACTCTGAATCTTTATTTTCTAGAATATTCTCCATCGAATAAATAGATCGTTTCTACAAATCAATAGATGCTCTTTTGTCATTATTCAGATATTCTCCAATTTTCTCTTTTATGATAAGTCAGCTTCTATCGTTCGTAAAGGGCTTTTTTTATTTTCTACACTTCCCACAAAATCATCATAAAAATTTTGTACAAAAAAGAAGAATATTCCACATTCATTATGGCACATTCTTCTTTTTTCCATATTTATTCTTCTGACGTGATCCTCCCATAACACCCTACCTACAAAAGCAAGAGAATCCACAATGATTTTTCCCGGTAAAAATCATAAAACAACCGTCTTAACTTTCCTTCCCGCTCCCTTCCATTGGCACAGAGACGGTACACTTTCTCAATCCATCCGCAGAATGCCTCTTCCGACAGCGGGGCCCCATTTAAAAATTCCAGAAAGCACGCCGCCTGTATCAGATATGCCTCCCCCATGCTCTGGCAGAATGTCTCCTCCGGATTCTCGTCAAGCATGGCCTGTCTCCCCATGAAACGGTATGTCAAATATATTCTGGTAAACTCCCTCCATCTCTCTTCCCATCCCTCAAAAAAAAGGGCATCTGAGATGCCTTCATATAAAATAATCAAATCCTCCCAGATCTGTCTCTCCCTCTGGGATAACGCTGGAAAGACTTCCAGCAAAATATCAAATAACCTGCCCAGGGAATCCCAAAAAAGTTCCCTCTTTCCTATTCTCTCCCGATAGAGGGAGCACTTCTCCTCCTGCGCATCAAAAAATTTCCAAACAGGCTGGCTAATGGGTATCTTCCTCCCAGCCATCCCACATCTTCTGCCGGATTCCTCCCCATGGATATAGGAAACGTCCCCCCGCCAAAGCGCACGGGAAATTACAGGACAGGAGGCCGCCATGGAAAAATACAATATCCCCTGCCTCTCGCGGAATAACCGGGGATATTTCCTGCAGGTATTGCAGAGAGTCTCCTCGGAACTGCTTCTCTGAATCCTGCACAGGCCATCCCCGTCCAGCATAGCGCAACTGCCGTCTGCCCGGTTCCGGAAAAAATACTTCCCCTCCCTTTTTTCGATATGCCGCAAGATATCCTCACGAAGTTCCTCAAGCCCTATCTGGCAGAAACGGTGATAATCCTGCCCATCCACCTCAATGCTCCAGCCGGCACAGCAGGTAGAGGGACAGGCCCCTGCCAGGCATGCAAAGGAAAAATAATTCTCTATCCCATAAAATTCCATTAAAAGGTTAAGTCAGACCTGCGCTTCAGCAGATTGGCACCTTTGGTAATCACCGCCACGCCAAAGCCAATCCCTGAAACAATCATTAGAATTCCTACTATAATATTAAATGAGCCCACGGACTTCATCGCCTTATAAACTCTCTCCATCATTCACCTCGTTTCTGCGCCGTTTGCTGTGCGCATCATGCCATTTCCTTTTCCGCTTCCCTCTGCAAGCCAGCCTATCTTGCTATGGCTATGGCTATCCAAGGCCAATCAATCCTTCACGCCATATTCCCCATAATATGCATCAATGGACTTTTTCAGTTCCTCATCAATGAGCACCCTCCCCTGGCACTCCTGATTGTACAGGCACTCCACCACTTCCTCCATGGTCACGATGGCATTGGCGCCAAATCCATACTTTTCCTGTATCTCATCCAGGGCGCTGGCATTGGTGGATAAGCCTCTCTCCATGCGGTTCAGGGAAACCATCAGACCCACAATCTCCACATCCCCCTGAGCCTTGATGATCGGGAAAGTCTCCTCGATAGATTTTCCTGAGGTGGTCACATCCTCGATAATCACCACCTTATCGCCATCCTTGATCTTGCTTCCCAGCAGGATTCCCGCATCCCCATGGTCTTTCACTTCTTTTCTATTGGAACAATAACGGATTTCCTTTCCATATAGCCTACTATATGCCATGGTTGTAGCCACGCTCAGGGGAATGCCCTTGTATGCAGGACCAAAAAGCACATCGAAATCATCTCCATAATGCTCATGAATTGCCCTGGCATAATACTCTCCCAGCTTCATCAGCTGAGACCCAGTGACATAGGCCCCCGCATTCATAAAGAAGGGAGACTTCCTGCCGCTCTTTAACGTAAACTCCCCAAACTTCAACACATCGCACTCCACCATGAAATGAATAAATTCCTTCTTATACTGCTCCATCTGACTACCTCCTTATGTTAATCAATTACCTTATATTTCTTCTTTCATTGTAGCGTTGCCAGCGCAAGCATACTATCTCACGCACCCGATCAATTCCCTGACATCCTCCACGCCCTGCTCTTCCATAAATCTCCCAATCCCCGCAATCACATCCGCCGTAGCCGTAGGATTGTGGAAATTGGCAGTCCCCACGGCGACCATGGTAGCCCCAGCCATGAGAAACTCCAAAGCGTCCTCCCCAGTCTGAATGCCCCCCATGCCCAGCACGGGAATCTGCACCGCCCGGGCCACCTGATACACCATGCGAACCGCCACCGGCTTCACCGCAGGCCCGGACATGCCCCCGGTCTTATTTGCCAGGGCAAAGGCACGGCGATGGACGTCAATCTTCATTCCCGTCAGGGTATTGATCAGGGAGACCCCATCAGCACCGCCAGCCTCGGCGGCCCTAGCCATCTCTGCAATATCTGTCACATTGGGGCTTAATTTCATAATCACCGGTTGCTTCGCCTTTTCCTTTATGCGCCGGGTAATCCGCTCCACCATCTTAGGATCCTGCCCAAAGGCAATGCCCCCCGCCTCCACATTCGGGCAGGAGATATTGATTTCAAGCATCTGCACCTCCTGGGATGCCAGACGCTCCACCACCTCCAGATAATCCTCCTCCGTCCTGCCACATACATTGACAATGACATTGGTATCATATTTCTGCAAAAAAGGAAGATCCCTGTCAACAAAAACATCTATGCCGGGATTCTGCAGCCCAATGGCATTGAGCATCCCCCCGTAGGTCTCGCAGACGCGAGGCGTAGGATTTCCCGGCCAGGGCTTATTCGCCACGCCCTTCGTGGTCACCGCCCCCAGGCAGTTCAAGTCCACAAATTCTCCGTACTCCGCCCCAGAGCCGAAAGTTCCCGATGCCGTGGTGACAGGATTCTTCATCCGCACCCCGGCAAAATCTACCGATAAATTCATCACCATACCTCCTATCAGCCACATTTCCCCCTATCAGAAAACAGACAGCATACGGCCTCATATCCCTTTTCCGCATACTTAGCATTTTGCTATAACTCCACTTCCCCCGCCTCAAACACCGGCCCTTCCTTGCACACCCGCTTGTTGCGCACATGGCTGTGCCCATCCACTTCTCTGGACTGGCACACGCAGCCAAGACAGGCACCGATGCCGCATGCCATCCGCTCCTCTAGGGAAATCTGAGTGAAAATGCCCTGTTCCTCCCCGAACGCCTTCACCCCCCGAAGCATGGGAGTAGGACCGCAACTGTATATGCCGTCCCCGGTCAGGCCATGTTCCCTAACTGCGTCAATGACATTTCCCTTCGTCCCGCTACTGCCATCTTCCGTAGAGACAAACACAGAGGCATAAGGCTCAAATTCCTCCTTGAGGAATAAGTCCCCATCCCTGTATCCAAGCACCACCTGCACCTGACTCCCCATCCGAGAGAGCTGCTTTGCCAACTCCAGCATGGGAGGGATGCCGATGCCCCCGCCAATCAGAATCGCCTTTCCCTCCCCTAGGGAAAATCCATTTCCCAAAGGCCCCAGAATGGGCAGGGAATCCCCTGGCTGCATCTTGGAAAACTCTTCCGTCCCCTTGCCCGCCACTCGGTAAACCACACGCAGACAACCCTGCTCCCCATCTGTCTCACAGATGCTAATCGGCCTGGGAAGAAGCCTGCTCCCCTCATTGGAGTACATGGATATAAACTGCCCCGGCACTGCCTGGGCTGCCACATTCTCCTCCCTGCCAAACTGAATCCACATGCTATATATCCCCGGAGAAAGCATCTCCTGGCTCTTCACCGTTCCCGTTGTCATTATCTTTCCCATATCAGTTCCTCATCTCCATCTACCACAGTTACTATTCACAGACATCCATCCCTCATGGGATAGACCCGCCGCCTAACCCGTGAATAGAAACCTTTCACATCACGCTATTGATATCCGCAATCATATCCAGTACCGCCTGGCGGGACGCCTCGTCATAATGCTCCTCGCCGAACTTTCCGTACTCTTCCTTCTTAAAGGCCGCAATAATGCCTCGGGAAGAATTTACAATGGCACCCAGGCCATCCTCGTTAAAATAGTCCACCAAATCCTTGGCCGTCCCCCCCTGGGCACCGTAGCCTGGCACCAGAATATAATTCTTGGGCATCAGCTTACGCAGAATCTTCCCCTGCTCGGGATAGGTCGCGCCCACAACGCACCCTACATTGCTGTAGGCATCTCCCATGCACTCCTCGCCCCAGGCAACCACCTTTTCCGCAACCAACTCATAGAGGGGCCTGCCGTCGATCTTCTGATCCTGAAATTCCCCGCTGGATGGATTGGATGTCTTCACCAGCACGAAAATCCCCTTCTGATGCTCCTTGCACACATCCACGAAAGGCTTTACCCCATCCGTGCCCAGATAGGGGTTTACCGTAATAAAATCCTCATCGAAAGACGCATAGGACTTGCCGCCCACAGAAACCTTTCCCAGATGCCCCACCGCATATGCGGCAGATGTGGAGCCGATATCACCCCGCTTTACATCCCCAATGACCACCAGCCCCTTTTCCTTGCAGTAATCCACCGTCTTCTGGAAGGCAATCAGCCCCGGAATGCCAAACTGCTCATACATTGCTATCTGGGGCTTTACCGCCGGAATCAAGTCATAGACTGCGTCAACAATTCCCCGGTTAAACTGCCAGATGGCTTCCGCCGCTCCCTCCAAGGTCTCCCCAAATTCTTCAAAGGCCGCCTTCTGAATATGGGCAGGCACATAATTTAACATGGGATCCAGCCCTACCACGATAGGTGCCTTAGTCTCTTGAATCTTCTTAATTAATTTATCAATCATTACGAATCCTCCTCTATAATATCACGTTTTTGGCGCGGAATATTTTCGCATACCGTCACGCCTGATATACCACTTCTCCCTCGAGAATCGTGACCAGCACCTCCCCATATACCAGTTTTCCTCCAAAAGGCGTATTCTTGCCCTTGGAGAAAAAAGCATCTGGGTCAATCGCATATTCCCTTTCCACATCTGCAATCACTACATCAGCCACCTTGCCTGGCGCAAGATTTCCCCGGTCAATTCCCAAAACCCTGGCCGGATTTAGGCTCATTTTCTCCACCAGCTGGGACAGCGTCAAATATCCCGTCCTCACCAATTCCGTATACCCTAAAGCAAATGAATTTTCTATACCTACGATGCCAAAAGGCGCATCGAGCATAGACTGATCCTTCTCCTCAGACCCGTGAGGCGCATGGTCTGTTGAAATCACATCTGCCACGCTGTCTCGCAATGCTTCCCTCAAAGCCCTCACATCCTCCCTGCCACGCAGGGGGGGATTCATTTTGAATCTGCCATGATCCTCCGCAATATCCTCATCGCACAGGGTAAAATGATGAGGGCAGACCTCACCCGTCACCGGCAAACCCTGACCTTTCGCCATATCCAGAAGCGCCATGCTGTCTGCCGTGGAGCAGTGGCACAGATGCAGCTGGCATCCCGTCTCCTTGGCTAGCAGGATATCCCTTGCCACAATCACGTCCTCCACCGAATTCGTAATCCCTGGAAGACCCAATTCTTCAGCCCTCATTCCTGCATTCATCACGCCCCCTGCCACAAGATCTTTGTCCTCGCAATGGGAAAACATAGGAATTCCCCAGGCTGCCGCCTCCTTCATGCCTTCCCGAAATAGCTTGATATCCATCACAGACTTGCCATCCTCGCTGAGGGCAACGGCTCCGGCCTCTTTCATGCCCCGGATATCCGCCAGTTCCTTTCCTTCCTGTCCCAGGGTAACCGCCCCCACCGGAAGAATGCGCACCGGCATCCCCTCACCCCGGCGGATCAGGTCCCTCACCCGCTCCGGGCTGTCGATTACAGGATTCGTGTTAGGCATGGGACAGATAGTGGTAACGCCGCCATGGGCCGCCGCCTTCGCCCCCGTTTCGATGGTTTCCTTATATTCAAATCCCGGTTCCCGCAAATGCACATGGAGATCAATAATCCCCGGCATCACCACCTTGCCTGACGCATCGATCACCCTGGCACCCTCTTCCCGCAAATTGTCCCCAATCTTCTGAATCCTTCCATTTACAATCAGAATATCGTATACCTCGTCCGTGGCAGTGGCGGGATTGACCAGCCGCCCTCCCTTAATCAAAATATTCTCCGTCATTTTATCACACCCTCCATTTGCTCTCAGCAAACTGCATCACAGTAAATATTGACTATACTTCCACATCGTAAAACACATCGAATCTGCAAGTACAGTCAATTTCATGACAAATATACAGAGAGCACCTATCATCACTGATAGATGCACTCCGAATTAAAATATCTCTGCCCGCTCCAAATCCTCTAGCATTCGCTTGTTATAAATGTACACGTCAAATTCCTCTCCGCCAATCCATTTCGCATCATGCAAATCCTCTGAGAGAACCACGCCGTCCTCATCCATATCCGTGATGCAGAGATAGGAAATGCCCAAACTGCATTCATTGCCTATCATGAATGTCCAGGTATACAAGATTCGGTCTACCACTGCGGTCAGTCCCGTCTGCTCCTGGATAATGCGAATCACCGCCGCATCCGGAGACTCTCCAAACTCTGCCTCGCCATCTACAAATTCCCATTGATAAGGATCCGCAATATTGTCGTCATACCATTTCTGCACTGTCAGGAATTCATTTCCTTTCTGAACGATCCCCTTAACTAAGATTCGATATTTATTTCCTGTCATCTCTTACCTCCTTCTGCTATTTTAAAAGCATCATTATTTGGCAGTGATATATTTTTGTGCCGTCAGCAATTCGGCAGTGAGCAAGCCGCCGCCCGCCGCACCGCGTACCGTATTGTGGGACAGGCCAATGAATTTCCAGTCAAAGACCGCATCCTCTCTCAATCGGCCCATAGAAATGCCAAAGCCATCTTCGTAATCAACATCCATAGAAACCTGGGGGCGGTTATCCTGCTCCAAATACTGGATAAACTGCTTGGGAGCACTAGGCAGGCCAAGTTCCTGGGGAAGTCCCGAAAATTCCTTCCATGCCTTTAAAATCTCCTCCTTAGTAGGCTTTTTGCCCTCCTCGAATGTAACAAACACCGCTGCCGTATGTCCGTCCAGCACAGGCACGCGGACGCACTGGGTGGTAATGATCGGGCCGTCGGCCTTCACGATCTGGCCATCTTCCACCCTCCCCCATATCCGGAGAGGCTCCTGCTCGCTCTTTTCCTCTTCTCCGCCAATAAAGGGGATAATATTATGCTCCATTTCCGGCCAATCCTTAAAAGTCTTGCCCGCACCGGAAATTGCCTGGTAAGTGGTTGCCACCACCGTCTTTGGCTCAAATCCTGCTTTTTTCAGCGCAGTCAGAGCCGGCGTATAACTCTGGATAGAACAATTAGGTTTTACAGCGATAAATCCCCTGGAAGTGCCCAGACGCTTTTTCTGCGACTCAATCACCTCAAAATGCTCTGGATTCAATTCCGGAACCACCATGGGAACATCCGGCGTCCAGCGATGCGCGCTGTTATTTGAAACCACCGGCGTCTCTGCCTTGGCATACTCTTCCTCAATCTTCCTGATTTCATCCTTTGTCATATCTACCGCGCTGAACACGAAATCTACTTTTGCAGCCACATCCTGCACATCGCTCACGTCCTGCACCACAATCTTCTTCACGCTTGCCGGCATAGGCGTAGCCATCTTCCATCGCCCGCCGATGGCATCTTCATATGTCTTCCCAGCACTGCGCGGGCTTGCCGCGATCGCAGTCACCTCAAACCATGGATGATCCTCTAACAACGCAATAAATCTCTGTCCCACCATTCCGGTACCGCCAAGGATACCTACCTTTAGTTTCTGATCCATAATTCCTCCAACATCTAATCTCGCCACTGTCGCAGCTTTATTCCCGCATCCTTCTGTCTCTCATGCCCAGAATTTTGCACTCTCTTTCTGATTTTACACCATTCTTTCCCATAAGTCAAAAAAGTTTTTTCATATAGGAATATTGCTGAAAGATATCATTTATGATATGCTTAAAAACAGGTTTAAAATATTAATAAGCGTTACATTCTTCTATGATAAATACAACAGAAGGAAGCGCAGAAATGAGGTATCGCATGAAATCAACACCAGTAAAAGGGACAAGAGATTATCTTCCAAAAGAAACAGCAATTCGGGACTACCTGCAGCACACTATTCTAGGAGTGTACCAGGATGCGGGCTTTTCCAGAATCACCACCCCCATCATAGAAGATGCCGTCAACCTGGACAAGAGCGAAGGTGGAGAAAATCTGAATCTCATATTTAAAATCCTAAAAAGGGGACAGAAATTATCTTCTGCCTTGCAGAAAGAAGAACCGTCAGAAAAAGAACTGTCTGACATGGGACTTCGGTACGACCTGACACTGCCCCTCTCACGCTACTTCGCCAACAATAGAAACGAACTGCCCACCCCATTCAAGGTCATCCAGATGGATCGGGTATACCGGGCAGAGCGGCCGCAAAAAGGCAGATTGAGGGAATTTATGCAGTGCGATATCGACATCATTGGAAATCCATCCCCAGATGCGGAAGTGGATTTGATTTTGACCACCACGAAAGCCTTAAATCATATTGGATTAAAAAAATATCAAGTAAAAATAAATGACCGACGCATCTTAAAAAGCATCTTTTCTTATGCTGGATTCTGTGAGGAAGACCATGAAAAACTTGCTATCATCTTTGATAAACAGGATAAAATAGGAATAGACGGCGTGAGAAGGGAACTGGAAGAAGCCGCCTTCCCAGCCTCTTCCATCCAGAAATTTATCGGGTTGTTTGAAAATGGCTCTCTGGACTTAGATTCCGTGTCCCAGGTCTGCGGTGGAGATTGCCTAGATAATTTGAAATATATTATGGAGACCGTCCTGAATGTGAGCGGAAACACATTTCCTGTAGTATTCGCCCCATCTCTCGTCAGGGGACAGGGCTATTACACTGGCACGATTTTCGAGGTGGAAGCAGAAGGCTACAGCGGCGCCGTAGCCGGAGGAGGACGATACGATAACCTCATCGGCAAATTTGTAAATGAAGAAATTCCCGCCGTGGGATTTTCCATTGGATTTGAGAGAATATTTAGCATATTGATGGCGGAAGATTACCAAATTCCTGGACAGAAGAAACGCATTGCAGTATTTTATGACGCTGAAACCTTCGTTCCCGCCCTATCTTACGCAGAAGAATTGCGAGAGGATTACATGGTTTCTGTTTTTGCCAGACCAAAAAAACTCGGGAAGTTCCTAAATAAAATAGAGGACCAGGGCTTTGACGGTTTCGCCGTGTATGGCCAGGAAGATGGCGTAAAATTGTTTGATTAACAATGAAAAATACCATGAATTATGATATGAGGAAAGCCGGCATTTGAACATCCAAATGCCGGCTTCTCCCATAATATATCAGTTTCCTAAGATCTATGTTTCATCCATATAAATATCAATCCTAATTATTTCTTGATCTTTTACTGCCATATATGCCTTAGAGTTTCTAACATACGCAAAAAAATCCGTATCGATATCAAAACTCCAGGCAGACTCTGATAAATCCCGGTTGGCATCATCCAGAGAATACAATACATCTAGATGAAATTGGCAAAACTCTTCCTCTTCGTTCGGAAATTGCCTTACCAAAGAAAAATAAAATAGTTCATTACCGTCGATATCATATGCGCCAGTTTCAAACAGCCGCACATCATCTTGCGGGTCTTCCAATTCTAAATCAATGTCACACATTTTTTCAAATTTAGAGATAATTTCGTCTAAGGTCATATGATCCGAAATTGACGATCTTAGAATCTTCTCCCAATTCATACCTTCTATCCTCCAACATTCTTTCATTCACATTTCGCCAACCCCATTTTTATTATCATTATATCATGAACTGCGTTCATGATCTTGTTGCGCCCTCACAAGTGGGTTTGCTCGGTCCGCCTATCATTATATCATGAACTGCGTTCATGATCTTGTTGCGCCCTCACAAGTGGGCTTGCTCGGTCCGCTTATCATTATATCATGAACTGCGTTCATGATCTTGTTGCGCCCTCACAAGCAGGCTTGCTCGGTCCGCTTATCATTATATCATAATTCATGCCATGGTTTCTGGCATAACCCAAGTTGCAAAGCAACTTGCAAGATAAATGCGTTAGCATTTATTATGTCATGAGAAAATGGAATATCAACTCTACTTATGTCAGAAAAAGATATTTTTCATCAAGAAAAGGAAACAATAGCCAGAATTCATTTGCATCAAAAATTAACTCGGCATAACGAAGGGCTGTTGCACTCATTTGCACAACAGCCCTATGCTCATATTCCAACTTCTCCTTAAATCATTTCAGAAGTCTTCCTATATAAAATATCAAACAACACTTATTGGGTGATCTCTTTTCCAGTCAGTGTCACTGCTCCACTCCACATACTATGGAGATCCACTTTCTGACAATTATTTTCGGCATCTTCATCTTTTATCTTACCAGCATAAGACGCTACCGATGCTTCGTCATAGTCAAATGTATATTTCCCATTGACTGTCAAAACAATATCGCTTATGCTCCATGTCTTGGCTACATTCTCAATCCGTCCATAACCAAGGTTTGCCTTCCATTCTCCAAGATGCTCCAATCCTTCAACCGTAATGGTATTAAAATCTGCGGCATCGCTATCCAACACTTTGATATCTGTCTGCTCCTTATCATTCCAGAAGAATTTATCACTGTTTGTCACAATGGCATCCGCTGCCTGAGTCAACTGTTTTGTCTTAAAGGTCACAGTATAGCTTGTGATTTCTGTTTCCGTGTCTCCTACTGTCAATTTAACTTCGCCAGGCTTATTATTAGCACTATCAAATGCAGTCAAATTCAACCTGATCGGTGCAGGTGTAGGCTCGGAAGGTCCCTCCGGCGTACCAGGATTTTCAATTTTCTTTCCAACCAAAGTTACCGGCTCACCCCACATACTGTGAAGGTCAATCTTCTGACAATCCTCCTCTGTGCTTGCATCTGCAATCTTGCCAGCCTTAGAGGTTAGCTCTGCCACATCGTAGTCAAATTCATATTGGTCATTGAGCGTCAGCACAATATCGCTCATGCTCCATTCCTTGGCTACATTCTCAATGCGTCCATAACCAAAGTTACAATCCCACTTGCCAGTAAGCTTTGACAGACCTTCCACCTTAATAGTGTTGAAATCTGCAGCATCGCTGTCCAGCACTTTGATGTCTGTCTGCTCCTTATCGTTCCAGAAGAACTTATCACTGTTTGTCACTGTGGCATCTGCCGCCTGGGTTAACTGTTTTGTCTTAAAGGTTACCGTATAACTTGTGATTGCTGTCTTCTCGCCATTTACGTTTAGAGTAACCGTGCCAGGCTTGTTGGCAGCTGAATCGAATTTCGTCAATTCCAAAGTAATTCCTGGTGCTTCTGTTACATCAGGTGCCTTAGAAGCATCTGGTTCCTTGGAAGTGTCTGGAGCCTTGGATACATCCGGTGCCTTGGAAACGTCTGGAGCCTTGGAGGTATCCGGTGCCTTGGAAGTGTCCGGCGCTTTGGAAACATCCGGCGTCCCGGAAGTGTCTGGCGCTTTGGAAACATCCGGAGCCTTGGAAGCATCCGGCGCCTTGGAAACATCCGGTGCCTTGGATGCATCTGGCGCCTTAGAAGCATCCGGTGCCTTGGATGCCACGGGCGCCTTGGAAACCACAGGTGCCTTAGATGCTACTACCGCACTCTTCTTCGTCACCGTGACGGTGCACTTCAACGTCTTCTTCTTGGTCTTCTTAGAACCCTTTGCCTTATACTTGATCGTGGCGGTAATCTTTGCCTTTCCCGCCTTCTTAGCCTTCACCACTCCCTTCTTGCTGACGGAAGCCACTGCCTTCTTAGAAGACTTCCAAGTGACCTTGGCACTCTTCACGTTCTTCTTCTTCACCTTCAGGGTAAGCTTCTTCCCGACGGTAATCTTTGCTGACTTCTTGCTCAGCTTCAGCGTCGCCTTCTTTGCCGCGGACGCGCTGGATCCATTCACGGCAACGCCGCCAAGGACCAGGGCCGCAGACAGGGTCAGGGCAACCAGTTTCCTTGCATTTCTTGATAACTTCATGTAAAAAAATCCTCCTTCTCCCTCTCGGGTTTGTACAAACAAAGTGCAGTTCTTTCATATGTAACCTAAATCGGGGAATTAGAATACAAATCTACATAGCATTCTCAAAGAACAACACTTAATATCATTAAGTATTATAGCACAGCTATTGTGCAATTTCAACACTTTTCTTGGATTTCACTTCTATTCGACTGTCATTTTACACAAAATATCATATTGCATCTGACAAATGTATACAATTGACCTAATTATACTATAATAATTTTTATAAAACAGTACTAATTAGCACTAACGTGGAAAACGATTTTAATAGACCATTGTCAGAAAGAGTGAGATAATTGCTACTGTCCATTTACTGTGAAAGAGAGGTAGTAATTGATGAGAGAATCCAGCACATCCAACTTTGAAAAAATTTTCTATGACGAAACTCTGACATTGAACGAATGGTTTGATATTTGGCTGCAAGAATACAAGATGAACCACATCAAAACGTCTTCCGTGCAGACGTATCAGGCAATGTACGGCAAGCGAATCACAAACATTCTAGGAAACTATCCATTAACGCAAATCCGCCCCTTCCACTTGCAAAGATTATATAATAATTTATTGGAAAACAAGTTGTCAAGCGGGTATCTCCACTGCATTCACTCCATGTTGCACAACATATTCCAAATAGCAGTATATAATGATCTATTGATCAAAAATCCTTGCACAGGCGTTACATTGCCCAGTCAATATTCCCAGAAGCCCAAAGTGCTGACTTTGGAGGAACAGCAGGATTTGCTGGAATTTCTCAGCCAGGACAAATGGTTGAAATATCAGCCAATAATAACCATAATGCTTGGGACAGGGGTTCGTGTCGGAGAACTCTTAGCACTGAATTGGTCAGATATTGATTTTGCAAAAAGGACGATTTCCATTAATAAATCTTTGGCTTATTTAAAAGATGAAAACAACCATTTTCACTTCCAGTATACAACTCCGAAAACTCCCAGCAGTTGCCGGACAATACCCATGTCCCATTCCGTGGAATACCAATTAGAGCAACAAAAATCATGGTTGCAGGAACAAAGCCAAGAAGACGGTTGGAAGCCTATGGAAAATTTTGGCAATCTAGTGTTTCCCAATAAATATGGACATCCCCAACAGCGTGGAGCGATTCAGAGAATTTTGAACAGGATTGTTTCCGCAATGAATAGCAGAAATTCACATAGCATTGCCCCTATGCCTCCTATTCATCCCCATATTTTAAGGCACTCCTTTGCAACCCGGTGTTTTGAAGTAGGAATCCCTGCCAAAACGATACAAATGCTTTTAGGCCATAATAGCATCCAATTAACAATGGACATTTACACCCATGTCTCAGAGGAAAAAAAGAAAATAGATATGGAAAAATTAAATCGCATTGTAGATACTCTTTAAACTTTCTTTATAAAATCACACAGCACTCATATGCAGAATGAAGCAGAGCAGCTGACAGAAAAACATCAATTAGAAAGGGGAATGCGCCAATATCCGAAGGATATTTGCATTCCCCTATTTCAATTCCAAAAAATGACGTCAACCCACAAAAATCTGTGGTTTTTTCTATATTTTCCATAACTAAATTATATGCAGATTAACTATTTGAAAAATATGGCACCTAATGCAATCTAATTCCCCGAATTAGAGTGCGTTTTTGAAGGGCGATGCTCTGTTTTACAAACCCGAGAGGGAGAAGGAGGATTTTTTTACATGAAGTTATCAAGAAATGCAAGGAAACTGGTTGCCCTGACCCTGTCTGCGGCCCTGGTCCTTGGCGGCGTTGCCGTGAATGGATCCAGCGCGTCCGCGGCAAAGAAGGCGACGCTGAAGCTGAGCAAGAAGTCAGCAAAGATTACCGTCGGGAAGAAGCTTACCCTGAAGGTGAAGAAGAAGAACGTGAAGAGTGCCAAGGTCACTTGGAAGTCTTCTAAGAAGGCAGTGGCTTCCGTCAGCAAGAAGGGAGTGGTGAAGGCTAAGAAGGCGGGAAAGGCTAAGATTACCGCCACAATCAAGTATAAGGCAAAGGGTTCTAAGAAGACCAAGAAGAAGACGTTGAAGTGCACCGTCACGGTGACGAAGAAGACGGTATTGGCTTCTAAAGTTCCGGCACCTACGAAAGCTCCTGATGTTACAAAGAATCCAGGTGGAGAAGCCACTGCAGTTCCAACCCAGACACCTGGCGAAAATGCCACCACGGCTCCGACAAATACACCTGGCGGAGATGCTACTTCAGTTCCGACGAATACACCTGGTGGAGACGCTACCACAGCTCCGACGAATACACCTGGTGGAGATGCCACCACGGCTCCGACGAATACACCTGGTGGAGATGCCACCACGGCTCCGACGAATACACCTGGTGGAGATGCCACCACGGCCCCGACCGATGCACCTGGCGGAGATGCCACTGCAGCTCCGACTGCAACACCTACTTATGATAAGAGTTTTACTGGAACATATAAACTTTCACTAACCACAGAAAGTGAAGCACAGGAAGCAACAATGACAAAATACGAGGCCGTAGGAACGGCTGATGAGAGAATAGCAAATGCTATTTCTGATGAGTATGAAAACGACGGAAAGAAACAAGCAGCTCTTGTCGTCGATGTATCAAAACTGAACGTAACAGGTATGACAAAACCAATGCTAAAAATAGACATTCCAGATAATTGGTGTAATATCATGCAAAAAGAATCCAGTAGTTGGACGTATATTAAAACTACAAATGGATATACTACTGATATCACTGGAATGACATCAGGCGCATTTGCAGTATATGTCGGAGACAAAAAAGATAAAACAGAAATCACTGTAGCTGTATCCGTAGTTGATGAGGCATATCTTCCGAAATTAAACGTGACAAATAAAGTTACAGAAGTCTCCTTGACGAAGGGAGCGGTCACGGAAGTTGATGCGCCGATTACCATGCCTTTAGAAACACAAAAAGCAGCATTTGATGGCTGGGCATATATTGGAGGAAGCAGCGGTCCAACCGCAATAGAAACTATTAAATGTGATTATGATGCCGAATCTGGAAAATTTAAGATAACCACAGATGCTTCTTGTGATGTAACTCCATCAGAAAACACAAAAATATATTTAGGGATTAAATGTACATTATCTGATGGAAGCGAATATAAATTGGAGTACGGCGATGTGGTCATATCCGCTATTAGCGATGCATCATAAATGATTTTTCGTAAGGGTATTTTTATAAAAAGAAAAATTGATGTACGGATTTTTGAAATGTCCCCTGCCTATTGGCAGGGGACATTTTTATAAAGCACTTCCCGCAAGCAACATGGCCATCCCCCATGTTTTTAACATGCCAGTTTGAATATACGCAAAAAAAAATGCCATATTCAAACTGGCATTTCTTTTTTATTAGGAACACAATTTAAATCATTATACCGCTACAGTAACTTCCATACATGCCGGAATAAAAATTATTCTATAACCAGATACCGCTAGAAAGAACCAATCTCAACCAGATTACCCTCCGGGTCTGCAACATAGCAAGTCCTCTGGCCCCATTCCAAATCTCCACCAAAATTACATATACGAAAAAGGTGCTTATAATCAACTTCTAATGAATGGTGAATCTATAACTCTTGACATCTGTCACGATTACAGTAATCGGAGTTCCCGAGAACTAAATAGCAATCATATCAAAACAAAGCATCACTTTGCGGATAGAATATTCGCAGAGTGGTGTTTTTTGTTAGGGCGCATGTGCATTGCATTTTATTTTATTTCATTTGTTTGATTGAATTTTTTCATACGTTATGATATACTCTAAAATATATCATGAAATCACCGAAAATATTTAAATGGCAGTTTCACATGCTCACCTTTTACTTTCAGGAATAAAATCAGTTGTGTTTAGCATGATTTTTGAGTATACTATGCATATAGGTATGAGAGTTCTTTCATGCATGTGTGATGATGCCGCAGTATGGGAGGAATTTTTGAATACGGAAATAAAGAATGCAGTTATGGCAGCAGAGAAAGAGGCGCAATACGATGAATGCGCCAAGCGTCTGCTGGAGCAGAAGGAGATACTGGCGCATATACTGGAAAGGACGGTAGAAGAATTTCAGGGGATGGATCCTAAGGAAATCGTCCCCTTAATCGAGGGAAAACCCTATATAAGCAGAGTTCCGACAGCACCTGGGCTTACGAACCAGGCACTGGAAGTCAGCGGACGTAGGATCGTGGGCCTCAATACGGAGAATGCCGAGAAGCATGAAGGGCTAATCCGATTCGATGTCATATTTTATGTACGAATGAGAAACGGCATCTCCCAGATGATTATCAACGTGGAGGCGCAGAAGGATGAGCCGGGCAAGTACAATATCCTGAACCGGGCAATCTTCTATGCCAGCAGGCTGATTTCATCCCAAAAGGAGCGTGATTTCGAAAATACCAATTATAATGACATCAAATGCGTGTACAGCATCTGGGTATGCATGAACATGGCAAAAGATAGCCTTTGCCATATCCGCCTGACCAAGAATGACATGGTGGGGTGCTATGACTGGAAGGGGAGGCTGGATCTAATCAACATCGTCATGATCGGTCTGGCAAAAAAACTTTCAGAACACGATGACATGCTTAGGCTGCACAGACTACTGGGGGCATTATTCTCACAAGTACTCACCCCGGAGGAAAGATTGGATTTGATGCACAAGGAGTATGATATTCAGATTGATGAAGATTTTAGGAGGGATGTAAGCGTTATGTGCAATTTGAGTCAGGGAATCAAGGAAGCCGGTATCGCAGAAGGCGAAGCGAGAGGCAGGGCTGAAAAAGAAGCACAGGTTATCGTCAACATGTATAGAAACGGCTTTACATTGGAACAAATTTCCCTTGCGACAGGTAAAGATGCAGGAGAAATTACCGCAATCATCAAAAAGGGAAAACTGGCATTTCGCAAGTAATTACTCAAACTTCCCACAAGCAATATGGTCATCCCCCTTGTTTTTAACATGCCAGTTTAAATATATGCAAAAAGAAATGCCATATTCAAACTGGCATTTCTTTTTTATTTAGAAAACTATTTAAATCATTATACCACTACAGTAACTTCCATACATACTGGAATAATAATTATTCTCTATTCAGATACCGCTAGAAAGAACCAATCTCAACCAGATTGCCCTCCGGGTCTGCAACATAGCAAGTCCTCTGGCCCCATTCCATAGTCTGAGGGGAGAAGATGGACTGCGCTCCCATGGCCACCGCTCGGTTATACGCCCGATCTACTTCCTCATAACCATCCACTTCCAAGGCAATTTCAAAATGGCCGCACACGCCCCCGGTATACTGGTAACCACGACAAGTCATCCGCTCGAAATCCCTCCGTCCATACATCATGAAAGCAGTTCCGTCCTTCTCCAGGAATACATGCTTCATCCCCTCCTGATAATTGATTTCAAACCCTAGCACGTCATGATAAAAGTTCACCATCCTTCTCATGTCATCCACCATCAGCCCAACTCCCTGCAGCCTGAAAGAAGATTCCCCTCTTGCAGCACCCGGATTCTCCTCTGCCATCCCGGAACCAGGCTTCCCGGCAGCCCCATCAAATTGCCGAGAACGCTCATCCCCAGAAACAGACGCACTGCCATCAGCCTGTGAAAGCATTTCTCCCAAGTCCGCCGACTCTTTCTGAACAGCATCCTCCCCCACATAAATCACCGTTCCGCTATTGCCGGCCAGCGTCACCTGCAGCCTTCCATTCTCATATTTCACAGAACAGGCCACCCCCAAAAGGTCTGTCGCCGTCTCCGTCGGCACCGGACATGGAATATCCAATACCGCCTCACCATCGTCATTGTTTAGAGCGGTAATGATTGCCGAGCGGTCGCAGACTCTCCCAAATGCAAACTGCCTATTTGTCAGAAGCAATTCCTGATATCTTCCTTCTGACATTTCTGCATATTCCTTTTTTAATGCTCCCAGTTCCATACATAATCTGGTTATCACATTTTTCTCATAATCTTCCTCAAAGTCAGATAAATCCAATGCGGGCCGCAAATTCCAATCAGACCCCCGCTCCTTTCTCCCCTGAATGCCAAATTCCGAGCCATAGTACACAGAAGGAATGCCATAGATCGTATACAGGAGAATGGTCACAAGGGGAAGGTGCGCCGGATTATTCAACTTACTGGCAATCCTCTCCACATCGTGGTTATCCACGAAGGTATACAGCTTCCTCCCCCCGCAGATATCATTCAGCCGCTTAATGGAATGGGCAATCTCAAAATAATTATGGTCATTATGCCCAGAGTAAAGCCCCTTGTGCAATTCATAATTGGTAACGGCATGCAGGGTGTCGTCATTTGCCCAGCGGCTGTAATCGCCATGGATGACCTCCCCCATCAGCCAGAAATCCTCCTTTACCCGGTTTGCCACCTGGCGCATGTTCTTCATAAAGCCAAAATCCAGCACATCCGCCGCATCCAGGCGAATCCCATCGACATCAAACTCCGATACCCAGAAACGGATTACGTCAAACAGGTAATTCTGCACTTCCGGATTCTGCTGATTCAGCTTTACAAGCAAATTATAGCCGCCCCAGTTCTCGTAGCTGAATCCATCCTCATATTCATTATTCCCGGCAAAATTAAGATTGCAGAACCAGCTGCAATAGCGAGACCTCTCCCTATTCTGCTTCAAATCCTTAAATGCAAAAAAATCACGCCCCACGTGATTAAAAACACCGTCCACAATCACTCTGATGCCAAGGCTATGGCAATATGCCACGAAATCCTTGAAATCATTATTGGTGCCCAGACGGCAATCCACCCTTTTATAGTCCGTCGTCTCATACCCATGGCCCACAGACTGAAATAAGGGGCCAATATATATGCCCGTAAAATTCATCTTCTTCGCATGGCCTGCCCAAGCCTTCAACTCTTCAAAATGGCTGCCCTCCTTTCCTGTATTCTCCCTCTCACACCCGCACAATCCCAGGGGATAGATGTGATAAAATACGCAACTGTCATACCAAGGTGCCATAATCTTCCTCCTTATAATCTTATAAACTTGCATAAAAACTTCGACTCAAATTCCCATACCGATACCGGTTTCGCAAAATAATATCCCTGAATGTAATCTGGCTCTAGTTCCAGCACGCACTGCAGCACGTCATAAGTCTCCACCCCCTCATAGCATACCTTTAAATTCAGACTGTGTGCCAGTTCCGTAAACTGCTTTACTACCAGATAATCATATTGGTTATCTTTGATATTCCTGATAAATGCCTGGTCAATCTTCACCAAGTCAAACATCATTTCCTTTATGTACCTCAAATTAGAGTAGCCAGTGCCAAAATCATCAATAGCCAGGTTCAAATTCCTCCTCTGAAAATTCTGGAGAATTCCCTCCGTGGTGCCACCTTCCTCCAGCTCTCCGCTCTCAGTAATCTCAAAGAGAACATTCTTGCTGCTAAAATTCAATTCCCGCATGCAATCATCAATATCCTTAATCAGATTGCTCTTGCGAATCTGGATAAAGGACAAGTTAATATTAATGCGAAATTCCTCATCCTGTTTCTGCCACTCCAGGCACTGCCTCATGGCAGTCTTGATAATCCAGCGGCCAACCGGAATAATCAGGCCGCTATCCTCCAAGAGGGGGATAAATACCGCCGGAGACACCATCCCCAGCACATCGTCCCGCCAGCGAAGCAGGGCCTCCGCCCCCAATATCTTCCGCTTCTCCACATGGATAATGGGCTGATAAAATAACTCAAATCCATGAAAATCGTCTTCCACCGCCTTTCGAAGCCTTTCCTGCATGTCCAGCCTGGCAAGAAAAATCTCATGCTGCCCCACATCATATTTCACATAAGTATTCTTTCCATTGACCTTCGCCTGGTGCAATGAAAACTCCGCCTGCTCTATCAGCTTCAGGATATTGTCCATCTCCTCAGAGTAATACGCGCTTCCCCCGGAAATTGTTAGAAAATGCTGATAGCCGCTGTCTGAAATATTTGCATCCAGTTTCCGGCGTACCCGCTGGAACATCTCCCTGGCCGGATCAATCTGCCCAATCTCCTTCCTCTTCATCAAAACCAGCATCTCATCTCCGCTCATGCGGTAGACAAGCCCAGCCTCCCCCACGCAGTCCTGGATACATTCGCAAACCGCCAGCAAAACCTGGTCACCAAAGGATTTCCCATGCTTTTCATTGATTTCCCGAAAATTGTCAATTCCGATCAGCAGAAGGTAATCCATCTCCTCATCAAACTTCTGAATCTTGGTCAGGTCAGAGCAAAGCTTCACTTCCCGATACAGGCCGGTCACGTTGTCCATAATATTCTTTCGCCCCAGTTCCGTAATGCGCCCCACAATATAGCGAACCGACTGATCCTTCCCCCGCACCAACTGTCCGTGGCAATTAATCCACACCGGACTGCCATCCTTGCTCAGCCAGCGATACTCCAGATCGTGCTCTGTCACGATTCCGTCCTGTATGCCCTGAATGTTGTCCACCAGCCTGGCATAATCATCAGGATGACAGACTTCCTTCAATCTGTCCGTGGCATTCCGAAACTGACAATCCTCCAATCGAAAACGGCTCACGGCATTTTCAGAAACAGAATATTCGTCCAATTCCAAATCAAAGATAAATAGATAGTCATCCGTACATTTGCTCAAAAGGTTCAGCACCAGATGGAAATGCCCAAACTCCAACTCTTCCAATGAAATATCCATAAAACTCCCCATGCCTTTCCGTTACCCGCAAATCCAAAGCGAACTCCCACCTCCTATCCCTCTATAGCCGCCTATTCTCCCGTATTCTGGCAGTCCTGCTATTCTTGTGGGTAGCCTTGCAGTCATACATGATGTCATCGGCCTTCTTCATGAGCCCATCCACATCTTCCAAACTCTTAATCCGGCGATGGATGCAGCCAATGCTAACGCCTATCTGATACGGCTTTTTGCTGCGCCGCTCAAACCGCTCCACTCTCTTTTGCAAAATGCCCTCATAGGATTCATAAAATGCCACATCCTCCTCCTGGGCATCTGACAGAATGGCCACCATGAATTCATCCCCGCCAAATCTGGCGCAAACTCCCTTTCTTCCCTCCATAGTGCCCCGCAGAAAGTCTGCCACAGTCTTTATGGCGTAATCCCCCTCCGCATGGCCAAAACTGTCATTGATATATTTCAATCCATCCATATCCACAGAAGCGATAAAAAGAGTCATTTCCCTTCCCTCAAGGCGATTGACTGCCTTCTTCAATTCCCCATAAAACCCCCGACGGTTATATAACTCCGTCAAATTATCCGTAATAAACATCCTGTGAAGCTGAGACTGCTTTTTAATCGTTCCAAGCATTTGGTTCAGCGCCAGCACAAACTCATAAAACGCCCCCACGTCCTCCGCGCAGTCAGCAAAAGATGTCACCATGCATCCGTACTGCTCCTCCTGCTGATGGATGGGCACCATGAGAAGCTGCCCCTTCTTCTCCAGCATTTCCTCAATCATTTCCTGCTCCCTCTCTCTGGAAATCTCCGCCAAAGGCGCATGATATTCTCCATGGCGTATCTCAGACATGAGAAGCATGGAATCACCGTCAAAGCCCTTATGGGGAATATCCGTCTCCTGGTAATATGTAGGATTCATAAATAGCAGCAAGGATTTAACCCCAATAAAATGCTGATAGGAATTTAGATTTTTTGCCAGATTGAAAGCAGAATACCCGTCTGTCAAGGTAGACATCATAAAGAACAGGTCATTGGACTGAATCCGCATCTCCGCAGCCTTGCCATATAGTTCCATGATTTGCTCATTGGTATTGTGTACCTGAATGGGATTGCATCCGCAAGACTCTGAAAAGACAGTCTGAAAAGAAATCATAATCTCCATAGGCTCCATCTCTGGATCTTCAATGCATCTGTCCACCATTTTCATCAGTTCCTTCCCGATCAGGGACATATCATCCCTGGCGGTGGTTAGGTTCGGAGTGCAATACGACACCAATCCCAGGCCGTCAAAGCCTGTGAGAAGCACATCCTCCGGCACGCGGATCCCATGATTCATCAGCACGTTGCACACAGTAAGAGCCATGATGTCATTGGCACAGATAATCGCCTCCGGCATCTCCTGCTTGCCCACCTGCCATTTGGTCACCCATTTCTCACAGGCCAGCCTGGCGGGCATCTCCCAAAACTGCCCGTATGCCATGCGCTTCTCATCGAAAGGAATATGGTTCTCCGCCAGCACCTTCTTAAATATATTGATTCTGGCATCAGAGAAATCATTGTTCTGAAAGCCCGCCATAAAGTTAATCGTCCTGCATCCATGATGTTCCACTATATGCCTGACAATTCTCTCAAATGCCTCCTCATAAGCAAAAAGGACATTGTGGCATCCTTCCAGGCAACGATCTACGGAAATGACAGGAACCCCATGCTCATGGGCGCACTCCGCCAATTTTCCAGAAACCTCCTCGTTATCTATGGATTCTGTAAAAATCAAGAGAACACAGAGGCGTTCCCAGGGAATATGTTGAAATACCTGAATTTCCCCTTCCAAAAAACTGTTCATGTAATCCAGCTTCTTAAACACATTGTATACCACTACTGGACGATTCTGCTGTTTTGCCTTATTGCACAAAGCATTTACAAAGCGCCCTGGATGATCTCTGTCCAACCCTGCAACACAAACGCCAATGATTTTCTTCTCCTGCTCCAATATAATTCTCCTATCCCAAAATATACTTGCCACCCGATTATCATGATACCATATTTTTCAAGAATTTTCTATCAAATTCGTCAATGATTTTAAAAAATTTAGATATTTTTTGTGCAACTTCTCCATATCATTCTGCTTCCAAAGACCACGGCCACCACGCTCAGCACAACCATCCCCATCAATACGATTCCCGCATACGCCCCAGCCCCTGTCAAAATATAGGATATGGCATACGTGGTGCCATTAAATATCATATGGGAAAAAATCGTGGCCAGAATGCTCCCCGTCATCTGTCGGATCATTCCCAGAAGGATTCCCAGAAGGAACGCATAGAATCCCTGTATCACATTCATATGATAAATGCCAAAGAGCAACGCCTGGAGAATATTGGCAGTCCAGAAGGGAAAGACCAGATAAAACCTGTCAAAGAGGGCCCCCCGGAAAATCAGTTCCTCCGATATCGGCCCGATTGTCACCACATAGAGAATATTCAAGAACATGTCTCCCGTAGATATCGTCTCCATTAGTTGATTATAGTCCTTAAAAAAAGCGGGCGCCAACTGCTGGACCAGCCCCAGAAAAAACGTGAGCAGGATGCACGCCCCGGAAACTGTGGCAGCAATCATGAACACTCTCTTTAGGGGAAAGGCTTTTCTGTAATCAAAGGGCCGCACCCGCCAGTCCGAACGCCAGTATAATATTCCGCACCACGTCCCAGAAGCCAGCGCGCACAAAAGGGACAGCAGGATGGCATACTGCCCCAAATTGCCAGAAGCCTCCGTCAAGTTCTGCACCATCCCCGAAGCATTCTCAGACTGCATAAATGCCTGAATGCTCAGAAACAATCCCAATATCAGTCCCCCGACCACTTGCATTCCCAGCACTCCCAGAAAAATCAGCCCTGCCCTGATGCATGTGCGGGTTCGCACGATTTTCCAATTCTTCTGTTGTTCCCGATCCATCTGTCCGCCTATCTCTACGCCTCTCTTCTCTCCCATAAATTTCCTCATTTCTGCGCTGCTTGTTGCGCATAATGCAATGTTTGTGTCGCAACGCAGACACAAACTTGCCGAGTGAAAAATTTATTTTTCACTCTTGCCTCCTTTTCTGCCTCCTCGGTCAGTCCATTGTTAGGTATTTGGTGTCAAAAAAGCCCCAAGCAAAACATTGGGGCTTTCTCTATCTTTTCTTCATAAAGCTATCTTTTTCTCTGCAAAAATTCCGGAATCTTAATTCCACTGCCCTCATCCCCGGACTGGGATGCCGTTGAAAATCCCTGAGGCGCAGTAGCCGCCGTCTGGGGCGTCGCCTGCTGGGGTACAGCGCTCTGGCTAGGTGGCATCACGCTCTTGGCACCAGTAGTAATATTTCTCACAGTGCGCCCTGCAGGCGCCCCACTGGCCATCTGTCCCTCCCTGGTGGGAAAATTAGTCTTGGGCTGGGGCGGTACCGCCGTAAATGAAGGCGCGGCCTGAGCCACATGCATGCCGTCATTTTCCAGTCCCGTAGCAATTACGGTAATCTGCACGATATCATCATTGTCTGCCACATCTACCACGCCAAAAATAATGTTGGTATTCTCTCCTGTCAATTCCTGGATATAGGAAGCGGCCTCATTTGCCTCCTGCAATGCCACATCCCCGGAAATATTGATAATCACATGGGAAGCACCCTCGATGGTAGTCTCCAATAGCGGACTGGAAATTGCCTGCTTCACCGCATCCAGGCACTTCTCGTCCCCAGAACCCGTGCCAATGCCAATATGGGCAATACCCTTGTCCTTCATCACCGTCTGCACGTCTGCAAAGTCCAGGTTAATCAAGCCAGGCATGTTAATCAGATCCGTGATGCCCTGCACGCCCTGCTGCAATACTTCGTCCGCCTTCAGGAGCGCCTCCTCAATAGAAGTGCGGCGGTCAACGATGTCTAGGAGGCGGTCATTGGGAATGACAATCAGCGTATCTACATTTTCCTTAAGGCACTCGATGCCTGACAATGCATTTGACTTGCGGCTACCTCCCTCGAAGGTAAAGGGCCTGGTCACAACGCCAACTGTCAGGATGCCAAGGTTCTTTGATATCTGGGCAATGACAGGAGCGGCGCCAGTGCCGGTTCCGCCACCCATGCCGCAGGTGACGAATAGCATGTCCGCGCCCTTGATCAGTTCCGTAATCTCTTCCTTGTTCTCCTCTGCCGCCGCCTTCCCCACTTCCGGGTTGGCTCCGGCACCCAATCCCTTTGTCAGCTTCTCACCAATCTGCAACGTGGTGGATGCCTTGCAATTCATCAAATGCTGCTTATCCGTATTAATGGCAATAAACTCTACTCCGGCAATTCCCTCATCTATCATGCGGTTCACGGCGTTATTTCCGCCGCCTCCCACGCCAACTACAATTATCTTCGCTGCATAATCTGCATTTCCTGACTTTATTTCTAACACAACGGGTCCTCCTTCATCCATGCTCTCGCAATCTTATCATACAGTTTTATTTTCCTCATTCTATGTATGAAATTATTTTTTGCCCTAACATATATAATACCTATTTACCTGACAATAATCAAGAGAATATATGTTTTTTTTGCTATTTCTTTTCTTTTCCCCCCCTAGAATCCTGCTTCAGGGCAATCTTGTCCCCCACCCTAAAATTCTGCATATCAATGGTTCCCTTCATTTTCTTCTTTCCGGCAGTATCCAGGACGCTGGAGAGGGCTGACATCTCATCATCATACAGGCTCTTCTTCCCCAAAATCACCTTGATGCCTCCAGAATAGAGAATTACATTCTCCTCTTCCATATGAAGCCTCTCAACGTCAATGTCGTAGTGGGTAATCAACTGGGACAAGTTCATAATCATGGCAAAAAGACTTTCATCCTTTACCCGAAATACCTTCCCCACGGTAAAGGTCCCAAACTTGATTCCGGTAACCACCGGCACCCCGTCCCTTTTCTCCTTCATGCTCTGCAGCACGGTCCCATCTTTGTCAAAGTACACATACTGTCCCATATATTTGATGCACCCGCTAATCGCCTTGTCGTACACCTGCAGCAAGATGGTATTCCTGTTTTCAAATGTCACCTCGATATCTTCCACAAAGGGCAGCTTATTGATTCCATATAATTTTTCATAAATCATGAAAAACAATTCATTATCTGAATATTTTCTGGCAAAGACGGACTGCTTGATTTCCTCTTGGGAATAAATTTCCGACCCCTCCACCTTCACATGCTCAATCCGAAGTCCAAAAAAGACAAATAGGCAGATTGCCGCCAGCAATCCTGCACCGATTAAAAGTTTACTGTACCAACGCATGGTATTTCCTCCATCTTATCACTTCTGCTTAATCTGCCGGGAGACCCCCAGCACGATGCCCATCTCTGCCATGATAATGGCCGCAGAGGTGCCTCCGTAACTAATGAGCGGCATGGGAATGCCCGTGGACGGAATGGAATTTGTCACCACCGCCACATTGATGAGAACCTGAACCGCCAGCTGCACCATCACGCCCACGCAGAGCATAGTGCCAAACAAGTCCGGCGCATGGCAGGCGATGACCACGATCCTCCAAAGCAGCACAAGAAAAGCAAAAATTACCAGAACCGCTCCCACCACTCCCAGTTCCTCGCAGATGACAGAAAATATCATATCATTGTATGCCTCAGGAATATAGCCCAATTTCTGCATGCTCTCCCCCAAGCCCTTGCCGAAAAGGCCCCCGGAGGCTATGGCATACAGTCCCTGGCGTATCTGGAAGGCCCTGGCATGGTTCTCCACATCCAGCCACATCTCTATGCGGTCGGCGCGAAATCCATTTCCAAGAAAGATATAGGCCACTATCGCCAGAACAGCCAGAATCACAGCCCCGATAAAATACATTTTCTTCCGGCTGGCTACAAAGCACATCCCGAAGACTATCCCTACCACGATAATGGCAGAACTGAGATTCTCCTTGGCAACCAGCCCTATGAGTGGCAGGGTAAATATCAAGATTCGCACAAACCCTTTCAGATGGTCCAAATCCCGCCTTCTCTGATACACTGCATAGGAAATAAAAGCGATGACCGCAATCTTCGTCACCTCGGAGGGCTGAAACTGCACCGGGCCCAGCTTGAGCCAGCGCTTGGCGCCATTCATCTCAATTCCGATAAAGAGTACCAGCGTCTGAAACACCATTGCCATCAGATAAAGAAAATGCACCATGGTAAGTCTGGTATGGAATATTTTCTGCATCAGCACCTGATAATCCACCAGAGAAATCACAACCATCACCCCAGCCCCCAAAATCAGGCTGGCAAGCTGGGACTTCACATACCGAAAGGGATTGTTCTGGATTGATGCCGTGTAGTACCCCGCACTGTAAATCATAATCACGCCAAAAAGCGCAATGCCGATTGTGAGAAAGAGCAGCGCATAATCATACTGTCTGGTATAACGGACTTTTTCCCGTCTTCCTTCCATCATTTACTTTCCTTTCAAACCACATGTCTTTATAATTGATGGACATATTCTTTGAAGAGACGGCCTCTCTCCTCATAATTCTTAAACATGCCCCAGCTGGCGCAGGCCGGAGATAGCAGGACTGCGTCTCCCGGCTCTGCCTGCTCACGGCTGGCCCGCACCGCCTCCTCCAGCGTATCCACCAGAATCACGTTGGAAAATCCTGCCCGCCCCGCCGCTTCGGCGATAGCCTCCCTGGTCTGCCCCAGCAAAATCAAGCATTTCACTTTCCCCTCAAAGGAAGCAATCCACTCATCGTAGGAAGATTCTTTGTCATATCCACCACCAATCACTACCGTGGGGGCAATCATCGCCTCCACCGCCTTGATGGCGGCATCCGGGTTGGTTCCCTTGGAGTCGTTATAATACTTCACGCCTCCCACTTCCCTTACATACTCAATGCGGTGCTCCACCCCCTGGAACTCCCTCACTGCTTTCCTGATACAGTCCAGGGGCACTCCTGCATGAATGGCAATGGCAACTGCCGCCATGACATTTTCATAATTGTGCTTTCCCAATAACTGCATGTCGTGAATGCTGCACACAGCAACGGGCTCTCCATCGCAGTAGATAATCTCCTCTCCCTCCAGCCAGATGCCCCGCTCTAATGGCTGGCTGCTGCTGAACCAGAACACCTCTGCCGGAATCTCCCCTGCCATTTTCCGCAAGATCTCATCCTCATAATTCAGCACGCAAACCTGATCCTTGGTCTGATTCTTAGCGATAAATCCCTTGGCCTGGGCATAGCACTCCATGGTATGGTGGCGGTTCAGATGATCCGGCGTAATATTTAATATGGCACTCACCTCCGGACGAAACTTGTGGATGGTCTCCAGCTGAAAGCTGCTCACCTCCGCCACGACCACGGATTCTTCCCTCATATCTAAAGCATGCTCCGTGTAGGGCAGCCCGATGTTACCCACCACGAACACGCTGTCATAATACGTTTTCATAATCTCCCCGACAAGAGCGGTGGTGGTAGTTTTTCCGTTGGTGCCAGTAATAGCGAACACTCTTCCCTTTCCCGCCATATAGGCCAGTTCAATTTCGCCCCAAACGGGAATGTTTCTCTCCTGCATCTCTATCACAAAAGGCATATCCGTGGGCACGCCAGGGCTCAGCACTGCAACATCCACCCGATGCATCACCCGCTCTGGAATCTCCCCCAGCACTAGGTCAAATTCCACCGGCTGTCCAAGTTTTTCCTGAATCCCCTCGTAAGAGAGTTCCGTATTGCTGTCAAATAAAACGATCCGCGCCTGCTTTCTCGCCAGCAGCTTCACTGCCGCCAGCCCGCTGATTCCTGTTCCCACCACCAAAAATGTCTTGTCCGCAAAATCCATGGCTACTCCATCCTTCCTCTGTATCCTTTCCATTTTTCATAACGATGTCTCGCGCAATCATAGCAAATATTCATGCACGCATGATATTTGCTATGGCTCTGCTCGCTGTTTTAATCATATTGTATAGCAAGCCCTTTTATTTTACAAGATAGGGCAGAGCATTTTCCAGCAGTTCCGAAATTACGGGAGCCGCTATCTGTCCCCCATAGTAAATCCCCTGGGGTTCATCGATTAGCACGATGGCCAGCACTTTGGGGTTCTTCGCCGGCGCAAATCCCAAGGTGGAGGCGATATATTTCTTGCTGCTCCTGGGAAGTTTCTCTGACGTCCCCGTCTTGGCCCCCACCTGGTAGCCCTCCACCGCCGCCTTGGAACCGGAACCTTCCGAAACCACGCTTTCCAGAATCACTTTCATATTCTCCGAAGTATCCCGGGACACCATCCCCTCCTTCTCCTCATAAGAGAGCATCTTCACCGCAGTCTCGTCGGCACTCTCCAGCTTCACCCCAAAATGAGGCGTAATCTGTCTTCCCCCATTGATTACGCCGCTGACCGTAGCGAGCAGACGCAGCGGCGTCAGCTGGAAGGACTGGCCGAAAGACATGGTGGCTAGTTCCACCGCTCCCACATTCTTTTTCTGGTGCATGATGGTCACTGCCTCCCCAGGGACATCCACCCCAGTCTTTTTCAGCACGCCGAACTGATTCAGATAACGGTACATGCCATCCACCCCCAGTCTGCCTCCCACCTCGATAAACACGGGATTGCAGGAATTCTGCACTCCCTGCACGAAGTTTTCTGCCCCGTGGCCAGTGGTCTTATGGCAGCGAATTCTCCTGTCCTCTACCACCTTAAATCCCGGACAATGAAACCGGTCCTCATTTTTTACCACTCCCGCCTCCAGGGCGGCAGTGGCCGTGATGACCTTAAACGTGGAACCCGGCTCATAGGTATCGCTGATGCAGTGGTTCCTCCACATCTGGTTCAGCAGCTCCTGCTTTTTTTTGCTGCTGACCTTCTTTTTTGTCTTCAGCTCATAAGGCTCATTCAAGTTAAATTCCGGCACGTTTACCATAGCGTAAATCTCCCCGTCCTGAGGATTCATCATGATAATCCGCACGCTCTTGGCCTGCTTTGCCTTCATCACCTTCTTCGCCGCCTGCTGGGCGTACTTCTGCAGATTCACATCCAGACTGCAATACAGATTGGCCCCCGCCACAGGCTCAATCCTCTCCTCACTCTTTCCGTCAATCTCGATTCCCCGGGCATTGGTGGTAGTGAGAATCTTTCCGTCCTGGCCGGCCAGATATTTGTCATAACTGACCTCCAGCCCTAGGATTCCCTGGTTGTCTCCCCCGGCAAAGCCAATCACCTTGGAAGCCAGTTCCCCATATGGATAATATCTCTTGTAATCCTCATCCACCACTACCCCCGCCAGATCCATCTCCCGGATTTTGTCAGAAATCTCTTTCTCCACATTGGACTTGATTTTTTCCCGGGAAGACTTTTTTTCCACTCTGGCCCTTACCTTCTTCTCTTCGATATCAAGGAGTTCCGAGAGGACCGCGATGACTTTTTCCGGGTCCTTCAACTGATTGTGAATGACCGAGATGGTGGAAACCGGCTTATTCCCGGCAATCACCTCCCCATTCCTATCCAGAATCTTCCCCCGCTCTGCCTTGATATTTCGCTCCCTCTGCTGCACCTCCTTTGCCTTCTCCCCATAGTAGTCTGCCTTGGCAAGCATGAGATAAGTAAGCCTGCCCGTGAGCGCCACCGCCATCAGGCACATGACCACAAAGGCAAAGAGTATTCTCTGGCGCTGGGCCGTCTTGCAATGACGCATGCTGTCCCTCTTCATACAAATCCCCCATTCTAGCCCGCAAATTTCACCGAACCTGTTCTGCCCGAGCCCAAATCTCGCTCTTTAAGAATATGTATGGAAAACTTATGCCCTTTATGCCTAAAACTCTCAGGCCAGCACCTCTCACCCCAAACCCGCTTTTTCCCCAGAACTCCATGAATCAGCCCATGTCAATCTGCCAAGGGCTCCTTTGCCACCTGGTAATCCCCATTGGCATACCCTCCCTCTGGCACCTCCTGGATGCTGGGAATCTTAATGTCCGTAGCCTTCGTCTTATGCTTTTTCTTCACATCTTCAGACTGATACAGCCCTAAAAGGGGCAACACCTCCTTCATCATCTTGCTGGAAAATTCCGTAGCCGGCGTACTGTGGGCCTGATCCGCCACATGGGGCTCGTCTATTACCACGTACACCAGCACCTCTGGCTTCTCCGCCGGGGTAAACCCCGTAAAAGACACCAGGTAATTCCCCCGTCCGGTGGGATGCTTCTCCGCCGTCCCGGTCTTGCCGCCAATCTCATAGCCAGACACCTTGGCTGGGTCTGCCGTCCCCTCCTCCACCGTCTTTAGCAGATAATTGCGAATCTTCTTGCTGGTCCCCTCCGTAACCACCCGGCGCACCAAAGCATTCTCCTTGGAAGAAACCACCGCGCCGGAACTGCTTCTCACCTCTTTCACCACATGGGGCTCGTAATAATTCCCCCCGTTAATGACAGAAGAAAAGGCTGCCGCCAACTGAATCATGGTCACCGTCTGTCCCTGGCCGAAACTGGAAGTGGCAAGTTCCGTATTGTGCATGGTATCTTTCGTAAAGACTCCCCCCGCCGCCTCTCCCGGCAAATCAATCCCCGTCTTTCTTCCGAAGCCAAAATCACGGACATAATCTATAAATCTCGTTCTGCCCAAATCTGCTCCCAGCTGCATTAGGACATCATTGCAGGAATCCATTAGCGCCTGGCAAATCGTCTCGCTGCCATGGCCGCCCCTGGTATGTCCGATGCATTTGATTTTCAGCCCGTTCACCATCTGGTATCCATTGCAATAATAAACCTTATTAGGGTTGGTCACCCCCTCATCCAGGCACGCCGCCACCGTCATAGGCTTAAAGGTAGAGCCAGGCTCAAAAGCATCGCTGATGCAATAATTTCTCCAAAGCTGATTCAATGCCTCGGAACGCTCTTCGTCATCCATTCCCTGGACCTCTGACTTGCTATAGGACACTGTCAGATCCCTGGGATTATTGAGATCGTACTCCGGATAAGAGGACATGGCATAGATTTCTCCATTCTGGGGATTCATGATAATGCATCCCATATTCTTAGAGCCGATTCGCTCTTGAAACTCATTCATATGCCGCTCCAGAATCCCTTGCACATTCACGTCAATAGTCGATACCACCCGATTTCCGTTGACAGGCTCCTTCACCGTCTCCACCAGATTCAGGCTGGAATCATAGTATCCATACCGTCTGCCATTGACGCCGGCAAGGGTGCTGTCATACTGGTTTTCAATCCCCCAGACGCCCCGGTTGTCCGAAGAGCAGAATCCCACAATCTTGCTGGCAGCCGTAGCATAGGGATAATACCTCTCATATCGCTCGTCAAAGGTCACGCCCTTGATATCCTTATCCTTTTCCTGCAATGCCTTGAAGTCCTTTACCCGGCTTCTGGACACTCCCTTGTATTTCTCCATCACATAATAATGGGAATCCGCCTGTTTCTCCAGTATCTTGTCAAATTTAGCCCGGGTGATGCCAAAGGTCTTCTCCAATGCGCCGGCCGTGGCTTCCACAAAATCCTTGTCCGTCCTAATCAGGAGGGGGTCCAGAACCAGGTCATATACTTTCTTGCTGGTTGCCAGCTTATTTCCATTTCTGTCTGTAATATCCCCTCTGCAGTAATTAATCTCCTTGCTACTGTAACTCTGCTGTGCCAGAACTTTCTTCTCATAGGTGGCCCCCTTGGTCTTGTTCAAATAGACAATGCGTCCCAGCAGAAACAACGCAAGCCCGGCCATCAGGACAAATACAATCAAAATGCGCCCAAAGGTCTTTCTGGTGCCTATCTTATTATACTTCCTCGTGTCCACCGCTTTTCTTCTCACCTGACATCCCTCATTTCCCACTCGCCGCTACTTCGAGACAACGATCACTCATGGCCTGCGCCACACAATAGGAAGAGCTGTCAATATATTCCGCCGCATGACAAAATATACCACAGCCCTCCCATTGAAGATTTATCCGCAAAATGTACCATCACGCCAATCAACTCCGGCATCCTAATCTGCCCCAGGAATATCCGCATACTGCTTCACCAGATCGCTTTTCTTGTTACTATACGTATACACCTGATTGTTTTGTGCATGCACCATTTTTAATTTCTTGGTGGCATGCTCATAGATCTTTGCAACATCCACAGAATTCTCTATATTCTGATATTCCTCTTCGTACAGTTCCTTCTGCTGGGCAATGTCCGTCTGCATTGCAACCACTTGATTCTTCATCTGTCGCACATCATTCTGGGTAGACAGATAAGAAAAACCCATGACAATCACGGCAGAAAGCATGACAGTCAAAAACAGAAAGCCCTTGCCGCTGATGCCAGGCATCTTTACCGGCTGCCTCACAGGATAGCGCTTCGTCTCCCTCTGAGGCCTGCCCTGCTCTCTCCGCCTGGGTAGCGCGCTAGCCTTCCTCACGGTATTCCCATCTACATATGTATGTTCCTGATAGGCAGTTTCCCTATTTCCATATCGGTTTCCCCGCCCACGGGAATGCACCTGGTAGGTAGAGGACTGCGCCCTGCCGCCGCCATATCGGTCACGGCCATAATTTTCCCAGTCAATTGCCATACCATCATCTCCCTTCACATTTCATTCAATATATTTCTCATTTCCATATACAACAACGATCTTCTTACAATGTCTTTTGCCACTGGCTACGGAATCACTTCATCATCCCCGCGCCGCACAAAAATTCGCAGTTTCGCACTCTTCGCCCGGGGATTTCGCTCCATCTCCTCCTCTGCGGGAAGAATCGGCTTCCGGGGAATCTGCTTGCCCCAGGACTTTTTCCCACATGCGCACACCGGAAAATCCGGCGGACAAGTGCATGGGTTCTCCGCCTTGCGAAAGACATTCTTCACAATGCGGTCCTCCAGGGAATGAAATGTAATCACGCACAATCTCCCCCCGGGCCCCAGCAGTTCTATCATATCTTGCAGATTTCTCTCCAGCACGTCCAACTCATGGTTTACCTCGATGCGGAGCGCCTGAAAGGTTCTCTTGGCAGGGTGCCCGCCCTGCTTTCTTATTTTCATGGGAATCGAATAACTGATAATTTCTGACAGTTTGCTGGTAGAGGCAATCGGTTCCTGTTCTCTCTCTCTGACAATATTTTTCGCAATATTTTTTGCAAACCTATCCTCTCCGTACTCCCGAATGATGCGAAAAAGTTCCCGCTCAGAATACTGATTCACCACCTCATACGCTGACAAGTCCTGACGCTTGTCCATGCGCATGTCCAAGGGGGCATCCAAACGGTAGGAAAATCCCCGCTCAGGAGTATCCAGCTGAAACGATGAGACGCCCAAATCTAACGTAATTCCATCAACCTTCTGAATCTCTAGTTCCCTCAGCACATTGACCATGTCTGAATAATTGCTACGGACAATCGTAACCTTGTCCCCGTACTTTGCCAGCCTCTCCTCGCTGGCGGCAATGGCATCCGCATCCTGGTCAATCCCAACAAATCTCCCCTTCTCTCCCAGCAGGGAACAGACCACGCTTCCATGCCCTGCGCCCCCCAGGGTGCCATCCACGTAAATTCCATCCGGCCTCACTGCCAAGCCCTGGATGACCTCCTCGAGAAGTACTGATTTGTGATAAAATTCCATAGACGCTCCTTTGCTGCTGCCGCAAACAATCCATAAAACCTGAAGAACGCTGCTCCTGCGTTCTTCAGAGGTGCGACTGTAGTCTTTCCTTGCGCATGGTTTTGTCATGCGCTATGGAAAACTTCGCACCTTTGCTACAGGGAAATGTCCAAATCATCCAGATTTGCCTCTAACGCTTCCTCATCCTCTTCCATTTCCTGTGCCTCCAGACGTCCCTTATCCCACACTTCTATGCGGTTCATCATGCCTACAAAGACCACTTCCTTCTCCAAGGCAGCCACTTCCCGCAACAGCGCCGGAATTAAGATGCGCCCCTGCTTGTCCAAGGCCACCTCCATTGCCTTCGATAGAAATTGCCTCTGTATCTTTCTCGTGTTCTGATTGGAAGGCAGTTCTTTAAGCTTCTCTACAAAGTTCTGCCACTCCTCCGGCGGATATAGAAAAAGGCAACCGTCCAGTCCCCGGGTGACCACAAAAACATCCCCCAGATCCTCTCGGTACTTTACCGGTATGATAATTCTGCCCTTGGTGTCAATCGAGTGCTCGTACTGTCCCATGAACATCCTTATCACCACCTTCCCCACTTTTTAGGTCTAATCCGCCACTTCCACCCACTTTCTCCCACTTATTAACTTATTCTACCCTTTTTTTGGGAATTTGGCAAGAAGTTTTTGAGAAAAAAAATGCCACAAAAGCCTTGCAGAATATATGTTCGAGTTCTTTTATATGCAAACGGCAACGAAAAAACAAACTTCGACAATTAAAGACTTGTTAAGAATTTCTATGATATGATTCAGAAGTTAGGGAAAATAAATCGCAAGAAAAGAGGTATGCGCTATGTTCTGGAGGATATTGACGGTAAGTCCGTAGAATTGCCTGCAAAAGAATTTGACCTGTTGGCACTTTTAATCGGGAATCAGGGAAAAACACTGAAAAAAGAGTACCTGTTTGGCACTGTCTGGGGCAGTGACACCGAGTCGGAAATGCAAACGCTCCATGTGCATATCAACCGCCTTCGCCAGAAACTCGGTGATGAGCCTAAAAATGCAAAGCGTCTGCTTACTGTCTGGGGTGTGGGGTATAAGTTTGTATGAAGGCTTTCAGAAGACTGTGTATTGCAGTGATAACGGCATTTCTTTTGCTGACGGCGGTATTGAATCTATTTCTTGTGGGAGCAAAAAACAGCAACGAAGGCATTTATCGTATTGAAGCCAAGCGGCTTGCAGATGAGATAGCGGAAACAGGAGAGTTTGACCTTGAAAAATATCCCCACATTTTGGGCGTGTTCAAGACTGATGACGGTGAACTGTACACCTCTGATGAGCATTATCTGATCATAGAAGCAGGCGAAACGCTTTATCGTGCGGAGTATACTATAGGAAACGGACAGCACGGCATTGCGGCAGTAAACTGTGTATTGGGTGCGCTGTTTCTGCTGATGATTGGGCTTTTGCATTATATCCGGGGGCATATCATCGTGCCATTCGGCAGGCTGAACAATGTTCCGCAGGAACTTGCAAGGGGCAATCTTGCTGTTCCGATACCAGAGGAAAAAAGCCGTTACTTCGGAAAATTCACATGGGGCGTGAATCTCTTGCGTGAGAGTATCGAGGACAGCCGCAAAAAAGAAATCACGATGCAGAGGGACAAAAAACTCTTGCTGCTCTCCCTTTCCCACGACATCAAAACGCCTTTGTCGGCGATCAAACTTGGTGCAAGGGCACTTGCCAAGGGATTATACAAGGATGAGGGAAAACGACGTGCTGCCGCTGAGAGCATCAATACCCGTGCAGATGAGATAGAGCATTTTGTCAGCGAGATCACAAAGGCGGCAAGCGAGGACTTTATGAACTTTGAGGTCACACAGGGGGAGGCTTTCTTAAGCGCTATCATCACAAGGATAGATGCGAGATATGGTCTCCAGCTTGCCATGTCGGGAACGGAGCTTGCGATTCAGAAATATGATGACTGTATTCTTTCCTGCGACCCTGACCGTCTTGCAGAGTGCCTGCAAAATCTGATTGAAAATGCGATCAAATACGGTGACGGCAGACGAATTGAGATTGGTTTTGATAAAATGGACGGCTGTGAACTTATCACGGTATCAAATACAGGCTGTACTCTTGAAGCGAAAGAACTGCCGCAGATATTCGAGAGCTTTCATCGTGGAAATAATGCTGACAAGGCGCAGGGCAACGGCCTTGGACTTTTCATATGCAAAAGGCTGATGGGGCTCATGAATGGAGAGGTATATGCTGATATTCGTGATAAATGCTTTTATATAACGCTTGTTGTGAAAATGGCGTAAGGTGACAGCTACTTGTTCGGAGGCAGCAGTATAAAGGGATTGATTCGTAATAAACGACTTTCCTTCGCCCAACAGATGCTATCCTTTTAACAAAATCTTATTATAGCATCATCCCTTGTCTAAATCCTATTCTTTCTATGCTGATAAATCAATACTCCGCCAGATAACAATACTAAGACACCTGACAATACCTGGGAAACCGGGATGCCCGTTCCAAGCCATGTCAACTGGTCTGTGCGCAGTCCCTCTATCCAAACCCGGCCCAATCCATAGCCAAAGAGATACATCAGAAACAACTGCCCCTCATATTTCCGATGCCTCGTATAGAGAAGGATGACCAGCAGAACCCCTACATTCCAAAGGGATTCGTAGAGAAATGTGGGATGCGCCTGGATATACTCCACTCCGTCCACTGTCACCACATGCCGAATCAGATCTCTCGTCAAATCCCCCGACCGCACGTCCGCTTTGGGAATCTGCATGGCCAAAAGGCTATCCGTATAGCCGCCAAATGCCTCGCGATTAAAAAAATTGCCCCATCTGCCAAATATCTGCCCTACCAGAAGGCCGCCACAGGCAACATCTGCCAGATGAAGAAAGGATAACTTCTTTACCTTGGCAAAAACATAGGTGGTAATCGCTCCGGCAATCACACCGCCATAGATCGCCATGCCCCCTCCCCGGATATTGATGATCTCCGCCGGATGGGCACTATAGTAATCCCAACTGAAAAGCACATAATAGATTCTGGCACCCAGAATGGCAAAAATAATATCCCACATCGCCAGGTCCAGCACCACTTCCCCATCGTCTCCCAGGCGCAACGCCTGCTTTCTCGCCATGAAATAGCCCGCTACCATGCCGCAGGCTATGACAATACCGTAGTAGGCTATGGAAAATCCCAGTATGTCAATGCTTTTTCCCATGGAGGGAATCGACAGCCCCAAATGCGGAAAACGAATGCCACCCATCTATCATGTACCACCTTTCTGAAAATTCCCTGCCCCTATTCAACATATGTTCCTCCGACCGCTCAAAAACCCCTTACAGAAATCCTTCTCATACATTGAAGCGGAACAGAACCACGTCTCCGTCCTGTACCACGTATTCCTTACCCTCCGAGCGCACCAGCCCCTTTTCCTTGGCCGCATTCATGCTTCCCTGCTCCACCAAATTGTCATAGCTGACCACTTCCGCCCGGATAAATCCCCTCTCAAAATCACTGTGGATCTTCCCCGCCGCCTGGGGTGCCTTGGTTCCCTTCTCAATGGTCCATGCCTTGGTTTCCATCTCCCCAGAGGTAAGATAACTGATCAGTCCCAGCAATGTATAACTTGCCCGGATTAGTTTTTCCAAGCCAGACTCCTCCAGCCCCAGATCTTCCAGAAACATCTTTTTCTCATCCTCGTCCAGTTCCGCAATCTCCTGCTCAATCTGGGCGCAGATTACAAATACTTCCGAGCCCTCCTCCTTGGCGTACTCTCGCACCTGATTCACATGGTCATTATTGGCCCCATCTTCCGCCAGCTCTTCCTCTGCCACATTAGCAGCATAAATGGTAGGCTTGTAGGTCAGGAGATTAAAACTTGCCAGCAATGCCTCCTCATCCTCATCTTCTGTCTCAAAATTCTTCGCCAGCTTTCCATCTTCCAGATGCTTCTTCAGACGCTCCACCAAATCTGTCTCTTTCGCTAGCGTCTTGTCATTCTTCACACCCTTGGCTAACTTCGCATACCTTCTCTCCAAAATCTCCAAATCAGAGAACAGCAATTCCAGATTGATGGTCTCGATATCCCTGAGAGGATCAATGCTTCCATCCACATGGACGATATTGGAATCCTCGAAACAGCGGACAACATGCACGATGGCATCCACCTCGCGAATGTTGGATAGGAACTGGTTGCCCAAACCTTCGCCCTTGGATGCCCCCTTCACCAGCCCGGCAATATCCACAAACTCAATCGTGGCATTCACCACCTTCGCCGAATTGTGCATCTCGGCCAATACGCCCAGCCTCTCGTCTGGCACCGGTACAATTCCGATATTCGGATCGATGGTGCAGAAAGGATAGTTGGCCGATTCCGCTCCGGCCTTTGTCAAAGAGTTAAAAAGTGTACTTTTCCCTACATTGGGAAGACCTACGATTCCTAGTTTCATTTTTCTATATTCCTCCTTAGAAATTCTTATTTTATAGGGGTTTCACATTCTCAAGGTTGCGTTACGTACCAATTTACGTACCAATCTGAACCATTCAAAATTTCAAAATAGATTTTGAGCCATGCCTGCATGAGCGAAAATATCTATTTGAAATTTTAGTTGGCGAAGCAGGCGAGCGAGAAAACAATATTTTCGAGCTATGTGATTCAGATATTACACCACCTTGAGAGAAGCCGCAATTCTTTCAATTTCTTTTTGCTTCTCATCCTCTGTTGTATGAACATATAAATTCATTGTAATGCCAATGTTAGAATGCCCCAAAATCGTTTGTAGCGTCTTTGGTTTCATACCAGCCTCAATGCATCTGGTTGCAAAGGTATGACGCAGCACATGCATCGAAAATCTGGGGATTCCTATTTTTTCACATTGTTTAAATAGCATAGTATCATAAGTGCTATTCTTTACAGGAGTGCCTTTCTTACACAAGAAAATATACTCTGCCCATTCCATCGGAATAACTTTGAACCCCGCATTTTTCTGTTTCTGCCGTTTCAAAATCTCAATTGCCTCGTCTGTCAATGGAATCGTTCGGTAACCGGATTTACTCTTTGGCTCCCCTACTCTCCATTCACCGACACTATAGCGATACTCCATAGAACGGTTAATCGTCATTGTTCGATTCACAAAATCTATATCTGCCCACTTCAACCCTACAAGCTCTCCTGTCCGAAGACCAGTCTGTAATAAAAATTTGTATTGATTCTCATACGCATTTCCCTCAATACCTTTTACAAACTTTCTCTGCTGATCCAGAGTTAGTGCTTCTTTCTTTTGAGAGGGCTTTCCAATATCCGATTTTACCATACCATTACATGGATTCTTCATAATTACATCATTTTGATATGCATAATCCAACATATTATATAAAGCAATCCTCGTCTGATATATAGTGGTTGTCCGATAGCCCTCATCAGCCATCCGATTCATAATCAACTGGCATTGAATTGGTTTTACTTCTGAAAGAAGTAACTTTCCAATCACAGGATTGATATTACGCTCAAATCGTTCTGTATAATTTCTAACTGTATTAGGACGAACGGTTCTTTTCTTCATGCTAATCCAGTAGTCAAACCATGCTTTAACCGTCATTTCCTCTGGAAAATTTATATTACTGTGTTCATCTTGATATTGTGAATCTGCCAACCACTGTCTGCACTCTTGCAATTTTCGGAATAATTTCTGTTTACGTTTCCCATGCTTTGTAGTATACCTGCCAACATAGAATTCGTCTGACCTTTGGCTTATTCCTACGCCCAGCTCCTTTCCTCGTAAATCTTTACCCATCGGGCAACAGCTCCTTTCTGTCAAAAGAGCCTTAACACCACCTTAGAGTGTACCATATAAAGGCTCAAAAGTAAAACGCTAAATTTCTATATTATCAGAAATAAACTTCTCAAATTCCTTTCTCTTAATTAGTTTCTTCCTGCCAATATAGATAACAAACGGACAATTTGGTGTCTTTGCCAGTTCATCTATCTTGTTCATTCCAATACTGCTATAAGCTGCTGCCTCTTCAATAGTCATACATGCCTTCTCCCATATCGGAACTTCTTTCTTTTTCTCCATAATATTTTTCCTTTCTACTTCAAAAATTCTGCCCCTTCCTGATGCCTGTGGCGAACAGGTCCATAGAAATCTCATCTCCCCGCCTTCACTGTGACCAGGCTGCGTATTACAGAAGTATCATTATCCCCTGGCATGTCACCGCGTTATGGAAGTGCCGCTTCCATATCAGTGCTCCTGGTTCTGCCTGCCGGACAGACGGATAGCCACTCGGTGTCAGGGTAACGTATCAGTTGAGGCTGTTTCATTGTCAAGGTTCATGGCACAGGGATGCCTATACAAACAAAGACAATTTAGTTCCCCGTATTTTCAACCCCGGCATAAAATTTTTAAGTAAAACATCATTGTTTTTTCTAAATGGAACACGGCACAAAATTCTATCCTTTTTATCTTTTTCCATCTCACATCGCGGATTTTTTGCATTAACCAGTAATAATAATTGCTTTACAAAAAAAGTTTTCCCACTTCCCCATCTGCCGTCAATAGCAATAGCACCAGCGGTTTCCTGTGCCATAAGCAAACCATAAAAATATACCAAATCTTTATTTCTCTGTAATATATCTTCGTTTAAAGCCTGTATCAGATTTTCTTCTGTCGGCATCAATTCTAAAGCATTCATATGCTTTTCACTCCTTTTACCAAGACCACATCCGTTATAAATACACTTCCTTTTTGCCCCACACACTCTTCCGGGAAAAACACAAAACAAATTTCATTTACCGATTTCCAGTCCTCCACAGATTTTATGTATTTCCCCAGTGGCAGAGAAAATTTTTGTTCCCCAGAGGATAACTGCAGTTTTTTCCTGCATAGTTTTTTCCCTATACTTGCATTTGTTATTTCCAAGTTGACACATTGTATATTCCCATCTGCCATATACTGAAATTCTAATGCATAATTCTCATTGACAAAAGTACGCCAGTCACCCATCGGCAAAGACTGAATCGTATAACCAATCCACCGGTTCATCTCTGGCTTTGAAGTAATATTGCTAAAATCTACTATAAAACAATAGTTATTTGCATTACCGGGAGTAATCATTTTACATAAACTTTCTGCTACATTTTCACTATAACTATAACTTTCATCCGCTAAAACAGGATATCTGCTTTCTGTTAATACGGGAGGTTCGTCAATCTCTCCCACAATTGTTGCTTCTCTGTAATCGTAATATGTCGCCCCCTCATCTGCAATGACAGAGTTCCCTTCTGCGACTTTCTGCACTCCATCTCCTGTCTGTATTACTCCTGCATTATTGTTATTAGAATTCGATAATTTAACAACCTTTGATGCGACAAAAATTGAAATCAGCAGGCTAATAATAGAAGAAATGCCTGCTATCACATTAAAACAATCCATCATACTCATAGTATCTCTCTCCTCTACCTCTTTGCCTTCCGGTATCCGGCATTCTGTGCCTCCTGCTCTGAATGGAACACCACCAGATTATCAGAATCCGCCATTTCCTCATAAGAAGCCTGTCCGGGGCAATGATAAATCTTTGACTTTTTATTCCCACGAATTTCAACCGCTTCTGTTTTTGTATCCGCCCCATCCTGCCCTGTCTGACTGCCGGCACCAGAAGCAGGCGTTTCCTTTACATCGCTTCCAACATCACCAGTTCCGCTATCCTCTTTACTTTCCCCGGTCGCATAATCAATCCGGATTCCCGGCTGCACGTTATACACAAAGACATTGAAGCAGATACCATCGCCCTCATCTTCCACGGAATATGCTTCCATCTGCACGCCCTTTGCCAGCAGATTCTTCCCCTCGAAAATCGGTGTTACCCGGTAAAGCACATGGTTACCCGTCTCCTTCACATAATCTGCAACCATGTTTTCAAAAGGCAGCATTCCATCTACATTCATATAGCGGGTACCTGTGATCAGATTTTTTTCATTGGCATTTTCTGCCGTCAGCTGATACCCAATCAGATGACATCGGTTATACAGGTATTTTCCATCCACAATATCATACTTTACCGTATGCCATCCGGAAGGCTTCACTTTTCCGATGCTGCCCCGTTTTTCTATCGGCATCAGGTCTTTTCCCACATTTGCATATGCCACGCCACATCTTCCCAACGAATCCAGTTCACTGTACTGTTCAAAGGATTTTTTTGTTTTATCTTTCTCTGTAAATCCCGGCTCGTTGCCATCAATTTCCACATAAGGTTTTCCGGAATATGCCGGAAGCAGTTGCATGGAAACAGTTCCTTTATCATTGTCCGCCGGGGTTTCTGTTTCGGCAACCTCTGATTTTCCACTACTCCCCCGTGTTTCTGTAGCAGAAGCAGACGGCTCTTCCTTCCCTGCCGGATTAAGGTTATCTGCCTGTCCGCAAGCTGTAAAAAGAAGACAGAATACTGTCATAAACAAAAAGAGATAGTTATGTAATACTGTTTTTTTCATGTAATTATATTCTCCTCTCATATCTTTCCTCTGTTATTTTTTTATGGGATGTACCCAGAAACTCATTCCGTTCTTTTCTCTCCCACTGGGACAAATCCAAATCCAGATAAACATCTGCTGGATACGTCCGATTCCACCAATAAACAATGATTTGTTCAATCTTTTTGATAAAAGGCATCAGGGCATCTGATTCTGCCAGACAAATTTCACCACTGCCAGCTAGGGAAAGGAAATCATTTTCTACCACAATATCCATTCCCTCCAGACTGCCATATAACTTATCCGAGTATGCGTTCATCCACAGCCTTTTACCTGCACAGATTTTCTGAATCCTGTCTGTCACTACCTGATCTCTGCTCTGTCGCCTATGATTAAACATCATGCCTTTTTTATCATCCAAACAAACGATAACTATCATCTTTCTCTCCAAAAATAGCAAAAGACTCAAGGCTCAAATCTATGAGCCAAGAGTCCCTGCCGATTTCATGTTATACATGACTGACTTCCATTTTGTCCTGCAACATCATATGGTACATTTCCCGATGTTCCTGTGGAATATTTAATGCTTCCATGCATTCTTCTTCTGATAATTTCAGATTTGTCATCATACTTATAATCGCATTTATCAAAGTCCTGTCTACTATTCCCTGTGAAAGATTACACATTGCCATCGCCTCTCTTTCCATTGTTTTTGTCATTGCAACATCAAACTCCGCTTTTAATATCTTTTTCTTTTCTCCCGGCAATACCTTATCTGACAAAAGAACATCCAGCATTCTCAAAAGCCCCTCATATTTTTCATCACCGGGACCTCCCAGACAGACTGAAATAACCGAAAGCATATCATAATTTTCTTCCTTCTCTGTCACACTTCCAACAAGGTTCTGCTCATTCATAGAATAAGCAGTAATCGTGTTTTTACGGTATTTCGGTGGATTAAAGCATATCCAGATACTGTAAACTTTTTTTAGTTTTTCATAACCTGAATCCGAAATTTCCGTTCCATACTGGCTGGAAATCATTCTGCTACAATAATATATTCCCCGTTTAATAAGCGGATATCCGGGATAAAAATCCTTTTGGCTTTCCACATTAATAATCATCTGAATCATTTCATCGTCTTTCGGGGACAGCACTCGGAAATAAATGTCATATGTTATGGGTTTTTCTTTCATGCCAACATCTTCTTTGCCTATCCCGTCAATAAACTCCGCTGATTCATCCCGGTGTACAGCAACTTCATGAACTTTCGGTTTCTCATCAAGATATTTTTCTTCAATATCTTTTATCGGACAATCATGAAACTCCTTCACACACGTCTTCAGAATACGGGCTAAAATCTGTCTATTAATTAAAAGATTTCGGCAATACGCATCATACGACGCATTCTGTCCTGCTGTATCAAGCTTTTTTGATAATGTATTTTCTACCTCCAATAGTCTCCTCCTTTTGCATTCCTTAACGTTATCATACCATAGCTACTTCAAAATATCTACTGATTTTTACTGATTGGAACGGCACCGCCCACACCGGACGGCACCTCTCCCAATTCTTATGCAGCACTCCGTTTCAGTTTCCACATCCCACGCCCGGCATGTTCAAACTGTTTCGGATTGCACTGCAATGTCTGGCGAATTTTCTCCCTCCACCACTGATTTTCTTTTGCTTTCTCATGTGACTGGATCTGTTCATACAGATAAGAAAGCGGTACTGCTTGTTTGCATGGTTCCATAACGGCTGCTACTACATCCCGCCATGTTGCCTCCGGCAGATCCCTTATGTCACATTCTTTCTTCTCTGTAACCAGTATTGGCACAACAAACCCAGCATCCTTCCGCACAATCATCACATACTCATGCAGGATGGGAATAAACCTTCCGCTGTATGTGATATTATCAGAAAGGCAGTTATGCTGCACCTTGATGATGATATTCTCCAGTGTCCCCGGTTTGGCAATCTCTGAGAGCATACTGTATAAATGTCCTTTTTTCTTGATGTCACCCATCAGGACTGCCATGCGTCCGCCCTGCTCCAGTGCGGAATACTGCTTTAACATCGCAGTATTCATCGCCTTTACAAACTGGTTCCAGTCAGGAATCCGGGACAGGTCGTACTTTCTGGGGTCGTACCCATACCGTGCTTCCACTTCTTTTGCCGGATACATCTTATCCGAATAGATTACCATGTCCCAGTAAGGCGGGTGCCAGAAGATAAATTCCGGCCGCTCCGGTATCTCACTGTGCATCAGGTCAAACCCGCTGTGCAGGTCATAGAGCCTGCTCTGGATACCCATGTTGTCCGCCGCTGCTTTCGTTGTCCCACTGCCGCACATATAGTCGCATATCATCTCCGACCGGAAGAACCCGATCAGGTCTTCCACCAGTCTGGGGGAACAGTTCCCGCGATAGCAGTTGCTGCCGCCCTCCCCTCGTTCCGGATAGGAAACAATGCTGGTAAGGGGTCTGCTTACTCTTTTTCTATTTGTCATTTGCATCATCTCCTTCCCCAAAATCCACAAACAGACTACAATTCTCACACTCTTTTTCACCATTTCCGATACAAAGAGGATATGCAGTATCTGTCTCCGGCTGATAACAAATAGGCTTCTCTTTGGTATATTCTTCTACCAAACCGTCTACCACCAAGTTCACATTGTTCCAGTAGGATTCCCAATAAGAATCATCCCGTGAAAGCTTTTGGTCCAGAAGATATGCCAAATCAGATTTCCTGCAGATGCGTTCAAACTGCCAGTCTGAAATATTGTTACATTTTTCACACTGTTTCAGACTGGAAATCACATCTTCTTTGCATGTCTCATTGGTATGAATGTCATACATTTCCCGTATAAAAGCTGAATCTAACACCAGATTTCTCTTTTCAATAGAAATACTGTAATGATTCTCCCGATAATCTTCTTTCTCATAACACTCATAACTATCGTTACCAGATACTGCCGCATATCTGTCATCTGCCTGCCACTGTAACAGTGTGCTGTTATCAAATTCCTCTGACAGATATTCCGTCAGTTTTCTTTTTGCATCCGGATAATCCGTACAGATTTCTTCCAGATGCCCATGCTCCCCATGCCAGGACCAGTCTACGGCCACAGCCCAGACCGTTTTCTTTTTCCTGCCTGTCCAGGGTTCTAACGGTTCTATCATTTCCGGCGCCATAATGACCTCATCCAGACTGATATCCTCTATTGTTTTTGGCTCTCGGTACAGACCGGAAAACCGTTTCTCCAGCTCTGTTACATCTGCCAGCAGAACCGGGACATCAAAACTGCAGTAGATATCCGCTGTCTCGTTTTCCGTTTCTTTATCCCCATCTGTCCGGATTTCCGTAATCACTCCGAAAAGCCCTTCCCAGTCACTCTGTCCGTTGGCATAAATCCTCTGCCCGATGGCAAATGTCATGCCTTCATACTGATAAGCGGCTCCTGTGTGTTTTATAACCATAACCGTTCCCTCCTTTACATATGGCAGTCTACGCTGACTAAAACTGTCTCATCATCCAGCCCGTCAATAAACTGCTCCAGTTCATCTTCCCAGTCCTCATTATCCTCGAACCTGCTGTTTCTGCCATCCGGGATAAAACGCTCTACCGTAGTCCAGATGCCTTCCGTCAGAAACGCATAGATGTTAAGCGGGTATTTCTTTCTTTTGAGATTTGCATACCGTTCCAGATATTCATTCTCTGTCTCTCCTTTTCGGAATAACAGCTCACCAAATCTGCGGATGCCGTTTTCTTCAATGCAGAGACAGGTATTGTCCGGCACCTCTCCGGCTGCAAACCATCCTGACATTTTAGCAAAACTCTGTTTTGCTTTCTCCAGCTCCCATTCATACATGGCCTGCCAGGCAATGTCTTTCTTTCTGGCTGCACAGGTCCAGTGGTATCCTTCCGGAGCCTTCGTCTCCTTGTCCGCACACGTCCAGCTCCGGTCTGCAATGCCATATTCCTTACAGCCATCTTTGACCAGAAACATGTCCGGCCAGCGTCCGCCAATGGAATACCAGTCATAAAAAGCATCCGGATTGCAATAATACCCAAAGGCTTTCTGCTCCTCATAATAAGAAGTCCCATACCTTTCCTCCACAAATTCCTCGAAAGTCTTGTATACTTTATAATACAGAACATGTTCCATGACCTGCATCCTCTTGCACTTCTTTGTTCGTTTCCTGTGATGCAGCGGTCCCCAGTTCCTCTCATACAGCCTGCCATCCACAATCTCATATTTACAATAGACATCGCAATGATCGCCTGTAAGAACTGTCCCATTAGGAAAACGGACCAGGTTTACCGTTTCCGTCTCATACGCTTTCCGGTATTCCTCTGTCTTATTTTCAAATTCCAGATAATCCGGATTATCCGTGTCACTGTAAAAAGGCTCCATAACGGCATCCACTTCCTCCGCCATCCGATTGGAAAAAGCAGTGCTCCGCATCCTTGCCTCAGACTGGTATATGTCTAACATGATATGGTGTTCCGGATTTTCCTTCTTTTGTGCTTCGATTGCCCGAATTAAATTTGGGGCTTCTGTTGCCTTGGCCATATCCTCCTCACATGGCTCGATTTCCACAGTTACTAATGTCGCATAATGCATACGCTCGTCCTCCTTTTTGAAAAAGGACAGACCGTATATCCAGAAAATATGGGCGGCAGAAACAGCAGCCTGTTCTTTGTTGCCCTAAATCATATGGAAAAACGCAGACTTTGCGTTTTTCCAGATTGAAATAGTAATGATTGTTAGGCAGCGTTTTTAGCTGTCTTAGAATCATTTTTCAATCTATTTTCCGAACATACTGCTGTCCCTGTCTTATTTGTTATCGTGAATCAATTACTTTGTGTCTTTTATCTCCTGCCTTCTGTCATACCCGGATATGCCTTCGTACCACCCCGGTCAGTTTTGCCGGCAGCTGGTTCAAATCTGTGATGTCCATAAAGGAATCGCCATAGATTCTTTCAATGTTCTGCTTGTCATCGCCAATGGCTGCCGCCACGAAAATAATGTTTTTCCGCTGGTATTCCTGTCTGATTCCCCGAAGATCCTCTTCTGCCGCAGTTCCGCCGTAACCGGTATCTGCCGGCTGCCCGTCGGACACAATCATTAAGATTTTAATCTCCTCCGGACGCTTCGACAGCTGCTCTGCCACAAACCGCAGGGCCGCCCCGTCACGGTTGCCGCCCCTGGCGCTGATATCCATCATCCGGTACTGGTCCTCCTGGTCAATGCTTTCAAACTCCGCATAGGAATACAAATCCACGGTGTCACGGTTACTGGAATCATACCCTGTACTGTGCCCGTAAATCATCACCGGAATATCCAGCCCCCGGCAGAAATCATACAGGATAATCGCCGTGGCTCTGGCATAGGTGCAGCGGTCACAGGAACTCATGGAACCGGATTCATCCAACAACAGTCCCACTGCCATTTCCGGAATCTCATTGGGCAGGGAATTTTTATAAAACACTTTCCCGTCATTCCGGCACAGGGCATGGGTATCCAGGCGGCTTCCCATAAGAAGCCCTGTCATCCTGCCGCCACGCCTGCTCTCTTTTAACTGCTTCACCAGGCTTTTCTGCATCTGTTTTGATATGGCCAGCAACGAACCGGCAATCTGGTCATACTGCTCCACCAGTTCCTCGTCCACGCTGCTGATCCGGTTGACCAGAATGCCGACTCCCTCATGGATGTTGCCATAAGAAATATTCTGCGCGGTTTCATTCAGTTCCTGCAACCGCTCGTTTTCTAACTGTTCACAGGCAGAACGCTCCGCCATCTTATCCAGCATCCGTTCAATATCGGCTGCTGCACGTTCATCGCATTCCCTCTCATAATCCTCATTGTGGCTGACTTCGCCGCCTGCCGGATTTGACACACTGGATGTCTGCGTGAGGGGTATCCTGCCCTGCTCCTGCTCTGTCGTTTTCTGTTTCCCCGTATTTCCCGCTTTTTGAGATGGCACCGGAGTCTCCTCACCGGATTCGTCTTCACCGGAGGTTATTCCGGATGGATTCTCATTTTCCCCGGTTCCCTCTGCTTCGTCAGACTCAGATTCCCCTTCGTCCGCTCCGCCGGTTTCCCCAGACCCGGAACTTTCCTCTGATTCTTCCGCGTCGGCATGGGTTTTTGCCCGGTTTCCGGCAGTCTGTCCGCTGGAAATCTCCCCGGAATCCTCCTCATCTGCCACCGGCCTGCTCACGCATCCCGTGGCACTGGTGGAAGTCCCAGTCAGGCTTCCCAGCCCTGCCTCCAGCAGTTCCTCTGCCGATATGCTCTCTCCGGCCGCTGTCATTTCATCACGCCGCTTTTTCATCTCTTCCAGATAATCAGATAATCCTCGATGTAATCCCATAATCTTACCAGAATGGTATTTACCACATCACAGCGGGATTTTGCCGACTTTACCATTACTGCCTGGTCAATTTCTGTAATGAGGCTGAATACCGACTGGATGCGCTCATCCGTCAGCGACTCATCCCCATATTTGATTTCCCCAAACAGGGCATAGGAAAGCATTACCTGAAGGATACTCTGGAAAATATGTCCGCCGTCCTCTTCCTGTTCTTTCATCTGTGTCACGTCAGGCATCAGTTTCCACTCCCGCTCCCGCAGGGTTTCCAATCCATAGCCCAATGTTCCCGGAAACTGGTTCAAGAAACGGTGCTCTATATAGCCGTCCTCCAGAACATTCCAGATATCATGTGCCACCTTCAGAAACAGCTTTTTGTTCAGCTCATCCGCACGCACATAATCCCAGACTGCCCTCTCATTCAGCTTATCCTTTGCCGTACCCAGAGCCGGTGCAGCCGGATACCATCTCTCATCCATCAGAGCATTAAAATATGACTGCATGCACAAAAAGTCCGTATACAGCACATGCCCCAGTTCATGGGAAAACAGCCCGCAGACAATCTGGTAGCGGTTTTCCCGTCCCCTTACTTTCGTAACCATCGGATGCCCCGCATTGATGCGGATTACCTGGTTATTGGTATCTGCACCGTCCGGTACTTTCGGTTTCCAGTAGATGCTGACATGAACCCTCCGGTTATAATGGTACCGTTTTGTCTGTGCCACTGCCATGTCCTCAAAATGCCCGGCCAGTATCCTTGATGTAAAAAACTGCTTATCCGTGATCTTGCTCCGCTTTTCGTTCATTAAACGCTTTACTGTTTTGTGATTCACCCTTGCCATAGGGTACCTCCTTTCTGAAAAAACGCACTGCAGGATAGTCCTGCAATGCGTCTGTGTTGTGGCGTATTTCTTCTAACGCCGTTGCCGTTTTGTATTCTCCTTGCATGGATGCACAATACTGCTGTCCCATGATGTGCGCCTCACACAGCGGCCCGCATTCTCTTCGGCGGAAAGATTGGTTCCAGCACCGTTGTAATCAGTGCCTCCCTGTCAATCTCATCCGAAGTTGCCTTGCTGATAATGGTATAAAGCGCCGATTCATAGGAATTTCCCGTAATCTCGGTACTGATCACCCAGTCAATCAGGCTGCGCATACCATAGGAGCCGTCCGTGATACTGTTCTTCCGGCAGTAGTCTGCCAGGTCATTGACCACCTGCACCATCTGGGACACCATAAACTCATCCGTAGCCCCCGTCACACTCATGGCACGCTGTACCATTACTTCCGGTTCCGGCAGCTCCACATCCTTTACCAGACTCATTCTGTCGATGACCGACTGGTTCATGCCCCGGCATCCTTCATAACTGACATTGGTGGTAACAACCACAACAGCATCCGGATGACGCTCAATTACCTCGCCTGTAGGAAGTGTGATTCCGCCCGATTGCTCTAACAGGGAATTTAATCCCACTAGAACACCCGGCTGCACGATTGTCGTCGGTTCCTGAATCTCTATCACATAGCCGTTCTTTAATGCCTTGATAAAATCAGTCTCCACATAAGAGTACGTCTGCCCGCTGTTTCCGGAGCCTTCCGTCCGTTTGGAAAGCGCCTGCACTTTTTTTGTTACCATGTCAAGCACCACTGCCATACAATCCTGCGTGCTGGCATTATCATTTTCTTTTCCGGTCAGCTGCTGGTACACGCCGGCCGGGTCAAAATCCATGTCATCCAGATCCGGCAGTTCCATCAGTTTCGCCACGTTTTCATAGCTTATGCCGCCCATGCCTTTCAGCATGGCAAGCTCTTTGTCAAGCGTGGCATCCCCGGTCGAACCGGAATCCGAATCCGGAAAGATCATCCCCACAAAGTCATAAATCTCCGTGCCTGCCGAACAGGTGTATTTCATGTAGGGAAGATGCAGCCCTGCCGCAATCGCCTTCGCTCCCATCGTCTGTTGGATAGTTGGAATAGGTGACTTAGAGAATATCCATTATTCAAGGGTTTCCAATGCCCCTATGAATTTGTAATGGATAGTAAGTCGTTGAATTTTCTGCCCGTCAACTTCTACGGGTTCAGAAACAAGAATTTTTTCTATCAGTTGATTGATTATCTTAAAATTGAGTTCCGTTATTCCTGCATAACCGCTTATCTGCTCCGCAAACTGCTCAATGGAAGATAACTGCTCCCTGTCCGCTATGGCACTTTTTTCAAGTTCCTTTATCTTGGCAGTCAGTTCTTCCTGCTCGCTGTCATACCTTGCCGACAACATTTGGAAACGCTTTTCGGTCAGCAGTTCCCTTGTCAAGTCCTCGTACAGTTTGACATACAGGTTTTCAATCTCCGACACACGCTGTTTACATTGCCTTAGTTCTTTTTTCTGCTGTTCCCTGTCCGCTGACATTTGGAGATTAAGACGCTCCGCAATTTCCGTTACCATAGCTTTCCTGTCCGTCAATGCCTGTCCTGCGTGTTTCTGAATGTCTGCAAGCACAACTTCGTGAACCGTCCTCGCCTCAATGGTGTGTGCCGAACAACCCTCTTTCCCAAACTTGCGATATTTGGTACAGCAGTAGAAAGTCTTGTCTAATACATTGTTCCGCTTTCTTTTCTGCTCGACTTTGGCAAGCATGGCACTCCCACAATCGGCGCACTTGATAACCCCTCGGAAGATGTTGTCATATCCGCTTGAACTTTCCCCGATAACGGGCGGTCTGCCGTCCAAAATCTTCTGTACGGTGTTCCAACGGTTCTGTTCGATAATCGGCTCATGTGTGCCATAGATGACTTCACGTTCTGCATACGGGATATACTGTCTTTTCTTGGAACGCATGGTCTTTGTCGGTCTTTCCGCTACGGTGAGGTTTCCTGCATAGACGGGATTGCGTAAAATCTTGCTGACATAGGCGGTATCCCAGTCATACATTTTTTCCTCGTCAGTGTACCGCTCAAACATTTCCTTTTTGTAGAAACTCGGCTTTATGACCTTTGCCTTGCGCAAGCGATTACAGATAGTGTGAAGCCCCACGCCCTCCTCGGCGATTGAGAAAATCAGTTCCACAACGGGGGCGGTCACTTCATCAATGACAAGGTGGTTATGGTCTTTCTCATCTTTCTTATAGCCGAATGGGGCAGTAGTAGCCATATACTTGCCCTGCATTCTCCTTGCGTGGAGTGCGCTCTTGATTTTCCTTGACGTGTCCTTTGCGTACATTTCATTGATGATGTTGCGGAACGGTGTAATATCCATTTGTGCGTTGTCTATGGAGTCCACCCCGTCATTGATTGCAATGTACCGCACGTTATGGTTAGGGAAAAATACCTCGATATATGTACCCGTTTCAAGGTAATTCCTCCCCAAACGTGACAGGTCTTTTGTGATGAGCGTTGACACTTCCCCGTCCTGTATGTCCTCGATAAGCTGTCGGAAAGCGGGGCGGTCGTAGTTTGTACCGCTGTAACCGTCATCAACGTAAAACTGGCAGTTCAGAAAACCGTTGCGCTTTGCATAATCTTTCAGCATGGTTTTCTGTGTGCTGATACTCATGCTCTCATTGTTCGTGCCGTCATCTTTGGAAAGCCTGCAATATAAAGCAGTGATTTTGTCGTTATTCAGTTTTGCCCTTTTCATGTCGTCCTCCTTGATGAAAAGGGACTTCCTCAACTCCTATTATACTATATTCCCTTTTCCGTTTCCAGTGCTAATTTACGCTGTTTTCCGCTATCTCCTTAACCCTTTTTGTTATCTGTTCCTCGGCTATCCTCTTGAATACCGTTTCCATTTTTTCAGTGCCTACATAGTGCCTTTCCACGATAATTTTTGTAGGTGGGTGCTGTCGGGTGGCTCTATGCTGTGTGTTGCTGTCTTTGCTCATAAATCTGCTCCTTTACAATAAAATAGAGCGCATAGATTTTTTCTATACGCTCTGACGCTGTGTTGTATTATTTATTCTATTGTGATTGTGGTAATAGTTGTTTTGACAAACTGGAAGTTATCTACGTGTTCCGTTATCATTGAAATGCTTTTGCAAAGCTTTCTCTGTCGGATAAATTGATACAATCAAAATAATACATTGAATTGTTACAAGAATTCCCCCTGCAACCCCAATCGTACTTTCATCACTATGATATAACGGAATATGTATCAAAGCAGATGGTATCATCATTAACCATCCTATTTTCCACCAAAGTTTTCCACAATAGTCGTGAGCAAATTTCCATGTATCCATATTTTTCATCGAACGAGTTGTTCTGTATCCTAACATACCATTTATATGTTTTGGACAATGTTTCCACATCATTCTTCCACCTACAACCATAACAATTGGAGTTAATAAATCACATATTAACATAAACCACCAAAACCACATAAAATCCACCTCCCAAAATTCCGATTTGTACCTCTATCAGAATACCACAATCACACTCATATTTCTATCAGATTTCCATTAAATTTCTTCCTCCCTCCGCTTAGTTTTGTTTTGTTGTTTATTGTGCTGTCGGCTCTCGTTCTGAAGCTCCCTCTCAAGGTTCTTTCTGTTGTAGCTGATTACCTCGGCATACGCTAATTCTGTGGCGGTCTTGGACTGCTCCATGCCGATACTGTCATACTCGGACTGCAAGGACTGTATCTCGGCTTTCCACTGTTTCGGCGTTATCTTCTCACCATTCTGTAAAAGGCTCTGCATACGCTCCTTTAATTCGGCGTACTTCGACAAGCTGTCCTTATGCTCCTTGTCATATCGCATTTTCGCAAGCCCTTTTAGTGACTGGCTCTCCTTATAGGTGGCTTGGATTGATGCATAGAGGGCATACATTTTTGACAGTTCCTTTAATCGGCTTAGTTTCTGCCCCTTTGAAAGATGTACCTTTTCCAACTGCTGATATTTCTGCTCCCTGTCCTCTGTAAATTTCGCAAGGCTCTCAAAGCTGTCTATCTTCCTTGTCGTGATGAATTTCTCCGCATTGTCGGCTGACTGCAAGGCGGTTCTGTCAGATATTCTTCTTAGGTGCTTTCCGCTGACAATCGGCAAGTCTAATCTGCCTTTGCGCTCCCTCACTTTTGCAATCATTTCCATGACTTCATTCTTCACGCTGACCGCCGTACTCTTTATCTTGGCGTACTGTGCGCTATGGAGTTCCTGCTTGGCAAGCATGAGCATTTCTTTCGCCTGCTCCAACAGCATATTGTTCTTGATGATTTCCCGATTGATGTTGCCCCTCTCGGTCTGTATTCCCTTGCGCTCTAAAGCGTTGGCAACTGCCCCGATATGGATAGTCGGCTCTCTGTCAATTCCCTGTTCCTTAAAAGAGCGGTGTTCCCAATGTACCGCAATCCCCAACTGCTCATTGGTAGCATTGATTGTGTCAGCTAAATCCTTGCGCCACATTTTGGCGTTCTCTTTGCTGTTCCAGTCGGTGCTGTCGGCGGTGTGACATTTCCACTGTTTCCTGTTCCGCTTGTCAACTTTCTGCTGACCTGTCCTTTTATCAATCACTGGTATTTTCTCGCCGTTTTCGTCAAGGTCATAAATCTTCTTTTGTTTTGCTCCCCATTCCCCGTTTTCAGTGAGAGGGCGCATTGTGAGTAAAACATGGATATGGAGATTGCGCTGTCCTTTGTCGTTCTCGCTGTCATGGATTGCCCAATCAGCGCACATTCCCTTGTCAACAAAATTCCTCTGCACATAATCCCTTACAACTTCCTCCGCAAGTTCATAACTCCATTCGTTGGGGAGTGACGCTTTCAACATTCTCGCAAGCTGTGATTTCTGCCCTTTCTCTGACAGTTCAACAGCGTTCCATAAGGTGGCTCGATCTGCATATTCTTTGGGTGCATTGGGTGGGAGAGTGATTTCGCTGTGGACTAAATCTTCATGGTATTTCGGGCGGTAGGTCTGCCCGTCAAACTCGCTGACAAGAACGCTCCTGCTGATATAGGACGCTTTCTCAACCGCCGACTGTCCTTTGCTCCGCTTAACTATGGAGAAACGTGTGCTTGCCTGTTTCGTGACATTACCCATACGCAACACCTACATTCTGCCGACAGGGTAGAGGGGCGCACTCATAGACTTTGTGGGCAGATAAAAGCCGTTCTTTGGCTTTGGTCTGAACGCAAAGTTCACTAAAGGGTAGCAGGCGCAGCTTGCGAAGGGGAATTGTCGTTTCCCCTTTTGGCTGCCGCAAGGCAGACAACGCCCTCCGCATATACCAGCTTGCTGGTATTGTCCATTGCAAGTGAAACTTGCCCCTCGGAGAGCGCACATACCACCTCTGGTGGTATATCTGTGCGCACCCCGTAAACGGGGTGAATACGTTACCTCGGCTTTTCAGTTCCGTTGCCCTCGTCATTCCGTACCACCCTCACTTTCGTTTTCGGCATTGGAGAGTGTGGATTGTGGAGGAGTAGTTTCTCGGCTTTCCGCTTTGATTTTGGATATAATCTGCTGACATTCCCTTGTCTGCAAGGCAACCGATAAGATACGGTTTAACTCGCCCTCGTCATAGCGGTAGCAGTCGGGGAAATACTTCACAATGATACCGCCCATGATGTACTTGTGGTGGTTCTCGGCTTTGCGTTTTTTCTCGTTCTGCTTTTTCTTTTCGTTGGCTACACGCTGTTTTGCCTGTTCCAATGCCTGCAATGCTTTCTCTAAGTTTTTGCTTGTGTCATTCTTGCTCTCAATCATTTCTGATACCTCATTCTTTCTGTGCTGTGTTGATAGTTTCTGAAAATAAAAAAGGTAGCGGATTGTCTGTTAAGATAACCGCTACCTAATGGTAAACAATATTCAGTTTTATTATTCTTTTCTATTTGTAATGTTGTGCATTTTTACATGAAATTATCTTCTGATTTTTTCCTAAACTAATAGATATCAATTCAATATTAGTATCAGTCCTCATAAATTTCAAGAAATGATGTAATTTTTCCATAAGTATATTCATCCTCAATTAAACCAAATTCAGGGTCATAGTATTTGTCATTATAAAATAATACCCAGTGAGTATAACCGCCATTTACATGAACGGTCAAAATAGAATACTTATAAGGCTTAGGGTTTTTCTTTGATATTCGAATATTCCGTTCAGCATGGCGAATTTCATATTTATCAAGTATTTCTATAAGTTGCCCAATACTGGTCGAACCACTTGTTTTCATATCCCTTATCACATCATTTATGTCTTTGCCTGTAATCATTGCGATACACGCCTGCCCACAAGTTTCAAAAGATGGTTGTTTAATCAGTTCCATAAATTTCTCCTTTATTTCAATTTTGGTTACACTATGAAAAATCTGTGTGTAAATTTCCGCTTGTTACCGCATTTACATAAACAAACACGTCCATGTATGTAATTCCCTCCTTGTCATATACATACTCGTAGTATGATAATATATTATCCTCTGCTTTTTCTTTAAAACCTTTCGCACCTAAATATTGCATTATTTTTTTATAGGCGTTAGGAATACGCTCAAAAGCATTTTCAAATGGTTTGCGTATGGTAATTACCGCATAATCTGCTTCCTTTTGTTCTGCAATTTCTACTCCCGGATAGGTTGTTTCAAACCCTTGCGGCAAAATATAGGCAGCCACATAACCATTCAACCCAAATCTATTTTTCTGTTCTAATGATACAAATGGAAAATCCCAACCTATCCTTTTTGCGTCTTTATCAAATGCCAATAATCCAGAAACTGTTGCCCAATGCTTTAAATATGCGTTTACATCATTTTCTGGCTGTGGTGAAATCATTACATAGCGTGCCATTTTGAATGGCTTCACTGTCTGGACTTTTACTTCGGAATAAATACATTCATTTTCTGACAGACTTTTTCTTACCAGTTCGTCAAGCTTACATGAGAAAAAATCGCATATTTCCAATAATTTCTCTAATTCTGGAATAGCATCACCTGATTCCCATTTTGCAACTGTTTGACGTGATACTGCCATTTGTTCAGAGAATCCCTCCTGCGTGATTTTCCTTTGCTTTCTAAGATACTGAATATTTTTTCCTAAATACATATTTTTTTACCTCCAATTCATATCCTCAATATATATCATAGTACAACGAAAAACCACCACCTATTGTCTGCTTTTTTAGCTTAGAATGTAAACTAACAATTTACATTTTGCTTTTTAATGGAACCTATAACAATATAAAATTGTAAAGCATCAGTTGTCCTTGGCATAGTTATTCTACCATACAAGCCAACATAATTCCATTGAAGTTTTACTAATCTGTCTTTGCCTTATTCCGTTTAACCATCATCTGCCTTGCCCGTTCCCTCTGCTCTGTGCTGACCGCCCTCGGCTTACGGTAACTGACGTGTGCTTTTGGAAAGGAATAGGTTTTAGATACTTCGTCCTGCTTTATCAGCTTGTATGTATTAGGAAAATCGGCAACAAGTGTGTCAAGTTTTCGCATGACCGCCTTATCCCTTGTGTAGAGGGTGGCGTTCTGTTCTCCTGCATTGTAATTGACAACCGTTTCCTGCTCATATCGTGAAAGTTTCATAGTTCCATATCCCCCTTTCCTTTGCGGTGGGTTCTGTGCTGTTTTCCCTCAGCAACTGTCGGCTGTTTTGCCTGTTCCTTTGCTTTGGCTAACCTTGTCTTTATGGAATGGTCACGTTCGGTCAGTTTCCGTCTTTTGGTGGTGGCAGTCAGTTCCGCACACGTTTTTTCTGACAGGGCATTTAATTTCTTCAAAGTATCGCTTACTATCTGCTTTGTGTCACTGTCCTTTATCTGCGGAAGAATAGCGGACAGACTGGCGCACGTTTCCGCTTTGCTCTGCTCCCCAAACTGATAGATTAAATTGATTTCATCAGCGTTAAAATGTATCTGAAAATTTGCGCCCTCACATAAACGCTCCACGCCCACGCACTTAGGGAGATTTCCTGTCAGTTCGTAATTATCCCTCGCTGTGATTGTTCCATGATTGTCGGTCTGCCTTACCTCGACTTCACACTGGCTTTTCTGCTCCAACACAAGCCACTGAAATTTATCGCTTTCTTTGGTGAATACGGTCTGATGCGCATTGGAATGTGTCTTGTTACGGATATATTTGTCAGTAGTGCTGTAATAGTCTAAAATCTGCTGTTCCTGCTTTTTATTCATGGTCTTTGCCCTCCTGTGATATGGATTGATATGATTGATTGGTTTCGGTGCTGATATATGTTTTTCTTCCGTTAATTGTCGGGAGATTGGATTGCGGAATATTGTTGTTTGGTATTTCTCCACTTGTGGGAATATAGGTTCATTTCTTACGGTAATTACCGCATGAAAAAAGACTATAACCGTCACTGTCATAGCCTTTTAAGGATTGAGGAAGTCCCTTTCTGTTCTTATTTGTATTTGTTTGTCACCCCTCCGCACTATCCAACATCTTTCCGGTTCCTGCCGGTCCCCGTAAGAGGAAGTTCCGCATCTGCATGGATTTTCCTGTCGTTTCTTTTGCGTGCCTGCAGATTTCCACCACTTCCGGTGGGATGATGTACCAGTCCGGTATTTCCGGCACCAGGCTCTCCTCCACCGCATTCAGTGTCCGTCCCTGCATGACATACCTGCCTTCAAAATCTTCTTTCTCTACCAGAATGCCGGCTTTTTTGATCGTTGCCGGCCCGGTCTTTGCAAAGATGGTAAATTCCCCTGCTGTCACACTGACCGGGGTAAATGCCCCCGAATCCAGCTGTGCATTGGATACCCGCATCAGGTTGCCGGAAGCATCCACATCCAGTTTCAGATGGGCGCTGCATGTCTCATCTTTGATTCTGCGGTACGCATTGTCACACAAAACTGCCATACTTTCCTTTGCCGCATCGAAATCCGGATAGCCTTTCTGGTACTGCTCATAGTAACGCTCATACTGCTCTGCAAATTCCTCATCTTCCATCAGAAACGGCATCATTGCCATAATGACAGCAGCGCCGTCCCTTCCTTTCGGGTTCATTGTGTAGTTCTCCATCGTTTCTGTGTCCTTATTGTAAACACTGGCCAGCGCCATTCCTTTGGAACGGTCATAGACTGCCAGATGATAGGCGGATTCCTCCACAGAGGATTTGTATTCTGCCACCGAGCGGTGGTCAATCAGGCCAACCGCCCCTTCGCCTGCCCCACTCATACACCGGCAGACCGCATGAACTGCCTTGATCATGGTACAGTTAATGGTAGCTTCCGTCCCGCTTCCATACTTGGAAGTAACCTTAACTTTTTTACTCGCCATCGTATCAAAAGGCTCCGGAAGATTGCGGCCAAAATTAAAAATGTTGTTCATGTTTGTACTCATGTTTCCCTCCTTCTGCACTGCTCTCTGTGCATAACGCAACGTAGTTCTGTTTATTCCCTTTCCAAGCTATAAAATGATTGTGATTCCATCGGTTACGATTTTTACCCTGTCAAGCCCGGCCCGTTCCAGTTCCCGGCAGATATCCGGCCAGCTCTCCGGAGACGGCAGCTCTTCCAAAGGTATCAGAACTTCGTTTTTTCCCTGCCCGATCACCTCATTGCAGCGTTCGTTCAGTTCCAGAATGTGTGCCTCACTCCATTCAAAGGCCAGCAGCTCATAATTGTCTGCCGCCGGCTCTGTGTCAAAACCATCGTCCCCTTCCGGTTCCGGGGATACCGGTTCCTTATTTTGTTCCGGCTGATAATCAATCCCTGCCACCTGAAGGTTCTGGTGCAGCACTTCTGCCCTGCGGTAGCCTCCGGCCCGGTTCAGGAGAATAAACACCTCTCCGCCAGACATAATCTCCTGCATGGCATCCGGTGTCTCCCATACCCATCTGGCTTCGGGATAATCCTTTACCACCAGCTCCGTAATCTTCGCCTGTATGACAGAATATGCCATCCGCTCCAGGTCCTTTATGGTCGGATTTGGTTTCGCTTCCGGCAGCAAGGATACCGGTGTCAGCACCTCGATTTTGTCCGGCCTGCTGCACAGCGTCTTTAGCGCCGCTACAAAGATTCCCAGTATCATCAGCAGAAGGATGGGCCAGAGCCTGCAGATAACAGAAAGCAATGCCAGCATCCCCAACAAAATCAGGATGTCAGCAGCTTTCCTTCCTCTTTTTTCTTCCCGCTTCATAGGCACTCCTGCTCCTTTCTGCAGCGTTCCGGCGGAATCAGGATGTGCAGCTGACTGCATTCCTCCAAAGAGGACTTTTTCCTGACCGCTATGGCGACTGCCTGGGACTTCACATCACACTCCAGTTTTCCTGACCGGCTTCTGAAAGTCCGAAAATCCGTCCCCAGTATGAGCCGCTTTCTGGCTCCCTTCATCCGGGTAACACCCAGACAGAACTCATCCGCCTTTTGGTAGACCAGAATTTCATACTGCTTATCTGCCGGCAGGATATGGAGAATTTCCTGAATCTCATCCCCTGTCAGCCTGCCTCCGGTTTTGGTATGAAGCGCTGCTTTGAATTTTGCATTCCTCTCCTGCTCCGTGAGGAGAAGAAAACCTTTGTTTTTCATGGAATCATCTCCTTCCCCATAACGTAAAAAGGCCGCACACAAGACTACGAAATGTAACTTATGTGCGGTCTTCCACGCCTGTATTTGATTGTTGTGCCATGCTAGTCCTGAAACAGGTTGTTGCCGCCAAACGCTTCAAACCCCATAAATCCATCCGATTCCATTGGATCTGCCTGCTGTGCGGCTGCAGATGCCTGTCCCGGATTTGCCGGAGCCGCTCCTGCCGGTGCTGCCTGCTGGTACTGGCCAGCTGCCTGATTCTGCCCCTGGGACTGGTTCTGTCCGGCATTCTGGTTCTCACCGGATTTCCCGACATAGGCATACTCAATATCCTCCACGATAAGGACGTGCTGGCTCTTTTCCTTTTTTGTTTCCTGGTCGGTCCATTTTTCCTCATCCAGCCTCGCTGTCAGATTGACAAAGGAACCTTCCTTCAGTTTCATCTTTTTGATTCTTTCGCAGACAGAACCAAAGGCTTTTACGGATATGTTCAGCCAGCGGCAATTCCCCTCTACACGGCTGTCATATACCTTCTGTCCGATACGGAACCTCACAGACTCCCCATTTTCAGAAAATTTCAGTGCTGCTGCACCTTCGTATCCTTTGGATACCACTACGTTTGTTGCAAATGTCTTAAACATAAGCATTCTCCTTTCTGGCAGATGTGTCCTGCCTTAACATGTATTTATTTCAACCTGGCCTGCAGGCGGAAACCACAGATAACATGCGAAAAATTTTCCGCAACAAAAAAGTGCCAAAAAGCACTTCTGTGCTGATTGACACTTTGTAACCTGAATACTCTGTATTTCTAAAATAACCTGATACTGATATAGCAACTATATCATATCCCGCCTGCATCGTCAAATCATTCTTTATTTTTCTTTTAGTCCTTCTGACCGATACTGCTGGTCAGTTCCCTTTTGACAAAATCAAGAGCCACCTGCACCCGCCGGACATCAAACGCATACGTGCCGTCTTCCTTTTCATTGTGGTCTATTTCTTCCCTGATTTCCTGCAAAAGCTGATATAATGCTTCTTTTTCCATTCCCATAACTACCTCCTGATGCACACGTTTTTTGTAGCACGCAAGGAACTAAAGTTCCTAAAAGTTTGGGCTTGTGCCCCCAAACTTCCAATACAAACACAGTTTGTATTGTGAAACTATTCATTTTTCACCTTTACCTCCGAATCTCCATTGCGTAATAATTTCCGATAATATATTCCCCGTCACGCTCATACACAGGCATTTTTTCTGCCACATAGATAATGACAGTGTCCCCCTCTGACAGTCTGCTTATGCGGTATCTGACCGGAATTTTCACAGTTCCCTGCTCCAGCGCCAGATGGACTGCATGAACCCGCTTTCGCAATCCTGACGTATCTATGCGGATACACTGCCCCTGCAGACACATATAGTTTCCCCCTGCCGCCTGCAAAAACAACCAGAAGCCGCTTCCTGCCAGCCAGAACATACATAAAACACATGGCAGAAGCAGGTACAAATCCCTGCTCCCTATCATAAGAAACAGCAATATCATCAAAAACAGTCCTCCGCCCCCAGACCGGAATAATACCTGTCTCTGTAATGCCTTCGGCATTTTTATCCACTTTTCTTTCACCGTAATCCCCCCCTCACACAATCACTATTTTCTTTTTCTTCAAAAGCTGCATTAGGGCTTCCACCACCTCGTCACGACACTCTGCCTGCTCCATCTGGTGTTCCAGCAGGTTGTCCTGGATATTGTCTTTCGTGTAAATCGTCTCAATCAGCTTCTGACGATTCCTGCTGCCGAACATCCCACTATCTGCTGTTATGCGGTGTTCCTGAAGAAATACCAGTTCTGCCACAGACAGGTGAAGCCCTGCTTTCCGCATCCATGTATCAATCTGCCGCTCCAGACCACTCAGCCTGCTGCTCATATGCTGACTCTGCCTTACCGGACAGAATACGCACCGGGTAAAAATCCGGTATTTGTATACTAAACCCGTTTCTACTTCCATCTCTGCTAATCCTTTACCAGCCAGACACCGGACTACCTGCTCTTCTGTCTCTGATTCAGTCATATCAAATCCGAACCTGCCATTCAGCCATACAGCAGCTTCCCTCCCCTGAAGCTGGAATTTTTGGCTTCCTCTTTCCAGAAAGAGATTCCCTGTTACAGACTCCGGACACACCATGCCTTTCGATATATATAACATCTTCCTTACCTCCTACACATTTTAATTTTATTACACGACGGATAGCCCTGATTTACAACAGTTCTTTTATAGCACATACATCATGCCAACACACAAGGCAACAATTAGCAAGACTACACCTATAATCACAATCACTTTCTTTATCAGGTTTTTATCCATGCCTTCACTGAACCGCCCCTCATCTGCAGAAAGAACATCATCATAATAACCGTCATAGTCATCTTCCATACCGGTTTCCGGTATCTGCTCCAGCTCTTTTGTTGGTTCTATTGATCGGTCTTCCTCTTCAGGCAGCTCTGACAGTCTACGTTTCTTTTTCGTTATTCGTTCTTTGCCTCTGGTAACATTCCGTTTTTGTGGTGATTTCTGATTGCGCTTTCCAGATGTTTTTTTTCTTTCCGGGATTCCGTGCCTAACCCTATAGCTTCCTGAACCACCTCATCATGGTCATTGTTCTGGGCTACGCTACTCTCCTCATCTTTTATCGGCAGTTTTTTCCCGCACTCCATGCAAAAAGAAACAGCACCGTCTATAAGAACAGTACCGCAATAAGGACAATATTTCATTTTGCCTAAGCCTCCTTTTCTGAATTTAAAAAGTGAGTTCTTCCAAAGAAAAACCCACTTATCGACAATATGATTGTATCAGATTTACGTTTGCATGTCATCGGCATAAATACCGCCATTTTTGTGCCATTGAATGGGCATTATATATACTCGAAAACAGCGTATTATAAAAGAGAAAATAATCAAATACCTTATCATATTTAAAAAAATTAAAATACATCTCAAAATGTATTTATCAACTATATAAAATACTAGAGATATGTCTATCAAAGAGACTTCCATGATTTATATTTTGACATTGCATGAACTAACTTCACTTCCATCTTCCAAAATTAATCGTTGTTCATACTCAATCCCTAGTGCATCCGCAATCTTCATCATATCTTTTGCCTTGATCGTTCCACGTTTCAACTTCTTATTAAAATTCTGTGGGGACTGATTAATTCTCCGTGCCAACTCAGAAATGCTTATTTTCTTTTTTTCACAAAGTTCACGAATCATATCAGATGTTGTCATTATTTTCCTCCGTGTTTTCCGCTATACTTGCAGAATTCCTTTATGCCATTATTGTATCCCAAATTATATTTTGGTATTAATTTTTCTTAATATTCAATCAATTTTACCAGCTTGAGAATAACCAAATGAAACATTATATTTGTAGCACATTTCTCTAATTTTTTCCTGATATTCTAATAATAGTTGATAGTCTGTTCCACACAGCTTGGCAAAATCTTTTGTAATCTCTGCGGAATCTATATATATCTCCTCTTTCCATTTATTATGTAATTCACTCAAATATTCTGTTTTTATATACGATAAATTATATTTATCTTTTAGTAAATTGTAATTATTAGGATTCCAAATCAATCCCCCTACAGGCGCCACTCTATCAGGATAAAACAATGCACAATCTAATATAGATACAGATGTATTTTCCAATAAATATTTTATAAATGCTAATGTCTTATTCATTGATTTCTGTGTAATTTCATTACTACCCATCCCCATTAAAACAAACGAAATATGCATTTCTAATTTATTTTTTGTAAGCAAATCAGCAGCTCTATAATTGTCCTCGACACTTGTGTTTGAACCTTTTAACAACTTTAATCCATACTCATCTCCTGCATCTAATCCAAGATTAACGAGATAAACTCCCAAATCACGGAAAATATTACAATTAATCTCATTAACTCGATCTGCTGAAGAATATACAATTAAATTTATATCATCTAAATCATTCGGTTTTAAGCGCAAAATATCCTCCATATATTTTCTAGAATAAGTAAAATTATCAAAACACTCATAAAAATAATTTGCATTGATATCTTTTTTAGCATTCCTTATATCTGTCCAAAAAGAATCTGGAGAAGATAAATAAAGATTTAAATCTCCAATCCCACAGTAACTACATCTATGCTTTAAATTAACACACCCTCTAGCTCGGTTAATTGTCGTTATACCAGTAGCCCCCTCTCTACTATACAACCTGCCCTTAATATTTCTAAAATTATTTAAATATGATTCCCAATAATAATTACTTAATAATTTCCTATCAGGTAATGGAATATTTGAATATGGATCTTCCATTAAAGCTTTATTTTTATTACAAATACACTTTGTATGCGTTATTTCTCCATTTTCTGCCATATAAGCAATATTAGGAACTTCATATATATTTTTATTTTTTAATAGTGCCTCAGCAACAAAATAAGATAGAAATTCACCAAACTCATCCATAGAAATAAGATCTACTTCTGGAATTTTTCTTAAAATAGTTTTATAATGAGCCTTTGCATGATCATTTCCAAGCACTGTTATTGCACCACTTTCATGAGCAGTTTTAACACATTCTAAAGAATAACGTATACCTGTGCAATACATACTAACCAAAACTATGTCTGCGCATTCTTCACTAATGTGTCTTTTTACATCTTCCAATGGTTCTAACTGACCATCATATAATATAGTTTGACATTCATTATTAAACTTCTCTTTAACCATAGAAGCCATAGAAATAATCCCAAGTGGTGGAAACGAAGCAATATTTGCATTACCTGCTTCATCATTATCATTACCTGAATTAATAAAAATCATTTTAATCATTACATTATTCTCCTATTTTTGAAGTATATAGAAAAAACCTCTTCCTTGTACAATAACACCATTATGCTCTTCATAAGGTATTTCCTCTCTATAAACAATACCATTAAATTTATTTATATACATATCAATTTCCTCATCATCACAAAAATGATGCGGTAAATAAAAATCCGGAAATTCTGTATTAATAAATGTATTTTCTGGCTTTTCTGGGAACAATTCTCCTGCATGTTTATAAACCTTTTCATTCCCTTCAAGAGTTTTTAATGTTAACAAAAAGTATCCGCCTGGTTTTAATATTTGCTTTACACGACTTATCACATTTAGTATACTTGCACGATCAGTATGATAAAGAGAATTAAAGGCTATTACCATATCAAACTGATTAACTTGAAAACTATTTTCATCGAATTCGGACCACAAAAAATCTATATTGTTATATGCACTATAATTTTGCTTACATACATTTAATGCAGTCTCATCTTTATCCATTGCAATAACTTCAAATTTTGATTCATCAGTAAAATAACTTAATAGTCTGCCAGCACCTGTTCCTAAATCAAGAATTTTTCTTCCAATACTATCTATTTTATCTAAATGAATATTAGGAATATTTCCGTCACCATAAAATTCCTTTATCGCTTGATTGCGAAACAAAGAATCTTGTCCCTGGGTTCTACCAAACGGTACCGATTTTTTTTCATTCGCCACAAAATCTTTTATATAATTAAGGACAATATCATGTCTTGAATAGATCAAATAATTTTCCTCTATATCTTCAACTATAGCATATTGTTCATCAAATATATAATAAGATTTAAACTCTATTTCCTCATGTTTTCGATAAAAGGATAACTTCTCATTAACAAGTTGCTTTCCATAAATCTCATTAAGTTTGTATAATTCAGAATATGAATTATAAAAAATGATAATTGAATCAAATCTTTCAATATCTGATATTTGAAAATGTTTAATTTTATAAAAGCATTTTCGCTCTTTTGCTAAAGCAACTAACATCTCTTTAATTTCTTTCATAATAGTTTTGGATATCCGTATGTCTTGATTTTGTTCTAACTTACAATATTCAAGACATTTTTCCAAAGAAAATAAAACTAATTTTTCTTTCACTTGATCTATATCTTCTTTTTCATGATATTCCATTAATCCAGTAATGAATTTTTTATATTTTTGCACTTTAAGAAATCTCGCTTCTCTAGATAAACGCTCTCTATACATTTCTATAACAAGTAGAAAAATTTGTACAACTAAAAAATCAAATAATGCAAAATGCAGTATCTTTACATTAAACCCTTGGTTTTCAAACGATGATATAATTGCTATAATTACTGCATAAACAAAAGAAATAATTGTATTTATAATAAATTGCATAACTTAAATCCCCTCCTAAACCTTTCCTGGCCAAAAGTAATAAATAATTTAACTCAAAAAAACTTCAAAACTATTTATTTTATTATAAACCTTATGGTTGCTAACACAATATGGTCAAACCATGCCTTGTCGAATCACAACAAAACTTATAACTTATTGTCAAACTATAAAGTACTTAATCATTTCACAAATTCTATCTTTTATACTCCTATTACTACTTTCCTCATGATCAGCACTGTACTTCTCTGCCAGTTTTTGCATCAACTGCTACTCATATATCAGCGATTGATTATACACTCATCCATACTCTTATTCCCCTAATTTCCACAGAGGTTACCATCTCTCTGCATTCTATAATAATACAAGTTCTTCGAAAAGATATGTTCGCACCACACTTATAAAGTATTCCCTCACCATTTTTACATTCTAAACATATGGTAGTAACATACTTTTATAGGAGGTTATGCCATGACTTATGAACCAAAACAGTTCGGCATCGTATTAAAAAATGCACGAATGAACAAAAAACTCACTCAGGCAGAATTAGCGGAGATACTGGATATTTCTTTATCATACTTAAAAGACCTTGAACGGTTCCGAAATAATCCAAGCTACGAAATATTTGAAAAAGTGATACATTATTTTAATCTGTCAGCAGATACGGTCATCTATCCAAACCAAAACATAACGGATAATACATACCAGCAAATCGAACGTCTGCTTACCCGCTGCAATCAGAAACAGCTTAAAGTAATTCTCGCCACTACGGAAGCACTATTATCCGATGACGAAACCAATTCATAAATCAAACAAAAGGTAAGGGAACAGTTTTACAAGGTCCAACTTACCCTTACCTTTTATTCATATTTCTTCCCATATTAGCATCTCCCGCCAATACAAGACTACAATTATTGTAACTTCTCCATAAGTTCTTCCGGCGATATATCTTGCCGAAGCAAACCAAACCCACTCAGAAGAAGAATACAGTCCACATATCCCTGGCAGTACGCTTTCTGCCCTTCCAGCGAGAGCATATCTTCCGCTTTTGCCATCCACTCCAAAAATACCTGCTGCTCTTCACTGGAAAGTTTCTGTATCATCTCTTCACATTTTTCACGCAGCACCTCCAATTCTCTCTGCACATCCTCATACTCTGGAATTTTAACTGCCGTATCCCGTGATACATTTTCACAACGAAGTCTGTTAAGAAATTCTATAACCTGTTCCCATACTTGATTTTGCATAGCTAATTCCTCCATTCTTTCTTTATATTATAAACACATCCGCAAAGAATACACCACATAAAATCATACTAACATATGAGGGACCCCGGCTCCTCAAGAACCAGAATCCCCCATACTCACTTTGAAATCCGCAGGACAAAATATTTCCCTGCCATCATCCCAGTCACTATCCTACCCGGCATTCCGCTGGTACTGACTGCTCTGCTGTCGTCTTTGCTCTGCCTGCTGTACCATCATATCCTTCAGGTACTTCGCTGACAGCCACGCCTGATAATTCTCCTTTGTCAACAAAAACAGCTCACTCAAGGAATCCCATGTCATACTGACTGACACATGGTTCTCCGATTTGCCGCCGAACCGCGGGACAATCAATCCCTGGGCATTCTGCTCCCCCGGCCCACTGTCTGCGATAAAAAGAAAATCCGACTTCTTGCCTGCAAAGAGCTTTGCCGTTCTGGACAAACTCTTCCCGTCTGTCCGGCTCCGCCCCCTCTGTGCCAGTTTCTCTGCTGACGTGCCGCCAAGCCATTCTAACAGCGGCTTATTGTAATCTCCTGACTGCCTCTGCTGCTTTAACATATACTGCAGTTCCCCACAGCCAAGTTTCCGGCAGATTTCCTGCAGCTCATCCACCCCGATAAAGATATGGATGTTATTGGTCTGACGCTGCCCGGATGGGAGGTTCACATCATAGGAAGCAAATACCAGATGCATCTTCCCCACTTCAAAGAAATCATTCAGGCTCTCCACAAAACATCCTTTGGCGTCTTTTCGGATGATCTGGTTGTTGTTATACTCTTCCGCCATGATCCGGCACCCCCAATCTTTCTATATCTGCGATATGTTCTTTTAACTGTTTCACATTCTGCTCAAACTGGGACTGGAACTCTTTTCCGGTATCATACCGGGCATAGAGCAGCCTGAAGACCATGTTCCACACCATCATCATGATATCCTTGTTTGTAACCACTTTTTCCAGCCGCCGTAAAAACTGGCTTGTTTCCATAATCACATAGCTCCACTGAAGAAAAAAGGACTCACTTTGCAGAAGATGAAATTCCTCCAGCCATTCCCTCACAGTCTGGTGTCCGTTCCGGCTGCCGCAGAAACATCCGCCATGAAAATAAATCACTTCTGATTTTTCCAAATCCGGTTTTCCCTGTTTGTCCATTGCATAGCGGACGGACCTGCCCAGCGGGTATAATCCGCAGACCGATGGTTTTGCTTTATGGACACTGCACTTATTATTTTTTAGCCAAGGACACCGCCTTGTTTCCCCCTGGGGGCGAATCCGCAAAATCGGCATCCGGCTTTCCTCTCCAATATAGCACTCCCCATACTGCTGCAGCCATTGTTCCACTGGGATACCCAGATGCACTGCCAATCGGAATAGATCCAGGGGATTTAACAGAAGTTGCTCCTGGTGCACACAGCAGCCGCCACAGTGGGTGCAGGAAAAAGGCAGCGTATCCTCTAATTTCAGTCGTTTGTTCTCTATACAATCCATTGCTCGTTGCGTTCTCTTACTCATTTTGTTTTCCTCCAATCATTTATTCTGAACCGTTAGTTCCTCATACTTATAGTTGCTGTCCTTCAGCCATTCACACACAATGTCCAGATTTCTGCTGTCATCCAGAGGGAAACGCAGCAAACCGTTCTCCATATTTTCCAGTTCATACAGATGTTTCTCTGGAAAGACAGCAACACTCTCCGTAACAATTACCCGTGGAAATTCTTCAAACACATAAATCTGCGGTTCCGTACCGCCATAGGACTGACATTCCAGCCTGTAACCAAGCCGTGACCGGCTGTATCGGCAACGGCTGAAGAGAAGGCTCTCACAGAACCTGTTCTGCAGACCGTCTGCGGTCATGAAATATACCGTGACCATCCTGCGGTATTCCTGCACATACTGATAGTCATGATTGCTGATTTGCCGCATGGCTTTATTGGCATCAAAAGCAACCACTGGAAAGCCCCATGAATCACAGAAGAAGAATTTCCTCTCACCTGTTTCATACTGGAACTCCACCACATCTGATACGGACAGGGAATGCCCTTTATACCCTTCCGGATGCTCACCATTGCACGTCACAAAGACCTGCTCCGGATCTGTCACCGGAAGCTCCCCGCTGTAGATGCATTCATAGATTTCTGACGGAACCCTGCCGTCCCCTGCTTTTATTGCACAGGCTAAATCCCGGAACAAAATCTCTTTCTGGTCCAGTTCCGGCACCACCTGGTAAACCGATACTTTCATCGTCTCAATCCTCCATTCCATGAAAACGGAGCAGTATAAAACCACTGCCCCGCCTCTGTTTTGTATTATCCTGTAACTTTTGCTCAGGCTGACATCGCCTAAAATTCTCATTCGGTAAGGATTGTCACACCAAGCTGCTGTGCTTTTGCCAGCTTGCTTCCTGACTTTTCCCCGACGATCATCTTTTTGCTGACAGAGTGAGCGGTACCATTTTTATCATAAATTCTTTCATACGACTTTCCCACTCTTACCAGACATCCCTGCTGGGAACAAATTCTACCTCAGTTCCCTCTGTAACGGGCGTATTGGGTTCCCCATCAAATTCATTTCTGTATTTTGTGCATAGGGATGCCGTGCATCCCTCACGCGGATTGATGTTTACATACAGCCGTCCCTCCGATTCATAAACCGGTCTGTCCCAGCTGTCGCGCCCTTTATAGTTTAAAATCAATTTCGCCATATCTTTATCCTTTCTGCTTCCGGGTTCTGGAGCTCATGCCTTGCAGCAGAGAACCATCTGCCCGATCACTGTCGTTCCGATGTTACTCCGCCAGCATCTCCTCAAATTCCTGTTCGGTCAGTATTCTCACGCCAAGTTGCTGTGCCTTTGCCAGCTTACTTCCTGCCTTTTCCCCGACGATCAGATAATCCGTCTTCTTGCTGACAGAAGATGCCGCCTTTGCTCCCAGTGAAGTAATCTTCATCTGAATCTCATCACGGGTGTAATTCTGAAGTTTCCCGGTTGCCACGATTGTTTTTCCTGCAAAAATTGTATGATTTGTACTCATAGTCGTATTCTCCTTTTCAAAAGTGATGTGTTCCAGTAGCGGTCTCCAGAGCTTTGCTGCCTCCTCATCCGCATACCACTGGTAAATGTTGTTGTGCATGATTTCGCCAAAGTCCGGCAGGATGGTAAAATCAAACCCATCCTTGATTGCCTGCTCGAACGCATTCCAGTCTCCGCCAAAATGCCTGCTGATACTCCGTCCAGCGCTGCGTCCCACCATCGGGATTCCCATACCGGCAATAAACTGGTTCAGGGTGCAGCGGCGGCTCTTTTCAATCGAAGCCTGCAGTCTGGCAAAGGATTTCTCCCCAAAGCCTTCGGTCCGGATAATTTCTTCCCGGTGCTGCTCCAGCGTATAAAGGTCGCCAAAGTTGCGTATCCAGCCCATGCCAATAAATTTTGCCAGCGTCTTTTCCGAAAGCCCCTCAATGTCCATGCGGGTCTTGTCGCAGAAATGGACAAACTTGCGTACCAGTTTTGCCGCACAGTTCGGGTTCTCACAGAAAAGCTGGCGGGTTCCGCCGCTGGTTTTATGGACCTGCAGACTGCCGCCACAGCATGGACAGGTAGATGGAATCTTCTCCGTACCGCTCTTTGTCTGGTTTTCCGCAATCTGCGGGATGATCATGTTCGCCTT
>CAJTGI010000002.1 GCA_910575435.1 Clostridiaceae bacterium | reverse complement strand
TCGGCCCCGCGGTCCGGGGTTGAAAATTTTGTTAGAATTTTCAGGGTTGTTCTGCTGTTCAGTTGTCAAGGTGCTGCTGACTGCTTGTTGTGTTCTTTTGTGCGTCAGCGAGATTTATATTATCACGGCGGGAGGGGTTTGTCAACTGTTTTTTTCGTTTTTTTTTATTTTTTTGTTTTTTGCCTGTCTTGCTTTGCTTTTTGGATTGCTTGCGATAGGCTTTCTGTCTGCATTTTCATGCTCCTGCCATCCCAAAATATACGCAAAAATATTCCTGTACGATTTCTTCTGCGCTGCACCACACCAAACTCCCATTATCAAATCACAAAGATGCAAAAAGGCAGTCAATTCAATATGACGACTGCCAATCTGCAATATATATTCAATTTGCTTGCTTTACTTATACCTTCTGGTTTACCCGCAGCCCCTTCATATCCACATCCAGCATCACCTGGTCTTGCACAAGGCTCTTGATATTCGCCTGGAGATTCTCCACAGCCCTCTGCGTTCCTGACACTGCCTGCATCTCCGCAGAGAGAACGGTAGATTGCAATTCCTGCCTGGCTTCCTCCTGAGCCACTTCTTCCTCTTTCATCTTTTCCAACTCAATCTTTTTCTCCAATGCCTCTTCCTGGTTTTCTGCCATCTCCTCCTGGGTCTCTTTCATATTCTCATCGACTTTATCCACGCCCTCCTGCATGAGGCCAGAAACCACTTGATCTAATGCGCTTTCCATCATCTTCTTGGCATCAGCCTGGGCCCCCACCATAGAATTTTGGGCAGTCACTTTCAGCAGTGCCTTCTTCGTGGCGTGTACCGTCTCTTTGTCCACAATGGCATCTATCCGTGCAGATTCTCTCTCCCCACGGTATTTTTTCTCTTCCTCGTCGCACTCCAGCATCTCCTGCTGATAAGCCGTCATCGGCGGAAGATTATCATATCTTTCCTGTTCCTCCTCCGTCAGCTGGTAAGCCTCTTCAAAAGGATGTTCCTTTGCCATATTGGCTTTCTGAATCAATTCCAAGTCCTTCTGCTCCTGGCTATCCGGATCAATCCCATAGCGTTCCTGGATTTCTGCCCGCCTTTCGTCTACGCCCTGTATCTGCTGGGTTTTCTCACGGATGACATCCCCCAGCGTCTCCGCATGTTCCGTCATTTCCTTCATCTCGTCATCGGTCTGCAGATCTGATTTAAATTGATCCATCACCCTCTTCATCGCCTCTTTCTGCTTCATGGCAAACCTTCGGCTAACAGTATCCCGATTGCCAAACAAATTTCCAGCATAAAAGGTCTTCTTCTCTTCCTCCTGATCCTTTTCCCGCACATTTTCCGTCTTCTTCTCCACGCCTGACAGGAAGGGCCTATTCTCCTGCATGCCAGAGTCCTCTCCAAATATAACGCTATAGTTCCCCATACCTATTACCTCCTTGTATAACCAGACAAAATCCCTTTCATCTAGCAATTTATTTCCTAAACCATATGCCGCTTCCAGTAGCACTTTCATATACGAATACCAATCCCCTATGCTAATCCGTTCATTTCAGCCAGCTCCGCTGATGCAGATAGCATGAATCACCTATTATATATTTCGGCATCGATTCCATGAAGCATTAGCTATCATCACCCAATAGCAAAAAATGTATCCCCGTACCTAAAATATGTTTTTTCCACTGTCACATATCATCCTCGTAATGCATCGCACGCAGAAAAAATCCCGCCATTTTATTTTATAACAGCAACAGAAAAACCTTGATTAGGGCAGCCGCAATCCACGCAACTACGCACTGACCCAGCACTACCGCCACGGCCCACCGCCCGCCAAGTTCCCTCTTCACTGCCGCCACGGCAGCCACGCAGGGCGTATACAGCAAGCTGAATGCCAGCAGGCACAGTGCCGTTCCCCCGGAAAGCACCTCTGCCACACCTGCCCCTGAGCCAAAGAGAATCGTCAGCGTGGAAACTACGCTCTCTTTCGCCATAAATCCAGTCAGAAGCGCGGTACAGATTCGCCAGTCCCCAAAGCCCAGCGGGGCAAAAATCGGTGCCAGGCACCCTGCCAAGGCCGCCAAGATGCTATCCTCAGAAGTTTTTGCCAAATTCATGCGTATATCAAATGTCTGGAGAACCCATATGGCTATCGTGGCGATAAATATCACCGTAAATGCCCTCTGCAAGAAATCTTTCGCCTTCTCCCACAGCAGCAATCCCACATTTTTTGCTCCTGGCAGACGATAATTGGGCAGTTCCATCACAAAAGGCACCGCCTCTCCCCGAAACATGGTATGCCGCAACAGCAGCGCAATGACAATCCCCGCAAGGATTCCGCCAAAATAAAGCCCAATCATCACAAATGCGCCAGATTTAGGAAAAAATGCCGCCGTGAGAAAGGCATAAATGGGAAGTTTTGCTGAGCAGCTCATAAAGGGCGTAAGCAGAATCGTCATCTTTCGATCCCTCTCCGATGGAAGGGTGCGGCTTGCCATCACTCCGGGCACCGTGCAGCCGAATCCAATCAGCATAGGGACAATGCTCCTGCCAGATAGGCCGATCTTTCGCAGCAACTTATCCATAACAAAAGCCACCCTCGCCATATAACCGCTATCTTCCAGCAAAGACAAAAAGAAAAATAATGTGACTATGATTGGCAGAAAGCCTAACACGCTTCCCACGCCATTAAAAATGCCATCTATGACAAGGGACTGCATCACCGGATTGATTTCCCATTTCTGCAGCAAGAATGCCACGCCATCCGTCACCGAGGATATTCCCATCTCCAGAAGGGAAGACAGAAACGCCCCCACAACATTGAAAGTGAGCCAGAATACTGCCGCCATAATCAATATAAATGCAGGAATCGCCGTATATTTTCCCGTAAGAATGCTGTCAATCCTTTGACTTCTTATGTATTCCCTGCTCTCCTTTGGCTTCACCAAGGTTTCCTGGCATACCTTCTTAATAAATTGGAAGCGCATATCCGCCATAGCCGCCGCCCGGTCAAGCCCTCGCTCGGTCTCCATCTGACATATGATATGCTCCAGCATATCTTTCTCGTTTTCATCCAACTGTAATTTATCCAGCACCAGCCGGTCTCCCTCTGCCAGTTTGCTGGCGGCAAATCGTATCGGAATCCCCGCCCTGGCCGCATGATCCTCTATCAGGTTCATGATTCCGTGAAGGCATCGGTGCACTGCTCCCCCATGGTCATTTACATCGCAAAAATCCTTTCTCCCCGGACTTTCCTGATATTTCGCCACATGCAGGGCATGATCCACCAATTCTGAGATGCCTTCTTTCTTCGCCGCAGCAATAGGCACCACTGGAATCCCCAAAAGTTCCTCCATCTCATTCACCCGGATGGAACCCCCATTTTCCCTTACCTCATCCATCATGTTCAAGGCAAGGACCATAGGAATATCCAATTCAATTAGCTGCATCGTAAGATACAGATTCCTCTCGATATTGGTGGCATCCACGATATTGATAATCCCCTTGGGATGTTCCTTCAACAGAAACTCCCTGGTAACAATCTCCTCATTGGTGTAAGGCGACATAGAATAGATGCCTGGAAGATCCGTCACCAGCGTGTTTGCAGCACCCTTAATCTCCCCATCCTTTCTATCCACTGTCACCCCGGGGAAATTGCCCACGTGCTGATTAGAACCCGTCAACTGGTTAAATAGCGTAGTCTTCCCGCTATTCTGGTTCCCCGCCAGAGCAAATGTCAAAACCGATCCAGCGGGCAGAGGATTCTCCCCCGCCTTGCTGTGATATTTTCCCCCTTCTCCCAGACCGGGGTGGGAAACTTTCTTTTTCTCCTTCCTGCCCTCCCGCTGCCTGGCATCCTCTTCCCCTGTAATTTGTTCCACTTCTATTTTGGCCGCATCTGCCAGGCGAAGGGTCAATTCATAGCCATGTAGCTTCAATTCCATGGGGTCTCCCAGAGGGGCATATTTCACCAATTCCAGCCTGGTTCCCGGTATGATGCCCATGTCCAGAAAATGCTGCCTCAGATCTCCTTCTCCCCCCACGCGACGCACAATAGCCCTCTTACCCACTGGCAATTCCTTTAATGTCATACATATCCTCTTTTCACCTGTGTTCTATAATAATTATATAGGAAATTGATGAATATAACAAGTGCTGTCAATCATCATGCCAAGCCGTTTTTTGCGTTCCAGCCATTTGGCCATAAGCCAGTTATCTACAGCAAAAAGGCGCCCCATGGCCGGGACGCCTTTTTTATATATTATTTATACTAGCACCGCCAAAAGCGGCACATCCTTTTTAGAAATCATCATCCGTTGAAATAGAATACACTTCCTCGCTGTCAGAATCCGCAATGGTCTCTGTCTTGATGTTCTCTTCGATTTCCAATGGAAGTTCTTCCTCCTCTTCCATCATCATCTCTTCCTCTTCCCGCTGTCTCAAGAAATCCTCCGTCGCCTGATCCGTATCCAACTTCACAGAGCGATAGCACTTCATGCCAGTTCCGGCAGGAATCAATTTTCCGATAATGACATTCTCCTTCAAGCCCACCAATGGATCAACCTTGCCCTTGATGGCCGCATCCGTGAGTACCTTCGTAGTCTCCTGGAAAGATGCGGCAGACAGGAAGGAATTAGTGGCCAGCGCGGCCTTGGTAATCCCAAGCATCACCTGCTTGCCCACAGGGGGCTCCTTGCCCTCTGCCTGGGTTCTCTCCACCTCATCCTCATAATCCAAGGCATCCACCATCACGCCCGGCATAAAGTTAGAATCGCCATTTTCCTCAATGCGGATCTTCTTTAGCATCTGGCGCACGATCACCTCGATATGCTTGTCGTTGATTTCCACGCCCTGGAGACGGTACACTCTCTGTACCTCCCGGATCATGTAATCCTGCACATCCCTGACACCCTTAATTTCCAGGATATCATGGGGGTTCACGCTACCTTCCGTCAGCGCCTCGCCCTTCTCAATCACCTGGCCATCCAGCACCTTGATGCGGGAGCCGTAAGGAATCAGATATGCTTTCTGATTGCCAGTTTCTTTATCCGTAATGACTACCTCGCGCTTCTTCTTAGTATCGCGAATCTCCACCTCGCCGCCAAATTCCGCAATGATTGCCAGACCTTTCGGCTTGCGGGCCTCGAAAAGCTCCTCCACGCGGGGAAGACCCTGGGTGATATCGTCACCGGCCACGCCACCGGTATGGAATGTTCTCATGGTAAGCTGGGTGCCGGGCTCGCCGATGGACTGGGCCGCAATAATTCCCACTGCCTCACCCACCTGCACCGGCTCGCCGGTTGCCATGTTGGCGCCATAGCACTTGGAGCATACGCCAATGTGGGACTTGCAGGTCAAGATGGTACGAATCTTAATCTTGGCATCCTCTCCCTGGTCAATGACAGCCTTGGTATTCACAATGCGGGCCGCGCGCTTGGGCGTAATCATATGATTTGCCTTCACGATCAAGTCTCCCTCATCATCATACATATCCTCGCAGGCAAAACGCCCGGTAATTCTTTCTTCCAGAGATTCAATCATCTCCTTGCCATCCATGAATCCGGTAATTTCCATTCCCGGAATCACGCCCTTGTCGGCACAGCAATCCGTCTCGCGGATAATCAGTTCCTGGGATACGTCCACCAGACGGCGGGTCAGATATCCGGAATCCGCCGTACGCAGCGCGGTATCCGAAAGTCCCTTCCTGGCTCCGTGGGCAGAGATAAAGTACTCCAACACGTCCAAGCCCTCCCGGAAGTTAGACTTAATCGGAAGTTCAATGGTACGGCCTGAGGTATCCGCCATCAGTCCGCGCATTCCCGCCAGCTGCTTAATCTGCGCTTGGGAACCACGGGCACCGGAATCCGCCATCATAAAGATATTATTATAACTGTCCAGGCCCTCCATCAATGCCTCCGTCAGTTGCTTATCCGCAACGTTCCAGGTATTGATGACCGCCTTGTAACGCTCCTCTTCCGTCAGGAATCCCCTGCGGAATCTCTTGGTGATATCCTCCACGGTAGACTCTGCCGTTGACAGGATTTCCTTCTTCGCCTCAGGCACCGTCATATCGGAGACAGAAACGGTCATGGCAGCCCTGGTAGAATACTTGTATCCCAGAGCCTTGATATTATCCATGGTCTCCGCAGTCCCTGTGGCTCCGTGGGTGTTGATGCATTTCTCCAGAATCTGCTTGAGCTGCTTCTTTCCCACATGGAAATCTACTTCGGGAGCCAAGAAATTTTCTTCCTTGGTACGATCCACAAAGCCTAAATCCTGAGGAAGAATCTCATTGAAAATGAAACGTCCCAATGTGGACTCCACAATTCTGCTCTCTTCCTCACCCTTGGCATTGATTCCCGTCCTGCGAACCTTGATTTTGGAATGCAGGGTCAGGGCTTTATTTTCATAGGCAATAATTGCCTCATTCACTGACTTGTATGAGTTTCCCTCTCCCAGGGAACCCGGCCTCTCCTGGGTCAGATAATAGATGCCCAGCACCATATCCTGGGAAGGCACGGCAACCACGCCGCCATCAGAAGGCTTCAGCAAGTTGTTGGGCGACAGCAGTAAGAAGCGGCACTCCGCCTGGGCTTCCACAGATAGGGGGAGATGCACAGCCATCTGGTCTCCGTCAAAGTCGGCATTGAAAGCGGTACATACCAGGGGATGCAGCTTAATTGCCTTGCCCTCCACCAATGTAGGCTCAAATGCCTGAATGCCCAGTCTGTGCAAGGTAGGTGCTCGGTTCAGCATCACGGGATGCTCCCTGATGACATCCTCCAGCACATCCCATACCTCAGGCTGCAGCTTCTCCACCATCTTCTTTGCCTGCTTGATATTGTGGGCGGTGCCATCTGTCACCAATTCCTTCATCACAAAGGGCTTGAAAAGCTCGATAGCCATCTCCTTGGGCAGACCGCACTGGTAAATCTTTAATTCCGGCCCCACCACGATAACAGAACGCCCGGAGTAATCCACGCGCTTTCCAAGAAGGTTCTGACGGAAACGTCCCTGCTTTCCCTTCAGCATATCGGAGAGAGACTTCAATGCCCGGTTTCCAGGCCCGGTGACGGGGCGGCCCCGGCGGCCATTGTCAATCAATGCATCCACAGCCTCCTGGAGCATTCTCTTCTCATTGCGCACAATGATATCCGGCGCACCCAGTTCCAAAAGTCTTTTCAATCGATTATTTCTATTGATAATGCGACGGTACAGGTCATTCATATCTGAGGTAGCGAAGCGGCCGCCGTCCAGCTGTACCATGGGACGCAAATCTGGAGGAATCACGGGAATTACCGTGAGAATCATCCACTCCGGCTTATTCTCCGACTCCCGGAAAGCCTCAATTACCTCAAGACGCTTGATAATGCGGGCGCGCTTCTGGCCAGAAGAACTCTTCAATTCTTCCTTTAACGCCATAGACTCCTCCTCCAAATCAATGCTCATGAGAAGTTCCATAATGGATTCCGCTCCCATGCCGGCCCGGAAGGTATCGCCATACTTCTTCCTAGCTTCCTGGTATTCCAGTTCAGACAGAATCTGCTTCTGGGTCAGCCCGGTATCCTCCTGGGTCTCCAGCACAATATAGGACGCAAAATACAGAACCTTCTCCAGATTTCTGGGGGATACGTCCAGAATCAGCCCCATGCGGCTGGGTATTCCCTTAAAATACCAGATATGGGAAACCGGTGCCGCTAATTCTATATGCCCCATGCGCTCCCGGCGCACGCTGGCCTTTGTCACCTCAACGCCGCAACGGTCGCAGACCACGCCCTTGTAGCGGATTTTCTTATACTTGCCGCAGTGGCACTCCCAGTCCTTGCTGGGACCAAAAATCTTCTCGCAGAACAGACCATCTTTCTCCGGCTTCAAGGTTCTATAATTGATGGTTTCCGGCTTCTTCACTTCTCCCCGGGACCACTCTCTGATTTTCTCTGGAGAAGCAAGCCTGATTTTAATCGCATCATATGTGATGTTTTTTTCTACATTCGCACTACTCTCTACCATAATAATCCCCATGCCTTTCCAGTACCTGCAAGCTTGAATGCGCTATGCCGCAGGCACAATATTTGCAAAGCAACAATCCATTTCATCTGGTTCTACTCTTCAAATGCGCTGAAAGAAGCCTCCTCCAACTCCTCCGCCGTTCCCTCGGTAAATCCGGCAGATTCAAAGGATTCCGCATTGCCAAAGGCGTAGTTGTCATCCTCGTCAATGAGAGTCTTAATCTCCTCTGCATTGTCTTCCTCCACGCTCTCAGCCATAGCAACTTCCACTCCGTCTTCATCCAAAACAGTCACATCTAATGCCAATGCCTGCAGCTCCTTCAAAAGCACTTTAAAGGACTCCGGTATGCCTGGTTCAGAAATATTGTCTCCCTTGATAATGGCCTCGTAAGTCTTCACGCGGCCAACCACATCATCTGACTTTACGGTCAGGATTTCCTGCAAAGTGTAGGCGGCGCCATATGCCTCCAGAGCCCACACCTCCATCTCTCCAAAACGCTGTCCGCCAAACTGGGCTTTTCCACCCAGAGGCTGCTGTGTTACCAGAGAGTAAGGGCCGGTAGAGCGGGCATGAATCTTGTCGTCCACCAGATGATGAAGTTTCAGGTAATGCATGAAGCCGACAGTAACCGCACCGTCAAAATATTCTCCCGTACGTCCATCCCGCAGCCTGACTTTTCCATCCCGATTGATGGCTACGCCTTCCCACTCTTTCCTATACTCTTTATTATCTATCAAAAACTGCATGACTTCCGGTGCCAAGACATCCCCATACTTCTCCTCAAAGGGAATCATCTTTTTCAGCCTTGCAATCTCTTCCTCGTCGTCCTCGGCCTTCGCCGCAGCCCTTGCCTCTTTCAGTTCCTCTTTGTTCAGAGGCATATTCACGTAGTCATTGGCAAGTTCCAAAGTATCCATAATGTCATACTCGTTCGCCCCGTCAAATACCGGGGTTGCCACATTGAAGCCCAATGCCTTGGCGGCCAGACTCAAATGAATCTCCAGCACCTGTCCGATATTCATACGGGAAGGCACGCCCAGAGGATTCAGCACGATATCCAGCGGTCGCCCATTGGGCAGGAACGGCATATCCTCCACCGGAAGAACTCTGGAAACCACACCCTTATTTCCATGGCGGCCGGCCATCTTATCGCCCACCTGAATCTTTCGCTTCTGAGCAATATAAATCCGCACGGTCTGATTCACTCCCGGAGGCAACTCATCCCCATTTTCTCTAGAAAATACTTTGGCATCCACGATCACGCCAAATTCGCCGTGAGGCACTTTCAGGGAAGTATCCCGAACCTCCCTTGCCTTCTCGCCAAAAATGGCCCGGAGAAGCCTTTCCTCCGCAGTGAGTTCCGTCTCTCCCTTCGGCGTCACCTTTCCAACAAGAATGTCCCCAGCGCGTACCTCCGCGCCGATGCGGATGATTCCTCTCTCATCCAGATCCTTCAAAGCCTCGTCTCCCACGCCCGGCACGTCTCTGGTAATCTCCTCCGCGCCCAGCTTGGTATCCCTAGCTTCCGCCTCATACTCGTTGATGTGGACAGAGGTATAGATATCCTCCTGTACCAGCCTCTCGCTGAGAAGCACCGCATCCTCGTAATTATATCCTTCCCATGTCATAAATCCGATCAGAGGATTCTTTCCCAGGGCAATCTCGCCGCCACAGGTAGAGGGGCCATCGGCAATAACCTGTCCCGCCTTCACCTGGTCTCCCTTATTCACAATCGGGCGGTGGTTCATACTGGTGCCCTGATTGCTTCGCTGGAATTTCGCCAATTTATAGCGATGTCTGTCCCCTGCATCAGTTTTAACTACGATCTCATCGGATGCCGCCCGGTCTACTACGCCATCCTCCGTAGCAATCACGCAGTTGCCGGAATCCACGGCAGCTTTCATCTCCATACCTGTTCCCACCGCCGGAGACTCCGTCACCAGCAGAGGCACTGCCTGACGCTGCATGTTAGAACCCATCAGGGCACGGTTCGCATCATCATTCTCCAGGAATGGTATCATGGCCGTAGCCACAGAAAATACCATCTTGGGGGAGACATCCATCAGGTCGATCTTGCTTCTCTCAAACTCCGAAGTCTCCTCCTTATAGCGTCCGGATACATTTTTATTTACAAAGCATCCATTCTCATCTAACTCTTCATTCGCCTGAGCCACGATAAACCGATCCTCTTCGTCAGCGGACAAATATACCACCTCGTCCGTCACCTTGGGATTCTCCGGATCCGTCTTATCCACCTTGCGGTATGGCGCCTCCACAAACCCATATTCATTGATGCGGGCATAGGATGCCAGCGAATTGATCAAGCCAATGTTAGGGCCTTCGGGGGTCTCTACCGGACACATGCGGCCATAGTGGGTGTAATGCACGTCCCTGACCTCAAATCCCGCGCGGTCCCTGGACAGTCCTCCCGGTCCCAGAGCGGACAGACGACGCTTGTGCGTCAGTTCAGACAGCGGATTATTCTGATCCATGAACTGGGACAACTGGGAACTTCCGAAAAATTCCTTCACTGCCGCCGTCACAGGCTTAATATTAATCAAAGACTGGGCTGTGATCGTAGTGATGTCCTGGGTGGACATCCTCTCCCGAACCACCCTCTCCATACGGGAAAGGCCAATCCTATACTGGTTCTGCAGCAATTCGCCCACCGCGCGAATGCGCCGATTGCCCAAATGGTCGATATCATCATCATTTCCCACGCCATACTCAAGATGGATATTGTAGTTGATGGATGCAAAAATATCTTCCTTGGTGATATGCTTGGGCACCAATTCGGAGACATTGGCCATAATAGCATCCCTGACAGCCTCCTCATTGCCCTCGTTTTCATCCAGAATTTCCTTTAATAGCGGATAATATACATTCTCCGTAATGCCAAGTTCCCTCGGCTCCACACCAGGCACGTATTCCCTCAAATCCACCATCATATTGGAGAGAATTTTCGTAGTCTTCTCTTCTCTCTCCACCATCACATAGGGAATGGCTCCATTCTGCATCTGGATAGCCAGTTCCTCCGTGATAACCGTTCCGGCTTCAAATATCTCTCCCGTGGAAGCGGAAGGCAGCGTGTCTTCTGCCAGCCTGCACCCAGCAATGCGGTATCTATAATGTAACTTCTTATTGAATTTATATCTTCCGACCTTGGCCAAATCATATCTCTTCGGATCAAAAAACATGCCGTTCAGCAAATTTTCCGCACTATCCACGGACAAAGGCTCGCCGGGACGAAGTTTCTTATATAATTCCAGAAGGCCGTCCTGATAATTCTCCGTGGTATCCTTCTCGATGCTGGCCAGAATCTTCGGCTCCTCGCCAAAGACTTCCTTAATCTGCTCATTGGTGCCAAGCCCCAGCGCACGAAGAAATACCGTGATTGGCACCTTTCTATTTCGATCCACGCGAACAGAGAACACATCATTAGAGTCCGTCTCATACTCCAGCCATGCCCCGCGATTTGGGATCACAGTCGAAGAGTACAGTTCCTTGCCAATCTTATCATGCCCGATGGCATAGTAGATTCCCGGGGAACGCACCAACTGGCTTACGATCACGCGCTCCGCACCATTGATGACAAAGGTTCCCGTTGCAGTCATCAGAGGCAGGTCGCCCATGAAAATGTCATGCGCCTTGATTTCACCAGTCTCCTTATTGTGCAGCCTGACCTGCACTTTCAGGGGAGCGGCATAAGTGGCATCCCTCTCTTTGCACTGGTCAATGTCGTACTTGGTTTCTTCCTTGCAGAGTTCAAAATCAACGAACTCGAGGCTCAGGTGTCCGCCAAAATCGGAAATTGGCGAAATGTCGCGGAATACTTCCTTCAACCCCTCGTCCAAGAACCACTGGTAAGAATTGGTCTGCACCTCAATCAGATTGGGCATCTCCAGCACTTCCTGCTGACGGGCATAACTCATCCTCACGCCATTACTAACTGCAACTGGATGTATCCTGTTCTTCTCCATGGATAATTCACTCCTTATTTTTATAGAGTATTTTGTGGCATCCCATGTTACTATGCACGGTCATAGATTAGAAATTGTGCTGCCCCGCCAAACTTGCTTGCGAGAGACAAAACATCTCCAATCTATGGACTGCGAAAGCTGTTCATCCCACCATAAGAGAGCCAAAGCCGCATTGCGGCATTCGATCGATGCCGATAGGCAGCGGGGCTATCGCGCGAAGGGATGAGCGGCTGTGAATAGCAACAAACATCTATAGTCGATATTGTCCAATTTCTGACAGAGGCTTTTCATTTGCCTCATCTTGTGATATACTATTTCACAAGGGTTTTATCGTATAGTCAGCCACAATAGTGCATTTTTCATCTTACCACCAAAGGCTGGGGATGTCAAGTGCTCATTTTTATTTTTATATAGGATTAGGGTGTCAAAAGGTCCATTTTCATTGCAGAGATAATTTTTTAAAGATTGTGCCACAATATCTTGAGGCGATGCGGCGCATCGTTGATAGATATCGTGGTGCAAGATTGGGAAAATTAGCCTGCAAGGGAAATTCAGACCTTTTGACACCCTAATCTATATAGAAAAGTAAAGCAAAATGAACGAGCATGCTACACGCCTACATATAAGCATGCTTGGGCATTTTGCGCACCACCAAAATGAGCAAGCAGGGCATCAGCCCGGATTGCAGATGCAGGTGGCGATTGCAAGAGTGCAGAGCACGCAGCAATCGACTTTTATAGATGATGATTTCATTGCTATACCACACAGAAAGGCACGGTGATTAATTGAAAACATTTGACGTTGAAGAAATACTGCATAAAATGACACTGGAGCAGAAAGCAAGTCTCTGCTCCGGCGCGGACTTTTGGCGCACAGAATCCTTCGAGGAACTGGGAATCCCTGCTGTGACCGTATCCGACGGCCCCCACGGACTGCGAAAGCAGGAGGAGGATGTAGACCATATGGGCATTGCGGAAAGCATCAAGGCCATCTGCTTCCCCACCGCCTCCGCCATGGCATGCTCCTGGGACAGGGATTTGCTCTTCCAGGTGGGAGATGCCCTGGGCGAGGAGTGCTTGGCCGAGGACGTAGCGGTACTCTTAGGCCCTGGCATCAATATGAAACGCTCTCCCCTATGCGGAAGGAACTTTGAATACTATTCCGAAGACCCCTGCCTTGCCGGGGAACTGGGCACCGCCCTGGTAAAAGGGGTGCAGAGCCATCATGTGGGAACCAGCCTGAAGCACTTTGCCGCCAACAACCAGGAATGGCGGCGCATGAGCATCAGCGCCATGGCAAGCGAGCGGGTTCTGAGAGAAATCTACCTGGCCGCCTTTGAAAAGGTCATAAAGGAAGCAAAGCCTTGGACCGTCATGTGCAGCTACAATCGAATTAACGGGGTTTATTCCTGTGAGAACAAATGGCTTTTAGACGACGTGCTGCGAAAGGAATGGGGATTTGGCGGACTTGTCATGACAGACTGGGGCGCAATGAACAAAAGAATCCCTGCCCTGCAAGCAGGATTGGATTTGGAGATGCCGGACTGCCACGGCGAGACGGATAAGCAGATTGTAAAAGCCGTGCAGGAAGGCGATCTTGAAGAAGATGTGCTGGACACCAGCGTTCGCCGGATTCTGTCCATGGTGCAAGAATATATTTCCCACAAGCCCGAGAAAAAACCTGCTTATAATAAGGAGAAACACCATGCTATTGCACGGAAAACCGCTGCTGAATCTGCGGTACTTCTGCAAAATGACGGCATCCTTCCGCTAAAATCCGGCCAGAAACTGGCTATTATCGGGGCATTTGCAAAATCCCCCCGCATTCAGGGAGGCGGCTCCAGCCATATCAACTGCTGGAAAGTGGACTCTGCCCTGGATGCTTTCCAGGCATTGGGCCAGTCCTCCAGCGAGAAAGGTATTGAAAATCAAGACTGCCCTCCAACAGCCACTCCAAACTACGATATCACCTATGCGGAAGGCTACCTGACAGAAGAGGACAAAATAGACGAGGCAATGATGGAAGATGCAATAGAAAAAGCGCGGACTGCAGATGTAGCGGTACTGTTCGTCGGATTGCCAGACGCTTTTGAGGGAGAGGGCTATGACCGAACACATCTAAACATGCCAGAATGCCAAAACATATTGATAGAGCGCATCTGCGATGTACAAAAGCATGTGGTGGTCGTCCTCCACAATGGCGCTCCCGTCACCATGCCCTGGAAAGACAAGGTCAATGCAATCTTGGAAATGTACCTGGCCGGCCAAGCCAGCGGAAGTGCCGCGGCGGACTTACTCACCGGCAAGGCGAATCCCTGTGGCAAGCTGGCGGAAACCTTCCCCCTGCGGCTGGAAGACAACCCCTCCTACCTGAATTTCCCGGGAAGCCGCAATGAGGTGAACTACAGCGAAGGAGTATTCATCGGATACCGATATTACGATAAAAAAAAGATGGATGTCCTCTTCCCCTTCGGACACGGATTAAGCTATACGGAGTATCAGTATGGCAATCTGTCCATCCGCGTGAACGACATTCCTGTCACATTGGCTGGAAACCAATCTGCTGCCAACGACAGCAGTTGCACGACACCGGATAGCACCAACCAGACCGAGAATGCTGTGATTCCGAGAGCAAAGGACACCGACAGGATAGAAATTTCCATAGACGTGACCAATGCAGGCCAGCGTCCTGGCAAAGAGATCGTGCAATTATATATCAAGAACTTCATTGGCATGGAAAACCGGCCTGAGAGAGAACTGCGGGACTTCAAGAAAGTCTGCCTGCAGCCTGGGGAGACCAAGACGGTTACCTTTTCATTGGACTACCGCTCCTTTGCCTATTTCAATGAGACGGCTCACGACTGGTTCGTGGAGAGTGGCATCTATCAAATCTGCCTAGGAAAATCATCTAGGGATTTGCCTCTGTGCCAGCCCATAGAAATCACATCCACCAAGCGTCTCCCCTTCTGTGCCTGGGATATTACCACCTGTGAAGATGTAGACCTTTTCTCCAGCCATCCCGAGATCCTGGACGAATTGCTGAATACCAGCGGATTTGCAGATGTGGGCCAGCGGGAAGATGAAGATCAGGGAACCGCCGAACTGATGAAAGCCATGTTTGCCGGGACGCCTCTTCATTCCATCCTTTCTTTCAGCGGAGAGGAGCTGACTTACGATCAGATTCAAGAAACAATCCGCAAACTGAATGAAGCCGAGTAATTCGGCATGCACCCACAGCGGCATGCAAAAAGGGAACGCATGCGTTCCCTGCGGCTGCCGATTTTATACATTTTCCAATATTCTGGCAAATATTATATTACGAAAATAGAAAGAATGATTTTCCAGCGCATTCTTTCTATTTTCTCTTTTCGTGCAGATACTTCTCCTTGGTCGCCATCCCTCCCCGGATGTGACGCTCGGATTTGTTTTTGTCCAATACTTTTCTCGCCTCTGTTGCCAGTGCCGGGTTGATGCCCTGCAAACGCTCGGTAACATCTTTATGTACGGTACTTTTGCTGATGCCCATCTTCTTTGCCGTCTGGCGCACTGTTGCATTGTATTCGATAATATATCGGGCAGCATCCACCGCCCGCTCTTCCATATATCCTTTCACGACATTCTCCCTGCCATGCTTTTTTTACAATGTATGCGCCCGCTGTTCAATCTATGCGTTCTTTTCCCGCTGTTCTTCACATTTCCTAATGCTTAATTCTAATGTTTTATACTCGTATGAACTAAGAATCTATTTTGTTTTAATAGAAAGACGCCATGTAAATGATTTTTACATGGCGTCTTCCAGTCTCTCACGATAACACTCGGTTCCATCCCAGGGAATCTCACTCTCCCAGCAACTTCTCCACAGAGGCAAGCTTCACGCAAAGTACAAAGATTTTCGTAGCCTCCAACATTTCTTCCGGCGTGGGGAATGTGGGCGCAATGCGGATATTGGAATCCTCCGGGTCCCTTCCATAGGGGAACGTGGCACCAGCACCGGTAAGAACCACACCCAACGCCTTGCACTTTGCAACGATTGCCTTAGCGCATCCCGGCATAGCATCAAAGGAAATGAAATAACCCCCCTTGGGCTTATTCCAACTTCCAATCCCAAGTCCGGAAAGTTCCGAATCCAGAGTAGTAAGCACTGCCTCAAATTTCGGCCGGAGAAGTTCGGCATGTTTCTTCATATGGGCTTTCAGGCCATCCAAATCCCTGAAAAACCTTACATGGCGCAACTGGTTTATCTTGTCATGGCCGATGATCTGCGTGGTCATCTGCCTCTTGATATCCTCGATATTCTTAAAGGAAGTGGCAACTGCAGATATTCCAGATCCAGGAAAGCTAATCTTGGAAGTGGATGCAAAAATATAAACCATGTCTGGATTGCCAGCCTTCTCGCACTCCTCCAATATATTCAGAATCTCATCCTGATCATCTTCATACAAATGATGCATGCCATAGGCATTATCCCAAAAAATCCGAAAATCTGCCGCTTTTGGCTTCAGGTTCGCAAACCGCCTTACCACCTCGTCAGAATATGATATGCCCGTGGGATTGGAATACTTCGGCACGCACCAGATTCCCTTTACCGCCTCGTCATTATTCACATATTCCTCCACCAGGTCCATATCGGGTCCATCCCCATTCAATGGAATGTTAATCATCTCGATGCCAAACAACTCGGTAATCTTAAAATGTCTGTCATATCCTGGAACCGGGCACAAAAACTTGACCTTGTCTAGCTTGCACCAGGGCGTGGACCCATTCACTCCCATAAGCATAGAGCGGGACACGGTATCATACATAATATTCAGGCTGGAATTGCCGCATACAATCACATTGTCCTTTTTCACTCCCATCATATCGGCAACCAGCCGCCTGCACTCGCCAATGCCATCCCAATCACCATAGTTCCTAGTATCATTCCCCAGCAAAGTTTTCATATCCGAACTGCTGTTAATCACATCCAGCATGGGCATAGAAATCGCCAGCTGAGACGCGCCAGGCTTTCCTCTCGCCATATTCAGAGACAGGCCCTTTGCCTCCTCCGTCTTATACTCTTCTTCCAAACTGCTTTTTAATGCCAGGAGCTCATCCCTGCTCATGTCCTTGTATGCTTTCATCATGCAATCTCTCCTTTTCATAAGATCTATGGAAGTAAATATCGCCAGCCCACCATCCTACTCCTGCGATATATATATTTCAAGTAATTATTATAGCAGAAAAATAGCGTTTATGGGAAAAAAATATTAATATTTTCTCTTTCTAACAAACTTATCTTAAAGGACAAATAACAAAATACTATTGAAAGCCCCCATATACCCTTAAATATACAGATCCATAGCGACAAAAAGAAGAGGCCGCATAGCGACCTCTTCTCGATTTCTCATATGTAACAACTGCAATTCTTCACAGCCATACATTCACATTATTTTGCAAGAATCGTGAAAGAAATGGAAATGTTCTTCTTGAATGCAAAGTTCTTTGCCTTGTTCACCTTTCCTGAGTTATCCCCGTCTGTTCCCCACTTATTGAAAACAGAAATTCGGAAATTGCCCGGCTTGGTCTTCGGCTCGAAACATCCAGAAAAAGCCTTTGCGCTCTTCTTCTTGCCATCAGCCTTTACAGTTACTCCGGAAACCTTTACCTTATTCTTCTTGTAATCCTTCAGCAGATTAATCACATCAACCGTGAATACGGTGCCAGCAGTAATCTTCTTCTTGGTAGGATTCTTGATCGTAATCGTTACCTTGGTCTTCTTGCCCTTTGTAATCTTTACATTCTTGGCATATACCTTGCCGTTATTCTTTTTAGAACCGTCACCGGCAACCCAATAGCAAGTATTCTTGCCCTGCACGCCCGCATAAAGAGCCTGCACCTTATAAGTCTTAGACTTTGCTTTCTTCTTTGCCGCGCTGGCCGTCGTGCCATTAACTGCTGCTGCCCCAGATACTACTACCGCAGTCGCCATCAAAAGAGCAACTGCCTTTTTAAACATCGTTCTCATAACAAAAACCTCCTGAATAATTAATTTACAACCCCCATACCACATTTCTGCAATATGCTATTGCTATATTTTATTATATCGTGGAAAGTCATACTTGTCAACAAAATAACAGGCACAGCGGCAATTCGAGCAATATTTTCCTTGGATTTATTGTCATTTTCCATCAAAATACCAGTCCCAGACATCTTGCCAAGAAGATCCATCCCGTCAGCGTGACGGAGGAAAGCAGGGTGGTAACCACCACGATGCTGGAAGCCAGGGACCAGTCCCCTCCCATATTTTTTGCCATGATATAGGCGGTAGGAGTGCAGGGCGAGGCCAGCATGATGATAATGGCAATCAGCTTCTGATCCCGAAATCCCAGCCAAACCGCCAGAGGCAGAAATATTGCCGCAAAGCCCACCAATTTCATAAAAGCCGCAACGCCCGTCTGTCCCAATTTTGCCAAGGCATGCCGCCCTTGGAAGGACACGCCGATCGACACGAGTGCTAAAGGCGAAGTAATCGCCCCCAGATTCTCCGCCGCCCTACCGAGCATCCCCGGCAGTTCAAGACGAAAATAGGATGCCAGAAGCCCCAAAAAGATTGAAATGATAATGGGATTTTTCAACACGCCGATACAAGCCCGGCGTATCTTTTTCCCCGGGGCCTGTCCTCTCGTCCGGTCATTTTCCAGCGTGAGAACTACCACTGCGAAAATATTATAAAGAGGCACGGATCCCAGCATCATCAGCGGCGCCATTTCCGAGGAACCATAAATATTCTCGATGAAGGCAATGCCCAAAATGGCGGCGCTGCTACGATAAGAACCCTGCACGAAGGCTCCCACCATGCTCCTATCCCTCAGAAATATCCTAGCCAGCCCCCAAATTCCTAAAATGGACGCCAGAGTCACGCCAAAACAAAATCCCAAATACGCCACATCAAAATTTTTGCGAATGTCCGTTCCTGAAAGATTCATAAAGAGCATGCAGGGAAGACAAACCTTAAACACCAGCCTGTCCGCCACATCTGAGAAGTGCCGGTCCAGCATTCCCCGACGATACAGTACATTCCCTAGAATCATTAATAGAAAAACGGGAACAGTCGCATTCAGGCTGTAAATGAAACTATCCATGTTTCCTCCGAGCCTTCTCTTCCCTAATCACGGTCTGGAATCGCTCCATCTCCCCCTTAACCACGCCGCTCAATGCAAGCATGCAGATCAGGTTGGGAATCGCCATCAGCGCATTGGCAATATCCGAGAACGTCCATGCTATCTGCAATGTGGTTGTTGCCCCCACAAAGGCTAGCAAGGAGAAGAAAATACGGTACACAATATTATACCTGTGTGTTTTAAATATGTATTCAAAGGCTTTCTCTCCATGATATTCCCAGCCTAAGATCGTAGAAAAGGCAAAAAGCGTGATGGCAATAGATATCAGCACTCCCCCCGCGCCTCCCAGCACCGTCTCAAATGCCTGAATCGTAAGGGCTGAGCCAATTACCAGAGCCTGGCACTCGTATTTCCCCTGATCATCGAAGATATGATGATTGCCCGCCGCGTCATCCCATACGCCGCAGAGCACTGGGACGGAATCATCCATCCTCATTCCATCCTTCATCTTTCCTTCCGTTTCCTTTTTATTCAGGGTAAGCGAAAGTTCAGCGGCATCCCCGCCCTTTGGCGTCAGCAGGATGCTCCCATCCTTCTCCCGCATCTCATAATCAACCGCCAAGACTTTGTCCTCTCCCTCTTTGGCAGAACTAATCTGCACCCCGTCTTCCCTTACCAAGTATGTCCCGCTAGCCGCCAGCTCTGTATTCCCGAGGACGCCGGAACTGGCAATGCACAGTCCTGTTATGGTACACACTACAATCGTATCCCAGAATGTGCCCGTCATATTAATATACCCCTGACGCACAGGGTCGTCCGTGGTTGCCGCAGCCGCAGTAATGGCCGCAGACCCCATGCCTGCCTCATTGGAGAACACGCCCCTGGCCACGCCAAAGCGCAATGCCTGCATCATGGAGGCCACGATGCTGCCGCAGAGACCGCCGCCCACTGCCTTGACAGAAAATGCCATCTTAAAAATCATTGCCAGGCCAGAAGGAACGTTGGAAAGATTGCCTAATATAATAATAATTCCCGCAATAATATAGAATACCGCCATCAGAGGAACCACCACCTGAGAGACCTTAGAAATAGACTTGATTCCCCCCAGAATGATAAAAAGCGCCAGAACCGTGATCGTAACCCCCGTCACCCACACAGGAATGTGGAACGTAGTATGCAGGGCGCTGGAAATAGAGTTTGCCTGAGTCAGATTGCCGATTCCGAAGGATGCCAGCACAGCAAAAAGCGCAAAGAACCATCCCAGCACGGCGCCGACCCCCTTATGCCTAAATGCCTTCCTCATGGTGTACATGGGGCCGCCGGACATCTCTCCCTGTTCATTGACCTCCCGGTATTTAATCGCCAACATGCACTCGCTGAATTTGGAAGTCATGCCGAAGGCGGCAGATATCCACATCCAAACCAGGGCACCGGGACCGCCGGACACCATGGCCGTTGCCACGCCCACGATATTTCCCGTTCCGATCGTTGCCGCCAGGGCCGTCGTCAGGGCCGAAAAGGGAGAGACGTCCCCCTTGCCCTTTTTCTTCCGAGCCTCCCTGCTCAGCACGCTGCGCAATGCATAAGGGAGATTCCTCCAGCACAGCGCCTTGGTGCGGACAGTCAGGAACGCTCCCGTCCCCACCAGAAGAACCAGCATAATCGGCCCCCACACCACATCGTCCACCAGGGTCAGAAAATCAGAAATCGCTTTTGTAAAACTTTCCATAATCAATAACCACGCCTTTCCAGCATCTGCAAACTTTATGCTGCGAATCACTGACCAGGGCAAAAGTTCCAGACACCTTTTTATTGTATACAAAAATACAAAACTATCTTTATTCTACCACAGGCAAACATTGGTTTCAAGTTTAAATCTGCCTTGATTGGTAGGCAAAATCTACCCTGTTTGGCCAGGCATACGGTCTTACAGGGCCATGCGGGCCTTTTCCCGCATATGATACCCTCCATTGATGCTCATCACCGGATACCCCCTCCTAGCCAGATCCCTGGCAATCAAAAGACTGGTATTGCCTCTGTCGCAGTACAGCACAATCCATTGCGGCGTCCTGCCCCTCTTTTTAAGATACTGGGGCATTTCCTCCTCCAAGCGTTCCCAATCAGCCCAAACGGCACCCGGAGCATGCGTCTGGTCGTATTCCTCCCGCTCTCTCAAATCTATGATCAAAATATCCTCTTCTCGCCGAAGCTTTTCCAGGGTTTCCCAAGATATAATACGAAGTCTCATCCCTTGCCTCACTTTCCTACTGTACATTCTATATGTTATCCTATGATAAAATGACTGCAAAGTGAAACAATGGCAAATACATTTCATTTGCAACAGAAAGGCTTAGGCAATTTTGCTATATTAACTATTCCTATTTGAATAAAAAAATGTTACAATTAACTTATATTTACAAACCCATAGCCCTTCAAATTTTCGATGACATACGATATTTATTGTAGAAAAGAAACAGCCATGATCGGCGTGATTGACGAAATTATGACACTCTGCAAATCTAAGAAATGGATAAATTTGTGGGATATAAACTTAAAAGGAGGTCTTTATGGTAAAACACATCCAAGGTCTGGTAAGAACAAATGACAACTGCGTGGGCTGCAACAAATGCATCAATGTCTGCAGCTGCATTGGCGCCACTCTCGCCATCGAGTCGGCTGACGGAAAGAATGTAATCGAAGTAGATGGCAGCAAATGCATCGGCTGCGGCGCATGCTTCGATGCATGCAAGCACGAAGCAAGGGAATATGTAGATGATACGGAGGAGTTCTTCCGGGCCCTGCAGCGAGGAGAACAGATATCATTGCTAATCGCACCTGCCTTTTTGGCCAATTATCCCAAAGAATACGAGAGAGTGCTTGGCGGTTTGAAGAAGCTGGGCATAAACCGCATGATCAGCGTATCTTTTGGGGCAGATATCACCACATGGGCCTATCTGAATTATGTGAATAAGCATGACTTTACCGGGGGAATTTCCCAGCCATGTCCAGCGGTGGTGAGCTATATAGAGAAATATATACCAGAAATACTGCCCAAGCTATTCCCCGTGCAGAGCCCTATGATGTGCGCTGCCATCTATGCAAAAAAATATATGGGACTGAATGACAAACTGGCTTTCATCAGCCCATGCATCTCAAAGAAACTGGAAATCGAATCTAAGAGAGGCCAGGGATTCATTTCCTATAACATTACATTCGACCACCTGATGAAATACGTGAGGAAGCACAATATTTCTGGCCCCTCCGCCAAAGACGAGATTGAATACGGGCTGGGTTCCATTTATCCCACGCCAGGCGGGCTGAAGGAAAATGTATACTGGTTCTTGGGAGAAGATGCATTCATCCGCCAGGTGGAAGGCGAGAAGCACATGTACAGTTATCTTGAAAAAAATAAAGACCGCATCGCCAAAGGCAACATGTCTTATCTCTTCATCGATGCGCTGAACTGCGCCCAAGGCTGCCTGTATGGAACCGCCACGGAATCCTCGAAAAATGCCTCCGACGATGTTCTCGTGGAAATGATGCGCATTCGGGAAGGAAGCAAGAACGGCAGGCGCTCCCACACTTGGTCCCGGAAACTGTCTCCCGCCCAGCGCTTGAAGCAGCTGAACAAACAGTTTTCAAAATTGAAACTAGAAGATTTTGTCTGTTCCTATACGGATCATTCCGAAGAATGCGAGTATGCGATCCCTAGTAGCGTAGAACTGGATGCAATATTCAACGATATGGAGAAAACCACTGATTTCTCCAGAAACATAAACTGCTCCTGCTGCGGCTATGATACTTGCAAGCAGATGGCCATCGCTATCCACAATGGCTTTAACCACAAGAAAAACTGCATCCACTATATCAAAGGACAGGTGGAGAAGGAAAAAGATACGGCAAACGAACTTACTGCCCAGATACGGGAGGAAAAACGAATCATATCTGACCAGCAGCAGATAATTATGCAGACCATAAACAATGTCAATCAGGAATTCCATTCTGTACATACTGCCGTTAGCGAGATGGTAGACGGCAATAACAGCAGCGCAATAGAATGCACGGACATCTCCAACAGCATGATGAATATCACTGAATTTTGCCGCCAGCTGAACGAATCCATGGAGCAGATCAACGGATACATCCATGAATTGACATCCAATAACGAAGAAGTGGTATCCATCGCCAGCCAAACCAACCTGCTGGCATTGAATGCCTCCATAGAGGCCGCCCGGGCGGGGGAAGCTGGAAAAGGCTTCGCCGTAGTGGCTGACGAAATCAACCATCTGGCCACCGATTCCAGCCATACCGCATCAAAGAGCAATGAAATCCAAGAACACGTGCTTCGCTCCGTGGCACAAATAATCGAAGATACGAAAAAACTCACAGAGACGATTAGCGAAGTCAATGGAAGAACCCAGAATCTCGCCGCGGTGACAGAAGAAATTTCTGCCTCTGCGGATACCATTCTGGAAGCCACAGAAGATGTGAAAGCCAATCTAGAAAAACTGACGAAACTTTAAATCGAAAATATTGTATGAAATCACAAAATGCCCCCGGCAAAACAGCCGGGGGCATTTTCATAATACATTCACTAAAAGCATCTAGCGATTATGAATCTCCATTTTTATTTCTTCCGTATTTTTTCCTACAAATTTTGCAATGACCTTTGCCGCCTGCATGGTATGATCGTTGATCTGGGATACTGACTTGTCAGACTGATCCTTCATCTCCGCAGACATGCTTTCCAATCGTCCCCCTATATCGGCAAGCAAACGCTCTGCCTCTTCCCTCATCTCTGCTGACAGCTGCTCCTTGACTGCCATCGGAAGTCGTTGAAAACCTTGATCCATCTCAGATGCAATCTTTGTCAGATCCTCATTTGTCTGATTAGGCGTATCATGAATTTTCTGCAAATCCGCCAGGTTTTTTAGCGTATTTTCAGATATTCCTGACAATTCCGACATCTTCTCCCTCTGTTCCGTTACCTGTTGCTGCAGATTCTTCACCTCGCCGTATACCACTTTCTGAAACTTCAGCTGCTCGTTCAGCACGTTGTATACCCTCTGCTCATACTCCTTCTGCCGTTCAGATGCCCTCTCCTTGTACAGGCTGGCCATACTATATATGCCGTCCACAGTAAAGTAAAATGCAGCCAGCACCACTACCGCCAAGGCGATACTCAGCGCTACCCCCGCAAAGGATTTGGAAAAGATATCCCGAAAGATAATCTCTGCCAAGATACCGGAAACTACCACAAATGCCGATAATATCGTCGTCTTCTTTAACTCCATATACGCCTCCAAACCTCTATAAAGATGAACTATTCAAATACTTTTCCTGATATGGCGTCAGCTGGTCAATCTCTTTCCCCAAGAAATTAAGTTTTCTCCGGGCCACTTCCATATCCACCTCTCTCGGCACATCGATTAGTTTCTCGCGCAAGTCATTCTCATGTTGCACCAGATACTTTGCGCTCAATGCCTGGATGGCAAAGCTCATATCCATAATCTCCGCCGGATGCCCGTCTCCAGCCGCCAGGTTCACCAGACGCCCCTCCGCCAGCACGTAAATGCGGATGCCATTTGGCAGAGTGTAGCCAATGATATTGTTCCGCATCTCCTCCTGCTTGGTAGCAATCTCTCTCAGACGCTTCATATCAATCTCCACATCAAAATGCCCGGCATTGCACAGGATCGCCCCTTCCTTCATCTCCATGAAGTCCTCCTCGTCGATCACGCCAGCACAGCCTGTCACCGTCACGAAAAAGTCTCCCTGCTTTGCCGCCTCCTTCATAGGCAGCACCTCAAAGCCGTCCATCACCGCCTCAATCGCCTTAATGGGGTCAATCTCTGTAACAATAACCCTTGCTCCAAGGGCCTTGGCCCTCATGGAAACCCCTTTTCCGCACCAGCCGTAGCCAGCTACTACCACAATCTTGCCCGCCACGATCAGATTGGTGGTTCTATTGATGCCATCCCACACTGACTGTCCCGTGCCATAGCGATTGTCAAACAAATGCTTGCAGTCCGCATTGTTCACCATCACCATGGGAAACTCCAGTTCCTCTGCCGCCGCCATTGCCTGCAGGCGAATAATTCCCGTAGTAGTCTCCTCGCACCCTCCGATGACATGGGGCAGCTGGTCCTTCTTCGAGGTGTGGAGCATATGCACCAAATCCCCCCCATCATCAATGATAATATTGGCCTCATGGGAAAGCGTTTCCGTAATATGCGCCTCGTACTCTTCATCCGTGGCACCATGCCATGCAAACACGTTCAGCCCGGCATCAACCAGGGCGGCTGCCACATCATCCTGTGTAGACAGGGGATTGCTTCCAGTCACGTACATCTCTGCCCCGCCTGCTGCCAGAACCTTGCACAAGTAGGCCGTCTTCGCCTCCAGATGAATAGACAGGGCAATCTTCTTTCCCGCAAAAGGCTTCTCTTTGGAAAAATCCTCCTCCAGGCTACGAAGCAAGGGACAATTCCTGCGCACCCACTCAATCTTATTTGCTCCGGATTTTGCTAAATTAATATCACGTATCTGACTCATTTCTTTACCTCCTTAAACTGACATGCCGATATTAACGGCATGGCCATATATTATCATTGATTGCTTCTAAACTATGCGTTTCCACGCCCCATTGAAAGCATTGCCACCTTTGCCAGCATCTGACTTCTCAATCTACCATCGCATCTCCTGGGTCCGTCAACCCCTCATCCCCAAGATTCTGCAATTCCAGCAAACTGGTAACATTTATTCCAGTCTTTTCCTGAATCTTCTGAAGCACTCCAAGAATATCCAGCTCATTCTGGTACGCTACCATGTCATTCGCATTCGATGCGTCATATATTTTATCACCCTCTGATGGCGATACATCTGGCAGTTTGGCATTCCCCTTGCTAGACACATCCACAGTGACCAAGACATCCTTTCCCATCATCACCTTGACGGACTGCTTCATGTCCTGGGCGCTACCCTTTTGCTCCACAACTAGGGAACAGTTGGCAAGGGCGGCTACTGCGCTGGTGGATAATATATAACTGCCCTGAACCTTGCCCTCTGATATTTTCGAGCAGTCATAATCCTGCAGCTTGATTACCAGAAGTTCGTCCGTATTCACCAGATTGCTCCCCTCAAGCAGGCTGCTGTCCAATCCCAATTTAAATTCACCATTAAAAACACCAGATTTATTCGTTCCGCTTCCCACAAACTTAAACAAGTCCTTTCCCTGTACCTGAAGAACCAATTCCTCCCCAAACTGATCTCCGTCTCTGGGAGCATTGATGGAAAGGCTTCCCAGCTGCTGACCCCCATTTTCCAAAATAAACTTTTGGCCCACAATGCGGTCATCACTGCCAATCTGCGCCTCCACCGAAATCTTAATCTCCCCCGCCATCTCTTCTGAAAACGCACCGTCCAGCTGATCCTTGAAATTCTGCAATTCCTCCACATAAGAGGCATAGGCATCCTCATCCATGGAACTAATGATCTTCTTCATCACCGGATCTTTCTCCAGTTCCTTCACGTACTCTTTTAAGAGTTTCACTACCTCGTCGTTTTTCATGGTGAATGAATAAGTAGTAGCCTTCTCTGAAATATCCTCCACCTTGACGGTGACCTCTTTCTTCTTCTCCACTCCCTTGGCATTTTCAATGAAAATATTGGAATAACGGAGAAGGACTTCCTCCAATTCCTTTACCTCCGGAAGAAAATCCTTCTGTTTTTTCAGAGTGGCAAAGGCCTCATTGACTTCCGCATCATTCAATGTGCCCGAGATATCCAAGTAAGCCTTAGACAATTCCGGCACCTGCACGTATGCCTTTTTATCTTTTATGTTGACGGTAGCCTTGCCTGTCAGCAAGTCCTCGCCATCCACCTTCAGGGCGAGATTCACCAGCGTATCGTCCCCCTCGGAACCATATACCAGATTCAGACCCAGGTTCTTCATACTACTCATATCCAGCCCTGCCAGGGATAGCATAGATTTGGCAGAATCAGAAAGTTCCACAGACATGTCTATTTCCCTGTTGCCCTGATTGCCAGATGCAGCCTTCTTGCTTAGATCATAATAACCAGTCACATTCTTGATGCCTGCATCCCTCGTCTTCTTTGCAGCAAACTGATAATACTCCGTAGGATCCATATTGGCTTTCTGTACCGCCTTATAAATCCTCCCTGCGGCAAATCCACCCACGCCAATCAATAGCACCGCCACTAATGCGATGGCTATCTGCATTCCCCTTTTCATTTTCTTTCCATCAGATGCCTGTTGCTTCACGCCCTCCGGCTGGGCAAAACTTCCCTGCCCTGCCCCATTCTGGACAGCCGAATCAGGCTTCTCCTGCGCTGCGGCCTGATCGTTCACTGGCTGTTCCCATAACTGCTTTTCTTCTGACATTTTCTCCTCCATTCCCTCTGCACATAGGTCATGCCAACTGTGCAAGGATAAAATAAACACAAATATACACAATATAGTATACTATAAAACGACAGAAAGTCAAACCGTGATTCATCATTACGATTCACAGCCATAGAGAAAAAATGCTAACTCGCCAAACTTGCCTGCAACAGATAATCTTCCCCTTTCTAGGAGCAAAAACAAATCGCCAACAATATGCAAACATATCGTCAGCGATTTATTTTAATAACATCATCTTTTTCCTGCTATGCTTTGCTATCTCACTCTGCTTCGGCGTAATCAAGCATCACTTCGCTCTTTTCAATCTCTATTCTGTAAATATAATTTACCATTACGCCAGGGACACTCTGACCGTCTCCATACTCTTTGATTTGTTCATACTGCATCATGATATCTGCATAGTTCCCACCGCCATCACCACAATAAATCTGTTTCACGTTAGGCACATACCCACAGGCGAGCTGTACATCCAATAGACATAAAACATGATTTTGAAAATACTCCCCATCATATTTTTCCAATTCCGTAATGACTGGCTCATCTGCAGAATATGGATCTGCTTTTAATTTCTCTATCAAAGCCTTCAGCTCGTCATGGGATGTAAGCAACTGATTCTTAACACCCGTACTCCCCATCAACTCTGTGTGCGAAAGGGATTCCGTTTGGAGCGGCTTCCAGTCTGCAACCACCCCCTGAGTCGTGCTCACTGTCCCAAACTCTGGTACAGGCCGGGGAGACGCTGTAGGATTTACGATAGGTCTGTTTTCTGATGGAGGCACCACCTTTAGAGCCGTCTTTGCAATCTCTAATCTGTAAATATAATTTACCATTACGTCAGGGACACTCTGACCGTCTCCATACTCTTTGATTTGTTCATACTGCATCATGATATCCGGAAGTTTTCCGCCATTATCTTTCTGATATAATTGCGTGATACCGGGCCTATACCCGCAAGTCAATTGCACATTCACCAAGCATAACACATGATTTTGAAAATACTCCTTATCATAAGCATCTAATTCTTTTATAAGCAATTCCTGTTCTGCAAATCCGATTCCCGCCTTTAATTTTTTCATCAAAGTCATCAGTTCATTACGGGAAGTGACAAATTGATTTGCTATGTCCGGCTTGCTATACGTGCTTGTATATGAAACCATTTTCGCCTGAAATGCCTCCCAGCCTATCGTCTCACCTTGCTCCACGCCCACCGCTTCAATCTTGGGTTTCTTCATAGGTAGGGGACTCGCAGTCGGCTTCTGCGGCAAAACTGTTGCCGTGGGGGTTGGCTTCTGTGGCAAGGCCGTTTTCGCAGTTAATGGCAAATTCTTTTTCCTCTGAACGCTAATCTTGTAAACGCTGGTATACTTTTTCCCATTCCTCAAGATGACCCTTGCCGTAATCTTTGTATTCCCGACAGTTTTTGCCTTAACTTTCCCCTTTTTGCTGACCGTAGCAATCTTTTTGTTCTTGCTCTTCCATGTAACCCGCTTAATCTTCTTTTTTGAATTTTTTAGTTTTAAGGTAGCGCTCTTACCTTCTTTTAAAGTAACCTTCGTCTTGCCTGATGCCGCCTTCGCAGGACCCCCCCCAGTAATTCCAACAACAGAAAGAAATAAACAGGCTACTACCAATACAGAAAAAAGTTTTTTTTGAATTTTCATCTCTCAACCTCCTTTTTAAATTATACAATCTACATGCTGCTAAATCAAACTACATCTTTCCATACGGCTCTAATACTTTGATTTTTTATCCTTCTGTCATATCGCATCGAAAGAAACGATGTTTACCTGTAGCACTCTCCGGCAAAAGTTCCCGCCTAAACTCAAAAGTATACTTCGCACCTGCCAAAATAGGATTTGATATGCACTGGAAAAAACACTTCTTTAATCTCTCACCAGGCATATCCGTCACCACTTTTACTTCAAATTCATCATATGCCCGCTGCCGTATCTGGAACTGATATACATTTCCATCCGCCCCTTCGTTGATGCAGTGAAATGTTCTAATAAATTCATATGCCGAAAAAACCTCGCCGTTCCCACATCGAATATAATCATTCTTTCTCCCCCTTAAGGAAGATAAGACCTTGCCATGCATGCCGCAAGTGCAATGATGATCCGTCATGCTTCCCGTATCTCCAATTTCATATCTGATAAAGGGCATGGCATAATTCCATTTCGACGTGACTACGATATCTCCTTCCTCGCAATCAGGAACTCTGTGCCCCTCTTTGCATATTTCAACAAAAACATTATCTTCCATTATATGCATCCTGCCCTGAGGACATTCATAGGCTATGGTTCCTATTTCATTGCAACCATATTGATTTGCCACTTTGCAGCCAAAAGCACGGCTGATAAAATTTCTTTCATGATCGGATAGCATCTCCCCAGATAATTCAATATATTGCAAGGAGGCAATCTCCTCGGCACCGGCCTCAAACACATGCCGCGCCAGAAGAAACATAATACTCGGCTGGGAAAGAATCCATTTGGGCTGGAAGTCTAACATCTGATCATAGATTTCCTCTATCCTTTCAGATGTTAGATTTGTCTTGGATAATCCCAAGCCATTCCGATACTCCTCACTTTTCACCTCGCTATTCCCGCACTGCCTCAGGGTGTAGAAATAACATAGCCTGTCCGCCGGATGGATTCCATAGAATTTCCTGCGATATTTCCACAGAGACATCTGGGAGGAAATGAAATCTCCCTCTCTCCAGAGAATCTCCAGGCACTCCCCCGTAGAGCCAGATGTAGTTTCCCTAATCATTTTTCCAGAGGCAAGCAAGCCATAATAGGAATAGGGCAATAAAGAGGTTTTTGTCTTTACGATCTGCTCCTTATGAATGATTGGCAAAGATTCCATTCCATCTGCAAATTTGTCCTCATGCAATAACTCCATATAAAATGGAGATTTATGGTATGCATGGTCAATCATCTTCTTTAATGCGCCATCCATACTATCTACCTCTATTTATAACGAGACAATGCTCTGCGAACTGCATTATATGGATCAACTACGCCATAAGCAGTCTCAGGATCATACCCCGGAGTCCCAATATCATAAGCCGTATCCTTTATAATATATTCCAAATCATCCGGCCTCAATGAATAATCCGCTTCTTTCATCAAAGCAACCACGCCTGCCACAAAAGGTGCCGCCATAGATGTTCCACTCTTACTTCCATATTGGTTGCCTGGAAGTGTACTAAGAATATTTTCTCCCGGTGCAGATATGTCTTTTCCACCATAATTTGAAAAAGAACTTTTCTTCCTATTAATATTTGATGAAATAACTGAAATGACATGATTATAATCTGCAGGATAATACGACATTTTTTTACCATCATTTCCCGCCGATGCTACCACTGTCACTCCCGCCTCATATGCATAATCTATTGCAGTTTTTTCTGATGAATTAAATGAATCGCTTCCCAAACTAAGATTAATCACCTCCGCTCCCTTATCCGTTGCATAATAAATGGAATTAATGATATCCGATGTATAAAAATACTTCGGATGCTGCGTTGCCTTAATTGCCATGATTTTGCAACTCATAATCTGGTCATTCCCACTATCCGTAATCCCAGCCACTCCTGCCACACCAATAGAGTTACTTGCTTTGGCAGCAACAATCCCTGCCACATGGGTTCCATGATCAGATGCATACTGCGGCGTAACATTCGTCAATAGTGGATATCCCGACTTCGTAATATCCACAGAATATTTCTTCAGTAATTGCCCCTGCAAATCCTCATGATTCATATCAACTCCCGTATCAATCACAGCCACCCATACTTGATAAGTGTGATTTTTATACCGATTTAACAAATTCCACGCACCTGCGGTATTTGTCTGTATTAAACCCCACTGTTCAGAAACATGTGCATCATTTGAAATCAAAGCATCAGTTTCCATCAAATCTTCATCCGATGAAACCTCCTGGATTTCATCTTTCTCAGCATTGCACACGCCCTCTAATTGCTTATAAGAGTCAATGGCCTTATCCGTACTCTGCGCTAAGGACAAATCTGCAACGGCAACCTTATATTTCTTTCTCGACTCCTTCGCCTTCATGATCCTTTCCCTTTTATACGCTGGCAAATCCGAATCAATCTCCTCTTCTGAGACCAATTTGCCGCCATCAGAAATCACTTCCATAGCTTCCTGGATGGAAGAATCAGAGATGTCATTCCGAAATCGAAGAATCACCTTCTCCGGATTATATGACAGGGAATCGCTTTCCATCCGTTCCTCGTATGCTTCCTTATAATCGCTTACCTCTTCTTCTGCACAGGGCTTGACCATATCAGTAAAACTTTCTAATTGAGGAGTGATTTCATCCTGTTCATAATATTTTTCAAGCACCTCTGAAACAGCTTCTTTATATTGCTTGTCCGAATCAATATGCAATAACTTTTCACCCGCTTCTTTGCCCTTGTCCAGCGCAATTTCTTTTGACTCTCTAACAATCTTTTCATTAGACTTCGTCAAATTTACCTGGTCAGGAACGTCCAAATCCGTAACTTTTTCATGAATAACCGTGTCTGCCAATGCCACTCCTATGTTCCCCTGATATACGGCAATAACCATAACCAATCCAACTACAAAACACCTCTTAAAAATTTTCTCCACCATACTTTCTCCTTTCATCATCCCATGTAACTCGTAAAATAGATTCATAGATTCCAAAATAATAACATAACAATAATTTTAATCATAATATATTATTATAATATCATAATTATTTTGTTCCTACAATCACATATTTTTACGATAAATTATAATTTTTTTAACATATTGCCATAAATCACGAAAACTGACTATAAAATTTGCCGACTATATGTTTGCATATAGTCGGCAAATCGTTTACTGCTACCTTCTCTTTCCATGCGCCGTTCACGCCTTTATTTTGTCTCTGCATGATCAGGCATCACTTCGCTCTTTTCCATCTCTATTCTGTAAAAATAGTTTTCCATCACGCAGGGTAGCAATTGGTCGTCTTCATACGCCCTGACTTCAACATACTCCATCTTGATATCCGGATGCGCTCCACCGCCATCACCGCTATAAACCTGCCTCACGCTAGGCGTACAACTATAGTCCAGCTGCACAGCCATCAGACACAAGACATGATCCTGAAAATACTCGTCATCATATTTTTTCAGTTCTGAAATAATTTGATCATTTGAAGAAGAGGGATATCCCTTCAATTCCTCAACCAAATCAGTCAGCGCATCATAAGATGTAACCAACTGATTCTCAAAGTGTTGTGGATTGGAACTCAATTTTGTACACGAAATCAATTTCTTTATGATTGGCTTCCAATCTGCAACCTCCCCCTGCGCCGTGCTCGCTGTCTTACTCACAATCCGTGGTGGATAATAAGTTGGCGCAGGCTCCGCAGTCGGCTTCTGCGGTAAAGCCGTTGCCGTGGGAGTTGGCTTATTTGGCAAGGCTGTCTTTGAGGGGGATGGCGAACTCTTTTTCTTCTGAACGCTGATCTTGTAAACGCTGGTATACTTTTTCCCATTCTTTAAGGTAGCCTTTGCCGTAATCTTTGTACTCCCCACAGATTTTGCCTTTACTTTCCCCTTTTTGCTAACCGTAGCAACCTTTTTGTTCTTGCTCTTCCAGGTAACTTTCTTAATCTTCGCCTTCTTTACCTTCAATGTGACGCTCTTGCCCTCTTTTATGATAATCTTCTTACTTGATGCCGCATTCACAGAATACCCCGCAGGAAACTCCACGATAGCAAAAACGAGACAAATTGCAATCATAATAGAAAAAGTCTTTTTATACGTTTTCATTTCACTACCTCCATTTCATAAGTCTGAATCAATACCCAATAACTTTTCGCCCGCTTCTTTGCCCTTGCTTGGCACAATTATTTTACCCCTGTATAATCAGGCATCACTTCACTCTTTTCAATCTCTATACGATATAAATAATAATCCTTCATCTCAAAAGTATATTCATAGTTTTCTAATTCAGCATACTGCATGATAATATCTGGTTGCACGCCACCGCTATATACTTTTCGCACATCGGGCACGCACGTATCGACAAGTTCCACGACCATCAGACACAAAACATTATTTTGAAAATATTCTTCATCATATTTTTTCAATTCTGATATGATTTGCTCCCTTGATGGAGATGACTTGGCTCTCAATTCCTCAATCAGAGCAGACAACTCATTAAAAGATGTGAGCAGTTGATTCTCAACATGTGGAATGTCCTTTAGCATTGTACTCGAAACTAATTTCGTATGGATCGGCTTCCACTCTGTAATAACCTCCTGTGCCGTGCTCACCGTCTTAATCCGTGGCAATATGGTGGGATGCGAAATCAGTCCGCCTCCGAATACCGCCCTAGCAATCTCCAATCTATAAATATAATTTACCATCTCACCAGGAGCGTATTGATTATCTTCCATCTCTTTTATTTTAACATACTGCATCACGATATCGGGAAGTTTGCCCCCATTATTTTTCTTATATAATTGCGTTATGCAAGGGCGATACCCACGAGGAACTTGCAAATTTACAAGGCATAGCGCGTAATCTTCAAAATATTTCTCATCATAACAATTCAATTTCCTCATAAATAATTCCAATTCCGAGGGCAGGTTTCCATCTTTCAAACTTTTTATCAAAACTGCCAGTTCATCATAGGAAGCCACAAATTGATTTTCTATGTCCGGCTTGCTATGCGCATTTGTAAATGAATCCATTCCTGCCTGGAAATCTCCGAACTCATTCCAGCCTTTCATATCGCCCTGCCCTGCTAGTACCGCTTCAATCTTAGGTTTAACCAAGGGTAGAGGAGTTGCCGTAGGTTTCGCAGTCGGCTTCTGCGGCGAAGCCGTTGCCGTGGGAGTAGGCTCCTTGGGTAAAGCCGTTTTCGCAGGAGAGGGTGAACTCTTTTTCTTCTGAACGCTGATCTTATAAACACTAGTATACTTTTTCCCATTCTTCAAAGTAACCTTTGCCGTAATCTTTGTACTCCCGGCAGATTTCGCCTTCACTTTCCCCTTTTTGCTGACCGTAGCAATCTTCTTGTTCTTGCTCTTCCAGGTAACTCTCTTTATCTTCGCCTTCTTTACTTTCAATGTGACGCTTTTGCCCTCTTTTAAAATAATCTTCTTGCCTGATGCCGCTTCCGCAGAATCCATCACAGGAAATTCCACGATAGAAAGAACAAGACACACCGCAATCAAAATTGAAAATATTTTTTTGTCAGTTTTCATTGCTCCACCTCCATTTTATAACACATTATATGCATCTGCCTGCAAGACATTTCATAGGTTATCGTTCTAAAAGACATCTCTTCCCCTATTTGTAACGAGATAATGCTCGTTGAACCGCATGATAGGGATCGACCACGCCATAGGCAGTCTCTGGATCATACCCCGGAGCCCCGACATCATATGCCGTATCTTTTATGATAGCATCCATATCATCCGGTTTTAGTGAGTAATCCGCCTTTTTCATCAGGGCAACCACCCCTGCCACAAATGGCGTAGCCATAGAAGTACCACTCATATAATCGTACTTATTACCAGGAATCGTGCTAAGGATATCTACTCCCGGTGCAGAAATATCCTTTTTCTCGTAATTTGAAGTAGGACTTTTCTTTCCATTAATATCCGTTGAAATGACTGAAATGACATGGTCGAAATCCGAAGGGTAATAGGGATATGTCATATTCTTATTTCCTGCTGCCGCTACCACTGTCACTCCCGCCTTATACGCATAATCTATTGCAGATCTTAATGATGAACTATTTGGCACCCCTCCCAAACTTAAATTGATTATCTCAGCACCCTTGTCTGTTGCATAATAAATCGCATCATACAAATCCGACAAGGTATAACTATTATCCTCCTGCGTAATCTTAATCGCCATAACCCTGCAACTCATTAGTGTATCATTTACACTGTCTGGAATGCCGGCCACGCCCGCCACGCCAATAGAGTTATTTGCCTTTGCGGCAATTATCCCTGCCACGTGGGTTCCATGCTCAGAAGTATACTGGGGCGTAACGCTGGTCAGCAGCGGATGCCCTTCCTTTGCGATATCTACGGAATAGTTTTCCAACAATTGACCCTGCAAATCCTCATGATTCATGTCCACGCCCGTGTCAATCACAGCCACCCAAATCTGATAATGGGGCTTTGTATAACTATTTAACAAATTCCACGCACCAGCAGTATTTGTCTGTATCAAATTCCACTGTTCGGAAACACGAGGATCATTTGAAATCGCAGACCTAGCCGACATCCTTTCATCCGAAATAGCGGACTTGACCAGCATCTTTTTATTCGGAATCACAGATTTGGCTTCCATCCCATCATCCGATGGGAACTCCATGATTTGATCCCGCTCCACACTCTGCACGCCATCCAATTTCTTATAAGCCTCTATCGCTCGATCCGTGCTCTGTGCTAGGGACAGATCTGCGATGGCAAGTTTATAATTCGTTCTTGATTCCTTTGCCTTCATGATTCTGTCCCTTTTATACGCTGGCAAATCCGAATCAATTTCCGCTTCCGAAACCAGCTCCCCGCCATCGGAAATCACTTCCATGGCTTCCTGAATGGACGAATCCGAGATATCATTCCGAAATTGAAGAATCACCTTCTTCGGATCATAGGACAGGGAATCGCTTTCCATCCTCTCCTCATACGCTTCTCTGTAGTCCTTTACCACCCCCTCTGCGCAGGGCTTGACCATATCAGTAAATTTGTCTAGCTGGGATGTAATCACACTTTGCTGGTAATATTTTTCAAGTACCTCAGACACCGCCTCTACGTACTGTTCATCCGAATCAATTTGCAATAGCTTCTCGCCCGCTTCTGCCCCTTTCTCCAGCGCAATACCCTTGGACTCCCCCACAATCTTTTCACTGGACTTAGTCAAACTCACTTCATCTGGCACCCTCAAATCCGTTTCTTTTTCACAGATCACTGTACTCGCCAATGCCACGCCTACGTTCCCCTGATAACTTGCTATAACCGTAATCAATCCAAAAACGAAACATTTCCTGAAAGTCTTCTTCACCATTCTTTCTCCTTACATCATCCCAAGCGACAAATGAAACCGACATACACTCCATGCAATGTTGACGTTTTTCACAGATGCCACTGTCACCGTCAATAATACACTAGAAAAGCAAAATAAATATATTTGATTCTCGTAATACTATATTTCCGAAAATAAAATCTTCTTATATCTAGCATCTTGTTATCATGATATCACAATCTTTTCGCACCTGCAATCACACTATTTTACGATAAATTTATATTTTCTTATTTTGAATCGCCTGGCATAAATCACCAAAATTGCGAAACTTAGAAACGAAATCATCTATTTCAAATAAATTCACTCCCATTCGCTCTTCTACCACATCCACCAACTCAAAAAGCAGCAGAGAATCCAATTCAAACTCCGAAAGGATATCCGTATCCCCGGCAATTTCTATGTCCTTCTTCCCAGGCACCACTTCCCATAAAATATCAATCAATTCTTTTTCTATTGATTCCATTTTGCTCCTCCCAATTTTCTAAAACTCCAAAAGCAATTTTACCATTTGCATTGCGGGGAAATTCATCTAATACAAAGAAATCCACCGATTCTTTCGTCATCAGCTGATGGCAGAGATCCGAAAGGATTCTGTATCCATCCTGTATCTCTTTCAGAGAAAAAACAAGCATCCGATCCGCGCTTTTTTCCTTCACGCAAATCACCTCAATATCCGTCTGGCTTCTCATTTCTTCCTGAATTAAATCCAACTCTATTCTAAATCCCCTAATTTTCACAAAACGTTTTTTCCGACCTGTTATAAATAAATATTCATCATCATCCAGAAAGCCCACGTCCCCCGTATAGAGTTCTTTCGCACTATGCAGTTCATTGAAATCATCCATTCTCTTGGCGTATCCCCAAAAAATATTCTTTCCATGATAAATGATTTCACCCCGACCTTCCTCATCCATATACACAGAAAATTCACCGCCGGGGATGGCTTTCCCCACGCTTCCCAATTTATCCATCTCCCGGCTCAGGCAAAAGCAACTCATTCTCGCCGTGGCCTCCGTCTGTCCATACATCACATAAAAGTCAAAGCCCTCTCTCCTAGCCAATTCGGCAAAATATCTTTGCTTTTCAATCTTCAACTTCCCTCCCGCCTGGGTCATCTTTTTCAGAGATTTGATCTTTTTCTGGAATACACCCAGTTTGTCCATAATCTCGTAAGTATACGGAACGCCGCAAAGAGCATTCACATTTTCAAGCCTTAAAAACTCCCAAAATTCCCTTTCTGCCATCATGGCATCCCCAATCAGCAAAGTACCTCTTTGATATAAGTATGTATTTACAACGGACAAGCCGTAGGAATAACTTATGGGAAGCATGACCGCAGCCCTTTCCCCTCTTTCGATATTCAATGACTTTACAATATTTTGTGCATTGTCCAGCAAATTCTCATAACTTAAACAAACATATTTTGCTCCACCCATACTCCCAGATGTAGAAATCAGCAGCGCTAATTCCGAAGGCATAAAATAGTTTTCCTTCTCTCCAAAATACCATAGATATCCATTTTCTTTCCTTTGCAGTCCATATGCCCCGTCCATGCAAATGTCCGAGATCTTCCTATTATTTTTATATTTAATAGGAATCCAGACAAATGCCGGATGAAAATTCTTTAATAGATTGGATAAAGAATTTTCGATATCCCTCTCATCAACCAGCAGCATAGGTAATTTATTATTGACACACATTAAATATAGCAAAATACATTCCATGCTATGATCCGCAACCAATACGCAAAGCCGTCGTTCAGAAATGAACCTCTGAACTCTTCCATGCATCTGCAAAAGCCTTTCTCCAAGTTGCTGATAGGTCATTTTTCCGTAAATTCTTGATATCAGAGCATATTCATCCTTCAAATTCATTTTCATAATTTTTCATTTCTCCCTGCGCTATTCCTGCAACTTAAGCAACAGCTTGCTCATCACATCATACTCATCTTTTCGACATTGTTTCAGTATTGATAAGATTCTTTTGCCCTCCCTGATTCCACCCTTGCCATGCAGCATATAAATCAGCAGCATCTTGCATTCCGTCAGCCGATCAGCCAAATGCTTTATCTGCATTTCTAATTCCTGATTTTTTTCCTGTTCAAACAGCCGCTGATCTGACAGCATTTTCATCAATACATATTTGTGGGAAATCATCACATGGAATGACCGGATATCTGTCACTCCCAAGGAAGGATTCCCGATTTTAGTTCTTTTCAGAACAGACGCAAAACCACTGATTCTGCTAATCAAATAGTCATATACCTGTATTCCTTGAAATTCATAAAAACTTTCATTGCACAGGGCAATCTGGTTTTCTGATCCAGCAAAAAAATCATTTAATTTCTTTTTACAATAGGAATTCCCGCTGATATATAAATCTATTAAACATGCTACTTCTTTTTTTATTTCAAAGATTCCCTTTGGATTTTTTTCATTCTTATAAAAAGTGATATCATAATCCCACTCCTCTTTCATCCCATAATATGCCTTTTCGACTTCGTCTGCCATATACTCGATCTGCCTATAGTGAAAATCTTCGTCGAATCCTAACGTCATAAAAGAATTTTGTTCCTCATCGAAACCGTATATAAATAAGTCATGGCGAAAATCATATGCCTGATACGCTTCCCGCCTGGAAAGAAATTTCTCGTTAACATTTAATATGACATAGGAATTATTTTTTATCGCCATTATTATTGTAGATACTACATTTTCAACCCGACCATACACAACATATCTTCTCATTAGACGATTGTCACAGGCTATTGGCCCATCAAAGGAATAATCCACATGGCAATCCTGAAAATGCTTTACCGTCAGCATCAAATAATATAGGTACAAATATTGAACATTGTCTTCATCCCATAAAATCATAGAAAGAAAATAATTTTGATACTGGGAACCATAATTTCTGTCTTCATAATAAATGGGTAATTGGTACTTCATCTCTTTCTCCTTTTCTCATTGAACCGTTCAAACTATCTTTTGCCATCCAGCATTAAGCATGCTTATTCTTTTCTTTCCAAACATTGAATGATTCATCTTCTACTACCAAACACCTGAGAAATAAATCTATAAACCATCTATTTTTTTAAGGATATCATATGATAGAATATCTTGTCAATTTCATATTTCCGCCCCAAGGGACAGAGTACTCGATTCTTGCGAGAGTAAAAACATACTATTTTACGGCAGATGTAAAAAAATCTATTTTGTGTTACAATAATCTCATATGACTAAAATCTATCATTGCAGGAGAACCATATACCATGAATGAAAACAGCCAATTATCTCTGGAGATACAGAGCCTCCGGAAAAGTTTCCGCCGAGGGAAAAAGCAGGTACTGCAAGATATCACCCTCCAGGCCCGGGGAGGCCAGTGCATCGGCATCCTAGGCGCCAACGGATGCGGGAAATCTACCCTGCTATCCATTCTGGCAGGCATCCAGAGGCCAGACAGCGGAAACGTTCTCTTAAATGGCGTCAACCTTCTGGAAAGAAAAATGCAGCGAAACCTCTCATCCTTAGTTGGTTTCGTCCCCCAGGAACCGCCGCTGATGGCAGAACTGACCGCCTACGACAACTTAAAGCTGTGGTACTGCCAAAGCCCCCTCTCCCTGGAAAGGGAATTAGAGGAAGGATTCCTGGCAACCCTGGGCATCCCCGACTTTCTTACGGTGTCGGTGGGCCACATGTCCGGGGGAATGAAAAAGCGACTAAGCATCGGCTGCAGCATCGCCATGTCCCCCCGGGTGCTCCTTCTGGATGAGCCAGGGGCCGCCCTGGATCTGCTGTGCAAAGAATATATTGAAACCTATCTGCGACAATTCCGTTCCCAGGGCAACCTCATTCTCATTGCCACCCACGAGGAGCGGGAAATTGCTCTGTGCGACCAGCTTTTCTTATTAAAGAATGGGGTATTGTCGCCTTTGTCATATGAAGGAGATATCCACCAGATTGCAAAAACGCTGTAATACGGCATATGGCTCGGAAATCACAACATATTGTTACCATGGAAGGACATGATATGAAAACAATATTCGTCTATTTTCAGTTGGAGATGAAACGGATGCTCCGCTCCCTCCCCGGCATCATCTTAGGAAGCCTGCTGCTCATCCTCCTGCTGGCCGGAACCTTCTGGCTATGCCACAAAAGCACCCAGAATCCCGCCCAGAAAAAACACATCTCCGTGGGCATTGTAGCCAGGGAGGGAGAACCTTTTATCGACTGGATGATCGATGCAGTCAGCCAGATAAAAAGCACAAAATACACCTGCCATTTCAGGCGACTTGCAGAAAAGGAGGCACAAAGGCAAATAGAACAGGGCAAAATCAATGTCATCTTCCTCATTCCCAAAGATTACGTAGCCTCTATCATCCGAGGGGAAAACAAGCATGTGACCATCCGCTTTTCCCAGGGACAGACCACCATCGTCAGTTTCCTCCTTCGGGAACTTTGCACTGCCGCCTCCTCCTTTATCCTAAATTCCGAGGCGGGAATCTATACCATGCAGGATTATTACAGGGAGCACCGCCTCCCCCATGCCTCCAGGGACGAACTCAACCTGAATATCGCCTATATCAAGGAAATTGCCAAACTGGAGGAAGGAGTAAAACTGGAAGAAATAAAAATCCCCGACTCCTACTCCCAGACCTCCCGATTTCTGGCATCAGGCATCGTGCTCTTTTTCTTCCTTTGGGGCATCGCCTACGGAAATCTCCTCACATCCCAGAACCATGCCTTCCAGCAGAAACTTCGGATATCCTCCCTGGGATATCCCTTGCAGGTCATCCTGCGAAACCTGGCTTTTTTCTTAATCAACACGCTAAGTTTTGCCATTCTTCTGGCTATAGCCCATATCCTTTGCCATGTGCAAGGTATGCCCCTTCCGGGCACAATCCTGTCCCAACCAGAACGCCTGTGGGTTTTCGGCGCATCCCTGCTCCCCATTCTATGGATGGCGGCCTCTTTCATCCAGTGGGTCTACGAAACCGCCGAGGACAGATTTGGCGGAGCGATATTCCTTTTTTTGGCCACCCTTCTGCTGGCATTATTATCGGGATGCTTCTACCCCCTGGATTATCTGCCCTTGTCCATCCAGAATCTGGCCAAGGCATTGCCCCTATACCATAGCGTGGAATATGCCCTATCCTGTCTTGACCGAAGTCCCTCCCCCATTCACCTCGTCTGGATCATGGGATATGGAAGTGGATTTCTGGGCATCGCCATGCTCTGGCGCAATGTCAGAATGCGCTACAGGACATAGTCTTGAAAGATGTTAGAATCCTAAAATTAATGTCATGCTATTGAGAGTAAATGAAAGAACGAGGTATTGATCGAAATGAAAGAATCTATGATATGGCTATTCCTGTGGTGCAAGCGTCTGATGAAAAAGCCACTGCTGCTTTTCACCATCCTATTGATGCCCCTCGCCACGCTTTTCCTACAGCAGTGCGGCACAAGGCAGGATGCCATGCTGCGGGTAGCATTATGCCTAGAGACCACCCCGCAGGAGACTCCCTCCCCCGCCAGCGAAGACCTCCTAAAGCAAATGGCATCCCTCTCCGACACCTCCATATCTTTCTACGTCTGCAAGAATAAAAAGCAACTAATAGAAGATGTGAAGAGCAGAAAAGCAAACTGCGGCTATCTCATCCCCGCCAATCTGGAAGAGAAGATTCCGGCCTATATACAAAATGGCACGCCCTTTCTCACCGTAATCCGGGAGAAAAAAGATGCCACCACCCGAATCGTGGACGAGATTGTGCTGAGCAAGAACTATGGCGCCATTGCCTACCATATTCTGGAAGACTTCTTAGAGAAAAACACGGATTCATCCCCAGACAGCCAAAAACTAAAAAGCACTTTCCAGTCCCATGCCAGCAATGAGCTTCTTTTCCAGTTTCAATATCTCAACGGAGAAGAGCAAGCCATCCTGCAGAAAAAAAACATCGGCATCCTTATGCTGCCCCTGCGGGGCATCGTAGCGGCAATCCTGCTCCTGACCTGCATGGCCGGAGAACTCCTATGCTTTCAAGATCGGGCAGAGGGAAAATATGATCAAATGAGTCGAAAGCAAAAAAGGATGGCAGCCCTGTACTCGCTCGTGATTCCCGGCCTTGCCGCCGGAATTGCCGCCCTTGCCAGCATAAAGATAGCAGGGATTTCCGGCAGCATCTACCGGGAAGTTCCTGCCATGGCCTGCTATCTATTCGCCTGTCTGGGATTGGCATCCCTCCTGGGAAAACTGCTGCCCAGCCAGGGCATCTATATGGCATCCATGCCCCTTATGCTCCTGCTATCCCTGCTTCTCACCCCAGTGTTTATCGACCTGGGAATCCTTCTCCCTGCCATAAGGAAAATGGGCGACCTGCTCCCTGGCACTTGGTATTTAAAAAGCGTCCAGGCTCCCAAGAACCTTCTCTATCTCCTCGCATATGGCGGTATCTGCCTCCTATTGGGCCATCTCGCCGAAAAAATACTCCGCAACTGACGCAAAAATACAGTGAAGCCACTTGAAAAATGTCCTTTGCAGTCTGCCAGAAATTATTTTCTCATTGCTCTAGCAAGAGAGAGCATCATATCGGATTTCCAGTAACCTCAGCCCTTTTGCGGGGGCTGTGGGTCCCGCCTGAGCCCGATCCCTAGAAGCAATAATCTCACCCATCCTCTCCGGCGGAATCTTACCCTTCCCCACCTCGAGAAGCGTTCCTGCGATAATCCGCACCATATTATATAAGAAGCCGTTGCCCTCCACCCGGATGCGCACAATATCTCCCCCGCGCTCCACCTGCAAATCATAAATTCTTCGCACCGTGGTCTGTACCTGGGCCCCGGCAGAGCAAAAACCTGCAAAATCCCATTCCCCTACAAACGCCCTGCCCGCCTGGCGCATCTTTTCCACATCCAGTCCGCCATAGAAAAACATAGCAGTATTGCGGTATTCCGGCAGTGGAAACCGGCGGTTTAATATGGTATATTCATAAGTCTTCCTACATTTCTCATATCTGGGATGAAATTCCTCCGATACCTCCCGGGACTCTTGCACCACGATATCTTCCGGCAAACGCTGATTCAATGCGTAAGAAAACTTCTCCCCCGGTATGCGGGATTCGGTGTCAAACACCGCCACATTTCCCAGAGCATGAACCCCCGCATCCGTACGGCTGGCGCCAATCACCTGAATCTCCTCCCCAGTCAGGCCGGAGATGGCCTGATTCAGCATTCCCTCGATGGTAGCCATATCACCCGGCTGGATCTGCCAGCCATGATATCGAGTACCCTCATAAGCCACCCGAAGCATTACTCGTTTCATCATTCAAATACCCATACCTTTCCAGTACCCCAAATAACAGCCTACCATGGGCAAACCCAAACCACTGCCCGCAAAATCACAATATAAGCCACCAGGCATCCGTATGCTACAAAGTCATTCACCCTGTAGCGCAGAGGATACATTTTCGTCCTCCCTGCCCCGCCGTGATAGCATCTGGCATCCATGGCAAGGGCCAGATCCGTTGCCCGGCGAATCGCCGACACGAACAGCGGAATCAAGAGCGGGAGCATATTTCTAAGCCTCTGCAATAGATTGCCCGATTCAAAATCCGCCCCTCTGGCGGTCTGGGCCTTCATAATCCGATTCGTCTCCTCAATTAGTATGGGAATGAACCGCAGGGCGATGGACATCATCATCGCCATCTCATGCACCGGCACCCGAAATACTTTTAGCGGGCCGAAGATCCGCTCCAGCCCATCCGTCAACTGATTTGGCGTGGTAGTCAGCGTCATCAGGGAAGAGCCCAGCACCAGAAGAATGAGCCGCAGGGAAATATATATCATCTTATAAAGCCCCTCCCATGTCACAGCCAGTGCGCCCACGCGAAAAAAGACCGTTCCATCCGTCCAGAACAAATTCAGGAATGCGGTAAATGCCATTAGGATGAAAATAGGCTTCAAGCCCCTGGCCGCATAGGAAAAGGGAACCTTTGACAAGGCCAGCACCAAGGCAAAGAACAAGACCGCCACTGCATACCCCGCAAAATCCCGAAAGGTAAACAGAGAAATCATATATGCCAGCGTGCCCAATATCTTCACTCTGGGATCCAGCCTATGTATGGTTGAATCCACAGAATAATACTGTCCAATCGTAATATCTCGTATCATATCCTCTTATCTCTCCCCGCAATATTTTTCCATCACCTCACGCTCTTGCCCCTCTGTCTCAGGATGCACTCCACTGCCTCCTGGGGAGTGATGCACTCCTCCTTTAGCGGAAATCCGTCATCCCGCAGCCTATGCATAAACCGGGCAGTCTGGGGGACGCGCAATCCAATCTGCTCCAGTTCCTTCTCAAATCGGAAAATCTGCCTGGCAGCCCCATCCAAAACCACCTTTCCTTGGTGCATGACAATCACCCTCTCGGCGTATTCTGCCACATCCTCCATGCTATGGGATACAAACAATATGGACATATTTCGCTCTCTGTGAAGTTTTAGCAGCATCTGAAAGACTTCCCGCCTCCCGGCAGGGTCAAGCCCCGCCATAGGTTCATCCAGAATCAAATACTCCGGCTTCATGGCCAGCACTCCCGCCAAAGCCACCCGCCGTTTCTGCCCGCCGGACAGGGCGAGGGGAGACACATCCAGAAGATCCTCCCCGATTCCCACATCCTTCAATGCCTGAAAGGCGCTAAGTTCCACTTCCAGTGGCTCCCAGCCCAGATTCCTAGGGCCAAACTGCACATCCTCCACCACCGTGGCGCCAAAAAGCTGATGCTCCGGATACTGGAACACCAACCCCACCCTGCCGCACAGTTCTTTTCTGGAAAAATCTTTTGCCGCCACGTCCCTGCCATCTAGGAGTACCCGTCCCTCCCAGGGCCTTTCCAGACCATTCAGCAGCTGCAGCAGCGTTGACTTTCCAGAACCAGTCTGTCCCACCAGGCCAATCAGCTCATTGCTTCCGATCTCCAAGGACAAATTTCGCAATGCCTGTTTCCTCTCACCACCACTCTCATAATAAAAACTCACATTTTTTAATTGAAGTGACATTTTAAAGCCTATGCCTTTCTATTCTGACATGTCGCCATTCGCAACACTACCATGTGCAAAACTAAGCCTTTTCCGGAAATGCCCCACTCCCTGTCACGCAGGACAGCAGTTCCTCCTCAGTCAGCACCACTTTGGGAATATCCAGCCCCGCTCTTCGTAATCCCAGCCCAATCTTCGTAATATCCGGCAGTTCCACCCGACATGCCTCTAAGATTTCCGGCTTTCCAAAGACCTCTCTGGGCGTGCCAGAAAGCGCAACCTTCCCCTGCCTCATCACGAATATCCGATCGGCCTCCACCGCTTCTTCCATGTAGTGGGTGATGAGCACCACGGTAATTCCTTCCTCCCTATTCAACTTCCTCACCGTATCCAGCACATTCTTCCTGCCCGAAGGATCAAGCATGGACGTGGCCTCATCCAATACAATGCAGCGGGGATGCATTGCCATGATTCCTGCAATCGCCACCCGCTGTTTCTGTCCGCCCGAGAGACGGTTGGGGGACTGCTTCCTATATTCATACATTCCCACGCTTTTCAAACTCTCCTCTACCCGCTCCAATATCTTCTCCGAGGGAACGCCTATATTTTCCGGACCAAATCCCACATCCTCCTCCACCACGTTGGAAACGATCTGATTGTCCGGATTCTGGAAGACCATTCCCGCAAGCTGGCGGATTGCCAATACATTCTCCTGATTGCCTGTATCCTTCCCATCCACATAAAGAGTTCCCTCCGTGGGTACAAGCAGAGCATTGATGTGCTTGGCAAGGGTGGACTTCCCAGAGCCATTTGCCCCCAGCACTGCCACGAACTCCCCAGGGGTTACCTGCAAGTCCACGCCATCCACCGCCTGGATGATTCCCATGACATTTCCCTCCGCATCCCTGCGGGAATACTCGTGGGTAACCCCCCTGGCATCTATCATCAGCTTTGCCTTTTCTGGCTTCGGTTTACTTTCCCCCATCATTTTTTCTGAGCCCAGCCCCTTCATCCCGCACCTCCATCCATCGCTACTAAGTCCTCACCTCTCCATGCAATTCCACCATTGGCAAAAGCACCGGCTGCTGCTAATGATGCCGCTACCTTTGCTAGCATCTTTTACTTGCTTTTTTAAAAAGCCCCATGCTTTCGCACAGGGCCTTAAAATCTTGTAAACTTATTAAACTAATTCAATGAGAACTTCCATTGCGGCATCGCCTTTGCGAGGACCAATCTTCACGATGCGAGTGTAGCCGCCATTGCCGTTACGCTCCGCATACTTGGGTCCCAATTCATCCAATACCTTGGATGCCACATCAACAGTCTTAGTCCCCTTCTTGCGGCCCTTGATCTCTGCCGGAACCTCTGTCACCTTATAGAGAACCTTCTGCATCTGCCTTCTGGCATGAAGTCTGGAGGGCTGATCCTTCTTAATCTCCTTCTCCACCTCGTCGTAAACGGTCTTTTTCTTTCCGTCCACAACTTCCTTTACCCTTCTGCCATCCTTGTCCTTGCGGGCAACCTTCGCAGTCACTGTCACCGTATCAAAATTATTGCATTCACGAATGCCCATAGCAATCAGTTTCTCCGCAATTCTGCGGATTTCCTTTGCCTTCGCCTCCGTGGTGACAATTCTTCCATGATACAGCAGATTGGTCACCTGGTTGCGAAGCAATGCTTTCCTCTGGCTTGAAGTTCTACTAAGTTTTCTATAGCCTGCCATTGTGCTTACCTCCTATATTAACATACCGCTTTCAGCGGCACCACCATATAGTAAAAGTGCGCCAAATATATGAGAATTGCCTCATGCAAGCATGATGTATTCTCATATATTTGGCTTTACTTTTACAGTAATTTATTCATCCCCTAAGTTCAGCGAAAGACCTAATTCCCTCAACTTAGATAATACTTCTTCTAAAGACTTGCGACCAAGGTTCCTCACCTTCATCATATCTTCAGATGTTCGGTTACACAGTTCCTCCACCGTGTTAATTCCTGCACGCTTCAAGCAATTATAAGAACGCACAGAAAGTTCCAATTCGTCAATGTTCATTTCAAGAGCTTTGTCCTTGCTATTGTCGATATTCTCGGCAATCACCTGAATGCCCGCAGTCTTATCGGAGAGATTGATGAATGACTTCAGATGGTCACTCAGCACTTTGGCCGCCAGACTAACCGCATCACTGGGCTCAATGGTGCCATTGGTATAGACCTCCACTGTCAGCTTATCAAAGTCAGTAATCTGACCCACGCGAGTGTTTTCAATCTGGATATTTACCCGCTCCACAGGAGTGAAGATGGAATCAATCGCAATCACATTGATTGGCAGATCCTCTCTCTTATTCTTATCAGAACTGATATATCCCCTGCCAGTGACGATAGTCATCTCAATATAGAGCTTGCAATCTGCGCCACCGCTCAGTGTGGCAATCACCTGGTCAGGATTCATAATCTCAATATCAGAATCCACCTGAATATCTGCCGCTGTCACCACGCCTTCGCCGGAAGCTTCAATGTACGCCGTCTTCACTTCGTCCGTTTCGCTATTATTCTTAATAGCCAGGCTCTTGATATTCATAATAATCTCAGTGACATCTTCCTTTACTCCAGGAATTGAGGAGAACTCATGAACCACGCCGTCAATCTTGATGTGACTTACGGCCGTGCCCGGCAATGAGGAGAGCATGATTCTTCTGAGAGAATTACCCAGCGTCGTTCCATATCCTCTTTCCAGAGGCTCCACTACAAAACGTCCATATCTCTTGTCATCCGAAATTTCTGCTATTTCAATATTTGGTTCTTTAAAATCAAGCACTCTTTGCCCCTCCTTTTGGGTTAATATGCTTAGGGCTTACCTTAACCAACGCCGCATGCATTTCCTAAAAAGGACGCATGCACATAGCAAGTTATTATTTAGAATATAACTCGACGATAAGCACTTCGTTTACAGGAACATCAATCTGCTCTCTGGTAGGAACATCCTTAACAGTGCCGGAAAGTGTCTCGTGGTTTGCCTCCAGCCAATCTGGAACCATTCTTCCATCAGTCACTTCCAAGATATCTTTGTATCTCTGCGCACCCTTGTGCTTCTCCTTGATTTCAATCGTATCGCCAGGCTTTACTTCATATGAAGGAATATTCACGCACTTACCGTTCACGAGAACGTGCTTGTGGCCGACAATCTGTCTGGCTTCCTTCCTGGTACGTCCATATCCCATGCGGAATAATACATTATCCAGCCTCAACTCCAAGAGAATCATTAAGTTCTCGCCGGTTGTGCCGTATTTCAACTTCTGCGCCCTGGCAAAATTATTTCTAAATGGTTTCTCCAGCACACCATAGATGAATTTCGCTTTCTGCTTCTCCTTCAACTGAAGACCATATTCACTCTGCTTCCTTCCAACCCTGGGAGCCCTGTTTGACTTCTTGTCAAGTCCCATAAATGCTGGCTCAAGTCCAAGAGTTCTACATCTCTTGAGAACTGGCGTCATATCTCTAGCCATGTTTCTTCCTCCTATATATTCAATACAATCTCTGCTTCAAAAATCTCCCACACGCTTCAAACATCGTCAGATTGCTGACACAGCCATCGGAAAGAATGCCGGTTTTGCATTCTTCCTGTATGAGAAAGGCAGCTTGGCTGCCGTAGAACTTCTCGGCGATATGCCCATTGGCATGAGCCTTTAGAAGTTCTTCTCGTACTTTATACCCTGCGGCGCTTCGGCGGGCGGCATCCATTGTGGGGTACCGGCGTCACGTCGCGGATGCTTGTCACATCAATGCCACATGCCTGCAATGCGCGGATTGCTGCCTCTCTGCCTGAACCTGGCCCCTTCACCATGACATCTACAGATGTCAAGCCATGAGGCAGGGCTGCCTTTGCAGCAGTCTCTGCTGCCATCTGCGCAGCATAGGGAGTTGATTTCTTGGAACCCCTGAATCCTAATCCGCCTGCGCTAGCCCAAGAAACTGCATTTCCCTCAGCATCGGTAAGCGTAACGATTGTATTATTGAAGGAAGACTGAATATGTGCCTGTCCATGTCCGACATTCTTCTTGACACGCTTCTTGCCTGCCTTTTTTGCTACCTGTTTAGCCATTGTCAAATCCTCCTATATTATTTCTTCTTATTTGCTACGGTACGCTTCGGACCCTTTCTGGTCCTGGCATTCGTCTTGGTCTTCTGTCCGCGGACAGGAAGTCCCTTTCTGTGACGGATACCCCTGTAGCAACCAATTTCCTGAAGTCTCTTGATATTCATCGCAATCTCTCTGCGGAGATCACCCTCCACTGTCTGAGTGTTGTCGATGACATCGCGGATACGTGCGACTTCCTCATCTGTGAGATCCTTCACACGTGTGTCTGGATTGACTTTAGCCTCTGCTAAGATGCGGTTTGAGCTCGCCCTACCAATGCCATAAATATAGGTAAGTCCAATCTCAACACGCTTTTCTCTCGGTAAATCTACACCACTAATACGTGCCATGTGTACTTTACACCTCCATTATTTCATATTTAATGATCATATAAATGCATACGCATTTATTTTTTATGCCAAAAAGAATGGCATAAATTGTGATAAAATGATTACAGTGCCAGCGGGCACTGCCAGCCGCTTTAAATTGTAATCTGATAGCATAGACGGTTCTTCTATCCCCCGGTTATGAGGAGGAAATGTCGGGCTGCCTGCGAAATGGCAGCCGGTACTACGCCGCAGTTGCCAAGGCTGGAAAAGCCATGGCTGTCATCAGCCTGCCGTTGACCAGACCGGCTCCGGGTGAAAATGACACACCCTGTGCCGAGACGGGTAATCACTCCGCCTACAATATCGTAGTGCATTACGCACCACAACGAACAGAAAGCAAGTTATATCGAATAGGCCCTTACAGCCCACATGAATTAACCCTGTCTCTGTTTGTGTCTGGGATTTTCACAGATTACTCTGATGCGTCCCTTTCTCTTGATGACCTTGCACTTTTCGCAGATCGGTTTTACTGAAGATCTCACTTTCACAGCAACAACCTCCTTTCAATAAAGTCCATTGTCTACTATAACACAATTTTCCAAGCTGTGCAAGAACAAATTTTTTATTCCTTAGGACAGTTTATACAGCTTTGCGCCATGGGCCACCACGCTCACCCGGTCTGCCTCCTGCAGTGCCACCTCCTGACCGCTCCACAGTTCCTTTCCAACTCTGCCGGGAATGCCATAATCCTCCACGGCATCCCAGGGAATCTCTATCTCTCCTTCCCCGTCCGCCAGGTTGAACACCGCCAGATACCCCGCATGCTCCTCCGTATCCATAGAGCACCATATCGCATGTTCCTCATCCCTCTCAATCTGCCTTGCCCCTCTGGAATGCTTCAAAAGGCCCAGCACGTCCCCATTGGTCAGAAGCCCCTTCGTCCAATCATCCAACTGGGGCAGGTCCGTGCCAATCATCATAGGCGACCGGAAGATGCACCACAAGGTCATCAAAGTCATCTGCTCCTCGCGGGTAAAGTTCGTCTCCCACTCATGCCCAAAACCTTTGCCCAATTTGCCCAGCGTCAGCATGTCGCAATCCGGGAAGCATCCCTCCCTCACATGGTCCTGCCACAATTCGCACCGCCAGAACATGGGCTTTAGCAGTTCCCACTTATCCCAGAAATCATCGGTAATCCGCCACATGTTGGCATATTTCTGGTAAAACCACGCCTCCTCGATCTTTGCCGGTCCGGGAGACAGGCTGAGAACAATGGGACGTCCACATTTTTCTATAGCCCGGTGGAGCATCACGATCTCCTGCTTTGCCGATTTCATATCCATGCGGCAGATATCGTCGCATTTGATAAAGTCCACGCCCCACTGGGCGTATAATTCCATGAGGGAATCATAATACTTCTGGGAAGCCTCCAGCTCCGGGCGCACTCCGTACATATCCGGATTCCACTCGCAGATATTTGACGGATCTGCCACGTCGCAGGCCAGAACATCCGTCCCCTTGATTTTCCCGTGGGCATGGGCCGCCTGTCTGGGAATCCCGCGCATAATATGAATGCCAAACTTCAATCCCAGGCTATGTACATACTCCGCCAGAGGCTCAAAGCCCTTCCCATCCGCCGCAGAGGGAAACTTCTGGGTGCAGGGCATCAGCCTGGAATAACCATCCATCTCTACTTTCCAAAAAGGAATATACTGATACTTGTCTCGCTTGCTTCCCGTGTCATAGCTATACCACTCGATATCTATCACAACGTATTCCCAGCCAAACTCTTTCAAATTTTCCGCCATATACCGGGCATTGGCCCGCACCTGCTCCTCATTGACAGAGGTATCATAGTAATCGTAACTATTCCATCCCATCGGCGGCGTCATTGCAAAATCATTTTTATTCATTCATCCTCCTTAAAGTGACATGCCTTTCAGTAGCACGATATCATCAACTAATTCGGGATATGATAAATGCACATTGACAGATCCCAATCCGTCTCTCTTCCATTTACAGCCAGCGAGCCATAGGGATAGGGATTGAGCAATGGAAATTTACATACCATCGGAATCAGATTACATGGTTTCCCCAAATGTGTCAACCGCAATTTATAACCCACGGGGGATAATTTCTCCTGTTTCGGCCGAATCACAAATCCTCCGTCAGGCTTAATTTGGCAGGGTGCGATTTCCTTAGAGTAAATTACCTGATTATCCTCCAGAGAAATCAACTCAATTCGGTATTCCGCCACCCTTTCTGATGGCTTAGAGTTAGCAAAAAATATCTTGATGCGGTTCCAGCGGCCGCCCTGCCCCATCTGTCCCATCCCGATGGTCTGCTCCAGCAAATCCGCTCGCCTGATCCCCTTGCAATTAATGGATTCCGCATCCGTACCCATTTTGCTGCAAAAGGAAAGCGACTTATCCACCGCCTGTGACTTGCGGCAATCCTTTCCCAGAATCAGGCATGTGGCAAGCAAGCACAGTACCGCTACAGGCACGCCCCCCATTGCGACTCCTTTGATTAATCTTTCTCTGCCAGGGGCGGCTCTCACCACCCTCTCTGCGCCCCTGGCCATCCACTGCCTCAGTTCGCAAACTCCCACCGACATCAAAAGGAGGCAGACTCCATTGAAACAGATGTTATATCGCTTTCCCGCTTCCCAGAGAAGGAAAAAGCACACCGCACCCAAAAAAGTCAGAGCATATAAAAACACCGACGTGCATTCCCTCTTCCTCAACTGCCCCAGCAATGCCCAGCTCATCAGGAAAAACATTCCGGTCCGAAAAGCCTGCATATAAAAGATAAACCATGCATTATCTTTTCCTATGACATAGGAAAACAGAGGCGGAAAATTATATGCGTACTTTGCGTTGGGGATACCGTCATCATCTCCCAGCGCCCACACCCTAGTAAGTTTGCTCACAAACTGCTTTCCCACGCCAGAAATACCCATAGAATGAAGCCTCTGCTTCAGCCGCTCCACATCAGCCCGCCTCTTATCCTCCAATTCGGGGAAAGATCCAGTATAAATCCTGTCCTCTCTGCTGAACCCTCCCCCGGACTCCTCATTCATTCCCATCATGACCCAATGAACGACGGGAAAGTTTCCTGTAAATTTATCCCCATCCACATGGCGTCCAATCAGCCCACGGCATCCAAGCCAGGTAACGCCCACGGCGCAGAAAAGGAGCAAGCATTTCACCGCAGGCTTTCCCAGACTTTCTTTCCAATCAAAACTGCCACCATTCTTCTCATAAGCCGCCCCCTGGTTTTTTTGAAAGCATCCTGCGAAACGGTATAGAATCAACGCAATCACTGAGATGGCGGTTGTGGGACGCACGAAAAATCCCACCACCATCAAAATGCCCAGCAGAATAATTCTCGCCACTGCTCTTCCCCGAGTAGAAGCCCGCTCCCCATCTGCCCCCAGATACAATATTCCCGCCAAAAAGGGAAAAGAGATGGTATTTGTGTAAGCAGAAGTCAGCCACAGATACGTGGTAGGACACAGTAAAAATAAAAGAAGCACCAAATTGGCTGCCACGTCCCCCTTGATCTTTCTTGCCGCGGCACAAGTTAAATAAATCCCCAAATCGATACAGCATACATTCAGAACAATCGTGGGAATCCACACCTTCGTGATGCCCATGAATTCCAGCATTAAATAATAATAATAAAATAATACAATAAGAAAGTGATTGTTCGGATAACTTTGCAAATATAGATTGTCTGGGTTCATCTGACCCTGGCGGTGTCTCAGCATTTCCATCGCCTCATTCTGCACTCTGGCCGGATCAGCGATGCTCATAGGGCGAGAAACCATGGTCAGAAAAAACACCTGCATGGCGATTATCCCCAAATACAGCCCCACCGATGTTCGCGACCTTCCAAATGAAGGTAGCCAGGCAATCCACGCAAAGGCCAAAAGCATCCCTGCCGTCATCAATATTGTCACAAAAAAAGCACTGCTTTTCTGAAACCCGCTGCCATATTGGGAAATCCCCGTCCCAGACAATAAAAGCAGTACCGCGCAGAAAAGCAATGCAAGCCATAAGCCAAACCGAACCCCCCAATGCAAAAGCCGTCTCATTTTCCCTCCTTGCCCCTATCCGGCAAAATGCAGCCTGCCAAGCATATGCCGCATTTTATCCCGTAAGGGTATCAATGCCTGTTACCGTCTACCCCTATACGGTAACAGGCAAATCTTAAGATTTTCCTAAGAAATTCTTAAGAATTCTTAAGAATGAGACAGTTTTTATTCCTTCTTATACATAGACATGGCAAGGTCATACTCCGTCTTCCTGCCATTCACATAAAGACAGCCATAGGGATAGGGATTAAGTTCCGGAAACAGGCTGACCTTCGGCACCATGCCATAATCGCCCCCCAAATGGGTCAATCTCAGGCGGTATCCCATATCCGATTTGCTCCTCCTGCCCCGAATCTGAATCCAGAATGCCCCGCGCTTCTCCAAATCCTTTACGCCAATTCTCTGCCGAAACACCACTTGACTATCCTGCTCTGCGATAAGTTCGACCAGATATTCCTCCTCCCTTCCCACTTCCTCTCTTCTCTCAAAAAAGATTCCCAGGCAATTCCACTCATCCCGCCAGTGGAATCGTCCTTCCTCGATAGTCTGCTCCAGCAATATAGGCATATCCGAAATGGCATAATCAATCGCCTGAGAATCAGCCTGGATTCTACTATTATAATACTGCTTCTTCTCCACATGGGCCTCCGCAATGAGCATAGGCACCTGCAGGGCAAGGCTGGCCACCAGGCATCCTATTCCCACCGCTGCAAAGATATGCTTTCCCCACTTCTTATTCTTCTTCCGGAGCTTGCATAGGCAAATCTGATGGCGAAAAGCCTCCGTCCCATCCGCCGTCAGAAGCAGATAGACTCCCATAAAGCAGATGTTATACTTCATATTGGCCTCCCAGATCAAAAAGAATAGCACCGCTCCCAGAAATGTCAATGTATATAGGAAGAGCTCCTTGCAATCCCCCTGGCGCATCTGCCGAACAACGGAGATGAGCAGCAAAATATAGACCGCCATGCGGAAAGCCTGCATATACACGATAAACCAGCCATTGCCACTTCCCATAAAACGCTCATATAGTAAGGGATAATCGTGGGCATAGCTGGATTTTTTCAGGGAATCGTCATCCCCCATGGCCCACACCCTCGCCAGCTTTACAAAGCCGTGAAGAAGAAGCCTGGAGGGCCCCATCTCACTCACCCTCTCTCTCAGACGCTTCACATCCGCTTTCTTCTTTGCCTCCACTCCCTCAAAACTCTTCGTATAAGCCACGTCCTCTCCAGCAAATCCGCCACCAGTTCGCTCATTCAATCCCATCATAATCCAGTGGACCACCGGAAACTGCCCAGTAACCTTCTCCCTGTCAATATGTCGATTCAGCAGCATCTGGCATCCCGCCCAGGTCACTCCGCATACCAGAAGTACGATTGCCATCTTAATTAACGTATTCCTCTTTCCCGAAACCCGCTTTGTCAGATTCCATTCTGGATTCAGCAGACGCATTTCCTTCCTCTTGACCATCAGCGGCTCTTCAAAAAATTTCACCGCAGAGAAAAGAACCATGGCAATTATGGGGAGAATCGTGGTAGGGCGCACAAAATATCCCACCACAACAGAAAAACCCAGCAGAATGCACTTGACAATATTTTTCAAATGAGGCTCTCCGCCCCGAAGCCATAGGCAAAGATATAGAATCGCCATCACGAAAGGAAAGGAAAAAGTATTTGTGTAGGCCGTAGTCAGCCATACATAAGTCGTGGGACATAGCAGGAAGAACACCAAAACCAAATTGGCGCATGCGATACCCTTCAGCCTCTTTGCCGTCCGAAAAGTTATATAAATCCCCAAATCAATGCATGCCAAATTTAAAATGATGGTAGGTATCCAGATCTCCGTTATGCCTAGCACAGAAAGGATTTTGTAAAAATAATAAAATAATACTACCACAAAATGATTGTTCGTATACTGTTGCATATACGAATATTCCAAATCCATCTTTCCATGATTCCACTTCACCATGTCCAGCGCCTCGCTCTGCACTCTGGCAGCATCGCTGATTACCATGGGATGGGATACGAACACCAAAAACAGCACCTGTGCCACCACAATGCAGAAAAATAGAAGCAGGGAAACCCGCCTCCCCTTATATTTTAACTTCTTATAAAGCCACTGGAATACAAGCACGAAGCAAACCGCCATCAAAATTACCGTAAGAAATTCCCTGGCATAGACAAAAGACCCGCAATAGATTTTCCGATACCCAATCATGGATACCACCGACAGAATCAATAAAATAACGCTAAAAATAGCGGTCAGAAACAGGCAGAACCTAAAAAACCTGTTCATTACAATATGCATTTTTATCCCCCCCTCAATGTTCCTTCAAATCATTCTTATGTATATGGCACTACATCCATTTCATCATAAGAAAGACGCAATGCAGATCACGCTTCCGCACTCCCTCTGTGCAGACAGCGTAATCTTTCATGACTTTCACTGCGTATTTTGGTAAAACCTCCAACTTATTATTTATCCCTCCATGTAATGCGCCCCTTGGTCAGGTCATAGGGAGACATTTCCATCGTCACAGTATCTCCCGGCAGAATGCGGATAAAATTCTTTCGAAGCTTTCCGCTGATATGGGCCAAAACCTGATGGCCATTTTCCAGTTCTACCTTAAACATTGCATTCGGGAGTTTCTCCACTACCACGCCTTCAATTTCAATAACATCTTCCTTCGACATAACAAATCCTCATTTCTGCGTTGCATTTCTACTACATACAAGAACGAAAACCACCGCCATGCTTTGTGCACAACGCAAGCACAAGCATGCCGCATAAATAGTATTTTCCACGATGAGAAAACTACCCTATGACTTTCCACAACGAAGCAGCACGCCTTATGACATGCCCTCGCAATACGAAAGCAACTCCGGCTCCCCATCTGTGATTAGCACAGTATTTTCATAATGAGCAGATCTCGTTTCATCCTTAGTGACAACGGTCCAATCATCTTCCAACACCCACACGTCATAGGCTCCTTCATTCACCATGGGCTCAATGGCAAGGGTCATGCCCGCACGGAGCTTCATCCCCCTGCCAATGGGCTTGAAATTCGGTATCTGGGGCTCCTCGTGAAGTTCCCTGCCGATGCCATGTCCCACCAAGTCCCTGACCACGGAATACCCATTGGCCTCCACGAAATCCTGTATCGCCTTGGATATCTCATACAAGTGCCTTCCTGCCCTGGCAAATTCAATCCCCTTAAAAAAGCTCTCCTTCGTGATGTCCATCAGACGCTGGCTTTCCGGGGATATCTCCCCCACCCCGTGGGTCCTGGCAGCGTCTGACTGGTATCCCTTGTAAATGACCCCGGCATCCAGGCTGACGATATCCCCCTCCTGGAGAATGCGCTTCTTGCTTGGAATGCCATGCACTACTTCATCATTCACGGAAACACAGATGGAAGCGGGAAAGCCATTATAATTCAAGAAAGAAGGAATACAGCCATAACTGCGAATCACATCCTCCCCTCTTCTATTAATATCCATCGTAGATATTCCGGGACGAATTATCTTCGCCATCTCATCATGCACCTCAGCAAGAATTTTTCCCGCCTGGCGCATAATTTCTATTTCATGTGCCGATTTAATTGTTACTGACATACTATGCCTTCTTTCTAATCATCATTTATCCATTACTTCGGCAATCGCCTTTGCCACGCCCTCGATTCCCAAAGTGCCATCAATCTCATGCAGGATTCCCTGGCCTTTGTAATACTCGATCAGCGGCGCAGTCTGCTCATGGTATACGCCCAATCTCTTCTTCACAGTCTCCGGCTGATCATCATCTCTAAGCTGGAGTTCCCCGCCACAACTATCGCACACGCCCTCAACTTTCGGAGGAATATTTACTGTATGGAATGTAGCGCCGCACTTCGCACATACCCGGCGGCCTGCCATGCGATCAATGATAGCCTGGTCTTCCATCTCGATATCCAACGCATAATCAATGGCTGTGCCCTTCTCTTTCAAAGCGGCCGTGAGTGCCTCTGCCTGGGGAATCGTCCTGGGAAATCCATCTAAGATATACCCATTCTTGCAATCATCCTTTTCCAAGCGGTCTACCACCAAATCACACACCAATTCGTCTGGAACCAATTCGCCGGCATCCATGTATCCTTTGGCCTTCTTGCCCAGTTCTGTTCCCTCTTTGATATTCTGGCGGAAAATATCTCCCGTAGAAATGGTAGGAATTTGATACTTTTCTACAATGCCCTTTGCATGCGTGCCTTTTCCTGCACCTGGTGCCCCTAACATAATAATTTTCATATCCGTTCTCCTTTCATGGGTTGTCACTAATCACAGCCATACATAAACGCCGATTGCTCCATACCCCGCACTTCATTTGCCCCAATTCCTGCCTTTTCGCAAAAAGGCTCTCGGCATTCTTGGTGGCATAGGGTTACGCTTCAGCGAAGTTTCCTATAATTTCAAAATAGGCATCCATAGGATATAATAACCTATAGACGCCTATTTTTCAACTATTTCTTTTAAAGCAATCCAACAATTCCTGTGCAACATGTTGGAATCAATATGCATTTTTGCTTATTCACTGATAAACCCTTTATAGTGGCGAACAAGCATCTGGGATTCAATTTGCTTCAATGTCTCCAGCACAACGCCTACGATAATAATCAGGGATGTTCCTCCGAAAGAGACATTTGCACCGAAGGCTCCCGAGAAAAAGATGGGAATCACTGCCACGACGGACAAGCCAACAGCACCAATCAAAATAATGCTATTCAACACCTTTGTCAGATATTCAACCGTGGGCTTTCCAGGCCGGATACCCGGAATAAATCCCCCCTGCTTCTTCATGTTCATTGACACTTCCTGAGGATTGAACGTAATGGACGTGTAGAAATATGCGAAGAAAATCAGGAGCAAGATATAAATCAGCAATCCCAGCGTATACTTGAACTCACCAAGACTGTCAAACTTGCACCATGCGCTCTGGTCAAGGACTTTCAAGATCTTCTGCCCGATGGACGCATTGGCACCGGATGCCGGCTCCACCCCTGCAAAGCGGGCGATAACTAAAGGCATCTGGAAAAGAGATCCCGCAAAGATAACCGGAATAACGCCTGCAGTGTTTACTTTCAGCGGAATATGAGAGGATTGTCCCCCCACCAGCTTTCTTCCCTGGGTCTTCTTAGAATACTGCACATTGATTCTGCGCTCGCCATCTGACAGCACAATGATAAAAACCACCGTGCCCAAAATCACGGCCAGGATAATCACTGCCGCCAGCAATCCGTTGGTCACATTGGTAGCGCCAGAAATGAACTTCTCATAAAGAGTTGCCATATCCTCCGGCAGACGAGATACGATATTGTACAAAAGGATAATGGAAATACCATTGCCCACGCCGTTCTCCGTCACCTGCTCGCCCAGCCACATCAGGAAAGATGCGCCAGCGGTCATAGCTACTACCACCACTGCTACTGACTGGAAAGAAACGCCGCCAATCAAAGAGTCGGAACGACCAAAGCCAATAGCCATAGCCAAGCCTTCCATCACTGCTAAGCCAATGGCCAGATATCTGGTGTACTCCGCAATCTTCTTCCTTCCCTCCTCGCCATCTTTGTGCAATTCCTCCAGTCGGGGGATTGCGATGGTGAGCAGTTGCAGAATAATGGATGCCGTAATATATGGCGTAATATTCAGCGCAAAGATAGACATCCGCTCAAAAGAGCCACCTGTCAGCTGATTAAAGAAATCCAGCGTGTCATTCTTGCTGAACCATTCCTCAATCAGCGAGGAGTTCACACCGGGAATCGGAATCTGGCAGCCGAGGCGCACCACGATAAGGATAAACAATGTGAAGAGAATCTTCTTGCGCAGATCCTTGATTTTAAACGCATTGCGAACTGTTTCAAACATGCCTAAACCACCTCAGCTTTTCCACCAAGCGCCTCAATCTTCTCAGTAGCACTCTTGCTGAATGCATTTACCTGAACCGTCAGCTTCTTGGTTAATTCTCCATTTCCAAGTATCTTAACTCCATCTTTTGGATTGTTGATAATTCCTTTTTCCTGAAGCGCAGCAACTGTAACTACATCTCCATCTTCAAACTTCTCCAGCTTGTCTACATTGATTGCAATGATTTCTTTTGAGTTGATATTGGTAAATCCCCTCTTTGGCAAGCGCATGTAAAGCGGAAGCTGCCCGCCTTCAAATCCCGGACGGGGAGCGCCAGAACGAGCCTTCTGTCCCTTGTGGCCCTTGCCTGCGGTCTTGCCGTTTCCTGAACCGTGGCCACGTCCACGCCTGAAATTGTTGCTCTGCTTTGAACCCTTTGCCGGGCTTAAATTTGATAAATTCATAATAACCTCCTAAAAGTACAATCACTAACGGGCGAATCTGACGAAACCCATGGCATCGGATCAGGGAATCCGTCCCCGCCATGGAAAAATATGCACAGGCACGTCACTATGAGCGGCGATGCCGCGAATAGTAACATAGGCACACTTTTACCCTCGCTACAAATCAACATAATATCATAGATATATGCTATTTGTCTATAAAAAATTTTCTAATTTTTACTTATATTTTACGTTGGGGGCTATATTTTTTACCATTCCCTTCACTTTCTTGCCCTTAGCGGTTATGCTGAATTTCGGTTTTCCTTTCATCGTCAGCGTAGCCTTCGCCTGGATGCCATCATCTCCAATGCTGGTCAGCTGGAAATTTCCGCCAGTAATCATAATGTCCCTTGACGAACGAATGCAGTCCCCATAAGAATTGACCCTGATGGTTCCTCCCGTTATGAGGACGGAGCCAGCCACTGCCTTCTTTCCGTTCTTGCCAGTAACGCCGGCGGTAATCCCGCGGAAGTCCTCAAACTTAGTCCCAGCCTTATAGGTAGCCGACACGCTTACGCTTCCGCCCGTAATCGTCACGCCGCCCTTGCCCTGAATCCCTTTGTCTACGCCGTTAGCCGTGACAACGCCCCCGGTGATAGTGACCTTCTGATCTGACTTGATGCAGGTGTCTTGAGCCCTTCCCGCAAAAGTCCCGCCAGTCAGGGACACATTTTTCCCCCGAAGGGCAATCTTGGCAGAGGATGCGCTGCAATACCCACCTTTCAAGGCCACCGTATTTTTGCTGACGATTGCCTTGCCATTGTCAGCCACATCCGTAACAAATAAATTTCCCTGTCCGCTAATCGTGAGATTTCCTGTAGAAAAAATCACTCCGTCCGGCTCCTTTTTTCCCTTTGCCACGACAAAATGCTTGGGGCCTTTCAGCCTAGTAGTTGTCTTCCCCACCAAATTAATATTTACGCTAGTATTAGACTTGGAACTGTAAATGCAGGGATATTTTGTCTGCGTGGCAGTCACACCCTTCAATTTCAGTGTTACCTTTAACTTCGCCTTGCTCACAATGATGCGATATGCCCCTATTTTTCCAGAAATCGTGTAAGTGCCTTTCTTTTTAATCGTAACCGTTTTATTCTTTTTATTTACGGAAAAACTCTTTTTCGCCCCAACGATCTTTCCTTTTCCTAGTTTCACCGTAGTTTTCTTTGCCGCATCTGCTGGCTCCGAAGAAATTCCCATCATGCACGCCGTAGCGAAAGCCAATATTGCCATTCTTCTTAAAATCTTTCCTTCCATCCTCATATTTCCCGCCTTTCTTTCCAGTTATCCTGAAATAATTGCCAGTGCAGCCTATCATTGATTTCTATCAAAGCAATGATAGGCCACACTAAATTTCCATACTCGTCCCTCTACAGCTGCTCCATAAATTCCGGTATTTTGGAACATACAATATTTAAATTGCCATTTCTGCACCGAAGCTCATCGATAAATTCCTTCTCCTTTTTCCTATCCTTTTGCTCGATGCGGTAAACAATCTGGTACATGCTCCCCATATTCACCGTCTTCACCATCTCTACCTCGCAGAATTTGAGATACTTTTCAAAAAGATCTTCAAAAATCTCTGTGTAATCCAAATCTTCGTATATAGTGATTTTAAGATTCTGCCTTCTCCTCTCCCGCCTGTCCACAGGGATCAAGCTAAACAATACCATGGCAATAACCACAACGGCTGTAATAAAAATAGCATAAGTAACATAACCAGTTCCCGTAGCAAGCCCTGTCACCATAGAGAAAAACACACAGGTAATCTCTCTGCTGTTGCCGGGAACGGAGCGGAATCGAATCAAGCTAAAAGCCCCTACAATGGCAACGCCCGTCCCCAGATTTCCGTTTACCAGCATAATAATCGTCTGTACCAAGCAAGGCAATAAAATCAAGGAAACAAAAAAATTCTTGCTACACTTTCCCGTCAGCCGATAACTAAAAGCTATGATGATTCCCACCAGCAAAGACACCCCCGTGCATACCATGGCAGAATGGTACGACAATGTCCCCCCTACATTCTGTAACAAACTATGAAACATTTCTTTTCTCCCTTTCTCTCTCCAGTATATTCTGCTTAAAATATGTGCCATATTTTGAAAATGATGTGGGGAGAATCTTTCCCTCCTCCAGAATGCGCACCATCCATAGCGGAAAAGCATCCTTCACCTTGATTTCCATAATCACATCATCATCATGTAAAATATTTTCTCCCCCATCTCCCTCTGTCAGCGCAAGTCTGTCCTGCCTGGCCCGAATATCAAAATCAAAAGTAACTCGCAGGTCTGGCTGCTCTATCCCCTGCATGGCAATCCTGTCATAAGCCAGATATACCCTGGGCATCAACAGATTCCTAGCCAGAAAATAATTGATTTCCTTAGCAATCTGCCCTTCCTGCCCTTCTATTTTCCCATTCTCCAGCCCCTTGACTGCTTCCTCCAGAGGCAAGACAATCCGCCGCTTATACACAATGCCCTTATACTTTTTTTTGAGTTCCAGAAACACCATGTCCCCTTCTCTCGGCACCCCATAGCTGCGCAACCTTAATTTTTCTTTAAAGGCCGGGCTCTCCACAGATTTCCTGATCAACTCATAATCCTGGGTATCATAATAGATATTGCAAATGGTGCTCAGTCCGTACTGGTCCACTGCCAAATGTCCTTCTATGCGCTGCCGAAAGGATAGGTACTGTTCCTTTGAAAGCCGAAATTTCTTCTCATACCGCTTGAAAACGGTTCCAACCTGTCCCACTGTCCACCTCCGATGCCAAAATATATGCTACTATTTACAAATATAATGATTTATTATGAATTATAGCATATTTTGTAAACCTAATATATCTATTTTTTAGACATATATTACATACATTTTTCCACATGAAAGAAATTTTGGTTTTATCACAAGCGATCCTGTCGCATCTAAAATACATCATATCGTATTTTTCATTATATCGATATGCTTTTTTTTCTCGTGACATAGCCGGGCTTACTTGCCACAATTACAATCCTATCTTTCTTTCTCAATGGTTTTAACAATTTAATGACATGCCTGCCTTTTTTATTTTTCCTGGCCGCAATCGTCACTTTCCTCACATTTTTTTTGCCGCACTTAATAATCTTCCTGCTGACTACCAGTTTTACCCTTGCTTTTTTGGCACTCCTAATCTTAATGACCTTTTTCTTCTTTTTGGCGGTGACCTTCAATAATACTTTTTTCTTTTTGCCAACTGTTTTTTGATTGCCGCCCTGAGATTCACTTTTCGATGGAGTACTGCTGACTGAGCCATTCTTCGGCGGCTCCACACTTGTCGATCCATCTTCCGGCGAATCTGTACTTGTGGGGTTATTTTTCGGCGGTTCCGTCGGTTTCACCTGCTGTCCCCCGCTGACACCAGGTTTTGCGCTGTTATATCCGGTGTGTGTCCTGTAAAAATCCTCTATCCAGTTCAAAATATCTGAAATGGCACGCCCACGCTGATTAATAAATCCTGTAATGCCAGTTAACCCATTCATGGCATTCTGCGTGCTTCCTACGCCATACCGCAAAAAATATTGGTCATACAGAGGTTTATATGTATCACGGTATACCTCACAGGCAGCCACTGCTGTATCTGGGGCAAAATTTTTCTCCGTCAGGCCATTCAGGGCATCTGCAAAATCCTTCCGGAAGTGATCATTTGTCATTAAATATGCATACATTAGGACAATTGGATTATTTGTATTCATGTCCAATAATCCATATTCCTTATAATTATCCTCCTTCACAGTATTGGTCCCGGCCTCCCCTTCACTCAAACCGCCGAAGTCCAAATCATAGAAACATAACCTCCACCGTCCATCGGCATACGGATTAGACGAATCCGTATTGACCACTTTCCATGCAGACCAATTCTTACCCGGCCAATCCCATTTATTATTAATCCAGACATTCATGGCAAAATAATCCCTGACAGATTCTACATCCACAAGCCCTGCAAAGGCATTGTAATCATCCTGCTGTTTTAAATCAGAATGATTTCTAAAAAAGGCCTGCAATTCCTGGAAAAAGTAGCTCTCATCTGAAATTCCGGCCGGCAGTTCCCCCTCATCCAGCTTATAGCCAGTACTATATTTTTCCGCATCCCCCTTATATACCACAACATCATCCTTTTCTACGCCGTGGGTTATCTCAAAGTAATTGTCATCATAATCTTCCTGCAGAATATACAGTCCCCAATATTCCCCGTTCAAATATACAACACATGCACGGGATGCCTGCGTCTCGCATGCCAGGTCTCTGACAAGGGACTGCCAGTATGCATCACTGCACTTCGTGGTGAATGCGCAGTTTCCTCCATTCCGCAAGGTAATCTTCTTATACTTCTTTATAATATTCCCCGTATCGTCCTTTGCCGCATCACCAAAAAATGGAAAATCAAAATTTTTCTTGCCATACTCTTCCCTAGCATATAAACGCATTCCCTTCTGCAAATCAGACCGGGAAAAATTCCCCTGAATCCGCACGCCGCAATCCTGCTGCAACCTGCACTTTGTGGTAACACCATCGCTCTCAAAATAATCAATATGTGCCTTCCTCTCCCATTCCCTTCCTCTCTGCTGATAATTCGCATCCAGTCTTCTCGCCACATCCACAGCGTTTTTATCTGTGATGGAATTCTTTTTTAAATACTCCTGCAATGCCTCATCAAATATGTTCCCACGCACATAGATGCCCTTCTCTGCATCAAAAAAATCTTCTGCATTCACGCTAATGGACATAATAGATAAATCCATTCCCGAAGCCTTGCAGCTTTCCTGGATTCCCTTAATATGATCTCCCATGCTCCCCACAAAATATGTGTTTGTCTGAACGGCCGAGTATGTTCCCTGGGAAGATCGTGCTGCAGCCCTGACAATGGTTACCTTATCCACCTCACTGTCAGCAGGTGCGTTTACCTTGTTCACGAATTTGCTGCTTGCTTTATCCCATTTAACATTTGCCGAATCAAAAAGGCTGGGATCGACCGCAGACAGCACATTTTTATCATTCTTTCTGTCTGAAATCATAAGAGGCTGGCTATACTGCTTCCTAGCACTATTCTGTTCATCAGAAGGATCGCTGCCATCCAGCGTATAATATATGATTTCTCCTCCCGCAGATAATGTCAAATAAAATTCTTCCTGATATACGCCGCTTGGCTGGGAAAAATTCACCTGTTCTGCAGCATATGCACTTTCCGAAACAAGCAGGATGCCAAAAATCAGTACACCAAACACGTATAGTATGTATTTTCCTTTACCAAGCCCCATATAATACCTCCCTTTGCTTTGCATAATTATCTGATAAAACTTCATATCCCGGAATAATCAAGGCAGAATAATCCATTGCCACTGTCGCCTCCATCAATTATTCAATATGCACTAAATTACATTCATTTCCCTAATCAGATTATAACATTTTAACGAAAAAAGCAATGATTTGTAATTAAATATATTGAATCTATCATCTGGAAAGTTACTATTCACGGTCATTTCTAGAAAAAAAAACAGAATCGTTGTGCTTGCACATAAGATTCTGGCTATTTTCTAGAAATTGGCTGTGAATAGTAACTCTGGAAAATCTTTTCTATTTAAAAGATACATTACAGGATGCAAAAAATAAAAATGCATTACTCCTATGACATATCGCAAAAGAATAATGCATTTATTTCCATTCATTATTGAACTATATTTCCTCCACCTTCACCAGGTGTCTTACATGCCAAACCATGCCTTTTACCGCATCATTGTTTGGAAGCTCTACCGTCTTGCCAATCTTTCTCAAGCCTAAAGCCTTCACAGTCGCCCTCTGCTTGGGAATGGCGCCGATTGTAGATTTCACTAACGTAATTCTCAACTTATCTGCCATGATCAATCTCCCTCCTTTAGCCTAGAAGCTCTTCTACAGAAATCCCGCGAGCCTTGGCAACCTCTTCCGGAGTCTTCAAATTATTCAGACCATCTAGCGCCGCCAGGCAGACATTCTGCTTATTGTTAGATCCCAAAGACTTGGTACGGATGTTCTTATATCCTGCCAACTCAAGTACGGCACGCACAGGACCACCAGCGATAATACCGGTACCTTCCGGTGCCTTCTTAATTAAAACGGACGCACTTCCATATTTTCCATTGAAGTCATGTGGCACGCTGCCATTGTCGTCCATGGGAACTTCCACTAACTTCTTTGTAGCAGCTTCTTTTCCCTTGCGGATTGCCTCCGGAATTTCTGTCGCTTTTCCGAGACCCACGCCTACATGCCCGTTTTTATCGCCAACAACTACTAATGCAGTAAATCTCATGTTGCGTCCGCCCTTGACAACCTTGGTGACACGCTTGATCGTTACCACATTATCTTCTAGCTCTAAATTGCTAGCATCAATAATTGTACGTTTCATGTGTTGCACTCCTCCTAATAATATTTGATTAGAAATCTAATCCTGCTTCTCTAGCTGCATCTGCTAAAGCCTTTACCTTACCCTGATATATGAATCCGCCTCGATCAAAGACTACGGTTGTAATGCCCTTATCCTTTGCCTTTTTGGCAATCACCTCGCCAAGCTTTGCCGCCGCTTCCACATTATTGGTCTTTGCCAGACCTTCCTTCACATCCTTCTCCAATGTGGATGCTGCAACAAGTGTAGCACCGGATTTATTTCCATTGGCATCAATCACCGTATCATCGATAATCTGAGCGTACATATGATTATTACTTCTAAATACAGCTAAACGCGGTCTCTCGGCTGTGCCGGAAAGATGATTGCGAACTTTCATGTGCTTTTTCACACGAACTTCTACTCTTGACTGTTTCTTAATCATCGTATAATCACTCCTTCTTATTTTTTACCTGTCTTACCAACTTTACGTCTAATCACTTCATCAGCATACTTGATACCCTTGCCCTTATATGGTTCCGGAGCTCTCTTCTCTCTGATTTCAGCGGCGTATTGGCCAACTTTTTCTTTATCAATACCCTTGACAATAATCTTATTCTGGCCATCCACGATGACCTCCAGGCCCTCTGGATCTTCCATCTCTACCGGATGGGAATATCCCAGAGACAGCACCAGCTTCTTGCCCTGCTTCTGAGCCCTGTAACCCACGCCGTTTACCTCAAGCTCTTTCGAATATCCCTCTGTCACGCCAATCACCATATTGTTGATCAGCGTCCTTGTCAGACCATGCAGAGACTTCATCTTCTTCAAGTCATTGGGGCGGCTCACCTTGATTTCCTCGCCCTCCTTCTTAATCTCCATCTCTGCGGGCAGAACCCTCTCAAGAGTTCCCTTTGGTCCCTTTACAGTCACTTTATTATTTTCTGCAATATCAACAGTAACTCCTGATGGTATCGCGATAGGCATTCTTCCGATTCGTGACATGCCGTGCACCTCCATATTTCTGTAATGTAGCGATTACTGCGCCCTCCAGCAATATATAATTACCAGATAAAAGCCAGCACCTCGCCGCCAACGTTTTCTTTTCTCGCTTCCTTGTCTGTCATTACGCCCTTGTTCGTAGAGACAATGGCGATGCCCAGTCCTCCCAAGACTTTCGGGAGTTCATCTTTGCCGGCATAAACGCGAAGACCCGGCTTAGAGATTCTCTTCAGGCCAGTGATGATCTTATCATTCTTGTCAGCACCATATTTTAAAGTGATATGAATCATAGTGATTCCATCAACGTCAATCATATCATATTTTTTGATGTATCCCTCTTTCAGAAGAATTTCTGCGATGGAAACCTTCATCTTTGAGGTAGGTACATCTACTGTATCATGCTTTGCAGTATTCGCATTACGAATTCTTGTAAGCATATCTGCAATAGGATCGCTCGTCATCATTTTCGTTTTACCTCCTTACCAGCTTGCTTTCTTCACGCCTGGAATCTGTCCCTTATAAGCCAACTCACGGAAGCAGATTCTGCAAATTCCGTATTTTCTTAAATAAGCATGTGGACGACCACAAATCTTGCAGCGGCTATACTCTCTTGTAGAGAATTTTGCCTTGCGCTGCTGCTTTACTTTCATAGAAGTCTTAGCCATGAAATTCCCTCCTTATTTCTTGAACGGCATACCGAACTGTGTTAATAATTCACGAGCCTCTTCGTCAGTTTCAGCGGTTGTAACGATAATTACATCCATACCTCTGATCTTGTCAACTTTATCATACTCAATTTCCGGGAAGATTAACTGCTCCTTGATTCCAAGAGCATAATTTCCCCTGCCGTCAAATGCGTTGGGATTCACTCCTCTAAAGTCGCGCACGCGCGGCAGTGCCAAGTTCACAAGGCGATCCAGAAATTCATACATTCTATTGCCTCTCAGAGTAACCTTGCAGCCAATCGCCATGCCCTCTCTCAACTTGAAATTTGCGATGGAGTGCTTTGCCTTTGTTGCCACAGGCTTCTGGCCGGTAATAATCTCCAGCTCAGACATTGCCGAATCCAGCACCTTGGAGTTTTCCTTTGCCTCGCCAACACCCATATTGACTACGATCTTTGCAAGCTTTGGCACCTGCAATTCGTTTTTATAACCAAACTTCTTCATCATACCGTCAACGATCTCATTCTGATACGTTTCTCTTAAACGACTACTCACCGTAAACTGCCTCCTTTCTGAAATTAATCAATGACCTCGCCTGTTGCCTTCGCAAAGCGAACTTTCTTTCCGTCCTCCACCTTGAATCCGATACGGGAAACCTTTCCTTTGCTGACATACATCACGTTAGAAATGTCGATAGGAGCAGACTGGTGAATGATTCCCCCCTGGGGATTTGCCTGGCTAGGCTTTGTGTGCTTTGTAACTTCGTTGATGCCGTCAATTATCACCTTGCCATTCTTTACGGATGTTACTTTACCTTCCCTACCTTTATCCTTGCCAGTGATTACCTTTACGGTATCACCCTTCTTAATCTTGCTAGTTGCCACTTTTGACACCTCCCTTATAATACTTCTGGTGCTAATGAAACGATTTTCATAAATTGCTTATCTCTCAACTCTCTAGCGACCGGTCCAAAGATACGTGTTCCCCTAGGCGTTTTGTCCTCGCGGATGATGACTGCTGCATTCTCGTCAAAACGAATGTATGAGCCGTCAGGACGACGCGTCTTATTTACAGTACGAACAACGACAGCCTTCACCACGTCACCCTTCTTTACAACACCGCCTGGCGTTGCATCTTTGACAGAAGCAACGATGACATCGCCGATACCTGCATATCTTCTCGTAGATCCACCCATAACTCTGATACAAAGAAGTTCTTTAGCACCTGTATTATCAGCCACTCTCAGTCTTGATTCCTGCTGTACCATAATTACCTCCATATTCTGCAAATATAACTATTTTGCTCTCTCAATCACTTCGACAAGTCTCCATCTCTTGTCCTTAGACAGCGGCCTTGTCTCCATTACTCTTACTCTATCGCCAATCTTGCATGTATTTTCCTCATCATGAGCCTTCAATTTGTAAGTTCTCTTGATGATCTTTCCATAAAGCGGATGCTTTACATTATCTACGACTGCCACAACGATTGTCTTATCCATCTTATCACTTACTACCTTACCTACACGAGTCTTTCTAAGATTTCTCTCCACGACTTCGTCCTCCTTTCATGCGGTTTCTAACGAAACGAACCAAAGATTAGTTCTGTGCTGCCGTGAGCACTGTCTGTATCCTTGCGATATTTCTCTTTACCTCTTTGATTCTGCTGGTATTGTCCAGCTGGTTTGTTGCATTCTGGAATCTCAAGTTGAAAAGTTCCTTCTTTGCTGCAACCAAAGCCTCATTTAACTCTTCCACGGACTTTCCCCGTAATTCTTCCATAAACTGCTTACTCTTCACTGCCCGCACCTCCTTCTAAGTCTGCACGAGATACGACCTTACACTTTACAGGCAACTTGTGTGTTGCAAGGCGTAAAGCCTCTCTTGCCACCTCTTCGGATACACCTGAAATCTCAAACATAACGCGACCAGGCTTTACTACCGCAACCCAGTACTCCAGCGCACCTTTACCTTTACCCATTCGAGTCTCGGCAGGCGTCTTTGTAACCGGCTTATCTGGGAAGATCTTGATCCAAACCTTACCACCACGCTTGATATGGCGCGTCATGGCAATACGGGCTGCCTCGATCTGGTTGGACTTAATCCAAGCAGGCTCTAAAGCCACGATACCGAACTCGCCGTATGTGATCTTATTTCCCCTGAGCGCTTTTCCTGTCATTCTACCACGGAACTGCTTACGATGTTTAACTCTCTTTGGCATTAACATTATTTATCGCTCCCTTCCTTTTTCGCATTTTTCTTGGCTGGAAGTACCTCGCCATTATAAATCCATACTTTTACGCCAATCTTGCCGTAGGTTGTGTCAGCCTCGGCGAAGCCATAATCAATATCAGCGCGAAGTGTCTGAAGAGGAATATTCCCCTCGCTGTAGAACTCCGTACGAGCCATATCTGCGCCGCCAAGACGACCAGAGCAAGCCGCCTTGATTCCCTTTGCGCCAGTCTTTAACGTCCTAGTCATAGCAGACTTCATTGCCCGGCGGAAAGAAATACGGTTCTCCAGCTGCTGAGCGATATTCTCAGCCACCAGCTGGGCATGCTTATCCGGATTCTTCACGTCCATAATCTTGATGTCAAGGGAAACCTTGCGATCCAAGACTTTCAACAGCTCTTTCTTTAAATTCTCGATCTCCGCTCCGCCCTTTCCAATGACAAATCCAGGCTTTGCTGTGTGAATGATAACTCTAACCTTGTCGGTAGGTCTCTCAATCTCAATCTTAGAGATGCCAGCACTGTACAATTTCTTCTTCACGAACTCCCTGATCCTGTAATCTTCTACAAGGTAGTCTGCAAAGTTCTCTTCTGCGTACCAATTAGAATCCCAGTCGCTGATGACACCGACTCTTAAACCATGAGGATTAACTTTCTGTCCCATTATAATCTCCTTTCATCGACAACTTACTGACGCTCGTTCAGAATGATCGTGATATGACTCATTCTCTTTTCGATACGGTATGCCCTACCCTGCGCTCTCGGTCTGATTCTCTTCATTGTGGGTCCCTTGTTTGCAAAACACTCTTCAATGTACAAATCCTCAGGGTTCATACCATTGTTGTTCTCTGCATTTGCAATCGCAGACTGTAATAACTTTAAAATAATGCTGGACGCATATCTGGGATTATATGATAAAATACCGATTGCAGTTTCCACGTCCTTGCCTCTGATGGCATCCAACACATAACAAGCCTTCTGTACGGAAACTCTCGCATAAGATAACTTTGCTGAAGGTCTGGTGTCTCTCTGGTTCTCATTTCTCTCTCTCTTAATCTGAGATCTATGCCCCTTTGCCATGAATGAAGCCTCCTTTCAAATCAATCAAATATTGCCTGATACCACACAGCCGTGCGTATCCTATTGTCTGGGTAACTCTCAGGGAAGAACGCATCCAGCGTTCTTCCAATGATAGCAGTAAGGTGAAAACGTAGTTTTCCTTGCATAACGCATAACTACGATAGCAAGAATCGCTCCGCGATTCTTGTAAACGAAATCGTAGAATTTTCCAGCCGATGTTTTGAATCGGCGTGAAAATTCTTTTCGTTTTATCTTTTACCCTTTTTCTCGTCTTTTCCATGACCTCTGTAAGTTCTCGTTGATACGAACTCACCTAACTTGTGTCCTACCATATCCTCTGTCACATATACAGGCACATGCTTCCTGCCGTCATGCACTGCAAATGTCAATCCAACGAAGGATGGGAAAATAGTGGAACGACGTGACCATGTTTTAATTACCTGACTATCGCCAGATGCCACAGCGGCATCCACCTTCTTCAGAAGGCTTTTATCGGCGAAAGGCCCTTTCTTTACTGAACGTGCCATTGTATCCTCCATTCTGCCGGAATAAGCCGGCTACTCCAAACTCTCTATACCGGAAAAGATGTGCGGCTTATTTTTATTAAGCCGCAAGACCTGCTATTTTGCAAGGGCCTTTCCATCTCTTCTTCTGATAATCATCTTATTAGACTGCTTATTTTTCTTACGTGTCTTCAAACCAAGAGCAGGCTTACCCCAAGGAGTACATGGACCCGGACGACCGATACCTGCCTTGCCTTCACCACCACCGTGGGGATGGTCATTGGGGTTCATAACAGAGCCGCGAACCGTAGGACGGATTCCCATGTGACGCTTGCGTCCAGCCTTGCCGATGTTTACCAAGGCATGCTCTCCGTTTCCTACCACGCCAACAGTAGCACGGCACACGATAGGCACCATTCTCATCTCGCCAGAAGGAAGACGAAGCGTCGCATACTTTCCTTCCTTTGCCATAAGCTGTGCGCCATTTCCTGCAGAGCGTACCAACTGACCGCCCTTGCCAGGATGCATCTCAATATTGTGAACCTGCGTACCTACCGGAATATTATCCAGAGGAAGGCAGTTTCCCACTGCAATCTCAGCCGAAGGGCCATTCATGATCTTCTGGCCAACTTTCAGACCTGCTGGAGCAAGGATATAAGCCTTCTGTCCATCTGCATATGCCACCAAGGCAATGTTTGCCGTCCTGTTCGGATCATACTCAATGGTCTTCACTGTTGCCGGCACGCCATCTTTGTTCCTCTTGAAATCAATAATTCTATATTTTCTTCTGGCACCGCCGCCCCGATGGCGCACGGTAATCTTGCCCTGCGCATTGCGCCCGGCATTCTTCTTCAATGACACTGTCAGGGACTTCTCCGGCTTGTCAGCAGTAATCTCAGCCTTGTCAAGCACCGACATCTGTCTTCTGGAAGGTGTATATGGGTTAAATGTTTTAATTCCCATGACATGTTCTCCTTTCAATACTCATTTCATATAAAATGATCCGCGCGATAGGTTTTCCACGCGATTTGATTTTTATAATCCCTCAAAAATCTCAATTTCTGAAGAAATCGTCAGCCGATTCATTCCATCCTAAAGCCTATTTCTACAAGCCTCCAAAGAACTCGATTTCTGAAGAAATCGTCAGCCGATCCATTCCATCCTAAAGCCTATTTCTACAAGCCTTCAAAAATCTCGATTTCTGAAGAAATCGTCAGCCGATTCATTCCATCCTTAAGCCTTTTTCTACAAGCCTTCAAAAATCTCGATTTCTTTGCTGTCCTCAGTCAGCTGCACGATTGCCTTCTTCTTCGCAGCAGTCTTTCCAGAAGTTCTGCCACGGCGACGAGTCTTTCCTGCCAGGTTCATCGTGTTAACCCTGGCAACCTTCGTGCCCTCGAAAAGCCTTTCCACCGCTTCTTTCACCTGAGTCTTGGTGGCATCGGGATGCACCAGAAACGTGTACTTCTTCTCCTCCATTGCCGCCATGGATTTCTCCGTGATAACCGGCTTCTGGATAATATCATAATACTTCAAATCTGCCATTATGCGTACACCTCCTCAATCTTAGAGACAGCATTCTTCGTGGTGACAACCGTCTCATATTTCAAAATATCGTATACGCAGATCGCATTTGCAGCTACCACGCGAACACCAGGAATATTCCTTGCCGAGAGGGCTACATTCGCATTGTCCTCTCCGTCAAGAATGACCAGTGCCTTTTTTACCTTCAGCGCATCCAGCACGGATACCATCTTCTTTGTCTTAATCTCATCAAACTTCAGAGTATCCAGCACCAGGAATTTCTCCTCATTCACTCTGGAAGTGAGGGCAGACTTCATTGCCCCTGCCTTCTCCTTCTTATTCATCTTAAAGGAATAGTCCCTGGGAGTGGGAGCAAATACCACGCCGCCGCCAGTCCACTGAGGCGCCCTGGTAGAACCCTGTCTCGCATGACCTGTTCCCTTCTGTCTCCAAGGCTTCCTGCCACCGCCACGCACTTCTGAGCGAGTCTTGGCTTTCTGCGTGCCCTGGCGCTTATTCGCAAGCTGCAGTACAACAGCCATATGCATTAAATGCTCATTTACCTTGGCAGCAAACACGTTGTCATTTAAATCCATCTTTCCAACTTCGCTGCCTTCCATATTATAAACAGATACGTTAGCCATCTGTGTGTTCCTCCTTTCCAAAAGAATTATTTCGCAACCTTAACAGATTCCCTCAATAATACGCAAGATTTCTTAGGTCCCGGAACTGCGCCCTTCACGAGAATCAGGTTCTCATCCGCATCCACCCTGACAATCTCAAGATTCTGGACCGTTACCTTCACGGCACCCATGTGTCCCGGCATTTTCTTTCCCTTGAATACACGGCTGGGATCAGAACAAGCACCGTTGGAACCTGCATGCCTGTGAAACTTAGAACCATGCCCCATAGGTCCTCTGTGAAGGCCGTGCCTCTTGATAGCGCCCTGGAAACCTTTACCCTTTGACGTGCCGCTGACATCAATCTTGTCACCAGCCTCAAAAATGTCTGCCTTGATTTCCTGGCCGAGAGTATACTCTTCCGCATTCTCAAACTTAAATTCTTTCAGATATCTCTTTCCGGAAACACCTGCTTTTGCAAAATGTCCCTGCATGGGCTTGTTCACGCCATGCGCTCTCTTTACTTCCTTCTTGCCGGCGGCATCTCTGGTGATAATCTTGTCTTTCTTATCAACAAAGCCTACCTGCACCGCACTGTAACCGTCATTCTCCTGTGTCTTCACCTGCGTCACATAGCAAGGACCAGCCTGGAGAACCGTCACCGGAGTCAGAACTCCGTTCTCATTGAAGATTTGCGTCATGCCAATCTTCGTAGCCAAAATAGCCTTCTTCATACTAATGCACCTCCTGTTAATCTACAGCGGAATATATTCTCCGTCTTCGCTCTCGCCATATCATTCTCAAAAACGCTGCCCTTGCGTTTTTGCAATGGCTCGGGCTCCGCCCGAGACTATATTCATCCTAGATGGTCTATAATGTGCAAGTCCGTAAACCAAAAACTCGAACTATCCTGAGATAGCTTTTATATAAACCCTAAGGATTAACCATCTTATTTTTCCTTCATCTTCAACACAACAGCAACACCAGATGGCATTTCCATTTTCGTCAACGCCTCAATGGTCTTCTGCGTAGGAGCAATCACATCAATCAATCTCTTATGCGTCCTCTGCTCAAACTGCTCTCTGGAATCTTTGTACTTGTGAACAGCACGAAGAATCGTAACAACTTCCTTCTTGGTCGGAAGAGGTACAGGACCGCTAACTTTCGCCCCCGTCTTCTTTACCGTGTCAATAATCTTTCCTGCCGCATGATCGATCTGATTGTGGTCATACGCCTTGAGAGTAATTCTCATTACATTTGTTGCCATAAAAAAAGCCGCCTCCTTTTCGCTTGTTACAGGCTTTAGCCTGCTGCAGGCATTACTGATCTGGGTATTCCCATGCCTGCTCATCACAGCGGAACAAGTGGTGACTGTACACTTAACCGGGCGTGTCCTACATTGGTTTACATCAATGAACAACCTCGCCGACACTCTCAAATATCGCCAAAGGCTATCCACAAATCGCAGAACCTTCCCCTCTGCCAACGCAGAATCATAAAATTGTACAGTGACTTGTCGCCAGTTTCCTAACTTGACATTCGCTCCACGGAAAACCTGCAAATACTGCAGCAACCTCGCGCTTCAAAGCTATCAATGTCACAGCATGAACTATTCTACTATACTTTGGAATAATTTGCAAGCACTTTTTTTACGCCAATCAATTTTCAGGTGTTACTATTCACAGCCGCTCATCCCCTCATGCAATAGACCCGCTGCCTAACGGCATCGGCCACCGCTAACGCGGTTTTGTCTATTTTATGAAGGGATGAACAGCTTCCACAGTCAGTTTCTAGAAAATAGCCAGAATCTTATGTGCAAGCACAACGATTCTGTTCTATTTCTAGAAATGACCATGAATAGTAACTTTTCAGGTCATATAAAAAGTCCTGCGGCCTTCTGCCGCAGGACAACTCCCTCACTTTTCATATAAAAACACTTTTTTCTTCTCCTGAAAGATTACTCTCCCACATCTGCCATATCCTCTGACAGAACCTCCTCATACTTCTGCAATATAACACTCTGTACCTTTTCACGTGTTTCAGAATTAAGCGGATGAGCAATGTCACGGTATTCCCCATCACCTGTACGGCGACTGGGCATTGCAATGAACAATCCCTTTTCTCCCTCAATCACTTTGATGTCATGAATGACAAATTCATCATCCAAGGTGATAGATACTACCGCTTTCATCTTTCCTTCCTTTGTTATTTTCCTTATTCTTACATCCGTTACCTGCACTTTTCATAACCCCCTTTGGCTATATTTCATTTCCAAAGAAATGCACCCTAGTAAATAGGAAGAAACTCATCAAAAAATATACAATGCCCATTCTTATAATGCGTACCTCTCGTTTTTTTCCACCACGATTTTAATTTCATTATTCTCACCGATATACTTGGTATTTGCACGAATCGTATCTCTGCTTTCTACGATGCAATTCTCAATATAAGTATTATCACCAATGTACACATCATTTAAAATGATCGAATTTTTTATGACACAATTATTGCCCACAAAAACTTTCTTAAACAAAATGGAATCCTGCACCTCGCCATTGACGATACAGCCGCTGGATACCAAGCTGTTCTTCACGCTGGAACCGGCATTGTACTTCGCTGGAGGCAAATCCTCCACCTTGGAGTACACATCCGGATACTGCTTGAAGAAATAATCCCGGATGTCTTTCTGCAAAAATTCCATATTTGTCCTGAAATAAGAATCCACAGAAGAGATATTGCTCCAATACTCCTCCATCGGGTACGCATAAATCTTCTTTACATTCTTATAGCGTATCAAAATATCTTTTACAAAATCGTGACGCTCCTCCTCCTGAGACTTTTCAATCAGCTCAATCAGAAGTCTTCTCCTCACAATATAAATCCCAGCGGACACCTGATAACTGTTAGCATTAATCGGCTTCTCCTCGAACTCGATAATGCGTCCATCGCTATCCGTGCGAATCACGCCAAAGCGGCTCGGGTCATCCTTTTCTTCCACGTTTGCAGTCACCACGGTAAAATCTGCCTTTTTCGCAATATGCTGCTCCAAAACTTTGTTGTAGTCTAACTTATATACGCCGTCTCCTGATGCGATGACCACATATGGCTCATGGCTGCTTTTCAGGAACCCAAGGTTCTGCGCCATGGCATCCGCCGTTCCACGGTACCAGTAACTATTCTCCGGCGTGGTAGTCGGCGTAAAAATGTAAAGCCCTCCCTGCTTACGACCGAAATCCCACCACTTGGAAGAATTCAAATGCTCATTCAATGACTTTGCATTATACTGAGTAAACACGGCCACTTTCTGAATGTGCGAATTGCTCATGTTACTCAATACGAAGTCAATGCTCCGAAAGCCTCCTGCAATGGGCATAGCTGCAGTTGCTCTCTTATTAGAAAGTTCCCTCATCCTGCTGTTGTTTCCGCCAGCTAACACAATACCAATCGCTCTCATTATCTGTCACCTACCTTAATTAGAGTTTCCCCGCCTGCAAGTTTTCCGCCCGGATAATCTGATGCCTCTGTCTCGCCAGAGATTGCTGTGTTCTTTCCTATCTCAACATTGTCAGGAATCACGCTCTCCTCTCCAATCGTCACCAGCCCAAAGGCATATACATCTGGCTTCACCTTATTTGGCACTTCCTCTCCAACACCCAGCTTGCAGCCAGCTCCCACTGAGACATTTTCTGAGATAATTGATTTATCCACTACCGTGCCGGCACCAATAGTGGTGGCGCTCATAATAATTGAATCTCGGATGACAGCTCCCGGCTCAACCACAACCCCCGGCCCAATTACCGAGTTGTGCACTTCGCCGTAAATCTCTGCCGCCTCGCCAATAATCGCCTTATCCACAATAGCTTCCGGGGCAATATACTGAGGAGGTATTCTCTCGGACTTGGTATAAATTTTCCAATATTCCTCATACAGATTAAATACCGGAATCAAATCAATTAATTCCATATTGGACTCCCAATAAGAGCCCAAAGTTCCTACATCTTTCCAATATCCATTGTACTCGTAGGCAAAAATCCTATCCCCCTTTTCATGGCAATAAGGAATGATATGCTTTCCAAAATCACAGGAGGGCTGATCCTTCAATTTCAGCAACGCCTCCCTGAGCACAGGCCACGAGAAGATGTAAATGCCCATGCTCGCCAGATTGCTCCTGGGATGCTCAGGCTTCTCCTCAAACTCCTGAATCTGTTTCTTATCATCGGTAATCACCACGCCGAAACGACTCGCCTCTTCCATCGGCACCGGAATCGTTGCCAGAGTAACATCTGCTTTATTTGCCTTGTGGAAGTCCAGCATCACCTCGTAATCCATCTTATAAATGTGATCCCCACCTAAAATAAGAACATAGTCTGGATTATAGTACTCCATGTAACGCAAATTCTGATAAATCGCATTGGCAGTACCTGTATACCATTCGCTACTTGTACTTTTCTCATAGGGTGGAAGAATGGAAACACCTCCCACATTCCTATCTAAGTCCCAAGGAATACCGATACCGATATGGGTATTCAGTTGTAGCGGCTGATACTGTGTCAGCACGCCTACAGTGTCGATGCCGGAGTTGATGCAATTACTCAGGGGAAAATCTATAATACGATATTTCCCACCAAAAGCCACCGCTGGCTTTGCAACATTTGCAGTAAGAACTCCCAGCCGGGAACCTTGTCCGCCGGCCAATAACATCGCAATCATTTCTTTCTTAATCACGTAATCACCCCTAACTGTTGGAATAGTCTGATTATAACATAAATTACCAAAAATGTGAATATTTTTCATAAATATTTTAATTTTTTCTTCATTTTTTTGGACGTTTCGCACAAAAAACTCCATTTTCGTCCATATGCTTTCCATTTTCACCAATCAGAAAAAAAGCATATCGCATCCCGCCGGAAACTTCCCGCTGACTTTCAGAAAAATCCATTTATGGATTGTATTTTCCGTCCGTATAAGGTAACATAACAGAGAGAAACCCAATGTATAGGAGGAACAGCCATGTATCAGATTAATTTGCAGAAACCATGCACCGCTTACTTTATCGGCATCGGCGGCATTAGCATGAGCGGCTTTGCCAGATTGCTTCTGGAAAACGGCTTTACTATAAAAGGCTCCGATTCCCAAAAGAGCAATATTACCGAGAGGCTTGTCTCACTGGGAATCGATATAGTATATGGACAAAAAAGCGAAAATATTACAAAAGATATCGACTTTATAGTATATACTGCGGCAATCCATCCGGATAATCCGGAATACGCAGCCGCAAAAAGACTGGGGATTCCCATGATGGAGCGAGCCGTGATGGTGGGGCAGGTCATGAAGAATTATAAGAATGCCATTGGCATTTCCGGAACCCATGGAAAAACCACCACCACCTCCATGCTCACCCACATCTTTCTCACCGCCGAAAAAGATCCAACCATTTCTGTGGGAGGCATCCTAGATGCCATCGGCGGAAATATCCGCATTGGCAAATCCGAGAATTTCATCACGGAAGCCTGCGAATATACCAACAGTTTTCTGAATTTCTTCCCCACGGCCGAAATCATATTAAATGTTGACGCAGACCACCTGGACTTTTTCAAAGATTTGGACGACATTCGCCAATCCTTTCGCAAATACACCCGGCTCCTCCCCAAGGACGGCGTGCTGGCAATCAACTCCGACATACCGGATCTGGATTACTTTACAGCAGGGCTCTCCTGCCAAGTTATCACGTTCGGACTGGAAAACAGTGCCGAATACGGCGCCGACAATATCCGATTCGATGAGAGCGGACGAGGAATTTTTGAATTGGTGCACCAGGGAAAGCCCACGGGAGATACTATTCATCTCAGCGTCCCAGGGGAGCACAATGTATCCAATGCACTTTCAGTCATTGCCCTCTCCCGATATTATGGAATATCCATGGCAAAGATTAAAGACGGGCTGGAATCCTTTGTGGGGACGGAACGGCGCTTTGAAAAAAAAGGGACTTTCCAGGGCGTGACTGTCATTGACGACTATGCCCATCATCCCACGGAAATCCAAGCCACGTTGCATGCGGCCGAAAGATATCCCCACAATCACCTGTGGTGCGTATTCCAGCCACATACATACAGCCGAACAAAGGCTCTTCTGAAAGAGTTTGCCCAAGTTCTCTCTCAAGCAGAAAATCTTATACTGACAGACATTTACGCTGCAAGGGAGAAAGATCCCGGGGACATTTCATCCCGCACGCTGCAGGAAGAAATCAAGAAGCTAGGCAAGGAGGCCATCTACTTATCCACATTTGAGGACGTGGAAAAATTTTTATTAAAAAATTGTGTTGACGGCGATTTGTTAATAACTATGGGGGCAGGAAATGTAGTAGCCATCGGCGAAGAACTCATTTCAAAATAATTATTCACATTATCCACATTGTTTGCGGAGCGAACCATTCCCAAATATTGTGGATAACTTTTTGCCATAAAATCGTCGAAAGTTCCGTGATATCAAGCCTTAAAAAGATTATCCACATTATCCACAAACACTTTCATATATTTTTCCCCAGCCTGGCAGGTATTTCCAACAAAGGAAAACTATGATACAATACTGTTCACTATTAAATCATAGAAAAATACGGCCCATGCAAAGGAGGGACAAACCATGGATCAGATATTGATGTGCTCAAACAAAATTCCAGCAGCAACATCTATCCGCAATTCCTTTATCCAAAAATATATGCTGGATGCCAATGGCAGTTATGTAAAAGTATATCTATATCTTTCCATGTGCATCCAGTCAAGCCAGCTGGGTTTTTCCATCTCATCCCTGGCAGACCTAATGGAAAACACGGAAAACGACATTATCCGCGCATTGCAGCACTGGGAGAAGAAAAATCTTCTCCGCATTACATGGCATGAGAGCAAAAAATATATCGTTGGCATAGAATTTTTAGACCCGGACGAGGCACCAGCCTCTTCCGAGGTGCGATCCGTGGCAAAAACGCCTGAAAACTTATCATCTCCTACGGCACAGGCCGGGAACGCCCAGGCACAGACGGCTGCCCTCTGCCGGCAGGACGCTAATGTCAGGCCCCACCTTTCAGACTTGTCCCAGACACAATCCCCTCTGCCCGATTTCGCCGTTACCTCGGAGCAGAGCAGCGCAATGGCGGACAACAATGATTTTACCTGGATCTGCCAAATCGTGGAAACCTTTCTTAATCGTCCCGTCAAGCCAGTGGAAGTACAATTGCTGATCTACCTTTTTGATACGCTGCACTTTTCCAAGGACTTGATTCTGCATCTGTACGATTACTGCATTTCCTTGGGAAAGAGCAATGTAAAGTATATTCAGGCCGTAGCGTTATCCTGGGCAGAAAATCATGTCACCACCCCGGAACAGGCCCAGAAGTTCTCCACCGACTACAGCAGCGTCCACACCGCCATCTCAAAAGCCCTGGGGCTGAATCGGACGCTGGCAAGCGTCGAATGCCAGTATGTAAAACGCTGGCACGATGAGTGGAAACTGGATTTGTCTGTCATTCTGGAAGCATGCGACCGTACCCTTCTGGCCATACAGCGGCCAGATTTCAAATACATTGACGGCATCCTAAAGAACTGGCACAAAGAACATGTAAGATCACTGCAGGATGTGGCAAAATGCGATGAGCAGCATGCAGAAAAGATGGCATCCAAAACTAACGCCGCTCCCACCAGCCACTACCGACACGCTCCTTCCCCAAAGAAAAATCAGTTCCAAGACTTTCCACAGCGAAATATGCCAGAGGAAAAGATGAACCAACTGGAGCGACTGTTATTATCAGAGTAAAAAAGGCGCAATTTGCTAAATAAATTATCAAAGGCGAGAAGTTTCCTAAGGATTTGGTTTTCAAGAGTCCTCAAAATCAAGAAATGGAGATTTTACATGGGTATATCAAGCACACAATACCGGGACATTATGTTCCAATACGACCAGACCAGAACTAGAAACCAGCGGAAACTAGATGACCGATATGAGGAGTTATACCGCAGATTTCCCGAATTGAAAAAAATCCACGACAAACTGGTGGAGCTTTCAATAAGCCAGGCCCGCTTAGAGTTGCTGAAGCCAGATCAGGCCAAATCAGAGGCGAAAGAGTACGCAAGCAGACATGCCGCCCTGGTGGCCAGAAAGGCAGAAATCCTACGGGAAAACAACTATCCTGCAAATTATCTGGACCCCATCTACCAGTGCAGGGACTGCAAGGACACTGGATATATCGATGGCACCCCCTGCCATTGCCTCACCCAGGCTAAATTGACCATATTATACGAAAATTCTAATCTGAATAATATTCTGGAAACGGAAAACTTTAACCAGTTCCAGGAGGAATATTATGATGATGAATCCGTTGATGACAACCTCTCCCTGACGCCCAGGGAAAACATCAGGCGGGTCAAGAAAATTTGCCTGGATTATGTACGGCATTTTGATGAGACCCAGGAAAACCTATTATTTTATGGACCGACCGGCGTGGGAAAGACATTCCTTACCCACTGCATCGCGAAGGAATTATTAGACACTTCCCACACGGTGGTTTACTTGACTTCTCTGCAACTTTTTGATATTTTAGAGAAAAACAAGTTTCAGAAGCAGGATTTTACTGAGACAAATGAGCAGATTTCCTATATTCTGGCCAGCGATTTGCTAATCATTGATGATTTGGGGACAGAGTTATCCAATGCCTTCACTTCATCACAACTTTATTACATCATCGAGGAAAGGCGGATCAATCACCATTCCACCATTATTTCCACCAATCTTTCCTTCTCAGATATTCAGGAACGATATAGCGAGCGCATTCTGTCCCGCTTTATCGGGTACTATGATTTCAAGCAAATCGTAGGGGAAGATATACGCATCCAGAAAGTAATCAAAAAGGCAACATAAGCAGGAGACAGGCAACAAGCACACGACTATTTGCAACCACATGGAGGACATTATGAAACGACATGACAAATTAGCAGAAACCATTCCCTACGGCACTCTTGGCATTCTGGCACTAGAGAGCAGCCGGGATATGGGCAACAGGGTGAATGATTACATTGTAGAGTGGAGAAAGGAGCGTGCGCGCAAGCAAACCACCGCTTCCTCCTTCGCAGGATACAACAGAGATTCTTTCATCATAACTTCCGCATGCCCTCGCTTTGGCTCTGGAGAGGCCAAGGGAATCATCCACGAATCGGTTCGGGGAGACGATATCTATCTGCTGGTAGATGTCTGCAATTACAGCCTGACCTACACCGTATGCGGCCAGACGAACCATATGTCCCCTGATGACCACTACCAGGACTTGAAGAGAATTATTGCGGCAGTAGGAGGAAAGGCCCGTCGGATTACTGTGATTATGCCATTCTTATACGAGAGCCGCCAGCATCGGAGAAGTGCCAGGGAATCATTGGATTGCGCCCTGGCTCTCCAGGAACTCACTCAAATGGGCGTGGAGAGCATCATCACATTTGATGCCCATGATCCCCGAGTGCAGAATGCCATTCCGTTAAAAAGCTTTGAGACAGTGCAGCCTGCATATCAATTTATCAAGGCGCTGCTGAACCATGTGGAGGATTTAAAGGTTGACGCGCAGCATATGATGGTTATCAGCCCGGACGAGGGCGCCATGGGCAGAGCCGTATATTATGCCAATGTGCTGGGCATTGATATTGGCATGTTCTATAAGAGGAGAGATTACAGCAGAATCGTGGACGGAAGAAACCCGATTATCGCCCATGAATTTCTAGGCTCTGATTTGGATGGAAAGGATGTCATCATCATTGACGACATGATTTCCTCCGGCGAGAGCATGATTGATGTGGCAACGGAATTGAAGCGAAGAAAGGCTCGGCGCATTTTCGTTGCAGCAACCTTCGGCCTCTTTACCAACGGCATGGAGAAATTTGATGCCGCCCACGAAGCCGGACTGATTGACAAAGTCATGACCACCAATCTGGTATATCAGCCCGAGGAAGTTTTAAGCCGCGATTACTATGTCAGCGTGGATATGAGCAAATATATCGCCCTACTGATCGACACCTTGAACCACGACCAGTCCATCAGCGAACTCCTGAATCCGGCAGAACGCATCCATGAAATCTTAAGGAAATATGGTCAAATTTAGAAAAATATGGTAATATGAAAAGGCTGTATGATGAATAGCAACTTGCAAATGGCAGTTCAAATTTCATCCGCAGCCTTTTATTGCGTGATAATATGTGGGAATGAAGGGCTTTTCTGATAGTCGGATTGTCGCGCCCACAAAGACACGATTTAGCGTTAAGTATAGAGATTGTTCTAGCGGAAAGGTACGATGATATGAAAAAGATGAGAAAGTTACTTCCATTAGGCGGACTAATTCTGTCCATGCTTTGCATTTGCATCCCGCTTTCTGGAAAACGTGCCGCTGCCAAACCGGGAGACCCTTATTCGGCAGACAAAGCGATTGACTATGCCAATTCCTGCTTCAAAAAGAAGGGGAAATCCTATAAAGTGCGCTACAGCAAAAAATACGGCAAAGACCTGTGTGCCGGGTATGTGTCCCAATGCCTGAAAGAGGGAGGGCTTCCTATGGACAGTACCTGGTACTGGAAGAGCAAGAAGAAAACTTCCCTGACATGGAGAGTATCCAACATGCTATTTTCCTATCTGAAGAAAAGCGGGTATAAAGTGATTTATTCTCCCAAGGCATCTCAAGTAAAGCCTGGCGATATCATTTTTTACTGGACTAACGGCGGCTGGGGCCACTGTGCCATCTGCGTGGACAAGACCCGGGCAGGCAAGCCTCGCATCAATGCATATAACGATCCCCACTATCATTTCTCCTACTGGACGCTGGGATATAAGACTTGCGTCATTTCCATGGAGAGCAAGACGGAGACCCCAACTCTCACCCAGACTACAATCATTGGCGGCAAGAGAATTTCCCTCTCCTGCCCCACAGAGGGAGCCGACATTTACTATACCACTGATGGAAAAACTCCCACGCTAAACGCCACAAAATATACAAAGCCCTTCATCGTCAAGAAAAACACCAAGGTACAGGCAATCGCTATGTTTGGCAATTATAAAAACAGCGATGTTCTATCTAAGTTTATCGACACAAAGAAGGTGGTTGAGAATGGCATTTATTATATTCACGTCCCCACGTCTAAAAACAAGGTGCTAGGCGTGCCGAACAACAATCTCCAAGAAAATGCCACCCTCCAATTGATAAACAGCAATTCTGAATACAACAGAAAATTCTCTGTCACCTATAAGGGAAACGGCTACTACACCCTGTCTCTCCTGCATTCCGGACAAGCCCTGACAGAAGAAGATGCAATAGGGAAAATACATGCAAACGGAACGCCCACCCAGAAGAAAGCTCAGGGAAATTCCTTGGAACTATGGCGAATTACCTATCTAAATTCTGGAGGCATGCGCATCACCAACGCAAAAACTGCCAGGCATCTGTCTATCGGACAGACATGCCAAGTAGGAAATGCTGCCTATACGAGCAACACGGCAGAACGGGCGGGCCAGTTATGGAAATTCAAAAAAACTTCCCGCTCCATGCTGACGTTGGATCACTGCGTGGCTCCCAGCAACCTGAAAAAGAAATCCGCTTTCACCTTCTCTGGAACTGTCTCCTCCAATTATAAAATTCAGAAGGTGACCGTCTCCATCCTGAGCAAAAGGGGGAAAACAGTTGTTTCAGCCAGCGCGGCTCCAAAGGCGAAAAGTTACTCCGTCAAAAAACTGAGCGGAAAGATTCGCTTTGGAAAATTGAAAAAAGGAACTTATCGTTTCCGCATTCATGCAGTAGATGCCACCAAGCAGGAAAAAATACTAATTGACAAAGTTTTTTACATAAAGAAAAAATAGCCACTGGCTAACATGGCGAAAAAACTGTCTTTTTGTAAACTGACAGTTCTCGACAGGGAAAGTTTATGATATCTTCCCGAAGTTTATAAATACTTTATAATTAGTACAAATTCCATTCACAAATTATGGGTATAATATGTTTATAAGATAAAGATAAAACATTAATTATTTCTTTATCTATAAAAACGCTTACGAGTTTATGTTTGAGATAGATTCTTTTTCATTTTTTTCATTTTGGCTACTGATAGCTCCCTCTATCAGTAGCCACTCCTTTTTTAAGGCATAGGAAACTTCTTTGTATTTTCAATGTGAAGAACGCTGTTTTTTCTACGCTCCGCTTCGGTCCGTGCTTAACAGACATCCACTGGATGTCTAGCACCGTTCTTCTTAGGTGCGAAGCTTTGCATGGCGAGGCATTTTCGTGCTTTGCAAAGCTTCGCACCTTTTTTAATCTGCGGAATCATCCAGCACCTTTTTCAAGGCATCCGACAATGACCTCTGCTCCTCTTCGGAAAGGCAAATCACTCCATTCCTCACGTCTGCTTGGGACAATTCTTGCGTTATTCCAGAATATTGTCCGGCTTCCCCCGATAATAATGGCATGTTGCTCCATTCCGCCAGAGGCTCCAGCCACAGTTCTGCCCGGTCGCCTTCCAGCAAAAGCCCCAAGACCAGCAGTTCCCGGTTCTGATTCTCTATTTCCAAATAAAATGCCTGTTCCGGAATCTGTTTTAGAACCTGGGATTTCCAATGGCGCAAATTCTTTCCAGAAGTTACCGCCATCCCCTCTTCCATATACTTCTTCCTCTCCTCTGCCGTCTCTCCCGTTTCTCTGCCCTCGGGGGCAGGAGACCAAATCAGGCTCTGCCCTGCAAAGAAATCGTACATCCACTTGAGATCCTCTTTTCCCGTCCACATAGCTACCATTTTGTCCGGCTCCTCTTTACTGACCGCCTGACTTCGCTCCAGCGTGACGGAACGAATGTCCTCAGAGGAACTTATGCCCATCACCTTTTCCAGGATATCTCCCATGCCATACATTTTTTCAGTACTTTCAGAATCAAGAATGGTCGCCTGGCTACGCCAATATTTATATCCGATAAATTTCCCCAGGCAAGTCTGCTGATTGCAATCCCTGAGCAAAATAAACTGCCGACTCTTTCTTCCTGAAATGCAGTACGCCTGCAATCCCTCCTGAAAATCGTCTGCAATTATTTCTTCTGCCTTTTGATAACTGATTCCGCTCTTGGTCAGAAGATCCTCCTCATCCTGGGTCAGGAAATAATACTGATACATGACGCCCCGACTGGTGACGAAGGAATTGCCCTGTCCTTCCGTACGCTTTCCCGCAGTCCTGTATACCTCCTGCAACGCCCTGGTCATCCGCACAGGCTTTTGCTTCACGTAATGCACCACGCATCCTGCCAGCACGCAGAGAAGAACTGCCGTCACGCCGCAGACCCATATCCTCCTCGCCTTTCTTTTGGGATTCTCAATAGGCAACTTTTCTATCATGCGACAAATCCGATCCTCCATCCTGCTCTCCTCAAAGCCTTCCAGATAACGTTCCATCTCGGCACCAGGTGCTTCAGAATATCCCAATCCCTCTCCCTGACGCCTTCCAGCCGACTTAACCTTCGCTGAATCGTATATCTGAAATGCTTGGCGAATCGCCTTCTCCTTTTTTGAAAATATTTTTTTCATATCACACCTCCCATCTGCAGACTTTGCTGCAATATCTTTCTCCCCCGATGAATTTGCGACTTGACCGTGTTGTACGGCCTCTGAAGCACGTCAGCAATTTCCCTGGGAGACAGTTCATTCAAATAAAATAGCGAAAGCACCTCCTGGTGTACCACCTCCAAATTTGAGATGGCTTCCACAATCCTCCCGACCCCCTCTTCCCCGCACACCAATTCCTCCACATCGCACTGATCCTGCTGCCCCTCCAGCAACTCCTCGTAGGATAACTGCCCCCTGTTCCTCTTTCGATAAATATCTATAGCGGCATGCTTTACCACCGTGCACACATAGGAAACCGTCTTATAATCCGATACATCTCCCACTGCATCCATATGCCTTGCCATAGAAATAATGCTGTTCTGCAAGGCATCCTCCGCATCCTGGGTCTGCTTTAGTATTCCCATGGCAACCTGCAACATCAAGGCACCATGCACTCGGTAAATCTCCTCCAATTTCTTCCTTGCGCTTTCCTCCCACGCATCCGTCTTCTTTCTATTTTTCACAAGCAATCCTTCCCATTCATATCATTTCCGCCCATAGATCTTCCCCACGGCCATGCACGAAATGCAAATCTATGGCCACCTCGCCTCCTCTACAATTCTACTCCAACATCCCCCTTTCTCGCAACAGGAAGCAAGGTCTACAAAATGCACATCCATCTTAGTTCCTTAGTCCTCCTCCAGCGCATCATCTTAGTTCTTAATTAAATTATGTTTCTTATAATAGGAAACGATTTCCTTTCTGCTGTCCAGGCGGTCCAAATGTTCATACACATTGCTCTCAACCACGAAGCCCCCCAGGTGGCCAAACACCTGACCCAGGATATCAATTGTCTCGCCCTTCTCCCTGTCTCGGATTTTCACCGCATTTCCCTCCACCAAGAACAGCGCATGATCTCCCTCCGCAATCTCCTCCTGCCTAGCTAGGTCAACCCATCCCATCTGCGTTCCATGCCTCCCATCCTCAAAGCATTTTTCCACCCTCTGATTCTATCCTTCATTTCTACCCCCCATTTCCCGAGACCGATTCCCTACCTGTGCCGCCAACCTACTTCTCAGGCTTTGTGACGATGTTATGTTCCAAATAATAGGCAACCGCTTCCTCTTTGCTTTCGATGCCTCCCAAATTTTCCAACTTCTTGCATTCCACGATTCGGCTCCCTCTCTCATGGGGAATCTTCCCCAGAATGTCTATCCTCTCTCCTCTTTCCTGATCCTGTATCCTCGCCGCATTCCCCTCCACGAGAAAGATTGCTTCTTTCCCCTTATCCAGATATTCCCAATCCCTCTCGCTACTGTCATCCCTCTCCTCATATTTCCACCTGCAAAGCAGGTTCACCCTCTGATTCTCGTCAAGGCCGCCATAGATGCCCCGCTTCACCCGAACCGTAATAACATGGCAGTAGTAGGGCACTGGCTTTACCTTTTTCCCATCTCGCATAGAATCCCCCTCAATCACGTAATTCTTGATTCTTTCTATCTCCCCATATACTATGAATTTCAATCTCTGCTCAAAAAGAACGCTGGTGTAACTGCGAACAGGCTCGCGGGCAAAACACATTGTTTGAAATTCGGAATAATTAATCTTTTGGGGTTCCTTGGCCCGGCTGCAATACTGCCCCGCCCCTAGCCTACATGTCCGATAGGTTTCCTGTGCCGACACCATATGCCATAATTTTCCGCCAGGCCTCATCATGCCAGCCACCAACCCCATCATTGCAATCAGCAAGGCCAGCCCGGCCAAGATAACCCTTCTGCCAGTTCCCTTCCTCTGCCAATATTTTGCTTCTTTCCAATCTTTCATAGGCATCCTCTCCTCTCATTTCGGTTTCTTTATTAACCCTTCTACTATATACAACGAAATAAAATCTCGATTGGGTGCAAAAAATTCAAAATTTTTTAATAAATACAAAAAAAATTAAAAATATGGACTTATATGGGACAATATCGTACAATATGCGTGTTGGAACATCAACTGACGTAATTTGATGCAATACAGAAACGAGGTAAATATGATTATATTAATAACGGGCGCCTCCCACACAGGCAAGACCGCCCTTGCCCAAAGACTTCTTGAAAAATATCATTTTCCATATCTGTCCATAGATCACTTGAAAATGGGGCTAATCCGAAGTGGCAATACAGACCTGACGCCCATGAGCAGGGATGAGATATTGACAGAATATTTATGGCCCATCGTTCGCGAAATGGTCAAAACTGCCATCGAAAACAGGCAAAACCTCATTGTAGAAGGGTGCTATATACCATTTGACTGGGCAGAGGATTTTGAAAAGGACTATCTGGATAACATCAAATTTTATTGCCTTGTAATGAGCGACCAATATATCCAAAATCATTTCGATGATATCAAAAAATATGCAAACGTCATTGAAAACCGCAAAGAAGATGAGAATTGCACGCTGGAGAATGCGCTCAGAGACAATCGCTTAGTGCTGGAGCAATGCATTCGGCATGGCACGGAATATTTATTGATTGACAAGAAATATTCCTTCGACCATATCCTCGGAAATGATTCAAAAGAAAAAGTACAAATACAGGGCACGTGCGAAGGTGAATGGAAAACATTTGGAAGCGAAAGGAAGTAGACTTATAGTGCTATTGCTCGTAAGCAGTGACAACCGCCTTTATTATAGGGCGGTTTTTTAGTTCATTAGCAGATGTATCGCAGGTACATATCAAAACAATGCAGATATTGCTTAATGTGTAGAAATTCCACTGCCAGTTGAATTTCCCTGTATGAAGTCCATCATTCATTGATTGCAACTTCCCTGCCTTCCCATTAAAATAAAACCAAGCAACTACGATTTCATACTATTTACGGCATTGCCGTTCATAGTATGAAAAACGCATTTAGAATATGGGAAAGCGAGGATCATGATGATGGATTATCAAAAAATATCTGCATTTATAACAGACAAGAGAAAGCAACTGGGAATGACGCAGGCAGACTTGGCGAAGAAATTAAACGTATCATTCCAGGCAGTCTCAAAATGGGAACACGGCACGCTGCCAACAGTAGAGATTCTTGCAGACCTGGCCAACATTCTAGGCAGTTCTGTAGATGAGATTCTCATGGGACAGGACCGAAGCAGCGAAACCTTTTCCTACAGTAAGGCAGGGATAGATATTTCCTACACGGATGCGATCAAAAAAGAGATGGCCATGTACCTCAAAACAGATGACCGGCGCGTTCTGAACGGCCTGGGCCCCTTTGCCTCCCTATACGACATTCATTTTCCAGATATGCCCCATCCGGTTCTTGTATTAAAATCCGAGGAACCCGGCTCAAAGCAAAAGCTGGCAATGGAATATGGCTACAGCGAATCCATTTGCCATGACATGATCAATCACTTAGTAAATGATATCGCCGTCATGGGAGCAAAGCCATTAGCCGTTTTAGATACCATTGTTTGCGGAAATGCAGAAAAAGATACGATTAAGTCTTTCATTAAAGGAATGTCAGATGCCTGCCGAGAAAATGATTGTGCCTTGGTGGGCGGGGAAACTTCCCTTCAGCCGGAGGTGGTGAGCAAGGGGGTTTATATTCTCACATCCAGCATTGCCGGCATCGTGTCTAAGGACAATATCATTGATGGCACGCAAATCCGCGAGGGTGATACCGTACTCGCAGTGGCATCCAATGGCCTTCACACCAACGGATATACCCTAATCCGACTGCTGATGGAAAAAATGCCCCAAATCAAATTGGACAAAATCCAGGGAGAAACTTTCATCGAACAGATTATGAAGCCGCATGCACCATATTATCATGCCATCCAGTCCATTATCCCGCAGCAGGCAACAGGGCAAACTTGCAGCACTTTTGGCAGCGGAACATGCAGGAATGATATCCATGGCATGGCGCACATTACTGGTGGTGGGATAGAGGGAAACCTTAGCAGGATCATCCCTGACGGCTTGTGCGCCGAGATCGACCTCGCCAAGATGAAAGCCCTTCCTCTATTTCGCTATATCAAAAAAATGGGCAATATTGATGAGAAGGAAATGCTCTCCACCTTTAACTGCGGCGTGGGGCTTTGCATTGTCACCGATAGGGATGCCGCCAAAGAAGTGGCAAGCCAGATGAGCAGGCATTATGATTGCTATAAGATTGGGAAAATCAAATCAGGAGGTCGGAAGATTGCATTTAAAAATCATCTTGTTTTTATTCACAGTTACAGCTGATGAACAGAAAATGGGGGCTTTTTTATAATATTATTTCTTGACATATAAATAGAATTATGATAACTTGTTAAAAAAGTTTAGGAGAACATGGAAATGCAGAACTTACATTTTACAATGAATGATATGTACATGTATTACAGACGTACTTAAAAGTAATTGTGTTCCGATTGGATGCACAGTTACGCAGGTAGGTCTGATATGTCTGTGCATATAAATCGGTAGGTGTAAGTCATAATTTTTATAGAATGCTTGTAATATCCGATCCATTTTAGAAGTGCACTGGACATATTGTATGTTTCGTGCATTTTTTGTTTGGAAAGGAGCGTTTTATGAAATTATTAAATGGAAACGAGGTCATTGTCAAGCCCTATCAGAAAGAAGATGCAGAAGAAATTGTCAATCTGATTGTTAGAAATTTCAAGGAGGTCAATGTAAAAGATTATGGGGAGGAAGCCATTGCAGGGCTCGCAGCTAGCCATGATGCGAATTGGTTCAGGGGCTTGGCAAAGTACGCAAACGTGTATGTATTTTGGATTGAAGATAAAATTGTGGGCGTTGGTTCCATATCAAGTTACTGGGGAAGCCCTACAGAAAGCATATTGCTTACTATTTTTGTACTGCCGGAATTTCATGGTCAGGGGATCGGCAGCTATATCATTGACACGCTTGAATCCGATGTGCTGTTTTTACGGGCACAAAGAATAGAAATCCCTGCATCTATTACAGCGGTAGAGTTTTATCGGAAAAAGGGATATGAATATAAAAATGGGTTAAAGGAGTTGGATGATGAGCAGCATTTTCGGCTGGAAAAATTCAGAAAAAATAACAGAAGCAAGGGGGAGGAACGGTTACCGTGACAATTATAACAATGGATATTGAAAATTCTGAAAAGATAAACTTTGTATGAGTAAAAGGAGGCAAACAGAATATGAATGTAATCATACTTGGCTCCGGCGGTTGCGTCAGCACGCCAAGGGCATGTTGCAACTGCCGTGTATGTACAGAAGCGCGGCAGAAAGGATTTCCTTATGCAAGAACGGGATGCAGCCTGTTTATCGAAGATGTGAATATATTGATTGATACGCCAGAAGATATCAATGCTTCATTGAATAATTCCGGCATACAGAAGGTTGAACATATTTTATACAGTCATTGCGATCCCGATCACACGATGGGAATGCGTGTGATTGAACAATTAAAAATGGATTGGCTTGCCGATTCGCTGGGAAAGAAACCGAAGAATCCGATAGGAATTGCTTCTTTACCTGCCATTCTCGAAGATATTAAAATGCAAGGCACGAAGTATGGCTCATCCATTGCATATTATGAAGCAAAAGGTCTTGCATGCACAAAAGCAATTCGTGTTTTCAAGCAAGACAGTATTTTGATCCAACTGGTTCCGGTAAATCAACAAGAACATGTGGCTATATTTATTATTTGCTCTAACAGCAAAAAAATAATTTATGCCCCGTGTGATGTAAAGCCGTTTCCAAAGTCAGAGAAATTTCAAGGTGCAGATGTTTTAATTATTGGCAATACAATAGTCGGAGACAAATTAAAAAATGGCTTTGTATTAAATGAAGATAACCCGCTGAGAAAAGAACTATTTACTCTAGAGGAGATTGACACGATACGGAAGCAGCATGGGATCAAAGAAGTTATTATTACACATTTAGAAGAAGACTGGGGAAAATCATATGACGATTATATCAGACTGGAGAGAGGATTGAACGGAATACATTTTGCGTATGACGGATTGAAAATACAGTTATAAGTGAGGACGATACTGGATTGCACCATGCATCCCTTTATGATAGTATATAAAGAGATGTAGGATTACTGTGCAAGAGAGAACTATAGGAATTGTATAGATCAATAAATACGGGGGGGAGATATCAATATGAACATACCCAAAATGATACTGTTTGATTATGGCCAAACATTAGTGGCGGAGCAGAAATTTGACGGCGTAAAGGGAACAGAAGCCGTCTTGCAGCATGCCACGAGAAACAAATATCACCTATCCCCAGAGCAGATCCAAGAGAAGGCTAATGAAATCAATCAGGAGTTTGGAAGATTCGATCCCGAGAAAAAGCATTTATTGCAGACGGAGATACCAAATACCATGTTTACCCCTTATCTCTACGAGTCTCTTGGAATAGAAATCGGGCTAAGCAATTCCGAAATTGATACGATATTCTGGGATGCCGCCACACCGGGCGTTCCTACGGAAGGAATCGAAGATTTCCTAGCATATCTGAAAGGCAGGGGAATCCGCACGGGCGTGATCAGCAATATTGCTTATGCCCCGTCTGTGGTGGCAGACCGCATTCATCGGCTGCTGCCGGAGCATAGCTTTGAATTTATGATCACCTCAAGCAATTATATTTTTCGCAAGCCCAATAAAAGAATCTTTGATCTGGCTTTGGAAAAGGCGGAATTGAAACCCAGCCAGGTCTGGTATATCGGCGACCAGTACGAATGCGATATCAAAGGCGCTTCCAACGCCGGACTATTTCCCGTATGGTATACCGGGGCTATTGACACTGCAAGCCCAGAAGATGAAACTATTTTGACAGTAACATCCTGGAAGAAATTAATGGAACTAATGGAGGAATAAACAAAAATGAGCCGAAGAACGTCGAGTTCCTAATATTGCGGCCGCCTAAGGCTCCCCTTTCCAAAGTCGTATTCCGGGGTAGAAAAGGGATAGGATATCTCGTCCACATAGTACCACGGATCATCTTCCCTGGCAGGATTTTTCAGTAAATGAAATTCCTGTGCCGGCATATATCCCTGCCCCAGCAAAAACGCCTTTCTCCCCGCTGCATCTTCACAAATATCCACCACCATCACAACATGGCCAGGACTGCCCGCCTTCAAAAAAATATCTCCCACATCCAGTTTGGAGAGGCTGATTTTTTTGGATTCCTCCTCTAGAGAAAGGGTACTGGCATAGGCAAATACCATCCGAAGATATTTTTTAAAGTTCCCGTAAGAGCCGTCCAACCTGCCGCCGGACACCCAGGAAGAACCCCTGTCTCCCGTCTGGATTCGATAACCCCTGCGCCATTTTTCATATTCTGCTTGAAAGCCATCCACAAATCGGAAAGAAATGCGTTCCCGCTTCCCGGAATGCCAAAAGTACTCTGCATATACCCGTATGACGGAATCAGCACACTGTTGTAAATCTTCCTTTTCCATGGGAAGCTTGAAGACGGCGACATGGGCATCCTGATTCCCTTTTTCCTCGCCATTGTACAACAGCACTGGCTTTCCGTGCTTTTTAAGAGGATATCCCCGCAAAAAAGCAGCCAGACTGCCTGACTTTGCCTGTTTCCGCTGGTAGCCGACTGGCGGCTGGATTCTTTGTTCCAAGGTATTTCCAGCACGGTTGATTAGCTGTGCCGACCTGGGAACAGATGACTCCCGATCCTCCTCCCTCTCTGAAAGTCTAACTCCCTCTTTCCTGCTTTTTCGATCGGCCTGCTCTTGGAGAACTTTTTCATTGTTTTGATCCGATAATAGGCTCGGCACATAGAGTGCCGCCGCGGCAACCGCTATAATTGCACACGCCGCGGCAAGGAAAAGCATTCTCTTCTGCCTATGCTCTTTTTTCATTCATCCCTCCCCATTATTTCTTTTCCACGCCCAAGGTGACTTTCTCCCCATTGATATTCCACTCCTTGGTAAATCCCGCAGCCCCGTCATATGCCATCTCGTCAGCCAGCACGTCCCCCATGATGGAGCGTTCATTTTTCTGCACGATGTCCCGAACCTTCTCATTGTCCTGCATGGACACTCGGATATGATCCATCACCTCGAAGCCGGCATCCTTCCGCATGGTCTGAATCTTGCTGATCACTTCCCTGACAAAGCCCTCTTCCAAAAGTTCCGGCGTCAGATTGGTATCCAGCACCACCGTCACCCCATGGTCGGTATCAGAAATATATCCCTCCATCTGCGCCGCCTCAATCAGCAGATCCTCCTCGGCGAGAGCCTCATCGTTGCCCTCCACCTGAATCGTCAGCGTTCCCTTATCCTTCAATTCTGCCATCGCCTTCTGGCCATCCAGATTCGCCAAGATTTCCTTCACCATATTGATATTCTTGCCAAAGCGGCGGCCCAGCGTCTTTAACTGGGGCTTAAAATTGTACGTGGTGAGAGTGCTAACATCCTCCGTCAGCTCTGCCTCCTTCACATTCAGTTCATCCTTGATAATATCCAGATAGAACTGGGAAAGTTCCTCCTCTGCCTTGACAAACATCTTGCCAATAGGCTGGCGGTTCTTGATATTGGCAGTATTCCGGCATGCCCGGCCTAATACCACCGCCTCCAGGACAACTTCCATATCTGCTTCCAATTTCGCATCAATCCATGCTTCCTCCACTGCTGGGAAGTCACAGAGATGCACGCTCTCCGGCGCATTCTGATCAATGGAGCAAACCAAGTTGCGGTAGATATCCTCCGTCATAAACGGAATCATAGGTGCTGCCGCCTTGGAAATTGTCACCAGAGCAGTATACAGCGTCATGTAGGCATTAATCTTATCCTGCTCCATGCCCTTGGCCCAGAAACGGTCCCGGCACCTTCTCACGTACCAGTTGCTCATCTCGTCCACAAATTCCTGCAATGCCCTTGCCGTCTCAGGAATCTTGTAGGCAGCAAGATTCTCGTCCACCGCCTTCACCGTGCTATTAAGTTTGGAGAGCAGCCACTTGTCCATTACCGACAGTTTTTCATATTCCAGGGCATATTTGGTGGCATCAAATCCATCAATATTGGCATACAGCACAAAGAACGCATAGGTATTCCACAGCGTACCCATAAATTTCCGCTGTCCCTCCTGCACTGCCTTTCCGTGAAAGCGGTTCGGCAGCCATGGCGCGCTATTCACATAGAAATACCAGCGGATGGCATCGGCGCCATAGTTCTCTAACGCCTCGAAGGGATCTACGGCATTGCCCTTGGATTTGCTCATCTTCTGCCCATTTTCATCCTGCACATGCCCCAGCACGATCACATTCTCATAGGGAGCCTTATTAAAGAGCAACGTGGACTCCGCCATCAGAGAATAGAACCAGCCCCGGGTCTGGTCCACCGCCTCAGAGATAAACTGGGCCGGGAACTGCTGCTCAAACAGCTCTTTATTTTCAAAGGGATAGTGGTGCTGGGCAAAGGGCATCGCCCCGCTGTCAAACCAACAGTCAATCACTTCCGGAACCCGCCGCATCACCTTGCCGCAGTCAGGACAGGTAAAAGTCACCTCGTCAATGTAGGGACGGTGCAGCTCCACCTTGGCATGTTCCGGGTTGCCGCTGCGCTCCGCCAGTTCTTCCCGACTGCCAATAGACTCCTGCCTTCCGCATCCCTCGCACTCCCAGATATTCAGAGGAGTTCCCCAGTAGCGGTTTCTGGAAATGCCCCAATCCTGAATATTCTCCAGCCAATTTCCAAAGCGGCCCGTACCGATGGAGTCAGGAATCCAGTTGACAGTATTGTTGTTTCGCACCAGGTCATCCCGCACCTCCGTCATCTTGATAAACCAGGATTCCCTAGCATAATAGATTAACGGGGTATCGCACCTCCAGCAGTGAGGATAATCATGCTCAAACTTCGGTGCCGCAAATAATTTTTCCCTGGCTTCCAAATCCTTCAAAACCTCCAGGTCAGCCTTCTTCACGAACAGTCCGGCAAAAGGCGTCTCCTCGCTCATCTCTCCCTTCTCCGTTACAAACTGAACGAAAGGAAGGTCATACTTCCTCCCCACATTGGCATCATCCTCGCCAAAGGCCGGCGCAATGTGCACGATGCCAGTACCGTCAGACATAGTGACATAACTGTCGCAAGTCACAAAAAATCCCTTCTTGTGCTGCTTTTCCGCCCTCTCCTTCGCACACTGGAAAAGGGGCTCGTACTCCTTATACTCCAAATCCTTGCCCGTATAAGTCTCCAGCACTTCGTAGGCCTTCACGCCATTTTCCTCATCTGCCAGGCTTCCCAGCACGCTGTCCAGAAGAGCCTCTGCCAGATAATAGGTATAGCCATCCGCCGCCTTCACCTTCACATAAGTATCCTCCGGATTCACGCAAAGCCCCACATTGGAGGGAAGCGTCCAGGGCGTAGTAGTCCATGCCAGGAAAAAGGCATCCTCCCCCACTACCTGAAAGCGCACGATGGCAGAACGCTCCTTGACTAATTTATACCCCTGAGCCACCTCTTGGGAAGAGAGGGGCGTGCCACAGCGAGGGCAATATGGCACGATCTTAAAGCCCTTATACAGCAACTTCTTATTCCAGATTTCTTTCAGCGCCCACCACTCGGACTCAATAAAATTATCATCATAGGTCACATAGGGATTGTCCATATCCGCCCAGAAGCCAACCGTCCCAGAGAAATCCTCCCACATGCCCTTATATTTCCACACGGACTCCTTGCACTGCTTGATAAAAGGCTCCATGCCGTACTCTTCAATCTGATCCTTTCCATCCAGTCCCAGAAGCTTCTCCACCTCCAGTTCCACCGGAAGCCCGTGGGTATCCCATCCCGCCTTCCTAGGCACCATATACCCCTTCATAGTCTTATACCTAGGAATCATATCCTTGATGACGCGAGTCAGCACATGGCCAATATGGGGCTTTCCGTTAGCCGTGGGCGGCCCGTCATAGAAAGTATAGACTGGCTTTCCCTCCCTTGCCTTCATCGACTTTTCAAAAATCTTCTGGTTGCGCCAGAACTTTCCCACATTCTTTTCCCTCTGGACAAAATTCAGATCCGTAGATACTTTTTCGTACATGTTCTTCCTTCCTTTCCTATTTACCGCCGCTATCTGCAATGATTCATCTCCCCTGCAATCATCCCTAAAACCATGAATAGCAACTGCTTATCAAAAAGGCTTCCGCCCCATCAGGACGAAAGCCGAAGCTTCGTGATGCCATCTGTATCTGATGCACGTTTTTCCCAAGGCTCGTGCCTTCGCCATCATATTAAACATACGCATATTATCATAATATGAGCAGGACGATTTGTCAAGGGAAGCCATATGCGCAATAGGCATCCCCCCTGCCTACACATTACATTAAATCAGTGATATCTACCCGCTTACTTTCCTGCATCCATGCCCCTCAAAATCTCCCCATATGTTACAAGCATTACATTCCCCATCTCATCTGCCGCATCCTGGCATCCCTTTGTGAAACCTTTTTTTGCAAACAATACCAACTGCGCCTTCTGATATTGGAACATGCGACTACGCCTTGCCAGCGTCTCCAAAACGCCCACATCCACTTTCTCATTCGTCCATTTGCACTCGGCAAACAACGCAACATTTTTGTCCTGCTCTCCCATGATATCTATTTCCGTCTGGCTATGAGTAGATATGTCAGTTCCCCACCAGCGGCCAAGACCGCCAAACTCTACCGGAGATTTCCCGCTAAGCAACAAATGCCAAAGATATTGCTTGCAAATCTCCTCAAATACTTTTCCCATATAATCTGATAAATGCGGCGCAATTCTCTTATAAGCCAAATCAGCAGCACCGCGGGCTATCACAGAACTATTTTCTGGCACAAACCGATACCAGAACCGAAACATATTATCTGCAATGACATAGAGAGACTTGCGGGAAGACTTCTCACCATATGGCGTTTCTCTTCGTACCAGCCCCAGCGCCATTAAGTTTTTCAAATATGCAGTGCAGACACTGGTATCCTCGCCAACTTTTGTTGAAATCTCTGCCATGCGGGAAGCACCAGTGGCAATCGCCGTGATGATTGCATTGTAGAGTGCCGGTTCACGCACTTCCTGCTTCAGCAGATTCTCCGGCTCTTCAAAAAGAGAAGAAGAGGGATTTAAGAAAGTATTCTTAATATTTTCCTCCACGCTCAAGCGATCGTCTAATTGAAGCAGATACTGAGGCGTACCACCCACCATTCCATAAACAAGCGCTTGCTCCTCGCTAGAAAAATTTTTAAAATAATGGCATACATCTGCAAACCCAAAAGGCAGAACCTTCATCTGCGCCGTCCGCCTGCCATACAAAGGCGCTTTATAAGCCAGCACCTGCTCCTCAATATACGACATAGAAGAACCGCACAGAATCAGCATTAACTTGCAGGTATCCTTATATTGGTCAATTAAAAGCTGCAAGACAGAGGCAAGGCTCTTGGAAGATTGGGCAACATAGGGATACTCATCAATGGCAAGAATCAAGCGTTCCTCCCTTGCCATATCAAACACGCATTCCAAGGCAGCCTGAAAAGAAAGAAACGCCGACTCCGCCTGAATCCCTATGCCATATTCAAAAATGTTTTTGCTAAAATTCTCTAAGTTTTGCTTAGAATTACTCTCCACTCCCATAAAATAAATTGCTTTCTTGCCTTGAATAAACTGATTAATGAGTGCAGTTTTTCCCACGCGACGGCGGCCATATATAACTGCAAACTCAAATTTATCAGAGGCATATAATTTATTGAGGCAATTTATTTCCCATTCCCTGCCAACAAACATATATCCACCTCCATTCTACAAGTCTAATATAACACAGGAATTATATATAATCAACATAAAATTAGTATTATTAATATTAGTAATTTATACATTACTAATATTTCTTAGACTTTTTATACAATTGTCTGGTGGCAGACAGACATGGTCTCTGCAGACAAAGAATGTGGTCTTTCCATCTAAACGCTTGTATTCGGCCGTTTCCTGCTCTAATATTTGCACTTGGGCAAACAGAGAAAGATTTCTCAGGATTTTTCCTGCACCGGCCCCTTCCTCCAAAACCACTGTAATTTTCTCATCCGGCGCCATCCATAAAAGAATCGCTGTCAGAAAAAGACAATGCCCTGACGGATATTCCTCTGCCATGCCAGACATCCAGGCCAACTGCCTCTCCGCCCGCTGAATATACTTATTCTTCCCAGTAATCTTAGCAAGCCTGACCAAGCAGTATGCCATAACAGAATTCCCGCTGGGCATGGCTCCATCATAGGTCTCCTTCAGCCTTGCAATCAAACGGCCATTCTGAGATCCATAAAGATAATACCCTCCTCTATCATCTGCAAACTGCTCTTCTGCTTCCTGACACAGTTCCATCGCCCGCCGAAGATACGATTCCCTTGCAGTTACATCATATAAGAAAAGAAGTGCCGCCACGCAATAAGCGTACTCTTCCAGAAAACCATTCACAAAAGCCTTTTCATTGCGGCATCCCACAAATAATTGCAACCCCTCTGACAAATTATTATCAATAAATTGCATAGCATTTTCCGCCGCCATAAGATACTGATCATTTCCGCTGACACGATACAGCATGGCCATCCCGCAAACTGCCAGACCATTCCAAGAAGTTAGTATTTTGTCATCCAGATGAAGATGCTCCCGCTCTCTGCGGTACAAATACAATTTCTCCCTCTCCTCCTGGAAATCATCCGTGATATCATTTCCATTCAATAGATTTGGAATATTTTTTCCAGCAAAATTTCCCTGACGGCTTACATCATAATGTTTGCAAAATGCCTTGCCTCTCTCTTCTCCCAATACGGAGCAAATTTCCTCTTCCTCCCACAGGTAAAATTTTCCCTCCTCCCCATCACTGTCTGCATCCTGTGCCGAAAAGAACCCACCTTCCCCATCAGTCATTTCCCGCAATAGATACTGAGCCGTTTCCTCCGCCGTATGAAGATACTTATCCTTACCCGTCACATGGTACGCTACACTGTAAGCCATCATTAGCAATGCGTTGTCATACAGCATCTTCTCAAAATGTGGCGCAAGAAAATATCGATCCGTGGAATATCGGGAAAAGCCATAGCCAATCTGGTCGAATATCCCGCCCCGCCGCATGCCGTCTAAGGTCTTTTCCACCATGCCAAGGATGGTTGCAATATCTTTGCCGCTTCCTCCCTCTTGCAATTTGCAGTAAACCATCAGAAACAGGAGATTATGAGCAGAAGGAAATTTGGGAGCATCCCCAAATCCGCCCCATTCAGCATCAAAGGACTTCCGAAAAGCCTCTACCGCTCTCTCAACCAGTTTTAGGGAATGCTGGCTTTGCCCATCCTCCCATGATGCTTGCAAAGACAGCCCCGTTCCGCCACTCCCTTTCAGCGTTGTCCCTTCCGCATCACCAGCGACATCCCCTGACCGATTCAGTGCGGAGCAGATTTCATCCGCAGTAGAAAAAAGTGCTTCCCTATCATCCTTCCACCGCCCTTCTACTGTCTGCAAAAGTTCATAAAACCCAAGCATTCCCTGCCTGGTATGAGGCGGATAATATGTCCCCGCAAAGAAGGGCTTCTGGTCCGCCGTCATAAAAATGCTCATGGGCCATCCGCCCCGTCCGGTAAAAGCCTGGCACACTGCCATATACACACTGTCAATATCAGGGCGTTCCTCCCTGTCCACCTTTATGCAAATATAACTTCTATTTAAAATCTCCCCAATTTCCGAATCTTCAAAACTCTCCCGGGCCATCACATGGCACCAGTGACAGGTACTATACCCGATGCTAAGAAAAATAGGCTTCCCCTCCCGTGCGGCCCTGTCAAACGCCTCCTGGCACCAGGGATACCAATCCACTGGATTCTCCGCATGCTGCAGCAAATAAGGACTGCTCTCCCCCTTCAAATGATTGCTCATATATTCTCCTCCTGCTTTCCATAATTTTACGCCAGACTGGCATGCTGCTTTTCGCTATATCACCAAAAGCATTATTTATTACACATAAATCGTCACTTGACGCCTATATCACTACAAATGGTAATATTCCACAACTTGCTTACGCCTATTCCTTCCACGTCACCTCGAAAGACGTTTGTATCAAATAGCAACCTTCTCTTCCATCCCAACCAAAAAACCTTCCTTCAGTGGCTTAACAAAAAAATACCCCCAAGCCGCACAGATTCCTCTGTACAGCCTGAGGGCAATTTCCCAAATCCCTTAGTCATCGTAATCCTTCTCAAACTCCAAAATCTTCCCGCTAGTGGCATCTATGGTCATCTCATATTCCATATGCCCCTTTCGCATCTCAACCTCATAGACGTAACGCCCATGTTCCTTATCCAATTCCACTTTCTCAAACACCGTGCCAGCAGGAACCTTCTTCTTGGCAATCGCCTTAGCCTTGGTGATTCCAATGAATTTATTGGAGGAACTATTCTTTTTTACAATCAGTTTCCATTTGTAAGAAACCAATTTCCCGCTAAAGGCATCAAAATCCAGCGTATACTTTTTCTGTCCCTTCTTCATGTCAACTTCGTACTCATCGTCTCCATCGTCAGAAACATCCAAAAATAACTTTTTCACTTTCGCCTTCTTCACCTGCTTCAACGCCAACTTCTTAATCTTCTTCTTAGACACATATGTCCCCCTGGATGGCCGGAAGCCAATCCGCTCCCACTCATAGGAAATCAATTTCCCATTGGTTGCATTGTACTTCACCTCATACTTTTTCTTTCCTTTCACAAGGGTTACTTCATATACCGTCATTGATCCTTCCCTGTCACGGTCTACCTCTGTCACGGTACCGCCCTTAATCAGGGAACGCGCTTTTCTGGAGGCAGCCCCAGAACTGGAAATCTTCTTAGCATCAGCCTGAGCAGAAGGGAAAATCATAACCGCACAAAACATCAACATTGACAACATCATTTTTCTTTTCATAGAAAACCCTCCTTTATCAAGTATCTCTATTGTTACTATCTACATCTAATTCTACTTTATTATACTATTTATTTACAAAATGTCAAACATCTTATGCCAAATGACAGAACTTAACAACTGTTATAATTACCTGCACTGCTCCATCAGATAATCATGGGCGGCTTTCATCTGGCTGTCTACTTTCGTCTTTCCGTCAGAGAGGGTGCTAATCTCCTCAGTCAACTCCGCCTTCACATCAGGCGTCAAGCCTTTGCCATGTATATCCCTTCCCTTGGGGGTATAATATTTCGCCGTGGTCATTTTTAGTCCCGTGCCATCTCCCAAATCAAACATACTCTGCACGATGCCCTTTCCATATGTCTGAGTGCCAACCAAAGTCCCCGCCTTTTCATCCTGAATGGCACCAGAGAATACCTCCGATGCACTGGCAGAATTTTCGTTCACCAGAATGACCAAGGGCTTTTTAAATTCATCCTGATCCTCCGCGAAAAATTCCTGCTTCTCTCCATCCTTATCCTTGCTGTACACTACTAATCCCTTGGGCAGAATACGATCTGCCATAGATACTGCCGCATCCAACAGTCCGCCGCCATTATCCCGCAAATCAATAATCATGCCCTTCTGCCCCTTCTTCTCCAAGGCTTTGATAGCTTGATTGTACTGTTCTGGCGTCACCTGCTCAAAACTGGTCACCTGCACATATCCAATCTTCCCGGGCAACATCTGATACGCCACTGTATCCTCCTGAATTTCATCCCTGGTAACTTTTACCTTCTTCTGACGGTTATCCCGAATCAGTGTCAGTTCCACCTTCGTGCCCTTCTCTCCCTTAACCAGAGCCTGCACTTTGGAGATCTCCATGCCCGTCACTTCTTTGCCATCCACGGCATAAATCAAATCCCCCGCTTCGACCCCAGCCTTCTCGGCAGGACTATTCTTCATAGGTTTTACGATGCTCACGATTCCTGTCTTGGTATCTGCGGAGATATAAGCACCAATGCCACAGAAAATCCCACTGGTAGACTCCTGTATCTGCTTGAACTCTTCCTTATTATAATAAGCCGCATAAGTATCTCCCAGTCCATCAATGATTCCCTTATAAATGGAATCCGCCATCCGATCGCCATCAATCTGATCAAGAAAATACCTGTCAATATAGGTCTCCAATTCCTTTGCCTTCCGCTCCACCTTCTGGCGCAAGTCCCGATTTCCTTCTACCCGGGAGGATACTGGAACGCCCACCCGCCCAGTAAGCACCAGGGCAAGACCCAATACCATTGCCACCAGCAGGGTTCCAGAAGTGCCCAGCAACATTCCCTTCGTAAACGACTTCTTATCCATTGCTCTCTCCAATCCCATCTATTCATTTTATCATGATATCATGAACTGCGTTCATGATATTGTTGCGCCCTCACAAGCAAGCTTGCTCGGTCCTTATCATTATATCATGAACTGCGTTCATGATATTGTTGCGCCCTCACAAGCAAGCTTGCTCGGTCCGCTTATCATTATATTATAATTCATGCCATGGTTTCCGGCATAACCCAAGTTGCGAAGCAACTTGCAAGATAAATAGTCTAGTATTTATTATATCACATTTTAATCTGCCTTTCTCTACCAAATTGGTAGCAAAACTAATTCTTTTCGTCTAATAGGCTTCATCACTCATTATTGGGATACATAATTTAGCGGGTTCACATAACTCCCCCCGGCAAACACCGCAAAATGCAAATGAGGACCGGTGGATATCCCCGTATTTCCCGACTGGGCAATCTTCTGCCCCTTGGCAACCTGCTGTCCCACGCTCACATTCAGGCTGGAGCAATGCATATAATAAGTATAAATGCCACCTCCATGAGAAATCGCTACATAGTTCCCAGCCGTAGAAGAATATGCGGCCGTCACAACCAAACCATCCTTTGCCGCCAATATCCCAGTCCCCACTGGAACTGAAATATCAATTCCCTTGTGATAAGAACTGGCTCCCGCTGTGGGAGAGGTACGATTTCCAAAATAAGAGGAAATTCTTCCTGAAACGGCCAAGGGCCAGCAATAGCCCCCTGTAGATCCAGGTCTTTGGCTATTTGGAGCAGAAGTTGCCGCATTATGATCTCCATCGTTTTTCTTGCCTGGCGACTTGCTCTGGCTGTCCCTTTTATCCTGCTTCTCCTTCTTCGCCTGGGCCTGCCTAGCCGCCTCCTCCCGCTCTGCCGCCGCCCTCTGGGCTGCCATCATCCTCTCCAGTTCTTCCTCCTGGCTGGCCAGGAGAACTTCCGTATCCTTCAAAGCATCACTTTTATTGTCCAATAAATTCTGAACCCTCTTAACCTCCTGCTCCTTCTTCGCCATCAGATGATTCATAGAAGACTCTTCTACCTGAAGGCTCTCCCGCCGATTCGTCAGAGTTTTCAGATTCTTCTGTATTTCATCCTCTGCCTTCTGTATCTGTCGCTGCAGTTTCTGAAATCCTCTCAGAAGGTTCCTGTCATAACTGCTCACCTTCGTCACATACTCCGCCCGGTTAAACAACTCTGACAGGCTGCGGGAGCCAGCCAGCAACTCCAGATACCCCTCGCTCCCATTTTCATACATATATTTTATGCGCTTCTTCATGGTATCATACTGCTTTTTCTTCTCTGCCGCCGCCTTCTTTTTCTCACGACGCAGCTGCTTCACCTTCTTCTTTGCACTCTGGATGCCCTCCCTGTTATCCTGCATCCTCTCCGACAACTCCTGCTGCTTATCATCCAGGCTTTTGAGATAGGAAAGGGCATCTTTTTTATCCGACTCCATATCCGCAATCTCCTTCTCCAGCTGCCTCTTTTCCTCCTCCGCAGACTGCTGCCTCTCATTCTGGTCATCAATTTCTTTCTGAATATCTTTGGAAGACTTCGCCGCCCGAACACTTGGCGGATTGACACAATCCAGCATACAGCCCTCCCCGCCGCTGGCAATCAGAACCGCCCCAGACAGCCATAGAATCCATCCTAAGATTCCAAAAATTTTCTTTCTCATATGCCCTTCCTCTCTCGGCACAAAGCCAACACAGCAAACAGATGCCTCCAAGTACCTTGCACAATTTCTTTGCTCTTGCAAAATTACCATGCTCTATCGCTGCAAATGCTTCCTCACGGACAAAACGCTACCCAAAAAACCAATGCCAATGCCCACTCCCAGAGAAAGGGGAATCAGCCTGCGAAATATTTCTTCCGGACTCACAAAGGCAAGCCACTCTGAAAGTACGGAAAAATGCGTCAGAAGAAAACGAATCATCCTCTCATACATTACCCATAAAAGCAACAGCGGAATCACTGCCCCCACAATGCCAATCATCACTCCCTCCACCAGGAAAGGCATGCGCACGAAGGAAGCCGTTGCGCCAATATACTGCATGATAGAAATCTCATCCTTTCTCACCCGGATTCCCATAGCCACCGTAGTGCTAATCAGGAATGCAGACACCAGCAGCAGCAGAATGATAATCGTGGCAGACACATAGGCCACCAGCATATTGAAATTGCTCAGCCCATTGGCAACAGCACTGGAACCATTTACCTTCCGAACACCGTCAATTTCTTGGATAAACCGAGTGATGCTCTCCTGATTTGACACATCCGACAGATACACCTCCAAGGAAGCCGAATCTTTCAAGGGATTGTCCTTTCCGAAGGTATCTTTCAGATCCTCCTCCCCATACATCTCCTGCTGAAAATTCTCCCAAGCCTTTTCCGGCGAAATGTACTTCACCTTCTCCACCGTCTTGCAGGCGCGAATCTTCTTCCCTATGGCGGCAATCTGCTCCTCCTCAACTCCCTGGTCAAAAAATACCGTCAGCCCCACGCTACTCTCTGCGTGATAGACCATATTTTGAAAGTTAGCCACCAACGCATAAAAAAGTCCCAGCATAAACAAACAGGTCACCATGGTGCCTATCGCCGCCAGAGAAAACATACGGTTCTGCCAGATGCTTTTTATCCCCTGCACAAAGCCATAACGAAAGGTCCTCACTGCTGATATCCTCCTTGCTTTTCATCCCTTACCACATGTCCCTTATTTAGCACAATTACCCGCTTCTTCATCTGATTTACAATCTCGTCGTTGTGAGTCACCACAATCACCGTAGTGCCCAACTGGTTCATGGCCTCCAAAAGCGCCATAATCTCCCAAGAATTTTTCGGGTCCAAATTTCCCGTAGGCTCGTCTGCCAGCAAGATCTCAGGGCGATTCACCATGGCCCTTGCAATGGCCACCCTCTGCTTCTCCCCTCCGGAAAGTTCCCTAGGGTGCATCCTAGCCTTTTTCTCCAGGCTCACCATCTCAAGCATGGACATTACATTTCTCTTAGTACGCTCACGACTCACTCCTATTACCCTCTGAGCCAAGGCCACATTCTCAAATACATTCCGGTCATCCAAAAGGCGGAACTCTTGAAACACCACTCCCAAACGCCTTCTATAAAAAGGCAATTCCCTTCTCTTAACCTTTCTTAGATTGGCTCCTGCCACGCAAATTCCTCCCGAAGAAGTTTTCACTTCGCCCAAAAGGGTTTTGATCAAAGTAGATTTTCCCGAGCCGCTGCTTCCCACCACAAAGAGAAACTCCCCTTTCTCCACAGAAATATCCACTTGCTTCAAAGCCTCCGTGCCGGCGGGGTAGGTGACGCTCACCTCCCGCAGCTCAATCATCTTATTTGTCTTCTGCATTCCACTCTCCATTTTAGGAACTGCCCATAATATACAGTTCCTTATCTACAAAGAGCCCCGCCCCATCCCTCCCAGGACAGACCGAGGCTCATATACTGCATCTTTCTCTATCGTGTTACTATTCACAGCCATTCATCCCTCATGCGATAGCCCCGCTGCCTACGGCATCGGTCATTGCTAACGCAACTCTGGCTATCTACACTCCGTTTCGGTCCGTGCTAAACAGACATCCACTGGATGTCTAGCACCTTATGATGGGATGAACAGCTTCCACAGTTCATAGAGAAAGAACGAACTGTCTCTTACACGCAAGCTTGACGAGCCAGTATCTTTCTTTCTCTATGACTGTGAATAGTAACATTAATAATTAATATTCAAAATTCTCCATATATTTCATGTATTTCACCACCATGAGGGCGATCTTGAATGTAATGGAATCATCAAACACTCTCAAATCCAGCCCGGTACTCTTCTGCAACTTATCCAGACGATACACCAGCGTGTTTCTATGGATATACAGCTGCCTAGAAGTCTCTGACACATTCAGGCTATTCTCAAAGAATTTATTGATGGTAGCGATAGTCTCGTCATCGAAATCATCCGGGGATTTCTCCCCAAAAATCTCTTTGATAAACATTTTGCACAGAGGCATGGGAAGCTGGTAAATCAGCCGCCCGATTCCTAAACTGCTATAGGCAATCACATTGCGGTCGCTGTAAAAGATCTTCCCAACGTCCAATGCCATCTTGGCTTCCTTGTACGACCGGGATACGTCCTTAATCTCATTCACGATAGTGCCATAGGAAACATGGACAGAAGTCATAGCCTCCGTGTTCAGCATATCCAGTATGACCTTCGCCGTCTTCTCCATATCCTCATAGGTCTCGTTTTCCAGCATTTCCTTTACCACGATAATGTTCTTCTCATCCACCTGGGTGATAAAGTCCTTTTTCTTTCCTGCAAAAAGGCCCTTGACAGTCTCCAACGCATTGGTGTCCTTCTCATACTTGGTCTCAATCAAAAAAACTACCCGCCTGGCCGTAATCTCTATATGCAGCTTTTTCGCCCTATTATAAATATCCACCAGCAGCAGATTGTCAAGCAATAAATTCTTTATAAAATTATCCTTGTCGTACCTCTCCTTGTAGGCAATCAAGAGATTATGAATTTGGAAGGCTGCCAATTTCCCAACCATGTACACATCATCCGAATCTCCCTTTGCCAGAATCACATACTCCAATTGATGCTCGTCAAATACTTTAAAGAACTGGTATCCCTGCAGTACCTGGCTGTCCGCCGGCGAATCCACAAAAGCCATCACTGCTTCCTCATATTCTTCCACATTATTGATAGTGGTAGCAAGGGCTTTCCCCTCCGTATCCATTACGCAAATATCAATTCTGGTTATATTTTTCAGCCCGTCTATTGTTGTCTGCAACACCTGATTTGAAATCATATCATCCCTCCAACGCTATTCTTTCCTTCTCCCTCACTCTCCAGTCGAATATTCCGAAGCGCGCTTAAACAAAATCTTCTGCCCCTTATGCATCATTACGAATCACTGCCATTCATCTCTTCATACGATAAAGCACATACAAATTTATTCTATCATCATTTTGCCCAAATGTAAAGTTATTTCCCCCTTCCCCATCGTATATATTCACCAAAAAAACCAGACAGCATTGCTGTCTGGTTTTAATATTCAAAAATGGTAGCAAATATATCTCACTAATTTGTAATCGTCTTTTCAGACTCCTTGTCAAATATATGAATCTTGCTGGTATCAAGAGCAATCTTAATCGTATCGCCAGGACGAGCCGTCGTACGAGGATTCACACGAACCGTCACATCCTTTTCATGTCCCTCTACCGTCAGGTACAGGAATACTTCTGCACCCAGCATCTCATACACCCTGACTTTGGCATCCAGCACATTGTCTGTACCACCATTGATATAAATCTCCTCATCCTTCACGTCCTCGGGACGAATGCCAAGCACCACATTCTTGCCCACATAGCCGCCCTCTACCAGCTTAGCAGCCTTGCCTTCGGGAAGTTTTACAGCATACTTGCCAAACTGAAGTTTCACATCATTTCCCTCGCCCACTGCCTTGCAGTCGATGAAGTTCATCTGAGGAGAACCGATAAACCCTGCAACGAAGATATTGCATGGCTTTGTATACAAATCAATAGGAGAAGCAACCTGCTGCATGATGCCATCCTTCATAACCACGATACGGGTACCAAGGGTAAGAGCCTCCGTCTGGTCATGGGTTACATAGATAATTGTTGCCTCCAGGCTCTGATGAATCTTTGAAATCTCAATACGCATCTGCACGCGGAGCTTCGCATCCAAGTTTGACAAAGGCTCATCCATCAGGAAGACTTTAGGATTACGGACAATCGCACGACCCATGGCAACACGCTGACGCTGACCACCGGACAGAGCCTTCGGCTTGCGGTCTAAGAGAGACTCGATGTCGAGGATTCTTGCAGCCTCATTCACCAGTTTGTCAATCTTATCCTTTGGAGTTTTCCTTAATTTCAGACCAAATGCCATGTTGTCATAAACTGTCATATGCGGATACAGAGCGTAATTCTGGAATACCATCGCAATATCTCTGTCCTTAGGCTCCACATCATTCACCAGATTATTTCCAATCCATAATTCGCCGCTTGTAATCTCTTCCAGACCCGCAATCATGCGAAGAGTAGTAGATTTTCCACAGCCTGAAGGGCCTACGAAAATGATAAACTCCTTGTCAGCAATATCCAAATTAAAGTTCTTTACTGCCTCGAATCCGTTTGGATAAGTCTTACAAATGTTTTTTAAAGATAAACTTGCCATAGTATGTATCCTCCTGAAATATTTGTTATTTTTCGCCAGCCATATGGCACTGACATTAATTGCTATAGCCGCAGACTTATTCAGTCAAAGACTACGCTTTTCTCTATACAGTATAGTACACGAAAGAACCCTGCTTGACCATAGCACAAATAGCCAAAGAAATTAAAATCTTTTTGTGCAAACCGTATAGATAAATTTTTTTTCGTTCAATTCTTCCAATGAATTCTTAAGTTCTCCAGAAAAAATCTGTAGAAAACTCACAAACAATTACCTGTAGTATAAAATCATTGTCATATTTCACAACGATTCTTCTTTTTCACTCAATTTTTTGGAATCCCTCGCCCATCACCTCGCTGGCATCCTGAAGAATTACAAAGGCATCAGGATCAATCCTGCGCACCAGGCGAGTGATTTTCACCACTTCCCGCCTTCCCACAACGCACAGGAGAACATTTCGCTCACGTCCACTGTACATCCCCTTTCCAGCCAGGCAAGTCACGCCCCTTTCCAGTTCTTCCAGAATTTCCTGGCTAATCTCCTCATAGTTCTCCGAGACTATCCAAATCTGTTTTCCCACCTTCAGACCAGACAAAATGCTGTCCATCACCTTTGACGTGAGAAAAACCGCCAGTATGGCGTAAATGCTTACGGATACGCCAAAGAGGAACATGCCCGTGGCTATCACCATGCCATCAATAAAGAACAGTATCGTAGGCGCAGATATTTCCTTCCGCCACTGGTGAAGGATAATCCCCAAAAGATCCGTCCCCCCCGTGGAGTAGCCTGTGGCAAATACGATGCCCAACCCCACTCCTGTCAGGATGCCTCCCGTAACCGCGGCTAAAAAGTAATCCTTCTCCTGCAGCGCTACGATAGGTAGCGTTCCCAAAAACACGGTAAATATGATATTCGCCATAAATGTGTATGCCAGGAACCGCTTCCCCTTTACGAAGTACGCCAAAGCAAATATGGGCAAATTAATCGTGATATTGGACAGCCATACCGGAATCCCGCCGGGAACCAAATCCCCTGTCAGTTCCTTGATGACGATTGCCAATCCCGAAACCCCTCCTGTCACCATTCCCATAGGCTCGTACACCAGATTGACTGCCAGAGCCATACACAATGTTCCAAGAAAGATTTTCGCCATATCCAACAAAAACTTTCCCATATCTCCTCCTGACCGGTAAAACTATCCGTCTTTCATAATTTACCTCATTTCTGAAAAATTATTTTTCACTCTTTCCTCTCTCTTCTTCCGTCATATTATTATATTGCACAACCTTCTTGCGAAATATACGCGCCCGCAAACCTTTTTTTACATATTGCTCTTTTACCATCTTCCGGTACAGTTCCCCCATGTGGAACCGCTCCACCCATTCCGGCGTTTTCTTCTGCCGGGAAAGAATCAACCCCGCCACGCCTCCGATGGCCACGCATAACTTTGCATTCAAAAGGGACACATGATCCATAATCCACTGCTCCTGCACTCCCACTTCCAAATCAACCAGCAAGAAATCTGGCACATGGCTATTAATCTCGTTTACGATGGCCACATCGTCCATGCCGTCAGAATAGGCACAAGAACCAACGATCTTCAATTCCGGCTGCATTTCCTTGCAATATGACACAAGGAGTTCCACATCAGGATCACTTTTTGAGACAATGTAGATCGTGCGATTTTCTTTCTTTAATTTTTCTAGCGCCAGCCCGAAACTGCGACAACTCACCACCATATCTCCCGCCTCCAGCACTTCCCCATGATGCGCACTGAGCAGTGCCTCTTCTCCTGGCAGGAACAATTCCGCCATCTCAACTAATTCCCGGTATTCCGCCTTCTGAGTGGCCCGGTTCAGCATCTCCGTAGATGCGAAGAAAATCACCTGCAACTTCTCATTGGTCAGATAATCATTGATTTTCTGTATAAAGACATCATTGGAAATCATATCCACGTCAATGTCCATTATTTTTACTGAAGTCTGCATATTCCTATCCTAACTATTGGCATCCCTGGTTCCCAAAATAATCTCGATATCGTAACCCTCTGCCACATCGCCTACTGTTAATTTCGGATCGTCAAAATATTCCTCTAAATCCCCTCCTTGACCTTTTTTGCTTACCACGATTCGCGTGGTAGTCAAAGTTTCATCCGTATAGTTTCCAACATCCGCGATCTTGAATCCCTTCTCTTCCAGCCTCTGCTTCGTAGCAGAAGCAAGCCCGGCAATCTGGCTGCCATTCAAAATGCGAATCTTTAACTTCTTAGAACTGTTTTTCTCCCCATCCCCGTCAGAAGGTTCCGCTGTAGACACGCTGCTGGAAGAGGCGCCGCGATCGGAAATCCTGTTCAGCACAGACAAATCCTGGGGCTGGGTATAAGTCACATCATTGTCAATCAGTACTTTCAATGCCTTTTTTGCCGCTTTTCCATCAATGGAATAAACCTTGTCGGCATAAGTACACGGAATCCCCCAGTAGTGATACAAATTCACATTCAATTTCTGATAGGTTTCCACATATCCTATTTTATTATACTGGGTGAGATTGGAGGCAACCCTCTCATACTGATCCTTGATATAGTCAGCAATCTTCTCCTCATCCCCGCCCAAATCCTGCAACTGGTTCTTATAGGAATCGCTGAGAATAGATAAGTTTAATTTTGTCTTAAGCGTGGTATTCGACTCCGGCGTAGTACCATCCGGTCCCGGCGTATTATTGATATCGCTTTTCGTCTTATATGCCACCTTCACCTTCTTCTCCTCATACTGGCTTTCATAGGTGGTCTGGTCAATGGCAGTATAATAACTGATATCCGTCCCCAGCATCTTCTCAAAAATCAGGACGCCATATCCATACGCATCATCTTCGCTGCTAAAATACTTTTTCAGGGACGCCAGGCGGATTACCTGGGGAATCTCCTGATTCACCTGACAAAGTTTCCGATACATCACAGAGGGAATCGTGTAGTCTGCCTTCACCGGAATCGTTACATAATCCATATTATGCGTTTTCTTATTGCAGATTTCCAGCATAATATGGGTAACCCTGTTCTTTTCATCAGACACGTATATTAAATTGCGGGAAATGTCATCCGTGGTGGCTTCGGCCTTGATATCAGCCAGGGAATCTACATCTGAATTGGCGATTCCTCCGTCTTTTGACAAAATAGAATATGAAATCTTATAACTAATAAACCCCACTCCCAGTACAATGGCAATGCAGATCAAAGACTTTAGCAAACTTATAAAAAACATCTTTGCAATATTTTTTTTCTTCATAATATATGTCTTCTCCTAATTTTCCATATCATATGCATTATATTGTTACTATTCACAGCCATCATAAGGTGCTAGACATTCGGCGGGCGTCTGTTCAGCACGAACCGAAACGGAATATAGACAGACGCCGCTGCTTTAACAACATCTGTGCCGAAGGCAGAAGGTCTATCCCATGATGGATGAATAGCTGTGAATGGCAACAAGATTTACCTTGCATGCTATGTTTCCAGTAACTACCAATACGCTACATTATAACAAAAAAAAATACCCCTGTAAAGTGCAGGATGCCCATGTTATAATAGCAACAGATTTTGAACAGGAAAGGGGATATTTAGACATGAAAAGGAAAGTAGCCGTTATCACCGGGGCAAGCCGGGGCATCGGTCGCGCTATTGCGATAAAATATGGGCAGAAAGGCTATCATATCGCTATCTGCTGCCATTCCCAAGAGGAAAAATTGCGCCAGACAGCCGATGAAATCCAGGCACTGGGAGCGAAATGCATCACCTTCGTCGGAGACATGGGCAGCGAGAAAAATGTCGAACGGTTTTTCCAGACCATTCATTCCCAATATGGCCAGATAGACGTTCTGGTAAACAATGCCGGCATCTCCCACATGGGGCTTTTGCAGGATATGGCCCCGGAGGAATGGGACAGGATACACACCGCCAATCTCCGCTCCGTCTTCCTTTGCAGCCGATCCGCCATTCCGGAAATGCTCTCCCGGCACTCTGGCAAGATTCTGTCCATCTCCTCTGTCTGGGGCAAGGTGGGTGCCTCCATGGAAGTCGCCTACTCCACCACCAAAGGCGCAATCAATGCTTTCACGAGAGCGCTGGCAAAGGAACTGGCTCCCAGCGGCATCCAGGTCAACGCCATCGCCTGCGGCATGATCGACACAGATATGAACCATTGCCTTTCTTCGGAAGAAATCGCTACCATTGAAGAAGAAATCCCGGCAGGACGCATGGGCACCCCCCAGGAAGTGGCAGAACTGGCCTATCAGATTAATGAAAATAACGAATATCTTACCGGACAAGTAATCACGCTGGATGGCGGCTGGATTTAAACAGGAGAAAAGCCAGGGCCCTTCACAGTCATATATTTGGCAAAACTTCCAATTAATTAAAAAGGGAACGCAAAATATCTTTTGGATATTATCGCATTCCCTTTCTCACCATTTTCATATCATATTAATATTCAATATAGAATCTCTTGGTTTCCAAAATTTCCTCCGGCACTTCAATATCATCCTTCTGCCACACCTTGAATTTCAAATCATATTCCTTTATCTTTTTGCCCCGTTCCCGCATAAACTTAGCCATGGCATCCCGGAACATAGGCTGCTCGCCCACTTTCTCCCGGAGTTCCTTAGAAAACGGACAGTACGTAGCCATAATCTCCCGGACTGGCTTGCTCAAAAGCAAACCTCCGTTGGCCTCGTGCTTAATCCAATTTTCATAATCCTGCACAAATACTTCCCTCGTGTTGTTACGGCACTTCTGAATCTGCATTTTCAGTTTCTGTTTCTTGTCTTCTGACAATTCCCTGTTCTTTTTATAAAACTGCACAAAATCGCTATATTCGCTGGTCAGGGATTTGATCTGGATATTATTCCAGGCAGAACCCTGAATCGTACGGCAAAGTTCCCAGCGGAATCTTCCCAAAAGCTTGATCATATCAGCATCCAGCTCTCCCTCCATAAAGATAGGAAGCAAGAAACGCCCTTTGGAATTTCTTCTCCGGCCGCTGATTTCCTGCCACATCACGCCCTTATTGCCATAGCCCGGGAACATTACGATATCAGGATAAACTTCTTCCTGAATAAATTCTTTGGTAAAGGCGCTCCCTTCTTTGGAATAAAGGGATTCTCTGTAAAATACCGAAAAATCAATCTGCTTCAATCTCTGAATCGTAGCGTTCACTTTATCCTTCGACAGGTAGCTGCGGTCAATGGAACTGGTGCAGCATTCCGTGAACATGAATGGAACGAAGGCCGTTGCCTGGCTAAACATCAGCCTATGATTTACTTTGAACATATTTTGAAGCTCGTATTCAAACTTGGCATTGGTGTCATGGGACATTTCCTGCTGCATCTCCGCCGTAATCTGCCCCGTCTTCTTCATCTCCCTCAGATTCTCGTCATAGTCCAAATCAAACTCGCTCTTGGATGGCTCCTTCTCCCCTTTTATAATCAAGGTGAGCCACTCCTTCATGTCATATACGGAGCATGCTCCCATGCCGGAATGGGAGGTGTCCAGGCCAAGAAGCTCCTCCATGATGCTGTCAGTCACCAGCTTCTCACTGAGAAAACCATACCGCAAGAACAAATCAATAACCAGAGGCGTATCCTCCGATGACTGATAATCCTTCAAAAATACCTTTTGATATAGGTCATAGTATGTCTTGATGATATTGCGCCTCAATGTCCTGGCCTCATCATCTGTGGCAAACTTATCCTGCATGTCTATAAATGACTGGATATACTCCCGGAATGACTGCTGCTGCTCGCCATCCAGCTCTCCGTAATCCAATATGGTATCCAGCGCCCCGGAAAGCTCACCCACATCCACAAAATTGTGCTCCACCAAGGCAATATCTCCATCCGCCAGCTTGGCGTTGTTGGAATTGCTCCCTCCGCCACTGAGAAGCTGGTAGTAAGCCTGTTCCATAAAATCATGATCTATCTGCAGGTCAATGCCCGCCCGGTCCAGCAGAAGATTTTCCAAAGAATTGATTTGATCAATGACATCATCAAAAAGAGAAGATGCCTCTGCCGCATTTTCCCCCACTCTCTGGAGCATTGTCACCTGCTGCAGCACGCTATGGTACAAACTCTTATCGTTTAAAATAATCAAGTCAGCCAAGGATCTTAAATACTCCGCCCTATTCTTGCAGCGGGATATCAATTCTCCCACCAGAGCCGCCTGTTCTTTGATGTGGTACATCGTAATGATGCCGCTACAACTAAAATATGCCTTCTGAACCTCTGGCGGAATCTCTGCACAAGCTCTGTAATACTCCACCTTCTCCTGATCTTCCGATGCCCCTGGCTGATATTCCCCCAAATCCTCTATACCCCGCAGCGCCATCACGGTAATGCCCGTATTCTTACCAATGTTCTGGTATGTCTGATAAGAATCGGTGATAAATTTCCACAGACGGCTGCTGCCCTGTTCCAATTCGCTGTATATCTTATATAATTCTCGTATATATTTGCAAAGGGTGGAAACCATCAGCGGCGCATAGTCTTTTTTCGCCTTTATCAGAGCAGCTACCGTGCCCTGCATCCCGGCTGATGCAAAGGAATACACGGCAAGATTCGTCTCTGCCACGTATGTGACGCTGTGCACGCCGCCATCCAAATCGCATAGGCCCAGAAAATTTCCCGAGCCCACCATAAGATTGACGCCTTCTGCCTGAATGCGCACCCTCCCCTTAATCACCAAGCCGATCTCGGTCACTGCATCTCCGGCCTCGAATATGTTCATCCCTTTTATAATTTGGTTAATGCTATTTTTCTTCAATTCAGCTTTCACGTGCTCTCCTCCAAATTCCGTCCCAAAATTGCCTGTATTTTATTATACAATTTTCTTTTGTTACAGTCAAACTACTTTTTTTCAAATTTGATTAAAAATACGTGCGAAAGGTTGCGATTCATGGTGATTTCAAGAAAAAGTCCAGAATTGTTGTGATTGCCCATGAATTCTGCCTATGTTCTAAAAAATATCCTTGGCCATGCCACGGCACGGAAACATTTGGCATCAACTGAAAATGTATCATATAAAATCAAAAAAGCCGGATATCCGACTTTTCTATCTCTTCTATCATATTATTTATAATAAATCCGTGCATTCTGCTTTGTAGAAACCGTCGCAAACGTTACCAGCGCTGCCAACTCAGTCCCGGCACCCCTGTGGCACACGAAAGTTCTCACTTAGTGCTGCTAGGTTCCCCTCCTGACACGGTTCGTGAGTTTCCATTGCACAAGACCAAAACTTCAACGTCACATACGCTGGGCAGCTTTGCAGACAATTCATCCGAGGCAGAACATCACCCCTGCTATAGCGGATTGCAGGTACAGGGCACCGCTAACTCCCCGGCTAGCACGGAAGTCTGACAAACCTTGCATTTTCCAACTCCGCACCATTATATCCTTTAGAATGCCCGATGTCAAGGCATATTTCTCTTCCTGTCCCGAAGCCTGCGAAAAAAATCCTGTAGCATGTCCTGGCATTCCTGGCCACATACGCCCGACACCGTCTCCACCTGATGATTGAAACGCCGCTCCTGCAAAATATTCAGAATGCTCCCCCCGCATCCTGCCTTGGGATTCATGGCCCCGATAACCACCTTGGGAATCCTGGCTTGCACAATAGCTCCCGCGCACATGGGGCAAGGCTCCAGCGTCACGTACATGACGCAGCCCTCCAGCCGCCAGTCTTCCAACTTCCGACTTGCCTTCTCGATTGCCAGAATCTCAGCATGGGCAAGGGTACTCTTCCTCTTATTCCTCTGATTGTATCCCCTGGCGATAATCCGATCCTCGCAAACAATCACGCAGCCAATGGGAACCTCTCCAATTTCCCCAGCCTTTCTGGCCTGTTTGAGTGCCTCTTTCATATATTTTGAGTACATTAACGCTTCTTCATTCATAATCCACCTGTCTTTTCTAGCATTAGCCAGGGGCAAAATGCCTTTTGACCCCAGCATCATTTTTATAGTATACTTAATCATAACCAAAGAACATAGATAAGTCAAATGCCCCGCGGCAGGCAATCGCTGGGGCATAGGCAATGCTAAGGTTACTAATCGCAGTAATATATCATGACATTTCAGAAACGAGGCGCAAACATGCAGTTTAAATATGAGACAGATAGGTTGCGGCTGGAGATCCTCCCCCAGGAACAGGGTTGGGCAGTCTGCCGCTTCTATAAAGATAACAAAGACTTTCTGGAGCCCTTCGAGCCCAAGCGTCCAGAGAACTTCTACACCAGCGAATTTCACAGCGTCAATCTCGCCTGTGAGCACCGGGGATTTTTAAATCTTTCCCACATCCGCTACTGGCTGTTTCCCCGAAATAAGCCGACAAATTCCGTCCCCATCGGCTCCATCTGTTTCAACAGCATCCAGCGCGGGGCTTTCCAGAAATGCGCAGTGGGATACAAATTAAGCCAGGCTTCCTGCCATCAGGGCTACATGCTGGAAGCGCTTTCCTATCTGCTCCCCATTATCCTGGAGGATTTAAAGCTTCATAGAATAGAAGCTTTCGTCCAGCCTGACAACGCCTCCTCCGTCCAGCTTCTCACAAGGCTTGGCTTCCGGGAAGAAGGCTATCTCTGCTCTTATGCGGAAATCAATGGGGAATGGAAGGACCATCTGTTATTTTCCTATGTCAATTCCATCAGCCAATAGCCAAAAGCTCCCTGCTGCTTTCCGAACTCGCCAATGGACTGGAAGGAACGGAAGCCAAACCGAAAGGCATTCTTTTGCTCCCTGTCGCTGTATATTCCGGGAACGCCCAGCATGTATTTTCCCTTCCCCTTCTGGCAGAAAATCAAATGGCGGTAGCAATAGTAGCCATGGAGCAGAAACCTATTGCCCGACAGAGACCAATATTTCATGGGCAGACAACCAATATCCTGCAGCTCCAGGCGAACGCACTCTGACCCCTTCTCCTCTGGAAATGGACGCATGGTGGGAAAACTCAGCAAGATTCTTTTCCCGTAATCCACATTCTGGCGTTTAAATGGGCACACGCCGCAAATCGCCTGCATCTGCAGCTGGGATGCCTCTGCCGCCTCCACGCCTTTTTCCCCAATCTCTCTTTCCTGGCCTTCGGCGATCCTCTCCCTTGCCTCTGGCATCTCTCTTCCGCTATCCCTATCTCCGCTTATCACAACATCATCTATTTCTGAATGTCCAGCCTTCTCCTGTTCTTCTTCCTCCCCGCCTTCTACGGCATCCTGCTCGCTTCCCTCACTGGAAGTTGAAACGGCGGACTGTTCCTCCCCATCAGCTTCTCCCTCTGCCTGGGTTGCTTCCTCCGATTGCTGCACCCTGTTTTCCTCAGGCATGTTTGCCTCCCCGCTAGAATCCTCCCCAGCGGATACCTCTTCCCCTTTTGCTTTTCCTTCCTCTCTGGAATGTGCAGAAGCAGACTTTTCCCTGCCCTGCCTCTCCAGCGACCAGTTTCCAAGATAAATGCTGTCATTTTTCCAGGAGGTGGCAAAATAATAGTCTCGATTTACATAAATCAGCAGTCCGTCCGCCTCTTCTAAAGATAAATCTGATCCAAACAAATTTTCCACCGCCGTTCTTCCCTTGTAATAAATTTCATTTCCACTTATAGACATTTCACCCATAGGAACGGCGCGAATTCCCCCTTGCAATTGCTTGAACAGATAAATCAGAGGGTTCTTGCTCAAATGGCCATTGCGCAGCTGCGCTTGAATCCTGCAATCCTCCCCCCGCTTCTCTATCTTGGCATACCCCACGTTTGCCCCCTTGATTCCCCCCTGGTACTGATGTATGTATGATACTATTCTCTCATAATGATTCATGCTGCTTCTCCTCCTGATTGACTGCGGTCTACACGTTACTATCTATATTCCACCCGTCCCTCGAAATAGAACCAGCTTTTCCAAAAAATTTGTTTCTACCTACCCGAAGACCAGCAAGTAGCAGCAACGCTTCCAGCACTGATTTCCGTGATAGCAAACATTTTGCTCTTTGACATTTAGAGCAAGCATGATATAATACTAGCGTATTTATCTTGCAAGTTGCTTCGCAACTCGGGTTATGCCAGAAAAAGAGCTGCATGTCCAGTTCTGCCATGGGCAGAAGTCGCACGCAACAAATAAATATAACAACGTATGGCATTGCAATTAATAGGAAACAATGCATTTAGGAAAGAGAAAGGAAGATGAAAAATGAGTGAAGAATGCAATCATGACTGCTCCAGCTGTTCTGCCGACTGCAGCAGCAGAAGTCCTGAGAGTTTTTTAGAAAAACCCCATGAAAAAAGTAGCATAAAGAAAGTCATCGGGGTGGTCAGCGGCAAGGGCGGGGTAGGAAAATCCATGATTTCTTCTATGTTGGCCGTGAATTTCCAGAGAAAAGGATACCACACTGCTATTCTGGATGCAGATATCACAGGCCCATCCATCCCCAAGGCATTTGGCATCACCGCAAGAGCCACCGGAAATGAGAGCGGCATCGACCCCGTGGTGACGAAGACCGGCATCCAAACCATGTCGGTAAATCTTCTTTTGGAAGACACCTCGGACCCGGTCATCTGGCGAGGCCCGGTCATTGCCGGAACTGTAAAGCAATTCTGGCAGGATGTGATCTGGACAAATGTGGATTACATGTTTGTCGATATGCCGCCGGGAACCGGAGATGTGCCGCTAACCGTATTCCAGGCCATTCCCGTGGACGGCATCGTCATCGTCACCTCTCCCCAGGAGCTGGTATCCATGATCGTGGGAAAGGCCGTGAAGATGGCGCAGATGATGAATGTCCCCATTCTGGGCATCATCGAGAATATGAGTTATGTAGAATGCCCGGGTTGCAAGGAGAAGATTAAAGTGTTCGGCGAGAGCCACTTAGAAGAAGTTGCCGCCCAGTACGAACTGCCTGTCTTGGGCAAGATTCCCATGACGCCAGCGATTTCTGCCGCCAGCGATGCGGGAGATGTGGAGAACCTGGATGACGGAGACTGGTTCGACCAGGCGGTGAGAGCCATCGAAGCCATAGGATAAAAAAGGTGAGCAGTTTCCTATATAGTATAAACAATAGGAACACCCCCCTGCCCTGTGCCATGACCTAGGGCAGGGGGCTTTTCATTCATCAAGCATCAGTTTCCCCTTTTTCGCTTTTGCTTTCAAACGTGCCATCTGCTCCTTCTCCACCTGCTGAATACTTTTCTCGGGGGTTGGCAAGTCCTCTGGCATTGTCCCGCCAATTTTTTCTATTGCCCCCCGCACCTCTTTACCCACAGCATAATGAATAGAAGTTGCAGATTGAGCATTATCAACTTCATCTTTCCGTATTTTTTCTTCTGTTTGGGATATGCGAAACAAGTTAGCAATTAACTCCGTACTTCCCATATAATCAAGAATTTTCTGTCCAACTTCCAATCCCTTTTTTTGATGAATATCATCTACATCTAATCCACCATATAAGCCAATATAACCTGCATTTTGAAAAACAGCAAACTCCTCATTCGTAATAACCCCTGCTTTATGTGCAGTTTCTGCAAGCATTTGATTCCATTGCTTAATATCACCACGAACAACAAGTCTGCGATTATCCTCGTTTAACTCATTAAAATGGTCTGCAACCTCTTGACGATATGTCTGAATTGCGAAATATGTTTGTCCAAACGCAATTACTTCTTTTCGCGGGTCACCATTCTGCACAATTAAATAACAGGCATATCTGGACAATTCATAATCCTTTACAGGTTTACTAGTTGCCCCTGCTTCTACGATTTTGCTAACCTCAGCAAAATCGCCAAAAACGTCATGCCCACTGTTCTTACAGGCAATCATTGCTCTTTTTATAACGCCAGTGAAATTTCTCCACTGTGTATAATCTAATGCAACCGCAAGTTCCCTCGCACTCCAAAATTCTGTGCCGTCTTCATGAATTTGCTTGATATCTTCAAATCGCTTATATTCTTCTGCGATTAATTGTTTCATAATGCAATCCCCCCCTATTCCTCTAAATATATCTGAATATAATTTTCCCAAATATCTGTAACCACATCATCAATTGTCATTACTTTATGACAATTTACCAACGACATTGTCGCATACATCTTTAGTTCTCCATCAATTAATTTTGCATCATACATGCCATTCGCAGATTTCAAGTATGAATCTGAAATCAAAAGGATTATATAATCCATATTTGAAATAGATTGCATATATGCTCTTATACTATGCCACTTCTTTATATCAATGACATCTCTATGCAACTCAATCTGTCTCCTATTAATAAAGTAATCATATATCCTATTCGCTACATCTGAATCATTCCAACAATATGACAAAAAAATATTTATTTTGTTCAATTTCTTTCTCCTTATTTTTATCCGTTATATCCTATCAAATAAATCACTTCTTCTCAAAGCGGAATCCATCAACTTACTTTTTTCAAGAGCCATAAGAATACCATCCTGTTCATATTTTTCTTGGCATAATCGATATACATCATCTGAATAGCCCGTAAATTCTTTGTTAATTATAAACTTATCAATCACTTCAGCAAATGTCATGTATCACCCTCCTATTCAAATCACAATTTCATTTAAATATTATCATAAAACTTTGATTAAGCAAATATTTGTTTCTAAAATAAAAAAGAAGTTCACATAGCGCCCTATGCATAACTTCCTTTTTATTTCTCTCCTCATCCTTATCTTCAATAAAAACAAATTGCCTTCGCCGCCACATCAGAACGATCAGCAATAATCCTCCGGAGCATACCCGGAAATATCAATAATATACTTAAACTTCTTTGCCAGCGCCGGCACAAAGCGGAACAGTTGATCCAGCGTAGTACCCTCGTCCACCAGAATCACCACAAAATCACCGTAATACTCCTCCATAATCGAGAATAATCTAGTTATTGTAGGAAACAGCAAATCCGACGCCCCCTCAACAAGCAGGCAATTTCCCTTCAACTGGCTGCGGAAGCTAATCAAATCCATCTTATTAATCTGTTTGGCATGAATCTTGGCAATCCTGCCCTGAGACAGATATCCCGTTTCCTTCATCACCCGCACAATCTGCTTTGACACTCCCACAATCCGCTCTGACCCATCCCCCATCAGAACAAAATGGGAGGGGTCTAATTCCCCGGCAATCAGCTTGAGCACATTTCCAAAGGATTGCTGCAAGGCCCTGGTTGTAGGCAGGTCCTCATAGGTAATCTCAGGCATCTCCATATACTCTGTCTCCACCACAGGAATATCCGGAGCCTGATACCCCTCCAGCCCGGAAGGCTGGTCCTGAGCCGCCCTCGGGTCTGGAAATGATTCCCTTGCCCTGTCCCGGACTATCACTCCCTCCCTGGAAACTGATGCCTCCTCTTCCAGCATTCCCTCTTCCCCTTCATGAGATATGGGCGGCTCTTCCAACTCAGGGTCCCTGATCTCCTCCTCCATAAGGCTTTTCAGGGTTTCCGAATCCTGTCTGGCAGTTTCAGCTATCTGCCCCTGACTAAAGTCTTTCTGGGTTTCTGCCACTTCCTCCTCCAGCATCTTTGCGATCGCATGTTCTCTCATCTCCTCCTGGATAACGGCTTCGGGCTCTTCCTCCCCGCCTTCCTGAATCAATTCACCCATCTCTTGCGGCCTAGTCTTCTCTCCCTCAAATTCTGCCATATCATCTTGAATCAATTCAACTCCGCCCGGTTCTATATTTTCCTCGAAAGCCATCTCTTCTCGGACCGTTTCCGAAGCCTCTTCCGATTCTATTTCCCTATGCTCCGCTACCTGCGCTTCCACTGAATCAGCCCCTACTGAAAATCCCTGCTCGCCCTTTGGAACTCCTTCATCCTGAGGCTGAATTTCCTCAATGTCCAGGGGAATATATCCCTTCCCTATATTTTTCTGCACGGCCTGGGTCATTCGGTCTACCACATTGCTGGCAAAGTTGGAAGTGTCATGAATCACAGTTACCGCCTTTTCCTTCAACTGCTCCTTGTGCTCCATCTCATAGATAGCCGCAATTTCCTTTGCCAAATCCTGCGTGATTCCCATGCCCGACTGAGAATGAGGCACAAACCCAATCCTCACTTCCTCCTCGCCACCAGAAGCGCCAGATTTTCTCGAAACCTCCCCGTTTCTCAACATTCCTGCCGTCCCTGCGCTTTTAACGGTAACGAGCTTTTCCATTGATTCCATCCCGTCCACTTGCCGGGAATCTGCCATAACCGCCGACTCTTCCCCATTCCGGGAAATGCTTTTCCCCTCCTGCCTTTCAACCTTTTGAGATGCGTCCTTTCCAGCCTGTCTTTCTCTTCTCTGGGATTGATCGATTTGACTCAAATCCCCTCCACGCCGTGGCTGTTCCACCCGATCCAATTTGTCAGTCCTCACCAGCCGTTCCACCATTTCCGCCGTGGAGAGCTGCTCCTTGCCAGGCGCGCCGCCGCCCTCGCCCTCCTCTTTTTTGCCCAATTTAAACAGACCCGATAATTTATGAATTCCATCTTTTGCCTTCTGGGGCAAGTCCATATCCCCTTGGCCAAAATCATCATCCACATAATCGTCCACGAAATCATCATCTCGCAACGCTTCTTTCTTACTCTGAGGCTCCCCGCCTAGGAGTCTCTCTTCCCCGTTCCCTCCCTCGGCATGCCTCTCTTCCCTTTGCTCCTCTTTCCTATGAACCTTCTTTTCCCTGATAAATTCTTTCAGGTCCGGCAGGGAACCCGTGTCTTCCGGATTGGGCTCCTCTTTCTTAGGCACAGTAAAGTCCTTATCGTCATAATAGGGCGCAGCGTCATCCTCCTCTAAATGGTCAATGAGAATCCTAGCCCTCTCCACAATCTCCCCAGTGCCAAACCACAGAATAATATCCTCGCACTCCTCCTTGCACTCTTCCGTCCTTCCAGAACGGTGATACAGCTTCGCCAATTCATAGGCCCACTCCTCTATATATTCTTCCTGCTTGAGTTCTTGCAAAATTTCAATCAGTTTATCCATGGAAGCTCCCGATGCCTTGTCAATGCGATATCTCAAGATCAGGGCATCCCGGGCATTGGGATTCATCCTCACAAATTCCTGATAATATGCCTCCGCATCATTCAGCGCATTTGTCCTGATGGACAGATAGATCAAGCGATACAGAACCCGCTTTGTGTGAGAGCGGCGATAGATGCGCAGATAGGTCGCCTTTGCCGCATCATACTGCTCCGTCTTGGTATAGACTTCCGCAAACACCTTCAAGTCGCTGAGCGCCCGCACTTGGCGCATATCTATGGTCTGAATCACCGCCAACGCCTTTTTATATTTTCTCTCATCCACCAAATGGTGTACCTGAGCAATTCTGATTGCTAATTCATACTGTCTCATGCCAGCCTCCCCGTCTATCTAAAAAATCCTCTATAAAAATCCTCTCTTCGATCTTTCGCCGTGGCAAACTTCTCTCTCAACCGCCACGCCCGATCCTCCAATTCGCAGACCAGAACTCCCTCCCTGCCGGAAATCTGTCCCAATATATTCCCAATGCAGTCCACCGCCATGCTGTCTCCGGAATAAAAATCCCCGTCCCGTTCTCCCACACAATTAACTCCCACCACGTAAGACTGGGTCTCTATCGCCCTAGCCCGGAGAAGGGTTTGCCAATGGGCGCTGCGCATGGCGGGCCAGTTGGCAATCACCATCATCACATCCGCCTTCCTGGCCGCAATGTGAAATATTTCCGGAAAGCGCAGGTCATAGCAGATAAACAGCGCCACCTGCCTCCCCAGATAAGGGAACGTAACCACCTGATCTCCCGGGCAGTAGGTTTCATGCTCCATTCCATAGGAAAAGGGATGCAGTTTGGCATACTCCCCCACCTCCACCCCCTGGGCATCGATGAGCGTGAACAGATTCCTGCCCTTCTTCTCCCCGGGAGACGGCAGAGCCGCCCAGCCATACGCAATGCCGATGCCATATGTCTGCGCCATGGACACGACTTCCGCCTTGGTGGCAGAACACGACTTGTCTTCCCCCACCTTGTCCAAATTTATGGAAAATCCGGTGAAAGCCATCTCCGGAAACACGATCAAGTCACATTTTTCTCTGGCCGCTTCCGCCACCATTTCCTCCGCCTTCTTTAGAGAAGCCGCCTGGTTCTCCCAGACCATATCCAACTGCCCCAATGCCACCCGCATAGCAATCCCCCTTGTCTCTTAATTTGTAACTAACATTATACTGTTATTCCCTTCATAATACAATAGACAACGCTCGCAAAAAACGTCATTGATTTTTTAATGAGGCATGATATAATTGCAATAGCGAGGCATTTTGCCAATTATTGGAACTATTCATTTTACGCTGCGCACTGCCAGCACCCATGTCATGCGACACCACACAGCAGTGCAGAAAAGAGGTAAGAGTGAAAAATAAATTTTTCACTCGGCAAGTTTGTGTCTGCGCTGCGACACAAACATTGCATTATGCGCAAAAAGCAGCGCAGAAATGAGGTAATGTATGAAAATTCAATCAGTATTTGACGATTCTTTCGCCACATATGGACAGGTGCTGGAGGGATATGATTTCACAGAATTGCTGGACACGCTGGCAGCCAATTCAGAAAAGCCGGAGGATAGCGTGATCTATGTCCCCTCCGTGGACGTGCTGGAATCCACTGCCGTATACCAGCAGTTGCGGGATCATGAGTACGGGGGCATGCCCATCCAGATCGGCTACTGCAACGGCACGAACACCAAGCTTAACTGCTATGAATACCACAGGGATAGCGAGATTGACGTAGCGGCAGACGATGCCATCCTCCTGGTAGCCCGCCAGCAGGATATCGTGGACGGCAAGATTGATTCTTCCAAGACGGAAGCCTTCCTCTGCCCCAAGGGGACTGGCGTGGAACTTTTTGCCACCACCCTCCACTATGCCCCCTGCAGTGCCAAGAAAGACCAAGGATTCCGGGTAATCATCGTGCTGCCAAAGGGCACCAACGAAGAGAAGCCTGACATCACGCCTAAAAATGCGGAAGATGCCATGCTCCGCGCCCGGAACAAATGGCTAGTGGCACATCCGGATGCCCCGGAGGCAAAGGACGGCGCCCACGTAGGCATCACCGGAGACAATGTGGATATTATCGACAGCATCTAAAGCAGCACGGAGGATTTCTATGAAATTGCCACTGGAATTTACCCAGCGAATGGAGAAGATGCTCGGGGAGGAGTCCCCGGCATTCTTCGGCAGTTTTGAGAAGATGAACGCATATGGCTTGCGGTTAAACCCCCTGAAAAATGGGGGTTTCCTTTCGCCTGCCCATCTTCCCTTCACCCTCTCCCCCGTCCCCTGGGCGAGAGAAGGTTACTTTGCAATAGCAGAGGAACGCCCGGGGCGGCACCCCCTCCATGAAGCCGGCGCATACTATATCCAGGAGCCCAGTGCCATGGCAGTGGCATCCCTCCTGGATCCCCAGCCCGGAGAAATCATCTGCGATTTCTGCGCCGCCCCCGGAGGAAAGTCCACGGGGATTGCCGGGCGCATGGCCGGGAAAGGCCTTCTGGTATCCAATGAGATTTTCCCCGCCAGGGCCAAAATCCTCTCCCAGAATGTAGAGCGTCTGGGCATCCCCAACTGCATCGTCACCAATGAGCCTCCGGAGAGAATGTCCCGATTCTTTCCCGGATTCTTTGATAAAATTCTGGTAGATGCCCCCTGCTCCGGGGAGGGCATGTTCCGGAAAGACCCCCAGGCCATAGCAGAGTGGAAACCTTCCTTAGCGGAATTTTGCCGTGACCGTCAGGAAATGATCCTGGAAGAGGCGGATAAGATGCTGCGTCCGGGCGGGATTCTCGTATACTCCACCTGCACTTTCGCCTCGGAAGAAAACGAAAGCCAGATCGGCCATTTCCTACGGCAGCACCCAGACTACATCCTGGAGGACTGGCGGGATTATCTCCCCAATGACTGCGGATTGGAAGGCGGCAGAACATGGCCCAACCTATCGCATTCCCCAAATGATCATGATAGCAACAGTCCGCTTGAATGTGCGGATATGAATAAGACAGTGCGCCTGTGGCCCCACCGCCTCCAGGGGGAAGGACACTTTGCCGCCAGACTGCGAAAGACTGGGGAGCCAACTTTTAGAAAAGAGAAGAAAAACAAAAAGAAGCCCTCAAAAAAATCTGAGAACTTTGATACATTCTGTCAGGACTTCCTAAAAATGGATTCCTCTGCCGGAAGCGCATCTGCCGCATTTCATGAACCAGGTCGATTCCATTCCTTCGGAGAGGAACTCTACCTGGTTCCCCCCGCCATGAAATCCCTGTCCGGTATCAAAATCCTCCGTGCCGGGCTGCAGTTGGGCAGCGAGAAAAAGAATCACTTCCAGCCCTCCCACGCCCTGGCCATGGCACTCCTCCCCCAGGAGGCAGTCCAGGTGCACGAATGCGATGGCGAAAGCATCCTAGCCTATCTCCGGGGAGAATCTCTGCCCTGCGATACCGCCCTTCGCTCCTGGACCCTTGTCACCTATCAAGGCTTCTCTCTAGGCTGGGGAAAGGCCAGCCAGGGAACTCTTAAGAACCACTACCCCAAGGGACTGCGGTTGTACTAGCCCCATGCATTCTAGCAATACTGCCGCCATGCATCTGCAAATGCTTGTTCTATTCACAGCAACAAACGCTAAAGAACTGCATAAAAACTATTTCTATACAATTCCTTAGTATTTTAGTAATACCCGATGGGAAGCAAATTCACATCTATCAAAAGAAATATGAGATAGCAAAGGAGAATCGTAAAGGGCATTCCCCGCAGGGCATTCTTAATATCCTGGCCGCTCATATTCATATGCAGAAAGATGCTGATGCCCAGATAGCCCACCAAAACATACTGCCACAGTTCCACGCACTGAAAACGCCACAGCCAGTACAGGAGGCACAGGCTTGCCGTCCCGCACACCACCGGCGCAATGCTTGCAAGGGTCATCTGCAATGACTTGGTGAAGGCAGTTCCTCTGGGGTAGAACTCCACGCACCCCAGCTGCTCCCCCCGCACATGGAACAGTTCCACCTTGGTCACCCTAGCGCCAGAGATCAATGCGAAAAATGCATGTGCCAGTTCATGGTGCACTGTCCCCGGAAAGGTGAGGCGATTTCTGATGAAGAAGGCCACCCTTCCCCCAAAAATCATCGCCACAATTCCAGCAATCACATTCCCGATTCCCTCCACCAGCATTCCCACGGAAAAAATAATGGCAGGAATCAGCAGGGCATTATATAGCGGTATCAGATACTCATGATTCCAAGTCATTCTCAATCCTCCATCCTCAAATCATCGCTTCCTTTTTATGGATTATCGGAATCTTTCTTTCATTCTTAAAACAACATTTCATACTATGATGCTGGGGCCAAAAGTCTTTTGACCCTAGCATCATATTATTGATCTCTGGTGGAAATCGCCTCGATGGCCACGCTGCCGCCCCGCACCACCTCGATTCGGTTGATGAAGGTATCATTGAAGAGGGCAATCATGTCATTGTTACCCCCCTCCGTCTTCACGCATTGCACCAGCACATGGGATTTGTCATAATCAATAATCTCCAGGGAAAATGCCTGGGCAATCCTGAAAATCTCCGCCTTATCCTTCTCAGAGCAACTGGAGACTTTGATAAACAGCAGTTCCTTCTTGTGAATGGGCATGTCAGAGAAATCCATGACTTTGATGACTACCACGCTGCGGTTCAACTGCTTGATCACCTGCTCATAGGTGATATCATCAATGGTAAGCCCGATGGTAATCCTGGACACGGTGGGATCTTCCGTAGCACCCACCGTCAGCGTATCCAGATTGTAGGATTTGCCTGCCAGCAGTCCGGAAATCTTTGCCAGCACGCCGATCTGATTCTCCACATACAGAGAAATATATCTTTTCTTTACTTCCATATCAAAACCTCTATTCTTCTTTCTTTCATTCTATCCATCATGTTAAACTCGACAACTCAATCATTTCTCTGCGCTAGCAGTGTTACTATTCACAGCCGATTTCCGAATAAATACAAGAATCTTATGTGCAAGCACAACGATTCTGCATTTATCGGTAATCAACTGTGAATAGTAACCTAGCAGTCCATAATGCACTCGGAGAGTGGCTTTCCCGTGGGAACCATGGGGAATACATTTAGATCCGGCGCAATTATGCACTCAATAATCGTGGGCGCATGCTTGTGGGACAATGCATAGGCAAACGCCTCCCCAATTTCTTCCTCCCTAGCAATGCGTATCCCGCAAGCATCATAACTCTCCGCCAATTTGACAAAATCGGGATTATAGGGGGGACAGCATCTGTCCGGACTTGCGCATTTTCGGTCGCAGCTTCTGCGATATTTCAGGCAGGTGCTGGAATACCGCTTCCCATAAAATATTTCCTGCCACTGGCGCACATTTCCCAGATAGCCATTGTTCAGCACCACCAGTATCAAGGGCAGTTCCAAAGCCACCGCCGTAGCCAGTTCCTGGATATTCATCTGCATGCCGCCGTCCCCGGAAATGGCAATCACCTGCCGATCCGGGTTGCCCAGCTTGGCTCCGATGGCGGCGGGAAAGCCATAGCCCATAGTCCCCAGACCTCCGGAAGTCAGGAACTGCCTATTCCCCTCCAATTCCAGATACTGGGTAGCCCACAACTGGTTCTGCCCCACATCCGTGGTGATAATGGGATGGGAAAAGTTCTCATTAATATATCGAATGATCTTCTCCGGCGTAAGCCCTTCCTGCTGCTTCATGTGGATGGGATACTGCTCCTTCCACTCTCTGGTCTGCTCCACCCACTTCTCCACTTTCAGAGGAGACGCATACTCTAAAAATTTCTCGATGGCCAGCCTGGCATCTGCCACGATGGGAATATCCACCACAATATTTTTCGAGATAGATGCCGGGTCCACATCCACATGAATGATCTTGGCATCCTTGGCAAACTCGCTGATTTTCCCGGTAATCCTGTCATTGAAGCGAGTGCCGATGGAAAAGAGCACGTCACATTCCGACACCGCATGGTTTGCGGCATAACTACCGTGAATGCCAATATTTCCCAGATACAGATCATGGCTGCTGGGAATCGCCCCCTTGCCCATAATCGTAGTAATCACTGGCACGCCCACGAACTCCGCCAGCCGCCTCATGGCATCATTCGCCCCGGATATGTTCACGCCGCCCCCCACCAGGAACAGGGGCCTCTTTGATTTCTTCAGCAGGGACACCGCCTTCTTGACCTGCCCCACATGAACGCTCTCATTGGGCTTGTAGCCCCTGATAGATACCCCCTCCGGGTAACAGTCCTCCCCCAGGGCCTGCTGGATATCCTTGGGAACATCTACCACCACGGGCCCGGGCCTGCCGCTTCTGGCAATGTAAAAAGCCTCTTTCAATATCCTGGGAAGTTCCTCCCTGGTGCGAACCGTCACCGCATACTTGGATACGCTATTGGTAATTCCCACGATATCCACCTCCTGAAAGGCATCGTTTCCCATCAGCCCCAGAGGCACCTGGCCAGTGATGCACACCAGCGGAACGCTGTCATAGTTTGCCGTGGCAAGCCCGGTAACCAGATTCGTGGCACCCGGCCCGCTGGTAACCAGACAGACCCCCACCTTCCCGGTGGACCTGGCGTACCCATCCGCCGCATGAATCAACGCCTGCTCATGCCGTGGAAGAACCACGTCAATGCCCTCCACGCCGTACAGGGCATCGAAAATATCCACCGCCTGCCCCCCAGGATAAGCAAATAGCGTCTCCACCTTCTCCTCCTTTAAAGCCCTTACAATAATTTCAGTTCCCTTTACCATCTAATCACTCCTATCTATACTTGCATGCCACTTTTAATGGCTTTACTACCATGTTTGCTCCGTGGCTTTGCTTTTACATGAAAAAGTCCCAAGCCAACTCCTGTCAGCTTAGGACGAATATTCCGCGGTACCACCTAAATTCATATACATGCACTCATTACAATACGCCGGCCCAGCCGGATATATTGCTTTCCCGATAACGGCGGAATCCCCGGTGAAGTCTACTGAAAAGCATCCGCTTCCGTTCGGTTCACTGCTCAAAGGCTACTTCCATATACCTGATACAAAGATTTTCACCAGCCATCTTCTCTCTACGCTATCAAGAAGTATATGTACTCCTCCTCGTCCTCGCACTGTCATTATATTGTTGACAATAGTAGCAGATATTTTCCCATCTGTCAAGTAGCCGCAATGATGCAACATGCGCCCGAGCATTCATTGACAGATAAGGAAATGATCCATTTCTCATTCGTCTGTGAATAGCAGCCTCACTGCGACCGTGAATGGTAGCCAGGAATGGCTATTCCATACATGGATAGAATCCCCTCGATCCCATCCTGGATCTCCTCCCTGCTATAGTCATTTTCACATAAAAAGTCATCCTCCTTGTCATTCATATAGCCGTACACGCACAACGCCATTTCCAGCACGGACAGATCCTGCCCGTCCCGTTCCTTCCGGCCGTCTTCCCCATACAGCACATTTTGTTCTATGTAGTCAATCAATTCATTTTCCGCCTCATTAATCTTCCCGTGATCTACCATTCTCAAAAACTTCTGGTACAAATCCTCCTGAGCGGCATTTTCTAAAAATTTTGGCTGCTTATACTTTTCATTCCAAGCCCCAAAGACAATCACGCCAGTCAATCTCAGCAAATCAGAAATGGATCGCGTCAATCCTTTTGTATCAAACTTCATACCTCGTCCTTCCTGTTATCCTCCGACACCCGACTCAATTCAATATATTTCTCAAAAAGGTCCTTCAATGCCTACGCATATCTCTCATCTAAATAGTATACCACATTTTTGGGTTTTGATGTGACATAGATTCCCTCTTTATTACCCGGTTCCTCCTGCGATCGTATATTTGTCAAATAGAGACTTCAATTCCTGGGCATATTTTTGATTCAAAAAATATTTGCCACTTTTTTTCCCAGAATCACCCGGAAAGGTATATTCCAAAATCCCTTTTTCATACTCCCAATATATTCCATGCCCTCGATGAGAGGAATCATCTCTAAAAGAAATATTGGGATGAAGTAAAAATGCACCTTAGATTTTCTTCCGCATTGTAATCATATTGCGCCAAACGAATTTCCTTTACTTCAAATATGTGTCCAATCCCAATTTCTCCTAATATGGATGTTTCCGCCCTCCAAGAAAAGATTCCAAAAGCAATCAGGCATAAAAGCATAACAGCTGCCGACACGATGCCCAACATCTTCACCCATCTTTTCTTAATCATCTTCATGCCAAATCACCCACACTATTCAAAAAGCGCCTTTAATTCCTGCGCATATTTCTTCTCCAAGTAATACTTACGGCCATGTTTCAATTCTTCACCACGCTTTTGCTCTGGATAATAATATACAAATGTACTTTCGAGATAATCCCAGTTAATCCAATCCCCGCGTTCTCCTAATTGATAATTTTCTCTTTCAAATGAAATATCGGGACCCTCCAAAAACCTTCCATCCAGTAAATAAGGCCGATCCTTATTCTTGTCATATTTCCGCGTATGAGATAATATCATAAACAATTTCTTTCTGTCACGCTGATTCAAACAACCATTTCGGAAACCAGGATCCTGAGCCATACAATAAGCACTATACTGGGTCATACGAATCTTCTCTACCCTAAACACATAATCAATGCCTATCTCTCCCAAGATAGAATGTTTCACCCTCCAATAAAAAAGCCCAGAAGCAACAAAACATGCGGTCAACGCGACCACCAACAAGATGCCCACGATCTTCACCCATCTCCTCTTCCATATTTTCATACCAAATCCTCCCTCCTCATAAACCCTGAACTCCTTGAAATACTTCCGCTAATAATTCCTAATAGGAAAATTGATATATTTGTCAAAAAGGTCTTTCAACTTCTGGGCATACTTCTCATCCAAATAATACTTCGGGCCTTTCGTTTCTGGCGTTCCCGGAGGACTATAGCGGAAAGTCGCTTCCGTATAGTTCCAATCTATACTATGCACAGGAGGTTTTACCCCCTTCTTGAAAAAAGCAATATAAGGATCAGGTAAAAAGTAGCCTTTCAGCAAAAAAGGCCGGTCTTTTTCCTTGTCATACTTTCGCGTATGGGATAATATCCATAGCAACTGCCTCCTATCTTCCCTGTCTAATGCTTTCAGGGCACTTAAATCTAATTCATTAAAATAAACCTCATCTTGCTCAATCACATGCTTGATTCCCATTTCTCCCAATATAGAATTCTTTACCCTTCGACATGTGAGAAAAAGAAAAACCAGACATGCGCATACAACTACCGCAAATCCAAAGCCGACAATTTTTACCCATCTTTTCTTCATCATCTTCATAACAAATCCAACTTTACTTATTTTTTCTGCTTTACATGCGCCCTAATTTTTGAAAAGAACTGACCTCTCGGCACCTTCTTCACGCTCTCATGCGCCGTCTCTTTGATATCCCCGGTTTTCTTATCATACATCATTTTGGAATACCCGCCGCAAAGAAGAAAATAAGCATCCTTGTCCAGATACCCGCCCAAGACGTACACCGAAATCTGTTGACCCTTCTCAATCTCCCCTTTAAAATTTTCTTGACATGCAATCTCTAACTTTGTCCAAGGTGTATCATGGTGAATCAGATACTCCGTCTTTGTGATTCTCCCATAGATTGCATCCTGGCATTTTCCCTCTTCTCGCTCTATCCAGGCAAAGACACTCCCCAGATCCCGCCTAACACTATGCCGCTTTCCGCTTATATTTTGCATCCCCGTCAATATGCCAAACCCAATGAAACGCGGCATGGCAAGTTGGTAAGCAAGTTACCACTGCAACCCTATCAGTAACGATAGGAAGTGCTATACTTATCAAAAAGCACCCTCAGTTCTTGCGCATATTTCTGCTCCAAGTAATACTCACAACTGTGTTTCCATTCTTCACCACGCTCTTGCTCTGGATAATCATATACTAAAATGCCTTCAAAATAGTCCCAACGAATCGTATCTCCCCGCTGTCCTACTTGTAAATTTTCACTCTCAAACGAGATGTGAGGGCTGTACAAAAATTTACCATCCAGCAGATAATACTGATCTTTACGCTTATTATATTTTCGTGTATGAGATAAAATCATAAACAACTTCTTTCGGTCGCGCTGATTTAAATAACCAATTGGCTGACTACCCTCCTGATACATACAAATCTTATCAACCCTAAACACATAATCAATGCCTATCACTTCCAGAATAGAATGTTTCACCCTCCAATAAAAAAGCCCCGAAGTAATAAGGCACGCAAGCATAACGACCACCAACGCAATGCAAACTATTTTTACCCAACCTTTCTTCATAGCAAATCCCCCTTCCTCTCCCCAATGTGCTTTTAATCTAAATTTTGATATGCCTTACAAACCCTGACTCCTTGAAATGCTTCCGCTAATAATTCCTAATTGGAAAATTGATATATTTGTCAAAAAGGTCTTTCAACTCCTGAGCATATTTCTCATCCAAATAATACTTCGGGCCTTTCGTTTCTGGCGTTCCCGGAAGACCATAGCGGAAAGTGGCTTCTGTATAATTCCAAACTATTCTATGTCCAGGGGCATTTACCCCCTTCTTGCGAAAAGCAATACGAGGATCAGGCAAAAAGTAGCCTTTCAGCAAAAAAGGCTGGTCTTTCTCCTTGTCATACTTTCGCGTATGAGATAATATCCATAGCAATTGCCTCCTATCTTCCCTATCTAATGCTTTCAGGGCACTTAAATCTAGTTCATAAAAAAAAACCTCATTCTGCTCAATCACATGCTTGATGCCCATTTCTCCCAAAATAGAATTCTTTACCCTTCGATATGTAAGAAAAAGAAAAACCAGACATGCGCATACAACTACCGCAAATGCAATGCCGACAATTTTTACCCATCTTTTCTTCATCATCTTCATAACAAATCCAACTTTCCTTATTTTTTCTGCTTTAAATGCGCCCTGATTTTTGAAAAGAACTGACCTCTCGGCACCTTCTTCACGCTCTCATGAGCCGTCTCTTTGATATCCCCGGTTTTCTTGTCATACATCATCTTGGAATACCCGCTGCAAAGAAGAAAATAGGCATCTTTCTCAAATATATCTTCCTCGTGGTCGGAAACCAGATAAAACACCCCCTCGTCTCCCACCTTGGAAAGTTCATTCTGAAAATACTTCATCTCCACCAATCCATCATCATCAATCGGCGCCACATCATCAAATTTCTTCTCATAGGAATCCTTGTCCAGATACCCGCCCAAGACGTACACCGAAATCTGTTGACCTTTCTCAATGCCCCCTTTAAAATTTTCTTGACATGCAATCTCTAACTTTGTCCAAGGTGTATCATGGTGAATCAGATACTCCGTCTTTGTGATTCTCCCATAGATTGCATCCTGGCATTTTTCAATCTGATTGTCCGTAGCGGTATCATGCGCCAGAGAACCCTGGACTTCCATAAACGTGCTGGAATCTACAATCTCCTTGCCTCGGACTGATACCTTTGTAAAAGCAGGATTCCCCTTCTTCTCGCTCTCTCCAGGCAAAGACACTCTCCAGATCCCGCCTAACGCTATACCAATAAGAATCACTACTATCATGTATTTTTTCATCGCATTCCACTCCTTTCCCAAAAACGATTTTCCAATCATTCCGTTCCCTTTTCCAATCAATTTACACTCCTGTCATTGATCCTCCCCCTTCTCCCTATGGTCAATAACGATAGGAAGTGCTATATTTATCAAAAAGAGATTTCAATTCCTGTGCATATTTTTGTTCCAAAAAATATTTACCACTTTTTTTCCCGGAATCCCCTGGATAGGTGTATTCCAAAATCCCTTTTTCGTACTCCCAGTAAATTCCATGTCCTCGATTCGAAGAATCATTTCTAAGAGAAATATTGGGATGAAGTAAAAATGCACCCTCTGGCAAGTAAGGTTTATGCTTATCTTTGCTATATCTTTCGGTATGAGATAAAATAACAAACAATTTTGTCTTATCACTCATACTTAAATTTTCTTCTGCAGTGTAATCATATTGTGCTAAACGAATTTCCTTTACTTCAAATATGTGACCTATTCCCATTTCCCCCAAAATAGACTTATTTACCTTCCAAAAAAACAATAATAAAACTATTAAAATTACTGCAAATGTTATAAATAAAATCCACATAATCTTTAACTTCTTACTCATAGGATTTCTCATTATAAATTCCTCCCTACATTTTTAATGCTAATTATTTATTTAAACGAATACTTCTTCAACTATTCTATACTACTTATATATCGCATTGTAAATATGGCACAATGTACTCTTGTCCAAAGCAGATGGCGCAGCCAACATTTTCTTTGAATCCATTCCCGGACACATAACACTGTTCCTACAAGTCACATGAGACATTCCAAGCGCATGACCAATCTCATGAGTAGCAACTTTTGTAAAATACTTATACATATGGCATCTACTCTCACTCATCTCAATTTTTGCATGACAATAATTACCATGCAAATTATTTTCTAAATCTTTTACATAAGGTAACCCTTTGGGTTTTAAATACGTAATTCCATCAACACCATGCTCCAATATTTCTGGAACAATGTAAATATGACATTTATCATAATCCGAAGTAGTTTCTATACGTATTTTACTGTTGCCTTTCATGTTCCATGCAAGGCAACCTGTCATAATCTGTTGTCGACTACTCACCACTTTAAATTTTTTCGATATATAAACATATCTCGTACCATATATCCTATTTGTTTTTTTCCCTGTTTCCAAATAATAATCCCAAAAAGTATGCCAGCCCCCTTCACATTTATAATCATTACATTTCGCCATCGCCACATTGCCGCCCACCATCCACGCAGCCATATTCACCGCCGCCAACACACTCATCCACTTCGCCACTCCCTCACGTACTTTTCTCATTCTCAGTCCCTCCTTTTCCTCGCCCTGCCATCTTTCCCCCAGGGCAATTGCCTTCCAGCAATACTATTCACAGCCATTTATCGAGACATTTGCAGTCCTCTTCCAGCCATTCACCTCCTCTCCCCTTCCAATCATGCCAGTTCTGCCAACGAAAATCATACATCAGAAAATTACGCTGGCATTCTACTTTTTTACCCCTCTATAAATACAACGAACTAAAAACTCATTTAGGTGCATATTATGACAAATAATTAGTAAAAAATTGAAATTTTCCCGTCCGCTCCTCCGGCAGCAGATACTTGGCGAAGGCAAACCGAAACGTCCCGCCTCTCAATTCCGTCTCTCCGATTAAATCACGAAAAAGCGTCTCGACCTCCTCCTCCCTCTCGTCCGTGGCAATAGAAACCACAAATTCATCAATCCCAAGCTGCTCCACCCGGTACTGGAAGATCCGCCCCTCGATACTCCACGCAATGGCCTGGAACACCCGGCAGAAAAGATTGGCGGACACCATCTCCCCGCTTTTTAGCGTCACCAGGTCATTCTTCCTGGCACCAGACAATTCCAGCACCGGGCCGGATCTGCCGCACTGGCACGCCACTCGGCAAATCCGTCCCACGTCCCCCGTATCATACCGAATGAAGGGCATGACCAGCTGATTTTTCGCCGTCACCAAGATATTCCCATATTCCCCCTCTCCAGCCACCCTGCCATCCCTCACGACCTCCGCATACACGTTATGCTCCATCACATGAAGATGGCCAAAGGGGCACTCGTAGGCAATCGTCCCCACCTCATTGCACCCATACTGGCTGGCCACAGGTGCACCAAAAGCCTTGCTGATAAACCGTCTCTGCTCCTCCGTAAACATCTCCCCCGTCAGTTCAATGTACCCCACCGTGGGAATGGGTTCCAAGCCATTTTCAAAAAAATATCTAGCCAGCACCATGGCAACGCCTGGCTGCAAAAGCAGCCACCGTGGCTCAAAATCATACATCCGATCGCAAATCTCCTCCAGATGCTCCTCTCTCAGCCACTCCTTTGAAAAGCCCAGGCCATTTTTTCGATATTCATAAAAGCCATCTCCCCCGCTATCCCGGAAGGTATAGAAATAGCACAGCCGGGAACGGGCATCCATGCCGTAATGCTTCTTCCTAAAGAGCCACAGGGACAGCAACGCCTTCCTCTGCTCCGCCTCCGTGGTATGTACCTCCAGGCACTCCCCGGTAGAGCCGGAGGTATAATCAGATACCATCCCCGGCCCGCCCAGGCGGGAATAATATTTCGATGAAATAACGGAAAGCCCCCCGTGGGCAATCTCCCCCTTGGATACCATGGGAATCTCTCCCCAATCCCCATCCAAATTAATTCCCGCATATTTTTCCTTGTAAAACGCCGTGCTATCATAGGCATATTTCAATAACGCTCTCTTCTCCATCTCTTCTCCCTTTCTGCAAAGAAATGACTTAGTTTTTCTTAGGCACAATTTTTTCATGAGAATCTATGATATTAGAAAGTATAATTCGCATTGCCATAGAAAATCTTCATTCCTTATTCGCTTTGCACTGCCAAAGCAACTGTTCCACCGTTTCCCCATCCATCTCCCGGATATCCCTCATCCTCTCCCGCAGCCGCCGGATAATCTTGGCATCCTCAGATATAGTAAACTTAATAAACATATTTTGGGCGATCTGGCACTGTCTCTCCAACTCTTCCAGCTTTTCCTGCAAGGCATCATCCCTCCGGGCATATCCCCGCTCCACCATATACGCATACCTTCTCGCCATCAGATGCTTGTGGTCGCAAAGCTGCACCAAGCTTCTCCAGTCACGGCTGGAATACTCGGGATTCTCCTCCAATATTTCCCCAAAGCACCGATCCAGCAAATCATAGCAATCCATGCCATAAAAGACTTCATTCAGATATTCCTCATCCCTGTGAAATGATTCCGGGCACACCGTGCGGTTAAAATAGCATACGCCTCTCCCCGGATGAAGATAATCCTCCAACTGCTCCCCCACATAGCCTGGCACAAACTCATAATGAACTGGCTTCATCTTATACAGAAACACGCTCACCTCCCACAATTCCTCCGAAACCAAATCAAATCCCCGGTCCAGCTGCTCATACGTGATCTCCTTCCTGCCATACTTCCCATGTTCAAAATTATCTGCAATCATAATCCTGCGCCTGTTCCCATCATATCCATAAATAAACGCCGGATGGCGGAATCCGGGGTTCCCCGCCCGATCCTCCCGGAAAAACTGGTCAATAAAGGTAGATAAATAATATCCCCCGTCAATGGCCTCCACCACAAACTCATGCAATTTCCCATGCAAGGCTCTCACAAAACCCTTGGGCACCCCATACTTTTCCAGAAAGGGGCACAGGTCAAACATATTGGGAGCCAACTGGTGAATGCTGTAGGGATAAAATGTCACGCTAACATCCTGAACTCCCCAACGATAATCCACATAGCGGGCGCCCCGCAGCTGGATAAAATGATTCATCAGCCAGTCCATCCCGCAATCCTGCCCTTGCAGCAGACCAAAAAGAAAATTCTGCTCCGGCCACGCCCCAATCTCTGTCTCCCCCAGAGGCAGTACCTTTCCTTTCCTAATCCTCTTTCCGAACATCTCTGCCTCCTTTCTCCAACTCCCTCTGAATCAGCCTGCAAAAAGAACCGACCTGGCAAAAATTCTCGCTCAGCAAATCCACATCGTCAAATTCAATCCCAAAATCTTCTTCCGTCCTGACAATGACCTGAAAAACCTCCACCGAATCCAGTCCCAAATCAACGAACAAATCCGTTTCCTCCCGTATTTCTCCATCTCGATCCGTGCATTCCCGAATAATCTCCGACAATCCTTCCAAAATCTCGTCCACAGTCATCCTCTCGCCATGCAATCTCTCCATTCCCTCCGATCTCCTTTCCACTTTTTTACCCCTCTATATATACAACGAAACAAATACTCATTTAGATTCAATTTTATAGAAAAAATAAAAATACCCTGCAGCTTGTTATTTGGACATAACCCACGCCCCAACTCACTGCAAGGTATTGCATCATTAAAATGAAAAAGTAGTCTTTCCTATCTTGAAGGCTTTTGCTGCCCGGTCATAGCGCATCGTCAACTTCACCTTTCCGACGATATGATTTATGTCATCCCCCCGATAAACCTGATACACAATGGTAATCTGACCATCTTTGCCAATTTTGCACAGGCGATATCTCGTGCCCCATTCGTCATCGGAAGCATCATTAACTACTTTCTCCTCCTTTGTACCTGGTACTGTAATCTTCATCTTCTTGCTCGCTTTCTTAAAGGAGATGAAATCCTCCTCCCAAAGTTCCTCGGGAAAGGGTACTTCCTTCCACTTTCCTTTCTCCTCCGCAAGGACTTGTATCTCATTGTATGCACCCGATGCACCGCCATAAAGCATGAGAACGATATCATCTTTGCCATCTCCCGTGCAATCCCGGACTTTCACCCTGGTCGTGGAAGATCTCGAATTTATGGATACCCGATCCAACTTCACCGCAGCCTTTCCCACCGTCATCTTTACATCATACGCATAATCCGGATTTATCAGAATCCGAAATCTCTCCTGACTTCCATCAATCTGAATCTTTTTGTCAACACAGACTTCATACTTCGCCTCTCCCTTCGTCTCCTCGCTGCCATCGTTCTCTTCCCCATCCTCCGTTGGCTCAGGCGTTTCCGCCACCTTGTCATCTTCTTTCGCCGCCTGTGTTATATCGGATGTTTCAGTCACCTTTTCCTCGCTATCCATTTTGGAATCGGAATCCTTGAAGCCGCACCCAACCAGCATCATTCCCAATGCCGCCCCCAAAAACGATAACACTATTTTCTTTTTCATACTCACAGTCCTCCCATTGATTTCATTACATTTTTTCTCTCACCATTATTTTGGATTACCCAAATATCCATAATTTCGATTCACAACTGCTCCCCCTTCCTCCAAAAATCCCGCAGGCAAAGCATCACTGCAATCAACGCTCTTACTTATATACATTCATATAGGTTGTCCCATATGCCACTTCTTGATTAAAATAGGCAGTCCCATTTACCCGGTCATAAAAAAATCTCAATATCTTAATCCAGGAATAACCTTTTTCCGATGCCAGTTCCTGCGCCTTCGTCTGGGACACCACGCCGCCATTTTTCACCGCATAAGAATTATACGCTTTGCTGTGGACATGGAATCCCGGAAAGAGCCTGTTTTTTGCATCCACCCAGAACACGTCCCAGATGGCATTCACCGCATCATTGCATTTTGGCACGCTCTCCTTATTGGGATTGTACACCTGATCGGCTTCCGTCGCTTTCACGTCATAGCCCAAGCCAGCATACTTATGCCTATGGACTCTGGCAATTCCATAATTCTTGATTGCCACTGCGCACGCCTTCAGCGCATTCATATTCCAGTTCGGATATCCCACTTCGCACTTGGCAACTACCTTCACATACTTTTTGAAATCTACTTTTACAATGCCTCCGCTGGTTTTTACCCTGATTGTGCTTGGGTTTGATTTTACATCCGCAATAGGGGTGTCATAAGAATACAGGGAGATTCCGCCATTGCTTGCGCCATCCTCCCCTTCTTCCTCAAAATTCCAGCATCCGATAATCTTCCCTTCCGGATTTAATACAAAATAAAAAACATTCTCTCCATTTACAAAGCATTCCTCCTCTTTATAAACTTCCATTTTTGCAACCACGCGAAGCACTGCGCCCACGCTCTGATCATATGTAGCGATCTCAAACTTTGACAGATCCTGCATTTTTTCTATTTGTTTAATTTCAACATGCTTCACATTAAATATTCCCACATGATGATCCCTGTTTTCCTGATCCTCATATACTTCCCTGGCATCACGGAGGTACGATCCCCCCAGCGTATCATACAATGCCTGCAAATCTCCAGAATTAACTGCCTCATAGTATTCCCGCACGCCCTGCTCGAAAGATGCCGATGCAAAAGAATATCTCACATTGCACATAGAACCCAAAACCACGCATAAGCACATAAGGTATACTGCTACACACTTAAACTTTCTCCTCATTCCGTTCTTTCCTCCTATTCATTCCAATTGCCGAAGTTCCCAGTATCAAACCGACTGAATTTCACCTCCTCCTGATATAAAATTATATACTAAGGCAAAGTCAATGAAGTATATCGTTTGTGCCATTTTGCCAAGCATATCCTCGGAACTCTCATGATTTTCTTATCAGAACATCATTTTTATCGTGTGTAGAAACTATAAATTATAAATCCATTTGCATCCATCCAGATAAAACGAACTTACAAGCCATTGCGGCCAAGCCGCCCTTCACGCCAAATGCGCAAATCATATTTTTCAAGGGGAATACTGAATATCCCATAGGATTAGGATATTGTGATGATATTTCATGGCTGTCACACCATGTATAGATTAAATTATACATAAAGGAATTATCTTTGTCAAGCGCAAGATCAAAAGTAGAAAATCCGTATTTGAGCATAAACCCATAATACAGCAAAAGAGAGACTGCCAAATCTAATTCAGCACTCTCTCTTCTGGAGAAGGTATTATTTTTGTTACTTATGGGGTCGTAGCAAAAATTTATAATGTATTGGGGTTTACGATTATTAGTATAGCATCTCTGGAAATAAAGTGTGCACAAAGTGCACAAAAGTTTACCCCGCTTTTTGTGCATTCTGACATGTGTGTCGAAAAATCGAAGGGCATTCTGTCAGTTTTTTGACAAAATGCCCTCCTAATGTTACTATTCATCGTCTTCCGACTCATTGCCTTCCATCTCTGCTTCATCAGAAACCTGGTCCTGGGAATTGGCAATGCCATTTTCCCCTTCCTCCGCAAGAAGGGGCCTCTCAGTTTCTTCCACTTCCACTGCCTCTTCTGACACCGGTTCCCCGCCGAAAAGAGCCTCGAACTCCTTCCTGTTAATGCGTTCCTTCTCTATCAAAAGTTCCGCACAGGCATGGAGCACGTCCATATGCTCCTCCAAAATCTCCTTCGCCCTGGCATACGCCTTGTCAATAATCTTCTTCACTTCCTGGTCGATGGTCTTGGCCACATCCTCGCTGTACCCCCGGCTGTGCTGCCCGAAATCCCTTCCGATAAAGACCTCGTCCTCATCCGCATAGTTAATCATGCCGATGGCATCAGAAAATCCATACTTGGTAACCATGTCCTTTGCCGTAGAAGTAGCCTGCTTGATATCCTGAGACGCCCCGGTAGTAATGTCGTCAAAAATCAGGCTCTCCGCAATGCGGCCCCCCAGCCCGGCAATGATATCCTGCATCATCTTGCCCTTGGTCATATGCATCTCATCCCTCTCCGGAAGAGGCATGGTATATCCCGCCGCACCGCTTCCAGTAGGAATCACCGAGACGATATGCACCGGCCCCACATCGGGAAGCACATGGAACAGAATGGCATGGCCGGCCTCGTGATAGGCAGTAATCTTCTTGTCCTTCTCAGAAATAATCCGGCTCTTCTTCTCCTTGCCGATGCCAATCTTAATAAAAGACTTGCTGATATCTTCCTGCTCGATATATGCCCGTCCCTCTTTCGCACAGGCAATGGCCGCCTCATTGATCAGATTTTCCAAATCCGCTCCGGTAAATCCCACCGTGGTCTGGGCAACCTTCTTCAAATTCACATCATCCCCCAAGGGCTTTCCCTTGGAATGCACCTGGAGAATTTCCTCTCTTCCCCGCACGTCCGGCCTTCCCACCGTCACCCTCCGGTCAAATCTTCCCGGACGGAGAATCGCCGGGTCAAGGATATCTACCCGGTTGGTAGCCGCCATAACGATGATGCCCTCATTGATGCCAAATCCATCCATCTCCACAAGCATCTGGTTCAAGGTCTGCTCCCGCTCGTCATGGCCGCCGCCCAAGCCGGAACCGCGCTTCCTGGCCACTGCATCAATCTCGTCGATAAACACGATGCAGGGCGCATTTTTCTTCGCCTCCGCAAACATATCCCGCACCCGGGATGCGCCCACGCCCACGAACATCTCCACGAAGTCCGAGCCAGACAGGCTAAAGAATGGCACGCCCGCCTCCCCGGCAACCGCCTTGGCAAGAAGAGTCTTACCTGTTCCCGGAGGTCCCACCAAAAGGATTCCCTTGGGAATGCGCGCCCCCACGCAAGTGTATTTTCCAGGATTAGCCAGAAAGTCAACAATCTCTTCCAACTCCTCCTTCTCCTCCTGCAGGCCCGCCACATCCTGGAACTTCTTGGAATGCTCTCCCGGATCAATGCGCTGGGCGCGGCTCTTTCCAAAATTCATCATCTTGGCATTGCCCCCGCCCGCCCCTGCAGACTGGGCAGACATAAATGAGAAGAGCAAAAAGATTCCTATAATCACCAGCCCATAGGGAAGCAGCGTAGTGAATACCCAGGATGGCTTCTGAATATCCCGCACCACGCAATTCTTCGCCAGCTTATCGTCCGCATAGACAATATTCTCCACAATGGTCACGTCCGACACAAAAAAGCTGACAGACTGCTTATCCTTCAGCTGGACAGTAACCTCGCCGGTAGGCACCTCCTCATTGGGGAGAATCTTGACGGACACGACCTTGCCATCCATCACGTCATCCTTAAAAGATGCCAGATTATATCCATTCCCCGTACTCCCGCCATATGAACCAGATACCCACACCGCAAGAAAAATAATTCCCAGAATCAGGACATAAAACCCTATTCCTCCTGTCTTCATCTGTTTCTTCATGAAAAATCTCCTTTTATATAGAATTGATGGAAACCCACCATAATGAACCCATGCAATAATTAACGTTTAAAACTTCACCACTCGTGGCAGCAAGCCACTTTGCCATTCATCCTTAATCCTACATGAAATGGTCAATCCTCTGCAAATTCAATCTCGCCCACATAAGGCAGATTCCGATATCTCTGGGCATAATCCAGCCCATATCCCACTACGAACTTATCCGGAATCTCAAACCCCACATACTCCACTTCCACCTCAGTCTCCCTGCGCTCCGGCTTATCCAGCAGCGTGCAGATCTTAAGGCTCTTCGGATTCCTGGCATTCAGCATCTTGCGCACCATGCTCAGGGTATTGCCCGTATCGATAATATCCTCCACGATCAGCACGTGCCGCCCGTCCAGATCCTCATCCAGATCCTTTCTCACCTCCAGGCCGGAACTGACCGTCTCTTCTCCATAACTGGCCGTCGCCATAAAATCCATGGTCACCGGAATCTTGACAGCCTTCGCAAGCTGGGAAAAGAAAATAACGCTCCCTTTCAAAATGCAAATCATATGAAGCGTCTTTCCCGCATAATCCCTGCTTAGCTGTTCCGCCATCTCCCGAATGCGCTCCTCCACCTGTTCTTCAGAAATCAGTTCGTGTATTATCTCTTTCATAATCCTATGCACCTTTCTCTCCCAGTTCATTCTATGTTACATTCTATGAGGCGCTCAATGCAAAGTACCTCCTGCGTCTCCTCCGTCACATAGAAAAAAGCACTCTGGCGGTTCAATTCAGGAATCCACAGCACATGGCTGCCCATTGCCAGAATAGGAATCCGCCTCCGATCTGCCACTGGAATTTTCTCGTCCACAAAAATCCGATTCAATTTTTTCCTGCGCCCTTTCCTATCCAGCCACAGGAAATCTCCTGGCTCCCAATACCGAAACCTTGGCATAGTATCCATTCTATCATAATCAAAACATTTCGTACAGCACTTTTTCAGATTGGCTGCAGAGAATCTTTCAGCCTCCTTTTTCATGGGCCGGAGAACCCACTTCTCACCCCGGGAAATGGTCACCGTCATATCCTTTCCCAGACAAAGTTCCTCAGACCATTGGCCCCCGCCAGGGCCAGGCTCCCCCACCCCGTTTGTTTTCCCCAGAAAGACCCAGCCATATTCCCGCCACGCCCGCAGCCCATAGGGAAGGTCCAGGCTTCTGCCCGTCCCCTTGGCAAATAACTCCTGAAACTTCGCCACATGAATAGAGCCAAGGTCTCGCCTGCGACCCGCCATTCTAGCCAGAAGGCGCATCGCCACCTCCCTGCGCAATATATTTGGGATATTCAGAAAGGCATCCACTTCCACCTTGAGGCACCCCTTCTCCTCCCGCACCAACTCTTGGCAGCACGCCTCCGCCTGCCCTTCCAGATACGCCGCCACCTCCTGCATCTCTTCCCCCAGGCGGGCCAAATGCTCTGCCGCCCCCTCCTGTACCTCCTGCAGCAGGGGGATCACCTCCCGGCGAAGTTTATTGCGGCGGTATCGAATCTCCTCGTTGGTACTGTCCTGGCAAAAGCCAATGCCCCTCTCTGCCAGAGCCTCCAGTATCTCCTCCTTTCCCACGCATAGCAGAGGACGTATAATCCTGTCCCGCCGGGGCAGCATTCCTCCCATGCCCCGCAAGCCACTCCCCCGCAGCATATGCAAGAGGATGGTTTCCGCTTGGTCATCCCTGTGGTGGGCCACTGCAATCACATCATATCCCAGCTCTTGCCGCACATCCTCCAGGCATCTATAGCGAAATTCCCTGCCTGCCTCCTCCACGCTCATATGCCACTCAGCCGCCATCATTGGCACGTCCCCCATAAATTTGCGAAAAGGAACCCCCATTCCCTCTGCGTATCTTTCAGAAAACAACTCATCCCTCGCCGCTTCCTCCCCCCGAATCCCATGATTCACATGCACTGCGCAAATCCTGAGGCTAAATTGATTCTGCAATTCTCTCAGTGCCTCCAGCAGAAAGACCGAATCCGCCCCGCCAGACAGCCCCGCCACAATCCCCATATTCTCTTTCAGGAGTTCCCTGTCTATACAGTATTTTTTTACCTTGTCTATAATATTCTGGTACATCTCTTCCTCGATTCTATGTCGCCGCCTCCCACGCCATTGCCCCCTGAATCAAGCCACGGCTGGACACCAACGAATTTCGGCACTACTTTTTGTATATTTTCACCACCAGGACGCTCATATCGTCCCCCGGCTCCCCGCCCCATTTCTCCAATGCGTCAGACAAAATTTCCTCTGCCACCATCTGGGGATCCTTCCTCTTTTCCAGTTGCTTCCAGATAAAATCCTCCAGCTGGCTCTCCTCGGTGGCAAAGCAATCTGCCACGCCGTCCGTCATCATTATAACATAATCGCCCCCGTCAATGCCAGAGGTGTGCATATAGGGCTCCATGCGGGCCATTACCCCGATGGGCAGCGCCTCCCCCTCGATGGAAAATAAGTCCCCTTTATGATAGAGATAGGTGGTGCTGGCCCCGCATTTCACGAAATGGCAGGTCATCTCGTACAGATTGATCAACGCAATATCCGCAGTGGCAAAGCTTCGATTCTCCTCCTGGGACATATAGAGGGAATTGATCAGTCGCAGGGCAGACCCCTCCGAAAACCCCGCCTCGGTCATCTGCTCCAGCAAGTCAATGACCATCTCGCTCTCCTGATAGGCCGCATCTCCGCTGCCCATGCCATCTGACAATGCCAGGAAAAGTTCCCCCTCAGACAGGGACAGGCAGGAAAAGGTATCCCCGGAAATCTCCTCCCCCTCCCGGGGCAGGCGGCTGACCCCCGTCTCTGCCCGCAGCCTGGCACTCTCCTCAAAGACAAAGGAATCCCCCTCCCGGGGAAAAAACTTCCGGCACTGCTCCCCGGGCTGCACCAGAACCCCCAGCTCATCCGACAGCATTTCCGCCACCTCCCTGGTGGTAACATATCGCCCCCGCCAGGTTCGTCCCTGAATATGTATCTCCAACCGCCCGTCAAATTTCTCGTAAAAGGCAATCTCTCCCACAATCACCCGGCTTCTGCGCAAGGTTTTTACCACAGCGTCCCGCATCTCCAAAGGAATCCGCTTAATCAGGGGCATCTGCTGGGACAGCCCCCCCACGATCAATCCCACCTCCTGCAACTGCTCCGCAATGACCTGGCGGTGGAATTCCATCCGATTCTGATACCCTAGAGCTACATTGGCAAGATGAATGTTCTGGTTCACCTGGGACAGAAATTCCTCCTTGCAAGTGCACTCCCTGGCAAAATCTCCCGGCAGCTGCTCCATCTGAATCTGCCCCATCTCCCGGGCCACAGAAATTTCCCCCATCATTTCCGGCCGCATCAGGGCAATAGACCCCTCGCACTTTCCATACTCCTTGCACTGGCCGCAGATTTCCTCCGACATCACCTCCATCATCTGGCGGATCTCTCCCCCGGATACCATATCCTCTTCCCTGCTCTTTCCCAAAGTCCTGGATAATTTCTGAAAGGAAGCAGAAAAATCCTGCAGCTTATGCTGGATAAGTTTCTGGAGCTGCTCGCTCTCCCAATGGTCCGCCCACCCTCCCGCCTGAATGTGAATCCGGGAAAAGATATGCTCCGGCAGAAGGAGAAACAAACCGCCTGCGATGGCCCCGCTGCCCAGCTCCCCATAGGAAGAAAAATTCTGACCAACCATATAGGGGAACGCCCAGGCCAAAAAAAAGAAAGAAACCCCCACAAATAATTTTCCCTGCTCCCGCAAAATCCCCACGCCAATTCCCAGCAACCCCATCATGCCAATCACGCTGCTATGCCAGCCAGAAATCATCAATGCCACCCCGCAAATGCTGCCGCACACTGCCCCCACTCCCGTGCCATAGCAATACCCCATGACCAGAATCAGCAGATACACCGATGTGAGAAGAAAGGAAACCCCCAGCACTTCCCCGCTGGGAATTCCCAGTATGGCAAAGGCCCCCAAAAGGATCAGGCTAAACATTTCCTCATTGCCCAGATTCTGCCCCCTCTTCCCACAGAGCAGGAAATGCTCCCCCTCGTACAAAATCCGGGTGCAGACCAGGGCCAGCACAGTCTCAATCACGCCAAGCATCACATCATACTGGTCGTGGGGCACCAAAAAGAGGCGCAATCCCGTCAATGCCCCCACGGAAAGCCCCAGCAAAAGGGCAGTGTGTCCCAGACGAATGGATACCTGCTGCTTTTCCAGCAGATCAACCGCCATAATCACCGCCATAATCGCCATCCCCCGAATCATCACATCATCCAAAGAAAAGGCAGTCGCCATCCCCAGCACCACGCTGATTCCCACAGGAATTTTCGCCCCAGGCTCCGTATAGCACACCGCAAAATAAGCGATCCCCACAGGATTAATTCCGAAAATATTAACCCTCCCCAGCAAAAAGCCCAGCAGAATTTGCAGTAATTTTCTTTTCTGTATATCCTTCATCACAAAGAATTCTTTCATCGTCGCTTCACCTTCTCTTTCCATTCCGCCCGTGGCATCCTTATTGTTACTGCTACAGCTATCCATCCGCCGTGCCATGGCATTTTGCCCAGAGCATCGGTCGCTACAAAGCTGTGGCGAAATATCCTATTCGATAAGAATGAAGTATAGAAAAGAAAATATGCAGATTTTGTCAAAAATAATTGGTAAAAAGGAAAAAAATTCGACAATAAGGTGCGAAGATTTCCCAGGCTCGAAAACACCTCACCAGGCAAATCTACTGTCGCACCTATGAAGAACACAAAACCAGCGTTCTTCACGCTAAAAAGCGCGAAGATTTCCCAGGCTCGAAAACACCTCACCAGGCAAATCTACTGTCGCACCTATGAAGAACACAAAACCAGCGTTCTTCACGCTAAAAAGCGCGAAGATTTCCCAGGCTCGAAAACACCTCGCCAGGCAAATCTACTGTCGCAAAGATGCTGGAACAGCACCTATGAAGAACACAAAACCAGCGTTCTTCACGCTAAAAAGCGCGAAGATTTCCACAAAAAAAGAAGCAAAATTTATTCTCAAATTCTGAATAAACTTTACTTCTCCTCAGGCTCAAAGATAATCTCATCTTTATATACCAAGCCAAACTTTTCTCTTGCCACCTCCTCGGCATACTCATCCGTCTTTACATAGTCTCGAAACTTTTCCAAATTTTCCTGATCCTCCGCCAGCTTCTTCTTCTGCTTCTGCAATTCCTTTAACTGGCTGGAATACTCTTTTTCTTGGGATTTCAGCACGCTCTGGCGATATCCAAACACCCCGCAAAGCGTAATTGTAAGAACGATGACACCAAAAATGGTAGCCCGGCTTAATCGCTTTCGCCGCCTATGCAAAATATCTCACCTTCCTTCCCCCTATTCTTTGCAATATATGGTATCCTTTTCGTTCTCAAACACTATATATTGTATTAAAAACCGCTTTCTCCCAATCCCTCCCCAGCCCCGATAAAATAAGGCTTTCCGCACATTCTAACTAGTTATTCCACTATAAGCTATTTTCATTAATTTTGCAACTAGATATTCATTTTATTCTGCACTATTTTTCTCCTTTTCTTCCCATCTTTCCTCGCATTTTTTTCCAGTTTCTCATCTAACTCATCATCTCCCCGGGCTCGCTCTCTCCTTTTCCTCCTCACCCCAGAATAAATTATTTTCACACCCCTCTTCATTCCCTTCGTGCATTTCCTTTTGCCCCGTCCTAGGAATCCAATAACCTTTTTCTTCGGCCTGCTCAGATACCGGTCTCCCAGCCGCCGCATCGGCCTGCTAATCCCCCACTCATACAAAACCCCTCCCATAAAGACCGCCAAAGCGCCATACCAGCGAATCTCTCCGTCATTATATATGTAAAACATGCCAAAGGCTGGAACAGACGCCGCCACCCAGAAAATGATATCTTCCAGTGCTACTGCAACCCCACAGTGAGGAATCAGCCATCGCAAAAAACGGCAGACATCATATGCTCCCAGCAGAGCCATCCCCAGCAATGACGTCATCAGCAGAAATCGCACCTGCCCGATGATAATTTCACTCACTGAAACATCCTCCCCAAAAAGGAACCCGCTTTTTTCTGCACCTCTTCTCTATCTGAATAGGCAAAACTATCAATTCTGCCATCAACATCTACTTCCCCCTTCTCCAAGGATAATCTGCTGACATGAAGCTCATCCCCCCGAATCAGCAAAATTCCCTGCTCCGTCTCCAAATACACCTCCTTGGCATCAAAAGACAGTACATCCCGCACGCCGGACAGTGCCGCTGTTTTCCTCGCATTTAGATATACTTTGTGTACACCGGCTTTTCTTTTCTCCTCATATACTTCCATAAAAAAACTTCCTCCTATATTATCCTGCCTGCTTGCATGGTTACGGTTACTATTCACAGCCATTCCTCCCTTCCTGCGATAGACCCGCTGCTAACGCAGATGGCTGTGAATAGTAACCTAGTACAATATATGAGAAAGTTTTTCTTATTATAACACTTTGTATAATTCTTTTGCCTCTTCTTTATTGTATGTCTCCTGGATGCTAAGCACCTCCACCTTCACCAGCTTGTCACCAAAAGAAATCTCAATCACATCCCCCTCCTTCACATTGAGAGATGCCTTCGCCACCTTTCCGTTCACGGTAATTCTTCCGGCATCGCACGCCTCATTCGCCACCGGCCGGCGCTTGATTAGCCGAGATACCTTCAAATATTTATCTAGCCTCATATTAATCCCCATGCCTTTCTCTTTCCGACTAACCTCTCAGCTTCGATTTGGTCATTCCTACTCGCAGTCATTCATCCAAAGGATGCATCAGGAATAGCCAAAAAGAGGTTGTCCCCCAGGACAACCTCAAATTTCTGATGTTATAAAGCCTAGTTTACAGCATCCTTCAAAGCCTTGCCAGCCTTGAACTTAGGAGCCTTAGAAGCCTTAATCTGCATCTTATCTCCTGTCAAGGGATTCCTGCCCTCCCTTGCTGCTCTCTCAATCACTTCAAAAGTACCGAAACCAACTAACTGGATTTTTTCACCCTTTTTTAATTCATTTGTAACGACATCGATAAATGCTTTTAATGCCTTCTCGGAATCTTTCTTGGAAAGTTCTGCATTCTCAGCAATCGCTGCGACCAACTCTGTCTTGTTCATGGATAAATCCTCCTCAATTTATATTTCCGTAAAAATGTTACATGTCTATTTATACCCTGATTTTGGGCATTTGTCAAGGATTTTAAATAATTCTTTACATTTTTACGAGCAAAGATAATTATTTTTCAAATAATCCTACATATTTTTCTCGTTCGCCCATAATTTCCTGATATTTTCCCATCAGACCGGCATCCTTCCCCTCCCTCAGGGGCTCTACCAACTGACCAATCCTCTCCTCCAGAGAAGTCAATCCCAGATTTGCCACCAAGCCTTTCAAAGTATGGGCACAGTCAAACGCCTCTTGCATCTGGTGATTTTCCAATGCAATCTTCAGCCTTCCAAAGTTGTCATCATAAAGCACCTGCTCCAAGCATTCCAGATAAAACCCATCATCATCCAAAAAGCGGTCCATGGCATCATCCACATCGCTCCCCAGTTCCCTCAGCATCTCAATCCTGCCATCCATCTCTCCAACAGCCATCCCTTCTCTAAAAATCGCCAGCCAGCCAAAAACCCCTTTGCCTTGATTATAGCAAAGAGGTTTTTTCTGTCAATAAGTTTTTATTCATTCAATGCCTGGATAACGATTCATCTACTCCCGGGACGGCCTCCTGATTTATTGCTCCATCTGTTTTCCAAAGAAATTGGCAGAAAAAGCCACCAGAGCTTCCTCCGTAGCCCCAAATCTCCTGTCATCACTCCTTCCCAGAAGAATCACGCTGCCAATCACGTCCCCCGATGCGATAATGGGATAAATAATCTCATAGGAGAATGGCAGTTTTTCCTCCGTTACGGTGATGTAATCCTTAGATTCCGCCTCGGCCACCACATTATTTCTAGCGGACATATTCTTCTCCAACGCCTTGCTGATGGGCTTTTGCAGCAAGTCTTTCTTTCCTCCCGTAGATACCGCAATAATGTGGTCCCGGTCGGTAACTGCCACGATCCCCCCCGCATTCTGGGCCAATGTATCAACGTACTGCTTTGCCAATTCCCCCATCTCCAGCATGGGAGAATATTTCTTTAAGATAATTTCCCCTTCCCTGTCTGTATATATCTCTAAGGAATCACCCTCACGAATTTTCAAAGTCCTACGTATCTCTTTGGGCACCACCACTCGCCCCAAGTCATCAATCCGACGCACTATTCCCGTTGCTCTCATTTCCTTTTCTCCTTTATTCACAGATTATCTGACAGCGACGTGCATCCCACTCACAGCCACTCTCCGAAAAGATGCCAAAAACGCATTTGCAGGCATATAATACTGATGACTTAAGAAACTGCTATGAATAGCAACATTGATCTGTCAGATTTGTAAAAATAGTATCCGTAAAAAAAAGACAATTATTCACTTGCTAACAATTTATTGTAAAGTTCATCCCAGGTTAAAATTACCAGCCGCCACGACAAATTTCTACAAAAAACCAAAGCCTCATATGAACCGCAACGATTTAAATCTTTCGCAAGATAGCGTCTAAATAGCCGCATTACAATGCGGAATATACGATATTCCTAATGACCTGAACATCTCGAAAACCATTTCCGCCGCATTTCTGTATCACATAGATAATGGCCAAATCCTCCTTGGGGTCCATGCAGACATAGCTTCCCAGCCAGCCATCCCAGCCATACTCTCCGTTTGAGCCAATCATCTCCGCATGCTCCTCGTCAATCATCACCCTCATCAGGTTTCCATATCCATAACCCTTCAATGCCTCCCAGTCCAAGGTTTTGATCTGATTCTCATTCAAATGGTTCTGGGTCATCCACTCCACCGTCTTTCTGCCCAGAATGCGCACGCCATCCACAGTGCCCTTTCCAAGCATCATGCGGACGAATCTTGCATAATCGTCAATAGTGGACACCAGCCCAGCCCCGCCGGATTCAAAGGCTGGCTTTTTCAGATGAAAATAAGACAGCCCCAAATGCTGCCAGGTGCAAGGCTCCAAAGTTTTCGTTTCCGGCATATATTGATAATTCTGGCAGAAGCGGCCCTGCTTCTCCTCCGGCACATAAAAATCCGTATCCACCATGCCCAGCGGCTCAAAAATAGCCTCCCGCAAATATTCCCCATATGTCTTGCCAGATACCACTTCCACCACGGCTCCCAGCACGTCTGCGCAGAAACTATAATTCCACTGGGTTCCGGGCTGGAAAGCCAGCGGCTGCTCCCCGATCAGATTTGCCAGATCGTAAGTGGAAGTAGGCTTGTCCTCCTCGAATATTTTTCGGTAATATTCATCTATCATCTCCTGCATCACAGCCCCTGCCGGAAAGGATGCATCGGGATAGACCACCCCCGCAGTCATGTCCATCAGATCCTGTATCGTCACCTCCCGCTCAACCGGCACCAAGCCATTCTCCGTAAGCACCTTCTGGTCGCGAAATCCCGGCAAATAAATGCTGACGGCATCAGACAGGGAAAGTTTTCCAGCCTCCACCAGCATCATCACCGCCACGGAAGTCACTGGCTTGGTCATGGAATAGCAGCGAAAGATGCTGTTCTTCTCCATAGGGATATTCTTCTCCCGATCCGCCATGCCATATTCATTGCGAAAAACTTCCTTCCCCTTATGTATCACGCTGACAGCCGCTCCCACGTTATTATCCGGGTTGTCTGACTGGGTAATCAGCGTGCTGGCAATCGCTTCATCTAATCTACTTAAAACCTCCTGATTCATAAACAAACACTCCTCTTCTTCCATCACTATTTTCCATTGGCATCACGCATGACAAGCATTGCGCATAAACCTTTTCCAATAAATAGAATACCTCTTTTTGATGCAAATGTAAATCCGTTTGTCACAAATGAGGCAATGATGCCTGAAAGAAGTTTCAGAAGGAGATTTCCAGGACGTTCGCATATTCCGTTGGCAGGGTTTCTGGCAAATCTACCGCCAGTATCCCTGCGTACTGCCGGAAGTCCACGGAACCATGACCCAGCAGCCTGACAGACCGCACCTGCTCGCTTTCACATAAGCTGGTAATCGCTGCATTCTTCCTGCCCGCAGATTTCATAATATAGGCATACAATTTTCCCTCCTTCTGGACGAAGCGGAAATCATCATCATCCCACGCTACCTGTTCTTCCCTAAAGCCATCGATAATGACAGAAGCATGGCCTTCTCCGGCAACCCTCCACGGCCTGGTGCCATACACGGCTTCCCCGTTGATGGCAAACCACTTGGCGAGCTCGTCAAGTATCCATTCTGCCTCATCATCTATCGTTCCATCCGGACGCTGGAGGATGTTGATGAGAAAGGTTCCGTTTTTGCTAATCGTATCTATCAGGATGTCCAAAATATGACGAGGCGTCTTGTACTTGGCCTTTTTATCATAAAACCAGCCGCCGATGCAGGTTTCCGACATCCATGGTTCAGAATAGATATCATGGAGCTGGCTTCTCTCAATGTCAAGAACGCCCACCTTGCATATATTTTCCGAACGATTTTTCTGAGTGTAGACAGCCTGGTTTTTGCCATGCAATTTCTCCGATGCATTGTACAGGCATGCAACTGCCTCCAGACCGACTTGGTATGCATCATCGTCAGCATTTTCACTCTGGCTGAATGGCAGAGAACTATCTGAATAAAGCAAGTCGGGATGATATTGGTCTATGATTTCCTTCATCACTTTTAGCCAGTATTCTTGAAAGGCCTTATTCTGGGTAAGCCAGACCCACTCCTCGGACTCGCCGTTCTTCGGAACATGCTCGTAATTATCATGATAAAAATCTCTGTACGCCGGGTCATTCCCATCATAGGGAACATTCGCATAAGGCCCATAGGCGTCGGCTCCCTTATTAGGATGCCACCACCAAAAGGATGCGCCAAGGTGCTCCGTTATGCCAAAAGGCATATGCCATTTCTCACTTGCCCCTTTCCACAATGCAATGATATCTTTCTTCGGTCCCATATCCACAGAATTAAATCGATTGTATTTTGATTGAAAGTTAAAGAAATGATCGTGATGGACTGCCTGTGCCACGAAAAATCTCGCCCCCGCCCTGTGATACTTCTCCATCAGTGCATCCGGGTCAAAATTCTCCGCCCTCCACAGCGCGCAGATATCCTTGTAACCAAATTTGGAAGGATGCCCATATGTCCTGACATGGTATTCATACTGATCCGTTCCCTGAATATACATATTCCTGGCATACCAGTCCCCGCACATGGGAACGGACTGAGGCCCCCAATGGCTCCAGATTCCAAATTTAACGTCCCGAAACCAGTCGGGACACTGAAAATTTTTTAGCGATTGAAATGATGCTTCGTACATAATTGCCCTCCTTTCTAACAGTCAAGCCAACTTAATCTTCTTCCCGTCACATAGGCATGCACATGGGAATCAACGCCCACGCCTGCGCAAAATTATTGACTTCTATTAGATATTTTTTTATAATCCTATTTTAAGAGAACTCATCTGCACAAACCATGCATTTTTTTATCAATAATATGGAGAATTTTATATGAAATACGAACACCACCCAGAAATCATCGTAAATATAAACCATTGGAATATGGAAATCATAGATAGCGGATATGTGTTTTTAGATCATGACAACTGGCGTAGCACTTCCGTATGCTCCCCTTATTCCCGCCTGTACCTCATTTCAAGGGGCCAAGGATATCTGGATATTTCTAATGAAAGAATGTTGCTTCTTCCAGGGCATGCCTATCTGGTTCCTGCGGGGCTAACCTTTGACTATGGCTGCGAGGATCACTTGGAAAAACTATTTTTCCACCTTCGCCTCGTAAAGCCCGACGGCTACGATCTCGCCCATGGACTTTCCTTCGTCTCAAAATGTCCCTTGGAAAAAAATTTTCTTTCTGATATGCTGGCACGGTTTCGCGGAACGCTTTGGGAGGACGTGCTATTGTTGGACCAAGATATACGCAGTATCACGCTCCGTCTGCTAAGGCAATATGATGTACTGCATAAATCCCCAACTTCCTACTCCTCTCTAGTTAAAGAAGCCATGCAATACATCCATTCCCATCTATCTGCCGGTCTTACCACGAGAAAGATTGCAGATGCCTTATTTGTTTCTGACATCACCCTTACACGTCGCTTCCAGCGAGAGACTGGCAGGACTATTCACCAGTATTTGGAAGACATGGTCTTCCAGGCTGCCTGCAAACGTCTTGCAGTCAGCGAACAATCCCTGAGAGAGATTAGCGAGGAACTGGGATTTTGCGATCCCTTTTATTTCTCTCGCCGTTTTCGCCAGCACTTCGGCGAACCTCCAAGCCAGTATCGAAAGCGTCTGAAATCATATTAAAAGTTCGACATTCCTATCAGCAGCAAGAATTTCAACAAATTATTTCTCATGACATGCTCAGTTTTTCTAATCACAGTATCTATGAATAATTATACCTCATTTTACTTACCATGATTTTCAAGCAAAAGAAACTGCTCTATCGCATATTTTTCCCCATCTGTGCAAAACTAATTATTATTCACAAAAATTCAGAAAAGCGAACCATATACACCAAGGAGGTTTTTTATGTCACAAATCCAAGCATACATCATGATGTTTCTCACTGGCGGCTTCCTCTACTGCGGACTGGAAATCTTTGCCAGAGGATACTCCCACATATCCATGCTGCTGGCGGGAGGCACCTGCTTCCTCCTGGTAGGGGCAGTGCAGCACATCCTAGGCCCTTCCGCCTCCCTGCTCAGCCAAATGCTTTTCTGCGGCATTATGATCACCACGGTGGAGTTTATATTTGGCATGGTGGTAAATAGGCAGATGCACCTGAACGTGTGGGACTACTCCGGACAGCAATATAATTTTCTGGGACAGATCTGCCTTCTTTATACCAACCTCTGGTTCCTATTGTCTTGCCCCATGATCCTCCTCCATGATTTTATGGAATTCGTCCTGCTGGACAGCAGGTTCCCCAGCTATCGGATATTTTAACCCCCAAAAAAGGGAACGCAAAATATCCTTCGGATATTAGCGCAATTTCCTATACAATCAAGAAGAGCCCTGCACCCCGGCAGGACTCTTCTTTTTCTTTCACCTGTATGCTGTATGATTTTGTGATTTACGCTACGGATATCCAATTCAGCTCGTTCATCAACTGATCCTTCTCTCTTGGCTCGCAGTTCCCTGATAAGAGTAACTTGCTCTTCAAATCCATAGTCATAATACCCAAAATGGATTTTGCATCCACACAGTAACTTCCGCAGTACAGATCAAAATCCGCGTCATACTTTGAAACCACATGTACAAACTTACGCACATCAGCTACATCATGAAATTTAATTGGGAATTTTTCCAAGATAATCACTCCTTTTTGCAATTAAATATCTCACTACATTTACTTTCCCATACATTATATGTTTCCCCAACTCCCATGTAACATTGCCCAATGCTACCACATTTTTCCGGGGTTTTATACCCATTTTCTATTTTTTTTATCCAAAATCTTCGATATTTTACCATTTTTTATAAAACTCGATATTTTTTTCTATACTTTGCCGGGGTGATGCCATTCTTTTTCTGAAAATATTCGCTGTATCTGCTCTGGGAACTGAAAGCACAATAGTTGCTAATTTCCTGCAGGGAATAATCCGTATATTTCAAAAGTTTCTCGCTGGAAATTATTTTTTCTTCTATAATATATTGCTTCAGCGTCATGCCTGCGTGCCGATGAAAGCGATCCGACAAATAGTTGGGCGAAACCCCCATATGCTCTGCCACATCCCGCACCAAGAGAGGCTCATGAATATGGCAGAACACATAGTCCTTAATGCTATTCAGAAAGGGATCATCCCCAAATTTCTTCTGCAGATGGCCCACCTGCCTGGCATACTCCACCTGGGCCTCCCTGGCAGCATTCTGAACCTTGATGGCATCCGTCAGATGCTCCTCAATCTGATAGATAAAGGTATCCGCCATGGAGTATGCAAGTTCCGGATGCATGCCTCCCCTGATCGCGCTCCTGGCAGACAGGGTAATCACGCAAATCGCCAGATTTTTCTGCTGCCTCACCATATCCGATGCCAAAGTGCCCGCCTGCCCGCTGTACACCTCCTCAAAACATTCCCGTAGTCCCGGCACATCCCCGCGACAAATGCACTCCTGCTCCCTCAGTTCCTGGCTGTAAGGATTGTGCCTGGCTCCCTCCTCCTGCCGACGGAAAATATCCTTCGTCAGCTGCTCTTTGATGGAAACCCCCGACAAGATATTCCGTTCCAAAATGTCCCGAATCTTCAGCTCCTGTCCCGTCATCATCTTCCACAGAATCACAATGGCCGCTGTGAGTTCCTCCTGGGCGCAATAGGGATACTGCTTAGCCTCCTCGTCCCCGAAGTCATAGATCCTGAGTTTTCCCAGCCCCAGAAAGCAGTTCTCCTCCTGGCACCATAGCAGGGCGTAAGTCACTCCATTTTCCTCCACGTTAAGCAGGGGAAATTCCTTGTAACTGCCGCAAATCTTTTCCGGAGCAATGAGCACCCCCTCATCCACCGCCTCCAATGCTTTGAAAAGCGTCCCATCCTCCCGGTACAGGGCAATAGGCGCATGAATCAGCGAAATCATCTGTGTCACCATGAATAAATCCAGCATCGAACAAAACTCTCCTATATTGCAATTTGAAAATTCTTGTTGATATACCGCTACATTTGAACCAATTTCCTATACAGTATAGAAAGGGCACCACTCCGTGGTGCCCTCTTTCCTCTATATTTATGCAAGCGCTGCCGTAATAATTGCCATGGAATACACCTCCGAGGCATTGCAGCCCCTGGACAAATCATTCACAGGCGCATTCAGTCCCAGAAGAATAGGCCCATATGCCTCAAAATTACCCATGCGCTGGGCAATCTTGTAACCAATATTTCCAGAATTGATGTCTGGGAAAATAAAGGTATTTGCATGGCCCGCCACCTTGGACTCCGGACACTTCGTCCTAGCCACCCTGGGAGAAACCGCCGCATCAAACTGCATCTCCCCCTCGATGGGAAGTTCCGGATACTTCTCTTTGGTCTTAAGCGCCGCATTCCTCATCTTGTCCACATCCTCGCCACTGCCAGAACCGTGGGTAGAATAACTCAGAAATGCCAACTGGGGATCCACGCCGAAGATGCGGGCGCACTCTGCCGCCTCCCCTGCGATTTCCACCAACTCGTCCTCCGTGGGCTTAATATTGATGGCGCAATCTGCCATGGCAAGCACTTCATTCTCGCCGGTAGCGCTGGGACGCACCAGGATAAAGCAGGAAGAGACGATATTATTTTCAGGTTTTGTCTTAATCAGCTGCAGTGCCGGACGCACGGTATCCGCCGTAGTATAGGTAGCACCCCCCAGCAGGGAATCTGCCACGCCCATCTTTACCAGCATGGTGCCAAAATAATTCGTCTGCTTCAGGACTTCCCTGGCCCTCTCCGGCGTGATGCCCTTTTTCTTGCGGATCTCGCAAAGCACCTCCACCATCTCGTCCATCTTTTCATATTTCTCGGGGTCGATAATCTCAGCCCCCCGAATGTTGAAGCCGCACTCCTCCGCGGCATCAAAAATTTTCTCCTCATTTCCCACCAGTATCGGGTGCAGGAAATTACTTGCTAAAAGTCTGGAAGAAGCCTCCAAAATGCGGGCATCCTCACCCTCTGTAAACACGATTTTCTTGGGGCTTTTTTTCAGTTCCCCAATTAACTGACCAAAACCAAACAAACTATCATCTCCATTCTTTACATATTATATATAATAAGTTAAAAAACACCCATACGAGCCTATTTTGAACCATATTTCCGGTTCTGTCAATAGATTTATTTACGTTCTTATGCGCAAGCACAACGATTTGTTACTATTCACAGTCTCTCCCTAATTTCTTCCTCCACCCGCATCACTTCCTCATAGAAATCCCTGGCAGACAGCAGCTTGCACCCCTGCCCCCGAATAATCAGCTGCTCCAAGCCATCAGAGGTAGCCACCGTCACATCATGCTTGTCCCCCATGCGGTGTGCCAATTTCTCAATATACTGGTCCGCCGTCTCCGCCTCCTTGGTATAGACCACATGGATGTTGTGATAGTCATACATCTGCCCAAGATTGCCTTTCACCTTATAGGCATCAAACACCAGAATCAAAGTACACTTCCGATACCCCTGATAATTGCACAAGATATCCATCAATCTGCCCCTAGCCGCATCAATGCTCTCCGCCGCCAATCGATTCAATTCCTCCCAAGCAAAGACAATATTATATCCATCCACCAGCAGATACCTCTCCCCAGACTTTTTCGGGGCTGCCGGGCGGGAAACTGCCTCGACCCTCCGCTTCTGCCGCTTTTTGTAAGGCGCCCTCTTCCCCTCCTTCCTGTTAGCAGAAAAGGCTTTCCCGATAATCTGCTCCACCTCTTCCTCCCCCATGAAATAGCTCTCCCCTCCGCTCCGCCTAGCGCGAATGGGTACCTCTTCCCGAGCATCCGCCCCCCGGTCTTCCGTCAGCAGAGGCACATGCATATGCTCTTCCACTTCCTCCCAAGGCACCACGTATCCCGCTCCATGGCTGCAAAATACAGACCCAGTGGGATTGGCCCCGTCTAATTCCGGGTCATAGCCGACACTCTCCACCACCTCTTCCTGGTTATGGCAGGTAAAATATCCCTTCAGCTGGCAGGCGAGATGACCTCTGCCCCGGGAATATGCCTGCACCTCCTTCTGGTAATTCCGCATAGTAATCACTGGTGCTATGCCAGACAGCACGCTGGTTTCCCCCAGCTGCTCCGGCGCATCAAACTTCCCATGCATCTTTTCCAAATCCGTCATGGCCCGGCCCAGCATCTCCGCAGGAATCTCCAGCCGGAAGGAAAACCATGGCTCCAGCAGTACGCTCTCCGCCTTCATCAGCCCCTGCCGGATGGCCCGATAGGTCGCCTGCCGGAAATCTCCCCCCTCCGTATGCTTGAGATGGGCCTTCCCGCTCACAACCGTAATCCGCACATCCGTCAGCGCGCCCCCTACCAGCACGCCCCTGTGCTCCCTCTCTGCGATATGGGTGCAAATCAGCCTCTGCCAATTCCTGTTCAGCACATCCTCGCTGCACCGAGTGCCCACCTGGATTCCGCTGCCCGGCTCTCCCGGTTCCATCAGCAAATGGGCCTCCGCATAGTGCCGGAGAGGTTCAAAATGCCCCACCCCCTCCACCACGCTGGCAATCGTCTCTTTGTACACGATTCGACCCTGGTCAAAATCAATGGCCACGCCGAAACGCTCCCGAATCTTCCGCCGCAGGATCTCGATCTGAACCTCTCCCATCATCTGAATCTGAATCTCTTCCAGTTCCTCATCCCAGAGAACCTTCAGCTCCGGCTCTTCCTCCTCAATTTCCTTCAATTTAGACAGAAAGGCATTGGCATGAAATCCCTCCGGCAGTACCACGCCATAAGTCAGCACCGGTTCCAGCACCGGAAGGTCAGACTCCTCCTCCGCCCCCAGGCCCTGTCCCGCATAGGTCCTCGTCAGACCTGTCACCGCACAAACCGTCCCTGCCGGAACCTCATCTGCCGCTTCGTATTTCTCCCCGGAATAAATGCGAATCTGGTTGACCTTCTCCTCCCATGTGTCACTCCCAGCCTCCCCATCTGCCATGTTTTCCACCGTGCCAGATACAAGCTGCCTCACAGCCAGCGTCCCCCCTGTCACTTTCAGATAAGTAAGCCTCTGGTTCTCCCCGTCTCTGGCAATCTTAAATACCTTCGCGCCAAATTCCTCCCCGTACTCCCGCTCCAGAGCGAAAAATCCAACCCCCTCTAAAAACTCCTTCACCCCCTCGAACCTCAAAGCCGAACCGAAATAACAGGGAAAAATCTTCCTGTCGCAAATCCCATCTAAAATATCATCTAAAGAAAGTTCTCCATCCTCCAGAAACGCTTCCAGCCAGCCCTCCTCATTGACAGCCACATGCTCAAAGAATGCCTCCCTATCCTCCGGGGAAGCCCCTTCCTCGTCCCCCTCCCCATCCCGAAAGCATGCCAGGGCATGGGTGAAATCCACGCACCGCTCCCCAAAATGCTCCTGAAGCCCAGCCAGAATCTTCTCCCTTTCCGTGCCTGGCTGATCCATCTTATTGACGAAAATAAATGTGGGAATCTGATAGCGATGCAACAGCCGCCACAGGGTGACCGTATGGCCCTGTACCCCGTCCGCGCCGCTCACCAGCAAAATGGCATAGTCCAGCACCTGCAGCGTGCGCTCCATCTCCGCAGAAAAATCCACATGCCCGGGCGTATCCAGAAGGGTATACTCCACATCCCCGTAGGCAAACTCCGCCTGTTTGGAGAAAATCGTAATCCCCCGCTCCCTCTCTATGTCATCCGTATCCAGAAAGGCATCCTGGTTGTCCACCCGCCCCAATTCCTGAATATTTCCGGTAGCAAAAAGAAACCCCTCGGATAGGGTTGTCTTCCCCGCATCCACATGGGCCACCAAGCCGATATTAATATGTTTTTGAGACGTATCTTCCATAGAAAATACCCCTTTCCGTTCTATGATAATCCTTGTTGTACCCTCACAAGCAATCTTGCTCGGTCCGCTTATCATCATATCATGAACTTCGTTCATGATCTTTGTTGCGCCCTCACAAGCGAACTTGCTCGGTCCGCTTATCATCATATCACAAAAAAAGGGGTTCGTCTAAATCTTTTTCTGTTTCAAACTGTGCAAATATTTTTCCACTTCTGCAATCGTAATTTCTGCAGATTCAACTTGCCGCTGTGCTCTTTCAATAGATGCAATAAAAAAATCGTCATAATCTGACTTCTCTCTTAATTGCTGTAGTCTCGCTATCAAGCGACCAAATTCCCTTGGAAATTCTCCTGTTGAAACATACATCTTATTAAAATATGCTACCACATCCTTGTGTCGTCTAAAATCCTTTTCCTCTATTGCCAACACTGCTTTCAGCGCATAAAATACAGCATAGTAAGAACGATTGATTGCATCTTTTATCATTTCATTTTGCATCATTATTTTGGAGGCATTCAAACTTTCTCTCGCCTGTTGCATGCGGTATTTGCACAAATCCCACTTTCTTTCATCCAACAAATTCAACCCCCTCGCGCTTTACATTATTATAAAAAGGCACTGCGCCCAGCCAGTAATTAAATTGATCCTCATTCTTAACAATGACAGAAATCTGTACTCCATATTCCATAAACAAGGTAAATGCTTCATCATACAAAGCATCTTCTACTCGCTCAATTTGATTTTCGGGTAAAGAGGTTAAAATCATAATATCCACATCAGAATTTTCATGATAATCTCCCCTGGCATAAGAACCATATACCAGTAACTTTCTATAACTCTCGCCCATGAGCCTTCTGGCTTCCTGTGCAAATAATGCCAAAACATCCTGAATTTTCTCCATAGAAAATACCCCTTTCCGTTCTATGATAATCCTTGTTGCGCCCTCACAAGCGAGTTTGCTCGACTCGGTTATCATCATATCATGAACTTCGTTCATGATCTTTGTTGCGCCCTCATAAGCGAGCTTGCTCGGTCCGCTTATCATCATATCATGAACTTCGTTCATGATCTTTGTTGCGCCCTCACAAGCGAGCTTGCTCGGTCCGCTTATCATCATATCACAAAAAGGGGCAGAAGTCGATATATCGCCTATCGTTGCTACTCTATGCCAGGGAAAGCCACCTCATATTCTTCTCCAGATCAAAGTCCTTGCTGATGCCATCGTCCAGGTAATACCCGTATGGCTTTGCCTGTTCTCCGAAAGAATACAAGTCCAAATCCTCCCAGTCAACCGCCGCCACATGCTCCCCTCCCCGGGACAGCGGAAGAATATAATTTTCCCGCAGGAAAATGCACACATCCCCCAGAGGCATCTCCACATAGTGATAGCCCTTTTCATACTCCTGGCCAAGGGATGGCTCCCCCTGATGGAAGCGCAGAAGCCTCATCCTCTCCGGAATATACACCGTCCTCCCCACCGCATTCTGCTCATACACCGGGGCAATCATGATGCTCTCTCCCACCATAAGCTGGTCTTCCACCCGCCGTGCCAGAGCATCTTTCCCATAGACAAATCCCAGCGGCCGAAACATCATGCGGTTCCCCAGCGCCGCCTTCATATACTCGCTGTAAAGATAGGGCAGAAGCCGATATCGGATCTTAATAATGTCTCCCATAACTTCTCGCTGCTCAAAGCGATACGCTTCCTGTCTCCTTGTACCCATGGCAGAATGGTTCCGCATCAATGGCGTAAAGATAGCAAAAGAAAGCCAGCGTATCATCAAGTCCTCCGTAGTATTGCTCCCAAATCCACCAATATCCGCCCCCGTATACAAAAAACCGCACATATTTAAGTTCGCCATCATCTTGATATTCAAAGCCAGGTGAGACCACCAGCCCAGATTATCCCCCTGCCAGATTCCCCCATAGCGGTGCATCCCCACATAAGAAGACCTGGAGAACAGCAGCACTCTCTGGTCAGGCCGCAGGCGGTCAAAGGCCTCAGAAGCCCTTCTGGTCATATAATACCCGAAAAGATTATGCACCCGGTCATGACGAATGCGCTCCCCCCGATAATTGTGGTAAAAAGATTGATAATCTTTCTTATTATTCGCGATTCCCGCCACCATTCCGGTGAACTCAAAATAACTATTCACGTCCAGATTCTTGGTCCGGAACTCCTCAATTCGGTCAAACACCTCCTCCATATGTTTCTCGGAATAAAAAATCGCCGGCTCGTTCATATCATTCCAGAATCCGTCAATCCCCAGATCCAGCAGTTTCTGATACTGATTCCCAAACCATGCCCCCGCTTCCTCATGAAGCATATCGGGAAAATGGCACTTCCCCGGCCACACGCCCACCACGAAGTCCTCGCCCTGCTCATCCTTGCAGAAATATCCCTTCTCCTTTCCCTCCTCGTAAACCCCATACCCTTCCTCAATCTTTACGCCGGCATCGATGATGGGCACCAGATGAATATGCTCCTCCTCCATCTCCCGCACCAATTCTTCAAAATCTCCAAACTTCTCTCCATCCACAGTAAAGTCCTTATACCGCTCCATATAATCAATATCAAGGTAGATGCTGTCCAGAGGAAGATGATTCTCCCTGTGCTTTTTCGCCACCTCCCGCACTTCCTCCGAGGTCATGTAGCTCCATCGGCTCTGTCCATAGCCAAAAGCCCACAGAGGCGGGATATAGCTCCTGCCAATCAATCCCCGAAATTCCTCCACCACGGCATCCGGCGAATCCCCCTCAATCAGGTAGCAATCCACATCCAGTTCCTCCAGGCGCACCTCCAGCAAATTATATTTGCTATATCCCACGTCAAAGGTCACCCTTCCCGGCGTATCCCAGAAAACTCCCAGATGCCTTTCCCCGCTGATCAAGAAAAAATTATGCGCGCCATACAGGGAAACCTTATCCTCCCCATGAACCCCGTCATCTGCGCACATGCTCTCATAAATCCAACCTCTCTTATTAATCCCCCGCACGTTTTCCCCCAAGCCGTAGACAATGTCTTCCTCCGCCAGAGGAAAGAAAAAGCTCCGTTCCTCCCTCTTTATAGGAAACTGCTCCTTGGGAGAACATTCCGGCTTATGTAAAATCGCTTCCGTTTCTATTGGATTTCCAAAACAATACCTTTTCGTCATTCGATCCCATTCCTTTCTGTCTATATTTTTAATGCCACTCGCAACAATCCAACCCTTCATGCAATGACCCGCCGCTCCATTCAAAGAAAGATGCCAGCAGTTTTGCTAAATTATAGCATGGGATCATCTAAGAAACAATCTCTCATTTTAAAACATCACAGATTCCCGCCTTTCAGCAAAAAAAGGGAACGCCAGCGCATTCCCTTGCAAGATAATCCAAAAGAACTAAAGTTCTTCGGATTTCTTGGTTGGCACAGCGTTACACTGTGGCGAAGTTTCCTATAAATTAAAAAAAGAGAGAAACATTTGTGCTTCTCTCTTTCGTGTGCAACCTCTCAAATGGAATCCCTGCCATTCCCAATCCTGCAAAACTCCTTCTTCATCACAGTTCCGGAACCTTTGCCAAGCTTTTTGCAATCTCCTCATCCGTAGGAATATAATCACTCATCTTACCATTATTGAATGACTCATAGGCATACATGTCAAAATATCCCGTGCCCGTCAGGCCAAAGAGAATGGTCTTCTCTTCCCCGGTCTCTTTGCATTTCATCGCCTCATCCACGGCAATGCGAATGGCATGGCTGCTCTCCGGCGCAGGCAGGATGCCCTCCACCTTGGCAAACTTCTTTGCCGCATCGAATACAGCCGTCTGCTCTACGCTGACGGCCTCCATCAGCCCATCATCATACAGCTGGGACAGCACGGAACTCATTCCATGGTAACGAAGCCCTCCCGCATGATTTGCAGAAGGCATGAAACTGCTGCCCAAAGTATACATCTTTGCCAATGGACAAATGGCTCCCGTATCGCAGAAGTCATAGACATACTTTCCACGGGTAAGGCTGGGGCAAGAGGCCGGCTCCACCGCAATAAACCGATAATCCGCCTCCCCCCGGAGCTTCTCGCCCATGAAGGGGGAAATCAAGCCGCCCAGATTGGAACCGCCGCCCGCACAGCCGATAATGATATCCGGCTTCACGTCATACTTGTCCAGCGCCGCCTTAGCCTCCAGCCCGATAATAGACTGGTGAAGCAGTACCTGAGACAGCACGGAACCTAGCACATAGCGGTATCCCTCCTGGCTCGTGGCAGCCTCCACCGCCTCAGAGATGGCGCATCCCAGACTGCCATTGGTATCTGGAAATTCGGAGAGAATCTTCCTTCCCACTTCCGTAGTATTGGAAGGAGACGGCGTCACCTTCGCTCCGTAAGTACGCATCACTTCCCGCCGAAATGGCTTCTGCTCATAGGAAACCTTCACCATATACACCTGGCAGTCCAAATCAAGAAATGCACAGGCCATGGAAAGCGCGGTGCCCCACTGGCCGGCTCCAGTTTCCGTAGTCACGCCCTTCAAGCCCTGATGCTTGGCATAAAATGCCTGGGCAATGGCCGAATTCAATTTATGGCTGCCAGAGGTATTATTCCCCTCGAACTTATAATAAATCTTCGCCGGCGTGCCCAATGCCCGCTCCAGATGATATGCCCGCACCAAAGGTGCCGGACGATACATTTTATAAAACTGCAAAATATCATCCGGAATGTCGAAGTAAGCCGTGCAATCATCCAATTCCTGCTTTGCCAATTCCGTACAGAATACGCCGCTAAGTTCCTCCACGGTAATCGGCTTTCCGGTACCCGGATTGAGCAGCGGCGCTGGCTTATTCTTCATATCCGCCCGCACATTATACCACTGCTTCGGCATCTCATGCTCTTCCAGATAAATTTTATAGGGTATATCCTGATTATTTCCCATACTTGTCTCCTTTCCAAATCCCATCATGTCGCTAACCATTATAACATAGTTTTTTTCCCGTCACAAGAAGGAAGAATCCCCCGAAATAATTCTGCATGAATCAAAAATCTACCGCAAATTCTTTGAATCATACCATACAAGACAATACATGCGCCATGAAAACATTCCATCTCATTCAAAGGATTGGTATGCTATGTTTGGTATTCCGTTACATGCAAATGACATTATGAAAAAACAAATGATATTCTCATTAATTTGCTAGAAATTGTACTTTCTATACATGGCATTTCTAATCTCTATGAGTTTCTATTTTATCATGCGTCAAATTACATTTCATAAGGGCTTTCAGCGGATTATCTATATTTTCTTCCTACCTAGATAAGAAAATGAGCTGCTACTACGAACGAAGTATGAAATTACAGAAAGTTGGTGTTACTATGAATCGAAAAAACATTGGACAAAACCTTAGCACACTGCGCCGTCAGTGCGGCATGACCCAGGCTCAGATCGCAGAAAAAACCGGCGTCTCCACAGACCACATTTCCCATGTGGAAATTGGTTCTGGCACCATATCCCTTCCTCTCCTGATAGAAATATGCAAATTGCTGAATGCCACGCCAAATGACATCTTGGCTGGGGAGTATGCATCGGATTCCGCAGAGGATGATATTTGCCTTGCTGAAAACAGTCTATACGCAAAGGGAATCTCATTTGACGATGTGAATCCCGAAGACAGGATGTTGCTGAACTATTTGTACCAGTTCATGGTCAACCGCAAAAAAGACTCTTAATCCAGCAAGCATTTGCCAGGGCATCGGATGCGATGCCCTTTTTTTCGCAATCAAAAAACCCACAAACAAAATCTGTCTGTGGGTTTTCCATATGCATTCGCATTGAAGTTTATCTCTTGGAGAACTGCGGAGCCCTGCGGGCTTTCTTAAGACCGTATTTCTTACGCTCCTTCATACGCGGGTCACGCGTCAGATAGCCAGCCTTCTTCAGCGTAGGACGGAAATCCTCGTCTACGGTGAGCAGCGCTCTGGCAATGCCATGCCTGATAGCGCCAGCCTGACCTGTAAATCCGCCTCCGCGGACTGTAATCTTTGCATCATACTTATCCGTCGTATTAGTAGCCTCCATAGGCTGGCGGATAATTATTTTCAAGGTCTCAAGACCAAAATAATCATCAATGTCTCTCTTATTAACCGTAATCTTACCGGTTCCCGGCATCAAATATACTCTAGCAACACTGCTTTTTCTTCTTCCTGTCCCATAAAACTTTGCACTTGCCACTTTCATATCCTCCTCTCAATTATCTTTCCTTGATTTCCAATACTTCCGGCTTCTGTGCTTCCTGCTGATGCTCTGGCCCAGCGTATACGTGAAGCTTCTTCAGCATCTGGCGGCCCAGCGGCCCTTTCGGAAGCATACCCTTCACTGCATGAGTCAGCACATACTCCGGTTTCTTATCAAGCATATCCTTGAGGGTAGTTTCTTTCATGCCACCCACATAATCGGAGTGGTGATAGTATATCTTCTGGCTCAACTTTTTGCCAGTTACCTTAATCTTTTCTGCATTAACGATAACCACATAATCGCCTGTGTCCATATGCGGCGTATAAGTAGGTTTCTTCTTGCCTCTTAAAATCATTGCGACTTCTGATGCAAGGCGACCTAATGTATGGCCGTCAGCATCGACAACATACCATTTCCTTTCAATAGTGGATGGGCTAGCCATAAAACTTTTCATCCCAGTACCTCCTAACTTAATCCTATATATTTTCAAACTTATTGCGTCTGATTGCTCATACCGGGGCTTATGGTCAGCTTTCACACGCCACATCTAATGATTCTATCACACGGAAATAAACTTGTCAATGTTTTTTCTCAAAACAGCAAAATCCCCCATGACCTGGCAACGAATCATGGGGGATTTTTTACAGCAACAATGCATTTCCTATTATCTGAGCTTCATATTCTTCCCGAACCCTGTTTTTTTACCAAACAACTTTTTATATTTCTTGTATTTCTTCTTCGGCACCTTAATCCGGGCTTTCTTGGCAATATTCCCCACAGCCTTCTTTCCCACCTTTGTCAGTTTGGAAGACCGTATCTGAATCTTTTTCAAGGATTTGCATCCGTAAAATGCCTTATCCCCGATTTTCGCAATATTCTTTCCTAAGGTGACGCTTTTTATCTTTTTATTTCCGCTAAATGCCTTCTTGCCTATTCCCGTTACAGAATATTTGATACCTTTCACCGTAATTTTATCTGGCACGGTGACCGCAGATTTTTTCCCATTGCATTTTATATAGGAAACCGTTCCCTTCTTTGCATCTGCTTTTGTAATCTGATATTTGCCCTGAGAGACTCTGTCCGAGACGATCGCTCCCTTTTTCAGCGGAGCGGGCGAAGCCTTCGGGCTGGCTGAGGGGGATGGCTGGATGTCTCCATCTCCTGGCACTTTCGTGGGATTCGGCTGGCCACTGCCATCTCCTGGCACTTTCGTGGGCTTTGGCTGGGCATCGCCATCTCCCCCATTCCCTTCCGGCGTATCTGTGGGCACGGCCAATGTAGGCACTTTTCCATCCGGGGATTGCATTACCGTATCATCATCATATCGCAGATCGGACAATGTAAAATACACTTCAATCACCGTAGGTTCCGGCACTTTCTTAAATGTCAGCCTGTTGCCTGTGGCATCCACTTCCTCTTCCAGAATGGCATAATCCCCCCAGGCGTTAATGGGATTATTGGTATCAATAATATGATTTGTCTTTACCAGCGGAAATGCCTTTTCCTTATCCGCTATGGCCATCGTTATACCGTTGATGCGAATGCACTGGTAAGATATGTTTCCAGACTTTAGAGCGGACTGGGTAATCTTGCCCTCATCCACATCCACGTCTTTCAGATAGATTGCCCCCGCATTGTTAATCGTAGTCACGCCGGCAGCCTTGGCACGATCCGTCAGATCCGTGGCGCAGTCAAACTTCACGCAATACTGCCCCGGTCCCTGTACCGTTACCACCTCTGTAGACATTACGTCATCGTAAAATTCATGGGCATTATCATTATAATAAATGTGGAGAGCAAGCCGGAATTGGCTGCTATCCCAAGGAGCATTTTCCACAGTAACCGGAACCTTCTTTGAATAACCAGTGCTGGAAACAATGACAATATTTGTGTTCCCCTCACGAACGCCGGTCACTTTCCCCAGGGATGACACCGTGGCCACGCTGGTATCTTCTGAATAATACCCCAGAGTTGCACTGCAATTTTCCGTACCCACTCTGGCATCGAGGAAGCAGGCATGCCCCATGTAGGCCGTCACTCCGCCGTCACCGGCTCCAACCACAATATTGTCACAGGCAGCTGTCCCTTCCTGAGCCGTCACGGTCACCTTGACTTCCTTAGCTACGGCTCCATTCTGGGCATAGGCGGTAATCACCGTCTCTCCCACGCCCCTTCCCCGAATCATTCCCTGATAGACCGTAGCAATGCGGGGATCGGCCGTCTTCCACAGAATCGCATCATTGTGTTCCCCGGGCTGCACCTGGGATACCGCCATCTGCACAGAACTATTGCAAGCAAGCGCAACGCTTCCATCTACCTGGAAATCCGTAATCGGAACAATCTGGGCTCCCGCTGTCACTTTTGCAATGTCTGTCTGAGTTTGAAACCCACGCATCAGCGCATAGGATATACTCTCATATCCCTCGCGAATAATGTTTTTCTTTCTGTCTACCAGGGCAAAGGCATTATTGTCCACGCCGCCATCGTCCCAGTATACGCCTACAATCTGATACTTCTTTGCCAGGACATTTACGCCCTCGCAATACAGTTCCCTCTGGGGCGTGTTGTCTTTGTCTACGGCGCCGTACTCTGCCAGCACCACTGGAATCCCCTTTGTTACATAATTTTCATTTAATTCTTTAAAATTGTTTTCATAGGAATTTACCACATCGGAAAGGGTGATATCATTGTCCTCCCGGTCAGTGCCGTTCAGGCATTTATTCACTGGCGCATAGTCATGCACCGCCAGCATGAGCCTTGGATTCTCCAGCGTATCCTTCGGCATCTGGAAGCCATATTTTTCCGCATTGTTGGCCACGGCAATCCTGGTACCCCAAGGGGGAATGCTGAGCCATCGCCTGCTGTTATTGCTGCCCGTGCTACGCACGGTATCCACAAATATCTGATTGGCCTTATTGATATTCACGCCAAACTGCGTCCCTGCCTCTTCCTGGTCCCACTTGCCGCCCTGGATTTCATTCATGCTCTCAAATATCAGATGCTCGTCATAGTTCTTAAAACGCTCTGCAATCGTCTTCCACAGTCCGCGGAACTTCTCCCATACTTTGTCCAGTTCCGCACCCTCCAGTTTCAAGTTAAACCAATACATGGCCTCGGCCCCGTCATGGTGCATGTTCAGAATCACATACATATCCTGCTCGATGCAGTAATCCACCACGTCCTGTACCCGATTCATCCAGGACTCTCGCACGGAATAGTCCCCATTGATCATATTTCCCCAAGTGACAGGCACACGCACTGTATTAAATCCCATATCATGTACCGTCTTGATCGTCTCCCTTGTGGTGACACTGGGCTGCCAGGCTGTCTCCGCGGGCGTAAGGCCGGTATGCCCGTCCAAGGTATTTCCCAGATTCCACCCGGCTCCCATCTCCTGAATGATCCTCTCCGAAGAAAGATCCCGAAATGTTGCCGGATTATCCGGCGTGATAATCTCATCCGTTTTCTGCGGCAATTTTACAGCAGAATCCCGAACTTGCCCTGCCGCCTTTGTCTGCAAATTCCCATTTCCCAAAACACAGGATAGGGCCACAGCGCCCAGCGTAAGGATGCTCATACACTTCTTTGCGTATTTCCTCATCATTTTCCTCCTTTTCCATGCCGTATACCGTTTTTGTCCAAAAAACATTATGATATGTTGCCAGGGTCAAACATCATTTTGAACTTAGCATTATTATATTTTCTATCCATTAAAAACACAATTTCCCCCATTGCTCGCTTTTTGTCCGATTTTGCTCTGACGCCAAAAGGCTGTTGCATTTCCACAGGTCATGATACATACTATGATTAACAGGAAAGGAGGCAGGTTATGGAATATCAGAATACTTTTCAATGGAAAGAATCCATTGCCAACTCTTACCATAGTTGCTGGAGATACCGCAATGAGGCCGGAAGCTGCTACCCCCTGCACTGCCACGCCTATTACGAGTTATCCATGGTGACCAGCGGCAAAAGGCAGGCACATTGCAATGGATGCACTTATGAAACGCCAGAAGCCTCGCTTTTCTTCTTTGCGCCTCTGACAATCCACGGCTATGCTAATCTGACTGACGTAGAGGATATGATTCTGCAGTTCTCTCCCGGATTTTTGCGGGCAAATGCCACAACCGCCAGCCCCAATACCATCCTGAAATTATCGTCAGAAGAAAAGCCCTATATCTGCGTTTCAGAAATCCCTTCCCTCAGGGAAGCCCTGGCATCCCTGCATGAATTGTGCAATCATGCCGCGCAGTTTCAGCAAAAAGATACCCTGTCACTGAACCAGAGCATTCGCCAGAACATGAATCTCAGCATGCGTCTCATCCAGCTAATTGATATTCTGATCGAGGAAGATTTTCTTACCTTTCAGGAGGAGGAACACAGTCACTCTGACCTGGCGGCCCTAGATCCCCTCATCAACAGGCTGCTATCACGGCCGGAACAAATGCCCGCCATGGAGGAGGCTGCCAAGATGGCAAATGTCAGTTATTACCATTTCAGCCGGCTTTTTAAGAAAGCCACGGGATTTAATTACCAAAACTACTGCAATCATCTTCGGTTGCAGCGGGCAGAAGAATTGCTTCTTCACAGCAATTTATCTATCTCCGAGATCACCGCCGCTATCGGCATGGAAACCAACAGCGGCTTTACCCGGCTTTTTAAGCGGGCCTACGGAATCTCGCCCATGCAATACCGAAGGAAACAGACTTGAAAGGAGAAAGCATTATGCCAAACCCATATTTGCCAAACTGGGAGTACATCCCTGACGGGGAGCCTCGCCTCTTCGGAAATCGCCTATACATTTATGGCTCCCACGACAACCCCGCTTCCGATCACTTCTGCGATTATCGCCTGAAAGCGTGGAGCGCATCCGTTGACAATCTTTCTCATTGGACATGCCATGGTGATATTTTCCGCACCCGGGATACCAGGGATTGCCCAGCAGACACAAGCTGGAGCCATAATCTTCTCTATGCGCCCGACGTGGTTGAGAAGGACGGAAGGTATTATCTATACGCATACATATTAAACGGAAAAGGCTGCGTGGCTGTGGCGGATAGGCCGGAAGGGCCTTTTGAAATTCTTTCAACATACCAATACCATGTTCCGGAGGAGGCTTGCGACCAAGGCCAATTTATTGATCCCGGCGTACTGGTGGATGACGATGGAAAGGTCTATATTTACTGCGGATATACCCGCTCCTATATGGCTCAAATCAACGAAGAAAATATGTACGAAATCCTAGACGATACTTTTCAAGAACACATTCTTCCAGCACTCCCTCTGGAAGAGCCGGCAGGATTTTTTGAAGCCTGCTCCCCCAGAAAGATCGGGGACACCTATTACCTCATCTACTCCCCAAATCCGGGTAGCCGGCTCGCCTACGCCACCTCCCGCAACCCCATGGGGCCTTTCGACTACAGAGGGTACATCGTGGATAATTCCCAGTCCTATCCCGCCGGAAACAACCATGGCTCCCTCTGCCAAATCAAGGGACAATGGTATATTTTTTACCACCGCATGACAAACGGCACCCTGATGTCCAGGCGGGGATGCGTGGAAAAGGTGACCATCATGGAAGACGGGAGCATACCCACCGTGGAAATGACTTCCCTAGGCTTTGAGGAATCCCTCAACCCCTACGAGATCACTCCCGCCGACATTGCCTGCTATCTCACAGGGGGCTGCATGATCACAGAGATCAACATCTTTACCCGAGTGATTACGAATATCAAGCACCAATGCGTCATGGGATATAAATATTTTGATTTTGGGGAATGCAATACGAACCACACCATGAAGTTTTTTGCCTCCCTCCGGGGATGCGGCTGCAAGGCCCGCCTCCGCATCCTCCTGGATGATCCTGAGCGCGGGAAAGAAATCGGGAGTTGCCCGGTAGATACCGACACCCAGCGCGTCTCTGCCACAGTCCAAGGCACATCCGGAAGGCATGCCATCTTCCTCGTTGCAGAAAGCGCTGCCGAGGGCTGCTTTGCCGGAATGTTCCAGGAGCGCAATTTATTTGATTTAGAAAAATTTGTCTTTGTGAAATAAATTTGCATCGTAGCCATTGCGGACATGAAAATCAATTACCTCCTCAAGCAATACCGCAGCCAAACTAACTTTCTTATTAGTTCCCGCAGTTCATCTGCACGGTGGAATCAGGAAAGGCAAAAAGGCTGTGCCAATGGCAAAAAAGCATTGGCGCAGCCTTTCCTATATCCGCTTAATTCAAACTGCTGATCTTTCCCAAACGGTACTGGAGCAATCTGCTCACGTCCTTGCCGTCTATCTTCCCATCCTTGTACACGTCTCCGTCAGCAATCTGTTCTTCCGTCAGTTCCCGCTTTTTCAAGCGATACTGGAGAAGCATGCTGATATCCTTTCCGTCAATCTTCCCATCCTGATTAATATCGCCGGGAGCAATTGTCCCAGAATCTTCTAAAACTTCAACGTCCTCCACTTTATGCACTGCATAATTCCCAGCCTCATCATAGGCATAAATATGCGTTATATATAGACCACGCTCGGAATTGTGTTCGGAAATATTCACTCTGAACTGAAATACTCCATTTCCTTTGTCTGTTGCTTTTACAGAAGTATCCGTCCACCAGTCTTTTTGCAGGTCATCCTGACCATTCGCAACGGTCCAAGTGGGACATTGCACCCGATCAATTCCCCGATTGTCCGTTGCCTTGCACTCAATCGTATAACCTGAGGAATCCAGGTCGAGGATCCTTACATCAGATATTACAGGCGGCGTTTCATCTACTACAATAGAGACAGATGTGCCTCCCATCAACAGATTCCCTTGCCCGCTTGGCTGCCCGTCCGCTCCGATGTTAATTGCATATACCTCAAATGCGTGCGTACCTGAACTTTTTATTGGCAGCTTGAAATCAAAGCCGTGATACTCCCCGCATCCATGCGCATTATTAACATCTGCCCTCTTTTTATCTGCCACTCCAGCCCCTGCATATACGCCATCCATATATACGTGAATCGGAACAGAGGAAGACAGAGAATCACGATCAAATACCCATCCCCTGATGGAAGCCCCGTTTAATCCTCCTTCTATGGATTCTAAGTTCCCTTCGGGATTGTAGCCGATTTGAGGTTCCGTGACAGAGGCGTTGTTTCCGCTCCACCGCCAAAACCAGTAACTAGATTCAGACGTTAGGATCCGTCCAACCATAGCGGCAGTATATGCCGTATTCCATGCGTTCTGTTCAATGAGTGTCACGCTATTGCCATTGACTGCTTTCACAATGGCCCAATGTCCAGAATTTGCTGCAATATCACCTACTTTCGGTGATGATGTCTTACTAAATTGACCTGAGCCAGAATATATATTTGGCGTGTTGCCGGGATAAAGATTATTGATTCCTATTCCAAATACTTCCGAATAAAATCGCTTCACAAAGGCGGCACATGAATATGTTTCATTCCCATCATAATTTGCCACGGAATTCCTGGGTGCATACAACGCTTGCACCGTCTTCCCATTTACAGTGATAGAATCCACAACTTGTCCTGCCCCTGTAATATTGACAGCAGTCCCCCAGTTTATTGCCGCTTTTGCCCCTTGATTCACAAACATTGTCGCACTAAGCAGCAATCCTAATACTATAGTTAAAAAATAGCAGTTGCTTTTCTCTTTCATCATAATTTCCCCTTTCTTCCACATTGCTACCATACTCTCTTTTTCAACCCTATTCATATTTTGAAACAATATATGAATAGGAACTAATCCTATTTCAACTTAATCTTTTTCGCCTTGCTCCACTTGCCATACTTATATCCCATCCTCGACTGGGAAATGTAGCCCCAGTTCACGGCGCGAACCCTGACATAGTATGTCTTCTTGGATTTGCCATAGATGTAGCATGACTTGCTGTAAGACGTGGTCTTCTTCTTGCCCGAAAAACTTTTCTTGCGGGCATACTGGATCTGATACCCATCATTGCATTTCACCTTCCCCCAGGTTACTTTTGCACATTTTTTGCCACTCCTTTTAATCTTCTTAATCTTAACCCTGCTCGGCTTTTTGATTGTTTTATGCTTTTTCCTATACGTTTGTTTTTTAATTGGTTTTGGAGTGGAACTTATTGCTGGTTTTGAGGCAGGGTGCTTTGACGGTGTTATTCCTGGTTTTGGCGTTGCATCGGGCGATGGGGTAATGGACGTTTCCTTTACAACGCGAATTGTACAGTTCACACTTTTTGCACCCGCTGTTACAGTCACAGTTGCAGTTCCTATTTTCTTTGCCTTGACAATTCCTGCATCATCTATTGTAACAATCGAATCATCCCCACTTTTCCATATAACATCTTCTGTAAAATCTTCTGGCAAAATGTCAATTAATAACACTGCCGTGCTGCCTTCCAATAGTTCAAGTTCCTTTTGGCTGATAAAAATATCTGTGACCGGTTTTGTTATGGAATTGAATGATATGCCCTCATTCTGAGAATAGAGTTCTGCATAACTTCCCTTTAATCCATAAATTGTAAGAATTGATTTGTAACTGAATGCAGAGGCTGCTATAGTGGTAGTTGCTTTTGGGATAGTGATTTCCTTAAAGGCAGGACTATCGGCAAAAGCCCCCTTTTGAATTTCTGTCACTCTGTATGGAATAATTATTGATTCCAAAGCTCCGCATTGTTCAAAAGCGTTTTCGGGAATTACATAAATTCCATTAGACAACTTTACTTTTGTGAGATTGTCACAATTTGAAAAAACACTTTTTCCAATCTCCCTTACATTATTAGGAATAATTATTTCTGAAAGCCCATCACAATCATAAAATACACCAGATCCTATCTTTGTTACTGAACTGCTAATTTCCACATTAGAAAGAGCCTTGCATTTTTCAAAGGCATAACTACCAATCATGCCAACTTGGTCTGGTATCGTGATTTCAGATAACTTTTCACATGCAGAAAAAGCATATGCATCTATTGAAGCGATAGCCGCAGACAAGGTTATGTCTGTCAGGTTACTGCAATTTGCAAACGCATATTTACCGATATGCGTTACCTTAGAGGGAATTTCCACTGCGGATAAACTGCTACATTTTTCAAACAAATACTCTGGAATATCCTCAATATTTTGAGATAGTTTCACCGACTTTAACGCAGAGCATCCTTGAAACACAGCATTTCCCAAATTTTTAACATTATTCGGAATTTGAATTTCTTCTAGTGCGGTGCAATAGGAAAATGCCCATGTATTTATAGTTTCAACCGTATCTGGAATTCTTATTTGGCATAAACCTGTACATCTTGCAAATAATCCCTGGGGGATTATTTTTATGCCCGAACCAAATATTACGGTTTTCAAATTTTCACATCCTGCAAATACTCCATCATAATGCGAGTCCGTTCCTACCATCCCATCTGTCTGCAATTTTGCAGGAATATTAATGCTTTCCAGAGATTTACAGTTTTTAAATGCTGCAACATCAATGTAACTTAAACTATCTGGCAATTCGATATCTTTCAACGAAATACAGTTACGAAAAGTTCCGCAACCCATACTAGCCAAATTTGCAGATAAAGTCACTTTTTCAAGATTAGCGCAGTTCTCAAAGACACCCAAATCAATAGCAAAACCACCGCCGCCATTTAATGAAGTGACTGTGTCTGGAATTACTATTTCTTTTAAGCCTTCGCAATTTACAAAAAGTGAATCTGGCAAACTGAGGATATTTTTTTCAAATGCAACAGACTGCAAATTGCTGCATCCCTCAAATGCTCCCGGATAATACTGATTCGCTCCCATCAAACTGTCTGTTTTTAACGCCTTTGGCACATACAGACTGTATAGGCTGACACAATCTTTAAAGCTCCCGCAGCCAATCATGGATACGCTTTCTGGCAAATGAGCGTCAACTAAAGAAATGCAACCGCTGAAAGCATAAGACGCAATAGTCTCTATGCTGTTTCCTAATTCAATAGACGAAAGCGCAGTACAATTTGCGAAGCAACTATCCATTAACTGGGTAACTGTATTAGGAATAGCAACGGACTTTAAATCAGTTCTATTTTTAAAGGCAGAGGCACCTATCGCAACAACAGTATGACCATCCACCGTATCAGGAATCGTCAAAGTTCTAGCATACCCAGTATAGCCAGTAATAATGGCATTTCCATTATCATTTAATTCATATGTGAACACCGGAATGTACTCCCCTGCATCATCCATATAGCCAGAAATGCCCACACTTGCATATTTTGACGAATAGATGGAAGAAAACCACTCTTTTGGATTACGACTACAGGGAACTCTCCAAGCTCCGTCTTCAAAATGCGCCTTAATTAAAAGACCATTTTTTTCGTTTATCAATGTCTCTTGCTGACTAAAATTCTTTCCAGGTATTGATACCCCTGCCCCAATTTCCGCATAACACCAAAATTTAATTGTAGTACATATTTTAGGTGTATCTGAATAAGCCTTGCTAGCAACATTTCCCTTTAAACCACCTTCTGCATAGATCTCACCTTTTACGAGATTAAGAAAATTGAATTCTGCAGAAGCACGCAGCCCCATCTGTAAGTCAATCTGTGAATCAATGGAAGGATCTATGTGTCCAAATTTTTTGACAAGGCGTATGTTGCCATTTGAATATTTAATTCCGGCAGAAAAGTTAGTAACATAACTAACAGTAACTCTTCCAGACACATCTAATACTAAATTCAAAGAAACACTTCCAACTCCAGTAACAGGAAGTTTCCCAAGAGAAACTTGCTTTTTTTGTCCAATAAAATCTATAAGATCAAAATTGGCCGTACAAGAGAGATTTGCGTTTCCATTGATAGCGACATAATAGTTGCTAGAAGCAGTATCTATCTGATATTCCATATAAAGCTTAGAAAACTTGCAGACAAAATTTACATCTGCACCCTCTGTTATTTTTAATGTGCCTTTCATCGTCTTTGTCTTGATTTCTTTTGTTCCCTTCGCTTTTTTTCGATTTGCCTCGGCAACAGCATCTGTGTCTGTTTTAGTGATTGTCACACCCTCTGCCGGAACAAAATCATCTAAATCTAAATCAGCAGTTCCTTGAGAATCTGCATCCTTGAGATAATCTTCCATTGATACAGAAGTTACTGTTATTTCTATTGCACTTTCAGTTTTATTAATCTTTTTTGCTTGATAGGCAGCTGGCAATTCATCAATATAGGCTACAAAAACATCCCCCTCCACAATGTCTTGTGTCGAATCATAAATTCTAACCACATCTTTATCAATTGCTTCTACAGATATTCCAGAATTAACAACCTTTACCTCATCGGAAAACTCATATTGATTTTTGTATGTCTCATCAATATCTGTTGAACCCCATTCTTTTTCCGCATAGGAAATCATTGTTTTTGCTTCATCAGAGGTGATGGGATAATCAGGACAAAACATGCCATTGTTCATTGATAACCAATGATGATCTAAGGCAATTTGGGCATCATCCGGGTATTTGGTTGCAGATGTATCCGAAAAGGCATACTTATTTTCCTGCAATTGGTAACCCAGACAAAAATTTAATGTATGTACGGCAAAGTCACGAGTGCAAAATGCGCCTGGATTAAAATTATTGCCTTCGTCAGCTGAAAGTACACCATACGCTAATGCTAGCACAATGTCGTTATAGTATGGATTGTCTGATGTAATATCCCGAAACAAACGTTCTGGCTCATATACTTCTTCACTGCCCATATCAAATAATATCACCAAATTATGAATCCATGCCGCTTTGGAAATAAATCCAGAACTTCCATAATCATATTCCTGAGACTGACTTTGTTTCTTTTTATCATTGTTATATAAACCTTTATTTGCCTTCATGGGCTTGCAGGTTTCGATTGCCATAACCCTTTGTGAGAGCAACGGTGCCACAAGCATTGCAATGCAAAATAAAAGACAAAAAAATAGTCTTTTTCCATGTGAACTGTATTTTTTCATATGAATTATTATTCCGCCACCTTTCTTAATAAAGCATTTAGTCCAAACTACCTACTTCCCGCCCTGGCCACCCAATGAATGCATTCGCTTGGGCTTGGGATGCCGCCTCCACCCCACTGCTTGAAACCACTACCGCACCAAACAGTTCCACGGATTCATGGTTATTTTAACGTAAAGGAATATGTTCCTCCATAATATCCGGTCATCGAATCAACTACCACATAACATATGCCTTTGCTCAGTTTGATTTTTTTCCTGGGCAGATCAGCCCTTGTCAATGTTCCTTTCTTTTTGTCAGTTTCAAATAAATACCATTTATTCCCTTTTTTCTGAAAAATCCAAAAATGACTTACGACATATTTATTTGACATATCATATTTTAGGGTAAGATTTCTTTTCTTCTTTACTGTGAATTTATAATAATGTGATTTAGCCTTTGCAGTACATGGGAAAAAAGAACCCACCTTTTTGCCAAAGGCAATCTTTTTCGCCTTCTTCATCTTAGTATTTTTACCTTTCTGCATCTTGATCGGTTTGACCGTATATGAAAGAGTTTTCAATCCGGAAACAAGATTTGTATGAATATAATAATTCCCTTTCTCCAAGTATAACGGCTGACCTTCTACTGCTCCAGAGATCTCTTTTTTTGCTGCATTGCACAAATAAAAAGATTCCCTTTCAGGCACCCAGCGATTGGTCAAATTCACATAAAGAATACCACTTTTCTTCAAAGTGATTTTCCAATATTCATCATCCCGTATCTGGTTAATGACTGCCTTTTCTCCCGGCTTGATTTCCCTGCCGTAAGTTGCATCATAAAAATTTGTTTCCAATGTCAATGTCGTCTCCGTACCCCCATTGAAGTCTTCTGATGTTCTTCTCACATACAAATATGCCGTCATTGGACCCTCTGCATGTGTATTCCATCTTACCGTCCCATCTTTCCCTATCTGGCGGTTCCAATGATAATCTTTCCAGAAATCTGCATTGGCAGGATCTATCTCCCTTTTCAAAAGCGCAACAGGAGATTCTCCACTGTTTCCAGATAGAGCAAGCCGAACAGAAGCTATCCCTGCCCTCTTAATTTGTATCGGAATCATGAATCCCCTCTTGGATGTAGTATACGTCTGCTTATGTGAAACCGTAGCATCGTATACCGCCTCCTTCTCATAATCCCCCTCAGCCGCCTCCGCTCTCATCTTTGCTAATTCCACAGGAAATGCTGCCATAAAAAGCATCGCCACGCATAAAATCATTGACATAAATCTCTTCATAATCAATTTGTCCTCCTTGCAATATTTGAGGGAAAATATAGTAATTTTTCTCCTTTATCCGCAAAAACCATTTCATGCATATTTCCGCACAACGAAAACGTCTATGCGAGAATATGCACATGAAATCAAAAGATTCTGCCCTATTTCAACTTAATCTTCTTCACCTTGCTGTTCTTTCCCAGTATGAAATTTCTATATTCAGCATATTTAGATGGATAACCATAATTTTCTGCGTAAATCCTAACATAATATGCCTTTTTGGATGTTCCCTTGATTACACATGTTTTCTTTGATTTTGATACAAATTCCGTATAAACTTTGCCCGAAAAATTTTTCTTGCGGCAATATTCAACATTATATCCAATATTACACTTGACTTTCTTCCAAGTCACTTTAGCCTTGCCCTTGCCGATATTCTTAATCTTTGTAATCTTTACACGACCCGGCTTCTTGGTTACTTTCCGCGCCTTTTTCGGCTTTGGCGTGGGGTCATCGTACTTTGAATAATTATTTGAGGGTTTTGCTGTTGCATTAGGCTTTTTCGTTGTCTGCGGCTTTGAACTTACACCTGGCTTTGCAGATACTCCCGGTTTTGGAGAAGCTGTCGAAGTTCCGATTGAATTTCCCACGGTGACCGCAATATCCTCGCATCCCGCCTCGATATCCGTCAGTGCCTCATTGTAATGCTCCGTCAATTCTAACTTGAGGGCATAAGAGCCAGCCGCCGCATTCTCCGCCATCTGGAACGTCAGCACCATAAGTTCCCCATTATCGGAGAAATTGCTGTCATTGTACGCCACGCACTCAAAGCTATTCTCCGTGTGGTTGGCAATCGTATCGCCAAACTGCAGATTAGCCAAGCCTGATAGCAAGCTGCCTTTCTCTGCCTTCGCCGGCATCATCACGGACGCATCGTAAGTCACCTTCAATGCCAGTCCCGCCACGCCGTGATTGTCCTTTACCTTGATGGGGATTTTGACTTCCTTGCCTGGGGCGGCGGTCACGGCATCACCGTATACCGTCAAGGGGTTTTCTGCGTCAGCTCGAGCCATCCCTATATGGATCCCGGTAATTGTCAGAGCGAGTACCAATAATACTGCCATTGTCTTTTTTAGTTGCTTCATAATCTCATCCTCCTTTTTTGTTAAAAAAATGCGTTAACAAAACACACCACACTCTAGTCCTGGAAAGTTTTCCTATTTTTCACTTGTTTGTCACACATTCTCGTAAGTACTAAGTATAATGGAAAATACGCAAAACATAAACAGAGCGACTTATGAAAAATCACTTGTTTTCTCTTTGCATTCGAAGGAAAATCAATATTTTATTGCATCAGGCATGAACAAACGGAACGATTGCTTGATAAGAAAATAATATTCAGAAAATATATAGAAATTTATCACACTTTAGATATTAAAAGATGAAGAGAAAAAGGCGAACAGATAGATATTGATTGATATAAATAACTTACCACAGTAATAACGCCAGTTTTTTCCCACACAGAACCCCCAAGATGCAACATATGATGCCGCCTTGCCTGCCTGGCCATATGTTCAAAATAATTTTGTCGCCAATTCCTCGCTACGCCAGCGTACTGACACATTGATGCTTTGCAAAACGTGTCAGTACACAAACTTTTGGGGCAGATAAATATACAAAAGATATCCAAACCTAGCCACCAGACCAGTGACCAGAAAGCAAAACTGCAGCAGCAACTCCATGCGAGGCCCCTTCCACCTTTTCCTCTCTTCCTCCCCCTGAACCATGGGAAGAAAGGAAGCGTTTTTCCGAATCAGATAGAAGCATCCTCCGAGGGCGGCGGCAAAAGCCAAGAACATCCCCGCCCCGGCAATCTGCCCCAATGCGCCCGGCATGCCATCCGCTCCCCCAAGCCATCCCTTTCCCGTCAGCAGTCCAAAAGCCAGGGTTTGGCAATCTAGGGAGAAAAAGCCTCCCACCAGGCTAATCGCCGAAAAAACGCCTCTCTTCCACCATTTCATCTAATCTTCTTCCTTCCACATCTTCATCTCAAAAGGCAGCAGGCAGATCGCCTCGTCATAATTGTTCCGCATTCCCGCCGGCAATCTCCATCTCATCTCAAACTCCTGATTCGACGAAGTATTATTGAACAGAAAATGCCATCTGTCCTTCCCCTTCCGGCGCACCGTATGTTCCACGCCAAAGGGCAGATTTTCGATGTGGGAAATCCCAGCCTTTCTAATAATCTCGCTCATCAGGGAGACCATGCCGCACCGATTCATCACCGTGCCAACATAGTATACCTCTCCAGCACCGTATTGGTTCGCCGTAATGGCCGCCCTGCCCTCATAAAAATTCTCTCCGTATCTGGCAAGCACCTCCGCGCCATCACTTTCCAATATATCGCACCACAACTGGCAAGCCAATTCATCTCCCTGTCTTTCCGCCCACATCCGCTTGTCCTGCAAAAGCCATGCGGCCTGGGAGATATGCAATTTCTGCCATCTCTTTCCAATGGCATCGTATTCCTCCACATGCACTCCCGCCATATCCGCAAACACCGAGGGAAGCGGAGACATGATGCACCGATTATTATCATCCTTCACCCCGGAACGGTTTGTCAGCACCAGCCTTCCTCCCCGCTTCGCATAGGCATCCAACTTGTCCACCATTTCCCTGTCCGTGACAAAGAGCGTGGGAGCCACCACCACTTTGTACTTGCTAAGATCAGATCGAGCATCCACGATATCCACCCCGATTCCCAAACTGGCAAAGGCATCATGGTACGCCTTTAACTGGGTAAAGTAATGCATCCCCTCCACCTGGGGCTGAATCTTAAAGGCATATTCCTGGTCGGAACCGTAGATGATAGCCACCTGGCTTTCAGGCGTACTGCCCTCCAATTCCCGCCACTCATCTACCGTTCTGCAAAGTTCCTGAAACTCTTCAAATCTCCTGCCCGGCACATTGCTCTGGTCAATCAGACCATGCCAGAACATTTCCGCTCCTGACACTGCCGTGCGCCATCGGAAATGAACCACCGTATCCGCTCCGTGGGCGATGGCTTGCAGGGAGTATCCCTTCAGCATCCCCGGCTGCAATGTCTGGCTCATAGGCGCCCATCCCCCCAACGGGCCGCTTAGCTGCTCCATAATCCAGAAATTCTTCTCCTTGATTCCCCGCATCAAATCCAAATGGAATGCATGGGAGTAAAGACTTTCCTTATCTTCCGGGAGAAGCGTGGCAGGATAATTATCATAGGAAACAAAATCTAGTTTCTCGAACATATCGTAAAAATCAGGCATATTCTCACAGAGCCAGTTATTGGTGGTAATGAGCGCCTTGCTATCCATGTCATGAATCAACTTTCGCTGAAACTCCACGTATTCCACCGTGCTCTTCGAGGCATAACGGTTGAAATCCAGCATGTATGAGGGATTCAGCCATGTCTGGTGCGGGCCAAAAGGAGGCCCAATCTGGCTGAAATCAGAATATTCCCCGCTCCACACGCTGTTTCCATAGGCTTTATTCACCTCGTCAATATTCTTATATTTCTCTCTGATAAATTTTCGAAATTCCTGTTGGCAAACAGGACAACAGCAGTGGTTTGCCTCCAGCTCATTATCTATCTGATACCCTATTACGCTAGTCCAATCCTTGTATCTAGAAACCATTTTTTTGATAATCTTTTTGCAGAACCCCCGATACACGGGACTATTCAGGCAACGATGCCCCCTGATGCCAATAGAAACGGGGCTTCCGTCCTTTCCCACCTGAATCACTTCCGGGTACTTCTCATAGAGCCACAAAGGCGGCGTATTGGTGGGCGCGCCAAGAAACACCTCGATCCCCGCCTTCTCAAACAGGCCAATAATCTCATCCAGCCAGGAAAAGTCGTATTTTCCCTCTTGAGGCTCCAGACGGCTCCAGGCAAACTCTCCCATGCGCACCACCTTCACGCCCGCATCCTTCATCATCGCAACGTCTTTTTCCCAGAGGCTCCGATCCCACTGCTCTGGATAGTAATCTACTCCGATTCTCATAGATTCCTCCTTTCCTCCTGCATCCTCTGCCGGTCATGCCTCGTATTTTATTGTTTCCAAATGCATTTCTTCCTAAACTGACACGCCGCATATTGCGGCATGCTCCTTCACTTGGGTTTACTTTTACAGTATACTGGCCTTTTTCGTCTTTTGCAATTCCAAAGACATCACTCTATCCGGCCGTTTGCTGACTATTTTCACCCTTTGACTCCCTCCCGACACCCAGCTCCATTTATCCATGTCTGCCCCAGCGGTTCAGGCAACTTCCACAGCCAATGCTAAAAAATGCTAGCACACAAAAGCCTAGCATTTTTAGCACTGGCGGAAAAATTCATCTGGCATGCAGGAATCAATCCATATCCTGCATCTGCTTCTTAATTTCCATCATTTGGTCACGCAGGGCAGCCGCCTCCTCGAAGTTCAAATCCGCCGCGGCCTGATTCATTTTCTTCTTTATTTTCTGCACTACCACTTCCAGTTCTTTCTTATTCATAGATTCCAAATCTTTGTCAATTTCAAATCCCGATGCCTCCACTTTCTTTGAAATCCGCATCACTTCCCGCACCGCTTTTTTTATTGTCTGAGGGGTAATGCCATGCTCTTCATTGTATTTCATCTGGATGCCGCGTCTTCTGTTGGTCTCATCAATGGCCTTCTGCATGGATTCCGTAATCGTATCCGCATACATGATGACATGCCCCTCTGCGTTTCTCGCCGCCCGGCCCACCGTCTGCACCAGTGAGATTTCCGAGCGCAGGAATCCCTCCTTATCCGCATCCAGTATAGCCACCAAGGCGATTTCCGGAATGTCCAGCCCCTCTCTGAGAAGATTAATGCCCACCAGCACGTCAAACACATCCAGGCGCATATCCCGAATGATCTCGGATCGCTCCAGAGTATCAATATCGGAATGGAGGTATTTCACCCGAATGCCCACCTCTTTGATGTAAGCAGTCAGATCCTCTGCCATCTTCTTCGTCAGCGTGCTCACCATCACCTTATTTCCAGCGTCAATGGTTTTATGAATTTCCTGAATCAGATCGTCAACCTGTCCCTCCACCGGACGCACCGCAATCTCCGGGTCCAGCAAGCCCGTAGGACGGATGACTTGCTCCACCCTGGCCAGCTCATGCTCATCCTCATAGACATTGGGCGTGGCAGACACAAAGAGCATCTGATTAATGTAGCTCTCAAACTCATCAAAGCTCAAAGGACGGTTGTCCAGGGCGGAAGGCAGCCGAAAACCATAATTCACCAAAGTCTCCTTCCTGGAACGATCCCCGGCATACATGCCCCGCACCTGGGGAATGGTGATGTGGGACTCATCTATCATGATCAGATAATCTTCCGGAAAGAAGTTCATCAAAGTGTTGGGCGTCTCCCCTGCCTTCAGTCCCGCCAGGTGCCGGGAATAATTCTCAATCCCGGAGCAAAATCCTGTCTCCCGCATCATTTCAATGTCAAAATTCGTTCGCTCAGAAATTCGCTGGGCTTCAATCAACTTCTCCTCTCCCTTGAAGTAATCCACCCGCTCTTCCAATTCCTCCCCGATATCCCTGATGGCCCGCTCCATATTTTCCGCATCCACCACGTAATGGGAGGCGGGAAAAACAATGATATGCTCCAGTTCAGCCCGCACCTGCCCTGTCAGCACGTCAATCTCCGTGATTCTGTCCACTTCATCGCCAAAAAATTCAACTCGGTACGCCTTTTCCGATTCATTCACCGGAAAAATTTCCAGCACGTCCCCCCGTGCCCGGAAAGTACCGCGCTTAAACTCCAAGTCGCTGCGATTATACTGCATCTCTACCAGACGCTTGATTACCTCATCCCGATCTTTCACCATCCCCGGACGGAGGGATACGGTCATATTCTGATAATCTATCGGACTTCCCAATCCATATATGCAAGATACGCTGGCAACGATAATCACATCCCTGCGCTCCGTCAAGGCAGCCGTAGCCGAATGGCGCAGCTTGTCTATCTCATCATTGACAGAAGAGTCCTTCTCGATATAGGTATCAGAGGAAGGCACATATGCCTCCGGCTGGTAATAATCGTAGTAGGAGACAAAGTATTCTACCGCGTTATGCGGAAAAAATTCTTTAAACTCCCCATAAAGCTGAGCTGCTAATGTTTTATTGTGAGCAATGATAAGGGTTGGTTTATTCAATGCCTGGATGACATTTGCCATGGTGAAGGTCTTGCCGGAACCTGTGACACCGAGAAGGGTCTGGAACTGGTTGCCTTCTTTGAAGCCTTTGACCAATTCGGCGATGGCCTGTGGCTGGTCGCCTGTGGGGGCGTATTGTGATACTAATTCAAAATGATCCATAATAATAATCTCCATATAGACTATTTCCATTTTGGAAATAGTTCACTCCGTATAAGTTCTCCTACTTAATTATGCAAATATCTTGCACGATTAAATATCAATATACTTTAAAATACCTCATTCGAATAAAATTTGATTTTATATTCGTGTAAAATGGGCTTGTAAAGCTGGCGAATAAGCGTTAAAATAACAATTACACGAATGCAGGTCACATTACGTAGTATCCCTTTGGGAAAACCGTATTTTTGAAACGAAACAACACTGAATAACACCAGCCAGTACAGATAGTATTATCCAATCATTTGGTTTTTCATTATAACATATAAGTCAAAAAAAGTACAGACAAAAATCGAACTTTTGTTCTGTGCTTTTTTATATCTATTTATGCGATTCAGTTATGCCAGTATCTTAGTTTCATGCAAGAAATTCACTAATTTGTTCTATACAATTATCTTGTGAAAAATCTTTAACGCTTTCACTTTCTTCTTTTGGGATTACTTCATCAATATCTTATGTATATCAATATTCCGGGTATACCAAAACATTCCATAATTATATATAAATTATATATAAATCATCTATAAGAACTTAATGATTTTGTAATCAATATGGAATTTTTTTCATTATAATCATCCACTTCATCATAATAACCGTACCTCCATAAAACACGCATAATATCCCGCAATTCTACTTCTGACTTAGGACCAATCCAAATTTCCTTAACAAAATCACGTTTTATATTGGCAAAGGATAATTCAACATACGAAATCAGCCGCCCTTCGGAAACTCTAAATGTTGGCTCTGTAAAACTCATATCACCAACCTTTATTTCTTTCCATTTAGGATATGAATTAAGTATTAACCGCCACTCTCTTTCTTCTTCAAAACTGGGATTTTTATATATAGCATATTCATCTTTATGATTCGCGCCCAATTCTATCCCAGCCAATCCAATTCCTTTATACTCCATATTTCTAAAAATTTCTTCAACAACCTTATTAACGTATTTTTCTTGCTGCTTCTCATCATAAATAACTTTAGAAAAACTCAAATTATGATGCATTATTTTAGGCAATGACTCCAACATCTTTTTACAAAATCCTATGCTAATCCCTTTCCCATCATCTGCATAACCTCTCCATTGGCTAAGACAATCCTTTCTTTCAGAAAAACATGCCACATACGTTAGCATTAAATGATCTGATACCTCGTTCACCTTACAGCCTGTCTTCCAAGCATGCAAATCTTCTGGCGTAATCTCTAATTCACTTTCAATCCTGTTTTTGATCTTATTATGAATATAACTGCTTTCTAAACAATCGTTTGACTTACTGATATCAGAAATCCATAAAGAAGCATTCTTAATAATACTTAGAAATCCTTCAAGAGAACAATAATGATATACAATCTCTTCTTTTTCATTTTTCATTGCTTTCTTCCTCCATTTCCAACAGCATACGGTCAAAATCACTCTGATACAATTGATCCTGTCTTACACGGTATTTTTCAAATTCACTCAGCGCATGCTGTTCTGCTATTTTGGCTGAAATAGTCCCTGCATGTGTCAAAATCTCTTTCTTAGATAATCGCAAAATTCCTTCAAACTGTTCCGCCCAATCTTCCATCGTCATCGGAACATGTTCTTCTGCCCGTAATTCCGCAATATCCAAATAGGCATTGACAATCCTTGCCATTGCAGATAATTCATCTTCTGTCAGATAGTTTTTTGCTACAACCACATCAAATCTCTGAATTTTTCCATTCGGCGAATCTTTCCATGTTTGAAGCCCCATATACTCCTTCTCACTGTCTGCTCTATGGCAAATCACTTCTGCTGCAGTTTCCCCATGAATGGCCCAGTGAAGTTGATTTTGAACTTTTGCAAAAAAACGTTTTGTTGTCTGCGCTTTTGGATCATAATCTATACTTGTGGCATATATATCTGTAACTTTCTGATAAAATCTTCGTTCCGATAACCGAATTTCACGGATTCTTTGTAATTGCTCTTCAAAATAATCCTTTGTTAAAATCGTCCCAAAATTTTTGAGTCGTTCATCATCCATTGTAAAGCCTTTAATGGTAAATTCTTCTATAACCCCATTTGCCCATTTCCGAAACTGCACTGCCCGTTCCGAATCAACTTTATTTCCTACCGCAATAATAACTTTCAAATTGTAGTGATTTGTATTATAGCCTTTGCCATCCGATGCAGTTATTCGAAATTTTCGAATAACTGATGCCTCATCCAATTCACCATCCGCGAATATCTTTTTTAAATGATAATTGATCGTATGCGTTTCTACGTTATACAGCAACCCCATTGTTTTCTGAGAAAGCCAGACGTTTTCATCAAAATATATGGCATTTACATCGCTTTCACCTGTAGCTGTAATAAATGTCAAATATTCTGCTGCCGAGGAACGCAAAATGGATATATCTTTTTTCTTTTTCATCAATTTATCCTCTTAAAATTTTTCTGTTTAAATTTCCATATAATATTATCTTGTCCATTACACGAATCCAGGTCACAAACTCCACCCGTCCACCTAGTGTTATTTCGTCCATAATCCTCCATCTTGTCCACAAAATACGGTACAACCTACATCAAATAACGTCAAATAATGCGGCATTCACCCTGTCCCCAAATTAGGAAACAAAGCATTCCACCGCATTCTCAGGGAAGAACTCCTTGAATTCACCGTAAAGCTGGGCTGCCAAGGTCTTATTGTGGGCAATGATTAGCGTGGGCCTCTGCAATTTCTGAATTACATTTGCCATCGTGAAAGTCTTTCCCGAGCCAGTAACCCCCAGCAATGTCTGAAACTGATTGCCCTCCTCGAAGCCCTTCACCAACGCATCAATCACCTCCATTCTCCAATATGCATCTTGCCACATGGACGCCGCTGGCCGACGCATGGGACAAAGAGTGCGTCACTCCGCTGCAATCCCCAATAATATACAATCCGGGATGATTCGTCTCCAGCCTTTCGTCCAGCTCTACCTCCATATTATAAAACTTCACTTCCACGCCATAGAGAAGCGTATCATCATTCGCCGTGCCAGGGGCAATCTTATCCAAGGCGTATATCATCTCGATGATGCCGTCCAAAATCCGCTTCGGCATCACCAGGCTCAAGTCCCCCGGCGTGGCTTTCAACGTAGGCCGCACAAAATTCTCCTGAATGCGGGATGCGTTGCTGCGCCTGCCTCGAATCAGGTCTCCAAAACGCTGCACCAGCACTCCGCCCCCCAGCATATTAGAAAGTTTGGCAATGCTCTCTCCATATCCATTGCTGTCCCGGAATGGCTCAGAGAAATGCTTTGCCACCAGAAGGGCAAAGTTCGTGTTTTCCGTGTGCTTCTCCCGATCCTCATAGCTATGCCCGTTTACCGTCACAATTCCATTGGTATTTTCATTCACCACCACACCATGGGGATTCATGCAAAAGGTTCGCACCAAGTCCTCAAACTTGGCTGTGCGGTAAACAATCTTGCTCTCGTAAAGTTCATCCGTGAGATGAGAAAATACTTCTGCCGGAAGCTCTACCCTCACGCCGATATCCACCCGATTAGACTTGGTCTTAATCTGTAATTTCTCGCAGAGACTTTCCGCCCACTTGCTGCCGCTGCGCCCCGCAGAAATAATACACCGCTCCCCCACATACTCCCTGTCCCCGGCAGAAATGACATAGCCGCCCTCCTCTGCCCGGACAGACTCCACAAAAGTGTCAAAATAAAAGTCAACGTCCTGCTTTAAATAAGCGTATATATTTTCTAATACAATGTAATTGACATCTGTGCCCAGATGGCGCACTGATGCATCCAGCAGATGGAGCCCATTCTGCAAGCACAGCTTTTTAATCTCCGTATTGGCGGTGGAATACAGTTTGGTTCCCTCCCCGCCAAACTTCAAATTCAGGGAATCTACATACTGCATTAAATTCATAGCCTTTTCCTTGCCAATATATTCATGCAGGGTGCCTCCAAACTGATTGGTCATATTGTATTTGCCATCAGAAAAGGCCCCCGCCCCTCCAAAGCCATTCATAATAGAACAGCTTTTGCATCCGACACAACTCTTTACCTTCTCTCCGTCGATTGGACATTTCCTCTGCTCCAGCATATGGCCACCCTCAAACACCGCCACTTTCAAGCCTTTATCCGACTGCATCAATTCGTAAGCAGCAAAAATCCCTCCGGGGCCAGCCCCAACAATTATCACATCATATTTCATAGCCAATCCTCCTGACATATATGGCTTTATTGTACCATACTCTCCCCCGTTTTGCATTCCTCATCAAAATATAGTTTTTTAATTTTTATTCATCCCCTATATCTTGTATTTTTGTCCAACTTTCGCATTTTGTACAATTTGCACAATATGCTTCTTTAAGTTTTTGTGCATCATTACCCTATATATTATTTCCAAAAAGATTTTAACGCATAGCATTGTGCAATAAGCATATTATTTTTAATAAATTTTGTAAAAGTTTATGCGCTATTTCTATATTTTTTACAAAAATTTTTGTCACAAAATTGACGAATCCATAAAAAAGTGTTAATATATAGCAAGATGACAATGAGAGTCAAGAAAGGTATAGGTAAAGCATGAGTCAGTCAGAAATAAAAAAAGTAAAACTTTCCGTAGATAAAAACATTGGAAACCGTGTGAAGATACGTGCCAATCGCGGCAGACACAAGATTGATATTTCGGAAGGTGTGATTCGTGAGACCTATCCGAGCATATTCCTTGTAGAGATTGACAACGAGGTAGATGATACTACCCAGAAGATATCTTTCAGTTATACAGATGTCCTGACAAAGGATGTGCAGATGCAGTTAATTTGATTTCCATGTAAAAATCATATATACAAGGGGATTTTCCTCAAGCAGAAAGGGATGATGAAATATCATCCCTTTTTGTTTGCCATCATTGCTATGCAAAACCATCTAAAACTTCATCGTTATTGTCGTCCCCTCGTCGAATTGGCTGGTAATTTTTAATTTGCCCCCCAGTTCTTCCACTGTATGGGCGATCACGTCCATCCCTACCCCCCGACCGGAATAGTCGTTGGGAATCTCCGTAGTTGTCACGCCGCTTTTCAGCATCAGGGCATATGCCTCATCCCTAGTATATTCAGACGCAGGTTTCTCAAGCATTCCCTGCTCCTCGGCCTTCCTCAAGATAGCATTGGTATCAATCCCCCTGCCATCATCCTTTACGCTGATTCTAAGCGCACCATTCTCTATGGCAAATTTCAACTTGATCAGCCCCACTGGCGCCTTTCCCATGCGCTCCCGCTCATCCATATCCTCTATGCCGTGATCCATGGCGTTTCGTATAATATGAATCAGCGCATTAGATATCTTCTCCCGCATTTCAAAGTCTATAGGCGTATGCTCCCCTTTCACCAGCAAGCGGACCCGCTTTCCCAACTTCATGGACATCTCTTCTACCACAATTTCCATCTTTTTGGCAACGGGAACAAAATCTGCCTTGGTAAGATATTTCTTCACCTGAACCAGATCCCTCTCAATGTCACGCAGTTTTTCTAACTGTTCCAGCGTAATTTCCCCAGTTCCTTCCTCTGTGACAGAATACTCCAGGCTGTTGACCATCCGCTGGAGATTCCTTATGCCCCTGAAAAGCATCTCCCGCTTATTTTCCGAAATGACATATCTCTTAGGCGAATTGTCCGAGCCCTTTCCAAAAGTCGCCATAGAATTCTCTTGCTCTTTCGCAGCGCATGGAGCCTTGTCATCCGACGCGCTTCCAGCGGTGCCAGATTCGCAGGCAGGAACCTTTTGGGACGCATGCGACCCATCGTCCTCCTCTTTCTTCTCTGCCCGGATGCCATCCTCCTTGTCCGGCTCTGCCGCCATCTGAATAGCATCCTCCTTCTTCCCCTTTTCAGGCTCGCTGGACGTCTCCGCCCCATCCCCCTCGGTATCCCCGGCAATATAATAAATCTGCCGTTTTGGCTGGGTAGAATAATGCTGTCGGTAGGCTTCTATTTCATCCTCCTCCATGCTCCCAGTCAATTCCTCGGTATAAGCCTTGATTTTTTCCGCCAAATCATCCGCCCGTTCCTCCGGCGTCTTGCCTAGGGTGAGCTGGTCGGTCTCCCTCTCAAAAAAATCCACGTAGGAGACTAAGATGTCATCAAACCTCTGGGTCTCCGCAATCTCCTTTCCCTCCCCGCGGAAGCAGAAAAGCATCTGCTCCAGCGACTTGCTAAGTTGCGAGAGATTCTCGAACATCATCATGGTAGAACTGGCCTTCAGCGTATGCACGCAGCGAAAAACGCTCTGCACAATGTCCTGCCCATAGACAGGCATTCCCTTGCATGTCACCATTCCCTTCCGCAGTTCTTGAAGAATCGTATTGCTCTCATCATAAAACAACTCTGTCATGGGATCCAAAACAGCACCCTCCTTATCAATAAATTGTAACATGTTACTATTCACAGCCATTCATTCCTTTATGCGATAGACCCGCTGCCTGACGGCATCGGTCGCCGCTTTGCGGCTCTGTCTATGTTATAAAGGAATGAACAGCTTTCACATCTGATTTCCGAATAAATATCAGAATCTTATGTGCAAGCACAACGATTCTGCATTTTTCGGAAATCGACTGTGAATAGTAACATTTTATATGTTATTTTCACACCGCAGCTGCTTCTGCACCTTGCGGAAAATCTCCATAATGGAAGGATCGAACTGCACGCCATCCTCCCTCTCCATAATTTCCAAACTCTCCTCCAGAGAAAATGCGCCGCGGTAGCACCGGTCCCTATTCAGGGAGTCATAACAGTCTATCACCTTGAATATCCGTGCGGCAAGAGGAATCTCCTCCCCCTTAAGCCCCCTGGGATACCCGCTTCCATCCCAGTTTTCATGATGGTATCTGGCGATATCGATAGCCATTTTCATGAAGGCATTCTTGGCGCTCTTCTCATAAATCTCCTCCAGATAGGAAGCGCCAATCTCCGGATGCTTCTGAATTTCCTCCCACTCCTCCGGAAGAAGTTCCGTAGACTTATACTGCACCGCATCGCTGATGGAAATGAATCCCACGTCATGAAGCCGGGATGCCACCTCGATCTCATCGATAAAGGAAGCGGTGATTTCTTTCTCGTACTTGGGCGAGAACTGCAAGCTAATGGAAAGCAGCCTGCAATTTTCACCTACCATCTCCAGATGGCTTTCCGAGGCATCCTCCTTCTTCTCCACCAGGCTGGCCATGGCATTGAGGATATTCTTCTGCTCCTCTTCCACCAAGTGAATCTGGTCGTTTATCATCTTATGCAGCCTGCTATTATATGATTCCAATTCCTGCTGCAGCTGGTATATTTTCAAGTGGGTGGAAATGCGCACCCGCACCTCCTCTTTCTCAAAAGGCTTTGAGATATAATCCACCGCCCCCAGCTGAAATCCCTTCACCTTGTCTTCCAGGCTATCCAGCGCCGAGATAAAGATAATGGGAACCTCCCTAGTCTTCACATCCGCTTTCAGCATGGCGCAGTATTCAAACCCATTGATTTCCGGCATGGAAATGTCTAAAAGAATCAGGTTGGGCATCTTCTTCTCGATGGCCGCCTGGGCATTCCTCACACTGGTGACCGGGCGGGGGACATACCCCAATTCGCGAATCATCTCCGACAAAAGAACCAGATTGGCAGACACATCATCCACAATCAGAATATTTGAATTGCCCTTAAAATCCATCTCATGCATGTGCCCCACCTCCTTCTAGATCAGTTGACCGCCGCCGCAAAATCCTTTTCGATCAATGATTTCTTTAAATTCTCATACTCCTTGAGAGCGGAATCATGATCCCCCTTGCGCAAAGTCATCTGCAAGCGAAACGCTTTCCGCTTCAAATCCGCAGGGTCATCTGCCACCAGCTGCTTCACGCTCTCCGCAAAGCTATTTGCCTTCTCCCAGTTTTCCATCTCAATGCACAGAACCAGCCTCTCCAGGTTGGCCCTAATCTCCCGAAGATTCTCTTCAGAACCCAGCCGATACAACTCTCCGGCATTCACATCCCCGAGATGTTCCTCAGAGGCAGACACCAGATGGAAGGCTAGGTTTTTAGGCTGTTCCTCCGCCTGTTCCTGATTCGCCACCTTCTTCGTGCGGACAGAGAAGGAAAAGGTGCTGCCCTTCCCCTTCTCGCTCTCCACATTCACATCGCCACCCATCATCTGAACCAGCTGCTTTACTATGCTTAGTCCCAAGCCCGTGCCCCCGTATTTCCTGCTAATAGAGGCATCCACCTGGGAAAAGTCCTTGAACAGCTTATCCTTCTCGCCATCGGAAATGCCAATGCCGGAATCAATGACCACGAAAAATATCTCCATCTCATCCTCAAAATCCAAGTTCAGAATCACGTTGACCACAATCTGTCCCACGGAAGTAAACTTGGTAGCATTTGACAGAAGATTGTTCAATACCTGGGTAATCCGAAGTCCATCCCCGATCATCCTGTCAGGAATATCAGAAGACACATTGCACAGCAATTTCAGCCCTTTCTCCTCGATTGCAGGCAAATTCATCTTCACCACTTCATCCATCATCTTGTGAAAGCTAAATTCCCTGTTTTCAATGGTAAATTTCCCAGCCTGCAATTTGGAAAAGTCCAAAATATTATTGATGATCTTATTCATATTGCCACAGCAGCGAATAATCAGATCCACCGTATCCCGCTGCTCCTCGGACAATTCCGTATCCTGCAGCGTCTGGGCCAGCCCCAGCACCCCATTCACCGGCGTGCGCAATTCGTGGGTCACATTGGCCACCATCTCGTTTCTCTCCTTGTGAGCCTCCTCCACCTCTTTCTTAGCGGAAGCCATCTGGCGCATTGCCTCCACCTCCGCAATGACGCTAATCGCCCGGCATATTCCATAACTCCCAGTCTCCTCCGGCTCTAAGAGTGCCATATGTATCTGGACAGGAAAACAAGTCTGGTTCTTCCGATATACAACCGTATCATAATATCCAGTAATGGCAGAGTCAGGAAACATCAATCCCATATCCGTCAATTCGATTTCCGTCCGGAAAATATCCTGCAAATTCATAGATTCTCCCGGCTCGAATCCCAACTGCTCATATACGCTCTGATTGCACTCGTCCACGGAACCGTCCTGGGAAAAATAAAAAATCATATCTGACGTCCCGTTAAACAGAAACTCATACCTTCTCCATCTTTGCGTATCTTCATTGAACCCCTGTGACATTCCATCACCTCCCCAGAGAAGCAATTATTTAGTTGCTTTTCGCACCGCAGCATTTCTTATACTTTTTCCCGCTTCCGCAAGGGCAGGGATCATTTCTGCCAATCTTCTTTTCCTTTACCACAGTACCAGACTTCTTCTGCTCCCAGTACAATTCCTTCCTGCGCTCCTCGCTGAGCAATTCCCCCCAGGCTGGCAGTTCGTATAGCCAGTCCGCCTTGGCTTCCACCATATGATAATACAGTTTTTCCAGATCAATATCGAGAGCAACCGCCGTGTCCTCCTCCATCTCCTCAATGGGATTGGGCGTTTTCAGGCTCTCGTTGATGCCATCCAGAAAGCCTGCCATGTAATTCAATTCCATCCCATATCTGTCAGCCAACTCTCTCACGGTGCCAGTGACGACCTGAGAAGGGTCTGCCAGCAACTGCTCGTAAATCGCCTTCTCCTGAGCAAAGTATTTATCCCAAATCGCCTTTCCCTGACGGGAATTCATGTCCACGCCATACGCATACTCTCTCCACTCATGCAATAAACTCATATTTGAAACCTCTTTTCTATCCATGATTTTGCAACTATGTTACTATTCACAGCCGCCCTCTCTTCCCGCGGCAACACTGCGAATAAAAACAAGTTTTATCTAATGATATATTACTATATCAAGGCTTTTTGGTCAATCCCAGTCCTTTCCCTTTTCAATAAAACTTGGCAAATATATTTGCCAGAAAAACAGTAATGATGCCTGACACAGCGATGCTTAGGCCGCTCATGGCCCCCTCCACTTCCCCCATTTCCAACGCCTTCGCCGTTCCGGCGGCGTGGGAGGAAGAGCCGATGGCAATTCCTCTGGCCACTGCGTCACGAATATGGAACCACTTGCACACATGCTCTGCCAGAATATTTCCCAATACCCCGGTAATCACGATGACAGCCACGGTAATCGTTACGAACCCGCCCAGTTCCTCCGAAATCCCCATGCCGATGGCCGTGGTGATGGATTTGGGAAGGAGGGTCACGTACTCCCTGTGGCTGAAATGAAACAGCGCCGACAATCCCAGAACGCATGCCCCGCTGGTCACCGCCCCGACAAGAATCCCCGCCAGGATGGCAATATAATTTCGCCTCAGTGCCTCAAACTGCTGGTACAAAGGCAAGGCAAGACACACGGTGGCCGGGGTGAGAAAATAACTGATGTATTTCGCCCCCTCATTGTAGGTATCGTAATCCACCCTAAAGGCAAGCAATAGCACAACCACCACCACGATTCCCACAAGCAGAGGATTAAAAATCGCCAGTTTCCATTTCCGCTTCATCCAATATCCCAGAGAATACGCCCCCAAAGTCAGCACGCCGCCAAAGAATAGGGACTGTCTCAAAATCTCGTCCATGCCTATGCCCCCTTTTCGCGATGCGAACTATTCCCATGGGAATGTCCGCCCCTTTTTGCCTGGAGGGAAATGATTGCCTGGGTCGCTTTCCCAGATGCCACCATCACCGCCACCGTGGACACCAAGGTAATCACTGCCACCTGCCACAGAATCGGGCGCAACACCCCCCAGGACTTCAAAAGCCCTGCCCCTGCCGGCACGAACATCACGGGAATCATCTCCACCAGCCACATGGCAGTCTCCCGGATGGATTCCGCCTTTACGGCACCAAATTCCAGACACAGGAAGAGAAGCAGAAGCCCATAGATGCTGCCAGGCACGGGAAAGGGGAGGAGGGCATGCAGCACCTCTCCCCCGAAGGTAAATAGAAGAATAATCATCAGTTGTTTCAAGTAATTCATAATAATCCCCTTCCTTACACGCTTGCGGTCATGCCAACTTCACTGACACAAACAATACATGAAAAATGCTGCTTTTGCATTTTTCTAAGAATGATTTAGTTTCACTTGGGCGGTGTCCTTTACCGCCTTAGTGGAACTTCATTCTTTCTCCACCGCCTGGAGCGCGGCCTCCACTACCTTGTCCATGTCGTAATAGCGATACGACCCCAGCCTGCCGCCGAAGATCACATTCTCCTCCCTCTCCGCCAAGGCCCGGTAGTCTGCTGCCAACGCCTCATTCTTCTCGTTGTTCACCGGATAGTAGGGTTCGTCCCCCTTCTTCCACTCGCTGGGATACTCTCTGGAAATCACTGTAACGGGCTGGGTGCCGAACTCAAAATGCTTGTGCTCGATGATCCGGGTGTAGGGAACCTCTCTCTCCGTATAGTTCACCACCGCATTGCCCTGATAGTTCTCCATATCCAGCCTCTCCTCCTCGAAGCGTACGGAGCGATATTCCAGCACACCCAGCTGGTAGTCAAAATACCGATCCAGCATCCCTGTATAGACAACCTTTTCTGCTACCTGGGGATTCTCCTGCCGATAAGCGAAATAATCCGTATTCAAAAGCACCTCCGAGCCCTCCAACATTTTCTCAACGATAGGCGTATATCCCCCCATGGGAATCCCCTGAAATGGATCATTGAAATAGTTATTGTCATACACGAAGCGCAGAGGCAGCCTCTTGATAATAAAGGCGGGAAGATCCTTGCAATCCCTTCCCCACTGCTTCTCCGTGTACCCCTTCACCAGCTTCTCGTACACATCCCTCCCCGCCAGGGAGAGAGCCTGTTCCTCCAGATTCTTTGGCTGGGCGATGCCCAAGTCCGCAATCTGCCCCGCAATAATATCTTTCGCCTCCTGGGGGGTTTTTATGCCCCACATCTTGCTGAAAGTATTCATATTGAAGGGGAGATTATACAATTCGTCCTTGTAAACCGCCACCGGAGAATTGACATAGTGGTTAAATTCTGCAAACTGATGCATGTAATCCCAAATCCTCTTATTGGAAGTGTGAAAAATGTGCGCACCGTACTTGTGCACATGAATCCCCTCCACATCCTCGCAGTAAATGTTTCCCCCAATATGGCTCCTCCGATCTATCACCAAGCATCTCTTGCCTCTCTGTGTCATTTCATGGGCAAACACAGCCCCGAAAAGCCCCGCTCCCACAATCAGATAATCGTATCTCATCATCTCTCTCCTCTCTATATCCTGCATAACGCCTTTCCAGCCATCAAATGCATAAAACACTCTTCTAATCTCGCCCCGCCAGATTCTAACTACTCAAATAGAGGCGTGGAGAAATACCGCTCCGCCGTGTCCGGCAACACCGTCACCACAGTCTTTCCCCTGCCCAGTTTCTTTGCCAGCTTTAATGCCGCCGCCACATTCGTCCCGCTGGAGATGCCGCACATCAGCCCCTCTTTCTTCGCCAGATCCTTCGCCGTCTGCAACGCCTCCTCATCCGTGATAATCACCACATCCTCGTAGATATTCTGGTTCAGCACATCGGGAATGATGCCGTCCCCAATCCCCATCTGGATATGGGTGCCAATATTTCCTCCCGCAAGGATTGCCGCATTCTCCGGCTCCACGGCCCAAATCACCATATCAGGATTCTGTGCCTTTAACGTCTCGCCCACGCCGGTAATCGTACCGCCAGTCCCAATGCCGGAGCAGAATCCGTCAATGGGCCCCTCCGTCTGCTCCAAAATCTCCAACGCCGTGTGATGCCTGTGCACCATGGGATTTGCCAGATTCTCAAACTGCTGGGGTACGAACACCTTGGGATTCTCCCGCTTCATCTGCTCCGCAGTCCTGGCACACTCCTCGATGCACTCCCCGATGTTCCCCGCATCATGGATCAGAATCACCTCCGCCCCATAGTGTTCCACCAGAAGCCGCCGCTCCCTGCTCACCGAATCCGGCATGATGATAATCGTCTGATATCCCTTCACCGCCCCCACCAGTGCCAGGCCAATCCCCTGATTGCCGCTGGTAGGCTCCACGATGATGGAATCCGGCTTCAGCACGCCCTGCTCCTCCGCCTTGGTAATCATATTGTACGCCGTCCTAGTCTTAATCGAACCACCTACATTCAACCCCTCAAACTTCACCAGAACCCTGGCGCTGTCCTCCTCCACCATGTGGTTTAACTGAATAATCGGAGTATGCCCAATGGCTTCCAAAATATTTTTATGTATCATAGTCTACTCCATTTCTGCACGATTTGTCGTGCATTTTTCCCATACATCAAACGTTCATGGATAGTTTCATGAAACCATGCCACATCCCGCTCCGCTTGATACTATTCTCACAGTAAATATATTCCACTGCGTCCGTCTCATTCCCAAAAAATAGTTACATCCACAAATGCAGGATGTAACTATTTCTATTATACATAGAACAATATCTTTTGCAAACTTTATTTCCCTCCCTTGGCTTTCTGTATAATACAAACAAGGGCAGAACCAGAAGTAACGGCTCTGCCCATTTGGCACTATTCAAAAATTTTATATCCCGCAAACTGCCTGTGCAATTCTTAACACTTCCCTTAATGCTCTTTACAACATCACTTTGCGTCTTTTTTACATTCACATTACTAACTTTTGTCACTGCCATATTTCTTGCACTGGCAACCCAACACCAATCCATCCTCTCCTGTTGTTGAAATCCCGTAGTTGCAAGCGTGTGGTTCCAAGTCTCTTTTGCATCTGCATATACTGGTTTTTCCATAGCGCAAATCACAATAGCCAATATCGCAATACTGCATAATCTTCTTGTTTTAAGCATGATTCTTCCCCCTTTTCTTTTGAATCACAATAAAAGACATTCCAACAAATACCACAAATAATGAACAAATAACAATAATCATGTAATTTGTAACAGAGTCGCCATTCTCCTTCCTTGCCCCACGATGCATCTTCTTCTTCGGTAGCAAGGCACCACCTATACCTCCCTCCCCCATTTCATTTTCTTCCTGAATCCGTGCCAATTCTTTCTCCGTATATTCATCATATGCGCTTTCCATGTCTGATATAAAGCGGGCAACAGAATACACGCTTCCGCTTTTTTCATTGATGTCAGCTAATGTGGTTGCTCCGGTGCCTTGATATGGAATGATTTTTTCATTTCCGTCAGATTGCTTGATATATACTAGATTCATTTTGTAAAACGGTACGGAGATAATCTGTATCCTTTCAATTTCCGTGTTCTTAAATTCCTTCTTAATCTTATCTTTAATCTCTTGACCGGTATCTGCAATATAAACCTCATCATCCCCAAAATATTGGGCATACACCTGATATCCGTCCTTTTCTTTTTGCAGCAAAATGGATGCATAGCCATCCGTCATGGTCGTTCCAGGGATATACCATCTGTTATCCCATTGAATCAATTTAGAAAAATCATCACCATGCTTATGATAATCGGCAAGCATCGTCACATCCGAAGATAGCGTGCATATTGGAATTGCATTGTCTATGTCAAAAGATTTCAAGGATGTAGATTTTTCTTCGTCACTCATATCCTCATTTCCAAATATAATTTCTTTCTCTAAAACCGAACGAGATTCTCGCTCCATTTGCCTGCGCGAATCCTCCCATTCTTTCTCCCATTGATTTACATCAGATGCCCGCACATTTCTATAATTCATGTTGCATAATATATAAACTAAAAAAAGAAATAATATACCTGCTTTCCATACGATACTTTTCATATACATCCCCCCTCATCGTATACTATACTTAATCGCACAATTACTTTTGACACGAAACTACTAGAACATTTGAAACCTTTGTATAAATATATTTTCTTACCTTCTATCTTAAAATTAATTGTAATATCTCTCTGTGTCTTTGTCAACAGAATCTCATCTCCCCAAAAGATAACTCGATGCCAGCTTAACGAACTGACATGAACCGTGAATTATCACGCATTTTATGTTATACTAAGAAACAGCAAATAAATCTGCACAAAATGCAAAGTTATTTGCTGTTCCTAAAAAAACAAAAAAGGAGAATTTCCATGAACCCAATCGGAATCGTAATCTGCAATTATAATAAGAGCAATTTTGTATTGGACTGCATTAAAAGCATCTTAGAGAGCAACGTGGATAATTACGATATCTACGTGGTAGACAACGCCTCCACCGACGACAGCGTAGAGCAAATCAAAAAAACCTACGGAGATCAGGTGACGCTGATTGAGAATCAGGAAAACCTAGGCGGCTCCGGCGGCTTCAACACCGGGCTCCGCATCGTGCGGGACAAGGGCTACCAGTATTTCATGTGCCTGGATGATGATGCCATGATAGACGAGAACGCCCTCCATGCCCTCCATGAATACATGGAAGCCAACCCCGACGTGGGAATGGCGGGATGCCGGGTATATCATATGCAGATGCCGGAATACATCCAGCAATGCGGCCTCACCATAGACTTTGACAATTGCACCGCCCAGACCCTCTATGCCGACACTCTGGAAGACGGCACCCTCCCGGATGTCATCCCCTGCGACACCGTGGCCACCTGCGCCGTAATGGTGCGAGGTTCCGCCATCCGGGATACGGACGTGGGCATCATGCCGGAGGATAACTTCATCTACTGGGACGATATGGAATGGGGGCATCGCATGCACCTGGCAGGCTACCGCACCGTCACCCTAGGCAATGCCAAGGCACTCCACCAGATGGGGGCCAATGTAAAAAAGCCCACCACATTCCTCAATTATTATATGTGGCGCAACTGCACCAATTTCTTCATGCGCTACACCCCTGAAGAAAAGATAGAACAGATGAGCCTGCGCACGCTGGGCTCCATCTTCGATGCCATGTATGAGAGCATGTTCCGGGAGGAGCATAACAACATGCAGACCATCTCCTACGCCCTGCAGGATGCACTGCAAGGAGCGAGGGGAAAGGCGGCAGAATACAAGATCCTCCCCAACGACGCCAACGATGACAAACTCACCGCCTACCTGCAGGACAAGCGCAGCTACTTCCTAGTAGAAGACGGATTCAGCGAAGATGCCCTGTACCTGCGCAATTTCCTAAAAAAAGCAAACCCGGCCCTCGCCGAGACGACTCAGCGGGACCAGGCTGATGTAATTTTCCACCTGTGCCAGAATATCTTTCGCGTCAATGACCTGACTTTAGAAAAAGTCTATATTGACGGGGAAAGAAACTGCATCCTGGACCAGGACGATGCATTGATGGTCAAAAACTATGGCTACAGCAAGAGCCTGTTCCTCTACATGAACCAAGGCATCTTCCTCGCCGCCGCCAAGAAGTTGCGAGGATGACTACGCCTTCCCCTCCATGCCCAAGCGCTTTCCAATAGCCACGGAAGAAATTGGCACCTTGTACAAAATCCTCCTGATCGCACCGGAAACCACAGCACCTGCCAAATAAAACAGAGCCGCCGCCAGGATTCCCTGTCCCTTGGTGAGACGCCACGGCACCTCCCCGAAGGGATTCAAAATCCAGGTGCTGGCGGCACCGTATGCCGCCATTGACACCAAGAAAACCCCGGTAGATATCCAATAGCATTTATAACATCCCGCCATATAGCACATAAGCACAAAGGCCAGCATGCCGGCACAGAACATAATATTTCCCATAGGCATGGAAATGGCGCCAGCGTGAATATCCTCGTTCAAAATAAGCCAGTCTGGATAGGATGACCTGAATTCCGTCAGTGCATAATACAGCACCAGTGCCAACAATACAGAAACATCCACCAGCAAATCCGGAACGTACACCGTCAGCCAGCGTTTCAGATTCGCGGAAGATATCATTTTCACATAATCCAGGCCATAGAGCATCTGGCATAGGAAGATTGGCATCATCAATGGAAACAGAAAGTCAATTCCAATAGATGTAATCCCCACCACCTTGGCAAACAGCCCAAATACCAAAAATGCCAGCCCCAAACCTACATTTAATTTCACCTGATGCCCATATTTTAACAGTTGAAAAACCTTCTTCACATTACACATCATAATATCCCTCCCTCACTTTCTTCGTAAGAAACCAAATCTGTCCAGCCACAGAAATGGCCAATAAAACCATGCACGCCAAGCCAAGCCACTTAAAATTCATCTCAAATTTCTTAGTCAATATCATGAACAACCACGCCGGAAGATTTATAACAATATACAATGCGCCAAATTGAACCGCCCGATTATCAATCAGCCGAATAACCCACAAGGCTATGCTCATCAAAAAGGTAGCGGCAGCCAAGATGCAAACAAACAGCTGAACCATCATCTCATCCAAATTCCCTCCCTGTTCCCAGTAACTGAAAGCATACACGAAAGCCGCCATGACAATGAAATACAGCAGGCGGCGAATCCAGTCCACCGCCAGGGCACGGTTCACCATCCCCTTCCCCTTGACCGAGGCCATCATGTATTCGATCCTAGCGTTTCCCTTGGCGCCAAACCCGCCAAACACGAACATATCAATCATGCACTCTGCCCCCAGCATCACAATGGGCACCACCATCATCAGCGCCATTTGCTCAAACCAAAGCCTGCCAACGAAAAACAAGGCAACCATTGCCACCGGATAGACTAGATACAGTATCCAACGCATAAATGTTCCCGGCAGAAAAGCATGATAACTCTGCAAATACTTTTTCATCTCCGCTCACTCCTCCCCATTAAGACCGCAGACTCGTATAATGCTTCATTACAGCCACGCTAATCTGGGACAGGCTGGGCGTCTCTGTGGCCACATCCATCCCCGCTAATTTATCAAGATCCTTCGCCATGCAAATCCCCTCAAAACCAAAACTATTCTCCTGGAAGCTGAACAGAATCTGGCTTGCCTTTCCGGCATCCCCGCTCTCCCCCTTCACAGCCACATATTTCTCTTTCAATTCCTCCACAAATCCCTGCTCCACAATCTGCCCCTTCTCCATAATGATGGCATAATCTGTCACATTCTCCATATCAGCAATATTGTGGGTGGAGAAGAACACGCTTTTCTCCCCCGCCCCCTGATGGATATACTCCCGAATCATAGAGCAGAGCTTATCCCGCATCAGAGGGTCCAGAGGAGAGGCAGGCTCATCCAGAAGAAGCATCTTGGTATCCCTGGCAAAGACGCTGGCAAGCATCACCTTCATTCTCATGCCATCAGAAAGCTTGCTGATGCTTTTCTCCTTCTTTTTCTTTCCCTCTGGCCCCTTCACCGCCAATTCTTCCAGAAGTGCCTGATATCTTTCCTTGTCAAAATTATCAAAGAGAAGCGATCCAACATTTCCCACCTGGCTAATGCTCCAATTAGGCATGAAATAACCGCCGGTGCTGGTGTAGCCAACCCATTCACGGATTTTCTTCTCCTCCTTTTCCCCCTGGAAATAATCAATCTCTCCGGTAAAATCCAGCCTGGTACCGGAAATGACATGGAACAGCGTACTCTTGCCCGCTCCATTCTCCCCAATCAAGGCCGTAGAGAATCCCTTGGGAATCCTCAGTTCCGGGATATCCAATACAAACCCCTTAAATTTTTTCTTTAAATTATTCACCGTCAAAATGGACTCTATGTTCATCAGTCTTCCTCCTCTAACAATATTTTCAAAATCCCCAGCAGCTCTTGATCAGAAATTCCCGCAATCCTCGCCGCCGAGATGGCATTCGCCAAATGTTCCTCCATCTTCCTCATATGCTGCTCCTTCAACATCTCACTGTCCTGAGCATTTACGTAATATCCCTTTCCCTGTACCGCAGTCACTAATCCCTGCCGCTCCAACTCCTCATATGCCTTCATCGTGGTAATCACGCTGATGCGCAGTTCTTTTGCCAGGCCCCGAATGGACGGAAGGTATTCTCCCTGCTTCTTCTTCCCGGCAAGGATCTCTTCCCGGAACTGGCTGGCAATCTGCTGATAAATGGGAACGCCAGTGTTCTGCAAAATCTTCACTCCCTCACCTGCCTTTTCTCCATATGCCGCGCCAACTATATTGCAAGTTCTGCGGCTTTTAACTGTTTATATGTTATATATACACCCTTAACAGATAAATGTCAATACCTTTTTTAATAAAACAAATAAAAACTTGTTATTTCTAAATGCGACTGCGGATAAAAACCTTTTTCCAGATAATATGCAACATAGATTTTCGTCTGCCACAAATACTATCATTGTAACCGAACATTATATTTCATGCAAAATGCTAATTATTTTTCCCATTGATACGCATGAATCCAGCAAAATACGGAGGTCTACCATGAGTATATTAGATGAATGCTGCAAGACCAGCGAAACTCTGGCCATGGCATCTGTTCCCTTGCAAGAGTGGTGCGAGCCCTATGACCTAAATACCGCCCTCTCCAAAGGAACCATTTTCCCCTGCCTCAATATGGAATTTTTCCGGGCAGAGGACATCCCCTGCTCCATCTGCAACGAAAACCAAAGCCCCCAGGCAAAGAAATTAAACGAAATCAATACCATCAGCTTTGCTATCAACGACCTGACGCTCTACCTGGACACCCATCCCGCATGCGAGAAGGGATTGTCCCTTTTTAAAGAATTGCTAAAAAAACGATTGGATTTGCTGGCAGAATATGCGGAAGAATTTGTTCCGCTCACCCATCTATCCATGATTACAGGAACCCCGGACACATGCGAATATGGCTGGCCTGAAGGCCCTCTGCCATGGGAAGGAGGACACATCTGATGTGGTGTTATGAAAAAAGATTGCAGTTTCCCGTAAAAATCAATAAGACCTGCCCCAAGACGGCCCAGCTCATCATCAGCCAGTACGGCGGACCAGACGGAGAATTATCCGCATCCATGCGATACCTGGCCCAGCGTTACAGCATGCCGGTAAAGAAAGTGGGCGGACTATTGACAGATATCGGCACGGAAGAGATTAACCATATGGAAATCATCTGCGCCATGGTCTATCAGCTGACGAAGAACCTCACCCCGGAACAGGCAAAAACAGCCGGATTCGACGCATACTATATCGACCACACCGCCGGCCTCTGGCCCCAGGCTGCCGCCGGCGTCCCCTTCACCTCTCTGGAGTTTCAATCCAAGGGAGATGCGATGACAGACCTCTTTGAAGATCTGGCGGCAGAACAGAAAGCCCGCACCGTATATGAGAACCTCCTACGCGTCATCGACGAGCCAGACGTTCGAGAGCCGTTAAAATTCCTCCGAGCCAGGGAAATCGTCCATTTCCAGCGTTTCGGCGAGGCACTGGAGATGACCAAGCAGAAATTAGACAGCAAGAACTTCTATTATTTCAACCCTGAATTTGACAAGGAAATGTTCAAGAACAAAGATGCGAATTAGAAAATACCGAATAGCGGAAGAACGCCGTATCTGCGTTCTTCTAGCGTGAGACTTAGATGTACTAAAATTGGCGATGCGAACATAGCGCATCGCCAATTTTAGTACATCTTCTCACATTTTATATGCAGAATGCCGCATAGAGGGGAACTGTCTTCTTGCCTTCCTCCATGCCAAAATTCTTCGCAGAAAGTTTGATGGCATATTCTGGCTCGAACCTGTCCATATACACCTTCAGGCTCTTTGCCCGGGTATTATCCGCTGATTTCACCTCGATGGGTATCAGCTTTCCATCCCGCTGAATGACAAAATCAATCTCCGCTCCCCGCTCCGATTCCCAGTAGTACGTACTATAACCATTGATGGAGAGCTGCACATTGACATAGTTTTCAGCCATGCCCCCCTTGAAATCATTCAATTCCTCCACCATATAGAGAATATCATTTGCCACCAACTCCTTTTTTGCACAGAGCAGGCCCAAATCCGACACATAGATCTTAAAGGCATCAATATCCCGATAATTCTCCAAAGGCTTCTTGATCTGCTCCACCCTGTAAATCTTAGAGACGATGCCAGACAGACACAGCCATTCCAAGGCATTTTCGAACTCTGACGCCCTGGCCCCCTTCTTCATCAGCTTATACTGAAAGCGAGTATTTTTCTTAGAAAGCTGTACCGTGATATTATCGTAGGCAAGCCTTGTCTTCTTAATCTCATTCAAATGATTATACTTGCTCATATCATTCAGATAACTGGCGAGAATCGTATCCTGGGTGTGCCGCACGAGAATATAATCCCCAGTCTCCACATACTGCATCACGCACTCTGGCATTCCACCCACGATCAGATACTGTCGGTACAGTTGCATCGCGCTATCGTGAAGGGCGGAGGGCATGGGCTTATCACTGGCAAAGCACTTCTTGATCCGCTCAACCAGCCCTTCCTCCCCCATGGCCAGCAAAAACTCCTCCATGTCCATAGGATACAGTGTCTTCATATCAACCTTCCCCACAGGAAAGGAAAATTCCGCCCTGTTGACGGCCACCCCCAGAAGGCTGCCCGCCACAATGATATGATATTCCGGCGCATCCTCGCAGAAATACTTCAGGCTCGTAAGCGCCCTCTCGCACAGCTGCACCTCGTCAAACACGATCAAAGTCTTTTCGCTGACAATGGTCTGTCCCGCTATATGGGATAGAATCGGAAGAAGGTATCCGGGACTGATATCCTCCCCGAAGCTTTCTGCCAATTTAGGATTCGTCTCAAAATTAAAATACACCACATTCTCATAATGGGTCCGCCCAAACTCTAAAATGGAATACGTCTTCCCAACCTGCCTGGCTCCCTGCAGTATCAGCGGTTTTCGGTGGGCATCTGCCTTCCACTCTTCCAAATATTTGACGATTTTTCTATACATAAGTCTACCTCCCAATGGGTACTAACCACAGTATAGCACATATTCGTGTAAAAATACACGTATTTTATCTAAATTTCTACACTAAATTACACGTATTTTTTGTGTTTTTTTACATTATTCGACACGAATAAATTATAAATCATTACATTTTTCGGCATGAATCCCCGTTATTCCATATGCTCCCGCCTACAATTGCTCCAAAAATCTTCTCTCAATCAGCTTTATAAACTCCTTCCCCTCTTCCTCCGTTCCCTGAAATGGAGCAAAGCCGCCAGCCATAATATCGTGACCGCCCCCGCTTCCAATTCCCTTCAAAGCCTGAGCCACGATCTTGCCAGCATCCGCATCCCCCTCGCTCCTCACGGAAAACTTATAGCCATCCGGCTTTCTGGAATATACCACGGAAAAAGTAATCTCCACCATATTGAGCATAAAATCCGACACGCAGGAAACCAGTGCCTCAGGACAATTTTTTCCCGCATTGGCAAAAGAAACGCTCCCGAACCGCTTAATGCTATCTATAGCCTTTGCATAGGCATGCAAATCCGACAGCAGCAGTTCCGCATTTTCCAAATGGTAAATCAATCCTTTGTCCGCCATAGGAAACAGCCGATAAAGCATCTCCAAATCCAGTTCATTTACCCCTCTGGAAAGTTTGTCCGTATCGCTCCTGATGCCAAAAGTCAGCACGGTTGCTGTCTTTCTATCTATAGGAATCTCATTTTCAAAAAAATAACTGGCAATGATGGTAGCGCATGCCCCCATCTGTGGCCTGATATCGCTAAAGCGATACTCTATCTGATTTACAATAGGGTGATGGTCGATGCAGATAATCTCCTCCCCAGGAACATCCTGCACATTGGCATTCAATTTCTGCACATCCACCAAAAGAATCTCGTCGGTCTCCTTTAATTCCGTCTCCAACTCCGACACATTCACCATCTCTATCCCGAGAGCCTCAATAATATGATTGGTGTTGTACCGCTCAATCTTTCCCTCATAGCAAATGGTAGAATCCAATCCCTGGCTTCTCAAAAGCTGCTGCAATCCATATGCAGACGCAATGGCATCCGGATCCGGAAAATTATGCGTCTGAATATACACCTTATCATTGCATATGGAATTCAATAATTTCTGTAAATTGGTCATATCACTCCCCGTTTCTCCTATTGTTGATCATGCTGTAAATATTTACAACTGTTCATTCCATAGGAATCATCCACTACCTGATTCTTTCCATTCTGCTTGCCCACATACATTCTGTCATCTGCCAATTCAATCAATCCTGTCAAATCCCGCCGTTCCATACTGGTACTGATTCCAAAAGTCATAGTCACAGGAATCCGCTGTTCCTTGTAGGCATATTCTGCACCAGCCACCTGCTCTCGGATTTTCTCCACCAGCGGCCTGCTTTTGGTAATATCGCAATCCTCCAGTAGCAAGATAAATTCCTCGCCACCCCAGCGAGTAACAATAGAATTTGTCGGCGAACTTTCGCTTAATATGCCAGCCATGCACTCCAAGATATAGTCTCCGCAATTATGCCCATAAGTATCATTGATTCTTTTAAAATTGTCTATGTCGCACATTACAATGGAAAAAGGCATCCCCTTTTCCTCCACCAGATGAAACTGTTTCACCAAATATGATCTGGTCCACAGATGGGTAAGGGTGTCATGGTCCGCCTGATTTTGTAGAGACTGCGTCTTTTTCTCCAAGCGTCTCTCCGTCATATCCGCAGACACTTTGGATACTGCGGCACCACACACAACCACAATAAAGCATCCCGCATAATTCAGCAAATAAAAGATATCCCGCATCTTAGTTCCCACATCCAGCACAGGTGCATAATAAATCGTATAAATCTTCAGGCAGAAGAATAACACCGCTTCCATGCCGGAAAATAAATACATAATCTGCTTCTTTTCAAAAGGATTGAAATAAACCAGAGAAGCCAGTGCCAAAAGAAAGGCATGAAACCCCGCATTCCAGCCAAACAATATGGTATTGATGACCATAAAACTAATGATTTCCACATGTACCAACACCGTGGCCAATCGGTATCTACTCTTTTTTATCATCTGCAACATGACAACATAAAAAATGCATACGCCGAGATAATAGACTAGCACTGCCGGAAAATGGAACCCCGCAATCAAGCAGGCAAACAAAATATGGTACAGCAGGGCAAGATAAACAATACTCCTGTACGCCGTAACAATATACCGATTATCCTTGAAAATGAAATTCGTCATATATTTTACCAGCTTTCCTAGTTTTCATCACAGCCGTCCCATTCTTTTTCTTGAGTTGTGCTTCCCTCAGCCGATACTTCTTATAACTGTCTCAGCCCTTTTATTTCCCCAACGCTGTCTTCTGGGAAACCTTAGTCTCCTTATCATAGCATCGGAATGCCTCGTCCACCAACGCCCCATCCGGCTTTGGTGTAAACATGCTCACCATCGGCACGATAACCAGCCCTGCCAACATGGCAACAGCGCCACAGTTGATTGGCGATTGCAAAATCACTGGAAAAGACTCCCTGAAAAAGATATTTGCAATCATCAAGATAGAACTGAAAAAGAAACACGCCCAGCAAGATGCCTTCGTAACTCTTTTCGAGTACAAAGCATACATGAACGGAGCCAGGAATGCACCCGCCAACGCCCCCCAGGACACGCCCATCAACTGGGCGATAAAAGTAACGGCACTCTTATACTGAATCAGCGCAAGCACGGCAGATATCACGATAAACACCACTACTAGCACCCTTATGTACAGCACCTGCCTCTTCTCGCTCATATTCTTTACAAAATTATCCTTTAAAAAGTCAATAGTCAGCGTGGAACTAGAGGCAATGACCAGAGAAGACAGGGTGGACATAGAAGCAGAAAGCACCAGAATTACTACCAGCGCAATCAGCAGTGGAGACAGATTGGATAGCATCGTAGGAATAATGGAGTCAAATCCATTTGCCTCTACATCTACCTGATCCGAAAACAATCTGCCAAATCCTCCCAGAAAATAACATCCGCCAGCCACAACCAAGGCAAAAATAGTAGAGATAATAGTCCCCTTCTTAATTGACTCCTCATTTTTAATGGCATAAAACTTTTGTACCATCTGAGGCAATCCCCAAGTTCCCAGAGATGTCAAAATCACTACGAAAAGCAAATTTAAAGGATCTGGCCCAAGGAAGGACGCAAACACTCCGGGCGTATCGGACACTGCGCTGTCCGTAACCCTTGCCAGCCCGTCCATGGCCTCCATAAAGCCTCCCTTGCTCATAAGCACTGCGGCAATAATTATCACGATTCCTGCCAGCATAATAATTCCTTGTATGAAGTCATTAATGGCAGTAGCCATATATCCTCCAGCAATGACATAAATTGCCGTGAGAACAGCCATAACGATTATGCAAACTGAATAATCTATATCAAAAGCCATGCCAAAAAGGCGGGAAAGGCCATTGTATAAAGATGCCGTGTAGGGAATCAGAAAGATAAAAACAATAACGGAAGCCCCAATTTTCAAAGCCCGGCTTCCGAATCGCTCCCCAAAAAACTGAGGCATCGTTGCAGAATCCAAATGCTGGCTCATAATTCGAGTGCGTCTTCCCAAGACAACCCAAGCCAGAAGGGAGCCAATGATGGCATTTCCAATCCCCGCCCAGGTAGTAGCAATGCCATACTTCCAGCCGAACTGCCCAGCATAACCCACAAATACCACTGCGGAAAAATAAGATGTGCCGTAGGCAAAAGCAGTAAGCCACGGACCGACGCTCCTCCCTCCCAGAACAAAGCCGTTGACATCTGTTGCATTCTTTCGACAATAGATGCCAATGCCAATCAGAAGCGTAAAATACAAAATCAAAATAGTAATCTTAAGCATAACTTTTCTCCATTCTTCAAGTAAGTCTGTTGCATGCGTTTATCATTAGATCATGAACTTCGTTCATGCGTCCTCACAAGCAAGTTTACTCGGTCTTCCTATCATTATATCATGCCCCAAACCAATTTACAACGAAACTCTCCCATAAAAACGTACAAGGCTCCACATCGCTGCGGAGCCTTCCCTTGATAACTTAAATATTGATTTTTGCCCTATAGGCTTAATACAATAGTAGCAACTAGCTACTGTTAAGTTATCTTATACTATTTTATGTAACTTGTCAATACCTATTCTTCAAAAACATAAATTTCCCTAAGCTTCTGGTTAATCTTTTTCATCGTATTTTCCGAAAGAGACATCCCAGCCAAAACGTCTCCTGTTTTCTTCGGTTTGATAATTCGTATTTTGCTTACCGTAACAATTTGACCAACCTTTACAATGCTACCTTCTTTCATATACCCCAATTCTTCTCTGGTCTTTATTAGCAATTCCCTATGCTCGCTCAATTCCTGATTTTTTTCAATTGCACTTTTCAACAATAATTTTAATTTATCCCCCGCATCATTAAATTGTTCCGGGTCATCCTGTTGTATTTGCATTGCGTCTAAAAGTTCCTTCAAAGTATTGACCCTCTCATGAACTTCCCCATATTCCCTATCTATTTGCGCAATCAAGCCATTGACTCTAGCCTGCATCATATGATAGAATTCATTCCCTATATTGCAATCTCTTTTATGTACCTTTTTATTCTCTTTTAGGGAACTCATCGGAACAACTGTGATCGAATCTGATGATCTATTATTTTCTTTATCAATTACCACGGCATAATGCACTCCCCCCAATTCAGAACCCAAGCGAAATCCGAAATTCACCTGAATAATGTTTCCCCGCTTATATGCCATATTTCTCTGTGGAACAAACTTGGGTTCAAACAAAATATATCCGGCATAACTATGCAACCACTTTGAAATCAAATATACTTTTTTCAAATTCTGGTTTTTCCCATCGCTTATTAACGCTTCAAACATTTGATTAATCTTTTTGATTGCCTGCTTCTTTTTAAGAATCGCCTCTTCTTTACTGTATTCTTTCGCCACTTGTATGTCTCCTACTTTAAATTCATAATAATACCTTTCGTTCAAAACCATTATAATCTTGCCTGGTCCTCACAAACAAATTTGCTCGATCCGCTTATTATTATATCACGCCCTGAACTAATTTACAATCAATGGGCATATGAAAAAACGCCATGCGGGTTACCCCGCATGGCGCCATTCTAGCATGATTGCTAAATCAAAAACTTATATGAAAAAATTATTTGAACTTCTTGTAACCAGATTTCTTCAACTTATTCACATTAGCCTTCTTAACCTTCTTAGAACCGCCAGAAACCTTAATCTTCTTCTTGCAGCCCTTGAAAGCACCCTTCTTTACAGAAGTGAGTTTCTTCTTGCCAAGAGTCAGTTTGCTAAGTTTAACACATCCCTTGAATGCACTCTTGCCAATCTTCTTAACGCCTGTAGCCTTTACAGATGTTAACTTCTTATCGGCATTAAATGCACTGGTAGGAATAGATGTAATCTTGCTTCCCAGCGTAGCCTTCTTTAACTTCTTAGACTTCTGGAATGCTTTGCTCTTGATAGACTTAACGTTGTACTTAGCACCGCTCTTGCTTACAGTGTTCTTTACATTGATAGAAGTCTTCTTCTTACCAGACTTGGAGAATCCAACTACCTGTACAGTACCATTTGTCTTCTTCTTCGTCTGTGTCGTAATGGTAGCAGCCTTTGTAACCTTATACTTCAGGCTACCAGCAGAGAATGTCTTGCCCTTTGCAAGGCCATCAACCTTCTTAACATCCGCCGGTGTCGTAGGCTTTGTTGTAGGCTTTGTCGTAGGCTGTACGGTATCATTCTTCTTTACAGTAAAGGTAGCCTTAACCTTGTCACCCTTCTTAATAGAAAGAGTTGTAGGATCAGATACCAGCGGGTTAGCCTTCGGATCGAAAGCACCATTATCATCCTTGCCCCACTCGTTCCAGATAGAAAGACGAACATTGTCGCCATCCTTGTATGCTGCAGCCTTGCTCCAGTCATACTTTGTAGAACCAATCTCTACTTCCTTGCCGACGATAACATAATCGGTAGGTACTTCTGTCAATGTAGTGTTTACAATAAATGCACCTGAGAAATCCCAGTCAGTCGGCGCTTCCAACTCCAGAGTATAATCGCCCATTTCCTTAACCGGAACGGACCATGCACCCGGCGTAACAGGCTTTGAAGCATCCCATCCCCAGAATCCGCCAAACGCCTCAAGATTAGCAACAAACAGAGGCTTATCTTCTACAACAGAGAATGTAGCTTCAATCTCGTCACCCTTCTTAATAGAAAGAGTTGTAGGATCTTCTACAATATTAGCCTTAGGATCCCATTTTCCATCCTCATCCTTACCCCATTCATTCCAGATGGAAAGACGAAGGTAGCCACTATCCATATAGGATTCCGCCTTGCTCCAGTCATATGTCGTGCCGCCAATCTTAACTGACTTGCCGACAAGTTTGAAGTTTGCAGGCTCACTAGCCAAATCCGTGTTTAATACGAATGCACCTGAGAAATCCCAGTCAGTAGGTGCTGTCAACTTTACAGTAAAGTCGCCGTAATCGGATACCTTAACAGACCATGCGCCCGGCGTAGTGGGCTTTGAAGCATCCCATCCCCAAAATCCGCCAAAACATTCTAAGTAAGCGGTAAAATCAATGCCATCTGCAGCTTTCGCAGACTTATCGCCCTGTACCGTGCCAAAAGCACCTGCTGTCACAACTAAAGCAGCAGAGAGCACAAGGGAAAGTGCGCGTTTCCATGTTTTTCTCATAATACTTTTCCTCCTTTTTAATATACGGTGATATGAGAAATCACCTATGCAATCATTGCTGTAGTTAACATGCTAGCACAGATTGCAGAATTTGTCTAGTAAAAAATCGCCCAAAATTCTTAAGAATTCTTAACAATTTTTAGCAAAAGGGTCAGAATCACTTCTTTTCATCGAAGATTTCTACCTTCACGATGCTTGCCCCTTCTGTCTGGGTCGTCAGGCAAATCCAAGGCTTAATCGCCAGCTTTTTGGTTTTCAAAGTAAATGTCTTGCCGACATAAGTCGCATTGTCAAACTCATCTACCTTGGTAAAAGTAGGATCTTTCTCACCATTGTCCCCGCCATATCCCATCTGGAAGGCCGCATTCTTGCTGACGCCATCACTTGCCATGGTAACCTTGAGACAAGGCTTGGTAAGCTTCGTCCAATCATATTTTACGAACATCTGCCACCAGAAGGCATTGCTTTTCACTTCCATGCCTTCGCTCTTAGTGCCCGGCTCAAAGCCGCCTACTTCATCCGGCCCCTTGACTACCTCTCCGTTCACATTCTGGCTCTTATTGTTTGTCCTGGTCCACTTGCCACTCCACTCTGCTACCTTCTCCAACGTAGATTCATCTACTACTTCTATAGAAGGAACGCCGGTAACATCCGCACCTTCCTCCAGGGGAATATTCGTAGCACCGGTAATTTCCTTCAAAAGGTCTGCGATATCTGAATATGTAACCACCCGGTCCGTCCTATCATACATGGAGAGATTCCACCACATAGGCACCATGTGACGAGGCATACCATAGTTCGCCAGTTCCCTGTAGAAGTCAATCACGCCCTTCTTCGACATCGTCTGAGGACCACACTCGCCGATAATCACGCCGTATCCTTCATTGGTAAACTTAGCCATTCGATCCAGCATGTCATGCATTTCCTTCACCTGCTGCTCCGTCCCCCAGCTGTCAGCATAGAAACTGCTGGTAGCATCCTCGCCGATGCAGTAAGCTCCCGGATTGTAATAATGAATGGAAATGTGAAGTTTCTCTTTTCCATTTGCCTTCACCGTATCCAAAGGCATCTTGAACCTGTCATCGCAGGTCTTGCCCAAGTCTGTGCTGAACCCGGCAATCAGCAGCTGCCTGTATGCATTGTTGCCGCCAGTCTTTCTTACCACTTCCACAAATTTCTGGTTGATAGCATTTACTTTCGCATAAACCTCATCCTGCGTCAGCTTGCCTTTCACGCCATTTACAGCAGTATTCAATCCGAGATTGTCTTCATTGACACCGTCGCCCAATTCCTCATTGGCAGACTCAAAGATCAAGCGGTCAGAATACTCGTTAAAGGTGGTGGCAATCTGCTCCCAAATCCTTACATACTTCTTCCATGCCTGAGCCTGGATGGCTTTGTCCTCGGAGCCGAACATCCCCCACCAGCCCGCATCATAGTGAATATTCAGGACTACATACAACTCATCATTCAAGCAGTAATTTACAATGGTCTCCACCCGCTTCATAAAGTCCTTATTGATGGTATAATTTCCATCCTTGGACATCAGATTAGACCATGCCACAGGAATACGGATGCTCTTGAAGCCACTGTCCTTAATTCCATCAATGATTCTCTGAGTAGTAGTAGGAGCTCCCCAAAGCGTCTCGTATTCATTTACAGTGTTAGCCGCTCCCTCATCTGCACAGGACTCCATGGTGTTGGCGAGATTCCAGCCCAGCCCCATAAAAGCTGTTGTCTGATGAGCAGTAAGCTTCTTCCTCATCATGCCGTTATCCTTGCTGGTCACGCCGCCAGCAGAAGTATGGCTCTCTCCCAGGTTGGTCACATCATCTTTCACCTCTGCGTCCGTTACTGTCGCAGCATCCTGCTTGCCCGCCATGGGATCACTCATGTCGATCGTACTATAATCCGGCTGTTTTTGCGGTTCTGGCGTCTTCGCCGGAACAGGTGTCTTTGCCGGAGAAGATACCTTGACGGTCACCTTGCATTTCAATGTTTTGGATTTGACCTTCTTGGAACCCTTGACCGTGTACTTTACAACACACTTAATTGTTGCCGTTCCTTTTTTCTTCGCAGTAACCTTGCCTTTTTTGGACACGGTTGCCACGCTCTTTTTGCTGCTGGTCCACTTTGTGGATTTTACCTTCTTCACATTCTTCTTAGTAACCTTCAAAGTCGTAGTCTTTCCCTTCTTTAAGGAAACAGAAGACTTATTCAACTTCAAAGTAACCTTTTTTGATTTCTTCTTCGCCGCGCTTGCCGCCTGATTGGAAATCATAGATGCAGCCGCACCTGTGAGAACCATGGCAAATGCAAGCATGATGGCAAGAAATCTCTTTGCTGACTTGTTTTTCATAGTCACTCTCCTTTCATAGATATAGATGGTGTATAAATGCAGTCTGGTTGCTCTAACTAGTCATGGTATCACCTAAAATACAACGAATGATGCAACATAATTCAAACTGCTATTGAAGATTATAACATCTTTGTCCCTACCATGCAATTCATTTCATAGCAATTTATACAATGACATAATTGTGACAAAAGAGTCGTCTGATTGGACTTGCGAATACCAAAACCTCTTACATCGACTACAAATGCCAGGGCTTTTTTCCTGCATGCAAATGCCCCCTCCGAAATCAGTTTTTCACTGAAACCCGGAGGGGGCGTTCTTATCTCGCTACATCAAATGCGCAACGGCTACTCGCCTAATTCATATACATGAATTGCCGTAACCGTAGGCTTTCCGCTAAAGGTTATGCTCAGCCACGGCTTCTCATCAGAAAGGCCAATATTGTCAGAAATTGTCACTGCCTTTCCATTTAAATCCCAATAATCCACTGCAAAATCATTGACATACTTACCTGCCTCCTCCGTGGCGCCAATCTGAAGACTTCCTACATTCTCCTCATTGGCTGTTCCATCCAGGAATTCAAAAGCAATTGCAGGCTTCTTGTACTTGCTCAAGTCAATTTTCAGGAATGTCTGATATCCCCATTCATTAAAGGAGATTTCCGTGGAATCTCCATCTATCGTAGGCGTTACCTGAGAAGAAGGCACAAACTTGGATGCGTGATCGGGGTCTGTTGATTCGACTTTCGTGCCGCCTCCCTCGGTGTATCTATCATCTCCTACGATGGAATCCCCGCCATTCTTATACCATTTGCCAGTCCAACTCCATGCAGGTTTTTCTTCTTTTGCTATCTCGCTTATCTCCAGAGGCGGTGCATTCTTCTTGCCTGTCAGTCTGGTCATGCTGGTATCACCCTTGGCGCCGGTAATATCATTCCAGGTTTCTGCCACATCCTTGAACTTCAGCTTTGCCTCGCTGCGATTGAAGTACTGCCCGGTCTCCCACATCACGGGAACCATGTGAAGCTTGCGGGCCTCTGAAAAGCAGTCCCTGAACCACTGGCACACATCTCCATCTACTCCGGAAGGATTGCAGATGCCGCACTCTCCCAAGATCGTTGCATAGCCTTCATCCACGAATCTCTTCATCATGCCGAGTTCTTTGGCCAGAGCCGTGTGATCCGCTTCGGTATAGCCGCCAGTTCCGCCATCGCCACAGAAATCCCATGGAGAATAGCAATGTACTGATACAAAAAGTTTTGACTTGCCGTTTTCAGCAATGTCAGTAGGCATCTTGTATCGCGCGTCTGCCGTATTTGCAATATTCGTATCATATCCTGGAATCAGCAGATGGCGATACTTGTTATTCCCGCCAGATGCGCGAACGACATCCACGAACTTCTGGTTAATCTTATTGACGGTATCATACAATTCATCTTTCTTCAAGATACCCCTAATCGCATCAGTGTCTGACTCGTCAAGAGGGTTGCTGTATCCGCTGGCGTAAATGGGATCATTCAGCCTGCCGCCAAGTTCCTCATTGGCACCCTCGAAAATCAGGTGGTCGGAGTAGTCCTTGAACCTCTCAGAAATCTGCTTCCAATAACTTTCAAATCGAGCCCATGCCTTTGCACGCTTCTCCTCATCCGCAACTCTGGTCATATCCGTCTCGCTTGCACGCTTGGCAGCGCCAAACTGGCCCCACCACTGATTATCCCAATGGATATTAATGATTGCATACATGCCGTTATTCAGGGCATAGTTTACAATTTCCTCAACCCTGCCCAGATACTTATCATTGATCTCATAGGTCTCCTCATTGATCATGTTAGACCATGCCACCGGAATTCGCAGAGTATTGATGCCATAGGAATGCACACAGTCAATGTATTTCTGGGTTGTGATAGCGGCACCCCATGCAGTCTCGAACTGGGCAGCCTCCGTAGCCGCCGCCTTCTGAGCCAGGGAGGGAAGCTGCGCCTCCATGGTATTGCCTAAGTTAATGCCCAGCCCCATATACCAATCAGCCAAATCCGTTGCAGACAACTCCTTGCGCATGGTGCCATTATCCTTTATGGTCAGCTTGCTGCTGGTGCCGCCCTTGATGGTTACCTCCCTCTCAGGACCGATATTGGACTTGTCATCATAATTCTTATAGCTGGCCGCTGGTCTAGCAGTGGCGGTAGGCGTGGTCGGCTTCACAGTGGGCTTTGTCGTAGCCGCCGGCTGACTTGCGCTCACCTTGACCTTGCAGCTCAGGGTTTTGCTCTTCGTCTTCTTAGACCCCTTTGCTATGTACTTTACCTTAACCTTAATCGTTGCATTTCCAGCCTTCTTGGCAGTAACTTTCCCTTTTTTTGATACTGTAGCCACTTTCTTGTTGCTGGTCGTCCACTTCTGGGACTTGATTTTCTTGACGTTTTTCTTGGTAATCTTCAAAGTAGTCTTCTTTCCCTTTTTCAAGGTGACAGACTTCTTTTTCAACTTCAAAGTAACCTTTGCCTTCTTTGCAGCATCTGCCACCTGGCCTGCAACCATAGATGCGCTGGCACCGGTCACTACCATGGCAAATGCAAGAAGCATTGCAAGAATTTTCCTTGCACGTCTGCTTTTCATAATCGTTCTCCTTTCTTTTGGTAAAATTCGACAAAATAACTCCCATTTTTCGGGCTATCATTGTCATACACAACACCTGCTCATCAATTATAACACTATTATTGCAATTTTGGCAAACAGATTCTGTGCAATTTGACTGTAATATTTTGAGATTTTTTACCTGAATTTTTCGTCCTTTTCATGACACGGCTTGTTCTAGGAAGAGCGCAAAACCAGCGTTCTTCACATTGAAAATGCAAAGCAATTTCTAATACTGTAAAATATTGCGAAAAAAAGAGCACCAAACACTGATGCTCTTTATATTTCATCATATGAACGAAAAAGTTTCCAGAAATTACAGATATAACATAATCATCAGAAGTCAAATTTCCCTCGGAAATACTCCTTCAAATCGGCAATCTTCACCCGCTCCTGCTCCATAGTATCCCTGTCCCGGACAGTCACCGCACCATCCTCCACGGAATCAAAGTCAAAGGTAACGCAGTACGGCGTGCCAATCTCGTCCTGGCGGCGATATCTCTTGCCAATATTTCCCCTGTCATCAAATTCGCAGTTATACTCCTTGCACAATTCAGCATACACTTCCCCCGCCTGCTCGCTAAGCTTCTTAGAGAGCGGCAGCACGCCAATCTTCACTGGTGCCAGAGCGGGATGGAAATGCATCACCGTGCGAATGTCCGGCTTCTCCTCCGTCCCAATATTCTCCTCGTCATACGCGCCACACAGGAATGCCAGAACCACCCGGTCTGCACCAAGGGATGGCTCAATCACATACGGGATATATTTTTCATTCTTGCTATCGTCAAAATATGTCAAGTCTTCCTTTGACACGTCCTGGTGCTGGGTCAAGTCGTAGTCTGTCCGATCAGCAATCCCCCACAGTTCGCCCCATCCAAAGGGAAATAGATACTCAATGTCCGTAGTGGCCTTGCTGTAGAAGGAAAGCTCTTCCTTCTCATGGTCGCGGACGCGCATTTCCTCTTCCTTCATTCCCAGAGATTTCAGCCAGTCGATGCAGAACTTTTTCCAGTATGCGAACCACTCCAAATCCGTATCCGGCTCACAGAAAAATTCCAGTTCCATCTGCTCGAATTCCCTGGTGCGGAAGGTAAAATTGCCAGGAGTAATCTCATTTCGGAAGGATTTACCAATCTGGCCGATTCCAAAAGGAATCTTCTTCCTGGAGGTGCGCTGCACGTTCTTGAAGTTCACGAAAATGCCCTGAGCCGTCTCCGGGCGAAGGTATACGGTATTCTTCGCATCCTCCGTCACGCCCTGGAAGGTTTTGAACATCAAGTTAAACTGACGGATTTCCGTAAAGTTCTTCTTTCCGCAGCTGGGACAGCAGATTTCCTTCTCCTGGATGTACTTCTCCATCTCCTCGTTGGACCAGGCATCCACGCTGCCCTCTATGGCAATGCCCTTGTCTGCCATATAATCCTCTATCACCTTGTCTGCGCGGAAACGCTCGTGGCAGTCCTTGCAGTCCATCAATGGGTCGGAAAAACTTCCCAGATGGCCGGATGCCACCCAAGTCTGGGGATTCATCAGAATGGCGCAGTCAATCCCCACGTTGTAGGGATTCTCACGGATGAATTTCCTCCACCACGCCTGCTTTACATTGTTTTTCAGTTCCACGCCCAGATTGCCATAGTCCCATGTATTTGCCAGACCCCCGTAAATCTCCGAGCCTGGGTAGATGAACCCCCTCGCCTTGGCAAGTGCCACAATCTTGTCCATTGTCTTTTCCATTGAATAATCCTCCACTTCTATCTCTTTTTTCTATCTTGCTGAGTTTGCGGATCTTCCCTCCTTGTAAAAAAGATGGATAATTTACACAAAAACATATAATATCCAACTTGATTCAAAGATGCAATCTTGCTCAGTTTTTTATCGTTCAGCAACTCTTGGATAAAAGAACTACTAAATGTGGATGCGTAACTAAAGTCGATATAGTAATCCTTTAGCCTATCATCCGGATAATACAAATATGTAAGCGTCCTATTATGCACAATGCTTGATACGTCAGCTTCATAATCTGCTAACCTTAAAACAGGCGCAAGCAAAATCATATCATTGTTTTCTATATCACAAGACATAGATAAAACCATTGCCTTTGCTTTAAACATTTTCTGCTGACCCTCTTCATCAAAATAGCAAAAAGGAATTTCTGACAATACATCTCCTTGGGATAGTTCTCCCAAATTATCCCACATCAAAAACGCATTAGGGCAATTCATTTCCTCAAAATCCCTGACTGCCATTTTCGCCTTTTCCTTCACATCATAAGCAAGAGAGGGGTATACTTCATCCACAAAATCTATAAATTCTTGCATCATAGGTCAAAAAAACTCACTCCTGTATTCCTAGAAATCTTATCCATTGTCTTTTTTCTGGCCAATCTCTCTTCCAAACTCAATTCCCGCAAATTCCCAAACAATTCATATGCTTCCCTTTCCAACTTGCTGTGAAAACATCTCGATGGCCTAAAAATATATTCCGTAGGAGAAACTATTTCCAATATGGAAGTTATTCTATCATTTCCATGAACCCCATATGTGGATGCATCCAAGCAGGAACGTTGTGCCAAATCTGCAATATATCCAGCAGGCACCATAGAGAGGTCAGGTACGCTTGTCCCTGTAGCAACGCCCCCTGCCACAGAAAGAAGTGCCGCAGTATTGAACACCTGTTTTTTATTTAGCAAGGAAGAAATTATCATATACGTATCTCCCCTTTCTCTATAATTGTCGGCATATTTTTCATAATTTCTCCAACTTTCTGTATCATTTTTTTCATGCTTTGGCCAGAAGAGGTTGTAGATATATCTGCATTGTATGAATATCTGTCATTCACATCAATCGTGACCATGATTGCATTAGTCCCTCCTTCTTTTAACATCCCCGGCCTCATGACATCTTGGTCTAAATCCTCTTCTTCATAACTCCTGACATTCGCCAATGCAATATTAATATACCATCCATTATCTACATACGTCAGTTTGCAGTCTATATCAAACAGTTCCCGTTGAGAGTTGATTTTCAAAATCGAATCCTTTAATCTCTGCGTTCCATTTTTCTGTTCCTCATCGTATATAACTCTGACCTTGATGCCAGAAAACAAATACTTGCCTTCTGCAATCATGTCAAGCACTTTATAAATCCCATCAATTTTCTGTGATATATTCTCCGCACATAAAGCCCAATCGCTTCTATACGCTCCATCATATTTTGTCTCAAGCTGCATAATATTTTTCGCAAAGTAAAGTTCCGAATATCCGCCTTTTGACTTTAGCACAAATCTAGGAATACCAGCAGGCGCATCTTCCGGGAGTGGATAATACTCAGCCTCCTCAAAGGATTCCTCTAAATAATCGGAGGAAATGTAAAACTTTTTTACAATGCCTTCTACCTCTTCATACACCACATTTACCTTTGAATCAATAATAAACATGCCCCAACCTTCACTTTCTATATGATGTTTGTATGTTACATTATATTGGTAATAATCCTTTCTGTCAATCAACAGATTGGATTATCTATCCAGAAACTCCGCCGACTGGAACCGATGGGGCAGATACCGCCCCAGATATCCCTGCATGAACCGCTCCAATTCTTTCTGCACCTCCTCCGCTACCAAAAAGGAGTACACTTTTTCTACAGGTGTAGATAAAATAAATTGTACCGTATACAGCCCATCCAAAGACAATTCAAAGGGATGCACTTTGGCAAGCTCCCGCTCCTTTTCCGCACATTTTCTGCACAAAAGCCCCCCCGCCTGGAAATACACTTCCCTGGTGTCCGTGTTCTGACACCCCAGGCACTGGAAGAGTTCCAGCCCCTGTCCCTGTATCATCATCATGCGCATTTCGTATACGATGCGGATCAATTTTTCCGGCATCTGTTTATTTTGCAAGGCCAGCAATGTTATGTATAAAAGAAGCAGTTCTTGGCCTGCCTCTATATTCTCCCGGGCAAAATATCTGGCCATCTCCGCAAAATAGGAGGCATAGCAGGTCATGTCGTAATCCTCCGCAATGTCTCCAAAAAATTTCTGTATCCCGGCTGATTTTACATTGTAAGAATTTCTCCCCTCGTACAGCGTATATTCCCCAAACGTAAAGGGAATGGTACAAGCAGAAAGGGCGCTTCCAGCCTTTCTCGCGCCCTTTGCAAATGCAGAAATCCTTCCCCGCTCCCGGGTTAGGATCTCAATCCGCCTATCGTATTCCTTGACCGGAGATGATAGCAAAACCATTCCAGTGACTGTCACTGTCTCACTCATATGAATCCCCATTCTAACTCAGCCCGCAAATATACTATCCCTTCGCCTTCATGCCACTGTCATCCTCATGCTCCTCGTCGTCCCGGGCAATTGCGCAGCTGCCCATCGTTCCCGGCGCAGGCACTACATTCGATACATTTGCCAGCCCCTCCAGACATCCCTTGTACTCCAAATAGTCCATAACTTTGCCAGATGCGGCAAATTGATTCCAACCTTCCTTTTCCGCCATATACTTCGCCATGCCTTTCTGAATGTATTTTACACTGCCACACCTGACAGCGCATGTTGTTGCTTTGTAACTTTAGGATGGCTTTTCGGCGGCAAACCTATACTTGGAATCTTTTGACAAAGCATATCCCAATCAGGTCAGAACCCCCTATTGGCGGGCATTTTCCATACATTGGCACCACTTCCAATCTCTTGGAAAAATCAATATTCTTCTTGGCGGTAGCCAAAATTTTTCATCAAATAATTGCTGTCCCGCCACTCCTTCTTCACCTTCACCCAGAGCTTTAGATTCACCTTGCAGTCCAAGAGATTTTCCATATCCTTCCTAGCCTGGCTGCCAATTTTCTTTAACATGGCACCCTGCTTCCCGATGATAATTCCCTTGTGGGAATCCCTCTCGCAGATGATGGTGGCGTCAATATCTATGATGTTTTCCAAATGTCCGGATTTGTCCTTCCTCTTCCGCTCCCGCATCTGGTCAGTCACCACCGCAATGCCGTGGGGAATCTCATCATTCAGATTGCGCAGGGCCTTCTCCCGCACCATTTCCGCCACAATCTGCCTCTCCGGCTGGTCCGTAATGGTATCCTCGTCATAATAGCAAGGTCCCTCTTCCAGATACTGGAACATCACCTTGACCAGTTCCTCCGTATTTTCCCCCTTCAGGGCCGATACCGGCACGATTTCCTGAAAATCCACAATATCCTTATAGGCATCAATAAACCTCAGGATCTCCTGCTTCTCCACGGTGTCAATCTTGTTAATCACCAGAATCACCGGGGTATCCGTGCTGCGCAGCTGCTCCGCAATGTGCCGCTCCCCGGCACCGATAAAGGTGGTAGGCTCCACCAGCCACAGGATTACGTCCACCTCTTTCAGCGTGCGCTCCGCCACCGTCACCATATACTCTCCCAGCTTATTTTTCGCCTTATGGATTCCCGGCGTATCCAGAAAGATAATCTGACCCTCCTGGCAGGTGTACACTGTCTGGATACGGTTTCTCGTAGTCTGGGGCTTGTTGGAAGTGATGGCAATCTTCTGCCCGATCAGCCGATTCATCAGCGTGGATTTCCCCACATTTGGCCTTCCAATCAATGTCACAAACCCTGATTTAAAATTATTCATCCTTCGCCTCATTTCATTTAAACTGTTACAGCAGTTTCATCCGTATGCCGATTCGCTATCTATTCCCCGGACTCTGCCCGGAGTCCGTTCTCAACGTTCCGCAATATCACATCAGGTTCTGGCATCTCCTTTTATTAACTCAAGGGCTGAATGCTTTGAAACAACTCCTTCGCCTCCTGAATGCGCTTCTCATTGCCGATGACGCACACATTGCCTGCCTCGCTCACCGCACGCATCACCGGCGCGAGAGCCCGGATATCCTCAATAGAGCATCCCAGCACCTGGTCTCTCTCCTTCTGGAGCAGTTCCTCCGGCACCTGGGACAGATACCCTGCCATGGAACGCCTTCCCTTCATATTCGGCGTGAGAGGCGTATCCATGCCGCTGATGGTACCGATAATCGTCTTGGTAATCTCTCTCTCCTCCGCCTGGTAATCCCCGAGGAAATCTGCCGCTTTCTGATACACGTCGATGGTACCCTCCAGATTCGGATCCCGGTAGGAGGCAAAAAATCCCTCCCCCTCCCTGGTAAACTGGCAGGATACCCCGTAGGCACCACCCTTCACCCGCACCTCATTCCACAGGTAATTATAATTCAGCAGATGCCTGGTCACCCGCAGTGCGCCAAAATTATAGGGCATGTCATGGAAACTGCCGCCCACGGCCACATACTGGATCTCTGCGGGAGTAGAGAAAGCCTCCTGGTTCTTTTCCGGCTTGGGCGTGAAAGAAGTCATTTCAGAGAAATAACCCTCGTAATCCTCGGACCTCTCCTCCCGTTCAAAAGCCGCCAGACGCTCCAGAAATCCCGGAATCTCCTCGGCTACCGCCTGATATTCCTCCTCCTTTCCCGTAATGGAAAGCACCAGTTTCTGCCAGCGCAGCAACTTCGCCAGAAGGGCCAGACATCCGGATTTCAGATTCTCCTTCTCCTCCTCAAAATGCTCGTCCAGCCGAGCCAGATACTCATAATATCCGATGCCGTTATATCGGTCGGTAAGCCAGGAACTCTTTGAGAAATAGGATGCCACTCTCCCTGCCGCCGCCTGGTGTCCCGCTGACATCAGGCGCACTTTCAGCCGGGAACGCGCCTCTGCCACCACCTCCCTGAGATGCTTGTCATCATCAAAGAGAGTCTCAAAAAGCATTTCCGCCAGCAAGTCCAATGCCTCGGCCGCCCTGCCCCGCAAGAATTTCGCGCGGGCCTCGAAATACACGCCGTACTGGTCGCTCTCCCCGGGATGGCAGAACACGTTCATATCCGTGGCGATGCCCCCGGTATAGAAATTTGTCTCCGTGTCAAACTGGGCATAGGTGTGCTTTTTCGTATTCATGTATCCCAGCAGGGTGGTCAGCAAACTAATCTGGGGGGCATATTCCTCCAAATCCGACATATCAAAATACATGCTCAGGTACACAATGTCATTCGTAGCAATATTGTGGTGAAGCGCCTTCACCCCGGATATTTCCCGCTCCTCATTGTAATAGGGAATGATCTTCTTGCCAATATCCTCCCGCCTCAGCATGGGAATCTTATCCAGAATCTCCTTCGGCGTAGGCGTCTCCTGATACTTTTTCAGCATCTTGGTCTCCTGAATCAATCCCCGGATTTCCTCCGAAGAAAGGCTCTCCTTATACTGGCGAAGCTTTTCTCTGGTTCGCTCCTCCTCCTGCAAGGCCAGCCCCCGCTCGGGCACCAGTTCCACCAGCACGCTGTGGGGATTGTCCAACAGGTATTTTCGGATTAGCTGTTCATAATAATCCGTCTCCAGCTGCTGCCTCAAAAATTGATAAGCCTCATCATAATACAGGGCATCACAGGCCATGTCATCGTCATAGAGCCAGGTTTTAAAGGACTTGATTCCGTAGAGAAGCCCCTTGGGATACGAGCCGAAATCCGCCTCCCTCTCCCGAAACTCTGCGCCGTTGATAGCCGCCTCCAGCGTCTTCCTGTCAATTCCATCCCTGACCACCTGTTCCAATGTCTCCCGCAGGGTGTCATAAAACTCCTGCTTCTGGCCAGGCTTTGCATTTTTCGTAATGATGGTAAATGTACTCTGCCGCAGGATATCGCAGAAATCCACGTCAATGTCTGAGCCGATGCCCTTGTCTAGAAGCGCTTGCTTTAGCGGCGCCCCAGGCATATCCACCAGCACATAGGAGAGCAAATCCAACGCTCTGCACACCTTCTGGTCCAGAGTCACGTCCATTGCCGCGGCATAGGCATAATAGCTTTTCTCGCTGCAATCCGCATCCTGGGCCACCGCATAATTCTTCTCCAAATCCTTCATGCCATCAAAGGGCTTCTGCAAGGGAATCTCCGAATCCACCTCAATAGCCGGGAAATCTTTCAGGTATTTTTCGTCCAGAAATTCCAGCCTCTCCTCGATATCCATATCCCCATACAGATAGATATAGCTGTTGGAGGGATGGTAGTATCTGCGATGGAAATTCAGGTAATCCTCATAGGTCAGATCCGGAATGCACCTGGGATCTCCGCCTGACTCCTGTCCATAAGTATTGTCCGGAAAAAGGCTATTCATCACGAACCGCTCCAGCACGCTCTCCTCCGAAGAAAAAGCCCCCTTCATCTCATTGTACACCACGCCATTGTAGGCAATCTCCCCCTCCGGGCTGTCCAGCTCATAGTGCCAGCCCTCCTGCTTGAAGATCTCCTGAAACTGATAAATATTCGGATAGAATACCGCATCCAGATACACATGCATCAGATTTTGAAAATCCTTGTTATTGCAGCTGGCAACGGGATACATGGTCTTATCTGGGTATGTGCTGGCATTCAGGAATGTATTCAGGGAACCCTTCACCAATTCCACAAAGGGATCCTTTGCCGGAAACTCCCTGGAGCCGCACAGAACCGTATGCTCAATGATGTGGGGAACCCCGGTGCAGTCCTCCGGGGTGGTGCGGAAAGCGATATTGAATACCTTATTATCGTCCTCATTGCTAAGCACCATCACCCTCGCCCCGCTCACCTTGTGGCGAAGCACCAGGGCAAAACTGTCCACCTCCGAAATGAACTCTCCCTTCTCCAGCGCATACGCCTCCGGAATTTTCACCTGGGATAACTCTTTGATACTTGATGCCATAATTTTCCTCATTTCTGCACTGCTTTCATTAAACTAGAAGCCAAAGTGCCTGTGCAAGCAGCGCCCAATCACAAAACACTTACATCATACTAACATTCACTAGTACAGCCGCTCAAAACGCCCGTACGCCTCCTGCCATGCCTCCTGCTCCTGGGGCAGATATTCCCTTGTCCCAAAGGAATTGGCAAGAATCTCGCATTTTTCCTCCTTCGTATGATATGCGCCCAGCGCCTTAAACTGGGACATCACATTGCCCACTGCCGTAGCCTCGCTGGCCCCGGCAATCACGGGAATGCCCAGCGCATTGGCGGCAAACTGATTCAGCACGCCATTCTGGCTTCCCCCGCCAACGATATACAGTTTCTCCTCCCATGTAATATACGGCTTGAAACTTTCATATACCTGGCGGTACTTTAGTGCAAGGCTCTCCAGCATGCATCGAACCACCGCCCCATCCGTCTCTGGCACAGGCTGTCCCGTCTCCTTACAGTATTCCCGAATCTTCACCGTATAATCTCCCGACTGCATAAAATCATCCGGGCGGATAAAGCTTTGCAGCGGCTTTTCACGAGCCGCCATCTCCTGCATCTCCACAAAGGAGTAATCCTTGCCCTGAGCCTGAAAGTTCCGGCGCAGTTCCTGATTCATCCATAGGCCGATGATATTCACGGTGGGGCGATATCCCCCGTCTGCGGTACCCTCGTTGGATATCTTGTCCCGCACCACCTTCTCTCCCTCCAGCATCTTCTTGGAAGAGATGCCCATAAGAGACCAAGTACCGCTGGAAAGGAAGGTAAACTCCTCTCCCTCCGCCGGAACTGCCTCCACCGCACAAGCGGTATCATGCCCCGGCGCAGAGATAATGTGCAGATCCGGCTGCCCTACCTCCCTGGCAATCTCCGGTCTCAGCCCTCCCAGGTCCTTTCCCGCCAGATCCACCGGGGTCAGAATCCTCTCCGGTATTCCCAGCCTTTCCAGCAGTTCCCCAGCCCAAGTTCTGCCTTTCATATCATACATCTGAGTGGTAGAAGCGATGGAATACTCTCCGTGCTTCACCCCGGAAAAGAAATATTCAATCAGGTTCGGCATCAGAAGCATGGTCTGGGCCTGCTCCATCATAGAAGGCATCTCTCTCGCCATATAATATAGTTTAAACAGAGTATTGTACGCCAGGCTGGCAATTCCCGTCTGGGAAAAGGCATATTCCTCGCCGCCAAGCCGAGCCAACGCTTGATGCATATTTTCCTCATCCAAAGCGCCATCCCGGTAACTGCCCGGAAGCCCCACCAGCTGGCCCTCCCGGTCCAAGAAGCCACAGTCCACCCCCCAGGTATCAAAGCCCACGCCGCTGACTGATTCCGTGCATTTCCCGATTCCCCGCTTCATCTCATCCATCAGAAAGAGAATGTTCCAGTAGGCATGCCCATTCAGTATGCTAAAATTATGGGGAAAGCGGTGAACCTCCTCCAATGCGATTCTCTTTCCATCAAAAGATGCCAGCATCCCCCTTCCGCTGCTGGCACCCAGATCAAAGGCCAATACATTCTTCCCTGCCATCGTCCGTCTTCTCCTCTCCGGGGCAGAATGCCGCCCCGCCGCATATCGCTATCCAGAACTATCTATTCTTTGTCCTAATAATCATTCTGAATACTTCTTATAGCCCGGATGCTTTCCCGTCACCTTGTACTGCTCCCTCATGCCAATCAGGCGGTCAATCTGCTCTCTGGGCAATTCCTGGGCTCCGCCAAGGAGATGGGCATTCAGGCTAATCTTAGCGAAAAGTTCCAAAGTCTCCATGCGATAGTACGCCGTAATCACATCCGAACCCACGGCAAGAGCACCGTGATTCTGCAAAAGCATCACGTCATGCTCGCCCAGATAGGGAGCAATTGCCTGGGGCACCTCGTCCGTGGAGGGCGTTCCATAAGGCGTCACCGGCACAGAGCCAATGGCAATGACCGTCTCAATCATAGAATACTCGTCCAGAGGCACGTTCGCCACCGCATATCCCGTAGCCACCGGCGGGTGAGCATGAAGCACGGCCCCCACATCCTCTCTCTCAGAATAGCATTTCAGATGCATCTTAATCTCAGAAGAGGGGCGGTAACCCTCCAGGCCATCCAGCACAGTTCCCTCTGCATCAATATGTACCAATTTCTCCGGCGTGATAAAGCTCTTGCTGATTCCCGTAGGCGTTGCCAGAAAAGTCCCGTCTGGCAATTTGGCAGACACATTGCCGTCATTGGCCGCCACCCAGCCCAACTGCCACATTTTATGGCACACATCGCAAATCTGTTCTCTCAACTCCATGTAACTTAAATCCATCTCTTTCCCTTGCATCCCGCTTGCGTGCTGTCTTTGACACCGCTAGGATACATTTTCCTTTCCTTAAATATATATTATTGCTACAGTTCACCGCATGTACTAAAAAAGGATAGAATCGCCATGTCTGCACATAAGATTCTGCCTCTATTCTAGAATTCAACCATGAATTGCAACATATTCTTTCCCAATCTGCATATCTGCTAATGCGTGATATCCTCATCCAAACGCCTTTTTCTGATCCATCACTACTTTTTCCTCCCCCTCCTTTACCTTTTTGTTAAACTTCAACAGAAAGCGCAAAAACTCTTTCTCAGGCAACGGACGGGAATAGTAGTATCCCTGCAGGTAATCCCCCTGCAATTTCTTAATGATATCTATATGGTCCGCAGATTCGATACCCTCCGCAATAATCTTCTTGCCCTCCGCCTTAATCATAGGCATCAGCTCATTCAGGAACTGGTTCTTCCCCTCTGCAAAAGACCACACCAGGCTCTTGTCAATCTTTACGAAATCCACCGGAAGCTCCAAGATATTCGACAGGGTAGAATTTCCCGTGCCAAAGTCATCCAAGGCAACCTTCGCCCCAGTCTCCTTCAGCCTGGCCAGCGTCCTGCTCACCGCATCCTTATCCGTAAATTCGCTCTCCGTAATTTCCAGATGCATCTTCTCCATAGGTATGCCATACTGGTCCGCGATCCTTACAAAATCTTCTGTCAGATGCTCATAACGGCACTGGGCAGGACTGAGATTGATATTGATATCCTCTATGCCGTAGTCAAAAATATGGTTGTAACTAGCAAAAATACAGGCCTTGCGGAAAATCTGCTCTCCCAGCTGAATGATGGTATGATTCTCTTCTGCCACATGGATGAAAAACTCTGGATTAATATATTTCCGATTCCGGTCTTTCAGCCTCGCCAGCACTTCCAGGGAGGTAATCTTCCCTTTTGCAAAGGAGAAGATTGGCTGAAAATGCAATTCAATGCTGTCATCCATAATCGCCTCCTCCACCAGGCTCGCCACTTCCCTCTTCTCGTCAGACTTCTCCATCTCATCCGAGCGCAGGCGTACCAGTTCCCCGGATTTATGGGTACTCTCATGATCAGAACGGGCATAATGTATTCTCTGAACCAATTCCTCGAAATCCTCCCCATCTAAAGGATAGGTAATTTCGTAAAAACTGTATTCCTGATTTACGACTTGATTTTTCAACACCCAGTTTTGGGGAAGCACCTCCTTTAGTTTATCATACAAAGCAAGGGTGCCTTCCCTAGACTTGCTGATGATGGCGAAAGTAGAGGAACCAATGTGAAAAACACCTTTTTCCCCGCACTCACCCACCAATGCATTGGCAATCCGACGCTGAACCTTCCGCAACACTTCCCCGCCATAAATCTGGTTCATGGCCTGATAATTCCGCACCCGGATAATCAGGCAGGAAGTCTCTTTCCCATAGGCCAGCCGCTCCTGGAAAATCTCAAAAAAACCATTTCTATTAAAAGTCCCCGTGGCATTATCCACAAAAAAATCCGGGCTCTGCAAAGACAGATAGAACATATAAGCAAAGAACAGTGTCGCCACCTTAAAAAAAGAAATTCCCGGCATCTGAAATAACTCTGCCACCAGCATAGCAAAAAAATCTATAATCAGAAAAAGGCACATCATCCGCTTGCGCCTGGAATACTTCAGGCATCGCAGCCATACCACGCCTATGTCGTACACAAACATGCCCAGCAAGATCAAATTCAATCCCCAGAACACGGGAGTGCGGACAATCCCACCACCTCCGTCCCCATAGAAGCACAGGTGCGTCCAGGGCGAAGAAAGCAGCAGCACGGAAGCCACCACCAGATAAAGGCATCCTCCAACAGCCCTCAAACCCGCCACGCTATCTATCGACAACCGAAAATGCAACTGATAATCCACCGACAAGATATAGCAGTGCAGCATCAGGCAGGTAATCATCTGCAGGAATAAGAAGATCCCCTGAATCATGTCAAGAATGAACCCTGGTTCTCCATACTCCCCAGCCAAATCTGCAGCCGTGGCAAACACAGAGCTTAGCATCATAAAGCACAGAAACAGCTGAAAAAAGATCGTCCTCCTATTAGGAAGATGCTTCTTAACCGTATCAGCAAAAAAAATCACGGCAAAAAAACCCGCTGACGCAATCTGACAACTGAACAGGCTATTCATAAGCAGCACCCCCTATCTCCCGGAAAATCACCGGCTCGTGCTTTTTTTCAAAGTCCTCTTGAAGCAGCAATCCCTGCATATAGGCAAACTTTAAATCTTTCAGCAGCGGAACATATTCTGCCCGATCCACTCCATCCAGAATAATCTTCCACCCGCTAGTGTTAAGCATGTCAAGCATATAAAGCAACTGCTCGCTGATGCCATTGCAGAAAAGGCTTACCATATGATGATTAATCTTCACTCCGTGAAAGGACATATTGAGAACAGTCTTAAGGTTGCAGACAGTTACCCCGAACTGATCCAGCAGTATCCCTACGCCTTTCTCCCTCAACAGCACAAAAGCCTGCTCCATGGCATCATAATCCACATCCTGCTCCACAGTCACTTCGATGCAGATAAAATCCCCCGGAATCTGATACTTCTCCAGAAGGTCGATATAGCCCTTGGCCAGTTCCGCGCCAGATATCTGCGTCCCCTCCAAATTCAAGTGAATCCGCTCAACAACAGACTCCCTCAATTTATTCAGCATAATGTACTTGCACACCAGTTCAAATACTATCAGCCCCATTTCCCGGTGATAGCCCATCTGTCCTGCCATCTCCCAAATCAATTCCTGGGAGATTACTTCTCCATCCCCATACTTGGCACATATGGCAAACTCGTAACAGAACTTCTCCTCGTCATCCTTAGACTGGATCGGGAAAATCTGCAAAGAAAAATTCTTGGTGGCAATGCATGCATTTACAATCCGCATCGCCTCCATGTCCTTTTCAATATCATTCTTGCTGTCATCGCAATAGCGCAGCAAATGCATCCTGTCCATATATGCCATGGCCAACTTCCTCATGCTGGTTAGGATGCCAAAAAAATTCCCCGTCTGATAATCTGCATCCTTAAAATCGATGGTATAGAAATCGCAAAACAGAGATACATTCTTATTGTTCATTCGAATATACGCCGGCACCAGCTGCGCCAGTTCCTGATGCTTTCTTTCTATATCTACAGAGGGCTTGCAAGTCACCACATACTCAAAACTGTGAATGTGATACACCTGATGCCTCCCGCAATGCCTTTTCAGCAAGCTTCCAATCTGCCTGTGAATCTCCACGATCTCGCTCTCCGAACAGCAGTTGGTAATACTCTCGATATTATTGATGCAAACGCCAAGACAGCGTATATTTTCCCGGCAAATCTCCTTCTCCCGCAACACCGTGCGAAATCCCGCCCTGGCAAAGCAGCCGCTTGCCAGAACCTTATACCGATCAAGGTTGTGCAGCAACATATAATACACCACAAGCACAAATGCCATGAGATAATAAGACGTCAGATACCTAGAGTCCATCAGCCTCTCCCATACCACGTCTGCCAGCAGAAGCAAGTCTGAACCGAATAGGACGGCAAAATCCCGCCCCGTCATCTTCTTTCTGGAAATCAGCAGCACGCCGCCAGCCAGCAACAAGCATAGAATAACCACGCCGCTCTGCGCCACCCTCCCCTTTGCCGCAATATCCTGTACTTGTCCATGGGAAACCCCTGCCAAGTGAAATGCAAGGGGAAGTGCCGAAGACAGCATGCACAATGCCGAAAGAAATCCTAAAAGCCTAGACCACCACTTCCTGCTGGCAAGGACGTTCTCCGTCATGGCCAGATTATATAGAAATATTCTGTGGTAAACCAGCAGCGCAAAGATGCTGGATAGTGCCTGAATAGCCATTCCCAAGTAGCGAAGATACTGTCCTGAGAATTCATAGATCAGACAAAGGACGATATTAATTTCAAGGGCAATGGTTTCTATCATCGCCATCACAAAAAAAATTCTGTTCTTCGCTACCAGAATCCAATTCTTATAGCCACAAAAAATAAGTGTAATCAGCAGCATTATCAATGCCACTATGTGAAATGATATATATATATCCATGCTTCCTCTCCATCGGCTGTCCTCGTGAACACACCTTTTATCACTTCGGCATCCCGCCAATGTCCTACAATCAATAACAACTACTGATACAAATGATAGCAATTCTTGCCGCCATTTTTCGACTGATACAAGGCACTGTCTGCCTTCTTATATAAGTCCTCGAATTGCGTGGCCTGATCCGGCGCCAGGGCAATTCCTACGCTGCTGGAAATGCTCACCTCCGTTTCCCCATTCTTGTACGTCCGGCGATTAACCTCGCAAATCTTCTCCGCCTTCCTCTTGACATACTCACGCATGCTTTCCTCGTCAAAGGCATCATAGACAGCGCACACCGCAAATTCGTCTCCCCCAAGACGCCCCACATAGGCATTCTTCGGAAAGACTTCACGCAGACGGTCTGCCGTATCAACAATGGCCTTGTCGCCAGATATATGTCCCAACTTGTCATTTACATTCTTAAAATTATCCAAATCAACCATAAAGAAGATACAGTGGTTGTTATCCTTAATCGACGCCAGGCACTGCGTCACCTTCTCCTCCATCGTCTTCTTATTCAATACGCCAGTAAGCAGGTCATTTTCTGCCCTCTCCACCAGATTCTTCTCCTCCGCGATCTCCTGGTCTGCATTTTCCACTTTGCCGATAAACTTCAAGTTAGTGCCGAACCTCTTATCCTTCACCAGTTTGCCGATAATGCGATACCAGCCATATCCATTACTATTCTTAATCCTCACCTCCGCGCTAAACATGCTGGCATCATCATCATAGAACTGATGAATCCTGCCCCTCACAGAAACATCATCTGGATGAATATAGTCATAGACTTCATAGACCTCTTCCCCAAACAATGTGCGCAGCTTGTGTCCAAACATCTTCTCCCCGTCACCATAGAAGCATAATTCTTTCGGAAAGAAATTAAACTCGAAGATAATAGCCTTTTCCAAATCGTTCAGAATATCCTGCCGCTCCTGCTGCTCCCTGAAAGTCTCATTCCGATAAATAGAAATCCCGAAAAATATCATTAGCACCAGCCATAACCCAATAGAGATGACGCTAATAATAACGGTATCCTTGCTCATCGCAAAAGCGTGGCGATATACCGCCTTTTCCAATTTCAAATATCCCACATACCAATTCCCATAGACGCAGGGCTGGATATTGCATATGTAATCGTCTCCATTATATGTATAGCGGAACGCGGCGGCATGCCGTTTCTTCATATAGCGCTCCACCCCATCCCTGGAGGGGGATTTCTTCTGCATCTTGCAGTTAGACAGATAGGTGAAGAAATTGTTCGCCTCCCCGCCAATCATTTCTTCAAATTCCTTTCCCTCAGAGAGATACTCACCCTGTTCCGATACCAAAAATGCGCAGCCTGACTGGGAATCATTCCACTTTTCCATCATCTCCGTGAGCCTTTCCATGCGGATCGCTCCCGCCAGAATAGCCACCACCCTGCCTCTGTACTGAATCGGAGTGCACATCACCGCATAGCGGTTCAACTCCGCATCTTTCACCAAGTTTTTGTAGACGAGGGAACGTCTTTCATTTACCAGGGGCTCCATCATTTCATCCTGTATCAGATTGAATAGAACTTCATCTCCCAATTCCCGCTTTCCCTCTAGATTAAGCACCAGCAGTCCGTCGAATCCCATCCGATTCTCCTTGAGAATCTGCCGTGCCAAATCGATATCGCTCTGCACTGGCTGGCTCATGGCTCTAGCCATGTCCTCCAGCCGTGTCAGCCTAGCCTGCAGCATATCGTCCACATAAGTGGTGTAGATCGCCGCATCATCCGTGAGGCTATCCTCCTCCATATCTGCCGCATTGTCCGTCACGTCCCGATAGAAGGACATCATGCCCAACATGACAAGCAGCAGCATGAAAAATATCCCCAGATATCTTTTCCAAATCTTTTTTATTTTTTTCGTCATAACGCTTCTCCTGTAATTTGAGCCGTATATTAACCCTACATTACATTATAGCATATTATGGCAAAAATATCTAGGAAAAGTGTCCTTTCTTTGTCCATTTTTCCCAAAAAGCATAAAACAGGGCCAGAAAGTCCTCCAGACTTTCCAGCCCCGTATTTCGCCAGACATTTGGCAATGCTATTATTTACCGAATGTCACTTTCGCATTCCCGTGCAGACCTGCCCAGCTCAGCCAATTTCTAATCTCATTCCTCTTATTCCCCGACTTGCACTTCGGAAATCTTACAACCAATTTTTTATAATTCTTGCTGCCCGCCTTCTCAAAACTGCCCCCCACGCAGGCTCCGAAATTCCAATTCTCAATCAGGCTGCGGCAGTTAAGTTCTTGTAAGTTCTTGCACCCATTAAAGTTCGAGACATCCACGAACTTGATTTTCTTGCCCAGGGTGATGCGCTTGATAGCGGTACAATCCATAAACGTTCCGCACTCCAGCCTCTTCACCTTGTCTGGCACTTTCACCCCTTGCAGTTTCTTGCATCTTGCAAAGACATACTCTCCCATCTTGGAGATATTCTTTGACAGTGTCACCTTTTTCAGGGAAAGCCCATCGGAAAATGCGTTGCTCCCGCAATAGGTTACCCGATTCCCCATGGAAATCTGCTGAAGATAGCGGGCACCCGCAAATGCAGACCCCTCAATCCTTTTCACATTCTTGAGAATCGTATATTTCTTTCCCTTCTTTGCCGGCGGGTAGGCATAAATCGTCTTTTTAGACTTGCTGTACAGAACTCCCTTTACCGCCACATAGGATGCATTTCCCTTCTCCACCGTATACGCCTTCAGTTTCTTGCAACCAGTGCTGACTCCAAACTTCTTCACCTTTTTGGGAATATGAAGTTTCTCTAGGGAAACGCACTTCCTAAAAGTAAACGGCATAATCTGTTTCAAATTCTTTGACAGTTTTACAGTGCGAAGCCTGCCACACTCTTCAAAAACGTACCACCCAAGTTTTTCCACGCTGTCAGGAATCACCATCGCCTGAATCTTCGACTCCGCAAATGCCGAGTCTCCAATCTCTTTCAATCCCTTATTCAATACGATCTCAGGTGTCTGGGCCTGCCTAAATGCATTTTCTGCAACCTTCTCCGTCCCTGCCGGAAGAGAATATTTCGCCTTCTTTCCCGGCGGATAGGCATACAATTCCTTCCCATCCTCGCTAAACAGAACGCCATCCTTCACGCTGACGCCCTTGGCGCCTGCCACGAGGCGGATTTCCTCCACGCTGCTGCCAAGTAGCATTCCTCCTGAAATCCGGCTTCTGACGGAGATAGATTTTAATTTGCCACATCCCTCGAAGACACTCCAGGTATATTTCCATTCTGCCGTCTCGATCGTTGCTTTCTCCAAACTGCCGCAATGGGCAAATGCGCTGTAATAATATTTCACGGTCTCGGGAACAACTACCTCCGTCAGTCCTGCATGGCGGAACGCATAGGCAATGGTTTCAACTCCCTTCGGGAATCCTACTTTCTTCAAGTTCGCCGCGCCACAAAAAGCATCCTGTTCCAAAGTCTTTATACCGTCCGGTATCTGATAAAAGGCATCCTTCCTCGCCCCGGGGTAGCAGACAAGCCGATCCGTTCCCGAAAATAGCACATTATCCTGCACCCGAAAAGTCTCATTCCTCTCATCTACTGTAATTTTTTCCAAAGAAGCGGCAAATCCATGCCCCACGCCTTTCAGATTCCTTCCCAAGTGCAGTTCCTTGAGGTTGCCGCAGCCGGAAAAGTTCTCCCCCGGCTCATAGTCATCTGGCCACCTCCAATAATCCAGATAAATCAAGTTATCCGCCACGTACACCTTCTCCAGCGCAACATCGTTCTTGAAGACATCCTTGTGAACTTCCAGAACCTTCTTCCCCTGGCACCAGCCTGGGATATACACATCCCGCAGCCGCTTTCCCTTGGCTGTCAGCCCCACGATGCGGCTCTTGCCCACGTAATCGTCAGAATCATACTTGAAATATTCCGTGGACTTGGGAAGCACCTGCAAATCATAGGACAAGGCTTCCGTCTTTTTCACACCGCTAATCACGCAGGTAACCGTCGCCCGTATCTTCGTCTTTCCCTCCGATACCGGCGTGACAATTCCTCTGCCATCAATCTTTGCCACTCTGCTGTCGTCAGATGCATAGGAGATGGCGCTAATCCCCTTGCCCTCCACGGCAATCTGATCCTTTCCATCCAGATAGATGACGGACTCTCCATCCAAAATCCTTGGCCTCTCTGCGGCGTCAGCCTGAGCAGATGCACGAGAATGATTCCCCTCCGCCGGCAACGCCGCCTGCGTCTGCACGCCCGCCACAAGCAACATGCCTGTGGCAACAACTCCCGTCAATATAGTTTTTCTCCAGTTTTTCATAGCGAATCCCTCCTCTCAACTATCAAAACAACTGCTGTTATCTTGATTTATGAACATTGTATCAGGCAATTCTTAAGAAAAACGAAAGAAATTTTTAAGAATTCTTAAGATTAAAAAAAGCACCTGAAATCAATCAGATGCCTTTAATCAATCATTGAACTAATCTGCCAGACCAGACACCATCTCCCGGACATACCGACCCAATTCTTCCCCTGCATCCTCCCCGTATTCTCCAATAATTTTCACGATGGCACTGCCAACGATGGCACCATCTGAAATCGAAGAATACCGTTGCACCTGTTCCTTTGTATTGATGCCAAAGCCAATCGCCACAGGCGTATCCGTCACGCCCCGAATCGTCTCCACAATCTCCCTCACATCCGTGGTAATCTCCCTTCTGGCACCAGTCACTCCCATGGAAGACACCACATAGATAAAGCCCGTGGCATCCCTTGCCACCATCTGAATCCGCTCCTTAGACGTGGGGGCAATCATGGCAATCACGTCCACATCATATTTTCTGGCAATGGGAGCCAATTCCTCCCGCTCCTCAAAAGGCAGGTCGGGGATAACCAGACCGTCCACGCCGCATGACTGGCACCTCTCGCAAAACTTTTCATAGCCATACTTGTAAACTGTATTCAGATAAGTAAGGAACACCAGAGGAATCTGAGTTTTCTCTCTCAGGGAGGATACCATGTCAAATATCTTTTCCGTGGTGCATCCCCCGCCCAAAGCCCGTAGATTCGCCTCCTGAATCACCGGGCCATCCGCTATGGGATCAGAAAAAGGAATCCCCAACTCCACCAGAGACGCCCCCGCCCGCTCCATTTCCAGCACAAATTCCGCCGTCCTCTCCAGGCTGGGATCGCCCGCCGTCAAAAACCCAATAAACGCTTTCTTCTTTTCAAATGCATTCTTTATTTTACTCATACGACACCTCATTTCAATATATATCAGCACTTTCCAGACATCTACAGAAGAATGTTACTTTTCCAGCCATGCCTACGGAAGAATGCCGCTTTTGCATTCTTCCTATGTGTAATCTTAGAAGTTCTTAGTCAGCGTTTTATGCCGGCTTAGAACTTTCTTTACGCATTATTCATGCAAATCGATTCCCCGATATCTGGCAATCGCCGCCACGTCCTTATCCCCCCGCCCGGAGAGGGTGCAGATAATGATCTGGTCCTTCCCCATCTCCGGCGCAATCTTCATCAGGTGGGCCACCGCATGGGAACTCTCAATGGCCGCAATAATTCCCTCTGTCCTGGCGATATACTCGAAAGCCCGCACCGCCTCCTCATCCGTAACCGGCACATACTCCGCCCGGCCAATGTCCCGCAGATAGGCGTGCTCCGGGCCAACACCGGGATAATCCAGCCCCGCCGAGATCGAATACACCGGGGCAATCTGTCCAAACTCATCTTGGCAGAAATAGGATTTCATCCCATGAAAGATCCCCTCCGTGCCCACAGCCATGGTGGCGGCAGTTCTGTCCGTGTCCACTCCGTGCCCTGCTGCCTCGCAGCCGATGAGGCGAACGCCCTCGTCCCCGATAAATTCCCTGAAAGAACCCATCGCATTGCTTCCGCCGCCCACGCAGGCCATCACCACGTCCGGCAGCCTGCCCTCCGCAGACAGTATTTGCTCTCTCGCCTCCCGGCTGATGACACTCTGAAAATCCCCCACCATCATGGGAAAGGGATGGGGACCCATGACAGAGCCCAGCACATACAAGGTGTCATGCACCCTGGCAGTCCACTCCCTCATGCAGGCATTGACCGCATCTTTCAGGGTAGCAGTGCCGCTCTCCACCGGATGCACCTTCGCTCCCAGAAGTTCCATGCGATACACATTCAACGCCTGGCGAATGGTATCCTCCTTTCCCATATAGACTTCGCATTCCATATCCAGAAGGGCCGCCGCCGTGGCCGTGGCCACGCCATGCTGCCCCGCCCCGGTCTCCGCAATCACCCTGGTCTTTCCCATCTTCTTCGCCAGGAGCACCTGCCCCAGCACGTTGTTGATCTTGTGGGAGCCGGTGTGGTTCAAATCCTCCCGCTTAAAATAAATCTTTGCGCCCCCCAGATCCCTCGTCATCTTCTCCGCATAATAGAGCAGGGAGGGCCTGCCCGCATATTCCCTGTTCAGCCGATCCAACTCCTCCACAAATGCCGGATCACTCTTACACTGCTCATACGCATCCTCCAGCTTATGAATCTCATTCATCAAAGTTTCGGGGATATACTGCCCCCCATGCTTTCCAAATCTTCCATCGCTCATTGATCATTCACTCCTATTTATATCATCTCATACATCAATCCTACATGCGCTCCTATTTTATGTCCCGTCTCTCCTCTGCCATTCCCATGCACCGGCTCATTCCAATCTTCCCGCAGCAATCATCTCTGACAGCGTTTTCTTCACATCCCCAGCCCGCATCAAAGTCTCTCCCACCAGCACGCCATTCACCTGGTTCCCCGCCAATTCCCGGATATCATCCCCTCCCCGAATGCCACTCTCAGACACAAAGAGGATATCCGGAGGAATCATTTTCCGCAGGCGAATGCTATTTTGGATATCCACGGTAAATGTCTTCAAGTCCCTGTTATTGACGCCAACCACTCTGGCTCCCGCCCGGACTGCCATGGCCGCCTCATCTTCATCATGGGCTTCCACCAGGGCAGAAAGCCCCAGACCATCTGCAATTCCCACATACTCCTCTAATTCCTTTTCTGATAGCAGGGAGCAAATCAGCAATACCGCCGAGGCACCCATCAGCTTTGCCTCATAAATCATATAGGCATCCACCGTGAAATCCTTCCGCAGAAGGGGAAGTTTCACAGTTCGGCTAATTTCTGCGAGATAGGCATCCGATCCTTGAAAGTAAAAGGGTTCTGTCAGCACGGAGATCGCTGCCGCCCCAGCCTCCTCATAGGCTCTGGCAATCTCCACATAGGGGAAATCCGCCGCAATCAGCCCCTTAGAGGGAGATGCCTTCTTCACCTCGCAGATCAGAGACACCCCTCTTCCGGCAAGGGCTCTCTCGAAGGGAAACCCCGTATCGCCGGAAAGCCTTTCCGCCGCTTTCCTAATCTCTTCCAATGGCTTTGCCTTCTTTGCCTGCGCCACCCGCTCCCTAGTCTTCTGTGCAATCTCATCCAATATATTCATCGTCTCATTCCTTTGCCATTCACATCCACACGCCAATTTCCCGCATATTTCCAGTCTCTCTGATAGCCGCTGCACTCTTAGGCATTCGTCATCTGGATAAACCTTTGCAGCTGCGCTCTGGCCATGCCGCTGGCAATGACCTCCCTGGCCTTTGCGATGCCCTCTTTGATGGATAGCATGCCATCCGCCACATGAATGGCAGCCCCTGCATTTAAGAGAACCGCATCCAGCCTAGAGCCCTCCTGCCCATCCAAAATCTCCTTGGCAATGCGGGCATTCTCCTGGGGGTCGCCCCCCACTAGGTCTTCTTTGTTGCATTGCCGCATCCCAAACTGCTCCGGCGTCATCTCATATGTTGCGAATTTCCCCTCATTCAACTCACACACTTTCGTGACCGCGCTGAGAGAAATCTCATCCATCCGGTCCGTCCCATAGACTACCATCGCCCGCTTCACTCCCAGATTAGCCAGCACATGTGCCAGCGGCTCCACCAATTCCTGCGCATACACGCCCAAAAGCATCTTGTTGGCTCCCGCCGGGTTAGAGATGGGTCCCAGGATATTAAAAAGAGTTCGAACGCCTATCTCCTTCCTCACCGCCCCCACATAGCGCATGGCAGTATGATACTTTTGGGCGAAGAGAAAGCATAAATTCATCTCATCAAGCAATTTCTCACTGAGAGCCACGTCCGCATCAATTTTCACTCCCAGGGCTTCCAGGCAATCCGCCGTGCCGCATTTGCTGGAGGCCGCCCGGTTGCCGTGCTTCGCCACCCGGTAGCCCGCCGCAGAGGCAACGATGGCAGACAGCGTGGAGATATTGAAGGTATTAGAGCCATCTCCCCCAGTGCCAACGATTTCCAAGGCATCTCTCTCATTGTGAAACTCCGTGCATTTTTCATGCATCACCTTCCCTGCCGCAGAGATTTCCTCAATCGTCTCCCCCTTCATGGCCAGAGCCGTAAGGAACGCTCCCTTCTGGGCGTCTGTGGCCTCCCCGGTCATCATTTCATCCATAATCTGTTCCATCATATCACTCGTCAGGTCTTCTCCCTGATTTAATAAGCAAATTCCTTTTCTAATCATAGCAAAACCCACCTTTCCGTCTGATGCCATCGCACTCTCACAATCGCCACCTGCACTCATAAAATTCTCCAAGATCAATTTGCCCTCCGGCGTGAGGATGGACTCGGGATGAAACTGCAGTCCATACACTTGATGCTCCCGATGCCGCACCCCCATCACTTCCCCATCCTCCGTCCAGGCAATCACTTCCAGGCAATCCGGCATCCTATCCTTCAACGCAATCAAAGAATGATATCTGGCTACCTTGGCTGTCATTCCCATTCCCTGAAATAATTTGCACTCCCGATCCAACGTCACCACGGACATTTTCCCATGCATCAATTCCTTGGCATAAGAGACGCTGCCTCCGTATGCCTCGCAGATCGCCTGATGGCCTAGGCATACGCCTAAAATGGGAATCCTGCCCTGAAAATACTGAATAATCTCCTCGCACCTTCCCGCCTGGGACGGCTTTCCCGGCCCCGGGGAGATGATAATGTGGCTGGGATGCATTGCCTCAATCTCCTCCGGGCTGCACTGGTCATTGCGAACCACCCGGACTTCCGGCTGGATGCTCCCAATCAGCTGATACAGATTGTAGGAAAAGCTGTCATAATTATCTATCAAAAGCACCATCTACATCACCTCCTGACCAGCCGCCACCGCATCCATGACCGCCCTCGCCTTGTTCAGGCATTCCCTGTATTCATTTTCCGGCACGCTGTCTGCCACAATGCCAGCCCCTGAGCGCACAAAGACCTTTCCATTCTTCTTATACGCAGTCCTGATGGCAATGCAGGTATCCAGATTCCCAGTAAAATCCAAGTAGCCGATGGCTCCCCCGTAAATGCCCCGCTTATTGTTTTCCAGTTCATTTATAATCTCCATGGCCCGAATCTTGGGCGCGCCAGATAAGGTTCCCGCAGGAAGCACCGCATCGACTGCATCCAGGCTTTGCCGGTCGGGACGAATCATCCCCCGTACCGTAGATCCTATATGCATAACATGCGAGTATCGAAGAATCTCCATATAATTCTCCACCTCCACCGAGCCGAATCGGCTAATTTTTCCCAAGTCATTCCTGCCCAGATCCACCAGCATATTATGCTCGGAGCATTCTTTCTCATCCGCCAGAAGTTCCTCCTCCAACCGGAGATCCTCTTCCTCCGTAACACCCCTTGGCCTGGTACCCGCCAACGGAAATGTATGGAGGACGCCATTTTCCAGCTTCACCAGCGTTTCCGGGGAAGCTCCCGCCACCTCCATGTCATCGCTGCTAAAATAAAACATGTAGGGAGATGGATTGATCGTGCGCAGTTGTCGATAGGCATTCAGCAAGCTGCCCTCATAATCCGCCTCCAGCCTATTGGAAAGCACTACCTGGAAAATATCTCCCTCGCAGATATATTCCTTCGCCCGCTCCACCATCTGGCAATATTCTTCCTCTGAGAAAAGAGGACGAAAATCCGATGTGATTCTGCCGGGCATCACTTCCGTCACCTTCCCCCGCCGGATCAGCTCAATCATCCCGTCAATCTCAGCCACGCATCTGCAATACTCCTCTTCCAGATTCTCCGTTCTGGCATTGGCAATGACATAGATTTTCTGATGGAAATTGTCAAAGGCAATCACCTTGTCGAAGAGCATCAGATCCACATCTTTAAAGCCCTCCGTGTCCTCTGCGTCAAGATTCAGCTTGGGCTCGCTATATTTCAGATAGTCATAAGAAAAATATCCCACCAGGCCACCTGTAAATGACGGCAGCCCCTCAACTTTCGGACTCCGATATTCCCGCAAAATCTCTTTCATCACATCGCCGGGATGGTCCGTCTGCCTCGCCTCCTCTTTTCCATTCCTGATGGTCATCCTGCCATTCGTACAGGTGATTTCCATTTTCGGGTCATACCCCAGAAAGGTATACCTGCCCCATTTTTCCTGATTTTCCACGCTCTCCAGCATGTAGCAGTGACTGCTGACCCCTTTCAGAATCCTCAACACTTCCATGGGCGTCTTGATATCCGCCATAATTTCCCTGCTAATCGGCACGACTTTGTAATCCCTCGCCAAATCCTTGGCCTGCTGCAATGTGATCATAGGCATTCCTCCATTTCATAGCGCTGAAAAGCCGCCAGCGAACCATAGAGATGAACGGCCTGCAGCGTCCTTTGCCCATAGGAATCATTCCCATAACGCAAAAAAGTCCTTGACGACGCAATGCCATTGCATCATCAAGGACGGTTAATCATCAAATTATCCGCGGTGCCACCTTGTTTTATGGTTCCCCACACTCTCAGCGAAATACTATCATATTTCCGGCAACTAACGTATGCCCAACGTCATGGAATACTCAGGCTCAAGCCCTTTGACCATGCCCTCAGCGGTCCATTTGATAAACTGCATCTCTGCAGGGTTCTCAGCATCCCCCGCTCTCTGTAAGCGCATCTTTTACCGTTATCTCCGCTTCATCGGTTTCATATGAAATTGTCATTGGAGATTATCATACTCTCCGCAAAACTATTTGTCAAGAGAAAATTTAAACTTATATTATTATGATATTTTTTCCCTCCAAACTATTTTTCTTTTTGTTTTTTCAAAACGGTTCCACATACAATTACCGCTGCAAAAAAGATAACGATTAGATACCATAGATTTTCAAAGTAAAATCCATGATTCAACATCAATCGGTATCCCCAAAAAGCAGGGAAAATACGCCCTATGGCTTCAAGAACATCGGGTAGCAAGTCGATCGGGAACATAATCCCCGAAAGCATAATTGAGGGCAAGAACACTAATTGTGCTATCATCGTCAGTTTCGCTTGATTTTTTACTATCAATCCTAAAACACTTCCAATGCTTAACGACGAGGTAATGTATATAGCAAGTGCGAGAAAGAAAAACGGAAGTTGTGTCGGCAACGCTGCTTCAAATAGCATAGGGGCAAGCAGCACTATCACAACACAGGTAATCATCAAATGAACAAATGCCGAAAGGAACATTGTAACAAGCCCTAAATAGATCGGTACTCCGTTTGCTTTATAAACCTTTTTTATGTCGCTTCCGTAAGTTTCAATCAACGACGGCGGCAATCCGATCAATGCCCCCATGGAAACGCTCATTACAATCATAGATTGTATTAGCGTACTTCCCATTTCGGGCATCACGGAAGTAAAAATACCTCCCATAAGAAGAAAGAAAATAAGCGGAACGATATAGCAGGTAACTAAGAGGGACTTACTTCGTAGATCCAATTTCCACTGTAACGCCACGCCATATAAAAAACCGTTCATTCTGTTTCCCTCCTTGCCATTTCGATAAAATGTTGTTCAAGCGTGCCACGGTCAACTTTCATATCCAGTATACGAATTTCTTTATGCTTCAAATCACCAATCAGGTCAATCAAAGTATCTTCAATATGATCTGTTTCAAAAGTGCTGTTCCCCTGCCTCGTTTTGATATGGATAAAATACTTTTCCCCAATCTGATCTGTCAGTTCTGCCGCTGTGCCACAAAAGGCAATATTCCCAGCATTCAAAATCACAATGCGGTCACATAAGTTTTCCACTTCTGCCATATCATGACTTGCCAAAACAATCGTTTTTCCTTGTGACTTGAGTTTGCGAATTTGCTCGTGAAGTGAAACCCTGCCTTCAGCATCAAGCCCCGCAGTCGGCTCATCGAGAAAAATAATATCCGGATTACCGATAAGGGCAAGGGCAAGATGCAACCGCCTTTTCTGTCCTGTGGACAGTTGGTTGTACTGTTTCTTTGTGGTTTCTTTAATGCCAAAAGCGTTAAGCATAGTGAAATCAGTCTTTGCCCTGTTCCATTTTGCAAATAATCTTACAGCCTCCATGGGTTTGATATGGGCAGGCAAGGTTGATGATTGCAACTGAATACCCATTTTCCCATTTACCGTAATTGTACCGCTATCATATTTTCTCAAACCCTCCATACATTCAAGGGCTGTGGTTTTTCCTGCGCCGTTTACACCGAGCAGAGCGAAAGTTTCTCCCTTTTCAATGTCAAAATCAAGTCCGCCAAGAACAATGTTGCTGTCATAGCTTTTCTTTAATCCACGAACTTGTATTGCACGATTCATCATTCCACCCCCTCAAACGGATTTTCTCCAAGTCTTGAAAAGTAGATTTGCAAAGCTGGCTCTAAATAGTCATTTACCATTTTTTGTCTTTCTTCCCAAGCATTTGTAGCGGTATCAATATTTCCCACCTCCATCAATTTCGGAAGCATACTCATATCACCCTTCGTAAATTCCGTAATCAATCCCCAATACTCTTTTACAACTCTCTGGCATTTCTCACTTTCAGGGGGCACGCTTGCCTTTTGAAGTTCTATAATTTCATCACTCAAACGGTTAAATCTATCCATAAAATCCAAACCGCTTTCCTGATCAAACCGATTACGGATATGGTCAAGCGTTTCATCATCAAAACGCTTAATGAGATAGTAAGAGTCGTTTTTCATTTGCAGGTTGACAATAATATCTGCATACTTCTTAAAATTGACTTCCTGCATTTGTAACACCTCTTCCTTTAACTGTTCGATTGCTGTCAAAGAAGCTGTTAGCTGTTCTATCTTCTCCCGTATGCTATCTGCCTGTTCGGTAAGGACGGTTGCCACATCAGTCGGTGTTTCTAAAGTAGTTAAGCGATGCTTGATGTCATCCAATGAAAAACCCAATGATTTCAAAGAGATAATTTGATGAAGCATCACTAAGTCTTTATCTGTATAAAGCCTGCGTCCCCCTTCACTCTCTGCCGAAGGAGATAACAAGCCTTCCTTGTCATAGTATTGCAATGTACGGACAGTCACTCCTATTTTCTTTGCAACCTCTCCAACCGTCATAAACCCAAGGGGTATTGCTCTGTGCTTTGCCATAATTATCTACCTCCTATCATGTATTATACATCATTACGCTGCGTCACAAACAAGACCATTTCCAAAAAATTTGCGGCAGAGATTTTTCCCTGCCGCCTTTTTACTTATGCAAACATAATTTCCTTTTCTACATTCCCTTTGCACACGCTAGAGCGTGTTATCCATTCTCATTTTAGTTTTTCCCGAATCATCTGTTTCTACAGCTACAAATCCCAGTTTTTCATATAATCTTTCTGCATTTGGATTATCATTATCTACATTTTTTCTAAATTATCTTCAAAATCCCAAAAAGAAAAGCAATTTTGAATTTCATGAACATGCAATCGTTTAATGTTGTTCATTTTTATTTTCCCTTATAATAACATAACAATATTTCCATCAATATCATTAAAGACAAGTTCTTGTCCACCCCAATCTGCCGTACGTGGCGGGTCAAATCGTAATCTCGATCTGATTCTCCTCCACTCCAATAATGCAGCTTTCGTAATATCCATCGCCTGTCGTCCTGGGCCCGCTCGCCACCTGGAACCCGTCCTCTCGCAATCGATCCGTAAGTTCGTCAACCGCTTCCTTGCTCCCCACACTGAAAGCGATATGGCTATAGCCAGTTCGCGCCAATACTTTTTTACCATCATCCATATTTGGCTTGTTCATAATCTCCAACCTGGCACCATCCTCAAATTCCAAAAAATACGAGCGAAACCCTGTGGTATGATTATGATACCCATCATTGGAGGATGCGTCAAAATACTTGACAAAAAAATCTCTCGCCCCTTCCAAATCATTGACATACATGGCAATATGTTCTATGCGCATACTAACTTCCTCCTAACTACTGCTTTCGGTATTTTCTCATAATTCCCAACTCATATATCACCATTACCCCAATCGCCCACACAAGGCTTCCGGCCAGCGATACGAGAATAATCGGCGAGTTCTGCCCTGCCAGCAGAGGCATCCCCAAACCTATAAAACAAACTCCGGCAACGCACCATAGCTTGCCCACCGCCCGGTTATATTTCTTAACATCTGTAACCTGTACCACCCTGCATACATTCCAAAAACCAACAGGCTTTTTGGAATAGCATGCCGCAATGCCCATGAAGACAAACAGGCAGCCAATCATACACCATAAGATAAATCCGATCATGCCAGCACATCCCCCTTCATCCTTCCAAAGCAACCAACAAACATTGCATAATATATCATTAACTTTTAAAAAATGGGGAGACAAAATTGTCTCCCCTGCATTAAGGTTGTAAGTTGTAATGGTTAATTATTAATTATCAGTTATTAAATTAAATTATTAAAATTTTAAATTATTAAAAAAAATTATTAATTACTGACTTTTCTCAGATTAACATACCTATTCAATTTTGTCAAGAGTATCTGATATTTTGACACTACAATCTTGTAGGTTTGTCCTTTACAAATCAAATTTCAAAACCTGAAAGAAAATTTGCTGCTGATATCCCATTCTTCATCCGGCCTTACTATAAGTCTTGAATTCATATATGCCCATTCCACAGGCAACACGGTCACGCCCTCATAATATGCCTTTGCATCACTCTTCCGCTGTGTATTCAGTAACAACATCATCTTTATCCTTACATATAAGTATACCAATTGTCAGATTATCCTTTTCTGTTTTCATCTGTTTATTGACTGCCATGACATAGAAATTTAATTTACTTGCAAATTCTGGCTTGAATTTTTCCGTTTTCAGTTCTACGACAACATAGCAATGAAGGCGGACATGATAAAAAAGCAAATCTGCCTGTGAATTGCTTTCTGCATCTGGAGTCTCAGGTTGGACAGATTTCTTATTTCCACATAAATTCCGGATGTTGCTTTTCAGCAATTTCATCCATCTGTGCTTTAAACAATAAAGACAGAAATCCCAAACCAAGAATCTCTGCCCTTATAAAATATGTCTTATTCCAAATATACACATATCTATACTGGTTGTAATTCCTTTTCCAACTCAAGCACCTGTTCCAGAGTAAGGTCAGAATACAATGCAATCTCCTCTGGAGATAATTTCCCAGCTTCAATCATTCTTAAAGCAGATTGCTTATTTCCTTGCTCAATACCCTGCTCATATTTTTCTTGATAATTCATCTGCAAAGTCATATAATCCTTCTCCACTCCGTTTCGGTCCACGCTAAGCAAACGTCCACTGGACGTTTAGCGCCCTCCATTTCTCATTCTTTCTAACAGACTGCACCGCTTCCTCTAATTCTCTGGTAAAGTCATCCTCCGGCTCCTTACCGTCAATAAAATCAAGCAGCTTTTTCATTTCCGGTGTCACATCGTCCATTGTGCCCTTCGTATTTAAAATAATCTTTGTTGTATCATCTCCGAGACCCAAGTCCAGATTTTGGATGCAGCGGTTTTCAAAGGTATAGATGTGCCTTCCCTCACCAAACAAATCAAAGGTACACACAAAAATAACAAAACTGCGTTTCAAGTTTTTGTAATTATCCCCTTTTTCTAAGATATTCAAGTCTATCATTCCTTGATAATATCTTGTTCGCTTGGGAGGATTTCTATTCTCTGTGGTCTGCATCTCAATATTGTAAACGGTTTCATTTCCATCCTCCACATAAATATCCAATCGTACACTTTTCGCATCTGCAGCAATATCAATCGTTTCCTGCGACTTCGGATATTCAATGCGGGATATCTTGATACCAAGTATCCGCTCCAAAAAAGGTTTGCAAAATCTAGGATTTCTCATGATAACGCTAAACATGAAATCATCCTTGATTTGCAGTTCCTCAAACGCTTTTTCCATAATGACACTCCTTTTTTCTTTATTTCTATTATAATATGTGCCTGTGCGGTTGACAAGGACTGTTTTTTTGCCTGGGAATCCTCCTCGCTGACTGAATTAATTTCATCTACAATTTTTACCCCTGTATTTTATTCAAAACTAAAGCCAGATAGAAAATTTCCTCAGCTATTTAGTCGATTGTTTCTATCCAGTGACACGATTGCGAAGTTTATCGTTTATACTTAAACCAAAAGTGTTAAACACCCTAATACCAAAATCCAGTTGGGGGAAAAAAGTGAAAATTTTGCGGCCATGGTAACTATTTGCATCGCTCATTTGAGAATATTAATACCATATTCTCATAGCGTACCATATGTTTATTTAGGTTTGCAGGCATCGGAAAGGCATAGGCATTTGATGGTTGATTACAGTCCGCTTTGGGAAACTATGAAAAAGAAAGGAATCTCTCAATATCATCTAATAAAAAAGTGCGGGATAGACAACAAAACAATATATAATATAAAAAGAAATGAAAATATAACTTTATTGACGTTGGAAAAACTCTGTATTGCATTAGATTGCACACCTGATGATATTATTTCTTTTCATCCGTAAGCAATAGTATTAACATGTCAACACGCAAGTAAAGGGAAAATCAAGTTTTGGGAGTCTTCCATGACAATTCAAACAGCCTGTCAAAATCTGCTGTCGTCCCTGAAATCACTGCATCAGAACAATTATAAGGTTCAATATATTTGCTTATCGTTCCATGCAATCTTTTCATCTGCTCAAACTTTTTCATATAAAATCACCCCGTCTCTCTCAATTTCCTTATCCAATTCAGCAGAGTATTGAAAACTCCTCCTATTTACCACATCAAACATCAGCAACGTGTCCAATTCATTTAAAGCATCCTCAAACTCCAAATGAACTTCCGAGTCAAAGGTAGAAATCCTCAAATCAATATCGCTTCTCTCCCAATTCGTTTTCCTTGCTCTGGAACCAAAAAGAACAATCTGATCCATGTCAAACTTTTTTCCAAGTTCCTGAATGGCCAAGATTAATTCTGGCTTAAGATTCACATCCTCCAATGCTTCCAGCGTTCTCATAACAATACCCACACCTTTCCATTGTCCGCAACATTATGCAATTCCCATCAAATCAGTTCCCCTACCCATTCTCCGTATACCTGCAATCCGGAAAGCCGCTGCACCCCCAAAACGCCCCATATCTTCCCTTTCTCTTAACCATGGTGCCACCGCACCTAGGGCAGTCCCTGCCGCCGGGCACTTCACCTCCGCCGGCCGCCATCTCCTTCCCCAGATGCTCAAACACCTTCTGGTTCATATGGCAATCGGCCAAGGCGCGATGCGCGCCCGCAATGGAAATGCTGTAATGCCTCGCCAAATCCTCCAGCTTGTACCGGGACAACTGCCCCAGACAAGCCTTGGCAAGAGGCAGGGTATCTATGTAATCGTTCTCCACGGCCCTGCCAAGGTACTTCTCCGCATCCCGCCAGATAAACTTCATATCAAATGTATGGATATTATGCCCCACCAAAACCATATCCCCCGCAAAGTCTAAAAACTCTTCCAAAACTTGCGAAAAATGCGGGGCATCCTTCACCATATCATCCGTAATGTGGTTCACCCTGCTGGCACCGCGGGGTATGGGCATGCCGGGATTTACCAGCGAGGAAAACTCCTCCTCCTCCTTCCCCGCCCTCACCTTGACAGCGGATATCTCAATCACCTGATCCATTTGGGTACTCACACCCGTAGTCTCCAAATCAAACACCACGTAGTCGCTCACATACTTGCTTAACTTCTTTCCTCTGATTGCCATTCCCATCGCCATGCGCATAAATCTCCTCTCTGCCGTATCCCAATCCGTTATTATTCACGCTCTAAGATCCAATATAGACATACTACCATAATTACTTCCTGACCACAATGCAGAATACATTCCCCTTCTCCGTGGTCCGCAGATTCATATAGCCACCCTGCCTCACCGCAATCTCCCGGCTAAGGTACAGCCCCACGCCAATCCCCTCCTGATTCCGGCTATTCTCCCCCCGATAGAATCTAGTGAATATCTTCGTCCGCTCCCCCTCCGGTATGGGACCATTTTCATCCTCCACGGACACCTCCGCGAAGGAGCCCAGCTTCCGAATCGCCAAAACCACCCGGCTGCCTTCCCTGGCATACTTCACCCCATTGTCCAAAAGGTTAAATACCGCCTCCGCCGTCCAGTTCCGGTCATGGCGCAGGACAAAGTCCCCCTCCTCCCGATATGCAATCTCCACCCCTCTTTTCTTCGCCTTGGGATAGATATCCTTCACCGCCCTCAGCGCCGTCTCGCTCAGGCTCTGGCTGCGCATATCCAAATGAATCAGGCCGCTCTCCAGCCTGGAAATCTTTATCAGATTCTCCGACAGGAAATCCAAACGATCCACAGACAGCCGGATAATTCCCACATACTCCCGGCGATTCTCCTCCGACAGCCCATCATCCTCTAAAAACGAACTATACATCTTCAAGTTGGCAATGGGAGTTTTCAGCTGATGGGAAATATCAGAAACCAATTCTTTCATATTCTCCTGCCCCTGCTTCGCCGCCTGATTCTTATGCTTCAAAATCCGGGCCAGTTTGATCACCTTGCTCTGGAGTTTTGACAATAGCGTATCCTCCTCCCCGGAAAAGACCTCCCTCTCCTCCAGTTCCGTCAGCACGTCCACCAAATTAGAGAGAGCGGACACGATTCCAGAGATATAGGCATCATCCAGCCTATATATCAGATACGCCAAAAGGCACAGCAGACAGTTTCCCCCAAAGGAAACTGCGCTGTGCCGCCAGTCGTGGGTGATAAAATACAGCCCCGCAGGAATGCCGCAGGACGCTATTCCAAATAATGCCGCCAATGCATGCAGCCTCAATTCATACTTCTGCCTCTTCATCTCTCACATTCCCCAAAGGTGTAGCCGATGCCAAATACCGTCACGATATACCGAGGGTTTTTGGCATCCTCCTCCAATTTCTGCCGAAGCCGCCGGATATGCACATTCAAGGTATTCTCATCCACAAAATTCTCATCGCAATCCCAAATCCTTTCCAGAATAGTATTCCTGGGAAGAACCTGGCCCCTATTTTTAATCAAAAGTTCCAGCAGCTTATACTCCGTGACAGACAGCTTAATGGGATTCCCCTTCAGATACACCTGCATTTTAAGAAAATCCACGGAAAGTTCATCATACGCAAACAACTCCCTCCCCCCCTGGCCGCCACTTCTCCGAAGCACCGCCATAACCCGCCGGGCCAGCAGTTCCACGGAAAAGGGCTTGGCAATATAATCATCGCACCCTGCCTGAAATCCCTCTATCATATCCCGCTCCGTATCCCTGGCAGTGAGGAAAATCACGGGCAGCGTCCCATTGTTCCGAAGTTGCCTGCAAAAATCCAAGCCATCCCCGTCCGGAAGATTGCAATCCAGAATCAGCAGGTCCCACTGCTTTTCCAGCGCAAGTCGTGCCTCCTTTAGAGTGTAGGCGCAAGCCACCTCATACCCCTCATTCTCCAAGAGAAGCTTTACGCCCCCGCAAATTACCACGTCATCCTCTACCACCAATATTTTCTGCACAGCATGCTCCTTTTTATTCTCTACTATTCCCCGCCTCTGAGCCGCTCCGTCACGCTCTCCCTTGACAGGTTGCGGTATACAAGGGCCGGCACCGCAATGCAGATTCCCATAATTGCCAAGCCAATCCCCAGAATCGGCAGGATGGGATAATAAAACACCCCATAGTCTGCAATCTGCCTAGCAGCATTGCCAATCCAATAAATCATAACATTTCCCAGCGTCAGAATCAACAGGATGCTCACCACGCCATAATATATGCCCTCCAGGCTCAGCATCCTGCGCACCTGCTTCTTGGTCATCCCCACGCTCTCCAGCACCGCCAATTCCATGCGCCTGGCGTACACTCCGGTCAGCATCACATTGATGAAATTGATGACGCCTATGAGAATCAGCACCAGGGAGATGCCTCCGCTCAAAACATTCATGGCAGACATGGCAGATTTGAAATCCTCCATCATCTCCGATTTGATTTCCGTCTGCCTCACAGCCGGATTATCCTTGATGAATTTATGAATCTCCCTTCTGACAAAAGGTTCTTCCCCTTTATCACAGTCCACAATGATATTATCAACCGCTCTCTCGCCAGCAAACCCTTCTGCCGCCTTTTCACTGATGAGAATAGCGGATGGCGCCCCACCCTTTTGCCAGTAATATCCAATATTTATTGCCTTGTCATCCCCCGGCGTCATGCAGGCACCCACTTCCAACTCCTTTTCCCAGCCAGTGGCGTCATCTAAGAGGGTAATCCTTTTTCCCCTCATTAGCTCTGCTTCTTTTTTATCATTCAGAGATTCAAGCAGACAAATCTCTCCCTTTTCAAATCTCTCAATATCAATCTTCTCTCTCGCCGTCTCATTGTGCCGCCTGATCATCTCGCTATCCACTATGATTGTAGGCGCCTCATAACGATCCTCCTGATCCTTGGCTGTATTATAGAATGTAATTGCTTTCTCAATCTCCTCCTTGCTGCCATAAAATTCTTCAAAAAAGGGAGCAAAGACATCCTCATCCAGCTTTAATTCCACATCTAGGGAGCGGTTTGCATTCATATGCCTTATCCCATCCAGCTTTCTAATATCCGCCAATAGCCTTTCAACATTCCTCTCGAACTCCCTCTCCTCATCTTCTCCCTCTTCCTCGGAATAGGTATACAATGTAAAATCGTTGGGAAGATAGTATTCCACATAATGGTCCAATTTCATACTGCCCAGAAAGGTATTTGCCATCAGAAATGCCATGGTTCCCATGAAGAGAGAGGCAAATACCAGAAACGCCCGCTTTTTCTCGCGGAAGACATTGCGAAATGCCATCTTGTACAACTTTCCGCCGCTGGTAGATTTTTTGGATTTCGCCTTCACTGGCTTCCCATGGTATTTCAGTGCCTCCACCACCGAAACCTTGCCAGCCAGCGATGCCGGCTTCCTGCAGCTGACGGCAACCGTCAGAATGGCAAAAAGAATCGTACCCCCATAAATCAGCGGGTGGAAACTCATATCCCCGGGCATCATCGACCCATCACTGCCGCCAGAATACATTTGCAGGGCAATCGGCACCAGCAGAAATGCCACAGACGTTCCCAAAAGGATTCCCAGAGGAATGCCCAATACAGATAGCCTTCTAATCTGCAGCTTCACGATCTGCCTTATCTGGGATGGCGATGTCCCGATCGTTTTTAGCATGCCGTAAAACCGAATATCTCTCGTGACAGAGATATACATCACGTTATAAATCAAGAGATATCCGCTGAGCATAATTACCAAGCCAATCAGCCCCAGCGTCAGGCTCATGACAAGCACCGTGTCACCGTTTTCATTCTGTACGTCGTAAGAAGAATCGAACTCCTGCCCCTGTCTCAAGTCAACAGATTTCTTCAGTTCCTCCAGGAGCTCCCCCGACTTACCCATTTTAGAAGACAGGCACAGCATGCCATCCCTCTCCACAGAAAGCCCCTGGCTCTTCATATAGTTCTCCGAAACCATGCCCGAAAACTTGCCGGAGGACATAGTATAATCCCTGAACCACCCAGATAGCGTGAATTGAAGTTCCCCCTTCTCTGAATGCAAGGATATTTCCATCCCCTCCTCCGGCTCCCTGATGCCAAGCGCCTCCAATCCTCCGAGAGAAAGCATCAGTTCCTGCCTCTTTCTAGGATAATTCCCCTGGATATCGCTCAGCGCTGGCGCAAGGTTCTCCTCAAATTCCGTCCTGTCATAATAATTCAAGCGAAAGTCCTTCTCGCCAGTTGAATCCGTGGCAGAAGCCACTGGAACCTGAACCCCCGCAGCATGAAGATTCTCTGCCCCTTCGGCCTGCTTTTTCTGCCCCGCCGAGGGCTGGCTTAAATAAATCGAGGCCTTCGTGCCCTGCTGGCGCAGCAACATGGTATTCATATTCTGGGCAAGGCTAAAGCCAATGCTAAAGACAGTAGTAAACATAAACGTGGTCAGGACAATGGCCAGAATGGCAAAGAAATTCCTAGTCCTATTCTGGCGCAATGCCCTGTCACTCAATTTCTTTACGGCAGATCGGTTATTATTCTTTAGCATGGCTGATCACCTGCCTCCACCCTGCCATCTTCGATGCGGATCATCTCATCCGCCATCAGGGCAATTTCTTCGTTGTGGGTAATCATCACGATGGTCTGATGAAATTCCCGGCTGGTCACTTTCAGCAGGGAAATCACATCCATGCCAGTCTTGCTGTCAAGATTGCCCGTAGGCTCATCCGCCAGGATAATGGCCGGCTTGGATGCCAGAGCCCTGGCAATGGCAACCCGCTGCTGCTGCCCGCCAGACAGCTGGTTCGGCATGGCCGTCAATTTCTTTTCCAAGCCCAGCGTGGCGATAATGTGATCCACATATTTCCTATCAATTTCCGAACCATCCAACTCAATGGGAAGCACGATATTCTCATACACATTGAGAATAGGCACCAGATTATAATTCTGAAAGACAAATCCAATATTTCTCCTGCGAAAAATCGTAAGCTGCTCATCATTCATAGAAAAAATCTTCTTGCCAGCCACCGTCACCTCGCCCAAATCCGGTCGGTCAAGTCCTCCCAGCATATTCAGGAGGGTGGACTTTCCGCTGCCCGAAGTGCCGATAATGGCAACAAAGGCACCATCCTCTATCTGGACAGACACATGGTCCAGCGCCTTCACCTCGCCCTCCCCGGAACCGTATGTTTTGCATAAATTTTCTGACTCTACAATGCTCATAAAAATCTCTCCTTTATCATGTCATTGCACATGAGTATAGCACCCTCTTCTTACAATCTTATTACGGTTTGCAAAAAAACGCCCCCGAGACATTCCGTTTCGGGGGCGCGCTTATATCCTGCTTACTTTCGCTTCAATATTTTCTTCTTATATTTCTTGATGACATTCTTCTTCGCCGTCACCTTCTTAGAATCCTTGGAGATCAGGATGCCGTACTGATTCTTTGCGTTGGCCCCGGTAATCTTGTTGCTGTAGACGCTGGCCTTTCTGGTGCGCCGGATTAGGATTCCCGTTCCCTTGGCATTTACAGTGTTGCTGCCGATTTTGATGTTGGCGGAGCCGTCTGCCGACATGATGCCGTATTTTGTCCCGGCGGTTTTGACGGTAACGGTGTTTTTAAGGATTTTTACATTTTTGGCATTTCTGGCGGTGATGCCGCCTACCTTTGCCGCAGTGACGGTGTTTCCCTGGATGTTGATGCCTTCGGATTCGTCCGTTGCCAGGATACCGTAGTTTTCTCCTTTTCCGTTGGCTGTGACAGTGTTGTTTTTTATGGTGATCTTCTTGGCATCGCGCAGGATGATTCCCATGGCTTTTGTGGTGATGGTGTTGTTATAAATCTGCACGTTGGATACCATGTAGTTTCCTTTTGCGATTTTTTCTCCGTCTCCCTTGGTGTCTTTTTTGAGTTTTGCTCCTTGGACTGCGATGCCAGAGGATACTGTTTCGCCTGTGTTTTGTACCTGGATTTTGTTGTTCCGCAGGATGGTTTTGGCGTTCAGGGTCTTCGGTGCGCTTTTCTTGCCGTTGTACATACCGTTGGCGTTTTCATGGATGCTGAATACAGAAATGCCCCGACCGCATTTTTTCAGGGTGTTGTTTTCTACCAGGCAGTCCTGGAAGTGCAGGCATTCTATGGCGACGCTGGGAATGTTTTCGAAGGTGTTGCCAGTGATTCTTACGCCGGTGATGGGCAGTCCGACCCAGGCGGTGTGGGCGCCTACGCCCCGCAGCACGTTTTTGAAGGTGTTGTTTTCAATGGTGATGTTGCGGGAGGTGATGACTTCGCTTGCTACGGCGTTGAAGTGCTTTTTTTCGGTGATGTCTATCTGGATGGCTTCGTTTGCATAGCTGCTTTTGCTGCCGCCTGACCTTTTTCCATCCTGGAAGGTGCAGTTTCTCACAGTGAATCCATCTAGCGCGGCTACTTCCATGAGGTGGGTGTTGACGCAGGATTTGAAGGTTGCGTTCTGGATGGTGAGGTTTTTGCAGTGGGCGGCGCGGTAGATGGGCTTTTTGGTGTCATTTCCGTTCCAAATGCCCCCAGTTACTGTGATGCCGTCGTAGTAGTAGCCTTTTTTCTTGTCGCCTGCTTCGCCTACATCCCCTACTTTTAGCATGTTTCCGTCAAAAGATTTTACTCTGTTAAATGTACTTCCCTCTGCATGCAGGGTGGTGTATCTGTACATATGAAGAGAGAAATCTAGTTTGTATTCTCCGGGCTCTACGACAATGATGTATTTCTTGTTTGCCCTAGCTTTTTCCTGAGCCGTGTAGAAGGCGTCTTGGAGGGCCATGCTTTCCTGACCTGATTTCATTTCTTTGGCGCTAATCTTGATAATCTGCGAGCCGTCTGCCTGGGTTCCTTCCTTGCAGGTGTCGTAGTAGGTAGCCGCCGATGCGCCTCTAGGCTGCCCGATCAGGGCAGACAGGCAGATAACTCCAACTGCCATTAGTAAATTTACGTATTTCCTCATTTCAATCCTCCATTTCTTCCGTTAACAGGGCTTCACCTTCCTGATGAATGCCCGTCCGATATTGAATCTAATACGGTATTATAGCACAACAAGGCAGGGCTTTCAATATTAGAAAGCCCTCCATTTTTTCCTAAAGCTACCTTTTCTCTGATTAGACTTTCGTGCAGAAGGCAAAATATCCCTTTCCCGTGTCAAACAACAGGCTATAATAGGGATAACCCTCCTCAAATTCCTTTTCAAACTGCTCCTTCGTCAAAATATGCTCCTTTTCAAACCGATATTCCCGCATCATGCCGAAATGCGCCCCAATCCGCCTCATCAACTGCTGGGAAAGCTGCTTGGCAGCATTTACCACGATCCGATCCACCTTGCTAAACTGCATGCCCAGCATTTCCCCCACAGCCCTCATCAGAAGCCACTCCTCAAAAGCCAGAAACACATGCACCAATTTACCATCTCTGTCCCTATATGACATTCGGAAATAAACACTTTCTCCAAAATCCTCCCCGGCATAGTGCTCGCTGACAATCTCCGTCTGCAATTTAAAAACCTCCTCCATCACGCAAGACACCACATCCTCCATCCTGCCCGCTTCTTTGCCAATCTTTGCCTCGCTCCATTTATTGGCAATCCTGCCCGTAATGGCCCGGTCTTCCACCATGATATGCCCTGTGAGCCAGCCAATGCAGATTCCCAGAAAGTGCTGGATAGATTCCCGGGAATAGTCCGAAGCCTTCATATCCTTTTCTAAGGCCGGGAGCGTCATATCTCGCAGATTGTCATGCAGGGACTTATGCATCTCGTACCCTCCGTATCCAATGGAGCGCATATACGCTTCTTCCTCTGCGAAATGTTTCAACGTATAAAATTTAAAATATTTAATTCCCTCAGCGCAAGCCCATCGGCTGCTCTTTTCATCCTGGCTGAGAGCTATCAGTCTGCGCACGATTGAAAAGAGTCTCTGGTGTGCTTTGTCAATAACTTCCACTCCAATTTTAAACCGTTCATTCCAATTCACCTGATCATTCATTCCGTTCTCCTTTCCAATTTCTCCTGATAGTATTTTCACGATAAATTACCCCATGAGATATTTCCTTTTGTAAAATGAGATTAATGATATTATAATGATTTAAAATATATTTGTGCTTGTCTGCCGAATTTATAGAAAATAGAAAATCCCGAAAATAATTGATACTGCATGGGCGCAACCTCCATCTAATTACAATCCCTCCCCATATTTTACTTACCATCTAAATAATTATTCTATGTATTTCAAAAAATATCTTGCTATCATATGCAACATATGCTATAATAAAAATGCAATTGCAACAAATTCTTTAAATCTAGAAAGCAAGTATACGGGCTCTCATCTTCAAACAATCATAATCAAAGGAGGAACCGAATATGAGAATATTCAAAAACACATTTCTAAATTTCTTAACTCTGGCAATCGTCTCATGCTCCATTATTTCCAGCAATGCGACAGCATCTCAAGCCATTTCACCCTCGAATACAGAAGCCGTTTCAGCGGAAGAGGCAAAGGAGGATATCCTGGACGATATCGGCCTCACGGAAATGGACCTGGCATCAAAAAAGAAGGCCAAGGACATCTCTGAAAAACTGTCAGAATTGATTCCGGCAGCAGTTGATGACTGCGCAAGGCAAAGGGCTTCCGCACTGATTGAGACAGTCAAAAAGAATCCCCAAAATTTCGGCGTAGCAATAGAAAAATATGCCAATGTCAAAATCGAAAAGCCATTCATTATCTATTCGGCAGCAAACTTGGGAAAGCAGGATCTCATCTATTACTACCCCATCTCAAATCATGGCAAGATCATCCTGATGCTCAACGTCATGGAATGCGGCGGAAGCTACACTGCCAGCATCAGCACAGATTACGCATCCATGTTAAATAAACTGGATTACCAGAACAACGAGGACTATATCTTTTACACGGATGGGGAAAATCTATATGCGGAAAATAATGATGCCGCAAAAATTCTAACCGATGCGTCACAGTCAGACAATCACGTATTGAGCGACAGAGAGAAAGCAAATGTGAAAATATTTAAGAGGCTGTCTATCAAAAACAAAATCGATGCCATATTGCATTCTTATTCAGCAGTAACAGAACAGGATGAGGCATTTAAAAAGGATATGCTCCAAGGCGCACGAGGCTTTTCAACCAAGAAGGGATTCGTGGTCAGGATGAACACTTCTGGCTGCCTGGTTCCGCAATATAAAAATGATGAGACGTGCTGGGCGGCAAGCGTTGCTACCACGCTGAGATACCTGAACTATCCAAAGTATAAATCACTGACCGCAAGACAAGTCGCTGACAAGATGAAAATAAAATACAGCAAAGGAGGAACCAACCTAGACCAGCAAAGGGCATTGAAGAAATACGGAGCCACTTATAAGATAGATCATTGCCAAGTTAGTTTTGAAACAGTCCAAAAAAATATTCTAGCGCAAAAACCTGTCCTGATATCGGCTTACGGCCGTAGTTATGGACATTCCTTGGTCATCATCGGATATACCACCTACGGCGGTGTCAAGCAGATTACCTACTATGATCCAGCACTGAACAAATGTGCCTCCGTAGAATATATTAAGAAGCCCAGAACTGTATTTCGTTTCAAAGACGATATTATTAGATGGTTCGATACCCTTCGATGTAAGTAGCGCATAATAACAAAAAGCGACAAAACGCTCAGAAATGAGGATTCATATGAACAAAAAGTTGTTACTGGCACTGTCCGCCATCCTACTGATTGGCATGGCAGCAGAAATCTATCAATATGCCAAGAAAAATTTGACTCACGGAAATAAGCCAAAAGAGGCAAGAATCTCTACCACATCGATCACCCCATCCCCATCCGATCTTGCAGAGAATGACTTGCCAGTCACGGACGTATCCCGGCCTGATACAATGGAGGAACTCCACTATAACAAGGCCACGAAAATATCAGGTTTCGTACAGGACAAAGAACGCTTTACTTCTAACAAAAAAATGTTAAAAGACATGAAAGGCATCCTATCCAGGCTATCGCCAAACAAGCTGACCAAGCCTCCCATGCCAAAAGACGAGAAAGACATGCTAAATGGCGCATGGACTTCCCTGAACATCCACGATGAGAAGGGATTGATGTACAACCTGCTCCTCACCAATCTTGGCGGAGGCTACGTAGTCTATGTGGGGGGAGAAAAGTACAGTTTCTATTGCGATATCCAGGAAAAAGACATCGCGCTATTCCAAGAAATCTACAAGAAATTATACCGAGGGAAATGACCGCTACTATGCACGGCTGATTAAATTCGATCATTTTTTGAATGCTGCAAAAAAGAATCTAGCGTACCTTCCTAATAACAACATTGGCCCCTGCCGGCTGTAGCCGGCAGGGGCCTTTCAGAACTTCCTACTCCACCACTTCAAACAGAATCTGGAAAGCTTGGTAATCTCCAAGACCCAGAGGTATTGGCATGCCCGCCTCCATCAGAGCCGCTCCGGAATACACCTTTCCCGTATCGGCATCCCTGTACTCCCTCTCCTCGTCAAGGCCGTCCAGCCTCACATAAATGACGGGCATATTTCCATGTATATTTAGCAACACCACGCTAAGCAAAGCGTTGCTTTTATCTTGATCTACCACCATCCAGGCACCGTATTCCTCCTCATAGGGATTGCTGATACGATAATAATCTCCCTGCTGGATCAGAGGCGCCAGCCTGTGGTATGATGCAATCTGCTGTTTAATTTTCTCTCTCTCATCCTCTCCTAACTTCCCAAGGTCAAGTTCATAGCCAAATGCGCCTGTCATAGCAGTCACGCCCCTGGTGGCAATATCCGTCACCCTCCCCGTCTGATGGTTGGGCACGGCGGACACATGGGAGCCGATGGCCGACAAGGGATAGCCGAAGGACGTGCCATACTGGATGCGGATGCGGTCAATGGCATCTGTATTGTCACTGCACCATATCTGGGGCGTATAATACAGCATGCCCATGTCAAATCTTCCCCCGCCCCCGGCACAGCCTTCCCACAAAATATCGGGAAATTCCCCAGTCAGCTGGTCTAGGAGGCGATAAACTCCCAGCATGTAGTCATACAGCACCTTTCCCTGCTCTTCCACATTTGCAGAAAATACATCGGCAAGGTTTCTATTCATATCCCACTTTACATAATTGATTTCCCCCTGACGGAGAACGGCAGATATTTTCTCAAAAATATGCTGTACCACCACCGGGTTAGCGAAATCCAGCACCAGCTGATTCCTTGCCCTCACCGGCTCCTTGCATGGAATCTGCATCGCCCAGTCCGGATGCTCCCGGTAAAGGTCGCTATCTTCGGATACCATCTCAGGCTCAATCCAAATCCCAAAATCCACTCCTTGGTCATGAATGCGCCGGGACAACTCCCCCAGACTACAGCCTAATTTCTCTTCATTGACCTGCCAGTCTCCCAGAGAAGTATTGTCATCATTCCTGCGGCCAAACCACCCATCATCAAGCACCACCAGTTCTATGCCCAAATCTGCCGCCTGCTCTGCCAGCCTCACAATAGCATCGCCGTCAAAATCAAAATAGCATGCCTCCCAGCTGTTCACCAACACCGGCCGCACCTGGTTTTTATATTTTCCTCGGCAGACATGATCCCTGACGCACCGATGGAACTGATTGGACAATCTTCCCAGCCCCTCCGCCGAATAGGAAAGCAGAACTTCTGGCGCATGGAAACTCTCTCCCTCCTCCAATGGATAGGAAAACTGCTCCTGAGAAATCCCCATCACAAATCGGGTCTGGTCAAACTGATCCATCTCCACCTCACCGGAGAAATTTCCACTATAGACGAAGGAAAATCCATAACACTCCCCCTGACGCTCCGTAGCATCCGGCCTGGCCAGAATCACAAAAGGATTATACTGGTGGCTGGAACTTCCCCTGATGCTGCCAACAGATTGCCTCCCATGGGAAACCCTTGTCCGCTGGAAATTCCTCTCCATGGCATGTCTTCCATAAAAGGTCAGCATGTCATACTGCCCATAGATAAAGTCCAAGCAGGCACTGGAAATCTTTTCCAGATATACCTTTTCCTTCCCACAATTTTCAACCCGAACGCTCCGGGCAATCATGTCGCAATCTTCCATCACGCCATACAAAAGCGTAACCTCCAGGCCAAGCCGCTCATCCCCCAAGACGATTTCCAAGGTCTGCCCCTTGGACGAATGGGCAGAGGGCAATCCCGGTATAGAGTATTTCCCCTCTCGAATTTCATGCCTCCGATAGCGCAGATCACATCCGTAACAGCCATTCTCCTCCCTGACCTTGCATGCCACATTGCGATAATCTCCGGTACCCAGCACCGGAAACTCCTGGGGCAGCACATCCAGGGAATAGGTGCGGTCTGCCCCAGCATCATAGGGATTGCCAGAAAAGCCTCGGTCAAAATAAGTAATCATATAATCCATGGATGCGGCTGTCTTTTTCCCATAATACAAATGCAATAGGTAATGATATCCATCCACCTTCATCTGATAGGTGGTATTTTCCGTGTGCAAAGAAAATACCTGCCTTTCCTCGTCAAATACAATCGCCATATCAACTCTCCTCTACCACGTTACTCTTCTATTAGCAGCAAGCGCACTTATCTACTCCATTCACCCACACGCTATCTCTGTATTCCTTTATGCTAACCCTATCACATCCCGCTATGTCCCTACTTCACAGCGCCATTTGCCACGCCAGCGATAATCTGCTTCTGACAGATGATATAGAAAATCACAATCGGCAGCAGAGCCAGCAAATAGGAGGCAAAGGCCAGATTGTAATTGGTGCCGAACTGGGTCTGGAAATTCAACTGAGCCAGCGGCAACGTATTCTTGTCGCCCGACATGATTACTAGCGGCGTCATCACGTCATTCCATGTGCCGAGAGCCGTGAGGATTGCCACCGTGGCATGCATGGGACGCATATTGGGGAAGATAATCTTCCAGTAGGTCTTCCATGTGCTGGCCCCGTCCACGCAGGCCGCCTCCTCCAGCGCCAGGGGAAGGTTGCTCAGGTACCCGGAATACAGCATGGTATTCATAGGCATGAAAAACACCGTGTAGCACAAGATCACGCCAATCTCATTGGCCAGCCCCATATGGGCCGTCTGCTTTACCAGGGGCATCATCAGGATTGCAAAGGGCACGAACATGCCGCTGACCAGATACAGATAGATGCCATTATAATACTTATTCTTCGCCTTGCTCCGCCCCAGCACGTATCCAATCAGGGAATGCACCACGATGGACAGCCCGATGGTTGCCAGCGTGATAAACAGGCTGTTCCCCAAAGAACGCCAGAAATCCGTCACCCGCATGGCCTCCTTGAAATTATCCAGGCTCCAGTGAGCGGGCAGAGACAGGATTCCCTGAATGCTGTTCGTCATCTCCGAGGGCTGCTTGAATGCGATTACCACCGTCATATAGAGGGGAAATAAAATCGTCACCAGCCCAAATATCAATAGAATCGTCAAGCCAATATTCTTCTTTCCTTCTTTCATAGCTGCTCCTCCTTCTTGCCTAGAAATCTCATCTGCAACACAGAAACCACCACGATTACCACGAAGAACAATACCGCATTGGCACTCTGGAATCCAAACTGTCCGCCGCTCATACCGTTATTATAGATCAGGTAGGAGATGGACTCCGTGCTCTGTGCAGGTCCGCCCTTGGTCAACGACATAATCTGGTCGAACACCATCAGGAAGTTCTTCATGCAGAGAACCAGATTAATGGTGAAGAACGGAAGAATCAGCGGAAAGGTCAGATGGCGGAACTTCGTCCAGCCCGTCGCCCCGTCCAGGGAGCCAGCCTCATAGATATCCACTGGCACCGTCTGCAATCCAGATATATAGATAATGGTATTCATCGCGATAGACTGCCATGCGCAGACCAGCGCGATTGCCAGCCAGGCAGTCTTAGAATCCGCCAGCATGCTATTCCCCTGAAAGCCCATCATCTTAGCCAACTCAGGCAAAATATAAGTAAAAAAGTAATTGAAGATATAGCCTACAACCAACCCTCCCAATACATTTGGCAGGAAATACATGCCCCGGAGCGTACTCTTAAATTTAATTTTGCTGTTTAACGCCATTGCCAGCAGAAGGCTGATTACATTTACAATAATCGTAGTGACGATGGCCAGCTTAAATGTAAAGATGTAAGAATTGCCCACCCTGCTATCCCGGAACAGGTCAATATAATTGCGCAAGCCCACAAACTCGTAGTTTCCATAACCCCGAAAGTTCGTGAAACTGTACACCACGCCCTGAATCAGAGGAAGCGTGTTAAAAGCAAAGAATAATGCCACGATGGGAATGGTAATCAGCAGAAAGGTTCTGCTTTTTGCATTCATTTTCGATTTCTTCTTTCCGGAAGCCCCCGCCGCCATGTTTTGATTCTCCTTCATCGTCATCCCTCCTCACTCTGATGCTCTGACTCATACTTCTGCACCTTATCAATCAGATCCCGATTATACCGAACCCACGCCTCGTCAAACTTTTTCAGGAACTTCTTCGTATCGCCATCCAGCAGATAGGTCTGAATCATAGCGTCCACCGCCATCTCCGAAGGGTAGAAATGATCCTGGTAATCCGCCACCTTCTCCTCTTCGATATATTCTTTCATGCCGTCCAGCATGGGTGCCAATTTAAAATCCCCCACCTTGCAGGGAACTGCATTCTGGCTGTCCATAAATGCCTGCACGTTTTCATCTTCCAGAAGGAATCGAAGCACCTCATAAGCCTCCTCCTTATTGGGGCAGTCATTCATGACGCAGAACTGAAGGTCTACGCCGGATGTCAGCAAATTCTCCTCCTTATTATTGGATGCCGGATAAACAAAGGAATCAATATTCATATCAGGATTCACCGACTTAATCTGGGGCACAGCATAACTTCCTATGATGTACATAGCGGATTCGCCCCTGGCAAAAGCGGTACAGGCATCATTGTAGGAATATGCCACGAAATCCTTTGGCCCATAGTCAAGAAGCTTCTTCATCTGCTCTGCCACCGTCACATATTCCTTGGAGAAAGTGGTCTTTCCCTTATTCACATCCTTGCAGACCGTGGCGTCTGTCAGGGAAGATGCTGCGCTATTCCAGGGAGACAGGCAGCTCCAGACATCCTTGTAGCCCATATAAAAGGGAAGTTTCCCCGCTTTCTTAATCTTCTCGCACAAGGCAAGCAATTCATCCCATGTCTCTGGAATCTCCCAGCCATTTTCCTCAAACATATCCTTGTTATATAAAATTCCTGCCGCATTTGCCATGTATGGCACCCCATATGTACCTTTGGTGGGCACGAACTTTAAGTTCTCATCGATATCCAGATATTTCTGCTTAATGTCCTTCAATCCGTCAAAATCCGAAATATCCATCAGCATGCCCGCATCAATAAAATTCGAGAAGTTAAATTCCCCGCCGATGCCAATGATGTCTGGATTGTCCTCCCGGATAAAACGGGTCTTGAGAACCGTCATCGCATCGTTGGGAGAAGAAATCTTTAATTCAATATCCTTATGGCTCTCATTGAACTTCTTCTCCACCTCTTCAAAATAACTTACCGCTTCCGGCTTGTAATGCACCAATTCAATCTTTGTTTTCTTGCTATCTTTGCCTTTCCCACATCCTATCAGGGAAAAACATCCCAGCAACAGTACGGCTGAAAAAAGAATTGCCTTGCTTCTTTTTAGCATTTATACATCTCTCCTTTCTATAAAATATAACTGTTTTTAATTAAAAACATTATAACATGTCAATATGCGACGTAAAATATCAGCATAATGGCATTTTTATACCAAAATACTCGATTCTTCGTTTTAAGTTGCATTCACCTAGCATTATGGTATATATTAATATCAAAGCAACATCCGGCAAATTATATATGCAACATTTTTGTGTCTGCCCATTGCTAATCACAAGCAAAGGAAAAAATCCCTTGCAGAAAAGAGGTAAACCGTGCAGGATATTTTATTTTCTATCTTTCCCAATGAAAAGTTCATCGACCTAGGCCTCTACCAGTTTGGCTGGGAGCGCTGCAAGCCTGCCCACATGTACGGCCCCGCCGCCAGGAACCATTTTCTCTTCCACTATGTGATATCCGGCTCCGGCACGCTGATGGCAAATGACAAGAAGGGAACTACCCATACTTATACTATTCGAAGCGGAGAAGGATTTATGCTATTCCCTGGACAAATTAGCACCTATATTGCAGATGAGAAAACCCCTTGGGAGTATACCTGGCTGGAGTTCGACGGCCTTCGGGTTAAGGAGACGCTGGACATTTCCGGCTTCTCTCCCGACCAGCCAATCTATCACGCCGCATCCAAGACATTCCGGGAGACCTTGATGCAGGAGATGCTGTATATCGCGAACCACGGGGATGAAACACCCTTCCACCTCATCGGCCACCTCTATCTCTTCCTGGATGCCCTCACCCGTTCCGTGTCTTCCACCCGCATGAATCACTCTGGAAAGTTAAGCGATTTCTATATTCGAGAAGCCATCAATTATATCGAGCAAAACTTCCCCTACGAAATCTCCATCGAAGACATTGCAAAGCACTGCGGCATCAACCGCAGTTATTTTGGAAAAATATTTCATGAATCCGTGGGAAAGACGCCCCAAGAATTTTTAATCAGCTATCGGATGATGAAGGCGACAGAATTATTGAAAATGACCGACCTGTCCATCGCAGATATAGGAAATGCAGTTGGCTATCCAAACCAACTGCATTTTTCCAGAGCTTTTAAAAATATTTATGGCATATCGCCGAGAAATTGGAGAAATCAGAATTGACCGCGTTATGCCGTGATACCCATCAAGATACCAAACCAACGATGCATTAATCTAGGGTGATTCCTATTCGCTTTCCTGTTCCAGCACGTCATCCCCATAATCCTTCTTGCAAGATGACTGGTCAAGAATCGGGTTTCCATCCCCGTCCAATGCTTTCCATGACTTGACATCCTTTAATTCCAAAGCTTGCAGATAGGTCTGATTATTTTGAATAGGAATCCGGCAAGTCTTTCCAGTCTTGGATATCAGACATAATTGCCCGAAAGAAACATTTTTCCTAGCATCCTTCTTTTTTACATAAATACTCTCACCCACCGAACCCCATGCCACCTTTTTTCCATTCACCCGGGCGACTGATATGCTGATTCCCGGAGTCATATCCACATTTCCCTCTGCCCTGTCAAGAATCTTCCAATCTCCGTCCTGCCTCTCTACATAAAACACATTGCAGCAGGCTCCTGATCCCAGATATTTCATCACAAAGAGGTATCCATTCCTGCATTGCTGGATATTCGAAACGGAAATATCCTCCGGGGCATACTTGAAGCCCACATCATCCCAATCCTTCTCCACTACCTGCTTTGCCGCCTCTGTATCAAATTTACTCTCTTCCTTCTTCTCTGCAACTTCCTTCTTATGCGAATCTTTTCCCCCGTTCTGGGAAATCCCGCATCCCAGCAGATTCACTGCAAGAAACGCACAGCCGCAAAACATACATAATCTATTTAAATTTCGCATCGCTAAATGAAATCCTCCTCGCATAACTATTTCTTCCCCATTCTGAGTAAACATCTGCAAGATTTTTATTTAATGCATCATAGGAATGACAAGACACAAAAAATGTCGAACCCGCTCCCGGGGTATAATTCACCTGGGTCACAAACAAACTATGACCATACCGACTAGCATTTGCCGATTTCATTTGAATGACATCACCAAGTTTTATTCCTGATAATTTTGTGCATTTTCCGTTATTATTATAAATTTTCCCCTGAGGTCCATACGTTTTCGACGCAGATGCAAAACTTGCAAATTTCGTTACATTTTCCCAATTTGCATGGCCTCCACCAGTCCCTCCATACCAAGAACCTGTCATGTAAGTTTTATTCGCAATTCTCTTCTTCGTTTTGCTAATGTCATCGGAAACATAACCTCCGTATCCAGCCCAGACGCATTGTGACACAAAATTAGTACAATCATTTCCGTTCACATAATAAAATAATAACTTACCCTTTTTATCTTTTCCCACATTTGCATATTTTCTAGCATATTTTACGGCATTTGTTGCTGAGTAGGTTCGCTTAGAGGCAGCCGATGCTTTTTTTGAATTGTCAAACTTTGCAAGTGTATTCAAAAATAAATCACCTGCCCGATCCCATGCATAATCCTTTTCAATTCTCTCTTCATCATAGTCAACATATGCGTAATTATGGCTTAATTTTTTCCCAACATGAATACCAAGTTGATTTTTGATGTCTTTCGTCTCATATTTCACTCTTTCTGAAACAATGTTTAAACTATTTCCATAATTTTTTGCACTTAATTTCCCATTTTCAGCAATACATGTCTCAGTAATTTCTTCTTTAAAATTGTCATATTCTTTTGAATTTGAATTGATTTTAGATATACGCAATTCATTATCAGATATCAACTTTATTTCTATTTTAAAGTTTTTATTATATTCTGCAGACGAAATATCTTCTGACATTCTGTAATGATATTCTAAATCATAGAGGAAATTAACTTTGAAACAATCCTGCGATAAAGACTCAATACTACATTCAACAATGTTCATCTTATAATCTTTATATCCTGTCCCTAAAATAATGCTTCTTTCTACATCACTTTTTAACATGGACAAATATAAACTCGTGTTATTATTTGATAGAACATATTTATCCAATGCAGGCACCTCTTGGTTCACAAGGCCGTCATAGTATGTTTCAAAAAAATCAGTTACTAATTTTTTCAATTTTTCTTTTTGCTTGTTCGGAACTTCTCTCCTCTGTTCCTTCCCATTACTCATTGCACTAACTCTGAAAGAATATAACGTTACACAACAAAGAACAATACTTAAGATTAAAATCTGACAAAATAACTGAATATTTTTTAATTTCTTCAACTTAAATCTCCTTTTACTCCAATTTTAAACAACAGATTTCCAGTTACTCTCTTCCCCTTTCTATATTTAGTTAATCTAATTATACATATATATAATATTATGTCAACCTATAATATTATTAAAGAATTAAAAAAGGACCATTCTAGTCATATTTCATTCTAAAACAGTCCTATAAATCCAAAACCCTAACCTTCCTATTCCACCGTGACCACTTTAATCATATTGGTATTGCCCGACACGCCCAAAGGCACCCCCGCATTGATCACGGCGATATCTCCTTCCCTCAGCAGTTCCTTCCTCTTGGCCTCATCGATGGCATGGTCAAACAATTCAAAAATCTCCTCTTTTTCCTCAATGAAGATAGGCATAATCCCCCAGGCAAGGCTTAGCTGGCGGCAAACCCTCTCAGAAGTGCTGCCCGCAATAATCTTGCAGTACGGACGATATCTGGAAATCATCCTGGCAGAACGCCCGGACTTGGTCACCGTCACAATAGCAGCCGCATTCAAATCATAGGCAGTGGTACAGGTAGCATGCCCGATGGCATCCGTCACGTCTGGATTGGAGTGCCGCTCCCTGGTATAGAAACGCTTCACGTAATCCACATCCGCCTCCGTGCGCTCCACAATCCGCACCATGGTCTCCAGTGCCTCCACAGGGAACTTGCCCGCCGCAGTCTCCCCGGAAAGCATCACCGCACTGGCCCCCTCATAAACCGCATTGGCCACATCCGCAGTCTCCGCCCTGGTAGCCCTTGGATGCTCCATCATGGAATCCAGCATCTGGGTAGCAATGATGACCTGCTTGCCCTTCTCGTACACCTTCTTGATAATCATCTTCTGCAGGATAGGCACTTCCTCCGCCGGAAGTTCTACGCCCATATCTCCCCTGGCGATCATGATAGCGTCCGATGCCTCGATAATCTCGTCAATTCGGTCCACGCCCTCTTTATTCTCGATCTTGGCAATGATATTGATGCCGGAACCTCCATTGGCGTCCAGAAGGTTCCGAATCAGGTTCACATCCGCGGCAGAGCGCACGAAAGAAGCCGCCACATAATCAATCTGGTTCTCTATCCCGAACAGGATATCCGCCCTGTCCTTCTCGCTGAGATAGGGCAGGCGAATGTGAACGCCTGGAATATTCACGCCCTTGCGGCTCTTCAGCACGCCGTTATTCTCCACCCGACAGTTAATCTTCTTTTCCTGAATAGACAGAACCGTCAGCCCGATCAGCCCGTCATCTAGAAGAATGGTCGTCCCCGCCTTGATATCTTCATAAAGGTATTCATAGGTTACCGCCGCCTGATTCTCATCCCCCACCAAGTTATCATCACCGCAGACAAGCGTATACTCCTGCCCCATCTGCAAGGAGACCTGTCCATCCTTCATCTCCCTGATGCGGACCTCCGGCCCTTTGGTATCTAGAAGAATCGCCACATACTTTCCCAGCTTCTCCCTGGCCCTCACAACCCGATCCAGCTGCTCCTTCTGCTGGGCGTGGCTTCCGTGGGAAAAATTCAGCCTGGCAACATTCATCCCAGCCTCAATTAACGCCTCCACTCTTTCATCCTGGCTCACCGCCGGTCCCATCGTGCATACAATCTTTGTCTTTCTCATATCACTCCTCATTTCTGCATCGCCAGCCATGCCAGCTTTTGCCTAACTGTTTATAATGTAACTTTGTGCCAAACCGTGGCTATAAAAAATACCCTAATCATTATATCATGAACTTCGTTCATGATCTTGCCTGGCCCTCACAAGCAAGCTTGCTCGGTCCACCTATCATTATATCATTATATCATAATTCATGCCATGGTTTCTGGCATAATCCAAGTTGCAAAGCAACTTGCAAGATAAATACGCCAGTATTTATTATATTATGCTTAAATTTCATATATTATGATGGATGTCTGTCCCACGAAGAGAACGCCGCCCAAAGCATGGCTGCGCCCCATCAGGAAAAGGGAATGCGAGATTGGCCCACATTCCCTCTTCCCTTATCGGTGCAATAAAAAATTGCATAATTCCTGCTCTTCCGTCGTGTTCCGACTGTTCAGAAATGTCACCGCCCCCCCTTCCGAGGAAGGATTTCTCAATCCTGCCTCCTCCAAGCGACGCCTCATCTCCCTGGCCGTTCCATTCCCGCCATCATAAATCTTCACCTGTTCCCCCACCACTTCCTGAATCATATCCCTGGCAAAGGGATAGTGGGTGCAGCCAAGCACGATGACCTCCACAGGCTTCTCCGAAACCGTCCAGAAAAGTTCTGTCAGGTATCTGCGAAGCTCCTGGCTCTCCAAATCTCCTCGCTCTACAAACTCCATCAGCCCCGGGCAAGGCAAGGGCAGAATTTCCGCCTTTTCCTCATACATGCCCATCAGTTTCTGGAATTTCTCCTGGCGCAACGTCATAGGCGTTGCCATCACCACCACGCGAGCCCGAGGATTCTCCAAGACCGCGGGCTTGATTGCCGGTTCGATTCCTACCAATGGCAAGTCAGGATACTTCTTCCTGAGAAGTGCCACGGCGGCACTAGTGGCAGTATTGCAGGCAATTACAATAGACTTGGCTCCCCTCTCCAGAAGAAGTTCCACATTTTTAATGGTAAGGCGTCTCACTTCCTCCAAAGCCTTCGTCCCATAAGGCGCATGGACAGAATCCCCCAGATAGAGAAAATCCTCTCCCGGCATCAGTCTCATCAACTCCCGCAACACGCTGATGCCACCCACGCCGGAGTCAAACACGCCTATCGGTTTTCGCTCTGTCATTTCCCAGCCTCATTTCCTATCAATAATTCCAATGCTTCCCCTATCCTATTTCCCGCTATCAGACAGCCTACGCATGCCCTCATCAATCTTTATCTATGATTTCCTTATAGAATTCCGAATAATCTTTCCTGCCCTCCTTCATAGCGGCAATGGCTGCTCGAGGGTGCTGATTCAGATGGCCTGTCAGGAGATAGGGAATGGCAAATCCCCACTCAATGCCTTCCGCTCTCAGCGGCTCAATATATTTCTCCACAAACTTAATGACAGGGAACAGCTTGTATTTGGGATTCTTCAGAAAACCCAGCAACAACTCCATAGAGCAGTTTCCCGCTCCCCGGCCCATGCCTCCCATGGTAGCATCCAGATAGGACACGCCCTGGCTGCAGGACTCAATGGTATTGGCAAATGCCAGCTGCTGGTTATTGTGGGCATGCATGCCAATGTACTTACCATACTTCTCTCCCACTTCCATATACTGTTCCGAAATCCTGCGAATCTGCTCCGGAAAAAGGGATCCAAAGCTATCCACGATATAAATCCCGTCCACCGGGCTCTTCCCCAGCATCTCCAACGCCATGTCAAGGTCAGATTCCTTGGCATTTGACAGGGCCATGATATTGCAGGTAGTCTCATATCCCTTTCGATGGGCATCCTCAATCATATCGATCGCCGCAGGCATGGTGTTCACATAAGTCGCCACCCGAACCAAGTCCACCGGGCTTTCACTGCGCTCATGGATATCCTCTTTATAATTGCATCTGCCCACGTCAGCCATGATAGAAATTTTCAAATCCGTATCGTTCTCTCCCACGATTTCACGAATCTGTTCATCTGTGGCAAACTTCCACTTTCCAAATTTATCTTCGTCAAACATCTCCTTGTCTGCGCGGTAGCCGAACTCCATATAATCAACGCCAGACTTTACATTCGCCCGATACAAAGCCTTGACCAGATCATCCTTAAAATAAAAATCATTCACCAGCCCCCCATCGCGAATGGTTGCGTCCAGCACCTTGATATCTGGACGAAATGATAATAAATCTCCTTTTTGTGCCACTTTCCCTTCCTCCGTTTCTATATCTAAATTAATCTAAGTTACTATTTCCCATACGGCGCAAGCCAAATCAGAACCGAGGTTCTTTTTTATCTATTCTGCGTCCAGCAACTGCTTCATCGTGTAAAGCACCTTCTCAATATCCATGGGCTTTGAGAGGTGGTGGTTCATGCCGCTTGAAATCGCCATGCGCTTATCTTCTTCAAACGCATTGGCAGACAGGGCAATAATGGGAATCCGAGAAAATTTGCTGCCTGAAAGACCCCTGATAGCCTTCGTAGCCTCATACCCATTCATCCTAGGCATCTGAATGTCCATCAGAATCACATCATACTCCTTCTCCCCATTCTGCAGCATTTCCAAAGCAATATCCCCATCCTCTGCCTCGTCCACCAGCAAATGATACTCCTCCAGCAGCTCTCTCGCAATTTCCCGGTTCAGTTCATTATCTTCCACAAGAAGCACCTGCTTTCCCGCCAATCCTGAAAAGGTATGCTGATCTTCCTGGGCATGGGCCTCTTGCTCCTCCATCTCCCGCACAACCTGGAAGGGAATGCGGACGATAAAAGTACTCCCCTTTCCCACTTCGCTCTCTGTCTCAATGCTTCCATTCATCAAGTCCACTATATTTTTCGTGATGGGAAGACCAAGCCCCACGCCAAAGTTCCCCGACACGGTAGTATTCTTCTCCCTCTCAAAGGGAATGAATATCTTGGCTAGAAACTCTGACGCAATCCCGATTCCTGTATCCCGAATTATAAACTCATAATTTTCTATGCCGTTACTGAGGGATTCATACTGGCTGATTCTCACATCGATCTTTCCTCCCGCAGGCGTAAATTTAACTGCATTGCCAACCAGATTATATAGCACCTGCTTCATGCGGGTAGGGTCGCAGAATACCACCCTGTCCTTTATCCCGGAAAAATCATAACTAAACTTCAATCCCTTGTCATGGATCTCCTTCTCCACCATCTGGTATACCTGGGGCATGATTTCCAACAAATCATAACTCTCCGGCTCGATGCGCAGCCTGTCCGCCTCAATGCGGCTCATATCTAGAATATCATCAATCAGGCGCAGCAGCACCTGGGAGGAATCCTGAATCTTCCTTAGGCATTCCCTCATCTTTTCCGGGCTATTCCCATGCCGCAATCCCAATTCCGCAAAGCCAACCACTGCATTCATCGGCGTCCTGATATCATGAGACATATTTGCTAAGAATATGGTCTTAGCCTCGCTTGCCTGCCTTGCCCGCATAAAGGCACTCTCCAGAAGGAGCCTCTGCTGGTTCTCTTTCTGAATCAATTTCTCAATGCTGCGAATGCCCAGGGTCACTGTAATAGGAAGCCCCTTGTCCCTGTCACTGACAGTAAATACCATCACGCACCATTCCACTGAGGAATCCGGCAACTTGCGCCGATATCGGTACTCCACGCTATCCCTCTCCACCAGGGCCTTCTGCAAATGCTCCGGCTGGAGCAGGATGCGAAGCCTCCTCCCCTCCTCCTCCATCACATTCTCAGGAGTAATATAGGCATCTATCGCATCTATGTATTTTTTATTCTCCTCATTGCTGATATCAGGATAAATTTCACGGGAATATCCATCCCTGAGATTGATCATATATACTTTCACAAAAGAATACACCGTGCTTTCCAGGGATTTCCGCAAAAGTTCCTGGTCAATCGCAAGGTTCATCAGCCTCTTCTTCTGCTTGATATTGCGCTCCATCTTCTCTGTAACATCCGTAATAAATACATAAAAAACCTCTCCGTAGATATCGCTTTTTACAAAATGCCCAAAGTCTTCAATCCATTTGACCCCGCCGCCCTTTGGCAGCGCCCGGTACTCCACATAGTCAAAATTCCTTGGATTGCCAGCAATCTGATCCGCAATGCTCTTCTCCACCCGCTCCAAGTCCTCCGGATGGACCATTCCCTTAAAAGAGCCATTGGTATACTCCAAGAATTCATCTCTGGTGTCACAGCCATACAGGTAGACAACTTCCTGATTGGCATAAATAATCTCTTCTGCCCCATTCGCATAATAAATGAAAAAACCACCAGGAATCCCCTTGACAATCTCTTCTATTTCAATCTTCTTTATTGCCTCCACAGTGTCATTCTCCCTATAATCTTTGTTACCCCAGCCTTCACTATCTTTATTATTTTACCATAAATCGGTAAAGGGAGCAACCAAAAAAGGGAACGCCGATGCGTGCCCTTGCAACAAGTAATGGCCATGCTCTGCAAAAGAACTGCCAGCAGTAGATACTGCTGGCAGTTTCATTTTTACGTAGCACCCAAAATGCCGGTTCCTGAATTTTGAGTCCTAGCCAATCGCTAGGTGGGCAACCGCATCCGCACTTCTGCCTTCCGCTGCAAGGCGGCCTGGCATCTGTGCAAAAATGTAGGAATCCCAATCATAAAGTGTAGGTTCAAAATATCAGGAGTTATCGAACACCCCAGGTGTATTACCCACTACTCTGTAAAACCTGTAATTAAAGTATATACATTTTTAATAAAAATTACAACTATAAAAAAGAAAAAATTTTTGCATTTTTTTGGATGAATGTTACTATTCAAACCCCTCGGTGGAAGTACACTCCTCAAAGTCGAAAAAGAATGCCGCGCCCTTGCCCTCCTGGCTCTCCACAGTGATGTCCCCCCCATGGCGGAGGGCGATCTGCCTGGCAATCATCAGGCCCAACCCCGTGCCCTTCTCATTCTGCCGCATCTTGGAAGTATAGAACTTCTCAAAGATATAAGGAATCTGCTCTTCCGAGATTCCCACCCCGAAATCCCGAATGGATATCATCAGCCTGCCCTCATTTCTAGCCAGGCTGATTTCCACCTGCCCCTTTGGGTGAGAAAATTTCACGGCATTATCCAAAATAACCAGAAACATCTGACGCAATCTGCCATAATCCCCCAGCATAAGGCAAGGTTCCCCCTGAGGCGCCTGAAAGTCAATAGAAATCTCCTTTTCCTGCGCCAGCATCCTTCCGCTGCGAAGCACGTCGCCAAATATCTGCATCAGGCTCACCGGCTCCTTCTCGATCTGGAAATCCGGGTTCTGCATTTTAGAAAGAACGAACAAGTCCTCTACCAACCGCTCCATCCCCTGGCACTCCTGCAGCATCTTCTGGTGCAGTTCCCGCACCTGGCCAGGCTCCTCTATCACCCCGTCTGCCAGCGTCTCCGTATAGCCTCGGATCACCGTGATAGGCGTGCGCAATTCATGGGATACATTGGCAAAGAAATCCCGACGCACCTGCTCCAGCTCCTCCCGCTCCATTTCAGCATGTCGCAGACGCCCCGCAAGATAATCCAAAGATTTTTCCAAAATGCCAATCTGGGAGCGAGGCTTCTTCACCGAAATCCTGCTATAATCCCCCCCGGCAAGCTTGGAGATATTTTTTCCTATTCTGGAGAGAGGCGTGGAAAGGTATCTGGCAAATAGCATGGCAACCACGTAAGAAATCACAAAGGCCAGCAGAACGCTTAGGACGATCAGGTATTTCCCCTCCCGAATCCCCATAGTCTGCCTGTCTATCATGGATACCATCATCACGGCACCGCAAGTCTCTCCAGTCTCCCTGTCTACCACTGGCAGCACAACGCTCAAGGTCGTCATGCCATAGGTACTGTCATACTCCGCATTGGAATGTATCTTTCCATTTTCAAAAGTCTTCGTCAAAAGCTTCTGCGTCCCTTTGGAAATATTGCCCTCGTCCGCATCCGCATTGGCATATTCCTCTGGCAAGGGCTTATCCGCTTTCTTCTTTGACACGATCCATACATCCGTATTCTCTGCCCTCTCCAGCTCATCCACGTAAGCATTGTATTTCTGAAACTTGTCCTGACTCTCCCTGTAGGCAAAGCCCGACACCCGCTTTGAAATGATCTTCCCCTGCTTGGTGAGAAGCTTGGTATACGAGCGCACATAATTCTTTTCATAGAGTGCCATGAAAATAAAGCCTGTGAGGACCCCGATCAATGCCAGGATGAAGGCAAAGGACATGTATAATTTGGCAACCACGTCATTTCCTTGCAGCCAGCGGAACAAAGACCACACAACTCTCTTGCTCCTCTTTTTCCCCGTCTTCCCCATAGACTACATATCCTCCGGCTCAATCTCAAACTTGTATCCTACGCCCCAAATCGTCTTAATGCTCCATGCCGGATGCTCCACTGTGTCTAATTTGGCCCGAAGCCGCTTGATATGGGAATCCACCGTCCTGCTGTCCCCATAATAATCATATCCCCAAAGGCTATCCAGAAGGTTATCCCTGGTAAACACCTTGTTGGGATGTTCCGCAAGGGTCCACATGGTCTCAATCTCCTTCTTCGTCAGGGGAATCCGCTTCCCATCCACTTGGAAAGAATACTCTTCCAGATTGACTACCATATTATTAATGCGCAATACGTTTTCCTGCTCCTTGCCTGGCTCCCCATTGCCCAGACGCCTCAGCACTGCCCGAAGCCTGGCCATCACTTCGCTGGGGCTGAAAGGCTTGACAATATAGTCATCCGCACCGATATCCAATCCCATGATTTTATCATAATCTTCGCCCCTGGCGGTAATTAAGATAATCGGCACGCTGGATTTCTTGCGGATATCCTTGCACACCTGGTATCCGTCTTTTAGCGGCATCATCACATCCAATAAAATCGCCTTTGGCTCATATTGCTCGAACATCTGCTCCGCCTCCAGGCCATCCTTGGCAATGAGGGGCTCATATCCTTCTTTTTTCAAATACACAGTCAAAATGCCCGTAATGTCCTTATTGTCATCTGCTACCAATACATATTCCATTTCCTTCCTCCTATCTGCCGCACCGCATCCAGAGCGGCCATCGCAACCCAATCCTTCTCCGCAATCCCCTCCATAATATCACATATTATATGACAAATACTACCAAATAATTATGTCAAAAAAAAGATGCCTGCCTGCCACTATTCTGACACGCCAGCCCATTACACTAAAAACAACATAAAGTATCATTCATGTAGTTTTATTTAGAATGGAGTTGTTTATGAAAAAAAGAAAAACACTTTTGATGCCCATAATGGCATCCTTGGTCATGGCTTTTTTAGCCCTCCCTGCCACGGCATCCGAGGCAAAAGAGCTCACGATGCCCACCAAGGAGAACCCTTACTTCGACTTGGCACACCAGAACGGCGGCAAGCGGGTAAAATTCAAAAGGCATGACAAATTGCTATTTCAGGGGGACTCCTGCGTGGTGAGCCTGCAAAACGTAAAGGACAACATGTCGGTTGTCTTCCGAAGTTCTGACAGTTCCGTGCTGACGGTAAAAAAATTGTCCGATTCCAGCTGCCGCGTAACGGGGGCGGGATACGGCAATGCCAAGGTCATCGCTCATGTCACGAAAAGCAATGGATTTTTCCTATTTGACGAGACAGAGACCATTGATTCCAAATTTAAGATTTCCCCGAAAGCAGCCAGCATACGCTTTCGCTCAAATCAAAAAAAGATTACGGTGCAATCCACTGCAAAGCTGGCTATGACCATGCGTCCCAGCATCTCCAAGGAAAAGCCTGTTTTTCAGACGCAGAACAGCAGGATTGCCACAGTTTCCTCGAAAGGGGTAGTCACTGGCAGAAAAGTTGGAAAAACCTATATTACTGCCACCATACGCAACGGCAAATCAGCGAAATGCAAAATCATCGTGAAGAAGGCTAAGAAAATTAGCGGAAAAAAGAAAAAATAACAGAAATCTCCTGCGAAATCCAGCAATTTTCATTATCTGGTTTTCCGCAGGAGATTTTTCATTTCCTTATGATCGCCCTCAGCCTTCCCTTGATCTGACAGCAAGGCTATCCGCACTTTGCAGACAATGCAGTTTGCCAGGCATCGTCAATGCGCTTGACGCTCCACGACATTGCAATGCCTGTCCAGCCGCCCATTTTCGGAAATGCCATTGATATATTGTATAAATTTCCTAATCTGATCCCTCCTCTTAAGAATCCTCGTCTCCTTTCCCCGCTGCAGGCAGGGAACCATCTTTGCCTCCAACTTTCCCCCACTGTCGATTCCTAGTTCCAGCACAGTGGTATACAGCGTCTTTTCATTAAACCAGAAATTTCCCAGACTGTAGAATATCGGCACGCCCTTGTAATAGCCAACGCCCTGCATGCAGTGGGTATGGGCGCCCACCACCGCATCCGCTCCAGCATTGATGTAGTCCCTGGCCTGCTCTCTCTGGGCATCCTCCAAGGCAGTGCTGTACTCCGTCCCCCAATGCACATAGGCAATCACGTAATCTGCCTTCTTCTTTGCATTTCTGATTTCCCTCACATACCGGCCATCCTCATAGGTGCGGAATACCCCGGGAGAATCTTTTCCCGCCCCAGGCGTCAGAACATATTTTTCCGCCCTGGTGGCCGCCACGATCGCAATGGTTTTTCCCTTAATCTTCAGATAGGCGGGCCGCTTTGCCTCCCGAATGTCGGCCCCTGCTCCCACGGTCTGGAACCCGGCATCTTTCAAGTGGTGAAGGGTATCCAGAAAAGCGGTTTTCCCATAATCGTAAACATGGTTATTGGCAAGCCCCGCCACATCCACCCCCAACTGCTTTAAATATCTGAGATTGGATGGATGGCTGCGGAAAGTATAAGCCTTTCCCGCCATCTTCTTCCCCCGACGGCTCACGCTGAATTCATTGTTGATCACCATGGCATCGTAACCATTCATCTTCCGTATCAATTCAGGGCTGATGACCTTTTCCAAGCCGCCCTCCCTCTCCATATGCCGCATCACGGCACTGGTCTCGTCCAGACAGATGTCCCCGGCAAAGCCCAGGCAGATAGCGGCATTCTCCAATCCGCTCTCCCTGCCGGAAGACGGCTTGCCCTCAAATGCGCTATTCTCCTCGGAATCAGCCTCTGTCCCAGAATCTTTTCCTATCTCGGATGATGCCGCCCTCGTGGGCGCAGATGCCAGGCTGTCCCCGCCCAGATCTTCCATCCCGCCAGAATCTGACAACATGGATACATTCGCCCCCACTGCTGGGAGATACGCCTCTCTCCCCCGATGAAACTCCGCCACCATGCATAGAGCGACAGAAAGCGACAGTATCATCACAACCGCCCTGCCTCTCTCTTGCATCCATCCCTCAAACTTTTTCAATCGTACCTACCTCTCTTTTATGCCAGCCCCTCGATATCCTCAATGATTATCCCCGATACCCCAGGGCAATTTACGTGAATCATGCCATTTTCCACTTTGTACATCTGGGTCTCGTCGGAAAATCCATCCCTGGAAGTGCTGTATATCCTAGCCATCCTCTGCTGGTATGTCACGCCCAGCCGCCATACCGGAATATCCAGTTCCCTGGCATCTTCACCCCGGTTAATCACCACTACCATCTTATCTTTCTCGTCAAAACGACCATAGCAAATCAAATTATATTCCCCATTCAGAAAGAGAATGGAACCCGTCTTTAACGCCTGGTAGCTCTTGTGTATCTGAATCAATTCCTTGTGGTACTGGATCAATTCCATATCCTCATGCCCCCAAGGATACGCCCTGCGGTTATCCGGATCCGTCCAGCCGCACAACCCAGCCTCGTCGCCGTAGTAGAGGGTAGGCGCTCCCGGCCAGGTCATCTGAATCATCACGCCCAGGCGGAACACCGCCTTATCCACGCCCTGATTTGCCGCTTCCGCTCCCCGTGAATTGGTCCTTCCCACCTGGCTGTTCGTCCTGGTGAGAAAGCGGGAATGATCATGGTTGGAAAGCTCGTTCATGGCCACCTGCAGCGACTGGGTGCAGAACCTGGTCATAAAATGGCGCATAGAGCCAAAGAATGCGTCCGCATTCCCCTTCAAATCCTCCCGGTATTCATCGCTATGCTTCTCCACTCCGGTAAGGAACCAGGTAATCGGCTCCATAAAGGCATCATAGTTCATTACCGTATCCCACTGGTCTCCCCCCAGCCAATCCGTAGGGTCTCCATAATGCTCCGCCAGGATAATGGCATCCGGGTTGGCCTCCTTCACATTCTTCCGAAACTGCTGCCAGAAGAAATGATTGTATTCCGGGGAATGGCCCAGGTCGGCCGCCACGTCCAACCTCCAGCCATCCGCATTGTAGGGGGGGGATACCCATTTTCTAGCAACATGCATCACGTAGTCAAAAAGTTCCTTCGACTCCTCGTAATTTAACTTGGGCAGGGTATCGTGCCCCCACCAGCCATCATAATCATTATTATATGGCCAGGTTTCCTCATAAAACTTAAAATAATTGCGATACGGGCTTTCCGCAGCCACATGGGCGCCCTTCTGATACCCCTGGGCATCCTCGTAAATGCACTCCTTATCCAGCCATTTGTTAAAAGAACCGCAGTGATTGAATACGCCGTCCAGAATCACCCGCATTCCCCTCCGATGCACTTCCTCCACAAACTCCGCAAAAAACTTATTGCTGGCCTCCAGGTTCTCCTTATCCGTCACCCGGCACACATATCGGCTGGCAGACTTATTGGGATGTACAGGGTCGCATATCAGCTCCCCATTCTCCCCCCGCTGCAAAAGCTCCCCCTCATCCTTCACGATCTTTCCCACATGGGGGTCAATATAATCATAATCCTGAATATCATACTTGTGGTTGGAAGGAGACACGAACAACGGGTTGAAATAGATGACCTCCACGCCCAAATCCTGGAGGTAATCCAGCTTCTTCATCACGCCGGCGAGATCTCCTCCGTAAAATTCCCGCACCCCCATCTCGGCGGGATATTTGTGCCAGTCTGCTACGCGGGTAGTCCCCTCGCCGATATAAAAATATTCGTCCGTCTCCACGTCATTGCTCCGATCCCCATTGTAGAAACGGTCCACATAAATCTGGTAAAAAATCGCTCCTTTAGCCCAGGCCGGAGTAGAAAAGGAAGGCTTCACCCAGAAATTATAATACGGCTCTGCCCCCTGGCACACTCCCACGCTATTGTAACAGCAGGTCATAGCGCCCCCATGCACCTCAAAATAATATTCTACCCGCTCCGTCCCCAGCTGAATGCCGCTCTCATAGTAATCGAACAGCCTATCGCTATAACGCTTTTCCATCAGTTTTTTCTCTTTGCCTACCACCAAGTAAACTTCGTCTATATTTTCCCTGCCCGCCCGAAAACGAATGGTCATATAATCATATGCCTGGGGCTCCGCAGGAGACCGATAGGCCTCCGTGCCATCGCTGAACAGTGCCTGAGGGTTGAAAATCATTGTCAGGTTTTCAATATAAAACTGGGTTCTCATCACTGGGGACATTTTGTCCAAGCCTATATTTAATTCCATAGTTTTCCTCATTTCTGCATAACGAACTTCGTTCGTTTGTGAACTTCGTTCGCCTAAGCCATATTGCCGCATAAAAAGAACCAAAGTCCTTGCAGGCTTGTGCAAGCAGCTAGCAGCACAAACCTAGTTTATGTTACCTGCCCTTTCCTATCTCATCTCTCAGATAGTCCAGTAGCGTCTCTTTGTTATTGCAATCAGGGCACTCCAGAACCCACTCCAAAGCCCGGCGCAGGTACGCTCCCACCTCCGGCCCCGGCGCCACGCCCAAGGACATCACGTCCCGGCCAGTAACGTCCAGCTCCTTCAATGTGAGGGCCGCCCCAGACGCCTCCACCTGCCTCCACAGCAGAATCCCCCGATCCAGACGGGCAATTTTCTCCCCCGCCATATCCGGATTCTGGGCCAAGATATCGCTGTACCGCACCAGAAACAGCATGGGCATCAGGTCTCTCCCAATCTTGGCAACCGCCTTTCTCATAGACTTCTCCCGCTCCCCGAACTGATAATCGTGAAACAGAATCAGCCGCTTTACGGTATCAATCGTCTCATTATCGAAAGTAAGGCGCCTAAGGATTCTAGACGCCTTCTTCTTGCTCACCTCCGGGTGACCATAAAAATGACCGATTCCCTCTTCATCTATCGTCATAGTTTCCAATTTTCCTAAGTCATGGAGAAGCATGGCAACGCACAGCATCATATGCTGCTTTTCCGAAAGGCCGGCTGCCAGTTCCTCTGCATTCTTCCGCACATGGTTCGGAATCGCCCCCGTGTCCCAGCCGCCCCCATATCTGCCAAAAAACAAATTCATGATTTCCACGCTGCGAATGCTGTGCTCTCCCACCGTATAAATATGGTGGGGATTCCTCTGCTCCCATTCCATCATCTCATCCAGTTCCGGCAGAAACACCTTGGTCATTCCCATATGATATGCATCGCGAATCCTTCCCGCATCCCGGGCCACCAAAAGCTTTGTCAGTTCCACCCGGATGCGCTCCGCACTTATCTGATTCAGATGTGCCGCACGCTCCCGGGCCGCCTGCCTGGTCTTTGCCTCCACAGAAAAGCAAAGCTGGCCGGAAAACCGCACCGCCCGCAGCATTCGCAAGGCATCCTCGTCAAAACGGTCCCCCGGATTCCCCACGCAGCGGATTACGCCCGCCTCCAAGTCTTCCATTCCCTGAAATTCATCCACCAGTCCCCTGCTGTCATTGTACGCCATAGCATTGATAGTAAAGTCCCGCCGCTCCAAATCCAATGCCAGATTATCTGTAAATTCCACGCTGCTAGGATGGCGGCTATCCTCGTATTCCCCGTCAATGCGGTAAGTCGTCACCTCATAACCCACATGGTTCCGCAGCACCGTAACCGTGCCGTGCTGAATGCCCGTATCAACGGTCTTCGGAAACAGGCTCTTGATCTGCTCCGGCTTAGCGGACGTAGTAATATCCCAGTCCTGAGGATTCCTCTTCAAAATCGTATCCCGGACGCATCCGCCCACTGCATATGCCTCGTATCCTGCTCGCTCCAATATATGAATAATAGCTACCACATCTTCTGGCAATTCCATCTGAATGCTCTTCACCTGATCCCTCCAAATGCCTCTCGCTTCGTCCGATTCTTCTATACTCGCGCCTCTTCTATAAATCTGTTTCCAGAGAATGATTTCTTGACAAAAACATCCCACCAATCATACATTATACCCTATTTTGCGTCGAAGGAAAATATGTTTTCACCAATTTGATTTATTTTTTAAGCAACACTGCCTTTCATACCATGATAAATAACACGCCTTTCATTGGTAGGGAATAATTTAAAATGCCCTTGACTTTTTTGACAAAACGCATATAATTCTATTAGAATTCTAATTGTTAGAATTATCACAGTCAAAGGAGCGTGACATGAAAGAATCCCTTCATTATCTACTTATGAGCAATCATCTGCTCTTTCAGAAGGCCTTGCTGGCAGAAACCAAAGACACCGGGCTTACTTCCGGCCAGCCAAAAGTCCTGGACTATCTGAGAGACCACGATGGCACCGTGCAGAAAGAAATAGCATTGGCATGCCATATCGAACCCGCCAGCCTCACTTCTGTTCTGGCGGGCATGGAAGGCAAAGGCTTGATTACCCGCAAGCCCTTAAACGGAAACCGACGCAGCCTATTTGTCTTTCTGACAGATGCGGGCAAGGAATTATCCACATGGGTAGACACGGAATTTCAAAAAATAGAAAAAAAAGCCCTTGCCGGCTTTACGTTGAAAGAAGAGGAGCAATTAAACGCACTCCTCTCCAAAATCATGAAGAATATGAACGCAAAAGGAGGAAAATGAAATGACAAAGAGGGAGATTGCAAAGCGATACCTGCTATTTATCATAAGCCTATTTTTCGCCGCCCTGGGAGTTGCATTCACAAAGCATGGGGAACTGGGCGTATCGCCCATTTCCTCCGTGGCAAATGTCATGAGCTGCAAATTCAGTTTCCTCTCTCTGGGAACATGGTTGATTATCTGGAACTGCATTTTAATTGCGGGACAGATTGCCATACTTCGCAAAAATTTTCAGCCCATGCAATTTCTGCAGGTTCCACTGTCATTTCTCTTTGGCTGGTTCACTGATTTTGGAATGTGGGTCGTGTCTTTCATTCCAGTCAGTTCTTATCCAGCCCGCTTGATGATGGTGGTAGCAGGAATCATAATCCTAGGATTTGGCATTGCGCTCTCTGTCACCGCAAACGTCATTATGAACTCTGGGGAGGCATTTGTCAAAGCCATTTCAGATGGCATGCGCAAAGATTTTGGCAATGTGAAAATAGCCTTTGACGTGACGTGCGTCATCCTCGCGCTGGCTCTATCCCTAGCATTTTTCCACTTCTCCATCGTGGGAACAAGGGAAGGCACCATCATCTCCGCCCTGCTGACAGGCATTGCGGTGAAATTCTTCACCCAAAAACTGCAATCTCCGCTAAACCTGATGTTAGCCAGGGAACATTTCCACACCAAAGTATCATAGAATAACTATCCCTGGCCATCCCCGTCCAAATCATCCCCCATGAACTCCCGGTTGGTGACGCGCTTCTTATCCCGGCACTCCTCCACCAGGCGGGATAGCGTCTCCTTCACCTCATCCACACCCTTCACATTCTTCAGTTCAAAGTTCCCCAAGGATTTGTCTGCGGAAGAAACCTTGATGGTTCCCATGCCAAAAATCTTCTGCCACAAAGTCTTGGACTTAGTGATGTCCAAAATCCGATATAGGCGCACCTCGTCCTCCTCGGTTCTAAGCAACCCCGTGGTAATAAACAAGCGGTCCTGAGTCAGGGCATACTTGGTAAAAGTCCAGGGAAGCCCTAGGAAATTCCGCTTCCTATCCCTCCAAACATATGTCATCTCTTCCATCATTCTGCATTTCCTCCATTCTGAATTGTTGTTACTATTCACAGTTATTTCTAGAAAAAAACAGAATCGTTGTGCTTGCACATAAGATTCTGGCTATTTTCTAGAAATTGGCTGTGGAAGCTGTTCATCCCATCATAAGGTGCTAGACATCCAGTGGATGTCTGTTCAGCACGGACCGAAACGGAGTGTAGAAGCCATAGTTGCGTTAGCAACGACCGATGCCGACAGGTAGCGGGGCTATCGCATGATGAGATGAACAGCTGTGAATAGTAACAACTAATTGTTACTACATCTCCATCTGCTCCTTAAGTTTCCTGCTGCTGATACTTGGCAATCACCATCCCTACCGCAAAAATCGCTGCCACGAAAAGAATCTGCATCCCATATGCCTGCAAGATCTGGGTTCTTATTGTTCCATTGATATTAGAATAACGCATTAGAAGCTCATTGACAACCTCATACCAGTAAACAGGAATAAATTTTGCCAACGTCTGCACTTTCTCAGAAAGAAATTCCGTGGGCATGAACACGCCTCCCAGGAAGGAAAATGCCAGAGACAGGGGCGTGATGCACATGGTCACCGTCATCTCTTTCTTCGCCAGCAATCCCACCAGAAATGCTATGGCAAGGGCCAGGAGCATATCGATGAAAAGATTGGTTAAATAATACGGAAATAAGCCATCGAACAAAAATCCTCGGCCAAAGCACACCACCGCCCCTGCCACAGTGGCGGCCAATACCAAAAGACCCACTAGGAAGATTGCCAGCATCCCCTCGGCATTCTGCCTGACGAAGGGGATGGCTGACGCCATCATGCGATTCTTCACCTGCCTCTTGCGGAAGGCAAAGACCACGGAAGCCACGCCGCTTCCCAATCCGGCGATGAACATATAAGGCACGCAGCGGAAGAAATTGCTGTAATTGCCATTCTCCCCTTGAAGATTCGTCACGGACACCTTCGCCTCCGGGGCATCCTGAATCTTCTGATAGCCCTCCTCCATGGTAAAACCTGCATTCTGATAATCCAGGATGCCCGCCAAAAGCCGGCTAATCTGCTGCTCCACATATACTCCGTCAAAGTTCCCTGGCGCCTGCGTCATCTCAATGGTGTTCTTTCCCGTCCCGGCATGCTCTTCCATCCCTTTCGGAATCCTAAGAACCAGGTCCGTCTGCTGATAATACAGCGCCTCATACAGCTTATTTTTATCATATTCCGCCTTCGTAAGTTTATGATGCTTTTCAAGGTAAGCCTCCACAATCCCGGAAAGCCGGCTATCATCCTCGTCCACCAGCATGATATTCACTTTGTCCGCTGTAAATCCCTTCTCCACGCTGCTGCCCGAACTCATTGAAATCGCCACCGCAAGGACGGAAAATATCCCCACATACATCAATATGCTCCTAGCATATTTCTTTGCCATTAATAGATACCCTTTAAATACTGTCATAGCGAACCCTCCTCATCTTATAAAACGCTGTTCCGAATAAGGCCAGTGCCATTGCCACAAGGGTCGCGATATCCCTGATGAACCTGGCATGGTCAGGAAACATGGTAATGCTGTACAGGGCATCGGTAATCAGCGAGGCAGGGTTAAGCCTGTTTATGATAGGGCAGGACTGCTCCAGCACGCCCTTGATATCGCTGATCATCAGCCCTGACAGGAAGCTGCTGAAAAGCCCTGTCAGCGTCAATATCCCAACCTTTACACCCTCGCTAATCTTAGTCATGCTTCCAACCCATACCCCGATGGCAACCCCCATCAGGCAGCCCACAAAGGCAATCAGCAGCATCCTGGGCCAGTCATCCCCAATCTCCAGTTTCAGGACATATCTCATATAGCACATCAGCAAGATCGTCACCACGAAATCCGCCACGAAGGCAATTCCCACATCGCAGAAAAACATTTTAATCTTGCTGGTAGAAGACACCATCCTCCTGGCTCCCACCGCTCCCACATTTCCCTGCAGCTGAGTGGCGACATCCATCCCAAGATAGCACCCAAAGAGACAGGTCATGGCAATCACCGCAAAGAAATACTGGATAAAGGGATCGGGCTTCTCCCCGCCCAAGGCCCCCTCCTCCACATAGACGGCATTTGCATTCTTCATTATAGATACCATTGCCGCCGCCTGGTTCTCCGGCTTCTCCCTGCTCACGTCAGAGATAAAATTCATCCGGCTCTGGAACTGCTCCATAATTACCTGGAGAATGCTCTGCTCCAGCCCATTTTCACCCACCTGAAGTTCCGGCTGCTCCCCAGCGATAAATATTCCGCTAATTTCGTCATCTTCTAATTTCTTCTCCGCCTCTTCCCTGGTCATTTCTTTTACGGCAATCAGTTTTTCCTCAGAATTTTCCAGCATGGTTAGGACGCTCTTTAACGCCTTCGCCGTCTCCCCCTGATTCTCCATCACCAACGCCGTCTCCATGGTGTCCGGCGTAGTGCTCATCCCGCCAAATGCCATATACATCAGCGTGGTCAGGATGAACGCAAATATAAAGGACCAAAAGACCGTGGTCTTCTCATTCAAAGTTATCTTTCCCCGATATTTCATAAGATGCAGCATATCTCTTCCTCTCCTATCCCTGTTATTAGTCCCGCAGTTCCTTTCCCGTAATCTCCAAAAATACATCGTTCAGCGTGGGCAGTTCAGAATACACCTTTCCAAAGGAAATATCCTGCTCCTGCAGGCTTCCCAGCACCCGGATCAGATTGTGCTTGGCGCTGCTGCACCGCACCACCAGCTGATTTTCCCCATAATCCACCGCAAAGACATGGGGAAGCTCCCGCAGCCTTTCCAACTGCTCCTCCTCAAGCCCGATGCCCTCAATGGTAATGGTCTCTCCCGTCTTAATCATATTTTTCAGTTCTTCCTTCGTGCCCTGGGCAATGCACCTCCCGTGATCCAGGATGGCAATGCGGGTACAAATCTGCTCCACCTCTTCCATGTAGTGGGAGGTATAGATAATCGTCGCCCCCTCCTCATTCAGACGGCAGATATTTTCCAGAATCTTGTTGCGGCTCTGGGGGTCCACCGCCACCGTCGGCTCATCCAGAATAATGATTTCCGGCTTATGGACAATCCCGCAGGCTATGTTCAGCCTCCTCAGCAAGCCGCCCGACAGCTGCTTGGGACGCATCTTCCGATGGCTCTCCAGTTCCACGAAAGCGATGGCCTCCTCCACATACGCCCTCCGCATATCCTTATCCCTCACATACAGCCCGCAGAAATAATCAATATTTTCCACCACGGTCAGTTCCTGGAATACCGCCACCTCCTGGGGAACGATGCCAATCTTCGCCTTCAGCCCGTAATTGTCCGGGCGCATCTCCTGGCCCTGAATCTCGATATTACCCTTGTCGAAGCGCAACAGAGCCAGAAGGCAGTTGATTGCCGTCGTCTTTCCACAGCCGTTCGGCCCCAGCAGCCCGAAGATTTCCCCCTTCTGTACCTTCAGATTGAGATGGTCCAGAGCCACCAGTTCCCCATATCTCTTCACCAAATTTTCAATACGTATCATATAAGTCCTCCATTCTTTCTTTCGGAACTGTAAATCATTCAATTTGCAGTCCCCTATTCACTCATTTCATTCTTCCATGCATGCCAGTCTTTCCGGCACAAATATGATCGTGATTCCAATATACAAAATCCCTAGCGGCGGGGGTAGTGTCATGTGTCAGTTTCTCCCTGTGACATTTGTCATAGGGACAGGGCTAACAGAATCCTCTGACATGTTACAATTCACGGTTGAATGCATGAGGAGGATAATTTCCCATTATCCCTCAATAATTTACACTTTTGCAGACCGCATTCAATATTATGCAATAGTTTTTTGCTTGAAATATATAAAAGCATCCTATTTTTATGATATAATGATAAGCGGATCGAGCAAACTTGCTTGCGAGGGCGTAACAAGGATCATGAACGAAGTTCATGATATAATAAATACTGGCGTATTTATCTCGCAAGTTGGGTTAAACCAAAAACCACGGCATGAATTATGACACGAATGACATTAGGAGACAAAAAAGGAGGAAACATTATGAAATGGAAAAAAACCTTATTGGCGACAGCCATATTTTTGCTTTCTGCATTGATGTTTGGCCAAGGGAAGAAAGCATCTGCAGAGAACAAGATCGAATTGGATAATTTGTACATTGAAAATGCCCAGGGAGGAGAGGCACTCAATTCCACCGTGTCCTTAAAGCGAACTGGCAAATTATACTTTTCCTTCACAGATGATACCTATGGCGATGTATCTATCACGGTATCAGCATCCGACGGAACACCTGTTTATAAAAAATCTTTTGCAGTAGTATTTGAAAGTATGGCATACATTACCGGTGAATTGCCGGCAGGAAACTATACCATAACAATCACTGCGGTTTCCTATCTTACAGATTTCGATGCCACAATTTATTCTGTCTATCATGCTACGTTGGAATACCCTGAATTTAGCGCGGACTTGAAACGCCTCACATTGACAAAGGGCAAGTCAGAAAGCCTAGATATATACTGCCAGCCCGAACAGGCCCAATATGCTGTCAGATGGTCATCAAAAAATCCGTCCATTGCATCTGTTTCCCAGAATGGCAAAGTAATGGCAAAGAGAAAGGGAACTACCACAATTACCGCATATATTTCCACGCATTTGCATGCAAATTACCAAACGCTGAAATGGACAATTACTGTGAAAAATCCGAATCCTTCATTTTCCAAGATGTGTAAGAAAATGAAGAGTTTTCGCCAAAAATCTACAAAACTCAGTATAATCAAGAAAAACAAAAAAGCAATTTTAAAAGGAATGCGCATTAGTGCAGCAACACCCGTTATAAAACATTCATATGCATATCTTGCTTACTTCAACCCATATGTGGAACTTACGAAAAAGAATGGGAAAACATCCATCTGCCTCAAATTCAAGTGCGATATTATTTATTTTCATATAAACCGACATGCCTCAACCGGCATCGATTCTCTGGCATTCAAATCCTCGGGCTCATCCGTCTCTTTTGATTATAGTCATAATACAAAAAAGAAAAAGAGAGTAGATGGGGTGACGATTGTAAGGAGTTACGCCTATACAACACTCTCCAGCGACAAAAAAGACAACTTTTCAAAGTTAAGCAAGCTAATCAAGATATTAGGTAAGAAGAAGACGGCAATGAAGCTATACAATTCAAATGATAATGAATTACTCAAAGCCTATTTATCTTCACCGATAAAAAACAGCTGGAAAAAATTTACTAGTAATTACAAGAAATTACTGGAAATGTATTGATTAGTTACCATTTAAATTACGCATCCAAAAAAACAAACCAATGCCATGATGGGAGGTTAGAACATGCAGCGAATCCATTGCAACTTAATCTTAGGCGCATACTGCCTCTTTGCATTCTTCTACCTTCCCATCGCTACCTATACCGTGGCAGGGCTTATAGGCGCGGCTACTCTGCTGTGCCTCTCCATCTACTTTGACCAGAAGGCATTTACCGACGTGCTTTTCGCCTGCTACGTCCTGCTGGGCTTTCTTTTTCCAGAAATCTATTTCTTCTTTCCCATCCTGCTGTCAGAACTGAGCCGCATGAAACTGTACGCCCCCACGGCTCTGGCCGCATTGGGGCTATCCATGCATTTCCCGCCTCTGGATTTCCTGCACCTGGCCATCCACTCCCAAGCCACCAGCCAGAGCATCTTTCACCGCCAGGCAGACATCACGCTGGAAAATCTGTGCTATATCCTGCTGGGGTGCATCATCGCCCTCGCCCTGGACATCCTATGCAAGCGGGTGGAGGAACTGGAACAACAGTATAAGACCACCCGAGACGACAGCGCAGAACGGAATTTTCTCCTGCAAGAGCGGAACCGCCTGCTGATGGAAAAGCAGGATTACGAAATCCATGCAGCCATCCTTCAGGAACGAAACCGCATTGCCAGAGAAGTACACGACAATGCGGGGCATATGCTTTCCCGCTGCATCCTGCTCACGGGAATGATCAAGACCACGAATACAGATGAAAAATGCAAAGACTCCCTAAAGCTTCTGGACGATGAATTGGCAAAGACCATGGATTCCATGAGAAATAGCGTGCATGACCTGCACAAGGAGGCCATGAATCTGGAAGAAAAAATTCGAGAGCTGCTATCAGATTTCGCATTCTGCCCGGTACATTTTGACTGCGATATGGGGAAAACCATTCCCGCCAATATAAAATATGCCTTTCTCGCCATCACGAAGGAGGCGTTGACAAACATTGCCCGGCACAGCAATGCCACAGACGCCCAAATCCGCATGACAGAGCATCCCGCTATGTATCAGCTGATGATCGCCGACAATGGCAGTTTTCAAAAAGGCATGCATCCACAGGAGGAGGGAATGGGCCTTCACAATATCAGGGACCGAGTGAGTTCCCTTCAAGGCACGATACAAATACACAGCGAGAAGGGATTCCGCATCTTTATTTCCGTGCCGAAGACGGTCTGACAAAACATGCCGACAGCGCGACCATCCCATGGATGATTTACAGCCAAAGTTTGCAGACTATTACAACAAGCTTATCAAGGAGAACGACATGAATATCATAATCATAGACGATGATTTCTTAGTAACTACCGCTCTAAAAACCATCCTGGAGGCAAGCCGGAAAGTAAGGGTACTGGCCACCGGAGAAAACGGCGAAGATGCCATTCGCCTATACCGCAAGCATCATCCCGATATCGTTCTGACCGACATCCAGATGCAGGGCATGGATGGGCTTACCGCTACCAGGTCCATCCTAGCAGATGACCCAGATGCCAAAATCCTTCTCCTCACCACATTCTCCGATGACGAATATATTATTCAGGCATTGAAATGCGGAGCAAAAGGATATCTGCTAAAGCAGGATTATGAGAGCATTCTCCCGGCACTGGAGGCAGTGGAAAGCGGCCAGACCGTATTCGGGAATGAAATCATCTCCAAAATCCCAGACTTGCTGCAAAACGCCCCCCAATGCGACTACACATCCTATGACATCTCCCAAAAGGAATTGGACATCATCCAACTCGTCGCCCAGGGATACAACAATAAAGAAATTGCCAGCGAGCTCTTTCTCAGCGAGGGCACCGTGCGAAACTACCTCAGCGGCATCCTGGATAAATTAAATCTGCGAGACAGAACCCAGCTGGCAGTGTTCTACTATCAGCACAAGACTTCTTAGCAACAATCCATCACGCCTCAAATCGGAACATGCAAAGCTTCCCCTTGCCCTTCCAGCGGATGGTCAGAGTAAATAGCTCCCCTGCGGGAATCTTATCTTTTTCCACAGGAATGGAAATCTCCCGGAAGCCAATTTCCCGCTTTCTGGTCAGCCAATTCTGATGAGCCTCGAAAGAACCCTCCCCCGTGGCTTCCCCTGCCCGGGTAGCGATCTCCTGCTGAATTCTCTCAGAAACTTCTCCCGCACCAGCTTCTTTATCGGCAAAGGGATCCTCTAATTCATAATGTCCTACCCGCTCCCCATCTACATCAATCCCAATCTCACAGAAATATTCCTGCCAGAAATCCAGGACCAGCAATTTTGGAACAGTTTTCAGCATCATTCTCTCGTATGTAAGCACAATCTCATCCCTGCCATTTCTCGTGCACACGGACTGGTAGGATAAGTGTCCCCGGCGCAGTACATGATGCACCGCCCTGTCAAAGCAGTCTGCTGCAATAAATTGACCGCCATCCCGCACGCCTCTCTCCTCCCCTGCCAGCAAAATCTGCTGACGATTTCGAATATCCTCGGAGGAAGCCCCGGCCATCAATTCATAACAGCCCGGCTCTAGCATCATCTTCCCGGAAATCACATCATAATATTTCAACTGGGACAAGGAAACAGAAAAATGAACCTCTCTCTCCTCCCCCGGCTCCATCTTCCCCAACCGCTCAAAATAAACTAGCAGCTTCCTGGGACGTTTAATCTCACCATCTACTTTTCTGGCATAAATCTGCACCACCTCGTCCGAACGCGCGCCTCCCACATTTGTCACTGTCAGGCTACCATGAATGCACGTATGCACATTTCCCTCACGGCCCTGAATTTCCCCTTTCCCGCCTGTCATTTTATCATCCAATGACAATTTCAAAGTTCCATAGTCAAAGGAACTATAAGTTAATCCATAGCCGAAAGGATATAGGGTCTCACCCTCAAAATACTGGTAGGTCCGCCCTCCCTGTATCACATCGTAATCATCCATGGGTGGCAGATCCTTTACAGAGCGGTACCATGTCACGCTCAGCCTCCCCCCAGAACTTGCCTTGCCAAACAGCACGTCTGCCAGGCCTCTGCCCAATTCCATGGAACCCGTGGCCATAGCGAGGATTGCCGGAACTCGCTCCTGCGCCCAGGAAACATCAAGAGGCACGCTGGACAGCAGCACTAATGCCACATTGGAATTCTCCTCCACAATCCTCCGCAGCATCTTATCCTGATACTCCGCCATTGTAATATCAGTGCGGTCAACCTCCTCCTTGCAGGTAATCATCGGATGGGATCCCAGGCACACCACCACCTTGTCTGCCTGCTTCGCCGCTTCTGCTGCTGCCTGAATGCCATCCTTCACATATTCCCATTCCCAAGAAATCAGACCCCACATATTTCCCTTGCGCAGCCGACCACTTTCATCCAGCGACAATGGCTGATGGTCCCATGTGGTCAGCACTCCCTCAGAATCGATGTGAAACATTTCCTTCACAAACCAACCAAAAGCCTCGGCACTGGCGGCAGTTACGTCTCCCTGCTGGCCAATGGTATCATCATCCTCCACCGCTAAGAATTTCCCATTAGATTTTGCCTGTAGCGTTACCTTTCCCTGCTCCCACTGGTCCAGGAGAAAAACCTCTGCGCATTCAGGCGGCACCGCCCCCACCGTTCTGCCATCAGAAAGAACTCCAAGGTAACATCTGTCTTTGCCACCATTCGTTCTCAGTGCAATTTTCACCTCTGATATCCCAGTCTCCATCAAAAGAGATCCCTGATAATCAGATTCTCCTATTCCCGCAGCCTCTGACACCGCCTCCCTGATTCCCTGCCAGGGCGTCACGCCGTACAATGGCTGCCCAGAATACCATCCCTTATTCCAAGCATCGCAGAGAGGGCCAATCACCGCTATCTTCTCCTGCTCTCCGGCCACTTTCTCTGCAGAGAGAGGCAGAAGGCTGCTTTTTCCCGGCTCTGGCGCCTCATTCTTCAAGAGTACGACAGACTCTGCCGTCACCTCCCTGGCAAGCCTCCTATGCTCCTGGCAGGAAACCACCTCCAGAGGGATATCCGCGTAAGGATTTTCCCCTTTCTGATCAAAAATCCCCAGACGAAGCATCGTGCGGAAATAAGAAAATAACGCTAGGTCCAAATCCTTTTCCTCTATCATCCCATGCTGATATGCCTCCCTGGCCGCCTCCGAAACCATATGAATATCATCAGTAAAGCAATCCACATGGGCGTGCAATCCAGCAGCCACCGTCTCGGAATGCCTGGAAAAATACTTGTGGAAATCCACTGTCTGTCCCACATCGCCCCCGTCACAGACCACATGGCCCAGCCCCCACTCTTTCAGCAACGCCAAGTCCTTTTTTAACAGCATGCAGGGCACGCCATTGATTTCATTGTAAGCCGTCATCAGACCTTCCAAACGATGCTCCTGTATCAATTTTCTGTATGGCTCTAGATAATACTCATATTTATTGCGCCAATCTACCGAACTGGATTCAAATGTCCTGCCTTGCTCTTTATTATTGGCGTAGAAATGCTTGGCCGTGGCGGCGCACTGCAAAAAGCCATCGTGGCTTCCCTGCATTCCATCCACATATGCCCCTGCCATTTCACCTGTCAGATAGCCGTCCTCCCCATAGCACTCCTCCAAGCGACCCCAGCGGGGATCTCGGTTCAGGTCAACTGTAGGCGCCCACAGGCTCAGACTTCGATGCTTTCCACTGTGAAAAAGAGCCCGCGCCTCTCGCCCCACGACCTTTCCCGCCTCTCGGATCAATTCCCTGTCCCATGTGGCACTCATGCCAATGGGATTGGGAAACACCGTAGTATAGCAAGTCTCTCCCTGATCATAACGCTGGTCGTGACGAGCCTGCACGCCATGAGCGCCCTCTCCCCCCACGCCAAATTTGGGAATGCCCAATCTTGGTATTGCCGGATTGCCTGTCCCCAAAGATGAAAACTTCTCCTCCAAAGTCAGTTCGCCCAAAAGGTATTCGATTCTCTCATTCTCCGACAAGGCAGCATCCCACAGAGGCGTTTTTCTGTAATCATTCCCCAGATTTTTCTTTTGCCTGTTTTCCATCTTCTCTCCTTTCATAATCACTGTTTCTGTCCAAATGCTTCAGCAAAACCCCTCCATGCTTTTCCCACTTTCCCCTGTGGTATCGCACCATAAAGACGGCACTTCTGACGCACCAGTCCAAAATCATGGCCATCCAGACACCCAATACGCCAAAACCAAGCCATGCGCCAAAGACAATGCCCATGACGATTCTGCAAAGCCACATGGACAGCAGGCTCACAATCATGGCAAACTTCACATCATTGGCAGCCCGCAAGGTATTTGGCAACGTGAAGGAGAATGTCCAGATTACAATAGCGCAAATACTGTGCAGCATGAGAATCTGTCTGGCAATGGCCGCCGTCTCCGAAGATAGCCGATAGGCAAAAGCAATCAAGGGAACCGCAGCCATCACCAAAAGATTCGTCACCCCCATGGCACAGATGGCGCATTTCATTAACTTCTTAGTATAATATCTTACCTGCCCATAATCCCCAGCCCCCACGCATTGACTTACCACCGTCACAAGCCCCATGCCAATTGCCTGGCCTGGCAAGATAGCAAAAGCCGCAACTGTATTGCACACCGCATTAGCAGTAATCGCCACAGTGCCAAATGTGGAAATCAGGCTTAGAAGAACTAATTTCCCTAATTGGAACATGCTGTTTTCCACGCCATTGGGTACGCCGATTCGCAATATACGCCCAATCATTGCCCAGTCAAAACGTATCTTCTTGCGTCTTGACAAATGAATCTTCAATTTCTGATGAAACAGCAGGCAAACCATTGCAAAAGCCGCAACGATTCTGGATGCCAGCGTAGGCAAAGCAACGCCTTCCACGCCCCAATGCAATCCCAAAACCAAAAAAGCATTTCCAGCCACATTGATTCCATTCATTAAAATAGATACTCCCATGGAAACAGCAGAGTTTCCCTGAACCCGAAAAATAGCCGCTCCCCCATTGTACATCGCAATAAATGGAATGGATCCCGTGACGATCATAAGATATGTGTCCGCATATTCCATCACTTCCGGCTCAATCTGCCCAAAAACGACATGCAATATAAACCACTTGCCCCCATAGACAGCCGTCATAATCACCACCGAAAACAGCATCATAAAAAGCAACAGCTGTTCTGCTGCCATCGTGGCCTTCCCCTCATCTCCATGCCCTAAAAACTGTCCTGCCACCACCGCCCCACCAGTGGCAAGCGCCATAAAAAGGCCAATGAGAAGCACATTGATATTGTCCACCAGAGATACGCTGGCAACCGCAGATTCCCCCACTGCCGCCACCATAATCGTATCTGCCAGCCCGACAAGAACTGCTAAAAACTGCTCCACCACCATGGGCGCAATCAGCTTCCTTAAGTCCCTATTAGAAAAAAGCAATGGCTCCATCTGAATCCCCCATTCCCAGGCAATAATTTTTTGTTATATTCTGCAACTCAATGCTATAAAAAAGTAAATATCTGATATACATTATAATATCTCCCTTCGGACTTTACAATGAAAAAGACAAAGAATAATCTGGGCAGTTGACAGCATTCGCAAATCAGAGTTATACTTTATTTAAAATAATTCAAAAAGGAGATTGATTATGGCACAAGCACTGATTTTTTTGGCTCCGGGCTATGAGGAAGTAGAAATGCTCACAGTAGTAGATTTGCTCCGCCGCAGCCACATTTCGATTGACATGGTATCAATCACCGACTCCCTGGAGGTAACCAGTTCCCACAATGTCACCATCAAAGCGGACAAGCTCTTCCGGGACGCAGACTTCGACGAGGCCGACATGATCATCCTGCCGGGGGGCATTCCTGGCACGCCAAACCTTCTCGCATGCCAGCCTCTGACAGACAAAATCAAGGAATTTGCCTCCCAAAAAAAATGGCTCTCGGCAGTATGTGCCGCTCCCACCATCTATGACGAATTAAAACTTTTTGAGGGGCGTAAGGCAACTTGCTATCCCACTTTTGCAGAAAAACTTACTGACGCTGTCTATGTAAAACAGCCCGTAGTCGTAGATGATATCTTCATTACATCCAGGGGGGCCGGTACCACCATAGAATTTGCCGCCGCCATCGTAGAGCGATTTGCCGGAAAAGACACTGCAAAAGAAGTGTTAGAGGCTATCATTTATCAAGACGCCTATTAGCATTCCCATTAAAATATTCTTAAATGGAACAATGCCATTTAAATTGAATGCCATAATAGATGCTATCCTTCAAACAAAATGATGCAACATGAAAAATATCGCAGAAATTGAAAAGCCCTTGTAAAACAAGGGCTTTTACAGTGCGGATAACAGGAGTTGAACCTGCACGTCTGTTGACACTAGAACCTAAATCTAGCGCGTCTGCCAATTCCGCCATATCCGCATATTCAGTTAGTAATTTCCATCACTAGTTTGTGATTATAACATTTTTTCCATAACAAAGCAAGGATTTTTTACACATTTCTCCTTTCTTAAAGGTTTGTCAGCCCTGTCGCTGACTTGCGGACATAGTTAAGACTTTTGTTTGACATTTTACCTCCAGCGGCTTATAATATCTATATTACACTCGTAAGAATTAAGGAGGTACTTACTAATGAGTGCTTTACCACAAATTTCCGAGGCAGAATATGAAGTAATGAAGATTGTATGGAAATATGCACCAATTAACACAAATGAAATAACAGAAAAACTATTAGAGTCATCTTCATGGAGCCCTAAAACCATACAAACCTTAATTAAACGTCTGGTAAACAAAGGTGTGCTTGCTTATGAAAAAGACAGCCGGGTATTTGTATATACGCCTTTAGTGCAGGAAAGTGACTACATTGGCCAGGAAAGCAAATCTTTTCTGGATCGCTTTTTTGAAGGAAACATTACTACCATGTTATCCTCGTTTATCGAAAATGACAGATTATCAGAAGCGGAAATCAATCGTCTGCGTTCACTGCTCTCTACCAGCTTCCATAAAGAAGAGCGTGAATGAAAAGACCATTCACAGGGGAAGAAACGCCCGCAAAATGTGCATTTTTTCCACGGTTATGACTCCACGTTACTTGCAGAAATGAGGTGAAAGAAATGGTTGGCTTCGCAGTATATTTTTTTATATGTAATATTTTTATCAGCGGCATCATCTGCGTCCTTTTCCTTGCGAAAAAAGCATTTAGAACCAAGTTGTCCAGTCGGATGCAATATCATCTCAGTTTTGCTTTGTTTGTGCTTTTAGCACTTCCTTTTATTCCATTTCGAATACCTGATATATTTTCCTGGTTAAATACACTGATTGCCACTCATTCAGATCATGTGAATCCTGTTACAAACGAGATTTCCAGCCCCTACCTTACTAACGCTTCAAAGCAAGCTGGTGACTTTGCCGTATCAGTCAGTCATAGGGCGCCATCATTAATTAGCCATATATTATGTTGCTTGTGGTTTGCTGGAATCTGTATGATGATATTTTTAATGGCAAAATCATTATTTCGCTTGCGGGGAATCATCAAATCCTCACTTCCCCTGCAAAATAGCGAAGTCAGAAATCTATATTATGAATGTTTAAGCGAGACAGGAATCAACTTAGAAATTCCAATTTACAGCACGGCATTTCTAAAATCTCCTGTTATTTTCGGTTTCCTAAAACCACGTATTTACCTGCCAATCCATACAATATCAGATTATAACGCTACCGGTATGCGATTTATGTTATTGCATGAATTACAGCATTTCAAACATAAAGACATGATTATAAATTATCTAATCAATATATCCGGAATATTATACTGGTTCAACCCTTTTGTCTGGTATGCATTGAAAGAAATGAGATGCGAGCGTGAAATTGCCTGTGATTCTTCTGTTCTGCAAATGCTGCGGGAAACCGAATATGAAAATTATGGCAATACCCTAATCAACTTTGCAGAAAAAATTTCCAGAGATAGTTCCTCTTTTTCCCCATTCCCCTTTGTTACAGGTATTGGCGGAAATATGAAGCAAATCAAAAAAAGAATTCTGAATATATCAAACTACAGGAAAGAAAATTATCGCCAAAAAATACAAAGCCGCCTTGCTTACATTTTAATCATAGCAATCTTTCTTGTACTTTTACCTGTCCTTCCAACCTATGCAAGCAGACAGGAACGATATGATTTTCATGAAGAAAACAAAGATATTACCTATGTAGATTTAAGTTCTGATTTTAACAAATGCAAAGGCTGCTTTGTATTATATGATGCCAACAACGATGCTTGGACAATTTATAACAAGGATGCTGCCCTAGAGCAAATAACGCCCAATTCCACTTATAAAATTTATGATGCCCTGCTCGGTTTGGAATCCGGCATTATTGCACCAGAATATTCTAAGATGACATGGAACGGAGAAGAGTATCCTTTCGATGCTTGGGAATCCGATCAAGATTTAAGTTCGGCAATGCAATCTTCTGTTAACTGGTATTTTCAGAATATTGATAACATAGCAGGAATGGACAATGTAAAATCATATCTGCAAGATATAGGTTATGGGAATCAACAAACCAGCAATGACACAGACTTGTACTGGACTGATTTCTCCTTGAAAATATCTCCCATAGAGCAAGTCGAACTGCTGAAAAAATTTTATCATAACACTTTCGGGTTTTTCGATAGCAATATAAATGCTGTAAAAGATGCAATTCTCATAGCCAGCACACCAGATGGCACTCTCTCTGGCAAAACAGGGACTGGCAGAGTAGACGGCCAAGATACAAATGGTTGGTTTATCGGATATATTGAAAAATCCGCCCGCCTTTACTATTTTGCCACAAATATCCAAGGCAGCTCAAACGCTACAGGAAGTAAGGCAACCGAAATCTCCCTATCCATTCTATCAGATATGGGACTATGGAAAAGCAGGCAAAACAGGTAGGCTACTTTTTATCAACGAACCGATATTGATATTCTGGTATATCCTCGATGCCCCCATTCAAAATTTTATTGCCCAAATACTGAAAACTACCATCTTCTGTGAAACGCACTGTTAACTCATGGGTAATTACTGCCTCATCACACAATACCATTTCACATACGGCATCCACAGTCAATGTAATCGTTCCGTTCGGATTATCCTTTATATTAGTCACTTCCGGCGTAGATGTTCCAAAAAAAGTAGGCGCATAGTTAAAACAACCCAACCTTTGCCACAAATATGTCCCTTTCTTTTTATCAAAAAAAGCATACTTTTGTATTTCCTCAGAAGTAACCGGAAGATATTCCATTATCAGACTCTCAAACTTATCTTTTGGTATTCCATTCGGATATTTTTTGCTATTATATTTTTTCTTATATTTCATCCAATATAAATATTCATAAAGTCCGTTATAGTCTATCTTTTCCAAATGGTTTTCATCCCAATTAGAGCATAAAAGATTATTCCCTGAATATCCCAAACCTTGAACACATTGTTTGGAGAACTTGCGTTTCCTCCTGCTCATTGGTTTAATCCGAATTAAGCAGCTCCCATCAACCATTTCCGTCACTTCCGGATACTCTGGCACACACATTTCATAGCAAAACCATCCCTTATCCGAATATCTCCATTCCTTTAGTCTTGCGTAAGAAATAAATGTCATACATGGCTTATTGTCATCGTCCCACACAGCATTTGATGCCAAAAGAAACATGTCTTTGCCATCATAAACATATTTTTCTCTGCCAATTCCCCCATCCGGATGTACTTTATAAGTAACAACAGAACCCTCTTTCCCTAATTCCGCATTTATTAAAAAACTATCAACCTCTTTATAGTTTTCCATATTGGAATATGCCTCCGAATTTATTACAGAATACCCCTGTTCCTTTATTTTCATTGTCATTTTCTTCATTGTGTTACTACCCAAAACAACATTGGACGAATCCCCCTTATCTGCATTTTTATAAATATCGGTAAGCAATGCCATCAACCGATAAGAATCCTGTTCTGCCTCAACTCTGTCCTCATCGGATACAGGCAAATCATACCCTTTTTCCGATTCAATGTCCACGGCCTCCTCCTGTTTTATGCCTTCTGCTGTGTCTTCTATCACTTCTTTCTCCGTTTCCCGAACGGTTTCATTCTCTTTTTCTTTGGTGTTAACATCTTCTTTATTACAAGAGCAAAAAATCATACCGCACATAAGTATGCAAATCATAAAACACTTAGCCTGTTTCATATTCATCCCCCATGCCGCATTTTTGCGGCTCAAATAGTGATAAAAATACTTCTCACACTTTTCATTCCGTTTTTTCATGAAACCATTTTTCTAAAACCGGTTTGTCCTTTCGGATAACATAGCCACTCCCCCCTCTTTCCTTTACATCTTCCACCATACTCACAATGAGAATCGGTTTCTTCTCATTTTTATTTGGGGTAAGCACAGCAAACCAGCCTAATTCTGTTCCAGATGTATCCTCTTTCGATGCTTTGATTTCTGCTGTTCCTGTCTTTCCTGCCAAAGTCAAATCCTTGCGATGTATCGCATATCCCGTGCCATGCGGATCATTTACTACTTTAATTAACCCATCCAACACTTGCCTGGAAGTCTTTTTAGAAAACGCATCTGAAATCCAATATTCCGCTTTTACATCATCCTTATATAGCAAATATGGTTTTATCATATCGCCATTATTGCAAAACGAAGTGTAAATACACGCCATATGCAATGGATTTACCAAGATCTGCCCCTGACCATACCCGCTGTCTGCCAACTGTATCTCACCTTTTATATTCTCTGTATTGGAATAACTGGATTCCCCCATTTTTATTTCAAATGGCATCTCTCCATTAAAACCTATTCCAGACAATGCATTTTCCATTTCTCCCGCGCCTATTTTTAAGGCAGCTTTCGCAAAATAAATATTATCCGAATATATCAATGCATTCTCTAAGACCACAGGCTTGTATGTATGAAGTGTGGTAACATGATAAGTTCCCCATGACTGATCCTTTTGCCAGCTAAGCCCTTCACTTCCAAAATCTTCTGCCGGGTTAATTGCGCCAGACTGCAATCCAATCGCTGCCGTAATCGGCTTAAAGGCAGAGCCGGGACACCATACCTGCCTGAAACGATTATATAATGGTTTCCTGTCATCTTCATTTAATAACTTCCACTGCTTTTCAGACATTCCCATAATAAAAGTATTATTGTCATAAGACGGAGTGCTGGCTAAGGCTAATACTTCTCCCGTAAAAGGATTCATAGAAACAGAACAGCTTTTATCCTTTTTGAAACTTTCATACAGCCATAATTGGAGGTCGGCGTCAATCGTCAACCTGATATCTTTTCCATTTTGCACAGTAATACAGGCTAATTCTTCTTTCTCTCTTCCTTCTGAATCGGTAATATAAATCCTGCATCCATTCTTCCCTTTTAACTCCTTTTCAAATAGTCCCTCCAGCCCGTTTTTTCCAATAACGCTACTGCTTGCATATCCTTCGCCTGCGTGCTCCTCCAAGTCTTCTGCCGTCACATTCTGAACATAACCTACCAAATGCGCCGCAGCCTCTTTCAACGGATACTGTCTAACTTCCGTATCCGAAATCGTTACACCTTTAATCTTCAATAACTTTTCCTGTCGCTCGTGTTCTTTTAGCACTTCTTTATCCGGATCAATCACAAGCAATTCAATATCTCTTATTTTCGGAAGTGTTTTTATCGGTACAAAAGAATCATCCTTCACCCATTTTGCCGATAACTGTTTTTCAATCTCTTCTGGTTTCATCCCCAGTAATTTTGCAATCCTTTTAATCGCTTTCTCTTTATTTGCCAACTTCCCTGGAATAATTCCAACAGAAGATGCAATGCCTTTTCCGGCAAGCATTCTCCCATTCCTGTCCAGTATTTCCCCTCTCCTTGCCTGTGCCGTAGAAACCCTGACTTTATCAGTTGCCCCAAGTTCCGGGAAAATGATAGAATCATTCCATACCAGCTTGTATGCATCATCCTCCTCTAAAAAACTTGCCTCATTCTCAAAATTTACATTGCCTGCGACTGTATCAAAAGAAGTATTATACTTTACCGTTAGATTTTCCCCATCATAAGCGGTAATATCTATCATCATATTCTCCATTTCAATACCCTCATAGATTGCAGAATTTCGGGTGGCAAAGTCTTTCTCGCTAATCCTTTTAACACTCCCCTTTGCCAACATCCCATACATATCCCCGTATCTTTTTTCAGAAATACAATCCATATATGTAAGCAAGGTTTGCTGCAAAATCTGTTCCGGACTTTTCTGTTCCCTCTTGCCAATAAATTTATTTGCTAATAAAATCAAGGCTAATGCACTCGTTCCGCTAATGAGCATAGTCAAAAGAAATACACGAACCATCTTTTTCTTCTTTCTTTCATTGGCTTTCCGTTTCATAATAATTCACATTCCTCTCTTTCTTTTTATGTAAATACAAATTGTCCTTGCTTAATTCTTACTTTTGTAGGATTTGAAAGTAAAAAAATATTGCTCATGTTATGATATTACACCTGTAAGATTTATGTGTCAAGAGGTTTTTTCCTCTTCATGCCATTGGCAATCACTGCCTGTGCTGTTTTGTTCATAGGAAGTGCAGAACGGGATGGGGGATAGCAAAACTTTCAATAACAACATAATACACAACGTAGTTTTTTACATAAATTCTATAATAATCATGCTCTCTATCATAAATAGAACGACATGGTTTATAAGATAATGGTGTATTCAAACGTTTTATGATTGCTTTTTCTACATCGTCTATTAGATTTTCAGCCGCACTCGGATTTTTCAAGGTATATGTGATATAGTTTACTATATCAGTCAATTCCTCCTCAAAACGTGGCAGATACCTAAGTACATAATCATTTTCCACTTATACTCCTCCTCACCCTTGCAAAAACTTCCTCATGGGTATATCTAACATCCGTTTCCCTTGCGGCTCGATCTGCTTCATCCAATATCACCTCAATATCATCAGTCAGTTGTGCATACCGTTCTATACTCATCACAACCATAGAACCATATCCATTTTTTGTAAGGTATACTGGTTCACCTTCCTTGACAACATTCTCTATTTCTGTAAATTTATTTCTCAAATCAGAAACTGGTCTAATCTCAATCATCCTATCGTCTCCTTTTTATCAATAAAAACCCGCCCCTCGTATCCAACGATACACAGGGGCGGTTCATTATACTTATACTATTCTCTATTGGATTTTCTCAGTATCCTACTTGCTTGCAATCGCTGCCTGTGCAGAACGTAACTTTGATAGGCGTTTTTTGCTGTCACACTTATGTTGCTGTAATCCATGCTTAAGACATATGTACGAGGACTTTCGTCCTCATCTTCGTTCCCCTCCTCAATAGTTGCATTGGCATGATTTTTTCTGCCCTCAACTTTGCAAACAAGTGATTGCGTTTCATTCGGCAGGAAATTCAAATCCCAACGATACCTGCAATTATCTACGGGAATAATTTGTGAAACAAATTTATCAATTATGCTGTCATCAAGTTTGGGTTTGGAAAAGTCTAACACTTCCCCAAGTACAGCTCCTATTTTCCCTATGTCAAATTCCATGCCACCCTCGCAATCAGATTGCTCACTCATCCGTGACTTTTCTTCCATATATTTATTAAGTTCCGCTTCGGTCGTATCTTTCAGCGACTTAAATTCTTCTTTGGTAATTTCCCCATCAGCCCTCATGCTGATAAGATTATCAATCTTATTTTTTAGCCTTGCTATTTTTCCCTCTAACGCCGAAGCTGCGGCTTGATTGTTCTTGGTATCTGATTGATAATGTTCATTCAAGAGCCTATAAACCTCTAAGATTGCATTCTTACGTTCTTGCTCTGACCAGATGCCCTCGAAAATCTTCTTAGCCATAATTTCCAATTTCCAATCACCGACCATACGGATGTCACAATAGCCCTCTGTATCAAGACCATTCTTCTCTCGGAAAGCCTTGCTGCCATTATTGACTTGATTATAGCACTGATACCCGAAAACTTCATCTCCCCTCTTATTAGTTCTCCACTTGTTTTTTCGGAATGTTGAACCACAACTGCAACGTAACTTTCTAAGCCATACATCTTGTGTAGATTTCTTTCCATATGTTCTCTCACCTTTGTTTACTATCATTTTTGTTGTCCGTGCCTTGCGTATTTCGCTGCACTTATTCCAAACTTCCTCTGAAACAATCGGCTCAAAATCCCCCTTGACATACATATATGTTTCTTCATCAAGATTCTTTATCCGCTTCTGTTCCAGATAATTATTGCTGAACGATTTCAGATAACAATTATATCCTTTATATGTGGCGTTATGCAGGATGCGTCCGATTTTTGATGCAGACCAGCTCACCTGCCCATGCCCATCCTTTCTCCCAAGACGACAGAGTTCTTTTGCAATTTTGGTCTGCCCTGCGCCTTGTAAATACAAATCAAAAATCATTCTTACTGTTTCTGCCTGTTCCTCATTTATTACATAAGTGCTTCCTACACGGTCATAACCAATGATATTTCCATTTCCATATAAAACACCATTTTCACGGCTGATTTTCTGCCCCGCCCGAACACGTTCAGAAACTTTACGGCTTTCCTCTTGTGCTAATGTTGCCATTATCGTAAGTCTAAGTTCTCCGTCCCCATCCATTGTCCAAATGTTATCTTCCACAAAATAGACTTCAATTCCAAGATTTTTCAACTCCCTTGTTGTTACCAGAGTATCAACCGTGTTTCTTGCAAAACGGCAGACTTCACGAGTTACAATTAGGTCAAACTTTCCTGCCCTTGCATCTTCAAGCATCCTTAAAAATGCGGGACGTTTTTTCGCTTGTGTCCCTGTTATTCCCTCGTCGATATATTTTTGAAGGACATTCCAGTTACTGTGCCGTTCCGTCTGGTCATCGTACCACTGTAATTGATTTTCAAGAGCTGCAAGTTGAGCTTCATGCTCTGTTGAAACTCGCCCATAATATACAACCGTCCGCTCTCTGTTCTTATCTAAAAAAATATAAGGATTATGCCTAGCTGCTATATTTTGCATAATGAATTCCTCCTTGCTTTGTTTTTTATAATCGTACTAAAAATCAAGCCGCTTGTGAAATGTGCAAATTGTAGTGCTTGTAGACATTTATATATGTTTCTTTGTTTACAAGCCCTTTTTCAAAGAGAAGCTCAATTAATATGGCAGCAACATACTCTTTATCAATCTCAATTTTATCCATTCCGATGTCCTCCTTTAATGGAAACGCTGATGGCAAGAGCCTTGTCAACTCTTGCCATCGCTTCAGCGGGCATCATGCCCATATACTGTTTTAATCTTTTTTTATCTATTGTACGAATTTGTTCAAGCAAAACAATAGATTCTCTGTCAAGTCCCTCAAAGTTCTTTACTTCGGTGTGTGTCGGCAATTTTGCCTTTGTCTGTGTCCTGCCCGTGATAGCGGCAATGATGACTGTCGGGCTGTGCCTGTTGCCTATATTATTGGAAATGATAAGTACGGGTCGTGTGCCGCCCTGCTCCGAACCGACAACGGGATTAAGCTCTGCGTAGTAGATGTCGCCACGCCTGATTGTTTTTTCCATATTTTTTATAACCTCCATCTGGATTTAGGCAGGAATACCCTGCCTATGTAACAGCCAAATGCAAGGGAGTATTTAAGGTCGGGAGAGCATAAAACAAGCCCTGTTCCAATAGACCGCCCTGCATCTGGCTTTATGATAAAAGGCATTTTCTATTTGTCCCCGACATCCCGAAAATGCTGATGCGTGATTACGCAAGGGAAATCACCAAACGGTCAGCAGCGAACTGACGCCACGGGAGTTGCACCCCAACTGTCGGTCTGACAGAGCCGCCCCCATTGCCTGCGGCGGATTGGTTACCGCTCGGACTGTGGCTGGACGGGAGTATCATTGTCCTCTTTGTGGGTCTTGGCGAAATCGGGAGCTGCCCGATATTTTCAGTCGATATTTTCCGCTTGCCGTCTTTCGGCGGGTCATGGCGTACCGCTGCACACGCTTACGCTTATTACAGCCACAAAGAGAATGTATTTGGTGAATGGATATTCGGTTGTCAAAGAGCCATCCCGTTTCCGATATAAAAGAAAACTGGGCAAGAGATTTTTGCCCTCTCACCCAGTAGCCGATGGGAGAGTGCGATTTTGGACACTATCCCAAAAGTTTTTTAATTTTTTTCTTAAACCTGTTCAAACGCTTGTAAATGACTTCCTTGTTTAAACTCAATTCCACTGAAATTTCAGTGACTGAAAAGCCCTGCGTCCTCATCAGCAACGCTTGGAGAGTGAGCTTGTCCAACTGATGCAGCTCTTGATACAGCACTGCATTTTCAATGCTGTCCAAAAATTCCTCAACCGTTTTTACTTCGGGCTGTGCTGTGTCCTCTGCCACTTCCTCAAGATATGTACCCGCATCCTGCAATTTCTCATAGTACCGTCTGTCGGAATTGAATATCGCCCAATCATGGACACGGAGCTTTTCAATATCGCCCTCGCTGACACCCAAGCTCCTAAGCTGCTTTTCCTCGGCTTCTTTCCATATTCGCCATTTTCTTTCTTCTCTGGCTTTGTTGTACGCCATAATCCGTTACCTCCAATCTGAATTTTTTTGAAAATCCAGATTGAAAGGCGGAGAACGGCATCCCACGCCAGAAACAGCCCTGCGGCGTATTCCGACAAAAAACGACAAAAGAAAAACCGTAAGGGCTGTCGTGCCTTTACGGTTTATAGATATATTAGTTCTTATATGTAGAGATTTGACTTCTACTTCTTGGATAAAAAGCCCCCTTGCACTGACAAGGATTTTTTTAACAGGCTGTCCACCCATCTCCGATATGATATATATAACTGGAAATTGCTATTTGCAGGCAATAAAAATCCCTCCAAACTTAAAACAGGTTTGGAGAGTGCTTGTTAAGTCTTTCGGGCATAGCAATACCGCCCACCAAATCGCCGTTTTTTTATTTGGTGGACGTATCTGCATTTAATTAAGTAAAATGCAGAGCCGATAAACTGTGGTTTCATTCATTCCACACATTCATCGGCTCTGCATCTATGTGTCTGGCTCTGTGATGATAAATACTTGCATATTTTTTGCGTTAATTATCGTTTCCCGTTTACATTTTGGACAATAAAGCGGATAGTTTTTCAAAACAGTATCTTCCCTAAATTTGTTATGCGTCTTTTTTTTGCAAATCGGGCAATATATCCACTCGTATTTCATATTTGAAGCAACCTGCCTTTTTTTAACTTAAAAACGGTATCTGCTTGTTTTACAAGGTCGTTGGAGTGGGTAACAATAATTACGCATTTATTCATCTGATGGGCGCAATTTTTCAAAATCCCCGTAATTTCTGCGGCAGTATCTTTGTCTAAATTTCCCGTTGGTTCATCCGCTAAAATAACAGGGGCATTCGATACCAGTGTACGGGCAATTGCCACACGCTGCTGCTGTCCTCCCGACAGTTTCATTACATTTCGTTTTGCTTCATCCTCCGTCAATCCAAGCTGCTTTAATATTGGCAGGGCGTCCTGTTTTGCGGTCAATTTTACGTTTTCAATCGGAGTCATATAATCAATAAGATTGTAATTCTGGAATATGACAGAAACATGATTGCGCCTATGGGATTCAAGTCCCATCTCCGATATATCCCTGCCATTAAACATAATTTTTCCTTCCTGTGGAATATCAAGACCGCCTATCAATGATAACAGGGTCGTTTTCCCAGAACCAGATGCACCAAGTATCGCATACATTTTTCCTGTTTCAAATTGAGTTGTGATATGTTCTAAGACCTTTGAGCCTTTTTCATATTGATATGTTACGTTTTCACATATTAGCGTTGTCATCTTTTTCTCCTCCTAACTCATGCGGGATAAAATTTCACGCGGCTTCAAACGCATGACCGCAATAGACGATATCATAACAGATACAATGATAATTACAAATCCAACAAGATATAACTGTAATAAATTTTCTATGCTTACAGAAACTTCAATATCCGTTTCCAAATAATCTGTATTTTCTGCACCGCTCAATTCTATATTGTCTACACCTCCTAATGCTGTACTTTCAAACGATTCTATCACAATGTCATCTTGCTGCACGTCATTCGGTTCTTCTATTTTATTCTGTATATCCTGCTGTAAAAGCACATCGGCGATACGGTTTGAAACCATATTACTTGTAAAAAAGGAAATCCCAAAAGCAACGATTGCAATCAGCAATACTTCTGTCAGATATTGCCCTATAATGTCTGTCTTTTTTATGCCAAGCGAGAGGAACACACCTGTTTCACGGACACGTGATTTTCCCCATAGAGTAAGAATAAGCGATAAGATTACAACGCTGACAAGGATAGCCGCAATCAGCAGACCTATCACCAGTTTATCCATACTTTCCAGAGAGGAAGCCGTATTTTCATAAGTTTCATTTTCCGTATCAATCGTAAATCCATCCTCTTTAAATCCAGGCGTCTTTTTCACTTTTTCGATAATTTCATCCATTTCTTCTGGGTCGTTTATGGTAATTGAAACTTCTGAAAATCCCTGGACAGCAGGGGTGTTCTCGATAAGAATTGCCGACGCTATATCTATAAACACCCGATTCTGTATTTTATTATAGCCCTCTATATTCTTGCCGATTTTTTCTGTTTCCATTGCTGTAAACAATCCAACGATTTCCAGCGTCATGCTGCGCCCATCCATAGACCTCGTTTTCAGCATATCGCCTATCCCTAAGCCATTTTTATCAGCCAAATCTTTACAAATAATTGCTTTCCCCGTATCTTTTTCTGTAATATGCCTGCCTTCCGTTAGTTTGACAACGCCATTTGTAAACAAATTGTGTTCTTCGGAACGCCATAGACTTACCGTAGTCGTGCTATTCCCTAATTCTTCCTCCAAAGGAATTGTCCCCTTGAAAAAAGACAACTGTTCAAAATCCAATAATGTTTCATCAAATGCATCGCAATATTTCACTCCTGCTATATCACGGATATTTTTCACCATATCAGAGGATAACTGCTCTGTGGAATACATGATATATCCAGTCCCTCCACTTTCATCCTCGTCCGATTCTTTATGCAGATAGGGGTTATTATCTGTGTAGTCCGTCCAGACATGAAAAGAACCGCCAAGGCTTTGACGCAGATTTTGCTGTGCTTGTTTTGTAGCTTTCCCGATAGACAATCCCGACAAGACAAAGGTTGCCATAATAAGCAATATACAAAAAAGCACTATGCTTTTCCCTTTTTTTCGAGTAACATATAACATTGCCCGTTTTAAAAAATTCATTTTGATACCTCCGTTTTTTATTTTTTGAACACAATATTAAAATAACATTCCTATATGGAACGTATATGGAATATCTGTGAAAAATAAACGGAAGAAAAAAATCCCCCGAAACATCGGAGGGTTTTTCATCATAAATATATAGTAAAACACATTCTTTGCGGATTGTCTTTCGCTTGAAACGTATATGGAATAGAAAGTGCAGAAAAAATAGTGTCCACAATATACAAGCCTAAGCCATTTCCTCCTTGCTCTCTGCTTCTTGCATAATCAAGACGGTAAAATGGCTCAAACAACTGGGGGATTTCGGATTGCCGAACAGGGACACATTCATTTTCAACAACAAGATTTCTGCCATCCATAGAAACAGAAATCAGCTTCCCGCTTTCTGTATATGCAACTGCATTTGCAAGAATATTAGAAACTGCCTTTTCAAATAAGGAAATGGGTATACTGACTGTAAAATGCTGTGGCAGGCAGACAGAAAAATTTATCTCGTTTGCAACGGCAATCAGTTTATATGGCTCACAAAGGTTTGTGAGCAGTTCTGGCAAATTTATTTCGGTCGGTTTTTCTTCATTTATGATATTCATTTTGGATGTTTCTAAAATTTCATGTATCATCTCGGAAAGCTGTTCTGTTATTTCTTTGCACTCTGGCAGATATACGTCATAGTCTTGATATTTTCCTACTCCAAGTATCATATTTTCAAGAATGGCGTTTAAAGCAGTAACAGGCGTTTTTAATTCGTGGGAAGCTGCACGCAAAAAATCTATTTTCAATTTCTCGCTTTCCTGCACATACTTTTTTTCTAATTCAAGATTATGGATTGCTTTCAGCAAACTCCTGTAAAGACTATTGATATTTCCTGCCAAATCTTCAATTTCATCTCCCGAAGTAACAGAACATATCGCAGACTTATCCATTTTTGTCATGCGCTGCGCTGTTTCTGATAAGTGACAAATATTTCGCGTCATGCTTCTGGAAAAAAGTGCAGCACAGACAATGGCAATCACGATACAACAGGAAACAGAAACAGGCAGGGCACGTTTTATCGTAAATGTTACAAACTGTGAGGCATCTACGTCCGTACTGACTAAAAATCCGTCCAGTTCCATTCCTTTCTCGCCAACAAGTCCTAAAGATATTTGTGGGGCAAGAACATACATGATGCCATGTGCAGTTATTACAATAAATATCAAGACACTCAATGTATATAAAAATGTCTTAGGAAATATTTTTATTCGTGCCATATTAGTCCACCTCATATTTATATCCAATTCCTTTTACAGTAACAATGCAGTCAAGATGCAGTTTTTTTCGCAGGTTTTTTATATAAGTATCTACTGTCCTGTCAATAATAGGATGGCTGTCGCCCCATAAATCGTCAAGTATCTGGGAACGGGTCAGAACCAGTCCTTTATGCTCCACAAACAATTTCAGCAAGTCAATCTCTTTTGGAGTAACGTCGATTTTTCCATTGTCATCTTTTGCTGTATAACCTAAAAAATCTACAATTACATTTCCAAATTCGATTGTATCTGGCAAAATCCCCTTTCCGCTTCTTCTTAAAAGTGCAGTAATGCGCCGCCCTAACAAAATCATGGAAAAGGGTTTTACGATATAGTCATCTGCCTGTCCGTCAAAGCTGGAAACTTGTGTATATTCGTCCCCTATTGCTGTTAGCATAAGTATCGGGACAGAACTTTTTTCTCTGATTTCATGCAAAACAGAAAGTCCCGATATTTTTGGAAGCATAATGTCAAGTACAATTAAGTCAATCCTGCTATTGCTAAAACATTGCAGCGCAGATTCCCCGTCATATGCAGGAATTAATTTGTGTCCCGCTAATTTCAAATACTCGCAAATCGCTTCATTTGTTTTTCGGTCATCTTCAACAATAAGTAATGTCGCCATATTAATCACCTCTTTTTTCAGTTTAACACTCCAATATGGAGCGAATGTGAAATTTTAGAAAGAACATCCATTTATGTGCTAACTTACATCTATTATAACCGCTTATATAAATAGCAACAATTATGTAAATAGGATTTTTCCTCTCTTGTAATAGGAGATAAAATCTCTTATAACCAGAGATTTCACATCGTTTCATAGGATACTACACCTCTGTAAAATATAAGGGTAAAAATTTTCAGAGTACAGGTGGTGAACGAATGGACAAAAGAAACAACGATTTTGACTTTGATTTCAGACCGTTAGGACTGGCAATCAAAAAAGCCCGTAAAGCTCAAGGCGTGACCAGAGAACAGCTTGCGGAGATTATTGATTATAATCCCAGACATCTTCAAGCTGTTGAAAATGAGGGGCAGTATCCAAGCATAGAGCTATTCCTTCAACTTATCACAATGTTTGATGTATCAGTTGACGAACATATACATACTGAGGAAAAAGCAAAGAAAAGTTCTATCCGAAGACGTTTGGATGCTATGCTTGACCGACTGGATGACAAAGAACTGTCCGTTGTTGAAGCAACTGTAAACGGGCTATGTAAAGCAAAAGAGCCAGAGGATTGACCTCTGGTTTCCTTTTGCTCCGCCCAACTAATAGTTTGGGCATCCGTAGCCGTATATTGAGCCGCTCCCGACTGGATAGCTCTGCTGTTTGCAGGCATCCCCAGAGTTACCCTCCACGGTATAAACCGTTCCATTCTCGCATTTCTCCACGATTCCCACATGGTCGATTGAGCCGTCGCTCCCCCAATCAAAGAAAATAAGGTCGCCTGCCTGCGGCTCATAGTTTTTGTCCTTCCACTGTCCTTTGCCCTTGAACCAGTTCACGCCGTCCGAGCAGAGGGAGAATTTCGGCACAATTCCGCTTTCCAGATAGCCGCACTGGTCGGCGCACCACGACACAAAACATGCACACCATTCCACACGCCCGCCAAAGCCGTACCAGCTCCAATAAGGCTGACCTCCCTCGTTGCCAAGCTGCGTCAGAGCCACTTCTACGATGGCTTGATTGCCACCGCTTGTAAACGCCCGCCCGTATGGGTAGTAGCGTAACACATGGGCGGGGTACTGCGTGTCGCCGTACTTCTCCCAACCGAGCCGCTGTGCCTGCATTGCGGAAAATTCCACCGCATTTGCATAGGAATAGCCGCCGTAGTTGGTCTTTGCCCATGAGATATACCCGTTCCCAAAGTTGTAGCCCTGCAGGGCGAGCTTGATGCGCTCCATGTCAATCGGGTTCTCCACCTCGGCTGAAACAAGTGCAGCTTTCAGTTCCTGCACGCCGCACTCGATGGAATATTCGGGGTCTTTAATACCATTCGGCTCATGGGGGTATTTCTTGTTGAAACTCCCCTCCGCCGCCTGCATCGGGTCGCTGCCTTTGCCGCCAGATTCCTGCATCATCACCGCCTTTATCAGCTCCACATATTCGGGGATTCCGTACTGCTTCGCATACTTCTGTATCAGCGGCGTGTAGGCTTCCACTTCCGCACTGACAGGGGTATAGGAAGTGCTGTCGCTGCCGCCCCCGAACAGGGAAACGGCGCACCCAAGCAGGACGACGATAATGATTATCACAATGGCAATCCAGCCGCCCGCGATAAGGGCAGAAATCAACGCTTTTGTCCCCGCTATGATTGCCTTGACCGCCGCAATGGTAGCCTTGACCGTGGCTTTCGTCGCTTCGGCTGTCGCTTTTGCGGTGACTTTTGCCGTCTGCGCCGCTTTCTGGGCGGCTTTGGCAGATGCTTTCGCCGTTTTCTGTGCCGCCTTTGCGGTCTGCTCGGTGGTCTTAATCGCTGTCTTGGATGTCGCCTTTGCGGTTTTCACGCCTTTTTCCGTCGCCTTGACTGTGCCTTTGGCTGTGGTCTTGACGGTTTTTTCCGCATTTCTGGCGGTTGTCTTTATCGTCCGCTTTCCCTGCTGTCTGGTCTTTATCAGCGAGTTTGCCGCCGTCTGGGGCGTTTCGGTCTTGGCAGGAGCAGCGGAAACAGCGGGACGGCTTGCAGTCCCTTGTATTTCCTGCAAGCCGTCCTGTCCCATTGTACGCATGGCGTTTTGTTCTGCCTTATTCCGCATTGTTTTCTGCTCTGCGGCTTTCTTCGCCCGCTTTGCCTTAAAATCGGCAATTTTATCCTTTGCCTTACCGATATTTTCTTTGGTAATCTGGGTGTTTTTCTGCCCCTGCTTATTAAATTGGTGGATGCCCTCGTCCCTGATACGCCCCGAAGCATGGGAAACCTTGTCGGCGGCATATTCCGTGGGGGAATTTTCCTCTGCATAATATCCCTGCTCCGCCTTGTCCTTTGTCTTTGCGTAAGCGGATTTCATGCGTTCCCCTGCAACAGCCGCCTTATCAAGCGTCTTAATCGTGCCTCTGACCGCATCTCTGGTCTTTATATCAGCCATAAAATCCGACCTCCTTTCCCAGAAGATTTGCGGTCATGTCAATTTACCTTTTTTGCCACGACGACAAGCCTGCCGTTCTGTGCCGAGTATTCGCAGGTGGAGAGGGTAATGAGCCTGTCGCCGTATTGGGCTGTCACACCCGTATCATACAAGGCAAGCTCCTTACACTTCCCGACATAGGCGTCAAACTCTTTTTCATTCTCCGCATTGACAAAATCATAGTAGCGGTAGCCCTCCGAGCTGTATGCCACGGTCTTAAAAACGGCGATGATTTCATACGCTGCCTGCTCCGTGAGCGTGTCAAACTGGACGGTCTTATGCTTCTCATAAAAGCTCTTGGATTTGTAATCTTCCAACGCCCCGAACATCCTGCCGCCTTTGATGTGGTGTCCGTAAATAACCAGATTGTCGCTTGTGGGGATGTCGCAGTCCTCTTGGATATACGGCACTCCCAAATCGCTGTATTCCTTTTCAAAGCTGTGCTTCAGATAGAAATTCGGATTGTTTTTACTCTGCATGACGGGGTAGTTGATGCCTGTTCCGTCAATGGCAATCCACCCGACCATATCCTCATTCTGCAAATACAGCTCTTTGTATTTCGCAAGAATGTCCTCGCCCTCGCTGACGGGCATATCCTTATCTCTGGGCGGTTCTTCCTCTGGCTCGGCGTTCTCCACAACCTCGGCAATCTCCGCAAAGGCTTCCGTCTGCTCGTCTATCTGCTGGTAATGGCTGTAAATCTTAAAGCCGCAAAAAACCGCCGCTCCCAAAAGGGTAACAGCGGCGGCGGTACAGAGAATACATTTATAGTTTTTCAGATTCATAGGCTATTCCTTTCCTTAATTCTGCCCTGCTTTCTGGGCATAGGGGTATGCCCGCAGGGTGTTTCTTTGTTCTTGCCCTGCTTTTGGGCATAGACGTATGCCCGCAGGGTAATTCCTTGACATTTATTTTCAGTTACCGTGTATGCTCCGCCTGCTTCTTGGGCGTGGGTAAGTCCCTGCAATATTCGGGATACCGTGCCTTGATGCCCTCCATGAAATACGGGGCGAACTCGCAGCAGAACAATTCTTCTGGCGTAAACAGTTTCTCACGCCCCTCCTCGGCGTAACCGTTCCAGAGGTTAAAAGCAAGGTGGCAGACCTTGACCGTGCCGCTTGTCTGCCATCCGCCGTGCATCCCCTCTGGCTTGATGCAGTCCGTCTTAAAATCGAACATGGCGTTGATGTTCTGCCTTGTTTCCCCCGCAATCCCCATCACATAGAAAAACGCCCTGTGGTAGCAGTCGTTTACCCTGCATTTCATCATGCTTTCCAGAAAAAAATCACGGTGGGCTGCGTTGCGGAATCTTATCTCTGACATAAAAATCCCTCCTTTTAGCACTCCCCAAATTTAGTCGTCATCAGCTTATACAGCTCCGTATTGCGTGGGAACTTATTAACGAACGGCACAAGGGAGCTGCCGACTTTGAGTAACCCCTGCCCCGCACCAACATTCGTGATATAGCTCATCTGTAAATCGGAGATGTTAAGGAGCTTCGCAAGCTCAATACGGTCTGTGGATGCTTGGTTCAGCATGATGATAAATTCAGAGTTGGCAAGCATCGTCCTCGCCGTATGGCTCTGCAAGAGGTCGTCCACGTTCTGCGTAATTCCAGTACAGTACGCCCCGTACTTACGCACACGCTTCCAGAGGGTAAAGAGGAAGTTAGCCGAGTATTCATGCTGAAAGAGCAGATAAATCTCGTCAATGAAAATAAAGGTGTTCCTGCCTTTCGCCCTGTTCTGGGTGATGCGGTTTAAAATGCTGTCGAGGACGACAAGCATACCGATAGGCTGTAACTGCTTGCCCAAATCGAGGATGTCGTAGCAGATAAGGCGGCTGTGGGTGTCCACGTTCGTATGCTTGGCAAAGGTATTCAAACTGCCGTCCGTAAACAGCTCAATCGCAAGGGCGATTTCCTGCGCTTCTGGCTCGTCCTGTTTTAACAGCTCCTCACGGAAGTCCTGCAAGGTCGGAGGTGTACCCATATAGTTGCCCTGCTGGTAATGGCGGTAGACGCTCGCCGTGCAGCGGTCAATGATGGATTTCTGCTTTGCCCCAAGGCTTGCCCCGCCGATAAGCTGCTCGCAGAGGGATAAAATAAACTCTGACTTCAAGATGACGGGGTTCGCACCGTCGCCGTAATCAGAGTTCATGTCCATTGCGTTGATGTGGTTGTCGCTCGTCGCCGAGATGTGGATAACCTCGCCCTGCATCGCCTTTACAAGAGGGGCGTACTCTCGTTCGGGGTCTATGACCAAGACATCGGCGTTAGGGTCGGTCAGAATGATGTTCGTCATTTCCTCCTTTGCCGTAAAGGATTTGCCCGCACCAGACACGCCGAGGATAAAGGAATTTCCGTTCAAAAGGTGGCGGCGGTTGGCGATAATCATGTTCTTTGAAATGACGTTCTGCCCGTAATACACGCCGTCCTTATGGTAGATTTCCTGCACACGGAAAGGAATAAACACCGCAAGGCTCTCCGTGGTGAGGGTACGCAGGGCATCTATTTTCCTCACGCCGAACGGCAGGGCGGTGTTCAGACCGTCCATCTGCTGGTACTTCAGCACGGCAAACTGGCAGAGATGCTTCCTTGCCGTCGTGAGCAGGGCTTCCGTGTCATTGTCAAGCTGCTCTTTGGTGTCTGCGGTATGCACCATCGTAAGCACGGCAAACATCATCCTCTGGTCACGGGTCGTCAAATCGTCCAGAAATTCCTTGCTTTCCTTTCTCTGCTGTTCCAAGTCGTAGGGGATGACGGCGGAAAAATTGTTGTTCTGGTTCTGTTTCCTCTGCCAGTTCGTGATGTTGGTTTCCACGCCTAAAAGACGGTTTTCCACCTCCCGCACGGCTTCGTCTGTGGGAACAGGAACAACATCAACAGAGAGCATCATGTTACGGTTTAATTCGCAAAGCTCCGCCACCATGCTGTCCTTGATATAGGCGGCGTACTCTCTGAGGAATATCACACGCCCGTAGCGGTTGCCCATCTTAAAATAATCTTTCTCAAACTCAAAGGAGTCGGGGCAGATATAGTCCTTGAAGTCGTGTCCTTTCCGCATGGTCTGCACCATGTCAAAGGAGAACGCCGTTTCCTCGCCCGTGCGGTAAAAATCATGGAAGATACGCAGCTTGTCGTTAGCATCCAGTTCCGTACACTTCGAGCCTAAACGGTTAAAATGCCCGATAAGGTCAGCACCGACACGGGCAAAATAATTCCTCGCTTCCTCAATGTTCTTCTTGCAGACGGAAACCGTCACATATTTATCCTGCACGGTGGAGTTTGCCCCCGTTGCTTTATCGAGCAGCATCTTGTTATACTCTTTGCGGTATTTATCCAAATCGTCCTCCGCCATCGGGATTAAGATGGTCTGCTCAAAGTCCGCTTTATTGAGCCTGCGATTGTTTATCGTGATTTTCGTGGTCGCCCCGCTATCGAGGGCGTTAAGAAGCTCCGAGTATTCGAGGAACATCGCTTCCTTGTCCTCACGGCTTGCCACGGCGTAGTTGATGTCCTCAAACTTAAATGTCTTTGCGTATTTGTTCCTGCCCACGAGGAAAATGCCGTCCTCCCACATGGTCTTTAACGGGATGACCGCCTGCACCGACTTCGGCACGATGAATTTCTCCCTGTCCTGCTTGAACAGCGTTTTCAGCGTCTTAATCATAATCTACCTCCTTGCGCTTTCTTGATTTCTTGGGCTGCTTTCGCCCGTCTGTCTTTGTTCTTTTTTTCTGCGTTTCCCCTTTTTCCGTTTCTTCTCCTGCACGGCGGGCAATCCTTTCTCATGTGCGTCCAGTGCCTGCTTCACCGCTTCGTAATATAAATTCTCTGGGACAAATAAAATCTTCTTCGGCATCAGAAACTGCGACTTTATCCACGCCCACACAAACTGCTCGGCGGTCATGCCGTTGTACCTTACAAATCCCATGACCGCAAAAGGGGAAGCCCCCAAGATGCACATCCAGCTTACTGTTTCCGTCCCGAACCTGCCACGGAGCAGGAAGAACAAGCCGACCGCCACGCCGCAGGCAAGCACGGAAAACAGGAACTGCCGCATCGACAGCCCGAAGAACATGGATTCCGTGTAGTTGCGGATTTCCTTATTTATCTTGACTTCCATATCAGCACCGCCCCTCCCTGACATCCCCCGTCGAAATAAAGAGGATACTGCGTTTCGGGATATACGCAAATCCAGAAATGGCATCCCCGATTTCAAATATCTCGTTATCGTCCGCTTTTTCAAATTTTCCGACCAGTCCTTTTTCAGCAGGCAGGTCATAGGCTTCGGAAGCCCCGATGACTTCTCCATTTAACAAATGAATATCATAATTCTGGTAATATTTCGTTTCTTTTTTCATTTCAATTTTCCTTTCCTGTTGGATAATTACAAGCCCATCATCTCCCTTACCACACGGTCTGCCATCTTGACCGCACCGACAAGGACGAGCATATTGAACACCAATTCCCCGATATAGCCCCATACCATCGTGACTGCCGCCGCATCGGGGTTGACTGCGGGTGGGGACGCCGCAAACACCGAGAAGATGATGCAGGCAAGCACGATGATTGCCCCCTCTAGGCAGACGGCGGAGTAGCTTTTGATGAAGCTCTTCCCCACGCTCTGGCTCGGCTCTCCCGCAAACGAGGACAGCGGCACGGGGGCGATGGCGGTATAAAGGTACAGCTTAAAAAACCTGCCGTACACCGACATTATCATAATGAACGACAGCACCGTGATGAACAGCCCTCCTATCAGCGTGACCGCCCATAAGGGGATGCTCTCGAAAAAGCCGCAGTCCTCCACGGCTGTCACAATCTCCTGCGGCAGAACCGTTTTCTGCGCCGAGCCGAAGCCTGCGGCTTTCATAATGGCGGAAATCACGCCCTGCACGATTTTAAACAGAGCCATCATCAGCTCCAAGCCGTAAGTGACCGCGCCTTTCGCAAGAGCAAAGCGGATGAACAGCTTCAAGGCGTGTTCGGGCTTCTTCACGCTTGCGAAGTCGCCGCAGGTACGCATCACGCCCACGACAAAGAACAGCACGAGCAGGGCAAGACCTATCGCCTGCAACGCCCCGTGGATGTCAACGATGACTTTCCATATCGCACCGCCTTTAAAGGTTTCTGGGGATTGGGTGATGAGCTGCCATATCTCGGCTAACTTTTCATTCCATGTGTCAAGGGCGTTCTCCAAGTTCTGGACTACCCAGTTGTCTGACATTCGACCACCTCCGTTCTTAAAATTGGGCAGCGGGGCAAGTCCCGCAGAGCGGATCTGCCCCGTTGCCCTGTCTTGTGTCAGTCTGTTGTCTTAGTTTCTTATTAGCCCGTGATAAGGGTTAAAATCTCTTTCGCAAAGGTAATCACAACGCCGCCCGCCAGTGTGAGGAAGCCGTTCGCCCTCTGGGACGGGTCGTGGGATTTCAGCGACAAGCCGACCTGCACGATGCCGAAGCCGAGCATAATCATTCCGACCGCCCGTATCAGACCGAAGATGAAATTGGAAAGGTTGTTGACAACGGCAATCGGGTCATTTGCGGCAAAGGCGGTCATGGACGTTCCAAGCATCAGAGCCGCAGCCAGTACCGCCACGCAGTAGAAGCGGAAACCTCTTTTTACCTTGCCTGTCATCGGCAGTTTCTGGGTTGCTTTCTTCTCGTTTTTCTGAAAAAGTTTCATAGGGTAAATCCTCCTTATAAATTGAATATTTCTTCCAAGTCCTCATCGGACAGAAGTTCGTAGGATGTGCTGACCGTTTCCATGCTCTCTGCATCCATCAGCAAAGCATCGTCAAACACAAGGGTTGCGACCGCCTGCGTCGGCTCTCCGTGGAGATACGGCGGCTTCCCCCCGTCGGCGGTCAGTTTCACGTTCGGGTGTTTCAAAATGTCGTACTTCAAATCCATAACGGGGCGTTCCCCACGCACAAAAAGAAGTGCGTAGCGGTTGTCAAGCATACGCACCTCATCTGGGGTTAAAAGCTCACGCCCCGAAATCTGGTAGTTGGTGGAATAGTTGCCGCTCCGCCCAGAGCTTTTCCCGTAGGTGTTCGTGTCTATCGTGGCTTTTCCAAGAAGCTCACTTACAAACTTATGGGTACTCTGCTCGTTGCCGCCGAGATAGAGGAACTCATCGGCATTGCCAACGATGCTTTCCCACTGTTTCTCAAACAGGGCTTTGAGCTGTGCCAGATTTTGCAGGATAATCGAAACGGACACGCCCCTTGACCGCATGACGCTCAAAATCTTGTCAAAGTCATCGGGCAGCGAAACATTGGCAAATTCATCCATAATGAACTGGCAGTGGACGGGCAGGCTCCCGCCGTACTTGTGGTCGGCGAGGTAGAATAACTGTTGGAATAGCTGCGTGTATAACAGCGACACAAGGAAATTGAAACTGGTGTCGTTGTCTGGTATTAGTGCGAACAGTGCGACTTTCTTCTCGCCCAAAGACGGCAAATCCAATTCGTCCGTGGCGGTCAATCCCGCAAGGCTTTCCAGATTGAACTTCTCAAGCCTTGCGGCAAGGGTTATCTGGATGCTCTTTAGCGTCTTGGCACTCCCGCTGTGGTAATCACGGTAGTATTTCAAAGCGATATGCTCTGGGTTTACCATCTCAAGACGGTCAAACAGTTCGTCAAGCGGGCTTACATAGCCGTCGTCGTCCTCCCTTACCTCGCCCGCCCGCAATAGCTCCATCACCATCGGGAAATTCTGTTCCTCTGGCGGGGCTTCGTATTTCAGATAGAACACGAGGGACAGAAGCAGCATACTCGCCGCCGTGTCCCAGAACGGGTCTTGTGACTGGCTTCCTTTCGGCGTGGTCGCCTTAAATAAATTTGTTACCAGCCGCTGCACGTCGTTGTCGTTCCTTAAATATACAAACGGGTTGTAGCAGTGGCTCTTGTGCATATTGATTAAATCAAGCACACGCACCTCATAGCCTTTCTTTTCCAGAAGCCCGCCCGTGTCACGGACAATCTCGCCTTTCGGGTCTAAAATTACCATTGACGTGTTACATTGCATGACATTGGGCTTACAAAAAAATCTGGTCTTTCCTGCGCCAGAGCCGCCCACCACAAGGATATTCAGATTCCTCCTGTGCTTCTTCCCGTCAAGCCCGATGCAGACGCTCTGGGTCAGCAGCTTGTTTTCCGATGCGTCCTTATCTCGGTATTTCTTATTGAGAGTGCCTGCGTTGCCCCATTTTGCAGAGCCGTGTTCCTCCCCCTTGCGGTAGTTCCTGCGTGTGGAGAAATAAACGCCGATTCCCATGCCGTAGGCAAGCAGAAAAATAAGGACAGTCCTTACGCTGTCCCCACATACCGTTATGGAAAATGGGTTCTCCATTGCCACGGACAGGTTGCCGATTATCTCCACGATGCCGCCGCTGACATAAGGGGCAGTCAGCAGGGCAAGCCATACGACAGGGATAATGCCAAACAGAGAAAGGATTAGGCTCACTTTATAATCGTCACCGTTCTTCATGGCACTTGCACGGGGCGACCTTTACTTTCTTGGTCGGGGCGTATGCCACCCTGCTTATCAGCTCGTCAACAGGCTCAGTGGGGCGTTCCTCCTGTATCTGCTGCGTCCGCAGGGTGTTGAGGGCGTTAAGGACGATATTCTTATCATATTTATCCAACGCCAAGTGATAGCGTTCTTCTTTCATAGTCTGCACCTCCGATTAGCGTTCCTGCCCTTTGGATTTGGGCGGCTTGTTCTTTTCAAGGCTCTTATACATATCCGACTGGATTTCGCCGAGTACGTCACGCATCGAGCCGAGCTGCCCTTTAAATTCCTGCGTTTCCATGCCCTCAAATTCTTTCGGGAGTTTATCAAAATTAAAGCCCTTTGTGTCCACGCCGTAGCGGGAGCTTACCATATAGGCGACGCAGAACGACTTGAACTCTGAAGCGTCACGGCTCTCCTTATGCTTGAAGTCAAAGACCGCCGCCGACACTTCCTTTGCCATGCTGACAAAGAGCTGTTCCTCATTCAATCCCGTCTTGATGAAGATGGTCTGCTGTGCGCTGTCGTAAAACGCAGGCAGCTCAAGGTCATCGACAGGCACAAAGGAAACGGGGCTTGCGTCAATCATCGCCGACACAAGCTCCCGCATGGTTTTGGCTTCCTGCGGCTGCTGCCTGTCTTTTGCCGAGGTCTGGGAAATGTCGTAGACCACTTTTGCGTTGTAGCCGACCGCCTTTGAGCCGTCCTCCCGCTCGTACTCTTTCCCCGGCTCAAGGATGGTAATTTTCTGTGCGTCCTTGTCCACATAGGCACGGCTCTGTTTCCAACTGCCGTAATCTTTAAGCTGCGTCGCTTCGGGCATCTGTGCCGACACCAAGATGGCGTTGTTGACGGAGTAGCGGTCAAAATGCCCCTGCACGTCAAGGTACTGCTGAAACGCCACGCCGTCCGCCATCATTTTCTCGCAGGTCGTGTCTATCAGCTCATAGGCTGCTTTCCGCTGTTCCTGCTTTGCGGCAGCCCATTCCTCTTTGTTAAAAGGTCTGCCGCCGCCGCTGAATACGTCATAAATACTCATGCTTATCTTGCTCCTTTCGATTTTGGTTTCCGTTTCCGCTTCTGGGGCTGCTTATGCTCCGTCTTTCCAGCGGGCGGCTTTTTTGCCCTGTCGGGGGATTTCTCTTTGTCAAGATTCGGGGAAGCGTCCGCTTCCTGCCCCTTGCGGCTCTCCTTGATTTTCCGCAGTTCCTCCCTGACTGACGGCTTCTCCGTCTTAGCCATAGTAGCCCCCTCTGCGGGCTTCCTTTGCTGCTTTAAGGTAGGCTCGGACAGAGGGGATTTTTCTGTCTTTGCCACCGAGGGGTTTGGGGCGTTTTCCTCCTTCTGCACGGGCTTTCCCATAAGGGCGTCCATGAGTTTGTCTTTCTCCGCCTTTTCCTCCACGCCGACGTCTGGCTCTGGCTGACCGTCCTCTGCCCCTGCGTCTTTCACATCTGCGGTCTTGGCATCTTTCAGCTTATTCTTTTCTTCTTTCGTTTTGCCCTTTGCCCCTTTCGATTTCTCCGCTTCGGTCACGATAGAAGCGGTATCTACGGAAGCAAGGCTGAACCGCTCCACGATGCGGCTGATTTTCGATGCGTCCTCGGCTCTCGCAATCACGTCCACCTCCGCATTGGGGTCTTTGTTCTTACGGTCTGCAAGGACGCAGTAGAGTACACCATATTTCTTCGCTTCCTGCGTGAATTTTTTCAAATCGCCGCTCTTTACGGTAAAGACTTTTAATTCTTTCCCAGAGCGGAGCATATTTGTGAGCCTTGCCTTTCCTTTGGTTTTCTGTTCCTCTTTTAAAATGGAGTAGAGCAGGATGGCGATGTTTTTCGCACCCGCCCCCGTGATTCTGGCTGCGACCTCAAATCCCTCCAAGCTCATCCTTACGATTTGCTCCGCCGCTTCGCCGCCTGTGTTCATGCTTCATCAGCTCCTTTCCTTTTTCTTTGTTCTCGTCTGCCCGTATGACAGTTAATTTTTCCTTGAGGGTGTCGCTGCGGGCTTCGATTCCCTCGCATAATCTGACCTCCTTACGCAGTGTTTTCATGCGCCCCGTGATTTCCGACAGCCGAGCCTTGACCGCTTCTTTATCTTTGCCGCTTGCTTTGCGGCTCTGGGAGTAAAGCCCCTTTCGCTGTTCGGTCAGCTCACTTATCTCGGATTCCAGAGAGCCTTTATAAGACAAAAGCTGCTCTGCCGTGTCGATATGGTTGCGGCAGAGCAGCCTTGTTTCGTTTGTGATGGCTTCCATCTTCATCAAGTCGTCCTTTAGGAGATAGTGAAGCCGTGCATAGTTCTGTTGCTTCTTCTTCGGCAGGATGCCGAGCTTGTAGCAGTAGTGGAGATACAGCCCACGCAAGCCGCCGATTTTCTTTGCACTTTTTAATGTGCCTTTTACCTTTAGCACTCTGACCTGCGGCTGTTCTTTGGAAAAGTTCTGGAATTTGACCGCATAGGAATTTTCCCTTATGCGTTCCGTTATCCGCTCATTGGTGTAGTCGTCGCCGAGCTTATGGAGCCGCTTTGGTCTTTGCCACCCTTTGCCGATAATCGTCCAGTATTTTCGGTTGGGGTCAAAATTGATGCGGTATCCCATTTCCGACAACTGGCGGTCAAAGTCTTTCAGCGTAAATGATTTTGAGATGGCTTCGTCCACCGCCTGCCGTGCCACGCTGTCCCTTGTAGGCAAGCCGTTCTTCTCGGCTTGGCAGAGGACATAGGGCTTCTTCCTGCCGCTTGGGTGTTCGATGACCGATAAGGAATACTCACGGCACAATTCATCCGAACGCTGGCGGAGCAGACGCAGGTTCTTTTTGTTGTCGTGGTAATGCTTTCCGTCAATATAAGAAACGGAGTTGACGACAAAGTGGTTGTGCAGGCAGTCCGTATTCAGATGCGTCGCCACAATCACTTGAAACCTTCCGCCCCACATTTTCTCCGCCAGCTTCACGCCGACCTCATGTGCCTGCTCTGGCGTGACCTCGCCGTGCTTGAAGCTCTGAAAGCCGTGATAGCAGACAATCTCGCTCTGGTCGTTCCATTGGGCTTTCGCCATCATCATCTCATCCCTTGCGGTGGCAGGGTCGCAGTTTACGCCCGTGACGAAAAACTGACGCTCGGTCTTATCACCGTTGATGGCGTACTTCATCACGTCGCCCATCGCCTGCAAGTCCGCATCCGTGTATTTTGGGTTGGCGGTCTTTTCTGGGTTCTCGGCGTAGTCGATGGGATGGTCGAGCCTGCCCTTTACGTCCCATATCTCGCAGACCGCCATCAGCCAGACGTCTTCCTCGGAACAAGGTAGCACCTGCCCACGTCCAGACGGAAGTCCCGCCACCGCTTGGCTTCGTCGTAGAGCATCGGCGTATCCACAAAGTTCAAGGCGTTCGCCTTTGCCGCAAGCTGGTTGATGCGGTTGCCGATGGCTGACAGCTCCCGCATGATTTTATAGAACTCTGGGTCTGGCTTCTCGCACAGGCGGTAGCCCATGACCATCGACTGGAGCAGGGCTTGTCTGGAGTGTCCCGACCGCTCCGCAAGGGAGCAGAGGTATTCAGCTTCTTCCTCGGTCAGTCGGAACAGTATCTGCACGTTTCGTTTCCGCATCCAAATCCCCCTTTCCCTCGGAGAGCCTGTTAATCTGCAGCACGCACATACACGCCACGCCGCACATCCCTCCGAGCGTTGTGCCGAGGGCGAAGAACAATAAATCTCTCATCCTTAAAAACTCCTTTCTTCCTGCCGCACTCTGGCGGCGGTCTTTTCCACGGGGTATTAGGGGAGCTTTCCCCTAACAAGCGAATTTTGTTTCCATCGGCAGATGGATAACCAAATTCAGTGCTTGGTAAGACGTGTCTTTAATCCCCGCCCCCGTGACAGCATCCTTTACATACCGTTCTGAAGCACGGACAGCCCGAACAGCAGCCGTCCTCAAAATCCTCTCCCTCGGATTCGTTTTCTTCCCCTGCGTCCTCTAAGGGAGCGTTAATCTCGGCTTCGCCGCAGACGAAATCCCCATCGGAAAACCTCACAAGGTCGGTGTCAAACAGGATAATTTTTAACTTCTCCGCCGCCTGTTCGGGGCTGTCGGCATGGATGGAAACGGTCTTTGCATAGTGGGCGACAAGGGTCACTTCATAATTTTTCAATCGTTCTTTCCTCCCTTTCGGTCTGAAATTTTGTTGTGGTTACGGTCATTTCTTACAGAAAATCGTTATTCAGTCAGCGGGCATCCCTCCTTTCACGGCTCGGTTTCTGCCTTGCAATCCCCAGATAGGACATTAAAAAATCGTTGAAGTCCTTGCCGGCTGGCGGCGGTTCATCAACGATTCGGTAGTCTTTCTGCAACAATTCTTTTAATGCGGCGGTACATAGCCGACCTGCTTTGTCCTTATCCAGATGCAGAAATATGGTCTTGATTTGCGGGTTTGCTTTCAAAAAAGTCGTGAGGGCAACGGGGATTTTGCTTTCTTTCAGCTCTTTCTTCGGCTGATATACGCCCGACAGGGAGAGAAGATTTTCCGTTTTATAATCCCTGCCCTCACATTTTAAATAAGTGGCATAGGAGAGTAAGTCAATGGCAGCTTCGAATAAATGTACCGAAGCACATGGCTCTTTTGCCAGAAGTCGAAACGAATACCGCTTGTCACTGCCCGATGCGTCCCGCTTGAAGCTCCCCATCGTGCCACGGCAGGCGGCGTATTTTGGTGTTCCGCTTTCATCTTTCCCGATAAAAACGGCGTTGTGGTAGTCGGCACTCTCGAAAATAATCCCCTCGGCAATGCACTCTTGGATAATCTGGTAGTCAATGCCACGCCCGAAAAGATACTCTGTCACTCTGCCGCAGTCCTTATTCTTTGGCGGCAGGAGCAGCACCTTTGGCTCGTCTTTTTTCACGGCAGGGGGCGGCGGCTTCCAGTCCGCCATCGTCTGCCCCGTGAGGGTTTCCACGGCTTCCACAAAGCCGTATTCCTTGACTTTCATCAGATAATCAAGGGCAGAATAGCCGCCAAAGCCCCTCGACCACCAGTACCATTTGCCGTTGGAAATCTTTAGGCTGTCATGCTCGGCGGTACAATAGACGTTCGTCGTGCCTTTGACTTTGACAAGGTTGCTCGGCTCGTAGACTCTAAGATAAGACAACAAATCTATCTGCCTTGCCTGCTCAAGCACGTCTGGGTCAATCTGCACATAGGGTCTGTTACTTCTCAATAAATAAAATCACCTCCCGAAAATGAAATAAGCCGAGGGATTTTCGTAAATGAAAACCTCTCGGCTATGTATAGATATTCAATCTTCTCAAATATAAAAATATCTATTCTGATTCATAATATTTAATGTCAGATGAAAATCTTACTGGAAGTCCCAATGTATCATCAAACTCTAAATTCGACAACTCCACACCAATATTTTTTCCATAAGATAATGGTATTGTTGTAAATTTCAACTTCTGGTCATTATCCAGTTGTAATTCATAATGGTCTGGTTTATCTGGACATATAATGGTAAATCGAACCTCTTTCTGTAATTCATAACCATCAGCCATTTTATGATAAACCGATTCAAAACTATCATTCATAGCTAAATGAAGATACTCCTTGTCCTGCAACTTTTCTTCTAAATCATAATGCACTTTTCCATAAGAATGTGCTAATCCTTTCTGTTTTGCTGCTTTTAAAAATTTGTTTATAAATTCGGAAGTATTAATGATAACTATCATTTCCGTGCCATTACCCTGCCATAATGGTTCAATATAACTCCAAGGTATAGGATAAAAATACTTATTACTTTTGGCATTGTAATACTTAACGTCGTATTTTAATCCATACATACAATAAATATAAGCATTATTATTTTTGTGCATTAGCGTAATATCACCAAGTAATTTCCATGTTTTCTTTTCATCCGTTGAATATAATAATTTGCTTGGTATATTAGTTATAGCTCCCTCCATTATGTCTTTTTGACCTGCTGTCATATTATCCTTTTTAAATGCCATCTGCGGATTCATATATAATTTGTAGTCCTCATATAAAGTTTTATTGTAATCTGGCTTTGAAATTCTAATCAAAAGCAATAATTGTTCTCTCATAAATCTCCTCATACATATCTGCGTTTTTTCTTCTGATTGTATCATATCCTTGTTGCAAAATCTACCACATAGACATTTATGCAATCTCATATAATAAACAAATTTATGACTGCATATGTAAAAGACGGCATCAGCACTCACGCCAACACCGCCTTTTTTCTCGGTCAGTCCGTTATAAAATCCCTGCCTTTTTCAGATACCCCACGCTGTCATAGCAGCCACGGAAATAGACCGACTGCATCTCCATGTCCGTAAGTTTGTTCCTAAGCTCCATCACTTTAATCAGTGCGGCACATTCTTCCTCGGTCAGTTCCTCCGCTGTTTCCGTGTCAAACACGCCTAAGACTTTCGGATATTTCTCATACAATCCCTCAATCTCGGCTCTTATGGCACGGTATTCCTCGTTTTCTCTGGACAGCTTCGCTATGACAGAGCCGAGGTATTCATTAAAGATATTGCTGTGGGCGTCTACAAAGGTTTCAAATCTGAACGCATCCGACATTCTTCCTCACCTCCGATTTTACTAATCGTCCTTATTATAATACCCCAAAATCAGCAGTACAAATGTGCAAACTGGATTTAACGCTCCCTGTCCGCACTTTTCTTCTCTGGCTGCTCGTCGTTCTGCTCTGGCTCATCGTCAATAACAGACTTGTCTTTTTCATTCAGATTTAGTTCGATATTGAGGGCGTTCAGCCGCTCCGTCTTTTCTTTCAGCTCATTTTCAAAGGCAAACGGCTTCTTCACTTCCTCTTTTGCGGTTTCAAGCTGTGCGGTGGTTTCCTCCTTTCTGGTCTTGGCGGCTTCCAGTCTGGCGGGGAGCTTGGCAATCTCATTCTCGATTCTAGTAAGATTTCCGAGGGCATCCGTTCCTAAATCTACTTTATATTTCCTCATTCCGCAAAGGTTCAGACAATAGTGGGCATTGACGGTATCATAGAAAACCTCCATCTGAAAGCCACGGTAGCTGCCGATTTTTATCGGCTGTGACAGCGGGTTTTCCTTGCAGATGGCAAGCAACATCCCGCCTGCGTCCGCCTTTTCTTTGTAAGTCACGCCGTTTAAGGTCATCGGGCAGAACTTGTCCTCGCCCTGCGGCTTGTGCTGGCTTGCAATCTTAGCATCATTTCCATAACCAATAATGCGTTCCTCATACTCCTTAATCTCCTGCGGGTAGTGCTTCAGTATCCTGTCCTCAAGGTCGTAATGCTCGGAAAGATAGCTCTGCTTCAAGACTTTCAGCTTCGCCACCTGCATATCCAAATCCATTTTTTCCTTGAAACGCTCGTCGCCCGTAGCCAGCATTTTTACCTCCGCAAAGGAGAGAGCCACTTCGTCTACATCCTCGGCAGAACGGACGGGGCTTTTGCTCGTCATTATCTGGCTGATAAATTTCTGCTTTCCCTCGACGAGCTGATAGAGGTACGCATCAAATGTCTGTTCCGTCACATAGCGGTAAACTTCAACCTCTGGGAACATATTGCCCTGACGTTCCAGACGACCTTGGCGTTGTTCTAAACACGACGGTTTCCACGGGCAGTCGAGGTTATGAATGGCAATCAATCTGTCCTGCACGTTTGTACCCGCACCCATCTTCTGGGTAGAGCCAAACAATATACGCACCTCGCCGCTCCTTACCTTTGCGAACAGCTCTTTTTTCTGTGCGTCGGTATTTGCTTCATGGATGAAACGCACCTGCTCCGCAGGGATGCCACGCCGTATCAATTTTTCCCTCATGTCGTCGTAGACGTTGAACATGCCGTCATTTTTCGGTGTGCTGAGGTCGCAGAACAATAATTGTGCCGCCTTTGTGTCAGTGTGTTCCTCCCAGATGCGGTACATATTTTCCACGCAGGCGTTGACTTTGCTGTTCGGGTCATCTGGCAGCATCGGGTCAATCAATCTCTGGTCTAGGGCAAGCTGCCGCCCGTCGTTTGTCACTTTGAGCATGTTATCGAATTGTGGTTTTACCATCCTTGCACGGATTTTCTCTGCCCGCTTCGCAAGCCCCGCCACCATTTCCGTCTGGATTTGGCTCGGCTTGGTCTTGATGTTGTGGTAATTAACCTTTGGCACGGGGAGCTTTAGCATATCGGCGGTCTGGATGTCCGCAACCTCACGGAACATCTGCATCAGCTCTGGCAGGTTGTAGAACTTCGCAAACCTCGTCTTTGCTCGGTAATTCGTCCCCTCTGGGGCGAGTTCCAGAGCCGTAACCGTTTCTCCGAACGTGGAAGCCCAACTGTCAAAATGCTGCAATCCGTTCCTCGCAAGCGTGTCATACTGCAAATACCTCTGCACGGAATACATTTCTACCATTGAGTTACTGATGGGCGTCCCCGTTGCGAAAATCACGCCACGGCTGCCCGTGATTTCGTCCAGATAGCGGCATTTCATAAACAAATCGCTCGACTTCTGGGCTTCGGTCTGGGCGATGCCGCCCACGTTCCGCATCTTTGTAAACAGGTAAAGATTTTTGTAAAAATGACTCTCATCTATAAAGAGCCTGTCTATGCCCAGTTCCTCAAAGTTTATCACGCTGTCTTTCCGCTTGGTGTCGTTGAGCTTGTCGAGCTTTGCCTTGATTGCTTTCCTCGTTTTCATGAGCTGCTTGACCGTGAACTGCTCCCCGTGGGATGCCTGCACATCGTCTATCCCCATCTCTATATCGTCAAGCTGGCGCATGAGCTGTTCCCTCTGGCGTTCCTCGCTGATGGGGATTTTCTCGAACTGGCTATGCCCGATAATCACCGCATCATACGCCCCCGTCGCAATCCTGCCGCAGAACTTCTTTCGGTTTCCCGTTTCAAAATCCCGCTTGGTCGTGACAAGGATGTTGGCAGATGGATAGAGCCTTAAATACTCCGACGCCCACTGCCCGACAAGGTGGTTTGGCACGACAAACATGGATTTCTGGCATAAGCCGAGCCGCTTGCTTTCCTGTGCGGCGGCGACCATCTCAAAGGTTTTTCCCGCCCCTACCTTGTGTGCAAGGAGCGTGTTGCCGCCGTAAAGGATATGGGCAATCGCATTGACTTGATGCGGTCTTAGCTGAATCTCTGGGCTGATGCCGCCAAATGTGATATGGCTTCCGTCATATTCACGGGGGCGGATAGAATTAAATGTGTCATTATAATAGCGTACAAGACGGTTTCTCCGCTCTGGGTCTTTCCAAATCCAGTCCTGAAACGCCTGCTTTATCACCTCCTGCTTTGCCTGCGCCGCCGTGGTTTCCTTATGGTTCAGAACCGCTTTCTTATTGTTGTGTTCGTCATAAACATAGTCAAAGATACGGGTGTCACGGAGATTCAAAGTGTCCTCCATGATGCGGTAGGCACTTGCCCGCTTCGTGCCGTAAGTGCTGTCCGCCTTGACGTTCCCCACGTCGGAACTTTTATTCTCAATAAACCAGTCGCCGTTATATGCCGTGTAGCGCACTTGCAGCCTGCCCGCCGCATAGCTTGACGGCGTTAGAAGCTCCACCATGAACTTCTGTATATCCTCCTGCGGTATCCACGTCGTACCCAGACGGACGGAGATTTCGCTTGCGGGCAGGTCTTTCGGGATGACCTTTTCCAGTGCTGCCACGTTGGCTGCAAGCTCTGGGTCTGCCTTTGCCGCTATCTCTGCGACTTTCAGTTTCTCCCGCACATTGCCCGACAAATACTCGTCTGCGGTCACATACCTTGCAGGCTCGGAAGATGGAACTTTATAAATAACTCCCTGCAATTCCTTGATGATTTCTTCCTCCGACCTGCAAGTAAGCCGTGCCATATACTCCAAATCGACACGGGCTTTCTCCCCGATGGAGAGGGCGAGGGCTTCGCTGGCGGTTTCCACAAAGGTCACTTCTCGGTGGGGCTTTATCGTCCGCTTCGTGAACATGTCCGCCTTGCGTTTGAATTTCCCCTCGTCGTCAAGCACTTCCAGGGAGCATAAAAGGAAGTAGCTCTCGTCTGCCGCAAAAGCGAGGTAGTTCCCCCTGCTGTTGATTAAACCGTACTTTTTGGTAAAGGCATCGTATAATCGGTTTAGGTTTTCCTGCTCGGTCTTTATCATTTCCTCTGGGCAGTCGTCGGTCTGGTACTGGATGAGCTTCCTCACGCAGTCACGGATTTCCAACAGCCCCTTGATGCGGCTCTCTGCCGTCATGGACACGTTTGCGGGGGTCATTTCATTATTCTCTCGGAAGTAAACCTTGCCGCCCACGAGGGCAAAAGAGAAGTTCCGCACGTTCGGGTCGGCGGGGATGGCTTTCTCACGCTCATCGGAAATTTCATCAATCCCAACATCCTGCTCCGTGATTTCGCCGTTTATCCGCTGCACGGCTTCATGGAGAAGCCCCGCAAGCGGCACGTCTGGGTAGGCTTTGCAGGCACTGTCCATGCCGAACCTTGTGCTTTCCATCTTCATCTCGCCAAGCACCATCTCTGGATGCTGGACAAAGTAGCTGTTCATCGTGACGCCGTTTTCGTCTGTGTCGAGGTGTACCCACTCTGGCTCTATCTCTATTATGCGGTCACGTTTCTGTAAAATAAGGATGTCGCTCGTGACCTCCGTGCCTGCGTTTGCCCGAAACGTGTTGTCGGGAAGCCTTACCGCCCCTAAAAGCTCGGCTCTCCGTGCGATATACTTCCGCACCTCTGGGCTTGTTTTGTCCATCGTCCCCTTAGAGGTGATGAACATCACAACGCCGCCTGAGCGCACTTTGTCCAGTGCCTTTGCGATAAAATAGTCGTGGATTAGGAACTTCTGGGCATTGTAGCGGCTGTCGTTGACCTTGAACTCCCCGAACGGGATGTTGCCAAGCACCACGTCAAAATGGCTGTCTGGGAGCTTTGTTTCCTCAAATCCCTCAATGGCGATGCTGGCTTTCTGGTAGAGCTGTTTCGCAATCCTGCCCGATAACGGGTCAATCTCGATGCCGTGCAGCTTTGATTTTTCCATGCTGTCGGGCAGCAATCCTAAAAAATTTCCCGTGCCGCAGGACGGCTCTAAAATATTCCCCTGTGAAAATCCCAGACGGTCAAGTGCTTCGTACATTGCCTTGATGACAACAGGCGGCGTATAAAATGCGGTCAGCGTGGATTCCATAGCGGCATGGTATTCCTCGTCGGAGAGAGCTGATTTTAATTCCTTATATTCGTTCTCCCATGCCGCATTATTGCTATCAAACGCCATCGACAGACCGCCCCACCCGACATACTTTGCAAGGGTTTCCTGTTCTTCGGGCATGGCAAGGCGGTTTTCTATCTGAAGGTCGTGGAGAAGCCTTATTGCGGACATGTTGTTGCGGAACTTCTCTTTTGCGCCGCCAACGCCTAAATTATCATCGGTAATGCGGTAGTTGCGGCGGTCGGCAGAGAGGGCAGGGGCGGGCGTTTTTCTCGGCTGCCCATGCTCTGGCTCATCAAAGCGTATCTTCTCCACCACAATGTCGTAGGGAAGCCCGTTCTCCACGGCGGGGTATTCCGCCACGGTTTCCGTGGTTGGCTTTGCGGGAGATTCTGATTTTTCTTCGGGCTGTGGTTCTTTTTCTGCCTGCTCTAAAATCCTGCGGACATAGCCGCCTTTCTCCACACGGTTTATCGGGAAGCCCACGCTGTTCTGAAATGTGATGTCACGCATGGAAACGTCGCCGCTGATTTTCCCGATGCTCTCGATAAGGTAGCGGCGGTTGTCAATGGAAATTTCCTTTCCGATAAGGTCAGAATTATCCTGCTTTCTGTCTGTCCCAGACGGGGCAGACTCTGATTTCTGCTGTTCCTCACGCTCCGCATCTTTCGCTGCAAATAGCTCCGTGATATGCTCTGCACTGTTTAAGGTGTCGGCGTATTCCTGTGCTTCTTCCTCGGTTTCAAAGGTCTGGTAGATGTCGCCTACGTCGTAGTATCGGTCGGCACTGTCCTCTGGGGCTTCATTATTCCGTATGATAAACGGGTCGGCAAAAGCGTCAGAAGTCTGCTCTACCGTGTAATGGGGCAATTCTTCTTCGTCCCGTATGCTGTGGCTCATGGGCATTTCCACGCCATTATGCTCGGCAAGCCGCTTGAAGTCGGCAAGCGTATCTGCATCCAGTTCCATTCCAGATAAATTGCCATTCCCGTCAAAATTCATGGCTTCGTCTACTAAGAAGTGATAGAAACCTGCCCCCTGCCATTTATCGCCTGCACTCCGTGCAACAATCACTCCATCTTCGTAAGAAAGCCCTATATCATCCATTTTCATCTGGGAGAGAACATCATGCAGAATATCTATCTCCCTGTCTGTGGCAAAGGTTTTTTCCTTTTCAGCAGATACAAACCATTCATTTTCAAAGGACATTATCTCGCCAAGCTGCTTTTCATCCTCTGGGGTCAGCTCGGTGTTCCTCTCTAAGAACGGGATAAACACGTCATGCCCCAGACGCAGGGATTCCATTTTCTTTCGGTAGTAATCTTCCCCCTGCCGTTTCCATTCTGGGATAAACGGGCAGTCGGGGGAGAGGGAATATTCATAAAAATTTCGGATATGGGCGATTAAATCCCCCTCGCCGTCGCCGATGTCAAACCTCCCCTCATAGTTAAATTCCTCGCCGCCGGTGACGGCATGGATTTCAAAATCGGTCTTATGATACCAGCCAACATGGTTATCCTCATTCTCCCTTTCCCGATGCTGTTTTTCGTCCAGAATGCCGAGCAGTTTATTTCCCAGAGCGAAACTCAAATCCGTAAATCGGTCGTTCAGCTCCCTGTCATAAAAGGCGGGATGCTCGGAGAAACCGATTGAAAGGGTAATGCTGTCGGGTTTTTCCTCGGCAAGTGTTTCTGTTTTCTGGCTCTCGGTAATGACCGTTTTCAGATGGTCGTTTGCAGGGTTCTCCTTTAGTTTTTCTTCAAAGTCGGCTCGGCTGAACTCCTTTCCGAACAACGGAAACTCCGCATTTCGTAAAGACACGGCGTTCTCATCAAAGGCTATGACCTCATATTTGTCCGCCCCGATATACACCACGTCGCCCTCATGGTAGAGGTAGCGGAGAGGGTACAACTCCGTAAGCTCCTGCGAGAAACGCCATGCATTGCTGCGGCTGTAAACGCTGGTCGTCTTTTTCTGCACAAGCGAGAGAAAGTCTAAAAGCTCCTGCACGTTGTCGGGATGCTGCAATGTCTGTTCCATAAGGTCGGCGGGCATATCCGCAAAATCACTGCATCCAATCACGCCCAACAAATCTTTCTCATAGCCGTCCAAGTCATGGATAAAATCGGAGAGCCGCAGGGCGAGCGTGTCCCGCTTGTCCGCAGGGGGTAGCTCCCTTTTTTCCTCAATGAAACGCTGCCTTGCCAGTTTCCTCTGGGTATCGATTTCATATTGCGGGGCAGACACGCTTTCCAGATAGTCGGCATAGTGGTCTTTCTCTTTGGGATTGAGGTAGCGGTTATCCTTAACAAGCTCCCGTAGGCGTTTTTCCGCTTTCGACCAGCTCAAAACAAGGTCGTGTTCGGTGGAAATGCCGTCACGGTCAATGGAGATGCCCTTGCCGCTGTACCACACATACCCCTCCGTGCCGTCTGAAAAATTAACAAAAAAGCCGCCCGTGCCGTATTCCCTTTTCAGAAAATCAATGTTCTTCTTTTTATCTTCCTGCTTCTGGAACTGATGATAAATACGGTATTTCCCATTGGCAACGCTGTTCCCTTTTATAAGGACGGCATCAATGTCCTCCTGTGAAACGGCAAAAGCAGAGGCTTTTTCGTCCTCTGCTTCAGCTATCTTTTCAATCTGTTCGTCTACGGTCGGGAGATTGGCGGCAACTTCTTCCTCATTGGCAACACTGCCTTTTTCTGTCTGTCCCTCTGGCTCTGTTGTTTCTAACTGAAAATTAGTTCTTCCAGTATCACTTCCTCCGCTTGGCTGCGGATGCTGTTCATCATGCCGAGCCACTGCATCGGGGCTTTCTCTTTCAGCTCCTCCGTCACTCCCTGCTCTTTGGCGAGCTGCTTCGTCAGAAACTCCAGACGCTGCAACGCCGTCTGCTCGGTCTGGTAAAGGTGTTCGTTCAGCCTGCCCGCTGTCAGCAGGTTGAGATAGGTCACTCTTTTGTGCTGTTCCAGATAATCCCTGTGCATCAAAGCGTACCTGCCAAGCGGAAGCTCTGGCTCTGTCGGTAATGTCAGGTCGGGTATAAGGTAGTCCGCCTGCTTCGTGTAAGTGATTTCGCTCATTATCTTCACTCCTTTCGGGTTGTTTCCTGCCTTTATCATACTGGCTTGCGATACTCCTTGCAAATGTGCGGTTCTGCCGTTTTGCTTCGATTTGCACATTTCGGACTGCCGCAGAGATTTCCCGCAACGCCATCTCGGAAATGTCGCTCGTAGCGATGCCGACGGCGTTCAGCGTCTGGGGCGTGTTGAAATTTGTAATCTCCGCAAAGTCCTCACGCTCAAAATACCCGTCCGCATCCAGACCGCAGCGGCTCAACAGCATATAGGCGACGCTGTTTGCGGCAAGCCGTCTGTAAATCACTTCTATACTATAGTCGTCCAGTTCCTCCAAAAAGCTGTCTTTCGTGCAGTCCTTTAGCTGTGAGAGGTAATCGGGCAGATTATCCTCCACGGCGTTCTCCGCCGTCTGAATTAAAAACGTGGCAAGGTCGCCGCCCTCCGTGCCGCCGAACCTGTCCGCAAGCCGCTCCATGACGGGCTGCTCGTACCGCTTATCCATCTGCCATATCGGGACGGCTCGGCTGCCGTAGTAGCCCTCATGGGTGTCGGAAACGTCAAAATAGTATTTCAGCGTGTTCCTGCGCCCTTTCGGGTCAAAGACCGCTATGCCTTTGCTGTCCTTATTTACCCATCTTTTAAAAAGCCTGTTCCATGTGCCAATCTCGGCTACGGCGGTTGCGTCGGGGCGTTGGGCGTAAATCAAGAGCTGCTCGTCAAAGCGGCACTTGTAATTGTGGCAGGCAGAGGATAAAAAGCCCTGCCAAGCCTGCGGGTTTTTTACGACCGCCATCCCCGTGCGGCGGTACAGCTCCGTAATAAGCTGGTACTTTGCAGCCATAGGCTCACACCTCCTTATCGTTCCATTTCTTTGTTTTTCTGTTTCCTGTCGTATTCCCCGCACCGCTCGGCGATTTCGGAATACATCTTGTCCCGCATGTCCCGCTCATAGGCTCGGTACTCCTTTGCCTTTTCCGTGGGCTTGTACCAGACGCTGTTCTGGTCGGCTTCGTCCATCTGCCCGTAACGGTCGTCTATCTTGTCCATATATTTCTGATAAATGGCATGGGCGGCGGGGGCGTCCTTTGCGTAGCGGTAACGGGAAAGGCTCTTATGCGTCCCACGAAGCTCGGCATACTCGTAGAGCATACGGATGACCGCACGGTCAAGCCCTTTCTGCCCCTCGGCATCGTAGATTTCCGACAAGCCCTTGCACCTCCATGAATGGTACGACGAGTTGTCGTTGGAGCTGTGGGAAGAAACATACACGCCGTCTTTCTTTACTGTGATGCGGTTGATTAGCTCGATACTCATTCCTTACCACCGCCCGATAAAACAGTCTGTTCCATAAAAATATCAATCCTCCTCGTTGTCCATGTCCGCCTTTAGGCAAGGGCATAGCTGATTTTGTTTCGTTCCATCCTCCCTGCAAACTCCCGAACGGCGTACCTTACGCCGTCAATCTCTGCATGGGTTTCATCCAGATAGCGGCAGACGGCAAAATAATCCTCTCCGTTCCCGTAAAGCATACGGATGATGCCGCCATCGGGGACAGAGAAAAGCGTCCTGCCTTTGCCGTCCGTCATGCAGACCTGCCTTGCTGCGTTCACTCCGTCCCACCTCCCAGAAAAGAGATGACCTTGTTCCCCTTGATGCTCTTTTGCAGCTCGTTGATGAGCGTGATGTCCGCCACCGTGATGCCCTGCATGGAGAGAATGTCGTCCATCGTCATGGCGGCAATGGCTTTTTCTTCGGTAAAGCCTGCTTCAAATATCTTATTTAAAACCTTAACGGCTTTCTGGTTGACTGCCATGTTCCTTTCCTCCTATCGTTCATGGTCTTTGTGCTTCGGGGCTTTCTGTGCGGACGGCGGCTCCTGCGGCTTCGGCTCATACGTTGCCCCGTTTTTCTCCATGCGCTCGGCAAACTCGCAGATGTGGTAGAGGTTGCTGTCCACCTCGGTATGGCATGCGTCAATGAAACGGCAGGTCTTTTCCGCCTTTTCTCCCCAATCATAAGTGATGATAATTTTCCCGCCGTCTGGGATGCGGAACAGCTCTTTGTAATGGGGGTCTATAAAGCGGATTCCCTGTTCCGCTCTGGATATATGCCTATCGAGCCATTCTTTCACATAGCAATAGCAGTAAAAGTTATAGTCGCCCTTTGTCGGGTTGCAGCGGAGCAGGAAAGCGTGCTTGTCGGTATCCGCACGGAAGCCGTACTCGGTACAGTAGCTGCCCTGAAATGCGCTTTCGGGATTTTCCCTCGCAAATGCCGCCATGTCATAGCGGCTGTGCAGAAGCCCCTTATCTTCACGCAGGGTATTGATAACATCGTCCAGACCTGTCTTAAACTCGTCCGTTTTCCACTGTTTTCTGGTATCAAACCAAGTGGTATGAAAGCCATATCCAGAAGTGTTAAAATCACCTCGGAGATGACCGATACATCCCGTCTGTCCCTCAAGCTGCATACTCTGGGCATAGGTGTATTTCTGTTCGGATTGCGTCAAAGCCCGTATCTCCATCAGCGTTCCTCCCTGCTCTTTGATTTTTTCGCCTTTTCCTGCGATTGGATTTTTGCAAGAGCTTCCTTTGCCCAGACGGGCATCTTCTCTGGCTTGATTTCCCCAAGCACGTCGCACCGTTCCCATCGGGCGTGCTTTCCGTCCGCAAGGGAAGTGCCGAACACCGCCTGCCCCCTGCCGCCCAATGCGCCGTGACCGCCGTCTGCCAGTACAAGCTGGTAGGCAGAATGCCGATATTCATGGCGGTTGACCTCGGCATTGATGACAACGACCTTGTCCACAATGCTGCCGCACTTATCGTCTGGGATGCAGTCGTCTATGGTAAACGGGGTCATGTCAAACTTGAACTGTTCCTGCTCTGCCCGCACAATCCCTATCTGTTCCTGCACCCTGTCGGTAAACATCTGCATGGCTTCCAGATAATCGTCAGAGCCGACCGCATCCGTCACCCATTCTGCGGACAGCGGGTTATCGTAAGTGCAGCAGCAGACAAGATACGGGTATTCCTCTTTCTCATCTATGCCGAACACGACTTCCTTTTTTCCGATGTGGATGCTCTGCGTGACCTCATAGGAGCTAATCATCCGTTTTTCTTCGTTCTCCATCTTGCTTCTCCTTTCCCTGCTTTTTCTCCCTCTGCCAGTCTAAAACCTTTCGGATGCAGACGTCGCAGAAGATAACACGGCTGTCCTTATATCGGGGGTAAGGACAGTCCGTGCAGTCATATTTCTTTTCCTTACCGCTCTCGGTCATCGTGTTGCTTCGCCTTTTTATCGGGCTGTTGGTTGTATGGCATCTGGCACTCCGACTGGTAGCGTTCGTTCAGCTTTTCCCTCGCCGCTTCAAGGGTGTTGCAGTAGCAGCCCCAATAGTAGTTGTCGCCGCCCTTGCAGTACCAGCATACATAAGGGTTCGGGGCTTTCGGGTGATGCCCGATGACAAGCTCCGTGTTCCCGATAGTGCAGCCCTCTATGATTTCATAGCCCTGATTGGAGCGTGTTCCACCGTCCATAGGCGTTCCTCCTCTCTTTAAATTTTTTATTCACTTCAAGATTCTTTGGCATATCTGCGGTATGCCTTTTCCCCTTTGGCTCTGATTTTCTGCATCCGCACGCTCCCTAAAAGTTCGGGGCATTTCTCCTGCAATTTGCGGCGTGTCCTGCCCACGCTCTCAAAGCTCGGCAAGCCAAGCTCCTTATGCCTTGTCATTATTTCTGCAAGCGGCATAGCTCCCGCATCTTTCAGATAAAAGTTGCAGAGGGCAAGGTACAGCACCATGTCGTCATTTCTGGCGTCCTCATTCTCTTGCAGGACGATTCTGACTTTGCCCTCAATGGTTTTCAGACTGTCCATAATTACCTCCATTCATGGAAAGAGGACGGTCGCTGAAAACCGCCCCAATCCACATCAGTAAAATATTTCTCAAACTATTTCCTGCGGAGATGCAGCCACGCAGCCGCACCGCCGATAAACGCCACAAGCACAATGGCGATAATGGTTTTTCCCCTCATCCTGCTTAGTCCTCCTTTTTCTTTCTTCCGCACTGGTAGCCTGCAAATCCGAAGATTCCCGCACCGACTGTAAATGCCGCCGCAAGGCTTACCCACAAGCCGAGATTAAAGTCGTCGCCTGTTTTCGGGGTGTCACGCAGCTCGTTGTGCATGGTTACGGTTGCCGTTTCATCCGTCTTGATGGTCACTTTCTGGTCGGCGGGCAGGATATAGCCAGAAGATGCCTTGTCGCTGACCTCGGACACGGTGTATTCGCCGATACGCAAGCCGTCAATGACGATTTCACCGTTTTTGTCCGTCTTGAATGTCTGGTCATAATCTTTTCCAATCACACGGAAAGAGAAGCCCTCCACCTTGCCGTCAGAAGATGTCTTGACGATTTTCAGCGAGCCTTTCTGGGCTTCATTTAAGAAGCCCTTGCCCGCTTCATTCTCCACGTTGTAGGTCTTGCCGTTTTCCTCAATGGATACGGGATAGACGTTCTCATCCAGTACGAAGCCTGTCGGGGCGGTTTTCTCACGGACAAGATACTTGCCGTACCGCAGGTCGTTCATCTGGTAAACGCCTTTCTCTACCTCGCCCATCTCGCCGAGCAGCACGTCTTTCTTGTCCAGTTTTCCATCTTCGTTTGTATCAGAGTAAACCTCGAATACCGCACCTGTGAGCTTGTTGTCTGGGTAGTCCTTGTCTACTTTCGTCAGGGAGAGATTGCCTTTGATAAAATAATTTACAAGCTCAATCTCCACAACTTCATCAACCTCACTGATAGTTACGCTGATTTCTTCCTCTGAGAGTACATATCCTTTCGGGCTTTCGATTTCACGGATAACCCATGTGCCAAACGGAACTTCGGCAAAAGAAAAACTGCCGTCATCCTCGGATGTGGCAGTCGCAATCGCATTTTCCTTTGTATATTCCGTTGTCCCCATCTTAAAGATGCCGATTAAAGCACCGCCTAAATCCTCACCGTCCTCATTGGACTTTTTGCCGCTGACAGAACCGTAAATCAGTTCATTTTCAATGGCTTCGCCCTCGTTTGCCGTAATGTTCACAACGGCGGTTTCCTGCCCTGCATATTCAAAATCAACAGGGTACTTCTCATCGCTGACAAGGTAAGCGGCGTTTGTGCTGATTTCCTGCACATAATAGCTGCCCATCGGCAAGTCGCTGATTGCTTTTCCGTGACCGTTCTCGTCAAGGAAAATTACCTCAATCAATCCATCGGCAGGGATTGTTGTGCCGTCTGCGGCGGTCAGCTCCTCGGCTGCATACAGACCGAACGTAACGTCTTTGATTTCACCGTTGCTGCCTACGCCGTATGCTTCGTCAACCTCAAGGCTCTTGATTACGTCAATTTCCACACGCTGACGCTCGTTGTAAAACTTTGTGCCTGTTTCCGTCACTTCGATTTCCTGCCCTGCATACACAAGCTCCACGGCATGGATTTCATCATTCAGCACCATTCCATATGGGGCGGTCACTTCCTTTACCTCATACTTTCCGAGATAAAGCTCTTTGGATTCCGCTGTGCCATCTTCCCCTGTGGTAAGCGTGTCCACGACTTCGCCTTTCTCGGCTCTAACTGTGCCATCGGTTGTGATGATGTCCTCGGCTGCGCTAATCTCATAGACCGCTCCCTCAAGGCTGTCTACTGCAAAAATCGGCTGGTACAGCCCCTTGTTTCCCGATACCCTGCTGAATACCTCGCCAGATTTTCCTACCGTGATTTTCCCTTTCTGCGCCATGTTGGAGCGTTCCACCTTTACAATGGTGACGCCGCCCTCAATCTCGGAGTTTTCCTGCTCCACGTCAAAATAGACTGGCTCGGAGTCGAGGACATAACCGTATGGGGCTTGCACTTCAACGAGGGAATAACCCTTGCCGTACTCTAAGGTCTGCGGCGTGATAAGCCCGCCGTCCGCCGTGGTGTAGAACGTGTCAATCTCCGTCACTTCTGGATAAGTGAATTTCATTGTTACAAGGTTTCCCTCTGGGTCGTAAATCTGGAATCCTGCACCTGCATAGGGGATGACCTTGCCCGTTTCTATATCCTTTTTCACAATCTTGATATAGCTTTCAAAATTGGCGTTATTGATAAGGTAGCGGTAGGTCTGGCTGTCCTTGCAGATGAACACGTCAAAGTCTTTCATCAGCTCCCGACCGTCCCATCCAGAGGTCTGGTGTACGGTATAGATGCCATACGGCATATCCTTTGTCTGGGCAAAGCCGTTCTCGTCACATATCAATGTGTCACGCTCGGTTTCCTCCGCCGCATCGAAGCTGCCTGCGGATTTCAAATATACCTCAAAAACAGCCCCCTCCTCTGGCGTTTCAATCTGGGTTTCGCCGTTGTCGGTGTGCTTGATGATGGCGATATTGCCCTTGATTACCTGCTCGTTTACATCATTCTTGGCAGAATTATATTCCACGGTGTAAAGCTCTGGCTCTGCGCCTACATGGTGGGTTGTAGTATCTAACAGATAGCCCTCGGACGGGGCAATCTCACGGACGCTCCAATCATTTCCGCAGATATAATATTTCGTTGTGAACTGCCCGTTTTCATCGGTGGTGTAAGTGTCAACTAATTCCTCGCCCTTATAGATGCCGTAAACCGCACCTGCAAGTGTGGCGTCGCCCTGCGGCTTCTTCCCCGTTTCCACGTCGGTCTTTAATACCGTGACGTTGAATTTCTTTAAGATGTTGGTAAAGCTGCGTTTCGTGACCTTTTTCCACTCAATCGGGGCGGTCTGGGATGCAGGGACAACGTAACGGATAGCCGTGTCCACTTCCTCAAGGGTGTACGGCGTGCTGCCGCTGATAAGGACGTTCTCAAACTTCGCCAATCCATTCTTATCGGTCACGGCGTATTCATCAACCGCCAATCCGCTTAAAGAAGTGCCGTAAAGGTGGAACTTCACGCCATCCACAAGATTGTCCTCGGATGTTTTCACAACCTCAAGGCTTCCACGCTTCAAGGTATTGCTGAACGTGACCGTAGAGGTTTTCCCGCCGATAATCGTCACGGTCTGTGTTTTCTGCGGCTCGTAGCGGTCGATGGACTGTTCCGTGACGGTGTAAGTGCCAGGGAATAAGCCCTCCACCGTGATATTTCCGTCTTTATCTGTCTTTACGGTCTTGTTGAAGCCGTCGCCCTTGATGGTAAAGGAAATCCCCGCAACAACGCCGTCCTCGGAAGTCTTTTTTAATGCGACCGTCCCTGTCGGCGTTTCCACGTTGATATATGCCGTCATGGTGTCCACGTTCTCCACGCCCGTAATGACATCCTGCAGGTTCGGGTCGCCGTAGGCAATCATCTTCGCCCCGCTGCTGACCGTCGGCGTGTTATTTCTCGTTGCTGTAATCCTCGCCTTGCCATCAATCGCCTTTTTTGACGTGATGGTGAGCTTGTTCCCAGACTTGGACACCTTTACATTGCTGTCGGAGCTGGTAAAGGAATATTCGGACAACACGCCGTTGCTGTCGGTCAGCGTAAGGCTGTATTTGCCGTCCTTATAGGCAAGCTCCTTTGTAATGTCCTTTTTGCCCGCCGACATAAAACTCGGAATCGTGCTGTGCCTTGTCATGAATGACACAATCTGGTCGTAAGCCGCCCTCGCCCCGCTGTTTGCATAGTTCGAGCCAAAGTGCAGGCTGTAAACGGTTGCGCTTGTCTGGCTGTACGGGCTTGCAGAGTTGCGGCATCCCGTGACGAACTCCCACACAAGGGTCTGGGTGGCAAGCCATTTCTCGTCGTCACTTCCAGACAGGTTCCCGCTGTTCCCCTGATAGCCGTAGAGCAGGGCAAGCCCCACCGCCTTTTTCTGGTCTGCGGAGAGGGCGTTCCATGTGTTGGAAGACGCCTTTGCCAGTGTATTCCCTGTTTTTAAGGGTACGCCCGGCTGAAGGCAGAACGCCGTTTCCCCGTCCACATACATACGGTACTTATATTCGCCCGTACCTCCTGCGGTATGACCGCCGATGTTCGCACTGGAATTATATCTGATTGCGTTCCCTGCGCCGTCGTAGGTGTGAGTAAAGCTAATCGTGCCGATGTCGCCCGCCGCAAACGCTGTCGTTGCAGGGACTGCGGACAGTGCCGTAACCGCAGCCAAAGCAAACGCCGCAGCCCTTTGAAATAATTTACGAATCTTCATTCATTACCTCCTGTTCGTTCTCTTGTTGATAGTTGCTCATTGATTTTCTGACAGAAAAAGCTGCCCCTCTGGACAGCCTTTAATAGTTCTTTTCTCGGATAGTTACTGGCAGTATCTAGGGGGAGAGGTGCGGAGAGGGGGAAGTCAAAAAATTTTTTCTGTTTCCCAAAGGGCAGACTTCCCCCTCGGTGTCCACTTCAAAAATTCCCATGTTTCCTGCCTTACCTCTCGTGAGCCTTGCTCCGCTGTAAGTGGCGGTTGTAGAACTCCAACGCCTTTATGACAAAATCCGTTTCCTGCCCTCTGGGGATGGATTTCGGTATGAGCTTGGTTATCCGCTCGTCCTTAAAGGCGGGCTTCTCTTTCTGGTTCGGCTTTTCCTCCTGCATGATGCTCTGGATAACCTCATCCGTGAGCTTCCCCTCCTGCATGAACTTTTTCATCTTGATAGCCTGTGCAAGAGAGGGCGTGGCATCGTTGTAGCCCATCGCTTCTAAAAGCGTGTATTGCTGTTCCTCGGACAGATAGGAGATTTCCACCGCAGGGCGGAAAGCAATCTGGCGTTCATCAACCATTTGCAGGATTTCGGGTACAAGCTCGGTCAGACGGATATAGCGAAAAATCTGATTTTTACTTTCCCCGACTTTCTCGGCAAGTTCATCACTTGAAGTAGCAAATCCAAAATTATTACCCACTGGGGAATAATTATCTTTTGTGGGTCTGCCTGCCTGTCTTTTCATCGCTTCAAGCCGCATCTTATATGCAAAGGCTTTCTCACTCGGCAAGATAGTAGTCCTTTGGAGATTACTCTCAACCATGACAATAATCGCTTCATCATGGGTCAGCTCCTTAACCTCACATTTCAGAGTTTCAAGCCCTGCAAGCTCGCAAGCCTTTTTCCGCCTGTGACCGCTGATAAGCTCGTACCGTCCGTCCTCTTTCTGCCGAACTGTGGCAGGGGTCATTACGCCGCTCCGACTGACACTTTCAACAAGCTGTTCCATATCCTCATTCATCAAAACCTTGAATGGGTGGTCTGGGAACTCATCAATTTCGGAAATGGGTATCTCCCTTATCTTGCTTAGATTCGCTTCTGCTCGGCTCTCGTCTGTTTCAAAGAGGTCATCGTATGCGGTCAGCTCGATTTTGCTTTCTCTGTTTCTCGCCAATCTCTGCCACCTCCTTTGCAAACTGTTCATAGGCTGCGGCTACCTTGCCGCCCTTGTCGTAGGCAAAAATGCTTTTTCCCTCTGCGGTGGCTTCAACCGCACGGATAGAGTGGGGTATCTGGGCATCAAAAACTTTAATTCTCTGCCCGTAGGCACTTTTCACCGTTGCCGTGATTTCCTTAGAGATGTTCGTGCGTGGCATTACCATCGTCATAAGGATGCCGTCAATCCGCAGGTGCGGGTTGATCTGCCGTTTCACTTTCGACACGGAGCGAAGCAACAGCTCTAAGCCTTTGGCGGAAAGATAATGGGGCTGTGTCGGGATAACCACGCTGTCAGCAGCCGCAAGCGCATTGATTGTCAGCATACCCAAGCTCGGCATACAATCAATGAGGACAGTATCATAACTCTTTTTTACCTCGTTGATGCAGGTTTTCAGTACGCTTTCACGGCTTATGGCGTTAATCAGCCTTACTTCCAGCCCCGACAGCTCAATGTTAGATGGGAGCAGGTCAACGCCCTCGTCATGGTGCAGGATGCTTCTGGAAACATCGGCGGGTTTATCATCAATGATGTCCTGCATGATGGTGGAGAGCGTGTCGGGCAAGTCGTCTGGTCTGCTGTAACCGAGCGACATGGTTAAATTTGCCTGTGCGTCGGCATCAATGAGCAGGACTTTCTTACCCTGCTGTGCCAGAGCCACGCCCAGATTGACCGCCGTAGTGGTCTTTCCAACGCCGCCTTTCTGGTTGGTTAAAGCGATTACTTTGCAATTTGACATAGGGTGCGTCCTCCTTTCGCATAGATTTAGCCACTTTGTCAAGGTGGCTATGTAAAGGATTTATGGCAATAAAAAAAGCCGACTGGCTGTTTCGTAAAACTACACCAATCGGCTATGTAAAAATCTATTCTGTTTTATTCTCTGCCTTATCTGCTCTTACATGATATGGCTTCCCTTATTCTCTCTGTATCCCATTTCTCTGGAAACAATACCGCCATAATATGAAACGCATCTATCAGCCCTGCAATATACGCATGAGTTCCGTATTCAAAATCCTGCTTTTCCCTGCAATCTATAAGATGTTGACAAACTTCCCTCTGTTCCTCCGTCAAATCAAGCTGGTTAAAAGCATCCTCCGCATATCCCTCGTCCTTACTATCTTTTTGATAACTGGCATCAGTCTGTAACAGTTTCAATACAGATTCGTCTTTTAATTTCTCTACTGCTATCTTCACCAGTTCTTTAAAATCCTTATCGTACATCACTTCCCCCTGCCAGTTCTACTCTTAATTTTTTAATAGGTGCATGGATAACCTTAAAAATAAGTTCGTCAACGCAATCTGTATATCTGCCCTGCTGTATGAGCTGATTCTTCAATTCCACAAGGCTATGTAACAAAATACTCCGTTCCTCACTATCCACATATAAATGATTTTTCTTTTCTCTCATAATCAACACCAACCTTTTTTGATTTAATTATATAGACGGATAGCAGAATGTTCAAAGCTGCAAATTGGGTCAAAAAATAAGCGTACCACTATTTCTAATGATACGCTTATGATTATTTAGATATAAACATCAACGGTCAAATCTTCCCATTGATTTTTTCTAAGATAGCCACCATTCGCCCTGCGGAAAGCCTGTGCTTCCTCAAAACTTATGGTAAAAGTCCAGAATGGTTTTCGCCTATCTTTGTGATATAGCCGCCTGTGCTGCTGCCAATCTAGCAATCGGCACGCGGAACGGTGAGCAAGATACATAATCCAGACCAATCTTATGGCAGAACTCTACGGAAGAAGGATCTCCGCCGTGCTCGCCACAGATGCCGCAGTGCAGGGTAGAACGAACTTTCTTACCCTTCTCCACAGCCATCTCCATCAGCTTGCCCACGCCAGTCTGGTCAAGCTTAGCAAATGGATCATTCTCGAAGATCTTTGCATCATAGTAAGCATCCAAGAACTTGCCAGCATCATCACGGGAGAATCCGAATGTCATCTGTGTCAAGTCATTGGTACCGAAGCAGAAGAACTCAGCCTCAGATGCGATTTCATCAGCGGTAAGAGCCGCACGAGGAATCTCAATCATCGTACCTACTTCATACTTCATATCAGAACCTGCAGCAGCGATTTCAGCATCAGCCGTCTCCACTACTACTTTCTTCACAACCTTCAGCTCCTTGATATCTCCAATCAGAGGAATCATGATTTCAGGCTCAACATTCCAATCCGGATGAGCCTTCTTCACATTGATAGCCGCACGGATTACGGCAGTCGTCTGCATCTTGGCAATTTCAGGATAAGTCACTGCCAGACGGCATCCGCGGTGTCCCATCATGGGGTTGAACTCGTGAAGGGAATCAATCATAGCCTTGATTTCCTCTACGCTCTTATTCTTGGAGTCTGCCAATTTCTTAATATCAGCCTCCTCTGTAGGAACGAACTCATGCAGCGGAGGATCCAGGAAACGAATCGTAACCGGGTTGCCTTCCAGTGCCTCGTAGAGAGCCTCGAAGTCTCCCTGCTGATATGGAAGAATCTTAGAAAGTGCTTCCTCTCTCTCCTCAACGGTATCAGAGCAGATCATCTCACGGAATGCAGCAATTCTGTCTTCCTCGAAGAACATATGCTCTGTACGGCAAAGTCCAATGCCCTCTGCGCCAAGCTCGCGAGCTTTCTTTGCGTCAGCAGGCGTATCAGCGTTCGTGCGAACCTTAAGCGTTCTATATTTGTCAGCCCAGCCCATGATGCGGCCAAACTCACCGGCAATCGTAGCATCTACCGTCGGGATGATTCCATCATAGATGTTACCAGTAGTACCATCGATAGAAATCTCAGAACCCTCTGTGTAAGTCTTGCCAGCCAATTCAAATTTCTTATTCTCCTCATCCATCGTGATGTCGCCACAGCCGGATACGCAGCATGTACCCATACCGCGGGCAACCACTGCAGCATGGGATGTCATGCCACCGCGAACTGTCAGGATACCCTGTGCGGACTTCATACCGGTAATATCCTCAGGAGATGTCTCAAGACGTACCAGTACGACTTTCTCACCGCGGGCAGCCCACTCAACCGCATCATCTGCAGTAAATACAACCTTACCGCAAGCAGCTCCCGGAGAAGCGCCAAGGGCCTTTGCCACCGGAGTAGCAGCCTTCAGTGCGGCAGTGTCGAACTGAGGATGAAGAAGGGTATCTAAGTTGCGTGGGTCGATCATTGCAACAGCCTCTTCCTCCGTTCTCATGCCCTCATCTACCAAATCACAGGCAATCTTCAAGGCAGCCTGTGCTGTTCTCTTACCATTACGTGTCTGGAGCATGTAAAGCTTTCTATCCTCCACAGTAAACTCCATATCCTGCATGTCTCTGTAATGCTTCTCTAATTTCCCGCATACATCGACAAATTCTTTGTACGCCTCCGGGAACTCCTGCTCCATCTGCGCAATCGGCATAGGAGTACGAACACCGGCAACCACGTCCTCGCCCTGGGCATTCTTCAGGAACTCGCCCATCAGCTTCTTCTCGCCTGTAGCAGGGTCACGAGTAAATGCAACACCAGTACCGCAGTTGTCACCCATGTTACCAAATGCCATGGACTGTACGTTTACAGCAGTACCCCAAGAATATGGGATATCATTGTCACGGCGATATACGTTTGCACGAGGGTTGTCCCAAGAGCGGAATACAGCCTTTACGGCTCCCATCAACTGCTCCTTCGGATCATCCGGGAAATCTTCGCCAATTTTTGCCTTGTACTCAGCCTTGAACTGGGAAGCCAATTCCTTCAGATCATCTGCACTCAGCTCAACGTCCTGCGTCACGCCCCTGTCTGCCTTCATCTTGTCAATCAGTTCTTCAAAATATTTCTTTCCAACTTCCATAACCACGTCAGAATACATCTGAATGAAACGACGATAGCAGTCCCATGCCCAGCGGGCATTCCCAGACTTCTCAGCAATCGTGTTTACCACAGTCTCATTCAAGCCAAGGTTCAGAATGGTATCCATCATGCCAGGCATAGATGCGCGTGCGCCAGAACGTACAGATACGAGAAGCGGATTCTCCTTGTCACCGAACTTCTTGCCGGTAATCTCTTCCATTTTTACAATGTACTCGTTAATCTGACCCTGAATCTCATCATTAATCTCGCGACCATCCTCATAATACTGCGTACAAGCCTCTGTCGTAATTGTAAATCCCTGGGGCACGGGAAGACCCAGGCTGGTCATCTCTGCCAGATTGGCACCCTTGCCGCCGAGAAGCTCGCGCATATCAGCGTTACCTTCTTTGAACAAATAAACCCATTTGTTTGCCATTGAATCGTTACCTCCTAAAAATAGTATGATTGCGATACCATTATCGCACATTTGGTTGAACATGAATCACCGGACGGAATATTCCCATGATTTGCCATACCGCTATCTGTTAGTATACCATACAACCTGTCCCAATGAAAAGGCTTTTTTTAAAAAAATCCCCCCATTTCTGGGAGGATTGTTACTATTCACGGCTTCGCCGTTCATAGTAATAAGCAACGCTTTCAGCGTTGAAATGCACACATTATGCGTAATTCTTTAATTCCTCTGCCTTGTCTGTCTTCTCCCAAGGCAAATCCAGATCATTTCTGCCAAAATGCCCGTATGCCGCAGTCTGCTTATAAATTGGACGGCGCAAATCCAGCATCTTGATAATGCCCGCCGGGCGCAGGTCAAACTTCTCCCTCACGATATCAACCAACTTGCAATCTTCCATCTTGCCTGTGCCGAAGGTATCCACCATGACAGAGGTAGGCTGGGCTACCCCGATGGCATAGGACAACTGGATTTCGCAACGCTTTGCAAGACCTGCCGCCACAATATTCTTTGCCACGTACCTGGCAGCGTAAGCAGCGCTGCGGTCCACCTTGGTGCAGTCCTTGCCGGAAAATGCGCCGCCACCGTGACGGGCATACCCGCCATAGGTATCCACGATAATCTTGCGCCCAGTCAGGCCGCTGTCCCCATTGGGGCCGCCAATCACGAAACGCCCGGTGGGATTGATAAATACCTTGGTCTTGCCGTCTACCAGGTTCTCTGGAAGGATGGCGTCAATCACATGCTTCTTAATATCCCTATGTATCTGCTCCTGTGATACCTCTGCGGCGTGCTGGGTAGAAATAACCACTGCATCGATGTGGCAGGGCTTTCCGTCTCCGTCATACTCCACCGTGACCTGGCTCTTCCCATCTGCCCGAAGGTAAGGCAGCGTGCCATCCTTTCGAACCGCAGTGAGCTGCTTGGTCAGTCTGTGGGCAAGCGCGATGGGATAGGGCATATACTCCTCCGTCTCATCCGTGGCATAGCCAAACATCATGCCCTGGTCTCCAGCGCCAATCGCCTCAATCTCCGCATCAGACATGGTATTTTCCTTAGCCTCCAGCGCCTTGTCAACGCCCATGGCGATATCAGCGGACTGGTTATCCAAAAGAACTTTTACTTCGCAAGTATCGCAGTTAAAGCCTTTGGCATCATCGTCATAGCCAATCTCTCGGATGGTCTCCCTGACAATCTTCTCATAATCCACCTGCGCCTTGGTGCTAATCTCTCCCATCACCAGCACGAAATCCGTGGTGATGGCTGTCTCGCACGCTACCCTGCTCATGGGGTCCTGCGCCATCAGCGCATCCAGAATCGCATCTGAAATATTGTCGCTAATCTTGTCAGGATGCCCCTCTGTCACTGACTCTGATGTAAATAACTGTTTCTCCATCGTAATTTTCCTCCTTTTCTCATCAATGCTTATTAATAAACTGTAGATAAAGGAAAGAACCCTCTCAAATAAAATGGTGTATTCTCGTCCATTTGACTTTACTTCTATAAGTAAAAAACCGCCTTATCGAAACAACTTCAATAAGGCGGACTGCATACATCGTCAACGTCTCTTATTGTTCGATTTCTCGCTGAGATTGGCACCTTCCATCTGCGTGGGGTTGCCGTGGTTTCATAGAGCCTTCACTCTCCACCACTCTGAATAAGAGTTCTTTCTATTCATCTGTCAATTATCACTATACTACGCTGTAGCCATTTCGTCAACTACTATTTCGCATTACTTTCGGTTGGCCGGCTCCACGCTCACCTGCTTGCCCTTAATCTTGGCGTTCTTCATAGCGTCAATGACTTCTGCCGCATGCTCTCTGGGAACCTCCACGAAAGTATAATTGTCATACATGTCAATGGCTCCCACCAAGTCGCCAGCCATGCCCGACTCCCCGGCAATGGCACCCAGCACGTCCCCGATGCGGACCCGCTGCTTCTTGCCAATATTGATAAAGAGGCGCACCATGCCCGGCTCTGCCCCCGTATCGCCAAAATCCTCTTGCCGCAGCTGGATTTCCTCGCCCTGGCCCATCTGCATCATCATCAGCGCAGCGGCCACCTCCAGAGCGGTATCGTCGCACTCCTCCAGATATTCCTCCAGAATATCAATCATCTTGCGGAGATGGGTATTCTCAATGCACTCCCTCACCTGCTCCAGAATCTTCTCAGCCCGGATATCGGTAATATCATCCTTGGAAGGAATAGGCTGACGCTTGATCTTCGTCTTGCAGTAACGCTGAATATCCTTTAACTTATAGACTTCCCGGCCCACCACCAGCGTGAAGGCGGTGCCGCTCTTGCCGGCCCTTCCCGTCCTGCCAATGCGGTGTACGTAATACTCGTCATCCTGGGGCACGTCGTAATTAAACACTGCCTCCACGTCATCCACGTCGATTCCCCTGGCCGCCACATCCGTAGCCACCAGAATATCCGTCCGGCCATTGCGGAAACCGTTCATCACCCGGTCCCTCTGGGACTGCTTCAGATCTCCGTGAAGCCCCTCGGCAAAGTATCCCCTGCCCTTTAAGTCCTCCACCAGCTCATCCACCTTCCTCTTGGTGTTGCAGAATATCAGGGACAGTTCCGGATCATACATATCCAAAAGCCGGGACAGCACCTCGTTCTTCTTTCTTGGATTCACCTCGTAATAGAATTGGTCAATCTTAGGGACCGTCAATTCCTTCTTGACCACCTTCACGATTTCCGGATCCACCAGATATCTCTGGGCAATCTCCATAATAGGCTTCGGCATGGTAGCGGAGAACAAGAGCGTCTGCCTCTCCTCCGGCAGTTTCTCCAGCACCGTTTCGATATCCTCCCGAAATCCCATATTCAGCATCTCGTCCGCCTCGTCCAACACGATGGTTCCCACTTCCTCCATCTTCAGCGTATGACGGCGCATATGGTCAATCACTCTTCCCGGCGTGCCGATAATAATCTGCACCCCGCCTTTCAGCGAGCGAATCTGCTTATTAATGTCCTGCCCGCCATAGATTGGCAGCACCTTGATTCCATGCATAAATTTACCCAGCTTCCGCACCTCGCCTGCACACTGTATCGCCAATTCCCTCGTAGGGCATAGGACCATGGCCTGTAATTTCTTGCTCTTGGGATTCACCCGCTGCAGCATGGGTATGCCAAAAGCCGCAGTCTTTCCCGTCCCGGTCTGGGCCTGTCCGATCATATCTCTTCCCTCCAGCGCCACGGGAATGGCCTTCGCCTGGATGGGACTTGCCTGTTCAAACCCCATTTCTGTCACTGCCCGAAAAATCCTCGGGTCTAAGCACAACTCTTCAAAATTCATGAACTTTTCTTCCTCTTTTCTTTGTTTGCAAGAAGGATCTGACATCCTCCCCAGAAAGATAGAAACTCTTCCATTCTGGCTTTCTTAATTATAAACTAACTTTCTCATTATACTATAAGCGGAAAGAAAAGCAAGCCCGCAAAATAAAATACTGCATTTCCATTTACTACATTTATTATGACATAACTTGATTTTTTTAGACAGGAAGGTATAATTAGGAATAGAAAATAATGGTATGGCAAGGAGGAATATTTTATGAACAAACAAGATTTAATGAAAAAACGAAAAAAATTTGCGGCATGCATGTTAGCGGCAATGGTTATGGCATTATGCGCCGGGCTGAAATCAATGCCTGCATATGCCGATGGTTTTACAGATGCGGTCTCAATTCCTGCGGATGGAGTATGGAGTGACAAGTATTCATTAGCGGAAGGAACAACAGACTATTACAAATTTACCATTGCAAAAGCAGGGGAAACAGACATAAAACTAATGTCATATACGGTTAATCTTACATATACATTGTATGACTCAAACTTCAAAGGAATCAAAAGCAAGAACTTGCACGACGGGACAGATACCTCCCCATATACAGAATCAATTGTGCAGTGGCTATCTCAGGGGACTTATTATGTGTCTGTTTCACAACAATTCCAAAAAGGCGGCGGAAATTACAGGCTATGCACTTCTTTCTCCTCCAGCGGAATCACTGCGGCAGACAGCGATTCCTATGATTCGCCGCAAGCCATGCGCCTGAATAATAAGGTGACAGGCGCATTGACCAATTCCAACCAGGAAGACTGGTATAAAGTGGCAATTCCTTATTCCGGGATTTACAAGGAGACCCTTCAATGTTCCAACAATTATTTCAATTATTGCCTATATAATGAAACTTTGTCAGAATTGGACAAGATGAACACTTGGAATACGAATCCAGTTAGCGATACAATAGAACTGAAGCCTGGCACTTATTATATAAAAATCGAAGGGATAAAAGTTACACAAAATAACGGCGGAAAATATACCTTCCAGCTGAGCGAAGCCATACCTAGGAAAGGTGAGATCCTGACAAAGAAAAATCAGGCGCAATACAAGGTGACGAAGGCAGGAAGGAGCGGCGGCACGGTTACTTACCAAAAACCCATAGATAACATGAAAGCATCCATCACCATTCCAGCAACGGTTAAGATTGATTATATCACTTATAAAGTGACAGGCATTGCATCCAACGCATTCAAAGGAAGCAGCCTGCTGAAAAAAGTTACCATTGGCAAGAATGTGGCTTCCATCGGTACAAATGCATTTTCCGGATGCGCCAAGCTGAAAAGCATTACAGTTCCGGCAAGTGTAAAGAGCATAGGAAAACAGGCATTTTACAAATGTAGCAGCCTGAAAACTATAACGATAAAATCCACCAAACTCACTTCTTCAAAAGTTGGTGCAAATGCATGGAAAGGCATCCATAAAAAAGCTACCATAAAAGTACCAAAATGCAAATTCAAGACATACAAAAGTATCTTTAAAAAGAAAGGGGCAGGCGCAAAAGCAAGATACAGAAAATTTTCTTAACGGGAAAACATGGAAATCTCTATGATTTCCCCCCGGAAATCTCCGTGCGGCCTCTTCATCACCAGCCCCGCCTTCATCAATGCCTCGCCGGAATAAACCTTGCCATCTATCTGATAGTCCCTGTCAATCGCCAGCCCCTTCAGGCGAATGGTCCGACTGGGCCTATTTACCTGGGCAAGCACCTGTACGAACATCAGGATGCTGGTCTTCTTGTCCTTTGATACCACCTGGTAGCAGTCATAATAATGATTGTCCTGATAAGAAGCAATCCGATAGTAATCCCCCTGCTGAATCAGCGGAGCGTAAGCCTGATACCTCTTCACCTGAGCAGGTATGGCAGCCCTCTCCTCCTCCGATATCTTAGTGATATCCAGCTCATAGCCAAAAGTGCCAGCCATGGCCACCACCGCCCTGGTCTCAAAAGGCACGCTCCTGCCCAAGACGTGGTTCGGGCAATCCGATACATGGGCACCAATCACTGACAGGGGATACAGAAGCTGGGTTCCCTCCTGAATCGCCAGACGCTCTATGGCATCCGTGTCATCAGAACACCATATCTGGGGGCTGTAATACAGCATCCCCGGATCAAACCTCGCCCCGCCGCTGGCACAATTTTCCAACAGTAAATCAGGAAATTCCCGGCACAGCCTTCCCTGCAATTCATACACCGCCAAAGTGTGCCGATGCATCAGTTCACCCTGCCTGTCAGCGGGCAGATAACTGCTGCCCACATCCGTCAGCGGACGGTTCATATCCCATTTCACATAGGAGATATTGGCACTCCTCAAGATGCCCGCCACGCTCTCATACACATACTCCCGCACCTCCGGACGACTCAGATCCATCACCAGCTGGTTCCGGCTCTGGGCAGGCTCCCTTCCCGGCAGTCGCAAGGCCCAGTCAGGATGGGCACGGTACACCTCAGAATCAGGAGAAATCATTTCCGGCTCGAACCAGATGCCAAACTTCATGCCCAAAGCATTCACTCCATCAACCAGTTTTTTCAGGCCGCCCCGCAGCTTCTCCTCATTGACCTTCCAGTCTCCCAGACTGCTATTGTCACTGTCTCGACGGCCAAACCAGCCATCGTCCATCACCAGCATCTCAATGCCATGCCCTGCCGCCTCCTTAGCAATCGCCAGCAGCTTATCCTGGTCGAAATCAAAGTAGGTAGCCTCCCAGTTATTGATGAGCACCGGCCTTTTCTGATACACCCATTTCCGAGGCAGGAGATGCTCCCGGTACAGTTCATGAAGATTGCGGGTCATGGCATCCAGCCCTGTCCCCGAATAAACCAGCACCACTTCCGGCGCCTGGAAACTCTCGCCTGACTTTAACTGCCAGCAAAAATCCTGGGGATGAATCCCCATCACCATGCGATGGCTGCCATGCTGGCTCTTTTCCACAATGCCCTGAAAACTTCCGGAATACACAAAATGCATTCCATACACTTCCCCGGATTCCTGCCCCGCATGTTCCGAAACCAAGGCATAGAACGGATGGTGCTGATGACTGGATATCCCCCTGGCAGACTCAATCAACTGCACTCCCACATCTACTTTCTGCCTGGTGATATGCCGCTCCCTGGCCCAAGAGCCTGTAAGAGACAAGGCTTCGCAATCCCCCTCCCCCACATTGAGGCATGCGGACAGAACCTCCTCCAGATAAAGCATATCCGTACCCTGATTTTCCACAGACACGCTGCGCATCACGCAATCAATTCCCGGAAATACGGAATAAAGCAACTTAACCTTTAGCACCAGGCAATCATCCCGCAGAGTAATCGCCAAAGTCTCCCCGTCGTCCCCAAAAGTCGCAGGCAGCCCGTCCAGTTCTGGCTTCCCCGATACAATCTCATATCCGGCATACCTCAAATCCACGCCCCAGTTTCCCTGGGGGCCTCTCACTTTCAGGCAAGATTGCCTGAAATCTCCAGTACCGTGACAGGGATATTCGTGAGGCAGCCTATCCATAAATGACACCTTCTCGCCATTGCCAACGGACGCATTTATCAAATCCTCCTCCGGAAAATCCAGCAGATAGCCCAGATCATTAACTTCTATCCGCTGCCCATAATACAAATGCGCCAGGTACTCTCCCCCAACGATACCCATCACATAGCTGCTGTTCGGCGTATCTATCTTAAAAATCTGCTTCTTCTCATCAAATCCAATCATTTTTTCTATTCCTTCCTCTCAATTATAATAATTTCAATCCCATCAAATAATCAACCATAATCCTTGGGATTACATATTCATCCATATCCAATCCCCATACTACAGCATTCCCGCCATATATACAGGCAGGCAGACAATATCCTCCTCCTTCCTGACATCCTTCGTATAGATGAGATATCTCTGAAATATCCGATCAGAAAATTTCCTCCCGAAGGCATCCAGAGAAGCATGGGCCTTATAGCCTGAGGATTTCACCTCGATGGGGCAGATTTTATTCTTCCTCGCCAGAAGGAAATCCACCTCATAGTTATGCCTGGAGGATTTATTCATAAACGAATGGTAGAATAATTCATTGCCATTTGCCACAAGCATCTGGGCCACCATATTTTCATATAGATATCCCAGATTCGCACCCAATTTATCGCTCAGCAATTTCTGATAGATATCATTTTCCGTAAAATCTCTGTCCTTAAACATCAATGTGGCAAACAGCCCTGTATCGCACAGATAAAGCTTGAACTTAGATAAATCCTTATGGTTCGACATCCCCGCACCAGGATCGTTAGAATGGTAGGATACCAGAACCGTTCTGGAATCCTTCAATTCAGCAATAAACTCGAGAACGCTGTCCGCCCTGGTTCCCTGTAGCACGCTGGACACCTGGTACCTGGAGGCATTCTTGTTCAACTGGGCCGGAATGGCGTCAAAGAGAAGGGAAACCTTCCCCGTGGGGTCTATTTTCTTAAAATCATCTTCATAAAGATTTAGAATATCCCGCTTGATGGCATCCACTTTCCTGAAATTATTCGTCTCAATATACTCATTCACCACTTGGGGCATCCCGCCAACCAGCATATATAGCCGAAAATCCCTGAGCATCTTCCGGTTGACCTGCTCCCCCAGCGGCACCCCCGCTTCAAAGGCCCTCCTAAGAACGGTCATCGTGGCAGAATCGCCCAGCGCCCACAGAAATTCTTCATAATCCATGGGATACATATTAATCTTTCGCTCCTCGCTGGGAATCAGAATATCTTTTACGTTTCGTCTGATAGAAATCAGGGAACCCGTCTCGATATAATCGTACCTGCCATCCTTCACCAAAGACTTAATCGCCTGCCGCGCCAGGGGGCAGAGCTGAATCTCGTCAAAAATAATCAGGGACTCCCTCTCCTTCAAATCCACCCCGTACTGCAGTTGCAATCGGAGAAACAGGTAATCCAGATCCGAGACATCCTCAAACAATTCTTTCACATCCTTTGAAGCCATGGAAAAATCAATCAGGATGTAATTCTTGTATTCATTTTTTGCAAACTCCTCCGCTACAGTGGATTTCCCAATTCGCCTCGCCCCCTCGATAAGCAACGCCGTCTTCCCCTGGGACTCTCTCTTCCACTCCACCAGACGATCATATATTTTTCTCCGAAACATTTTCCAACCTCCGCAGATGCAAGCAACAATGGCATACAAAAAGCGCTTTCGTGCAAAATCGCATTTTGTTTTTTGCCATTATACTACAAAATCGCATTTTGTTTTTGTGCTAATTACTACAAAATCGCATTTTGTTTTTTGCTATTATACCACAAAATCGCATTTTTTATCAACAAAATAATGATTTTTCTGCATAATGCCCCGATCTCGTTACCGTCCGCTCTACGACCAACTGCGACAATCCTTCCAGCCAGAATTACCATCTGCCGTTGCCGCCATGATGGCCTCCTCCGTGGCCTCTGCCATTGCCTCCATGACCGCCTCCATGCATCCCCCGAGAGTTGTCTTGGGGAATTTCTTCCGAACCATTCCCCGACAATCTTTCAATCAAATCCCGAATTTCCCTCATAGTCATTCCCTGAACATCCTCCGGCGCCACATCAGGATCAAGTTCACGCAGTTCTAAATATGCCCTATACTTCCCGTAAGATAAACCCAATTCGTGGGCCGCTTCCACATCCTCAAGATTAGATGAGCCACAGTAAGTATTTCTGTGGCCGGAAGTGCAATGCTTGATATTGGAGAGCATCCTGCCACACGCTCTCTCGTCATCTCCCACCACGTCAATCGTGACAACCTCGTCCCGCCCCAGGCATCTCCTCACGCTCTCGCTAGACAGTATCTGCTCCAACGCATCCGTATATTCTGCATGCTTTACATTCACGGAATCCGCCAGCCTCCTCCCATCCTCGTTAAATCCCCTTACGGAAACCACCCTGTCAAAACGATTCACTCCCAGTTCCAGAGATGGATTTACGTCAATGCTAATCACCGAAATCGGCTTGAAATATATTTGATAGCCACCCCAGCCTGCCAGAAGGATTACCATGCTCGCCACCACCGGAATCAGTCGCTTGTACCCCCAGCCATGATATTTTCTATAGTTCCCGGTTTTCTGGACAAGAAATCTTCTGGTACTCTCTTTCAATGCCTCTTCCGCATGAATTTCTCCAAAAGCCTGTTTCCATTTATCATTCATCGTCAAAGCCCTCCAATTCCTTCTTCAGCATCTGTCTGGACCGAGTTAAAAGCGTATACACCGTGTTGACATTTTTGCCCAATATCCGACCTATTTCAGGAGCAGTATATCCCTCATAATAATGCAGATAGACCACCACCCTATGCTTTTGGGGAAGGGATAGAACTGCCTCCAGCACTTCTCGGTGATCGGCAGGCGCCTCTGCCGGCCAATCCACCAAATCATCCAGAGACACCGTCCTGCTTCGGTAAAAACTCTTAAGCAAGTCCTTGCACGCATTGACCGTCACCCGAATCATCCAAGCCCTCTCATGCTCCTCGCTCTCAAAAGAAATAGAACTAAGGACATATTTCAGAAATACATTCTGAAATATGTCCTCAGCATCAGCATAATTTTTCAAATGTATCATACAGAGCCGCCGAATCGTGTCAGCATGACGCTCGATGGCTCTATTGACTTCTTCTTCGCTCCGCATAGTAAATTCCTCACCCGCATGATTCTCGCGGCAACCGCAAAACATATGCATGCAATGCGACCGCCTGAGATTCCCTAATTCCTTCTTCCCCAGCCTGCCCCATGGCAGCCGCGTCCTCCTGCTCCGCATCCATAGCCGCCTCTGGTGGCATAATTGTCACATACGCCATCGCCATCCGAATCCACGTAATTTCTACCGCAACCATTCGTTCCATAATTATCGCAAACGCCATCGCCGTCCGCATCCACATAATTTCCCCTGCCATTATATCCCCTGCCGTTATTTGCGGGATTGCTCCGGGCCTTGTTCGCAGAACTGCTTGAGTCCGTGCTACTATTCACAGCATTCACACGGCATGCCCCGCAAAAACCGCCTTTTTTCAATATTTTTTTGTAAGCAGTTTTCTTATCGCTGGGAACAATGGCTTTTGCAGACTTGGGAACCTTGTAGAACGCCTTCTTTCCAACAGATTTAATGCTGGTGCCCTTGATCTTAATCCTGCTTAATTTCTTGCAGCCGCTAAATGCCCTTGATGCGATAGAAGTCACTTTAAATGTGTAGCCACCAATCTTGACCTTTGCAGGAATCGTTGCGCTTTTGGCTTTCTTATTCTTGATGCCGGATACGGCAACCGTGCCATTTTTTGTGGCCGATTTGGTGACCTTGTATTTCAGTCCGCCTACAGTGGCAATTTTGCCTTTTGCAGGTGCCTTATCTTTGCTATCTGAAATTGCATTGGCATCACTTGCCACATCCATTGCACTATCGGCACCGTCCATGCCATTCACCTGGCTATTGGGACGGGCATTGGAATTCGTGCCAAAATTATCACAGACACCATCCCCATCTGCGTCCACATAGTTTCCGCAGCCATTTCCATCTCTGCAATCTGTCCCATAATTGTCGCAAATGCCATTTCCATCCGCATCCACAAAATTCCCCCTGCATCCACGAAAATCTGCCGCAAATGCAACTGTTGCCCCCACAGAAGCCACTATGGCCAGTGTCAAAACGCCTGTCAATACCTTCTTCATATCTGCATCCTCCATCTTAACATACTTCATCTTTTTTAACCACTTCACTAATAATACGACTGAGAACACAATATCCATTCACCTGACAAAAAATATTTCAAACGGATTTATCATTATATTAACATACCCCATGTCATAATGCCAATACGAATATTTATATGCAGCAAAATGTAAACTTTCCTATCAATAACTCCGGCTATTAATGATTTAATGATTCTACTCAAATTCTTTCTCTTTTAATAATTCCAGCATTGGTTTTTCTATGATACGATGAACCAGCGATTTAATAGAAACTATCATAATAAGATATAATAACAATATGCTTAACAGTACCGCCAATATCAGATATCCGTTTTTAACAAACAATATCCCCATGCCGATAATAAAAATCAGAAGCAAAAAAAGAACTCCCATGAATGGCTTTTTTACAATCCCAAAGTATATCCTGCTTAGCGTCTGTCTAGAAAAGCCCATCTGCTTCAAAATACCCATGTCACGACTCTACATTCGGTAATAAGCATTTATCGAAATATATATCACGATATAAGAAATCACATAAAACATTATCATAAACAGAGCAATAATAATTTCCATCATGCGAATAGAAGCACTTACATGATCAAATGCCTTCATTGTATAATTGGCATGATAACCCTTTTCCTTTAATACTGCTACACAGCGATTCACATCAACTATCTCACCTACATATACATAGCATCCCTTTATTACATTCATGGCATAGGGATTGCCGCTATCATATTTTTGCTTAAATCCCTCCCAGTCGGTTGTGAACATCGTACAGACAATCTGCTTAAACTGCTCTAAAGGAACATACAAACTAACATATCTCATGTCATAATGCCAATATGAATATATATTGAGTGGGAAAGAACCTAAATCCAGCAATCAGATCGCATACTCACCAATTCGCAGTCCAAATCGTCAAAGAAATTCCCCCAATAATCCTTATCTATTGCCAAAATTTCCTCATGGGAAACGCAGTAAAGCACGCACTTCTCATGATAATAAAATGCGATATCCATCTGATCGTCATATTCATAAAAATCCTGATACTGCATCAACACATCAAAACTCTTTTTATGGTACTGATAAAAATGCTGAACCGCCATGCGGCTCTTATCTCTGACTTTGATTTTCGTACCTGGCCACTGGGTTACGCGATTTCTTTCAAGCATCCATTCCCTCAATTTATCTTTTGGTTCTGGAAGCATATCAGGATAATCCGCAGTATCTGCAATAGGTTCTACCAAAGAAAACCGATCGCATGATCTCAAATAATTTAGCATTTTTCCATAAATCTCTTTATCAATATCAAAAACTTTATATTTATTTCCCATAGTTTACCTCTTTTTTTCAAAGTTTTCTTATCTATACTAAACTTCCCAAAATATTTTTAATACAACATTACACTAATTGCATGTTATAGTAAATCCTTTTAATTTTATAGTAATAACAGGATGCGAGGAAAAAATAATTCCACGTGTCCTGTTATTATCTTTTTTTCGATTAATTTTCCAGTATTAAAGAAACCAACAATGTGCATGAGACTGCTTCTTAATTGTTAACATCGGATGATAATGACGATAATTCCTTCCCTCTCCAGCATGTTTTTGCACGTTTGAAACTCTGCCAATTGGACTCGCTGATTTGCAAACATCGTATGCGTATCCTGAACTGATTGCGAATACATTGCCACCGGAAGCCATATATCTTGCTGCACTGGATTTAGACTTAAATTTAGGTCCAATATATACATTATCTTTTCGACTTAAATACGCTCTATAATAATGCACGCCTGGCTGTTTTTTCTTGAGAGATTTCGCAATACTGTTCGCTGCATAATACACAATGCCTGCAACAATAACTGTAGCTGCCAGAGCCAATAACGCTTCTAATAATAGAGTTAAAATATACCCTAGACCCGCTCCAATTACCAGTTCTGCTTGCGCAACAACCTCTGTTTCATCTACACTCACAGTATCCGATTCGTCTTCTACGTTCACAGCCTCTGCTACAATACAATCATCTGTCGTATCTTCAACTTCAACATCATATTCACTCTCATCAGGCTTACCTATATTAACCCCAAAAATGCTAGCAGGGTATTCTTCTTTCAATAGTGAAAAATCCCCGTCTTCCTTGTCTAGAGATAAAGTATATTCAATTCCATTCATACTAATTGAAACTGCGGCTTCATTATCATCATTAGAAACCACATCAATAGCATGTCCATCTACTACCATTGTTTCATCATTTGCCGCCTCCGCATTTATATATGATAAATCAATAATTAAACTTACCACTAACAATAAACAAAGCAATTTTTTAATTTTTTTCTTCATTATTTAATCCTCCAAAAAGCTATTTCTTTTTATTCAACATCTTCTTAATAGAATTTACATCATAGATTTTATGATCTGATTTACATTGTGAAATCAACAATGATACATTTCCGCTTACAATTGCAGTTGCAATTGAATTTCCCTTTGCCCTAACATAACCTCCTTTCAAATCCGTTGTTATAACGCCATCTGGCGCATAACATATATTGTCCATAATGTAAATCTCATCCGTTTTTTTATCTTTTTTTACTCCAATTACGTTTTCGTACTGTGCTGGATAACTTTTTTTCTTCTCATTGTCATAACTAGCAATAACAATGATTCCTTTTTGAATAGCCTTTTCAATTATTTCTCTTAAATCTTTATCATCTTTAGGAGTACAAAAACTTAAATTGATGATATCTACTTCATTATCCATACACCATCTTATCCCATCAATGACATCCTTTATTTTCCCTCTCCCATCTTTATTTAAAATAACCAAAGGATATATTTCTGTTTCAGGTGCAATTCCACATATTCCTATACTATTATTATCCTGTGCTGCAATAATACCTGTAATCCATGTTCCATGTCCAAATTCATCATCCGTATTTTCCCTTTTCAATACAAAATTACGTCCGTTCTTTATATTATCTAAAAATTCTGGATGATCTCTACTTACTCCACTATCTAGTATTGCTATTTTAACATTTTGCCCTCTATTCCCATATTCTCCAACACTTCTAATTTTACTTTCTGACGAATACTCAACAAAGCGCAAAATATTTAAATTGATAAAAAAATAGTTTAGTAATGCTCCTAATACAAAAGTTACTATCAATAAACCTAAAATTATAATTTTTTTTCTATTGTTCATTTTTATCCACATTTTCTAATTCCCCGCAAATCTATTTCACATAATAAAATATATACCAATTTATGTCAATACACTATATTATTTTAGTTATCCCTTTTTTAACAACCAAATTACCCGAAAACCTCCTTGCTAAGGCATTGCACAAATGTAAGTTGTTGTGATTATGCCTTATTCTAAAATCCAGTATCTCTTCTTTATTTTCACCAGTGTTTCCATTTAAGAACATCGGAGATTGTCTCCATCTTTAATAAAAATACAGATATAGATATAGCAAAATGAGAACGAAATGCCACACGCATTCCGTCCTCATCAATAATCCCTATTGAAATTCAGCCTAGTGGGCTACAATGACCTTCTTCGGGCACTTCTGAGCGCAGAGGCCACAGCCCTTGCACTTGCTCTGGTCAATATGTGCCACGTTATTTTCCACCGTAATGGCATCAAAGTTACATGACTTAGCGCAGAGGCCGCATCCGATGCACCCGGTATCGCAGACCTTCATCACGGCCGGTCCCTTATCCTTATTGGAGCAGGCAACCGCCCATTTCGCATCGTAGGGCACCAGCTCGATCAGACCGTTAGGGCACTCCTCGATACACTTCCCGCAAGCCACGCAGTTATCCTTATCCACCACTGCAATGCCGCCCTTCACATGGATGGCATCGAACTGGCAGGCAGACACGCAGGAGCCAAGGCCCATGCATCCAAAAGCGCACGCCTTATCTCCCTTGCCGGGAATCGCAGCAGCCCGCTTGCAGTCAGAAATCCCATAATAATTTGCCTTGATGCCCGCCTTCTCGCAGGTACCCGCACATTTCACATAGGCAACCATCTTCACCGCATCCCCGGCAGACACGCCCATAATATCGCCAATCTGGGCTGCCTTCTCGGCACCGCCTACGGGACAGCCGTTTACCGGAGCCTCCCCCTTCGCAATGGCCTCGGCCAGGGCATCGCAGCCCGCAAAGCCACAGCCGCCGCAGTTTGCGCCGGGAAGCACCTCTCTGATGGCAACAGCCTTCTCATCTACCGGCACGGCAAACACATTCGCCGCCACCCCCAGGAGGAGGGCAATAATCAGACCAGTAGCACCGATAATGACCGCCGCCAATAAAATAGTATTCATATCATTCTCCTCCTCTCTACACGATTCCTGCGAATCCGCAGAATGCAATGGCCATCAGGCTGGCCGTCACCAGTACGATGGGAGTTCCCTTGAAGGACTCCGGAATATCATTATGCTCGATCCGCTCGCGGATTCCCGCCAGAATCGTAATGGAAATCAGGAAGCCGATGGCGGTAAAGAAACCGCTGGCCAAACTGAATCCAAAATTATATCCATCCGTAATATTGTTCATAGCCACGCCGAGAACCGCACAGTTCGTAGTAATCAACGGAAGGAACACGCCCAATGTGGCATGGAGGGCTGGCATAAACTTTTTCAGCACCATCTCCACAAACTGTACCAGTGCCGCAATAATCAAGATGAATGCAATCGTCTCCAGAAATTCCACATGCAGGGGCACCAAAATCCCATAATAGATTGGATAGGTAATGGCGCAGGCAATGGTGATGACAAACGTCACCGCAGCACCCATTCCTACTGCTGTCTCAACCTTCTTTGACACTCCAAGGAATGGACAGATACCGAGGAACTGACTAAGTACCACATTGCTCACGAGCATTGATGAAATAATAAGTACAAATAATTCTCCAAACACTTAAATCACTCCTCCTTTACTCTGATTTGTCAGCGGCCGCCTTCGCTGCCGCTTCCTTTGCTGCTTTGGCTGCCGCCGCCTTTTCCTTAGCCGCCTGTGCCGCTGCCGCTTTGGCTGCCGCCCGCTCAGCCTCAATGATTCCCTTGTTGGCTACCGCGCCGCACCCGGTACATCCGGCACAGTTCCCGCCGCAGGACAGACTGTCATCTCCCTCCACATTCGTGGCAGAGGGCAGTTTCAATTTATTCTGCAATGCCGTCAGGAATGCAAGTACCAGGAATGCTCCCGGAGCCAGCACGAAAAATGTAATATGGAAATCATCCGGGATAAAAGTCTTTCCAAAAATAGCACCCGCACCCAGAATCTCACGACAGATACCGATGCAGGTCAGACCGAAAGTGAAGCCCAGGCCCATGCCGATTCCGTCAAAGATAGAAGCCACCGGCTTGCTCTTAGAAGCATATGCCTCGGCCCTTCCCAAGATAATGCAGTTTACCACGATCAAGGGAATATATACGCCCAGCGCCTGATCCAGAAATGGAATATACGCCTTTAAAAGCAACTGGATAATTGTTACAAAAGAAGCGACTACTACGATAAATCCCGGAATGCGCACCTTGTCAGGTATCACATTGCGGAGCAATGAGATAAACAGGTTAGATAATACCAACACTGCTGTCGTAGTAAGTCCCATGCCCAAACCGTTGATGGCGGATGAAGTTACCGCCAGGGTAGGACACATGCCAAGCATCATTACAAAGGTGGGATTTTCTGTAATGATACCGTTTTTCAAACGTTCGATACAAGTATTCATGTGTTTCCCTCCTTATTATTTTAATGATGCGATGAAAAGCAAAACTCCGTCAACTGCCCTAGTGACGGCACTACTGGTAATCGTTGCGCCGCTGATGGCATTAACCGTAGCGCTCTCTGCGCTGCCAGAACCATCCTTCACCACATTGACATCCTGCTCTGCTGTCATGCCGATATACTGCTTATTCCAATCCGCACTGGAAGCATTCTGCCCCAGGCCGGGAGTCTCATTGGTGCAATCTGTAATCTGGATGCCGATAATCTTGCCATCGCCGTCAATGCCCAGAGCCAGCTTCACTGCTCCACCGTAGCCCTTGCCACTGCAAGTCACCACGTAGCCGCCCTTGTCTGCCACCATCACTTCCTCGATAATGACATCTGACAAATCCTGGCCAGAAGCCGTCTTCACCTTGCCGCCCTCCAGATTCTTCTGAAATTCCTTTAGCTTCTGATCCACTTCCTTATCGGAACTAAACTTTGCATCCTTATAAACCGCGCCATAAGCCTCTATCTTGGCATCCTCATTCCTCTTCTCGATGATGCTCTCGGTGATAAAGTACACGCCGCCCAGAAGAATGCCTGCCACCAATGTGATGACAAAAAGGCAAATGGTATCATGTACCAACGTACTCTTTCCTTTATTTTCCATCCTTGATTCCCTCCTTTCCAAACGGAGTGGGGATAGTTGCATTCTCAATCAATGGAACTAGCAAATTGCTGATAATGATTGCGTAGGATACGCCCTCCGCAGAAGCGCCGAAAATACGGAAAATGCCAGTCAGCACGCCCAGGAGAACGGCAAACACAATCTGTCCCTTAGGAGTAATCGGGCTGGTGACATAATCTGTCGCCATAAAGAAAGCACCCAAAACCAATCCGCCGCCGCAGAGTTCCTTTGCCAGATACATCACATCCTGCTCGCCGAAAATCAATGCAAAGATTGCAAACGTAGCAATATAAATCACCGGGATTCTCCAGGTAATTACCTTGCGTGCCAAGAGATATGCCGCGCCGATCAGCAATGCCAGCGTAGAAGTCTCGCCGATGGTTCCACCGATAGTTCCCAGGAACATATCCAGCAAATCAGACTTTCCTGCGCAGAGGCTGGGGTCTGTCACGCCATTTTTTATCTGGGCCAGCGGGGTAGCACCAGTCACGCCGTCATATGTAAAGGACGTCATCTGACCTGCAAAGGATACCATCAAAAAGCATCTGGCACCCAGGGCCGGATTCATAAAATTCTGTCCCAAGCCGCCAAAAAGCTGCTTTACGATAATGATGGCAAACACGCTTCCCACAATCGCCATCCATACCGGGAAGGTCGCTGACAAGTTCAATGCCAGCAAGAGCCCTGTCAGCGCCGCACTGCCATCGCTCACCGTCAGCGGAAGCTTCATTGCCTTCTGCCAGATATACTCTGTCAGGACGCAGGTGGCGATACAGCATACAATCAGAATCACCGCCTTCATTCCGAAATTCCACGCACCAAAGATTGTAGCAGGCATAAGTGCGAGGAAAACATCCCACATAATGCTTTTCGTGCTTGACTTGTCACGAACATGTGGCGATGATGATAAATTTAACAAATTGCTCACGAAACATTACACCTCCTATTTCTTTCTTCTCTGTGCCATCACATGCTGGCGCGCCTCTTTGAACGTCTGGGTCAGCGGACGCTTCGCCGGACAGACAAAGGTACAGCTGCCGCACTCGTAACATTCCATACCGTTTAGCTTCTCAAAGGTAGCATAATCATTGTGGGACGCAGCCACTGCCATCTTCTGAGGCACCAGATTGCCAGGACACGCCTCCACGCAACGCCCGCATCGAATGCATGGGCTGGGCTCGAACTCCGCCACCTGATCCTGGGTCATGGCCAGAATGGACGAGGATGTCTTCGTTACCGGCACATTCAAGTCAAACATGGCAAATCCCATCATAGGGCCGCCAGAAATCACCTTGACCGGATCCTCCTTATATCCATCCCCCTCTGCCACCAAGTCTGCATGGTTGCAGCCTAAGCGAACTTCCACATTCACAGGAGTTTTAAACGCCTCGCCCGTCAGGGTCATCACCCTGGTAATCAGGGGCGTCTGCTTGCAGACCGCACGGTATATGGCAATCACGGTGGAAATATTATCCACAATGCACCCAGCATCTGCCGGCAGTTTTGCAGAATAAATCTTCCTGCCCGTAGCGGCAGAAATCAGGGTACGCTCACCGCCCTGGGGATACTTCGTCTTTAGCACTTTCACTTCGATGCGGCTCTCGCTCTGTACTGCCGCCTCCATCCGCTTAATTGCTTCCGGCTTATTATCCTCGATGCAAATCAGTCCTTTTGCCTTGTCAAAGAGCTTCAGGATTACCTTTAGCCCCCCCACAATCTCCTCTGGGCATTCCAGCATCTGACGGTAATCCGAGGTCAAGTATGGCTCGCACTCCGCCCCATTTACCAGAATATAATCGATGGCATCCGGATTCTTCGGTGCCAGTTTTACATTTGTAGGAAATCCCGCCCCTCCCATGCCAACGATGCCCGCTTCTTTCACAATATCGCGAATCTCATCATTGGTCAACTTCGTGTAGTCTCTGTCTTCACCAAGACCCGGGATTGCAGCATATTCCCCGTCATTGTCAACCACCACACAAGTTGCTTTTGAACCATTGAGAAGCATTCTGGGCTCCACTGCCTTCACAGTTCCAGAAACTGAACTACAGATATTGGCAGAGATAAAACCACTCGCTTCACCAATCTTCTGTCCCACCAGCACCTTATCGCCCTTAGATACAATGGGCGCAGCAGGCGCGCCGATATGCTGCGCCATAGGAAAGATATACTCTCCCATCGCCGGCTTCACGGTCTTAATCGGTAAATCCTGAGACAATTCTTTTCCTTCGTAGGGATGTACACCCCCGCGAAATGTTGCATTACTCATTCCGGTTCCCCTTTCATTATTTTTTGCCATGTTCTTTTCATATGCTTATCACATGGAACTTATTTTGCAATGCGATATTTGTGGGATCATTTGACAAAATGCCCAAAACCGCATAACAATCCAAACTTCATTATATCATTTTTAACCAAAAAAGCAAGCAAAAAAGGATGCAGCCACCGCACATAAGAGAAGCAGGTTTTCACCCTGGATAATTTTGCAAGAAAAGCCATAGAAACTGCAATACACGCCAGTCCCCATTTCTTTACAAAATATCATAATTTTAGTAAAATGAAGGGCGAGACTTACATATAAGTTATTTGCACCACATTTTGCAAATCATTTATGTCTCTAATAAATTCATATAATAAAGGAGGAGGATTATGAAAATATTGAAAAAGTTTTCTATCCTTGTGGCGGCCTCGCTGATGTTGGGCCAGTTGCCACTCTCACCGCCGGCACAAGTATCCGCCGCGAACGGTGACACATTTGAACTTGACGGCTTCACTTATGAAATCATCAACAACAATCTGGAAGCCAAAATTATCGGGGTGGCAGACACGTCAGTCGCCACTTTTACCACCCGGGACACGATTACATACGGGAATTTCGAATATCCCGTCACCGCTATCAGCCTGAGTGATGAGGCATCTTTCCAGGGCAAGGAGACATTGACTTCCGTCTCTTTCGGAAAGAACATCAATACAATTCAAGGGACAATATTTTCCGGGTGCTCAAACCTAAGTTCCGTGACGCTGCCCCCCTCGCTGCGGCTCATCTCCAGCGATGCTTTCAAAAATTGCACGTCTCTTTCTTCCATAGAGATTCCAGCATCCCTGGCTAGCATAGAAGGATTCGATAATCGCAGCCCATTCCGGGGATGCACAGGTCTCAAAAGCATTACATTTGCAGAAGGCACTACGGTCATTCCAAACGGACTGTTCAAGCAATGTGACTTTATAGATGCCATCAGCCTTCCCGCCACTCTGACAGAAATCCACACAGCGGCTTTTGAGGAATGTACCAATCTGAAGGACATCGTCTTCCCGTCTTCTCTTAAAAAGATAGAACATTACGCTTTTAAAAAGACAGGGCTGACAAATCTCACTCTGACAGAAGGCATCGAAAGCCTTGGCTATGAAACCTTTTCTGAGTGCCCTTCCCTAACTACAGTCACGATTCCGGCTTCCCTGGGAGACGTGACAGGACTATGGACTAACAAAAGCCCCTTCATAGGGTGCACGGCACTGAGCAACATTTCCTTCAACCCGGGCACTACCCGGATTGGCGCCGGATTGTTCGGAAAATGCGATTATCTGAAAGCCATATCCATTCCGGACACAGTCAAAGAAATCGGCAATAATGCATTTGAGGGATGCTCTTCCCTCACAGAAATAAAATTGCCAAAGGACTTAACCGATATTGGATCCGAGGCATTCTTAGACTGCACAAGGCTCACTTCCATTAACTTGCCGGAAGGGACAAAGAACATTGGCTACGATGCATTTAAAAACTGTCAGAGCATCACTTCCGCTACCATTCCCACATCCCTGGAAACTATCACGGGACTCTGGGACGCAAGAGGCATTTTCGGTGGATGCAGCCGGCTGACGGAGATTACCTTGACTGATGGCATGAAGAAAATCCCAGATAATCTATTTAGCGGCTGTGACTTCATTACTGCCATCAATATACCAGCCACCGTCCGCATCATTGGCAACGGCGCATTCAATGGATGCACAGCCCTGACAGGCATTTCCCTTCCCGACGACGTAGAAGCCATTGGCAAAGAAGCATTTATGAATTGCAGCCGACTGACAGAAATCACTCTGCCAAAATATCTGGAGACCATAGGTTTCTCTGCCTTTGAAGGTTGCTCCTCCCTAGCGAAGGTGCGTTTTCAAAGTACCGTGAAGGAAGTCACTGGTTTATGGGATAATCGAGGTCCCTTCAACAAGTTAGCAAGCATCACAGATATGACCATCGATGATGGCGTGACGAGCATTCCGGCAAATCTCTTTGCAAACATGGAATTGAAGAACCTGGTCATCCCCTCATCAGTGAAGACCATCGACCCGGATGCGGCAAAAAATGCATCCACAGATTTGATAATCTATGCAGATGAAGACAGCGTTGCCGCAACCTATGCAAAAGAAAACTCCATCACCTACAAGCCAATGGCAGAAGCCCCGAAAGTATCCCTTCCAAGCCTGGGCTGCCTGCCCTCCTTGCGGAAGCAGCAAGTCCTTGAGGGACCAAAGGAAGCGACTATAAACCTTTCTGGCGAAAAGACAGCGAAACTAAACTTTTCTTCCAATGCGGCGGATGATCAGGCGCTCATTACTTATTTCAGCGCCAATCCATCCGTGGCCGAGGTAGACGCTACAGGCTTAGTAACAGGACTGTCTGCCGGCACCACCACCATCACGGTGAGCAGCGGAAAAACTACCAATTATACAGAGGCAGAAGATGTGACTGTTACGGTGAAGGTTGTGGCAGACAACAATACGCCAGGCGGCAATGACGACCCTGGCAATAACAACAACCCCGGCAACAACAAACCTGGCAATACTACGAATCCCGGCAATACGGACGGCTCTGGCAATACCAATAATCCAGGCAACGCCGAAAAAAAACTACCCGCAAAGGGAAAAGCCGTTACGGTAGGCGGAGTAAAATACAAGATTACCAAATCCGCTGCCAAAAATGGCACCGTTTCCGTATCGGGCATTAAGAGCAAGAAGGCAAAGAAAGTGACCATCGCCGCCTCTGTCAAGATTAGCGGATATACTTTCAAGGTAACTTCCATTGCCTCAAAGGCATTCAGCGGATGCAAAAAGCTTAAGAGCATCAAAGTGAAGAGTTCAAGTATCAAATCCGTTGGAAAAAAGGCATTTTACAAAGTACCCAAGTCTGCAAAGGCTTCTGTTCCAAAGAAAAAGAAAGCCACCTATAAAAAGCTATTTAAAAAAGGCGGCTTCAAAGGAAAAGTAAAATAAACAAAGTCTGGTACACTCTGGAAGCATCATTTTAAAAAGCATGCTCAAGAGATATGATTTTCAAGCAAAACCACCCGGGCGGCATCAACCAATATTTGCGATGCCGCCCGGGTGGTTTTAGTATCTATGATTCCGACGCCAACACAATAGTTCCCTCTCAAAATTCCATGCAGTCCGCAGTGCTAATCTGCCTCTTAAATCAATTCCCATAGAAATACTTAAAAAAGGTGCAAAGTCTTTCCAGGCTCGATAAAACCTCGCCAGGAAAGGCTACTTTTGCACCTAGGAAGAACGGTGCTAGACATCCAGTGGATGTCTGTTAAGCACGGACCGAAGCGGAGCGTAGAAAAATCGGCGTTCTTCGCATTGAATTATCGAGCAGTTTCCTATAAACTATAAATGAGCAAATATAGAAATTTGCACAAAACTACCCTACCAATTTCAAAACAGCTTCAAGTGACGCACCATTTTTTATGAACTGGTGCAGATTACCGATTCGCTCTGTTTTGACTTGATCTTGAAAATACCAGTATCCTTCCTCGAAGGTATTGTATTTCCCGGAATACATACAGCACATGTAATGAACCAATGACATAATCAGCCAGTACCGCTCGATTCCCTGCCGTGAGCGGATCTGATATTTGTCCAGCGCGAGTCTGTTTTTGCTCTGACGGAAAAATAATTCGATTGCCCACCGTTCTGTATATGTGTCAAGGATTTCCTGTGTGGATATTCCGGCATTTGTGGATATAAATACCCTCAGCGCTTTCGGATCTCCAAAAGATTCCCGGGGATAGCTGATAATAACCACCGCGTTTGAAATATCATTGAGTTCTCCTTCGTAGCGGTACACATAGAATTCACGGCCGCCAACGGTCACAAGGCTGACAGCACGGTCTGTTTTTCTCAAATGAAGGGCAAACTCACTGACTTTCTGACGGATCCCGCATGGATAGATGACCCGGTTGGTCTTCAGCGCTCCGATCGTATAAAACCCTTTCCGGATAAAACTGTCCATTACCTTTACGGAGGTATACCAGCTGTCGCAAAGGAAATAGGAAATCACCGGTGCCACGGGAAGCTCATCTGCAATCTCCTGGACACTCTGTATCTTTGATCTTGATTTGTCATACAGGATATTGGCATAATTCAGTATGAGTCCATTACAGGAAAGCATGACGGAAACAATCTGATGCCCATAATCCTGACAGCCCTTTAAATGGGATTGATGGAAGTACGCTGCTTCAATTGGATGCCCGGCCTGTGACGAAGGCCTGGTATGCGAAGCAATCGTATCATCTACAATACAGAAAACAGGCTGTCCTGAGCGTTGCGCTTCCTGATAAATAACCTG
>CAJTGI010000001.1 GCA_910575435.1 Clostridiaceae bacterium | reverse complement strand
AAGCGCTGAAGGCATCTAAGCGCGAAGCCCCCCTCGAGATGAGACCTCCCTGGAGGAATCCAGTAAGACCCCTCGGAGACGACGAGGTGGATAGGTCAGGAGTGGAAGTGCGGCGACGCATGGAGCGGACTGTCACTAATAGGTCGAGGGCTTGACCAAGTGGCCGCGCTCTCGAGGCGGAGGGGTGTCTGGCGGGGATTGTTCAGTATGCAGTTTTGAAGGTATTGGAATTGAAATAGGAAAGCATATCGTAAAGGATATGCTTTTTCTTGATTTATGGGAAAACTGCTATTTTTTGTTCAGGATTGGCTCCGTGAACTTTTTCATTGCTTTCAGGGATTCGAGAGCCATGGAAAATAGTGGAAGGCCTATGGGGAGCAGGCTGTCGGATGGGAAGCAGAGGAATTAATAGAAATGAATATCAAAAATAAAATTTTGTTGATAGCCGCGGTGGCATTTGTGGCATGCGCTGTAGTTCTTTTATTTTTCTGGAGTCGAAGTGGTGGATTGAATGCTTTTTTGGCATCCCATTATGAGATGCAGGGCATTGATGTGTCCCATTATCAGGGAGAGATTCAATGGCAAGAGATGGAGAGGCAGTCCGTAGATTTCGCTTTTATTAAGGCGACGGAGGGCAGCTCTTCTGTGGACGAATGCTTTGCCAGGAATTGGCGGGAGGCCAGAAAGACTTCGCTCTATGTGGGGGCATATCATTTTTTTAGTTTTGACAGCAGTGGAAAGACTCAGGGGGAGCATTTTATTCGGACGGTGGGAGATTTGGGGGGATGCCTGTGTCCGGTAGTGGATGTGGAGTATTACGGAGATAAGGAGAAGAATCCCCCATCGGTGAGGGATGTGAAAAGGGAATTAGGCATTTTGCTGGAATTGCTTGAGGAGACGTATGGAATGAAGCCGATTATTTATACGACTTATCAGGTTCATAATAAATACATCGGGGAGTATTTTAGAGATTACCCTCTCTGGATTAGGAATGTATACTATTATCCCATGTTTGGAAAGAGGGGAAAGTGGAAATTCTGGCAGTATTCGGATACGGAGAAAATGTCTGGCTATGAGGGAGCGGAGGCATGCATAGATAGGGATGTGTTCCGGGGGAGCCGGGAGGCATTGGAACGTTATGTGATACCATGATGCCATATTGAATGGTAGCATTGTGACGATAAAAAGACACTAATGTTTCAGATTTTGGAAAGGAATGGGGACTTTATATGATTATCATTGCATTCATCTTACTGCTAGTCATTGCTCTTTTGGGGCTGGTGTATCTGCTGAACAGGTTTCACCGTTTTGAGTGGATTAGGAAAATTGGAGAGGAACGAAAGAAGTTATCTTGGCTTTTGGCGGCACTTCCCGTGTTTGTCATAATTCTGTTTTTCTATATTAAGACTGCGAGTACTACATTATTCGTATTGCATTTGATGGCATTTTGGCTTTTATGCGATTTGGCCAATCTGGTCATTAGAAGAATCAGGGGGAAGGATTTCAAGAGATATTACGCGGGTGCCTGTGCCATTGTCATTACTGTGGCGTATCTGACGGTGGGCTGGTATAACTGCCATCATGTATATCAGACAGAATATGGGGTTAAGACGGAGAAAGCTATGGGAGGGCGAGGACTTCGCGTGGTGCAGATTTCCGATTCCCATGTGGGTGCAACCTTTGATGGGGAGGGATTTGCGGAATACATGAAAGAGGTGCAGGAGACTGATCCAGATGTGGTGGTGATTACTGGGGACTATGTGGACGATGATACTACTAGAGAGGATTTGGTTGCTAGTTGTGGGGCGTTGGGGAATTTAAAGACTACCTATGGCGTGTATTATGTGTTTGGAAATCACGACAAGGGGTATTTTGACCAGCGGGATTTTAGTGAGGCGGATTTGCGCCGTGAATTGGAGAAAAATCAGGTGAAGATTTTGGAGGATGAAAATGTATTGTTGGATGACAGATTCTATATTATTGGCAGACAGGATGCCTCAAGTGCAGAGCGGGCAGATATGGCATCTCTGGTAGAGGGGCTGGATACCTCTAAATATATGATCGTGCTGGATCATCAGCCAAATGCATTTGATGAACAGGCTGAGTCGGGAGTAGACTTAGTCCTGACGGGACATACCCACGGGGGACAGATGTTTCCCATCGGGATTACCGGGGTGCTATCTGGCCAGTACGACAGGGCCTACGGGATGGAGAAAAGAAAGGACACTACATTTGTGGTAAGTTCTGGCATTTCTGACTGGGCAATTCCATTTAAGACGGCTGCCTTTTCGGAATATGTGGTGATAGATATTAGTCCGTTGTAGAATTTGCTTGGAATCGTGGCTATAGCAAAGGTCCAAGGTGTGTGGGAGATAAGATGATAGTCAATAAATGAAAGTGAAAAGAGGAAAGTTATGGGAAAATACGAGCATATTACACACAGTTTTGCCCCAGTGTTTGATGAAAGATCCAGAGTATTGATTTTGGGAAGCCTTCCTTCGGTGAAGTCTAGGGAGGAGGGCTTTTATTATGGACATCCCAGAAATCGTTTCTGGAAGGTATTGGCCCAGATAACGGGAGAAAAACTGCCCCGGGAGATTGGGGAAAAGAAGGCTGTGTTGCTGAAGCATGGAATTGCTATCTGGGATGTGATTGCCAGTTGCGATATCATTGGCTCCAGCGATAGCAGCATCAAGAACGTGGAGCCTGTGGATATTGAGAGAGTGATGGGAAATAGCCGGATTGAGCGCATCTATGCCAATGGCAGGACGGCGGGAAAACTGTATCGGAAATATCTGCAGCCGATTACCGGGATGCCAGCGGTGGAATTGCCCTCCACTAGCCCTGCCAATGCGGCATGGAATTTGGAGAGGCTGGTGGAAGAATGGAGTGAGAAATTTCCAAAGATTTCCACTGAATGAGGCAACGTGTTATGATGTGGGGAAGGAGCGGGGATAATATGAAAATTTTGCTGATAGAGGATGATATAGAGATCAGTGACATGCTGAAGAATTTCTTGATGTCGGAGGAATTTGAGGTGGTGACGGCTTACGATGGGGAGAGTGGCTGTGAGAAATTTTTTGCGGGAGAGTACAGCCTGGTGCTGCTTGACCTGATGATACCTAAAATGGATGGGATGGAAGTGATGAAGGTGATCAGGCAGAGAAGCACAGTACCCGTCATAATCATTTCTGCCAAGGATACAGATTCTGATAAGACGCTAGGCTTGGGGCTGGGGGCGGATGACTATATCACGAAGCCCTTTTCCATAGCGGAGGTGCTGGCGAGGATCAAGGCGAATATCAGGAGGAATACGAAGTATGCGTCTGGGGCTGGGGAGGAAAAGCAAACTTATTCCGTAGGTGATCTCACAATGAATACAGAGGAATATTCTGTGATGAAACATGGAGATAAGATATCGCTGACTGCCAGAGAATTTGAGATTCTAAAACTTTTGATGAAACATCCGAAAAGGGTTTACACCAAGGAGCAGATTTATTCCATCATCTGGAATGATGGGTATTATGGGGATGAGAATGCTGTCAATGTGCAGATGAGCAGGCTCCGGGCAAAAATTGAGGATGATCCCCAAAATCCCCAGTATGTGGTGACGGTCTGGGGAATAGGATATAAGCTGGGGGAAATGGAATGAGAAATGTGAGGTGGGATGATGGTATTTTTTTTAATCTGCGTCATAGTTGTGCTGCTGGTTATCGTTCTGTACCAGAGATTTGCCTTTGCCAGAGGAATGCAGGCAAAAGTGGATTCCATTAGCAGTAAGTTACGGGATATTATGGAAAATGACAGTGACGAGAAGGTAATGGAATTTACTGACCAGAAGGCACTGATGGATTTGTGCGGGCAGATTAACCGGGTGCTTCTGGACAGGCAGAAGATCCGGGCAGATTTCAGGCGGCAGGAGATGTCTTCCAAGAGAATGCTTTCCAATATTTCCCATGATATCAAGACACCCCTGACGGTGATTTTGGGGTATCTGGAGATGATGCGGCTGAGCAATGGAGAGAGTCAGGATTTGCAGAAGGTTGAGGCAAAGGCGAAGCAAGTGATGGAACTGATTGACCAGTTCTTTACCTTGGCAAAGATTGAGGCAGGGGATATGGGATTAGAGATGGACAGGGTTAATCTCAGCGAAGTGTGTCGGGAACATGTGCTGGGATATTATGAATTGCTGGTTTCCAAGCAGTTTGCCGTGGAAGTGGTGATTCCAGAACAGGATTTTTTTGTGTGGGGTAACAGAGAGGGAATTGACAGGATATTGAGCAATCTGCTGTCAAATGTCTTGCGCTACGGCGGAGACGGGCGGTATCTAGGGTTGGTTCTCAGGGATGGGGAGCAGTTCGTGGAGATGGATGTGGTAGATCGGGGAAAGGGGATAGAAAAGCAATTTGCGGACAGCGTATTTGAGCGGCTATATACGATGGAAGATTCCCGCAACCGCCAGATACAGGGGAATGGCTTAGGGCTGACCATTGCCAGGAATCTTGCCAAGCAGATGGGCGGGGATATTTTCCTAATGAGCGAGCCTGGCGTTCGCACCGTATTTACGGTGAAATTAAAGAAATACTAGGAAATGGCTTGGGAATTATAATTTATTTGATGGGAAAGAGTGATTGGAAACGAGCCGTCATGTTGCTGGTAGCGTCCAGATTTTTGCTGTGGCAATTTTAGATGGCGTGAAAGGAAATTGTAAGAATTGTGCAAGAGTTCTGAAAAAATAAACTGCTACAATGGTTTTATCAAGAGGTGATTGCGAACTATGTTCGCAAAGGCAAATGCATATTTGCTTTGCAGGCATAGTGCTTTACATGTACATTCAAATTTGCAGGCACTGGAAAGGCAGGGGGATTTTATGTCGAATATTTTGCAGACAAATCAGTTGACGAAAACCATTGGCGGAAAGGAGTTGGTAAGGGATGTGGACATCCATGTGAAGCGGGGAGAAATTTATGGCTTTCTAGGGCCGAATGGGGCTGGAAAGACTACGGTCTTGAAGATGATTACGAATTTGTGGAAGCCTACCAGGGGCACAGTGGAACTTTTTGGGAAAACTCTTACAAAGACTTCCTATGACGTGCTGAAAAGGATGGGGAGCATGATTGAGTTTCCCTGTTTCTACGAGCATATGAGTGGGCGGGAGAATTTGCAGCTTCACTGCGAATACATGGGATATCATACTCCTGGCAGTGTGGAGGAGGCGTTGGGCATGCTGGGGCTTATGGGGGCGGGTGATGCCTCTGTGAAGAGTTATTCCCTGGGCATGCGGCAACGTCTGGGTATTGCCCGGGCGATACTGTGCAGGCCGGAACTTTTGGTGCTGGACGAGCCTGCCAACGGACTTGATCCGGCGGGGATGAAGCAAACTCGGGAGCTTTTTCAGAGATTGTGCGGAGAATATGGAATGACGATTCTGGTATCCAGCCATATTCTTTCAGAGGTAGAATCCATTGCCCATACCATTGGCATTATCCATCATGGAAACATGATGAAGGAAATTTCTATGAAGGAGGTTTCTGAAATGAATGCGGCATACATGGAATTGGTTGTGAAAGATGTGCAGAGGGCGGCTTTTGTGCTGGCAGATCGGATGGGACTGGATCGATTTAAGATTATAGATGAAAACCATATCCACATCTATGACAGTCAGGTTTCCGCAAATGAGATTTCTAGGGTAATGGCGGCGCAAGATGTGGAGATTTTGGGAATTGGAAGCCATTCGGAGAATTTGGAGGACTATTTTTTGAAGCTGACTGGGGAGACAGATTGAAGATATATGCATCAGAAAATGGTGCGGAAATGGAGGGAATCATGTTGAAATTAATCAGATTGGAATGGAAGAAGAATCATATTGGAAGGCATCTTTGCGGCGCATGCATTTTGGCAGGGCTTTTGGCTTTCTTTGTCTTTGCCTTGGCCTTTCTGGGGATTGCCAATGACCCTGACGGAACGCTAGATGCCGCGGAGGGGATGGAGGGGATTTCTGCGCCCATAGAATTATTTACCAGCATGTCATTTTTAATATTTACCAGCGTGATGCTGTCTTCTTTTATCGTTTGCGCATATCGAAATAAAACCATGAACCTGATGTTTTCTTATCCGATTAAGCGGCAGAAGATTTTGGCTTCCCAGATGCTGGCGGTTTGGATTTTCTGTTTTGTCGCACTGGTGCTGACAAAGTTTTTGCTGTACGGATGCATTTCTGTTGGTGTAAAGGGGATGGAGTCTTCTTTTGCGATAGATTTTTATATGGCAGATCCGTCTTTTTACCTGCAGTTGCTGGCAAAGTCTTTTGTCGTCGTGAGTATGGGCTTTATCGCTCTGTTCGTAGGAATGGCTATGAAATCCTCCAAGGCAACCATCGTGACTTCTTTTCTGCTGATTTTTCTAACGCAGGCGAATGTGGGGGATGTTACCTTTGCTAGAAATGGGATGTTTCCCGTGATTCTGACAATCGTTTCTCTTGTCTTTGCGGTTTTGTCTGTGTGTCAGGCGGAGACGAAGGATTTGATGTGAATGGCGTATTTCTGATGTTGAAAATAGAAAGGACGAAAACCCCTTTGCCAATTTTACAATAAACGACACCATTTTTACAATATGTCCGCAAAGGGCGGGTTATTATGATAAAATATCGAAAATAGTCTATCTACGATGATGGCACATGCCAATGATTATTATAAATGATAGTGTAAAAGGGAGGCAAGGTATGTTAGGCGGCTCGATATTTATTGCATTTATACGATTTATTTTTAGCCTCATGGGAGTAGTCTTGCTATATTCTGTGATTAGCGAATCACGGTTTGATAGAAAGAGGACTGTTCTGTATTTTGGATGTTTTTTCGTAGCCGCCACTGCGCTGTCATGTATTTGGTATGCGGTAAATTGGGCACTCTATGTGCGCATAGGGGCGCATACCATGTATCTGAGCGTTGCCATTTTTTCCTATTTTCTCAGCAGAGGTTCCATCTGGATAAAAATATATAAATCGGTGCTAGTTTTTTATTTGATGTCGGCGTGCATTATCGGGTCTATAGAAATCTCCTCTTTATTCTTTGATAGAAGCGTATGGGCAGATATCATCGCGCGTATGTTTCTGTTTAGTTTGGTTACGTTTCTTCTTTATAAGTATGTTAGGAAGTCCATGGTGGGATTTGGACACTATGTAGAGCAGGAGGTTGATCGGTTTAGTGTGGCTATCCTGATTATCTGTATTTCGCTCAGCATAGGCTATATTTTGAATCCCGATATGAATAGAAAATTAAATGTATCCCGCATTCTTCAGATTGGAACTAATTTTTTTCTGACAGGAACGCTGCAGCTTCTGATATTCCGTTTCTATCTCCATGTGGGCAGAGAGAAGCAATATGAAAGGGAGAATCAATTGATTCAGATGAACAGCAGGCTATTGGAACGGCAGTTGGAAATTCTGGAAGAGTCTGTGGAATCAGGCAAGCGGATTCGTCATGATGCCAGACACCATAATGCAATAATTGCTGAGTATGCCCGAAGAGGTCAGCGGGAAGAATTGCTGCTGTATCTGGAAGAGTACGAGGAGGAGATTACCCAGGAGATGCCCGAAATGATATGTTCCAATATCGCAGTCAACAATATTCTGGCAGCGTACACCAGAAAAGCTAGAAGTGAGGGAATTAAGGTGATTTTGGATGTCAGGATTGGCAAAAATTTGATGTTCCCAAGCATAGATCTGGTGGCCATTCTGGCCAATGCCTATGAAAATGCGATATATGCCTGCATGGATGTGATGAAGCGCGTGGATGGGCGGGAATGCTTTATCCATCTGATACTCAAGAAAAAGAAGAATAAATTGATGATTTCCTGCAGCAATTCCTGCAGGATAGAAACGGAATTAAAGGACGGAAAGCCAAAATCAGAATTTACGGGGGGCGTTGGTGTTTCAAGCATTATCCGAACCGCAGAAAAATATCAGGGGGAATATGATTTTAGGAATAATGAGGGCGTGTTCGTGCTTCGCCTGATTATGAATGCGGAGCCAGTGTGAGCGGGGCTAGGCTCAGTAGATTGACCAATGTCGGTGCAGTATTCGCAGGTACATATTGCACTGAACTAATGCAAAATGATTCTTATATGACGGAATAGTCACATTCCAGTCACCCACCTGTAATAATCCTCGTCTATACTAATCTTTAGATTCCAAGGGAATCGTTGTAGCCAGAGGAGAGGATTTAGGAGGTTGACTATGGAAATTTTAAAAGTGGAAAATTTAACAAAGGTGTACGGCACCGGGGAGAATGCGGTGCATGCCCTGGACGGCGTGTCGTTCTCTGTGGAGCAGGGAGAGTTCGTGGCGATCATCGGGCCATCCGGCTCAGGAAAGTCCACGCTGCTGCATATCCTGGGAGCGGTGGATGAGCCCACGTCTGGGAAGGTGACGATGGACGGAAAGGACGTCTTTTCCCAGAAGGAGGAGGCATTGGCGGTTTTTCGGAGGAGGCAGGTGGGACTGATTTATCAGTTCTACAACCTCATTCCGGTGCTGGACGTGAAGGAAAATATCACCCTTCCTGTGCTGATGGATGGGAGGAAGGTCAATGAGAGCCGGCTTGCGGAGATGGTGAAAATGCTGGGACTGGAGGGCAGGGAAGGTCATCTTCCCAACCAGCTTTCCGGCGGGCAGCAGCAGAGGGTGTCCATCGGCAGGGCATTGATGAATGCGCCGGCGGTGGTGCTGGCAGATGAGCCCACCGGCAATCTGGACAGCAAGAACAGCCAGGATATCATGCATCTGCTGCGGGAGTCCAATGAGAAGTTCCATCAGACATTGATTATGATTACCCATGATGAGAATATAGCCCTGCAGGCGGATCGGATCATCGCCATCGAGGATGGAAAAATAACCAGAGACGAGGTGAACAGATTATGAATATCATCAATCGCTATACGTTGCAATCATTGAAGAAAAATAAATTGAGAACCTTGGTAACCATTATTGGAATCACTCTTTCCGCCGCCATGTTTACAGGCGTGACATCTATTGTGTTCAGTCTTCAGGATTTCATGGTTCGCCTGGAAATTGGGGACGAGGGGGCCTGGGAGGGCAGGATGAATGCTCTGTCAGAGGATGAGGCGAAAAAGTTTTGCAAGAGTGGGGACGTGAAGGGTGCCACAGTGGTGGATACCGTGGGATATGCCAGGATGCAGGATAGCCTCAATGAATCCAAGCCTTACCTTTGCATCAACTCTATTAAGAAGAATTTTGCTGATTTCAGCCCCTTGCGTCTCACGGAGGGACGGATGGCAGAAAAGAGTGATGAATTGGTGATTTCCCAGCATCTGGAGGAAAATGGCGGCATTACCTATCATGTGGGCGATACTGTCACCTTGGAAGTGGGAAAGAGGGTGGTAGATGGTCAGGCGGCAGGGCAGGCTACGCCATATATAGAGAATGGGGAGAGCCTGGAAGAAACTCGGTCAATGACCTACCACATTGTGGGAATCTGTGAGAGGCCGCCGCTGGAAATGCATACTGCATCGGGATATACTGCCTTCACGGTAGGGGCCGACGATGTCATTTTTTCAGATGTGCTCTTTACCTCTGAGCATCCCAAGGAAATATTGAAGCAGATGAAGCATTTTCTCATCAAGGAGTTGGGGCGGGATAAGGATTCCGTCCAGGGGGAGATTGATTATATTACTCATGGTGGGTTGCTGCGATACCGTGGGGAATCTCCCAATGGGAATTATATGCAGGTGTTCTATACCATGGGAGCGGTTTTGATTTTCATTATCATGGTGGCCAGCGTCACGCTGATTTACAATGCATTTTCCATCTCTGTCAGCGAGAGGACGAAGCAGTTTGGTCTTTTGAAGTCCATAGGTGCCACCAAGAAGCAGATTCGCCACAGCGTTTATTTTGAGGGGCTGTGCCTGTGCGGGATAGGTATTCCCATCGGCGTGCTGGGAGGTCTTGGAGGCATTGGCATTACGCTGTATTTTGTGGATTCATTGATGGGACAATTTATGAATAAGCAAGACAATATTCATCTGCATCTTACCGTGAAGCCCATTGCCATTGTGATTGCTGTGATTGTAGCGTTAGTTACAGTGCTGATCTCTTCCATGATTCCGGCGGTAAAAGCTGTCCGAATGACGGCCATCGATGCCCTGCGGGAGAGCAGGGACGTGCGCATTCGAAGCAGGAATGTCCGCACGGGAAAATGGGTGTATTATCTCTTTGGCTTCGAGGGAATGCTTGCCAGCAAGAACTTTAAGAGGAATCGGAGGAAATATCGGCTGACGGTATTCTCTCTGACCATCAGCATCATTCTCTTTATCGTGACCAGCTGCTTTAATGGATATATGTCAGAGAGTGTGAATATCATGCAGCAGGCATCTACGACGGACATTATGCTCAGTGCGGAAAAGGAAGATATGCTTGGCGTACCTGCGGAAAAAGCCAGGAAGGCTATGGAGCGGGTGCAGGACGTGGAGGAGGTGGCGTATTCCCTCCCAGTGGATTTTTCCTACCTGCTTGTGGATCGGGAAGATTTGGATGAGGAATTTTATGAATTTAATCAGGAAAAAGGAGGGGTGGCAAGCTATATTGGCTTCCATAAGAAGAGCGACAAAGTGCTGATAGATGCCGCGCTGAACTTTGTGGATGACGCTTCCTATAAGAAGTTTTTGAAGGAAAATCATATGGATGTGTCTAAATATATGGACGGAGAGAAACTCTGTCCCATCATCTGGGATGAAGTGCAGGGACTTAATTCGGGAAATAGCATTGTCAAGGGGCGGGTGTTTAAAAAGAACCGCATGCCGAAGGAGATTTATTGCATCAATCGGGTGAAGGGATACGAATATGTCGTGGACTATAAGAGTATGGATGCAGAGAAGCTGGCCTTTCCGTTTATGAAAGAAGAGAAGGAGAATGGGGGCGAAAAAGAGGGGGATTCCGAGGAGGAAGAAGATACGATCTTTTCCGGGGAGAAGGCCGTCACGAAATTAGCCTTTGACGATGCGGAGAAGATGGAGATCGCCTCCCGAAAGATTCCTTTGGGAATCGGAAGCGTTTCGCCGTGGTTTAACGGGGTGACGCTGGTGCTTCCCGAGAGTGCGCTAAAGCACATGGCAGGGGCTTCTAAAAAAATAGATTTTGGGAATTATACGGAATTTAATTTCAAGGCGACGAAATATAAAAAGGCGTATACCAATCTGTCGGAATACCTGAAAAATAGTTCCGGATTCAAGAAAGAGGTGGTGAGCCGGCTCTACAGCGAGCGGGAGACTGCCGAGGCCAACAGGGCGCTTCTGCTGGTGCTTGACATCTTTGTGTATGGGTTTATATCCCTGATTGCGCTGATTGTCATGGCAAATATCTTTAATACCATTTCTACGAATATTCAGCTTCGGAGGAAGGAGTTTGCCATGTTAAAATCGGTGGGAATGGAAAAAGGGGGATTTGACCGGATGATGAATTTTGAGTGCCTCTTGTATGGCGTGAAGTCATTGCTGATTGGCTTGCCCCTATCATTTCTGCTATGCTATTTTATGAGCAAGTCCATGGAGGTGGGCTGGAATGCGGCCTTCGCCATTCCCTGGGGCAATGTGGCGGTGGTAATCGTGGGCGTGTTTGTCATGGTGTTTGGCAGCATGCTGTACTCCATGAGGAAGATTAAGCGAGATAACCCCATTGAAGCCCTGCGGAATGATAACATGTAGGTGAAAACTTTTAATGCCGTTGGGAAGCGGTCTGGAAGCAGTTTTAATTTAAAGAATAAGTGGTAAGTTGCAAAAGAGGGGAACTCTCGCTTGATTCCCCTCTTTTGTTGTGCTATGCTTTTGTCTATGGACTATTTGGTGGGAGATACGGACAGACATTGGCAGAACTGGGGATTTCTTTTTGGCCAGGAGAGAAAGAATAATTTGCTGGAAATTTAGGAATGGCAAGATGGAGAACAGAAGGAGGATTAGAAGTGCGGTTAGGATTTATAGGATGTGGCAATATGGCAAGTGCTATGATTGGCGGCATGATAGAGAATGGCGTTGTGGCGAAGGAGGATATTATTGCCTCTGTGCGAACCCAGGCCAGCAGAGAGCGGGTAGCTAGGGAGTTTGGAATTGTCCCGGCTGGCGATAATCGGGAGGTGGCGGAAGGAAGCGACGTGCTGTTTGTGGCAGTGAAGCCTCAATTTTACCAGGAAGTTATTCAGGAAATTGCAGGGGTAGTGAGGGCAGATCAGATTGTGATTTCTATTGCTCCCGGAAAGACTCTGGAGTGGCTGTCTTCCCTTCTGGGGGAGGATAGGAAGATCGTGCGCACCATGCCCAATACCCCGGCTCTGGTGGGGGAGGGCATGACGGCGGCCTGCTGCAATGAAAATGTAACGCAGGAAGATTTGGAAAACGTGGCTAGACTGCTGGAAAGTTTTGGCAAATGCGAATTTGTGCCGGAGCATCTGATGGATGTGGTGGTTTCTGTCAGTGGCAGTTCTCCGGCTTATGTATTTATGTTGATTGAGGCCATGGCAGATGGGGCAGTGGCAGATGGCATGCCCCGGGAACAGGCATATCGCTTTGCCGCCCAAGCGGTACTGGGGAGCGCTAAGATGGTGCTGGATACGGAAAAGCATCCTGGAGAATTGAAAGATATGGTTTGTTCCCCTGGCGGGACGACCATAGAGGCGGTGCGGGTGCTGGAGAGGGAAGGGCTTCGCAGTTCTGTGATTGAGTCGATGAAGGCTTGCGTGGCGAAGGCTAGGGGAATGTAACGTCCCGCATCGGCCATCAATGAGAGGCATAGGCATGAATGGAGAGCAAAGATGTTGCTGTGGGGAACGGCAATGTAATGGAAAAGAGGCGCGATATGAGATTGATTTCATGGAATGTGAATGGCATCAGGGCCTGCGTGAAAAAGGGCTTTGAGGAATATTTCAAGGAGGTGGATGCGGATGTGTTCTGCATCCAGGAATCCAAGATGCAGGAGGGGCAGCTGGAAATGGATTTCCCAGGCTATCACCAGTATTGGAATTATGCGGAGAAGAAAGGGTACTCTGGGACGGCGATATTTACCAAGGAAGAGCCTCTCGCTGTCACCTATGGCATGGGCATCGGGGAGCATGATCAGGAAGGCAGGGTGATTACCCTGGAGTTTGAGCAGTTTTTTATGGTCACGGTATATACGCCCAATGCTCAGAATGAACTGAAGCGTCTTGACTACCGCATGGCGTGGGAGGATGCCTTCCGGGAGTATCTCGTGGCATTGGATGGGAAGAAGCCTGTGATTGTATGTGGAGATATGAATGTGGCTCACAGGGAGATAGATTTGAAGAATCCCAAGACGAACCAGAAGAACGCTGGATTTACGCCCCAAGAGCGGGAGAAGATGACCGCATTGCTGGACAGTGGCTTCGTGGATACCTTTCGGTATTTTTATCCAGACCAGGAGGGGATTTACTCCTGGTGGTCTTACCGATTCTCTGCCAGGGCCAAAAACGCAGGGTGGCGCATTGATTATTTTCTTGTATCAGAGAGATTGAGGGAAAACTTAAAGTCAGCCGCCATCCACACGGAGGTAATGGGATCGGATCACTGTCCCGTGGAACTGGAAGTGGAGTGGTAGGCGGGGCAGGCCCGGGTAGGAGAATTCTGGGCTATTGCCAGGATGGATACCGCTTAAAGGGATGATTTGCTGCAAATGGAAGCAGGAAAGGAGATAGCATGTTTGGATTAGAAGATGTATTTGCTTCAGGATATTATGGATTTTATGGACTGCCGGGAATGTATTACCGTCTCGACCCCACATATCTGCTAGTGATCGTGGGGGCGGTGATCTGCCTCATTGCCTCTGCCAATGTAAACCGTGCCTTTCGGAAGTATAGCGGACAGAGATGCAGGCGGGGAATTACGGGAGTTCAGGCGGCACAACAGATTCTTGCAGGGGCAGGGATTCATGATGTGCGCATAGAGCATGTCAGTGGCGATCTCACAGACCACTATGACCCTAGGAACAAGGTGCTACGCCTTTCTGACAGCGTGTATGGCTCGGATTCCGTGTCGGCGGTGGGGGTGGCGGCCCACGAGTGCGGCCATGCTATCCAGCATCAGGTGGGCTATGTGCCCATCAAGGTGCGCAATGCAATTGTCCCAGTGGTAAATATTGGTTCAAAATTATCTTGGCCGATTATGATCGTGGGATTGATTTTGGGCTCTTTCAATTTGCTGAATATCGGAATAATTCTATTCTCCCTCACGCTCCTTTTCCAATTGCTGACATTGCCGGTGGAGTTCAATGCTTCCGGGAGGGCGTTGCGGATACTGGAAGGAAGTAACATGCTCTACGAGGAGGAAGTGCGGGGGGCTAGGAAGGTGCTGCGGGCAGCGGCGCTGACTTACGTGACAGCGGCAGTTTCAACGCTCTTGCAGTTATTGCGCCTGGTTCTCTTGTTTGGCAGGAGGAATAATGATTAAAATGGAAATTTGGGATATTTATGATGAGAAGAAGCAGCGCACTGGGCGGACCATGATGCGCAATGATTGGAATATGAAGCCGGGGGAGTATCACCTGTCCGTGCTGGGGATAATCCGGCGGCCGGATGGAAAGTTTCTTTTGACGAAGCGGGCTTTAGACAAAGAGTGGGCGCCTGGGCATTGGGAGGTGTCCGGAGGAGCCGCTCTGGCCGGGGAGGAGTCTCGGGATGCGGTTTTGCGGGAGATCAGGGAGGAGACGGGACTAGACGTATCTGGCTGTCCCGGAGGACTCCTCTTTACCTATCGCCGGGATAATCCAGAGAAGAAGGACAATTACTTTGTGGACGTATATCGTTTTGACATGGACTTTGCCCAGGAGGATATCTGCCTGCAGAGGGAGGAGACAGAGGGATATCGCATTGCCAGCCGAGAGGAGATTGATGCATTGGGACGGCAGGAGATCTTTCTGCACTATCAGAGTATCCGGCAGGCGTTTGAGGATGAAATGGCATAGCGGTATCCAATTCATGGGGCGAGAACCAGAAATGCATAGGCTCTCGCCTTGTATAATGAAAGAGTTTATGGTAGTATGGAACTACGAAAACGAAAGAGAGGGCAGGTGGGAATATTTGACATCAGCGGAACAAAAACATCAGGAAGACTTACAGCGTCTGCGTGACTTGCGACCTATTGACGATGACTTCATGCGCTGCCTTTTCAAGGATAATATACCATTGGCAGAATTTGTGTTGCGCATCATCACGGATAAGCCTGATTTGACAATTACTGAGTGCGAAACTCAAAAGGATATGAAAAGGCTGGCGGGGGCGCGCTCTATCTGCCTGGACGCATATGGAATGGATTCGGCCGGGAAAAGGTATGACCTGGAAATCCAAAGGCAGGAAAAGGGGGCAGACCCTCACAGGGCGAGATACCATTCCAGCGTGATGGATATAGAGAACCTCCATTCCGGGCAGGAATTTAAAGAACTGCCAGACACCTATACGATCTTCATTATCGAGAGGGATTTTTACGAAAAGGGCGAACCGATTTATCCGATTGAGAGAATGAACCTTGCCACGGGAAAACCTTTTGAAGATGGGGAACATATCCTATATGTGAATGGGCAATATCGGGGGGAGTCCAATGTAGGAAAACTCATGCATGACTTTAGGTGCACCAGAGCAGACGATATGAATTTTGAACTGATGGCAGACCGAACACGGTATCTGAAAGAAAATCCGAAGGGAGTGAGTGAGATGTGCCGGATTATGGAAGATATGAGGAATGAATCCTTGAAAGAAGGAATGGAGCAAGGGATGAAGCAAGGGATGAAGCAGGGGATGAAGCAGGGGATGAAGCAGGGGATGAAGCAGGGGATGAAGCAGGGGATGAAGCAGGGAATAAAAGAAGGGATGAATGAGGCGGCGCTTCGCATGCTGGCTGCTGGTAAATACGCCTTGGAAGAAATAGCGAATATTTCGGGGCTATCCCTTGAAGAAGTAAATAGGCTAAAAGCGGAGAGAAATGCATAAGGCAGAATGGATGGGCCGAGAATCTGGATGCAGATTTCTGGCCCAATCTTTTTGCCTGATGTGAAAATATAAGATTGATAAAAATGTTCTTGATAGCGTGATGGACATAGAGAACCTCCATTCCGGGCAGGAATTTAAAGAACTGCCAGACACCTATACGATCTTCATCATTGAGAGGGATTTTTACGAAAAGGGCGAATCGGTTTATCCGATTGAGAGAATGAACCTTGCCACGGGCAAACCCTTTGAAGATGGGGAACATATCCTATATGTAAATGGGCAATACCGGGGGGAGTCCAATGTAGGAAAACTCATGCATGATTTTAGATGCACCAGAGCAGACGATATGAATTTCGAACTGATGGCAGACCGAACACGGTATCTGAAAGAAAATCCGAAAGGAGTGAGTGAGATGTGCCGGATTATGGAAGATATGAGGAATGAATCCTTGAAAGAAGGAATGGAGCAAGGGATGAAGCAGGGGATGAAGCAGGGAATGAAGCAGGGAATGAAGCAGGGAATGAAGCAGGGGATAAAAGAAGGGATGAATGAGGCGGCGCTTCGCATGCTGGCTGCTGGCAAATACGCCTTGGAAGAAATAGCGAATATTTCGGGGCTATCCCTTGAAGAAGTAAATAGGCTGAAAGCGGAGAGAAATGCATAAGGCAGAATGGATGGGCCGGGAATCTGAATGCGGATTTCTGGCCCAATCTTTTCGCCTGATGTGAAAATCTATGTCTGATAAAAAAGTTCTTGATGATTTGTTCCTGGATATTATGGATGAAAAGAAATCACCTCGTCAGGCGTGCAGTCTAGGGCATTGCAAAGCCTTTCTAGTGTTAACAGGGTTATGTTTTCATTTCTTTTTATGTTGTATATTGTCTTGTTGTCTATCCCGCCCTTTTTCATCAGATAATATTGGGATATCCCCTTCTTTTCCATCGTTTCCCAAAGCGGACTGTAATCAACCATAAAATCCCCTTGCCTTTCCGTTTCCTGCAAATCTGAATGTTCACTTTGCATATATGCTACAAGCGCAATATATGTAAAGTAAACAAAGTCTGTTTCCATAATTGTTTAGTATATTCTCATTGTTTCAAATATTATTATGAACTAATAATCCAATATATAACAGAATGATAGTATGCGTAATGATAATGTACATAATGAAAATATCCATTGTGAAAATATTCATGGTATTTTTTTCTCCTTATAAATGATAATATATTAATGCATCGATATACATATGATATTTCATGCATTTAAAAAATGGAGCAAATCAATCATTTATTTCCCCTCCCTAATAGCATATATAATAAGTATAGAACATTTTTTCATGCCTGAATATCTTCGATAAAACGAATATAGTCAACTATTTGCAATACGGACGAAAGGAGGAAGCTAAATGAGTAAAATATAGTTTCAAGGTAAACCATTTAATAAAGGAAAGGAATCAATTACTTTCCTTTGGAACTGAAAATCCAGAATGAACTATTACGAATAGAAGAAGGTGAAAGTGATCAAAAAGATAATTAGAAATCTGACAGTGACTTGTCAATCCTACTATCGGAATATTTATCCGCCTATTATTATAATGAAAGGGGCATGGTTGAATGACTGGGGCTTTGAAGAGGATACGCCGATTGCTGTATATTGTGAGGACGATAAATTGACCGTTGTCAAACAGGATAACAAAAAAAGAGTTCGATTAATGAAAGTATATGGAAAGTGCATTGAGAATAAGATGACAACCATGCTGCTTTTAAAGGGGAAATGGCTGAGGAAGTGGGGCTTTGATTTTGGCACCTCGGTCGTTGTGCGGTGCGAGTATGGCAAACTGACCATTACCAAAAAACTGTAAAAGAAAAGGACGGCTAGCGAACTTGCATGTACTGCGGAAAGTCCAGGTCGCATATAAAATACCCCTCTGGATGCATGCATCCAAAAGGGGCAGATAGTCTTTCTGAAACAAACTCCCAATTCAGGTCAAAATCTTTTCTTGTTTTTCATGTAATGCGCAATCTTTTGTATCAGGTCTATATCTGATGGCTCTAGGTGTTCTAATGAAAGCGCATGGCCATCGTCTTTTTCGGTTGTGTCGTATTCGCCTGACAAAATGTCATTTGGGGTTATCTTGAGTGCTCGACATATTTTAAGAATGAGTTTCAGGGAGATGCCGCTGGAACCATTTTCCACATGGCTGATGTGGTCAGTGGTGACGTCCACTGCCTCGGCCAGTTCTGCCTGGGTGAGTCCATGCATCAGGCGCAGGGCCTCCAGATTTTTCCTGATTTGCGCTGTATTCATTGGTTTGTCTCCTCTCAAACTGGGATTGTTGCTTGAATTTTGAGATGTGTTCAGAAGGACTATGTTTATTATACCATTGCTTGATGAAACAGAAAATGGGCTGGCAGATATTTCGTGAAATATTTATTTGGCTAACCGTTCTAAAGGCAGGTTTTTTGATGCATTTAGGAAAATGGGGTGTCGCAAAATCATCAGATGGGCTGCGTGAGTGAAGAGGTGTATATACGTTTGCCGACGGCACCACTCTAATTTTTTACAGAGTTGAGAAGTAAAATAATATTTTCGTATTTGAAGTATGGCCATTATAATGCATGGCGATTCCTCAGTTAATCAATCTTGTTGCCGCTTGATAGAAATATCAAGCATCAAAGCCTGTTTGATGAAATCTTTCTCGGAAAGATTGAGCCGGGAAACAGCGACATTCAAAGGAATCAGCCCGTCAGCGACTAATTTTGCCAAAGATTTTACTTCGCCCTCTGCCCTGCCCTCGGCTCTGCCCTCTGCCCTGCCCTCGGCTCTGCCCTCTGCCCTGCCTTCGGCTCTGCCCTCTGCCCTGCCCTCGGTTTTGCCAGCCTCAAAAGTGACCTTGTCATGAAGTTCCGCATCAAATTCCGTTAGCAGCATATCCCTTGCCTCTTTTCTGTTCTTGAATTAATTGTCTGTTGCATCTTGAAATACCCCGCCCTCCTAATTTTATATCATTAGGAGGGCGGAGCAATTATTATAGTGTGCAATTTATGTTGCAGACACATAAGTTAACGTTTGATAAAAATATTAAATATTAAAGCCTGCTGGATGAACTCTTCTTCGGAAAGGTTGAGCCGGGAAACAGCGACATTCAAAGGAATCAGCCCATCAGCGACTAATTTTGCCAAAGATTTTACTTCGCCCTCAGCCCTGCCCTCGGCTCTGCCCTCAGCTCTGCCCTCGGCTCTGCCCTCAGCCCTGCCCTCAGCCCTGCCCTCAGCCCTGCCCTCGGCTCTGCCCTCGGTTTTGCCAGCCTCAAAAGTGACCTTGTCATGAAGTTCCGCATCAAATTCTGTCAACAACACATCCCTCACCTCGTTTCTGTTCTTGGATAAATATGGGCCGATGCAGGGCCATGCCTGCGCATCGGTTACTGCTTTATCCACTGCCTCGTCAAAAGACAGGGACTCCTGATGCCTGCGCACCAGGGCAATAAAGTCTGAATACTCCCCTAGGGGGGCGCATTTTTCCATAAGCTCCTTGTTGTGCCCCTGGTTGATATTGAGCATTGTGGCAGTCCATTCAAAATCATTTCCGCTATCCGGCTTGATAAATGCGTCGGATAGTTTCAGATCAATTCTATCTTCCTTCTCGTTCAGGCCATTGTAGAACACGACATACTTTGGATTAGGTATCTTGATTAGCGTCTGCCCATATATGTCGCACTCCATTTTCTTGACGTAATGCTCGTACAGATGCGCATGGTATAAAAATCCCCTGAGGGGCATATTTGGGTTAAACGTGCTTTGCTGTTCGTACAAACTCAGGTCTGAGGCGATGATGAACGAAATGTCATTCTTCATCCGGATGTAGATGGCATCGTCAAGGGTGGTGATTTCAACCGTCTCGGATTCTCCGAAGTCAGTGCCGTTTAAGGCATTGTACAGGGCAATCAGGTGCTTCTTGTTCTCCTCGGCGCCAAATACGATGCGGAATAGCCTATCCTTAAATTTTATGTTCGCACGAACGGGGTCATTTGCATTTGCCATGCCAGAATCCTCCTTTGTTATGCAAAAACATGGACAAATTAGAAGATTTCGCATGCCTGCATATGACTATATATATTATATACTAATTGTGGAATAAATACAATGTTCAAATAAAAACTGCAGCATATGTTAGGTGCAGGATTACAATACATATGTTGGGAATCAGCCCGTCAACAACCAATCATTTTTCTGCATCATGACTATCAATAAGATTTTTAATACCGTCAAGTAGCCCTTGCGTGCGAGAAACGCCTGCTTTTTGGCAATACCGATCAAGCATGTCTAACTCTTTTTTCGTCATGGATTGCGGACTCTTCGGAGTCTGTTTTTGGGGTATAAAAACGGAGCTGCTGCTCCGGTAGATTATTCATCTACTTTTGCAACAGCCCCTTTTCTTTCATCATTTATAGGAAAATTTTATGGCGTTCGCAAGATGATTCTACTGCTGTAGATGACTTCTCTTGGTAGCGATTACCCGGTCTACCTTATACTTGCACTTGGTGTATTTGCAACCGGAATACAGCACGTATACATAGCTGCCGTATGTCGCTACGCCCTCGGCCATGGCGGGCAGCGTTCTCTTTTTCACGATGCTTCCTTTTCCCACGCTTCCCTTGGCGCTGGGGGAAGCCAGATTTGGCTTGTAGGTGCGAATCTGGGATACGTAGCCGCTCAGGGAAGAATTGGAGCGGTAGCTTCTGGTCATGTACATATAGCCCTCTTTGTCGAAGGTGATTCCCTGCACCTTGGATGGGATTGCCATGCGATACTTTTGGTTCAGCGTGCACATGCCATTGCTCTTCGTGATCTGATATCCGTACATATTGCTGGAGGAGCTAGAATTATTTGCCGCCGCCCAGAGTATGCCATCATTGTATGCCAGAACCTGAGGCTTAACATCCAGTTTCATGTATCCGGTGTAATCACTGAGGGTAGTGAAGCTGGAGCCGCTATTTACTGCGGATGTGATGACGGAATAGGGGAAATATGCCACATTGCTTCCCTTGGATACCCACACATTGGTTCCGTCGTATGCCAGAGCATTTGCCTGGGCCTTGTTTGGGAGCACCAGGGTAGTGATGTAGGAGTGGGTGGATAGGTTCATAATGTAAATGACGGTTTCATCCTGCTCATAATAATCGTAGGCAGAGATCAGGTAATATCCTCCGGCCTGGCAAATTCCCTGGGGAATCATTTTCTTTGCCGCAAACCCGCCAACATTTGTGGTCTTCATCCCTGGAATGGGGAAGGATTTGCTGTAGGTGCAATATTTGGAGAGGGCGGCATACTTCTTGTAGGCGGGAGATTTCTTGAATTTCGCCTTGCTGGAATAACTTTTCGCAGTCTTGGAAGTTGAACCGATGGCTCCGGTTTTTGCAGAGACTACATTGGAGAATACGCTCTCTGCCACAATATTATTCTCGCTGGTGTAGGCAGTCATCTTAAAATAATATGTCTTATTCTGCGTCAGCCCTGTCTTGACATACTTTACAGTGGCATTGCTCTTAATGGTCTTAACTAGGCTATAGGTGCCTGTCTGGCTGGTGCTATAATATATTTTATAGCCCGTGGCATTGGAGATTTTTCCCCAATATATTTTGATTCTTTTATTACCGCCCTTTACTAAGGAAATGGATGGCGTCTGAGGCGGGTCCACGATCCCTGGAGTGGCGGAAGGGGTTGCAGATGGTTCCGCGGATGGCTCTGCCGTTGCCGTGGCAGAAGGGGAAGGCTCTGGCGTTGGAACGTCAATGCCAGGGCCGGTGGCAACCGTATCTGGAGGATTCACCGCGCCTGTAGTGTCATTTGCTACAGATGTAGCAGGCTCTGCGGCAACGGAACTTTGTGCCGTGCCTACGCCTGTAAATATCAGCCCCCAAGCAAGGAGCCATGCTGTAAATTTTTTGTTCATAGAAAATAACCTCTTTTCTGTGCTGTCAGATTTGGAATATGGTATGGCAGACAGCACCATGCCGCATAGTTGCTAATGGGTCATAACAACTTCTGTTTTTGAATCCTAACGGAAGAAAATGTCATTTGTGTAACCAAATTGTTCGGAATTTTTGTCATTTCTTAGATTTGCTAGCGTGACTCTGCTATGTGTACAAAATTGCGCAGATATTATAAATTTAGAATACATGGGTATTTTTAATAGAGTGGAATGCATATTCAATAATAATGCATCACATCCAGATTATTTTATCTTTTGTAAGATATGTAGGAATGAAGTGTTGTTAATCTGGACATGATACGTTTTCAATATAGCATATTTTTATTTTCCATGCAAATTAGCCCGTCGCTTTATGGAGTGTTTTGCCACAAAATGGAAGGGGCATTTGCTCTTTTTTTGAAGGAATGTTAACAGAATATTCACATATATTGTTGTTGAGGGTGTTATGTTTGCTGTTCGGGTCGCGCCGATATGAAAGTGAAGGTTAAATGTAAATTTTTTGTGAACTTTCAAAAGATTCGAGTATGGCATAATGGCCTGCATGCAATAGCGCCCCTCTGGATGCATGCATCCAAGGGGGGCACATTGCCTTTCTGAAAAAAACTTAATTCAAGTCAAAATCTTTTTTGTTTTCCATGTAATACGCAATCTTTTCTATCAGGTCTATATCTGATGGCTCTAGACGGTCTAAAGAAAGCGCGTGGCCATCGTTTTTTTCGGTTGTGTCGTATTCTCCTGACAAAATGTCGTTTGGGGTTATCTTGAGTGTTCGGCATATCTTGAGAATAAGTTCCAGGGAGATGCCGCTGGAGCCATTTTCCACATGGCTGATGTGGTTGGTGGTGACACCTGCTGCTTCAGCCAGTTCTGCCTGGGTGAGCCCATGCATCAGGCGCAGGGCCTCCAGATTTTTCCTGATTTGTGCTGTATTCATTGGTTTGTCTCCTCTCAAACTGGGATTGTTGCTTGAATTTTGAGATGTTTTCAGAAAGGCTATATTTATTATACCATGATTTATTGAAGCAGAAAATGGCGTGTGGGATATTTTGAGGATTTTTTTTGGTCTGCTAATAAGGAGAACGCAGAAAGACTAAGATTGAATCTATGGCATTGTCCGAAAGTCAAGAGTTTTATTTCTTTGATTTGGGGGGGAGTTCATGATATAATAAATACTGGCGTATTTATCTTGCAAGTTGCTTCGCAACTTGGGTTATGCCGGAAATCATGGCATGATTGGTACATATGGAGGAGCAAGTATGGAACATTTGCACTTGACAGAATTGTTTGATATGAATATTCTTCAGCGTCTGCAGGACTCTTTTTCGGCTAATTTTGATATATCTGCGGGGATTTCTGATGAAAATGGCGTGGCGGTGACAAAGCATGTCTCTAACTGCCCATTCTGCTCTGAACTGACGAAGAAGTCGGAAGAGGGGCTCAAGAGGTGTCAGAACTGTGACGAGCATGGAGCGAAACTTGCAATGAAAAATGGAAAGCCGGAGATTTATACCTGCCATGCGGGTCTGACGGATTTTGCCACGCCCATTATGCTGGAAGGGCAATTTCTAGGATGCTTTATGGGGGGGCAGGTGCTGACAGAACCCATTTCGGAGGAAAGAGTGCGGGCCTATGCGGAAGAATTGGGAATCGATCCGGAGGAATATGTGGAGGCTTCTAGGAATATTCCCATTCTTGCTAGGGAGAAGATAGAGAATGTTGCAAATTTTTTATATAATATCGTAGAAATGCTTTCCGGCGTGGAATATCAGCAGCATGTGACCCTCCGAACCAGCGATGAGCTGGAGAAGGAAGCCCATATGAAGTCTGATTTTCTGGCGAATATGAGCCATGAGATCCGCACGCCCATGAATGCAGTGATTGGCATGGCAGAGATGGCGTTGCGGGAGGAACTGCCTCCGGCTGCCAGGGAATATATCAAGCAGATTATGGCTTCCGGAAATACGCTCCTGGCAATTATCAATGACATTCTTGATTTCTCGAAGATAGAGTCAGGGAAAATGGATATCAATATGGGGGAATATGAGCCGCTGTCTATCGTCAGGGATATTTCCAGCGTGATCATGACCAGAATTGGGGACAAGGACTTAGAGTTTGTGGTAGATATGGACCCGAATATTCCAAAGCAATTGATGGGGGATAGCGTCCGCATCCGACAGGTTATTATCAATTTGGCCAACAATGCGGTAAAGTTTACGAGGGAGGGCTGCGTTTCCCTGGCGATCGGCTGTGACAAAATCTCGGATCGGGAGATTATGCTAAAGGTATCTGTGCGGGATACGGGAATCGGAATAAGAAAAGAGGATTTGGGCAAGTTATTCCAATCTTTTCAGCAGGTGGACAGCAAGAGGAACCGAAATATAGAGGGAACGGGATTGGGGCTTGCCATATCTAAACAGCTTGTGGCACTGATGAATGGAGAAATAGGAGTAGAGAGCGAGTATGGGGAGGGAAGCTGCTTTTATTTTCAGATCCCCCAGTTTGTAATTAATGGAGCGCCCTCGGCGGAGGCGTCTCATGGCTCTTCCCGCGCGGCAGGGGTGCTGTGTGGAAACATATATATCCTGAATAGCATTAAAAACATGCTTGGTCAGTTGCAGATGGAATGCATCGCCCTCTATGACCAAAACGATTTTCTTTTGCTGGAAGAGAAGAAGGTAGAGTTTCTGTTCGTGGATAGCGATTGCTATAACGGCAAAGTGAAGGCATACCTGTCATGCCATCCTCATATGACGGGCATTCTGATGATGGGCTTTCAGGAAAAGATGGACCCTGGATTGGAGAATGTGCTTGCAGTCAATAAGCCCATGCATATCATGAATATGGCGAAGATCCTGCTACATGAGGAATTATATGATACAGAGGAGGAAGCGGGGCAGGGGTTCGAGTTTATTGCGCCATCCGCAGAAATCTTGATCGTGGATGACAATGAATTGAATCTAACGGTGGCGGCAGGTATTTTGGCGCCATTGCAGATGAAAATTGACAAGGCTACCAGTGGCAGGGCGGCCATTGAGATGATTGCAGGGAAGCATTATGATATCATTTTCATGGATCACATGATGCCGGAACTGGATGGAATAGAGACCACCCATATCATCCGGCGGTTTCATGAGGAATATGACGATGTGCCGATTATTGCCCTGACTGCCAATGTGATGGAAGAAATGCGGGCGATGTTTCTTGTGGAGGGTATGAACGACTTTATTGCCAAGCCCATAGAGTCCAAGGTTATCGTGGAAAAGGTGAAGAATTGGCTTCCCTCGGAAAAGATTCAGCAGATGCAGGGAAAGAGAAGTCCTGAGGAGGAGAAGGAAGGGCTGAAGCTCCCGGAGGAAAGGATTAATATTTCGGAACTGGATATCTCCCTGGCGTTGCGTCTGGCGGGAAGTGAGAAATTATTCTGGCAGATTTTGCGGGAATATGCAAGGGTGATTCCTAAGAAATCTCAGTTGATTCAGAAGAAGAAGGAGGAGAGGGACTGGAAGAATTATACGATAGAAGTGCATGCCCTTAAGAGTGCCTCCCGTCAGGTGGGGGCTATAGAACTTTCTGAATTGGCGGCAGAGATGGAGAAGGCGGGAAAGGAGGAAAGAATTGATTTCATTCTTGCCCACCATGAGGAAATGATAGAGAAATATCTGGCATATGGACCTATTTTGGCAAAGTGTCTTGATGTTCCGGAAATGCGGAAGGAGCCAAAGGACGGCTACGATAGCGGCCAGATCAGGAGGCATCTGGAGGAGATGCAGGATGCCATAGATGATTTGGATATGGATGCCATGGACGAGGTCGTGGCAAAGCTGGAGGTGATTTCTCTGGAGGACGAGGAGGAAAAGTATTTCCAGCAGATGAAGGAAGCGGTGGAAGATGTGGAAGTAGAAATCTGCGAGGCCGTCATTCGAGACTGGAAGAAATATCTGGAAGGCTAAAGCGTAAATAGCAATAGGAACGTTAATTACGAATTTTTAAAATTAAGACTTGAAATTTTATAGAATTCGATATACAATAGATATTGCGTCCGGGGTATGGCTCAGTTTGGTAGAGCGCTTCGTTCGGGACGAAGAGGCCGCAAGTTCGAATCTTGTTACCCCGATGGCAAAAGCCCTTGTTTTACAAGGGCTTTTTGTTATCTGTGTTGTATTTCATGTTGCATAGTTCCGAAAAATAGTCATTTGCAACGGCATTCATTTCTTTCTGGCGTTCCTCCAAGGCATAGCGGTATACTTGTTTCAGCACGGCATCATTTTTCCATCCTCCTCTGGCCATGATGTATGCATCAGGGATTCCCAGGGCATGCTGGATAGATGCACAGTAGTGCTGCAGATCTTGTTTTTGCATCATCCCTCTTCTCAATTGTCATATAAACCAATCAGGCGGACCAACCAATCTGTTGAGTGCGCATACGTCAGGGGCGACATACGCTGCAGGCGGTATACCCCTGCGCCCTAGCGGATGAAAGGCTGAGCTTTATTTTGCTGTTCCAAAGGTATCTGCAGGTGCTTGTATGGTATTTTTCCCCAGTCTTGGTAATGTATACGTATTTGGTGGAGTGTCTGGCGTGGGTGGAGGATGCTTTCCTCTTGACTATCACCTTGCAGACGTATTTCTTGGATGCGACTTTGGCGGCAATCCTGCACCTTCCGTAGCCTTTCGCTTTCACGATGCCTTTCTGCGTTACCGTGGCAACGGATTTATTGGTGGACCACCATTTGATTTTCCTCTTGTTGTTCCGCAGGGTGAGTTTTGCCTTGCTCCCTACCTGGAGCGTCATGGAAGTCGGGTTGATCCAAGTCTTCTTTGCCGCATCAGTCTTAGCTGGCGCAAGGGATAGCGTCATGACGAATGCGAGCATGAAGAGGAAGGATGCTTTAAATCTGGATATCGGGTTTCTTTTCATAGGTTGATACCTCCTTGGTTTTTGTTTTCTGTTATAATATTTTTTCTTCAAAATAACCTTCAATGACTTGAGCAATTCATTTTCGTAAATAGATTCTACCATTTAGACAGACATTTTTTCGACATCATATATAAAATTAGAGACATATGCCAATTTATACTCTGGCAATTGGTCGATGACTTGTTTGAGGTGTTCTCTCTCGTCCATGCATGTTTTCTCCTCTCTATATTAATATTTTTGATATCAATTTGACATAATTACTATATCACAGAAAAGCAAATTAGTAAATGAATATGTTGTCTTTTGTCTATATATGTAATATTAGATGGCTTATCAATCATTAAAATACAATATAATTTGGTAAATCGTGTCATCTTCCACAACCGTTGTAAATATAATTTGGCTGATAGGAGGTACGTATGGCAGGAAAGAAGAGGATGCTCGTTGATGCAGTGAAAGGATTGAGGATATTCTGGCGGGGGCGGTGAAGGATCTGACCGGGGTAGTGGCACGAAGGGGTATGATCCGAGAGGATTCCCCGATCCCCTCCTGGATCCAGGTCATGAATGAGAGGTGTATAAATAAAATGGGCGGCAGATGAGCATGGAGGATATGGCGAGTGATAAAAAAGTTCTTAAAAATAAAAATAATCTTGACAATACGTAACAATACGTATACAATATAAATGTAACAGAGAGGAAAAGTTTTTGGAGGAAATGCCATGAAAGCTTCGGAGTAATTAAAGTTGCTGAAACAGGCGGATTGTCAGATGTTGAGACATGGTTCGAGTCATGATATATGGAAAAGCCCATTAACCGAGAAACGGTTTTCGGTGCCTCGGCATAAGTCAGAGATTCCTACTGGTACGGCGATTAAGATTTTAAAAGATGCAGGGCTTAAATAGCCTTGGAACTTTTAAATACTGTAAGTTTTTATGGAAAATATAAATAAGGGTAAGAGATCAGAAAGGGGTGCAATTATGAAGTATGTATATCCAGCAATTATTGAAAATGCGGGAGATGGGTATAATGTATGCTTTCCAGATATACCGGGATGCTATACTTGCGGTGAGGATTTGCCGGAGGCTATTGCAATGGCGGCGGATGCGCTGGCACTATTTTTATACGAATTAGAGGCGGGGGAGGAGGCCATTCCGTCACCGTCAGAAATAAAACATCTGGCATGTGGCCAGGATGAAATTGCTACGCTGGTGTATTGCGATACATTGGAATATCAGAAAATGTATAACAAGGCTGCAGTGAAGAAGACATTATCTATTCCAGGCTGGTTGAATTATATGGCAGAAAAAGCGAGCGTTAATTTTTCGCAAGTATTGCAGGATGCGCTGAAGGAAAAACTGGATTCAGGGTATATTAAGCCAAAAGCGGGTTCTTGATGTACGTAATTTGAAGGAGTTTGGCATTGAGAGGGGCTTTTGTAAGTAACTGATGTTGCGGTTGGCGGATTTTTCGATGGGTCTTTAGGCCTTCAGTGCCGGGAAAGAGCCCTTATAGGGCTAAAGCAAACCACCGGCTAAGCCGGTGGTTGAGATTGGTGTTGCGTGCGTTGTTTTGCCAAATTCTAACAACAGAAATTACATGTATCCTCGCAGTTCTTCCATAAACCGTTCTTCGATACCTATCAATCTGTTTGCGATGGAGATACTTTCATCGGAGGCTTCTGTGTACTTGTTTTTGTATTCGCTGGCTGATTGGATGCCCATATTGCACCCATCCATCATTACTTTGGCGATTTGGTGGCTGTCGGCGTCCACAAGCATCTTCAATTCTATATTTGTCCATGCCATAGCGGTTGCCATCGTACCGGGTTCATCCGGGGTAATTCCATCTGTTGCGAGGAGGCGGATGATTTCTTCCATCAGGTTTTCGTGTTCTTTCCGGTAGCGATTCAAGATTAATTCCAGACTTTCTTCTTTGGCATATTCTGTAATCTGGTCAATGCTTCTGATTGCCATTTTGCAGCCGGAACTGCATTCTTGCAATAATTCTCTTGTCTGATTATTCATAGGTTATCCTCATTTCTGCAACGTGCATATCATTCGCCTTTGCGAGTTAACTTGCTGCGTATTTTCATTATATATTATTGTGTGCAAGTGTGAAAATACTATGCATGTTTTCGCTAATCTTGACATAAAGTTTTATCCGTCGGGGAATGGATGATTGTGAGAGTAAATATTTTAATCCTTAATTATAAATTTGGCAGTAAAAATATTGCAATTTCGCCAGTGAGATAGTATAATTTCTCATAGAAAAAAACGGCATAAAAAAGGAGAGATTAGGATGACGATAAAAGATTGCTATGATATGATGGGCGGTGGTTACGAGGAGGTAATCAAGCGTTTGCTGGATGATAAGCGAGTTCTCAAATTTGCTGTGAAATTTTTAGATGATGCCAATTATGATACCTTGCAGGAGTCTATGCGGCAGGAAGATTATGAGACTGCTTTTCGTGCCGCCCATAGTATTAAGGGCGTGTGCCAGAATTTGGGTTTTGTGAAGTTGAGTGAATCCAGCGCTGCATTGACGGATGCTTTGCGGGGCGGGAAGAATCAGGATACCTCAGAACTGGAGAGACAGGTGAGGGAAGACTATGAGAAGACGGTGCAGGGCATCAAGGCCATGCAGCAGTCAGACGCGGCCCAGTAGATTTTGTGCTTTTAGATTGTCAAGTAATGCCAGTTGCTGCATATCAATGCATCAGGGAGATTTTCTGAGTCGTCTGCCGCAGTGGCTGGGTGTTGGAAATAAGTTTAGTATAAATTGAGAGGAATGAGTGCAATGGAAGATATAATGGAAAAGACGATATTGATTGCAGATGATGCAGAGATTAATAGGGATATGCTTAAATTTATTTTTGAGGAGCAGTTTGAGATTTTGGAGGCGGAAGATGGCCAGGAAGCCATAGATATGATAGAGGAGAATAAAGATCATATCGCCGTGCTGTTCCTTGATCTTCTCATGCCGAGGAAAACTGGGCTGGAAGTGATGGAATGGATGACGGAAAAGGGCTATATGGATCTGATTCCAGTAATCATGATTACCGGGGAGGCAACGGTGGAAAGTGATGTGAAGGCATATGAGTATGGTGCCTCGGATATTATCTATAAGCCTTTCGAGCCAAAGGTGGTCATGCGCCGCGCCATGAATATTATGGAATTGTACGAACACAGACAATATCTTGAGCAGAAACTGGAGAAGAGGACAAGACAGTTGGTGGAGAGCCAGAGGAAGCTGCAGCAGAATAATGATTTTCTGGTGAATGCCCTGAGTTCTGTGGTGGAATTTCGCAGTTTGGAGTCTGGGGAGCATATCAAGAGGGTGAAGAATTTTACCAAAATTATCCTTACATATCTGATGAAATTTTACCCGGAATACGAGCTTACCCAGGAGCAGGTGGAATTGATCGTGAATGCTTCTTCACTACATGATTTGGGGAAAATTGCCATTCCTGACAATATTTTGCTAAAACCTGGGAGATTGACGGACAGTGAATTTCGGGAGATGAAGAAGCACACGATTTATGGCTGCGAGATGTTGGAAAATTTCAAGCAGGAGGATAGCGAGTTCTATAAATATTGCTATGACATTTGCAGGCATCACCACGAGAGGTATGATGGAAACGGTTATCCGGACAGATTGGCAGGGGAGGATATTCCGATCTGGGCCCAGGTGGTATCCATCGTGGATGTATATGATGCGCTGGTCAGCAAGCGGGTGTACAAAGCGCCCTATGCAGTGGAGGAGGCATGCCGGATGATTCACGAAGGGGAATGCGGCATATTCTCGCCAAAGATTCTGGACTGCTTTGACCTGGCAAAGGAGGAACTGTTCGTGATGGCGGAGGGGGTTTCCTTTGCCGATGAGAAGGAAAGACAATAGTGTTTAGAAGATAATCGAAGAAGAGCCTTGTTTAGGCAGCATATCGCTACCTGAGCAAGGCTCTTCTTCATGTCGATGTTTACGATTCAAGCCAGAAGATTCCGAATCGCATGGAATCACGCTTTGCAATCTTTTGCAATCTGTTTATGAATCTGGCATCATTTTAGTCTTTTCAGCACTTCCAGCGTATATTCCCAAGTTCGGAGAACGCTGGCGGCATCTAAGACTTCCTTCGGCGTGTGAATTCCTTTCATGTCCGGGCCGAAGGAGACGCAGTCCAGACCGGGTAAGTTTCCAGCAAAAAGACCGCATTCTACACCTGCATGTATTGCCTGGATTACTGGCTTTCTTCCATATTGGTCCTCAAAAACTTCTACCATCAGGTCGCGCAGAGGGGAATCCGGGCGGTATTCCCAAGCGGGATATTCTCCCATGGTTTTCAAACTGCCGCCCAGGCTCTCCATCAGGCATTCAATTTGTTCCACCAGCGCATGTTTTTCACTTTCAACGCTGCTCCTGAGAGAGAAGGAACAGGTGAATTCTTCTTCGGAAGTTTTCATGATGCCCAGGTTCAGGGAAGTCTGTACAAGACCTTCGATATCAAGACTCATGCGTTGAACGCCATTGGGGAAGTTTACTAGGGCCGCAATGACATTTTTGCTTATATCCGGGGTCATGGCGTTGGCAGTGCCTGATTCGGAGAATGTGATGGCACATGTCACGCCCGGATCTGATTTTCGGTATTCGTTCTGGTATTTCTGCTGTATCTTATTAATGCACTCCGCAATTTTGGATTCATCCGCATCCCCATCTAGCAGAAGGGTGGCGGTGGCATCCCTTGGAATGGCATTGTCTTTTAATCCCCCCTGCAGGGAGCAGAGGAGAAATGAAACTTCTTTTTGTAGTGCGTAGAGCGTTCTGCCCAGCAGCTTGCAGGCATTCGCCCTGCTTTTATCAATCTCTATGCCAGAGTGTCCGCCCAAAAGTCCTGAGATGCGCAGCGTGGCTTTTTTGCCACTGGCAGAGAAACGAGTTGTCGGAATGCTTCCCTTGACAGAGATGCCTCCTGCACAGCCAACCAGAAGGTAGCCCTCATCCTCTGAATCTAAGTTTAGCATGATGCGGGATTTGAGAGGGGTGCAGTCCAGTGCGGCGGCGCCTAGCATGCCGATTTCCTCATCTACAGTAAATACCGCCTCCAGCGGGGGATGGGGAATGTCGTCAGCATCCAAAATCGCAAGGGCATATGCCACCGCAATGCCATCGTCTCCCCCCAGAGTGGTGCCTCTGGCGGAAATCATGTCGCCCTGCACTTCCAACTGCAGCCCCTCCCTGTCCATATCAATATCACAGTCAAATTCTTTTTCGCACACCATGTCCAGATGTCCTTGGAGAATCACGGGCGCGCTATTTTCATACCCTGTAGTCCCTGGCTTGAAAATGATGATATTGTTTGCCGAATCCTGGATATGGCGCAGCCCATGCTCTTTGGCAAAGCGGACGCAGTAGTCGCTGATTTCTTTGGTGTTTCCGGAACCGTGGGGAATCTGGCAGATTTCTTCAAAGTACCGGAAGACTGGTTCAGGTTTCAGATTAGATAATATGCCCATAAAATCATTCTTTGTTGTGATAAGCGACCTAGTTACTAATCTGTTCACAATTAGCCGCTTATCACAACCATCCTTTCTCAATGTTAGTCGGCTTCGCAGATAAAATGATGAATATGCAGGGTGCGCAGAAATGTTACGGTTCTGTCAAGCATTCGGTCTGACTCGTCAGGGAATGCCTGCTCCATCACTGCCACCACTTGGCATACCGTTCTCTTTCCATCCAGCGCCAGCCAAAGCTTCGTGCCATATTTGTCCATTGCGATATGGCTGACCTTTGGCTTGCGGAAAAACTTCTGGGCTATTTTATGAAAAAAGCCGTTGTTTACCATGTCGAGTACGATCATGCCATCCTTTCGCTGTGCCCAATGCAATTCCTTGGCAGGAACGAAAATGGCATCCATATAATTTGGCGGCAGCTTTTTCTGTTTTCCCATATTAGTTGCTGCCCTCCTTGGCTTTTCCACGCCTCACTGCGAAGAAGTACATGCTTGCCAGCAGCAGAAGGAAGAATACGGCGCCAGTAATGTTGCCCAGAGGAGTTCCCAGGCTGATGATGCTTGCGAGGGTGTTGCCTTTGCCCATGGGTATGACTGCCAGAATGGCAAGAGCAATGCCCACGATGCCTTCGCCGGCAATCATGCCGGAACTGTACAGCACGCCCCGGTCAATCATATGCTTCCTGTGCTTTTCATCCTTTGCAGATTTCTTATTCTCAAAGAACCAGCGAAGGACGCCTCCTAAGAAGATAGGGGCGGAAAGGTAGATTGGCAGGTAGAGCCCGATGGCAACGGGAAGGACGGGCAGTCCCAATAGTTCTATCACGATGGCGATGCCCACGCCGCACAGAACCAATCCCCAAGGCAGGGTGCCGCCCATAACGCCTTCTACCACCAATTTCATCAGCATGGCCTGCGGAGCAGGGAGAGACGGCGTGCCGAATCCCCAAGCGGAGTTGAGAAGGTACATCACGCCACCGATTGCCAGAGCGGAAACCAAGGCTCCCACCAATTCGCCAATCTGCTGGTACATAGGAGTCGCGCCTACGATATAACCTGTCTTCAAATCCTGAGAAGTATCTCCCGCCATAGCGGCAACGATGCAGATGACGGTGCCGATGCAGATGGCAGATGCCATGCCTGTAAATCCGGTATTTCCCGTAGCTTTCAGCAGGGCGGTGGCAATCAGCAGCGTGGCGATAGCCATGCCGGATACCGGGTTGTTAGATGAGCCTACCAATCCTACCATGCGGCTGGATACGGTGGCGAAGAAGAATCCGAATATAATGATAATCAATGCGCCTAGGAAACTGATGGGCACTGCCGGGATAATCCAAATCACCACTGCGATGGCCAGGGAGCCGATTAGAACCACTGGCATGGGCAGGTCTTTGGAGGTACGCAATTCCGAATCGTTTTTGCGTCCAAATCCTTTCATGGCTTTCATGAAAGTTTTCACGATCATAGGCAGGGTCTTGACCAGGCTTATGATGCCTCCGGCGGCCACTGCTCCGGCTCCGATATAGCGGATGTAGGAACCCCAGATATCGGAGGGAGCCATGGCGCTGATCACTTTGTCAGCGGCAGGGGCAATCATATTGTCGATGCCAAAGACGGAGATGAGCGGAATTAGCACGAACCAGCCCAGCACGCCGCCGGCAAACATGTAGGAGGAAATCTTCATGCCGCAGATGTAGCCCACGCCAGCCAGGGCGGGAAGCACGTCCAGACCGAAGCCCGTCTTTAGCGGCTTGATATTCCATGCGATCTCCGATGGGAAAAGGCAGAGTCCGTCCGCTACGAATTTGTACAGAGCGGCAATGCCCAGGCCGGAGAATACCACCTTAGACTTGTCTCCGCCTTCTTCGCCAGCGAGAAGCACTTCCGCACAGGCAGTTCCCTCAGGGAAGGGAAGGACGCCGTGCTCTTCCACAATTAGAGCTGTCCGCAGGGGAATCATGAAGAGTACGCCCAGCAGTCCGCCGCAGAGACAGATGATGGCAATTTCCCAGAAGGAGGGCGTCCCTACCGCATCATTTTCTGTTGCCCACATAAACAGGGCGGGAATGGTGAAGATGGCTCCGGCTGCCAGAGACTCGCCGGCAGAGCCCACTGTCTGCACCATATTGTTCTCCAGGATGGAATCCCTCCGCAGAAGGAAGCGAATCACGCCCATGGAGATGACTGCCGCCGGGATGGAGGCAGATACCGTCATGCCTACCCGCAATCCCAGATAGGCGTTGGCGGCGCCGAATATCACTGCCAGGAGTATTCCCAGAATCAGCGACACCGCAGTAAATTCCGGGATGACTTTGTTCGCCGGAATGTAGGGTTTAAATGGTTTCTTTTCATTCATAGTGATAGAACCTCTTTCCTATAGTATTTATTACAAAAGGGAGATGTGATTGGCAGTTACTATTCACAGATAAGCTGCAAATAGTAAAAATTACACTTCCAGTTTGTAATAGTATGCTGATTCGCAGAATTTCTATGCCAGCGCGTCAATCTGATGGCATTCAGAAAGCCCGGGCAGGGAAATTCAACGATCATCGCACCATGCCATTTCTCGCAGGCGAGTTTGCATAGTATGCTTATTATTATAACATAGGATTCTGTCGATAAAAAGATAAAATGACAAATTTCATGGTAAATTTTTGTGGAAATATCCGAAAAGGGGAGGGGTGGCCCATTAGAATTTTGTGAATATAACCAAAAAAATTGTTACTTTTTGGAAATTTAGGCATTTCGTGCCCGGGAGATAAATTTTTTGATCTTATCAGGGTCTTTTCCGGAGGCATCGTCATATTCCACGCCAGAGGAGACGTCAACGCCATCGGGGCGTACTGCCTGAATCGCTTGGGCTACATTGCCGGAATGGAGTCCCCCTGCAAGGAAGAGCAGTTTTTCGTCTCGGGGAATCTGTCGCAAGAGATTCCAGTCGAAGGTGGCGCCGCTGCCAGGCTGCGCCGCATCAAATATGTATCCTGCAATCTGGGGCTGGCTGCTATACTGGGCATATTCCTCCATGTTTTTTACATTAAAGGCGCGCAGCACGGGGAGGGAGATGGTAGAAAGCAGATTCTGAGATAGTTTGCCATGAATCTGAATGTAGTCGAATCCTGCCTCTGTAATCTGTCTAATTTGCGCTTCCGTGGGAGATACCGCCACGGCTACCCGCTTGATGGAGGGAGCCAATTCCCTCATGATTTCTTTTGCTTGGGCAATGGTGTTGTTCCGCTTGCTGCCCGGATAAAATAATATGAATCCGGCAAAATCTGCCTGGTATGTGTTGAGATAGGCTGCCTCCTTCGGGTCTGTCAGTCCGCATATCTTTATTTTCATGGCTTCCCTCTTTTCTGTTGGTTCTTATCCCTTGCGATTAGACCGTATCGCTCGGGAGGATGGCAAATCTTCGCAAGATTGTCCTGCCAGCCTGTTTTTATATCATACCGAGAAAGGGGATGTATTTCAAGAAATAAAAAAAGTTTTGATTTTTCTCTGAAAATGGGCTACAATGCTTTACTGGGAAAGGAGGGGTGCGATAATGCCAGGCGTTTTATTCGAGGGCGGTTCTTTTCGCCCAATCTTTAGCTGTGGCGTGATGGATGCCTTGCTGGATGAAGATATTATGTTTCCCTACTGCATTGGCGTGTCTGCGGGGGCGGCTGATGCTGCTTCCTATATTTCCAGGCAGCGGGAGAGGAATGTAAGGATTTTCCTGAAATACAGGAATGATAAGAGGTATTTTGGCGTGGGGAATCTGCTTCGTGAGAAGAGTCCTTTCGGCATTCAGTTTGTTTTCAGGGATATGAACAATGAGGTGGATCCTTTTGATATGGAGGCATTCCATCATTATCAGGGAGACTTTGTAATCACTGCTACGGATGCCCAGACGGGAATGCCGCATTATTTTTATAAGAAAGATGTGGATCGGGACTATATGGCTTTTCAGGCTAGCTGCTCCCTTCCAGTGATATTTCCTCCTGCGGAAATAGGCGGCAGGGAATATTTTGACGGAGGGCTGTCCAATCCCATTCCAATAGATAAATTGGCAAGGGACGGGCACAGGAAGGCACTGGTGGTGCTTACCAGGCCGAAGGGCTATCGGAAGGCATGCACCAGTTCCGACCGCATGACCGCTAGGGCGGTGTGGCATCGCTATCCAAGGATTGCCCAGAGAATCCTTACCCGCTATCAACGGTATAACAGGGCGGTGGAGGCTTGCGAGGAGCTGGAGAGGCAGGGCAGGATTGTCCTGATTCGCCCGGAGCATGGGCTGAACAGTTACGAGAAGGACGTGGAGGTTCTGAGAAGAAGCTATGAATATGGGTACGATATGGCGAGGGAGCGCATGGAGGAAATCGGAAAGCTGTTCTAAAGATGATTTTTACGGATAATGGGAAATTTTCTGTTCAAAGCAACCGTGCACAGTATCGTTTAGATGGGCGAATCAAGAAAAATACGATTTTGTGTTTTCTTTTTACAAAAAATGGTATATAATAGGCAATGATTAGTGATGATAGAAAATCAAAAGATGGAGGTTATGGATGATGTTAGTTTCAGCAAAAGAAATGCTTACAAAGGCAAAAGCAGGCAAATATGCCGTAGGTCAGTTCAATATCAACAATCTGGAGTGGACGAAGTCTATCCTGCAGACGGCGCAGGAACTTCAGTCCCCGGTGATTCTGGGCGTGTCTGAGGGTGCAGGGAAGTATATGTGCGGCTACAAGACCATCGTTGGCATGGTAGAGGGAATGATGGAGGAGATGAATATCACCGTTCCCGTGGCACTTCACCTGGACCATGGCTCTTACGAAGGTGCGAAGGCTTGTATCAATGCCGGGTTCTCTTCTATTATGTTTGATGGTTCCCATCTTCCCATTGAGGAGAATATTGCAAAGACCACGGAGTTGGTGAATGCCTGTGGCGTATTGGGTCTTTCCCTGGAGGCAGAGGTTGGCTCCATCGGCGGAGAGGAAGATGGCGTTGTGGGAGCCGGCGAATGTGCGGATCCGGAGGAGTGCAAGGCTGTGGCTGACTTGGGCGTCACCATGCTGGCGGCAGGCATCGGAAATATTCATGGAAAGTACCCTGAGAACTGGGCGGGCTTAAGTTTCGAGACCCTGGATGCCATTCAGGCAAAGACAGGGGACATGCCGCTGGTTCTTCACGGAGGAACAGGCATTCCTGAGGATATGATTAAGAAGGCAATCTCTCTGGGCGTGGCAAAGATTAATGTCAATACGGAGTGCCAGCTTTCATTCCAGGAAGCGACCCGCAAGTATATTGAAGAGGGAAAGGATCTGGAGGGCAAGGGATTTGATCCCCGCAAGCTTCTGGCTCCTGGCGCAGAGGCAATCAAGGCAACGGTGAAAGAGAAGATGGAGCTTTTTGGTTCCGTAGGCAAGGCATAATCGGTATATCCCAATAGCCAACGACGGGATTATTATTTTATCGTTGGCTATTATATATGCTAGGGCACCAGCGCAGGCGGTGCCCTATTTAACTAATTGATTACGGTATCAAATTATTTTTAACTGCTCAGAAATGTAGTGGTAACGGAGGAACCCATGGATAGAGTTGAATTTCTTGCGATACTTCGGGAAAGCCTGGAAGGGCATATTCCAAATGCAGATGTAGAAGAGAATATAGCCTTTTATAGGAATTATTTTGAGGAGGCGGAGATATCCGAGAAAAAGGTGATTGAGGAACTGGGGGATCCCAGGCTCATCGCTAGGACGATTATTCAGGCGTACAAGGCTTCCAAGGGCCCCATGGCAGATTACTATGAGGAGCAGGCCAGAAGCGAGTACAGCCAGTCCCATTCTTCCGGATATGGGAATAGCGGGGAGGATGCAGGCTTTGGCGCGAAGAAGGAACGCATCAAGAGGGGCGTGATCTTTGGCAGCACGTGCCTGTTGGTTCTTCTGGTGCTGGGAGCGTTGCTGGCACTGGTGGGAGCGGTGATTATGTATCTTCTGCCCATACTGGTGGTTATTTTTGCAATCAAGCTTTTGGTGGATTATTTTAGGAAGTGATAAACGGTTTCTTAGTCGCTGATATGGAGGCAGAGCATGTATCGGATTATTTGTAAAGATAGGAATGCCAAGCGAGGGGAAGTGCAGACCGTGCATGGCACGATTCAGACCCCGGTATTTATGAATGTGGGGACGGTGGGAGCCATGAAGGGGGCGGTGTCCACCAGGGATCTTCAGGGAATGAAGACCCAGGTGGTGCTGTGCAATACCTACCATCTTCATGTCCGGCCAGGAGATGACGTGGTGGCAAAGATGGGCGGCATACGCCGCTTTATGGCGTGGGACAAGCCGGTGCTGACGGATTCCGGGGGATTTCAGGTGTTTTCCCTGTCCAAGCTTCGCAAGATCAAGGAGGAGGGCGTTTATTTCAATTCCCATGTGGATGGCAGGAAGATATTTATGGGCCCGGAGGAGAGCATGCAGATTCAGTCCCATATCGCATCCACGATTGCCATGGCATTTGACGAGTGCCCGCCCCACCCCGCTACCAGAAAGTATATGCAGGATTCCGTAGACCGCACCGCTCGCTGGCTGGAGCGGTGCAAGAGAGAGATGAAAAGGCTGAATGGACTGGAGGATACCATCAATCCCAAGCAGATGCTCTTTGGCATCAACCAGGGAGGCACGTATGAGGATATCCGCATCGAGCATGCCAAGCGCATCCGGGAGATGGACTTAGATGGATATGCCCTGGGGGGGCTTGCCGTGGGAGAGAGCCATGAGGAGATGTACCGCATCATAGAGGAGACCGTGCCCTATCTGCCGGAGGACAAGCCCACCTACCTGATGGGCGTGGGAACTCCCATGAATATACTGGAGGCAGTGGAGCGGGGCGTGGATTTCTTTGACTGCGTGTACCCTGCCAGGAACGGAAGGCATGGGCATGCCTATACCAACCATGGGAAGATGAATCTCCAGAATGCCAGATACGAGCTGGACGACAGGCCATTGGATGAGACTTGCGACTGCTCGGTGTGCAGGCATTACAGCCGGGCATATATCAGGCATCTGCTGAAGGCGAAGGAAATGCTGGGCCTTCGGCTGATGGTAACCCATAACCTATATTTTTATAATACGATGATGGAAGAAATCCGAGACGCCATTGAAAAAGGGTGTTTTCAGGAATATAAAAAGAAAAAAGCAGAACAGTTAGAGGAGGATCACAAGTAATGGATAATTTATTGGTATTGGCAGCGAAGGGTGGCGGCGCCGGGGGCGGCAGCATGGTGACGATTATTATTCTCTATGCGGTCATAATTGGCATTTTTTGGTTTTTTGCCATTCGGCCCCAGAAAAAGCAGCAGAAGGAGCATGAGACGCTGGTGTCTACCCTGGAGGTGGGAGACAGCATTCTGACATCCAGCGGATTCTTTGGCGTGGTCATTGATATTATGGACGATGTGGTCATCGTGGAGTTTGGCAGCAACAAGAATTGCCGCATTCCTATGAAGAAGGAAAATATCGTTGAGATTGACAAGCAGGATAATGAAGAGTAGGGAGTCCCGCGATTCATATTCTGGCAAAAGTCCATGAGTTTTGCCATGATTGGTGCCGACTTTAATGAAAGACGATAGAAAAGCCGGGGAAATGATATTTTCCCGGCTTTTTTAATAGGATGCTTTATTTATTTTCAGCATGAAGAGCGCTGTTTTGGAGATATTCCTTGATTCCTTCCAGATATTCGTAGGGGATTGACATATTTCCCTTGCCGGAACCCAGATCGATATCTGGCTTATTGCTTCCATGGAAGTCAGAGCCGCCGCTGGGGAGCAAGTCAAATTCCTTTGCCAGATGGCCAACGAAAATCTCATCCTGGGCAGTGTGGTTGGAGTATTTCACCTCGATTCCTGCCAGGCCGCAATCCTTGCATGTCCTAATCATGGCGCGCAGTGCATCTTCTTCCATGTGGTAATGGATGGGGTGGGCCAGGATGGGTACCCCTCCGGCTTCCAGGATGAGGGCGATGGCATCGGTGCAGGGAATGAGTTTTCGGGAGACATAGAAGGGTGAGTCGGTACCCAGATATTTGGAAAATGCCTCCTTGGTATCTTTTGCAATGCCGTTTCGGATTAGATAGCGGGAAAAATGCGCCCTTGTGATTACCGTTTTCGGATTGCCCTCCTGCAAATCCTCTATGGTCATGGGAATGCCTGCTTTCTGGAAATTCTCTACCATCTGGTGGTTTCTTCTGGCTCGCAGGTTTACGAAATGGCTGGTAGTTTCTGTCAGGTTTTTGTTATTCTGGTCAATATATAGCCCGACGATATGGATTTCTTTCTGTTGGTATTCGGAAGAAATCTCGATTCCCGGTACGATTTCTACAGGTGCATCGTGTTCTCTCTGGTAGGCTAGGATCGGGTCTACGCCCCTGGTGGCGTCGTGGTCTGTCAGCGCGAAGGCGGAAAGACCTTTCTCCACGGCCAAATCTACCAGTTCACCGGGGGTGCATGTTCCGTCGGAATAATTTGAATGTACGTGCAAATCAATTTTTTTCATATTCAAGTCCTCACATAAGCGAAGGTTTTTCAACCTCTAGTGATGCCGCTGAAAACGACATGTCAGTTTAATAGTGAACGCTCCCTTGGCGGGATGGGCTTCTGCCTTGCCGGACATGAGCCACTTTATCTAATGTACCATGTTTTCCATAAAAAGGAAAGGGATGCAAGCCGAGTTTGTGCTGTGAAAAGTAAGGAAAAAGAAACGAAAGGATGCATAGTATCAGCCAAATGGATATATAAATGGAATAAAGCAGCAGGAAGAAGAAAATAATGGAAAAGGGGAGGCGGCTTATGACAAAGAAAAAGGGCATTTATTTTTTAATGGTATTGGGGGGGATGTTTCTGGCATCTCTGGCCCTGCTATTCCTGTTATCCTTGTGGATATGGAAGGCAGATGGGGGATTGGGAGTACTCAGCGGCGGCGTGATTGCGATCTATATTATTGTGAATTTAGTGGGTGGCTTCCTGATAGGAAAATCTATGGGAAAACAAAAGTTTTTTTGGGGAATGGTAGTGGGAGGCGTTTATTTTTCCATTCTCCTCCTGGCTGGAATCTGCCTGGTGGATACGAAACTGGCCGCCAACACTCAGCTTTGGAATGGCGCCATGCTGTGCATCGTGGCTGGCACCGCTGGCGGGATGTTTGCCCCCGGGCGGAAAGAGGCGTGATGGATTTTTGCCCCTTGCGATATAATATAAATGTAATAAACTGTTAACATATTTTTTCAAATAGTGTGTTATAATACCTAGGAAATACAATTTGAGGGAGAGATCATAATGAAGTTAGAGGATGAATTAGCGGAAGAGAGGGAACTTCTTTTAGAGGGGAACAGAAGTTTGAAGGAGCGGGCGCAGGCGGGCAATAAGAAACGCAGGCAGGAGGTCCGCAGCAAATTGATTTTGTTAAATTCGGCCATTGCGCTGATTGTAATCATGTCTGTTCTAATCTTCAAAGTGGCCACCGTGAACCGGGACAATGAAAAGAAGGTTAGGAGTGCAAGCACGACAGAATCGGATAAATCAATACAAAAAAAGAGCAAGGGTGAAAAGAAAGATAGTAAGGGGAAGGCGACTTCCACCCCCCTCCCCGAGAAGGAAGTGCCGGCAGCGGGGAAGGACAGATGGCTTAGGAAGGATTTGGATAAAAATAAGCCTATGGTGGCTCTTACTTTTGACGATGGGCCATACACGCCAGTGACGAAGAAAATTCTTGCCGCTCTGAAGAAGCATGACCAGAGGGCTACTTTTTTTTGGGTGTGCAATCGCATTCCCAGATATGAAAGCGCTGTGAAGCAGGCTTATGACCAGGGATGCCAGATTGCCAGCCATACGTTTGAGCATGTGATTTTGACGAAGCTGAAGAAGAAAAAGAGCATTTTGAATCAGATAGACAAGGCTGACAGGGAAGTGAACAAAGTCATCGGATGCGATACCACAGCCCTTCGCCCCCCCGGGGGAGCAATCAATGAGAAGGTGAAGAAGACTGTCAATGTGCCAATGATTTGCTGGAATGTGGATTCGGAGGATTGGAAGAGCCGGAACACCAATAAGATTCTCCAGCGATGCAAATCCGTTTCGGATGGGGATATCATATTGATGCATGACCTGTATCCCACCACCGCCAAGGCAGTGGAAAAATTGGTTCCCCAGTTGAAGAAGAAGGGATTCCAGATGGTGACCATCGACGAACTGTTCTATTATAAAAATATTAAGCTGAAGCCGGGAACGGTTTACTTTAGCGGGAAATAATGATGTGAATGTGCCGGGGAGTTGGACTGTGTCCGATTTCCCGGCTTTTTTGATTTATAGGAAGTTTCGTATCTTTTTTTGATTGGAAAGATATGGTATGATGTAGTTGTGCATTTATGCGTGAAGATTGCGAGGATGGACGGCTGTAAATAGTAGAAATAAAAGAAAGGGAAATGAGGATTATGATAGAAAACTGGAGACAGGCTTCCGAGGAAGAGCAAAAATTTGAACAGAAGGATGCGGGATGGCTGCTGATGTTTTCAGTGATTGGCTGCCTCTGCATTCTGCCCTTGGGGGCATTGGGAATCTGGCAGGCATATGATATTTATGCAATCTATGAGGATGGCATTAGCGTGGGATTTCTTATCACCAGTCTGCTCTGCGGGGTGGTGATGCTCCTGGCGGTACTGGTTTGCGGGGGATATTGGAAGAGTTACCGAAGCATCAGGGGAGGTGCGGTCTACTGTTCCCACGAGGGGCGGGTGGAGAGGACTTGGCAGGAAAAGGATGACAAGTCGGTGCTGGAATATTTCAGTTTTACATACAGAGACATGGTAACGGGGGAGAAGAAGGAACACAAAAGCTTGAATTTTGGAGGGAAGAATCGGCTGGAGGTGGGGGATGCCCTGTGCGTGCTGGCTTATGAGGGGGAGGATTCTCTTGAAATCAGGGATGTGTTTAAGGAGCAGGGGAAGAAGAAGGCAGATGCATCCTGGATCGTGCTGGATGGGGCCATTCTGCTGGCCATGGTTCTAGCGTGGATATTTCTCTATCCGGAGTTTGGGGTGGCGGCGCTGTATATCAGGCTGGTGATAAATCTGACATTGCTATCTGTTGCGGGAGTTACCCTGCTCTTTGGAATCTTTCACAGAAAGGTCGGCGCCATTATTTCCGCATTGGTTCTAAGCGGCATTCTGATGTTGATGGGAGTGCCTGGCTCTCTGGGTGAGATTGGGCGTGACCTGGGGGCGGGGCCTCAGGAAATCCAGGCATCGATTTCTACCAGCCAGAGGGAAAAAATTACCAGGACCCGCAGGGGTAGGAGGCGCACCCGCCATTATAGCGTGAATATAAGTTCTACAGATATAGAAATGAGGGAGGTGGAGGTGACTAGGGCGGCCTATGAATTTTATAAGAAGCAGCAGGAAGGAAGGGTGCGCTCAGGAAAGATGATTTATTATCCCAATACGAAGATATTTTTATATTTTTTGATGGAAGAGGACTAGTACAGCGTGAATTTTGTTTTGGGGAGTTTGGTGTAAAATATTTCCTGTATTGGCACACTGATGGCTCAGAAAGTTTTACAAAATAAGAGGGGTTTGGGGACTTATGAATATTTGAGAGGAGTGCAGAGTTATGAAATTTGTAATACAGCGGGTGAATCATGCCAGCGTAACGGTGGAGGGGGAGGTGACCGGCTCCATCGGGAGGGGATACCTGGTGCTGATGGGAGTGGGGCAGCAGGATGATAGGGAGATGGCTGATAAGATGCTGCAGAAACTGGTGAAACTCCGCATCTTTTCCGATGAGGAGGGAAAGATTAACAGGTCCGTAACGGATGTGGGAGGAGAGTTGCTCTTCGTATCCCAGTTTACCCTGTATGCCGACTGCAGGAAGGGAAACCGTCCCTCGTTCTTTGAGGCTGGGAAGCCGGAGGAGGCCAATGCCCTCTACGAATATGTGGTGGAGGAGGCTAGGAGGCTGGGATTTTCTGTGGGAACCGGGGCTTTTGGCGCACATATGAAGGTGGAGTTGGAGAATGATGGGCCATTCACTGTCATCTTGGATTCGGCAGAGATTTTTCCCAATAAATGATATGGGCCTGCTGTCTGTGAAAGGGGAAAATCATGACGCTATTAATGTATCAGGTATTGAAGACGGTCTCGGAGCAGGGAAGCTTTCGGAAGGCGGCGGATATTCTCGGGCTTACCCCTTCGGCGGTGAGCCATGCCATCTCCTCCCTGGAGGGAGAGTTGGGATTCAGCGTGCTGAACCGCAGCAAGGCGGGGGTGACCCTGACCAATTCGGGGGAGCATTTGCTGCCCTACGTCAATGCGGTGCTTAACAGCGATGAGAGCCTGCAGCAGGCGATTTCTGAGTTTAACGGGCTGAAGCGGGGAAAGGTGCGGGTAGGGTCTTTTTCCAGCGTATGTACCAACTGGATGCCGGATATAATCAAGTCATTCCGAAAAAAATATCCAGATATTTCCATCGAGGTTTTCCAGGGAACCTATGATGACGTGGCATACTGGATTAAGAATGGGGTGGTGGATCTGGGATTTCTTTCCCTGTCCAGCGCCGGGGACCTGCCCATCGAGCCCCTCTACAGAGATCCCTTGCTGTGCGTGGTGCCCAAGGGGATGAAGGTGGAGACGGAGAATGGGGGGATTAGCATTGAGGAGATGCGAAGCCACCAATTTGTCACCCAGAGGGAATCTACGGATGCAGATATCCAGAATTTCCTCAAGGAAAATTCTTTAGAAATCCAGTCCCATTACCATGTTGTGGATGACCTGTCCACCATCGCCATGGTAGCCCATGGCTTTGGAATCTGCATTATGCCGGAGATGGTCATGAATGACATTCCCTATGAGGTGGACAGTTACCCGGTACTCCCGGAGGCGAACCGCATTATCGGAATAGCGGCACTGCACCCGGATTTTCTTGCCCCTGCGGTGAGGACCATGTATCGCCATGTGCTGGCGTGGTACCGCCAGGAAGAGTTTTGAGAGAAGGAAGTTTAACTCCTTCACTCGAATCTGCGAATCCGTTCAATCAATGTCTCTCCTTGTTCTAATTTCCAATAAGCGATCAGGGGCACGGTAACGCATGTCAGTATGACAACAAGAATTGCCGCTAATACAGGAAGTACGGGAATGTGAAAAGGAATCCCCCTGTAATTCATGGACTGATATAAATAATATGTGACCGGAACGCCGAATGACAATGCAAAAAGTATTGTACTTGCTGCAAATAGAAATCCTTCCCAAACTAATACTTTTTTTAACTGCCTCCGTGTCATGCCGATGCTTTCCATGACAGAGAGTTCCATCTGGCTACTTTGCAAGTTGCCGACAGAAGTATTGACATAATTCATCATGCCGATAAATGCAAGAAGCAGTGTCAGCCCCAATCCAATTTCCATCATATTCCCCTGTGCTTTCTTGACCATTTTCAATTCTTTCAGTTTTGAACTATAAGAAAAGTCCTTTTTATCACGGCTGGACTCCATTAAGTTCAAGATTCTCCCCTCTGCCTCTTCATCATACTCTTCTTTATATTGTAAACTGATCTTTGAAATATAGGGCTGCTTGTCTATGCTCTTTAGGAATGCATTGCTTACAATTAAAGTAGGCGCTGTTCCTAACAAATTGGCATAATAACTATCATCTGTCATTCCCTGAATCTGCATCTGGCAAATTTGATTGGGATTGTCCAGCGGATAATAGGACACCTGTTTTCCCTCTACCTTATCCGGATCTAATGCAAGAGAATTTGCATATAATATGCATGCCTTTCCTTCCAAAAAATCGGCTTCCTTTACCGCATTTCCCAAGGCAAGATTCAAATGCTGAAATTCTTGCTGATCGATTCCCGCCAGAAAAGAGTAATACTTCTCAGGATTCTTCTGGTAATCGGCTTTGATTTCCCCATAGCTTTCCTCCATCCAAAGATCATAAAAACTGGTCATCCAGTAATCCATGAAGCCTGCTTCCCAGGGAATGACAATTTCTTCATTGAGAATAGGATGTATCTCTTCGATAGCCTCATCCTCCTGCAATTTTTGCAGGAAAGAATCATCTATCAAAGGCTTCCACTTGTTTTTCTCTCTCATCAGCATGGTGTCATTTTGAATAATCATATCTGTTTCCATGTAGTTGGATACAATGGTTCTCACCCCATGGCTTTCAACCAATGTTACCATACATATAAATACGGATAGGGAAATGCCAAGAGAAGCGATGACCATTGCGGTTTTTTTCTTATCCTTACGAACTCTGGTCTTTGCCATTCTAAATAATAGTTTCCCTTTGTAGGATTTGCGCCCTCGCTTTCTTGCAGCCGTTCGTCGGTAACCTAACGCATCCATAGGTGAAAATGATGCTGCCATCTTAGCTGGCTTTCTGCTGCCGATTTTTATTGTAATCGCTGTAAACAGTATACTCAGCAGAATAATCAAAGGATGAAATGTGATTTCGATATTTTTGTCATGAACTCCTAGCAATTTTACAATTACGGGAATTAAACCAAAAGATGTGAGAATCCCCAGGAGCAAGCCAAATCCAATACCGATTGCTCCAATGAAATGCATCTGTTTTTTCGCCAGTTGGTGAATCTGCTTCGGCGTCATGCCTATCGTATGAAGGAGTCCATAATATCTCACATTGCTAGAAACAGATAAATACATAATATTATAGATTAATAAATATGCGCTCAGGCAAGTAATTCCAATGAGTCCAAGCAGTCCTAATAGCGGATATGCCATAGAGGATTCTGCTGTGGAGGACAGCAAGATCCGCTGCTTGCTATTGATCTTTAAGTCCTTCTCCAAGTTCTTATAAAGCTGATCTGTTATAATGGCGGGCTTTAATTGCAAATGCATAAATGACCTTCCATATTCTTCCAACAGAAATCCTGACTGTTCCAAAAAGGCTTTAGAAACATAAAATATCTTTGTATCCCCATAGCCTTCCCACATGCCGGATATCACAAACTCTTTCGTATGCTCCCCCAGATTATTTTCATAAGTGATCGTAAAGGAATCTCCAATATCGAGACCTTCCATGCCGCAATCCTCCAATGCATCCTTAGTTGTCATAACCTCGTTGGCATTTTTAGGATATTCTCCTTTCACCCACTCTCTTGCCGGCTTCATGATTTTGTCCCACTCTGTTTTATCTGCCCACATGAATGTAGAATGCAGCGTATCGTCCCGCTCTGTCTTAACTGCCCATCCCGCCATCCTCTGTATGCCTACCGCTTTAACTTGGGAATGATTCTGGGCCAGGGCTTCCTGTTCCTTCGTAAATCCTCCATAAAAAAAGGCATCGTACTCTCCGCCTTGCAGATGCAATTCCTGAACCTTCTGCATGTGGATATATGTTCCTCCCACAGTTAATATGGTAAAAAGTATAAAAGCAGACAACGTCACAGCAAGGGTCAGGACAATCGTTTTTCCCTTATTGCTAACCAAGGAGTGCTTTGCCAGCCTTATAATCGCTTTATCATTGTTATTCCTAAGCATGAAAACCACTTCCTTTCACAAGCCTGCCGTCCTCAATCCGTACAATGCGGTCTGCCAGCTGGGCAATATCATGGTCATGGGTAATTAAGACGATTGTCTGCTGAAATTTTTTTGCCACCATCTTTAGCAATCCCATGACATCATGACTACTCTGGGTATCCAGATTTCCTGTCGGCTCATCTGCCAGAATAATTGCTGGCTTGCTGGCGATGGCCCTGGCGATGGCTACCCTTTGCTGCTGTCCGCCGGACAGCATGCCAGGAAGCATTTCCTTTTTCTCAGTGAGTTTTAACAGGCATAACAGTTCATTGATAAATTCTCCATCAATGTGCATCCCGTCCAGTTCTATGGGCAGGACGATATTTTCATAAACATTTAAGTCCTGCACCAGATTGTAATTTTGAAAAATAAACCCAACCTTGCGCCGCCGGAAGATAGCAAGCTGCTCCCTGCTCATTCCGTCAAGCAGTTTTCCATCAACCACCACCTGGCCATCAGTAGGCGAATCCAGTCCGCCAATAATATGCAAGAGAGTGCTCTTCCCGCTGCCGGATTTCCCGATAATAGCAACAAACTCCCGCTCCTTCACGGTAAAATCCACGCCATCCAATGCCTTTACCCTGTTCTCGCCAATCTCATAGTATTTTTTTAGATTTTTGGTTTCCACAATATTCATTTGTGCGCCTCCTTTTTATTTTATAAAAGAAGTATACTGAACAAAAATCACAAACCATTCTCAATTTATCATTATCACATTACTGTGACAATTCATTCAACAAGTAGATCTGGAAATCAGACCCTTGGTTTACTTGGGACCGCACCTGGATATACCCATTTTGCAGTTCTATAATCTTTCTAGCTAGGTACAGCCCAATTCCGATTCCCTCCTGGTCATGCACCTCCGGCTCCCGATAGAACCGATGAAAAATCTCAGCCTGCCGTTCAAGGGCAATTCCTTTGCCGGTGTCCTGGATGCTGATTCTCGTATAAATCTCTAAGACAGATACCTCAATCTTTATTTTCCCGCCCGCATCCGTATACTTTACCCCATTGTCAAGAATATTGAACAGAGCCTCTTCCGTCCATTTTCTATCGTGGAATATAGTGATTTCTTCCTCGCATCGCACAAACAATTCTATCTGCTTTTTTTCGGCTTTGGGAACAATGGCGGCTACCGCATTGCCTAAGGTATCCAATATGGGGGCTTGCTCCCTCTGTATCCTGATAATCCCCGTCTCCATCCGCGACATTTTTACCATGTTTTGAAAAAGAAAATCCAGCTTGTCCGTCTGGGATTCCAGATTGCCAAGAAATTCTTTTCCCTGATCTGATAGGGGTTCCTCTTTGAGGAAGTCAAGATAAATTTTCATATTGGCAATAGGAGTTTTGGTCTGATGGGACACATCAGAAATCAGTTCCTTAATCTCTTCCTTCTCTCTTGCGCTCTCTTCCCTTTTCTTTTGAGAAATGCGGCTCATTCGATGGAATTTTTCACCGATCTTTCCCTGTAGTGTATCTTCGGCTTCATTGACTTTCTCCAGTTTCTTCTCTGAGATAATGGCATCAAGCCATTGCTCTAACTGCGAAATCAATTGATACATATCTTTTTTAAAGCGAAACAGTTTATGCAATAAAACCACTGCCCCCACAGTGGCGCAAACTGCCCATATTGTTAACTCAACCATTGATATCCCATCCCATATACATTTGAAATATATTTGTGCTGTGCATCCTCTATCTTTCCCCGCAATCGGTTCACATTTACCGCAAGCGTATGCTTGTCTACAAATTGGGCATCGTTATCCCATAAGCGTTCCAGCAATACAGAATAAGTCAGCAGTTGTCCTTTGTGATCTATCAGCTGCCGGAGCAAACGGAATTCCGTAGGGGTAAGAAGACATTCTTTACCTAACACCTCTACCTTGGCTTTATCAAAGTCCACCATCAGATAGCCATCTTGATAAACCATGGTTCTGTCATCCGTTTCCCTTCTGAACATTACTTCTATCTTCTTTATTATTACTTTTATGGAAAAGGGCTTTGTAATATAATCCTCCGCTCCTGCTTCATATCCTGTCAGTGCATCCTCTTCCAAATCTCTTGCTGTCAGAAATAAAACCGGAATCCTACGTCTCTGCTTGATCCGCTGACAGAAGGAAAAGCCTTCTCCATCTGGCAGATTCACATCCAGCAAGACCAGATCTGCCCCTCTTCGTGAATAAAACTCCTCCGCCTCCTCTAGAGAATGGGCAGGGATTGTTTCATAACCTTCTTTTGATAATGCGTGGCATATCCCCTGATTCAAATCCCAATCGTCCTCAACAACTAATATTTTTTTCATAACCCGCCTCCAAATTTTTATGATGTCTTGATGCCTGGTTTCATTTTGAAATCAGTATAGCACACTCTTTTTGATTTCTCAAAATAAGGGGCTGCCCCACTACAGATTCGTAGTGCGGCAGCCCTGTGATTGTACAGAAGAATTACTTAAGAATGATAGAGTGGTCAGTCTTTTGGCATGGGAGGAGCCGGGGAAAGGGATGCGCCGCATTCTCTGGGACCCTCGTCATGGCAGTGGCATTTTGGCTTTGGCGGCTTTGGGCAGTCAGAGCAGGTGCCGCAGCTGACGGACTCCTTCTTGCATTCTTTTTTCAGGCATTCCTCGCATTTAGGCGGGCCTAATTCCAAAGGCTTGATGTCCAGATTCAGCAGTTCTCCGGCTACAAATTCCATACAGTCCGTATCATCAGCACCCAGGAGGTTTCCCTTGGGCGTCTGGATTTTGCCTTCGCTGGCCACATTGTATCCCGCATAGTACAGACTCTGCAATACCAGGGTGAGGCCCACGGTGGCATTGTCGTTGGCAATGTCGAATCCGATTAGTTTTGGATAGGCAAACAGGTTGATTCCCTGGCGGATAGCATTGTTGCTGGTGAGGGAACCGATAAAGTTAATCGCAGGCGTGGGCGTGGCACAGGTGTCATTATAGACAGCGCCGTAGGGCGCAAATATTTCCATCGTGACAGAAGAAGGATTGGTTTCCTTATTGTAGGTGGGCGCCTTGCACTTTGCTGGCAGGTATACAGCGGTGGGATAGATGGTTCCCACCAGGCGGCAGTCTGAGTCAAACAGGTTCATCGCAAAGGTGACTTTCAAGTTTGACAGGGTGACTTCATAGCAGTTCGGCCGGCCGATGATGTTCCTGATGGAGATATCTGCGGGGCCGCAGTCGCTGGTGATGCTGATTACCTGAATATTTGCCTTCGTGGCAGTTGGGTAGGCACAGGAAATGTCCGTGCACAAATCAAAGGTTGCACAGAGGTTGATGCCGATTTCATCGTAAATGAGAGGTGCCATGATGCTTAAGACACTGGGGTCTCCGCAGATTGGATTCACGCATACGTCGGTGCATCCATGGGGCATATTCTTCACTGCCTGGCTGACAATTCGGGTACTGCATCCGCATTTTCCAGAGTTACAAATTTCCATATCGTTACTTCCTTTTTTTCTTGTTTGATGTTATCTTATGTTCTATTTTGCGAATTGCTACCATATAAATTAAGATAGTCTGAATAAATTGTTACTATGAATGGTAACGGCACATTAGGTTTATCATGTAGGAATGAGGGGTGCTATGGGAATCTATTCTTTGGGACAGGGGCAGCATATCATTGTGTATGCTTTTCAAAACGGGGTGTATCTTAGGAGATGGTCGGGCCAGTCATGGGCCCGTCCCCAGCTTCTGGCGGGAGACTGCCTGGGGGAATTGTCTGATATATTCTGGCGGGATGCGGTTTATTACGGGTATAGAAATCAGAGGGGAGAATATCTGGTGCGGGATGCGTCCCAGCCTGACAAGAAATATGTGCTGGAGTCGGGGGAGAACATGCGAATCTGCTGTCCCAGGCTGATGCTCCACGGGGAGAAATTATTGGTATTCTATATGGAGGAGAAGGAGTGGGAGGGAGGTTGCGCCTTGCGGGGAATTTATGTGGGCGAGGGAAAGAAGACGGAGATTCTGGGCGAATATGACAGCAGGCCGGATTATCAAGTGCTTCCTTGGGGAGAGGAATTGCTGGTGGGCGTAGACGATGGGAAAATGCGCAGATATTACCGCCTGTGTTCCGGGGATTCCTGGGAGGAACTGGCGGGCTGGAAGTATTGGTGGGAGGCAAGGCAGAGCGAATTGGCGGGGCAGCAGAGCCAGAGCAGGGAAGAGATGGAGCTTCTGCAGCAGGATTTGCATGATAGCAGGGAACTGATAGAGAGCATCAAGGCCCAGTACGGGGAATTGATGGATACGGCCACGAAATACCGGGAGGAGGCGAGAAAGTGGAGAAGCCAGTATATTGCCGCATGCAGCGGGGAGGGAAGAGCGGGAGACCAGCATGCCGGCACTTCTTTATTTGCTTCAAATGAAAATTAATCGACCGTGAATCGTAACGACTGATATTTTGTCAAAAAAAGATGCCATTTTTGTTTTTTTTGAAAGATTTTTGTATGAATCTGGGGTAAATTCCATTTGGATTCCTTTTGGGCTACATGGTTATTCCCATGCTTTGTCTATAATTAAGACATCATCGAGTGAAAAGTCCAAATCTTCTGGATTTATGTTGAATAAGCAGGAGATATGGGCAAATATTGTACCTGCGGCGTAGGACATTACATGCCCATTCAAGTTTGCAGGTACTGGAAAGGTATAGGTGGTTTTTATGAAAGAGGAAGCATTGCGCATCATAATTGCAGACAACAATGTGCAAGATCGGGAGAGCAAGGAGCGCTCCATGCGGGAAATGGGCATGGAAGTCCTTCTGTCAACAGGAAATGGGAGCAAGGCCCTGGAGGCAATCCGGGAGAAGCAGCCGGATGTGGTAGTGATGGATATGATCCTTCCAGGCATTGACGGCATCGGGATTTTGGAAGAGGTGAGCAGGGGAGACCTGGTTCCTAGGCGTCCGGTGTTTGTCATCGAGACGGCACTCCGGATGGAGAACCTGGTGAATGAGGCGATGAAGGCTGGGGCAGATTACTATATGATGAAGCCGGTGTCTAATACCATGCTCATAAAGAGGATTTTCCAGCTGATGGAAAGGCAGGAGGGGATGAATTACATGCCTTCCATACCCGGACAGCCAGAGAAGGGGACGGAAGGCGATGTTTCCAAAATCTCTGGGAGGGGGACTGGCATTGCCCAAGGAAATGCGGTTTCCTTTGGAGAAGGCTATCGATTTTCAGGAGACCTGGAGATGGATGTCACCAATATTCTTTTGGAAATCGGCATACCGGCACATATCAAAGGCTATCAGTACATACGGGAGGGCATAATCATGTCCTTCTATGACCGGAATATGCTGCACTATATTACGAAATTTCTCTATCCCTCCATCGCCCAGAAGTACAAGACGACTTCCAGCAGCGTGGAGCGTACGATTCGACATGCCATTGAGATTGCATGGCGCAGGGGAAGCCTGGAGACGCTGGAAGAGCTGTTCGGCAATACGGTGTGCGCGGGAAAGGGAAAGCCGACCAATTCTGAGTTTATGGCATTGCTGACGGACAAGCTCCGCCTGGAATACCGCACGAAAAAGGTGTCGTAGGCTTGGCCGTGAATGGCAGCCTTTGGCTAGGGTGATTGTGGTGATTGTTTGAAAACTTGACGCAGTTCTTTATCTAGGTTACAATATGAAGATAGCGTCAAGTATTTTTTGGGTTTATTGTATACAAAAATACTTAAATGCACAAGAGAAATGATGGAAAATAAGAACGGAAGTAAAGGGGGAACCAGTCATGAAAGAGCATACGATGATGTCATTGACAGAGACACTGGACAGCAAGTTTGACGAGCTGGTGGAGAATTGCATGCAGTCTGGTGCGATTGATTTGAATCTGTATCAGGAATATGATGTGAAAAGAGGACTGCGTGACAGTACGGGAAAGGGTGTGCTGACAGGACTCACTGAAATTTCTGATGTGGCTGGATACCAGATAGTGGATGGCGTGAAGGAGCCGGCAGATGGGAAACTATATTATCAGGGATATGATGTAAAGGAACTGGTGGGTTCCGGGGTGGAAAAGCGTTACGCCTATGAGGAGGCTACGTATCTGCTATTGTTTGGAAGTATTCCCGATGAGAGGCAGCTGGAGGATTTTGTGGAGATTCTGGGCAGCTTGCAGGAATTATCCGGCCAGTTTGTGAGGGATGTGATTATGAAGGCGCCCAGCCCGAATCTGATGAATGGCTTGCAGAAAAGCGTGCTGACCCTGTATTCTTATGACAGTAATCCGGATGATATTTCCGTATCTAATGTGTTGCGTCAGTCGCTGCAGCTGATTGCGAAGATGCCTCTGATTGCGGTATACAATCATCATGCATACAGGCATTTCCATTATTTTGACAGCCTGGTGATTAAGCCCGCAAAGAAAGAATATTCTACTGCGGAAAATATATTACATATGCTTCGGCCGAATGGTAAATTTACCACGCTGGAGGCCAGGGTGCTGGATGCGGCGCTGGTGCTTCACGCCGAGCACGGAGGTGGAAATAACTCTACCTTTACCAATCATGTGGTGACTTCTTCCGGCACAGATACTTATTCTGCCGTAGCCGCTTCCATTGCCTCTCTGAAGGGGCCGCGCCACGGCGGAGCCAACTTGAAGGTGCAGCAGATGATGGGAGAATTGCGGGAGTGCTGCAGTGATTTGGAGGATGAGGAGCAGATTCGCATTTATCTGCAGAGAGTGCTGAGGAAGGAGGCATTTGACGGACTGGGGCTGATTTATGGCATCGGACACGCGGTGTATACGCTGTCGGATCCCAGAGAGACGGTACTGAAGGATTATGCCCGGAGGCTGGCGAAGGTCAAGGGGATGGATAAGGAATTTGCCCTCTACGACAGGGTGGAGCGGATTAGCAAAGAACTATTGATGAAACGATCCCATATATTAAAGCCAATTTGTGCCAATGTTGATTTTTATAGCGGGTTGATTTATACCATGCTGGGCATACCGGAGGAACTTTTCACGCCCCTCTTTGCCATATCCAGAATGGCGGGTTGGAGCGCCCACCGCTTGGAGGAACTGGTGAATAAGGGAAAGATTATCCGTCCGGCATACAAGTACGTGGGGCGGCACAAAAAATTAGCTGATATTTACAATGATTGCGAATAGTATATGAATTAAAATATCATTGCATATTTTTTCAAGCGGAAGCCATACTAATGTTGCAAATAAAAAGATAGAAGTTGCTATCGCACGATGGGTTGAATGGCTGTGAATAGTAACTGACAGAAAGGTGTGGTGAATGTTTTGAAGAAAAAATATTTGGCTTTGACGGCGGTGCTGTGCTTATCTGCCATGGTTTTTGCAGGATGCGGCAATAATAAGAATGACAATGATGCCAGTGCCAGTCCGGAGGCCCAGGAGACGATGGCGCCGGAAGAGACGGATGACGCGATGCAGGATGGGGAAGATGCTCTAGACGATGCAGGGGACGCTACCAAGGATGCTTTGGATGATGCGGGGGATGTCACCAGAGATGCGGTAGACGGTACCGGAGATGCCATTCGTGATGCAGGTGATGCCGCAGGGGATGTGCTGAATGATGCCACAGATGATACAGATGGGGCAATGGATGACGGGGAGAAGGATAATGCTACAGATACCAACAATTCAGAGACTAGCGGCAAGAACCGATAACTCTGGGGGACATGCGTCACGGTTTTTGTGGTAATCGCATCCAATCTGTCTGTGCTATCGCCGGAATGATTGACACAGCCAAAAAGAGGAATGCCAGTGCATTCCTCTTTTTGGTTTGTGCCTTCTTTAAAACTCAATGCTATATAGCAAACTATTCCGTCCCTTGTAGGTAAACTCTTTTTCCAGAGTCATATTTAGATTTTTCGCAGTGTGGATTGAGCGGGCATTTTCCTTGTCTATGACTGCCACGATGCGGGAAATATCCAGTTCCTCTCGTGCGTAGTCAAGGACGGCATTGCAGCATTCCAAGGCATATCCATATCCCCAGTGGGAGTTGTCCAAAAGATAGGAGAGAGCGATTTCTTCCTTCCCGTCTATCATAAGGTTTTCAATGCCGCACCGGCCGATTAGTTTTCGGGATGTCTTGCTGAATACCCCCCAGATGCCATATCCATAGAAGGAATAGACGTTGCGGATGTAGGCAGCCTGCTTCTCCACCTCAACTTCCAGATATTCGTCAATGTCTGGGATGTATTTGCGCACTTCTGGATTTTTGTACATTTCATACATATCCGGCACGTCCTCCGTAGACATTTCCCGAATCATTAGCCGCTTGGTGTCGGCGATGGTGATGGGCTTGCCATTGCTGCGCATATGCACATTTTTGAAGAAACGGTGGTCGATATCCTCGAAGGATTCTAATAGCACGTCCGCAGTGGATAGGTCCTGCTGTCCGGAATGGGGATTTACGAACCCCACGCAGGTGATGCCGGCGGCTTTTGCTGCCTGGGCCCCAAAGCAGGAATCCTCCACCACCATGGTTTCCTTTGCGCTGACGCCCAGTTCTTTTAATGCCAGAAGGAAGCTGTCGGGAGCCGGCTTGGGATGTTCCACATGGCTGCTGGAGATTAGTTTTGTAAAATATTTTTTTATGTTTAGGGTTTTTACCGTATTTTCAATCTCCGAGGGGGAAGAGGAGGAAGCGATGGCCAGGCGGAATCCATTGTGGTATAGATTTCTAATCAGTTCCCTGATGCCGGGCAGGACGGTATAGCCCTCTTCCTTTAATATCTTCTTTTTTTCCGCATTCATTTCCTGAAGGAGTTCGTCTGGAGGTGTGGAGATGCCGAATTTCTCGATGGCATCCTCGGTCATTGCCCGGGTGGAACTGCCGATAAAGCTGGCGCAGTAGTCGTAATCTGCGTCTGCCCCGTGCCGCTTGAATACCTGCATAGCCGCCTGGGCGTGCTGGGGCTCGCTGTCGATAATGACGCCGTCCATATCAAATATAATCGCTTTTAACATAAGCATCCCTCCGTTTTTCATTTATTCATAATAGGTGCCATGGTTTCCCTATGTGTCTCGCCGATTGCGCTTTATTTGTATCAGTATACCAAAGATTGGAAAAAAGTACAAATCATGGTTGATGAAAATGTCTGATCTCAAAGAATGATACATGGAAAAAAGTGATAGGTTTTTTGGGGCATTTCTGCTATACTAATATAGTATGTGAAGAACGAGATTAGCAAGCAGGAAAGTTGAGGTAGAGTATGGCGACAGTAAAACCATTTGTAGCAGTGCGGCCGAGAGAGGATGTGGCTTCCAAGGTGGCGGCGCTTCCCTATGACGTGTACAATCGGCAGGAGGCCAAGGAGGCGGCGGGGAATGAGCCGCTGTCTTTTTTGAATATAGACCGGGCGGAGACGCAGTTTTCCGATGACGTGGACACCTATGATCCCAAGGTATATGAGAAGGCTAGGGAATTGTACGAAGCCAGGAAGGCAGAGGGGGTGTATGTGACTGACGGGGAGCGGTGCTACTATATTTACCAGCTCACCATGGACGGCAGGGAACAGACCGGCATCGTGGCTTGCGCCAGCGTGGATGATTATCTTAATAGCGTCATCAAGAAGCATGAGAATACCCGGGAGGAGAAGGAGCAGGACCGGATTCGCCATGTGGATACTTTGAGTGCCCAGACGGGGCCTATTTTTCTGGCTTACCGATCTCAGGAAGTGATTAATGGCATCGTGACCAGGGTGACAGGGGATATTCTACCGCTGTATGACTTTAAGGCAGAGGATGGCGTCACCCACAGAGTTTGGAAGGTGGATGATTCTACAGACATAGAAAAGATTGAGGGGGCATTTGCCGGTATTGGAGAAATCTATATTGCGGATGGGCATCACAGGGCTGCTTCCGCAGTGAAGGTGAGCTTAAAGAGGCGGGAGGAGCACCCGGACTATGATGGCTCTGAGGAGTTCAATTATTTTCTGTCCGTGCTCTTTCCGGACGACCAGCTGATGATTATGGACTACAATCGTAGCATAAAGGATTTGAATGGGCTTACTGTGGAAGAGTTCCTGGAGCGGATTCAGGAGAATTTTTCTCTGAAGCCTATGGACGGGGCAGGCCATCCTGAGAAAAAGGGACAGGCTACGATGTATCTGGATGGGAAATGGTATCGGCTGGAGATATCCGAGAAACTGAGGCAGATTGGGGATGCAGTGGATTCTCTGGATGTGTCTTTGCTGCAGGATTATCTTTTTGAGCCAATCTTGGGAATCGGTGATCCCAGGACGGACGAGCGGATTGACTTTATCGGAGGGATTCGGGGATTGGAGGAGTTGGAGAGAAGGGCGGATAGTGATATGAAGATTTCCTTTGCCATGTATCCCACGTCCATCCATGAACTTTTTGCCGTGGCAGACGCTGGCCTTCTCATGCCGCCTAAGTCCACATGGTTTGAGCCCAAGCTCCGCAGCGGATTGTTTATCCATGAGATTTAAGCATGGCTGGCAATGATTGATGAAAGAGTCAGGGGATGATTCCTTTCACGAAGGAATGAATGGCTGTAAATTGTGATGGAGACACAGGTGCTTCCGGCAAGGATATGGAAAGGGGTAGCTATGGACAAAAAATTATATGATTTGATGGATTGGGCTGAGATTGAGGCCATCGTGTACTCGGAGCACGATCATCCGGAACAGGTTCTGGGCCCCCGCAGGGTACGGGGAGGCATCTTGATTCAGGCATTTCTGCCAGGTGCGGAGACGATGTTCGTGAAGAATGGGAAAGACAGAAAATTATATCCCATGGAAAAGGTGGACGAGGAAGGTTTTTTTGCGCTGTTGCTGCCGGGAAAGAAAATTCCTTCCTATGAATTGATTGCCAGATTCCAGAATGGCAGGGAGACCATGGGGAAGGATACCTATTGCTATACGGGATTGCTTTCCTCGGAGGGGGAGATCTCTTCTTTCCCCGGGCTGGGGGCCCATCCTGTGACTGTGACAGGGGCGGGGGAGTATGCCGCTATCTGTGGGCCCGGGTCGCCTAGAGGGAAAAAGGGGGAGAAAAGATGCGGAGGAACCATGTTTGCCGTCCGCGTCCCTAATGCCATGCGTGTGAGCGTGGTGGGAGATTTTAATAATTGGGATGGCAGGGTGCATCCCATGGTTCGGCAAAAAGATTCAGATATGTTTGCCTTATTTGTTCCAGAAGTGGGCGGTGGGGAACTGTATAAGTTCGAGGTGAAATGGAATGCTAGGGAAATGGAGCTGATGGGTGACCCCTGCGCCTTCTTTCATGAGACGCCGCCATCTGATGCGTGCATCGTTGCAGAGCTTGGTGGCTATCAGTGGAATGACGGGGAGTGGATGGGCAGGAGAAAGGCATTCTCTTGTGCTAGCAGTCCCATGTCTATCTTTGAGGCATATCTGGGCGAGTGGAAGAGGGAAGTGGTGAAGAAGGGTGATGGAGGACGGGATTTCGTGGAGATGGAATACTGGAATTACCGAGAAATCGCCCGGGAACTTGGGAAATACCTGGCGCAGATGGGTTATACCCATGTGCAGCTGCTTCCTGTGATGGAATATGCTTCTGAGGTTTCCATGGGATATGAGACGGAGGGATATTTTGCCCCTACGGCTCGGTATGGCACTCCCCAAGATTTCATGTATTTTGTGGATTATATGCATCAGAAGGGAATTGGCGTGATTCTGGATTGGGTGGCGGTGCGAAAATATCAGAGAGAAGGTGCGGGTGCCAGTGACTTTCTTGTGGAAAATGCCCTGTTCTGGAAGGAGCGTTACCATGTGGATGGCCTTCGGGTGACGGGAATGGAATCTATCCTGCGGCTGGATTATGGAAAGGCGGAGGGGATGTGGCTGCCTAACCAGTATGGCGGTAACGAAGATCTGGAGGGGGCTGCTTTTCTGCGGAGGCTGAGCGAGAAATTTCATGAGGGGGCAGACGGCGCGATTCTGATTGGGGAGGATGCCTCTGCCTATCCCAAGGTGACGGAGGGGATAGGCAATGATGGCTTGGGGTTTGATTTGAAATGGAATGGGGGCTGGACAGGGGATTTCCTGGAATATATGGGAATTGACCCGCTGTTTCGGAAGGGAAGCCATGGAAAGCTGATTGATGGAATGCTATACGCATACAGCGAGCGGTTTGTGCTGATGTTTTCCCACAACCAGTCTGCAGACGGTATCAAGGGGCTGCTGGCAGGGATGCCAGGGGATTTGTCTCAAAAGTTTGGGAATCTCCGGGTAGCTCTGGGGTACATGATGCTCCATCCTGGAAAGAAATTGCTTTTTGGGGGCCGGGACTTTAAAGGGAGTCAGGAGTGGGACGATGCGGCAGACTCTTCTTGGGATGAGGCGGAGAAAATGAAATATCTTGGCTTGGGGAATTATATCAAGCAGTGGAATTATTTTTACCAGGCCCATCCGGCACTGTATGAGAGGGATTGCCAGGAACAGGGATTTGAGTGGATCAGCTGCATGGACGCAGACCACAGCATTATTGCCTTCCTTCGGCGGGCGCAGGAGGGCGGGGAGGAATTGCTGGCAGTATGTAATTTTACCCCCGTGCTTTATGAGAATTTTCGTGTCGGGGTGCCTTATCCTGGGTCTTACAAGGAGATTTTTAACAGTGATAGCACATTTTTCGGAGGCACGGGTGCTACAAATATCCGGCGTGTTTTGTCAAAGGATGTGGGATGGGATGGCAGGGAGCATTCGATTAGCATTGACGTGCCTCCTCTGGGAATCAGCATTTTCCGGTGTCATCCGGGGAAGGAGGAAGAAGCGTGAGCATTGGTTTGACAGGTTCATTATTTTATTCTGGGCATTTCTTGTCGGCTTTGGCGGCATCCTCTGACGGAGTGAGCGTGGAGGAACTGAGCGAGACATTAAACTCTGCCACTGCCACTGGCGCAGAGAAGACAAGCTTTTTGATCGAGTATCTCCTTTCTCAGAGAAATGTGTTGCTGGATGGATTGAAGACGATTTTATTTGCGCTCTTTGTCTTTGTTGTGGGAAGAAGGGTTGTGAAAATTTGCCTGAAACTGACAGGCAGATGGATGAAGAAAAGGGATGTGGATCTGGGAGTACAGAATTTCGTCATGTCCTGCGCCAAGGTGGGATACCATGCGATTTTGATTTTTATCGTGGCGGGCATTCTGGGCGTGGGGGCTACCGTGGCGGCGGTGGTGGCTTCCGCGGGCCTGGCCGTGGGCCTGGCGTTGCAGGGGAGCCTGGCGAATTTTGCCGGAGGCGTGTTGATTCTCATGATGAAGCCTTTCAAGGTGGGGGATTATATTATTGCGGATGGTGCTGAGGGCACGGTGGAGAGCATTGATATTTTCTATACCAGGGTTTCTACCACTGACAATAAGGTGGTGGTTATTCCCAACGGCACGATTACCAGCGGCAATATCACGAATACTACCAATGCCTCGAAGCGCATGATGGTCATTGATTTTCGGATGCCCTACGATACGGATGTGGATGCCTTGCGGGAAGAACTGCTGGCAATGATGGGGGAGGAGCCCCTTCTCCTGAAAGACGAGCCTATGAGCGTGGTGATTGACCAGCTATCTCCGGTGAAGATGAAGATGTTGGTAAAGGCTTGGGCCAGGACGGAAGAGTATTGGGATGCGAAGCACCATTTGCTGGAGCAGATGAAGAAGATGCTGGAGGGTTATTATTTATAGTCCAATGAGGGGCGAGGATTTTTGGCATGATTCATGCCACATCCCGGGGGCTTAAATGGGGCTTGTGGGGAGGGAAGGCTTTGTGCTACAATATATAAATTAGTGTTTCTATTTATAGTTATAATTATTGAGAGTATCCCAGCATAGGGATATCTGGCAGTGAATGGCATTTGATGAAAAAGTATGAGCGAAGGCAGGTGAGTAGTTTGGTACAGATTTATCGCACGGATGACCGCATTATCCATGAGGAGGAGAAGATCAGCCCTGGGGCCTGGGTGAACATGGTGAATCCCACGGTGACGGAGGGCGAGGAGATTGCCAGGGAGCTGGACATCGACTTGCAGGATTTGCTGGCGGCATTGGATGAGGAAGAGAGTTCCCGCGTGGAGCTGGAAGACGGATATACGCTGATTCTGGTGGATATCCCTGCCACGGAGATTCGCCACGACAAGGAGGCGTACAATACGGTTCCTCTGGGCATTATTTTGACCCAGGATATCATTCTCACGGTGTGTACCGACGAGACGCCCGTGCTGCAGGCTTTTGTCAACGGCCGGGTCAAGGAGTTCAGCACGAAGAAGAAGCTGCGCTTCGTCTATCAGATTCTTTTCCGTGTGGCCACGCAGTACCAGTCCCATCTGCGCATTATCGACAAGAAGCGCACGGAGATTGAGGAGCGGGTGGATAACAATACGGAAGATATGGACCTGATTGATCTGCATGCCCTGGAGTCTACTTTGGTGTATTTTGCCACTTCTCTTCGGGCAAACGGCGTGGTGCTTGACCGTCTTACCAGATATAAGAGATTGGAGCAGTACCCGGATGACAAGGACTTGCTGGATGACGTGATTGTGGAGAACCAGCAGGCTATTGAGATGACCACCATTTATCGGGACATTATCAATGGAACCAGGGAACTGATGTCTTCGGTGCTGGACAACCGCCTGAACAACGTGATGAAGAGCCTGACTTCCATCACCCTGGTGATGGGCATTCCCACCATGATATCCGGGCTTTACGGCATGAACGTGGAGGGATCCGGGATGCCCTTGGCCCGCTCTGTCCACGGGTTCGGGATTATCTGCGTGACCAGCATTCTGCTGTGCGTGGTGATTCTGTTTCTGCTTCGGAAGAAGAAGATGATTTAAGGAATGCGGTACTGCTTCTTCCTCAGTTCCAGCCCCACCATCAAAATAGAGCAAAGCCCCGCCATGCAGTCTGCCACCGGGCCGGCATACATAATGCCGTCGATGCCCATGGGCAGGGGCAATATGATGATCAGGGGCAGCAGGAAGATGATCTGCCTGGTGAGGGAGAGGAAGATGCCTCCCCTGGGCTTTCCGATGGCAGTGAAGAAGTTGGAACTGATGGGCTGCAGGAAGTTTAGGAAGGTGAAAAAGAGGAAGATGTGAAAATAGTTCACCGCAAAAGTGAAATACATCTCTGAGCCTTCCCCGAAGAGGGAGATGATCTGCCGGGGAATCAGCTGGAACAGGGAGAAGAAAAGGACGGACAGCCCCAAGCCGCACCCGGTGGCCAGGAGATATGCCCCCTTTACCCGAAGGTATTTTTTCGCGCCATAGTTAAAGCTGACGATGGGCTGCAGCCCCTGGGAGATGCCGATGATGAATGCCATGTAGAGTTGGTTGATTTTCGTAATGATTCCCACGCATGCGATAGGCACGGATTCCCCGTAGGAGGAGAGGGAGCCGTAGTATTTCAGGGATTTGGTCATGACGATCTGCACTGCCATCATGGCCAGCTGGTTGGTGCAGGGTGCCGCGCCCAGGGACATGATTCGCTTCACGTACCTGCCGTGGAATGCCAGATGCTTCTTCATCAGGGAGATGCTTTGGCAGTGGGCCAAGAGACAGAGAGCCATGCCGCCGGATACCACCTGGCCGATGACAGTGGCTAGGGCGGCTCCTGTCATGCCCCAATCCAGGCCAAAGACGAACAGGGCGTCCAATATGGTATTGATGATGGCTCCGGTGAGATTGCACAGCATGGTAAACTGGGGCCTTCCGTCTGCCCGGATGAGATGGCCGCCCCCGGTGGCGATGATGAGGAAGGGAAAGCCAAATGACACATACCGGGTGTAGGGGATGGCGTAAGGGAGTACCTGGTCCGGGGAGCCGAAAAAGAGTAGCAGGGGCTTGAGGAATATCTGGGTGACGAGGCATAGAAGGGTGCCAAGCACGCCCATCATCAGCAGGGCGTTTCCCATATAGTAGGGTGCCTGCTCCCGCTCCTCCGGGATGGTCTGCCCCCTGCCCATGGCGATGTTAAAGGAGGAAGATCCTCCGATGCCGAAGAGAAGGGCGATGGCGATGCAGGAGATGGACAGGGGGAAGCTGATGTTGGTGGCGGCGTTTCCCAACTCTCCGACCTTCTGCCCGATAAAGAACTGGTCTACGATATTGTAGAGGGAGCTTACCAGCATGGCTATGATGCTGGGCACTGCAAATTTTACTAATAGGGAGGGAATCTTTGCCTCTCCCAAGGGGTTGGCTGTACTTTCTGTATTCATAACTTTCTACCTCAAAAAGCGCTGTCTCTTATAAGAAAACTTGTTGTATAGGAAACTGCTCAATATTTCGCATCTTATTCATGATAAGAGTTCTTTTTCCAAATGTCAAATATTGAATATTGTCTGGCATTTTGCTATAATTATTAACGGTAAATGCAAGGTGCGGAATGATTGGCTTTTGCAATAGAAATGGAGCGTTACTTTTGGAAGAAGAGATTATTGTGGGAATCGGGGATATCAAGTGCGGCAAGGGCGGGCAGTCCATTGCAACTTATGCCCTGGGGTCCTGCGTGGGAGTATGCATGTATGACGAACTGACAGGGATAGGAGGATTGCTTCATGCCCTGCTTCCCTTTGCAAAAAATATAGATATGGTGGACCCGGCCAGATATGTGGATACTGGGGTTAAGAGGCTATTTCACGAAATCTGCCATCGGGGCGCCTCGCCGGCCAGGCTGAAGGCAAAGGTGGTAGGGGGCGCCAAGATGTTTGAATTTCAGACCAATGTAGAGATGGAGGATATCGGCACCGCCAATGTGCATCAGGTACATAGAGAATTGCAGGCGTTAGGGATTCCCATCGTGGGGGAAGTCACCGGCGGCGAGGTGGGCAGGACGATTCATTTCACGCCGGGGACAGGCAGCATTCGCATCCATGCCTCGGATAAGTCAGAGAAAATAATATGATGGCTGCCGGACCGGGCAAGCATGCTTGTGAGGGCCTGGCAAGACCATGAATGAAGTTCATGATATAAGAAGTTTCTGTGAATAGTAGCAATAAGAAAGGGGAATATGATGGGGGAGATGACGGAGAGGAATTATTTGAAAATTACGGAGGTGATGGAGGAGGTCAAGCAGGTCGTCATTGGAAAGGAAGATTGCGTCAGAAAAGCCATGGCGGCCATTCTGGCGGGCGGCCATATCTTGATTGACGATATCCCGGGAGTGGGGAAGACCACCCTTGCCATGGCTTTTTCCAAGGCGATGGCATTGGAGAGCAAGCGCATCCAGTTTACGCCGGACGTTCTGCCCTCGGATATTCTGGGATTTTCCATGTATCAGAAGCAGACGGGACAGTTCGAGTATCAGCCGGGGGCGGTGATGTGCAATCTCTTTCTGGGGGACGAGATCAATCGAACCTCTCCTAAAACCCAGTCTGCCCTTTTGGAAGTGATGGAGGAGGGCAGCGCTACGGTGGACGGGGTGACGAGAACAGTGCCAGAGCCTTTTATCGTCATTGCCACGGAGAATCCGGCGGGGAGCGTGGGAACCCAGTTGCTGCCGGAGTCCCAGTTGGACAGGTTCATGATCTGCATGACCATAGGATATCCCTCCCTGGAGGATGAGATTGCCATCGCCAAGGGAAAGAGCAATGGAATTTCGGTGAATGACATTCCCAGCGTGATTACCGGGAAGGAACTGCTGCTGATTCGCCAGGATGTGGAGGAAGTGTACCTTCATGACCGGGTGTACCGCTACATTGGCCAGTTGGTGCAGGCCACCCGGGAGAATGGATGGATTGAGCTGGGCATCAGCCCCAGGGGGACCATTGCGCTGGTGAGGATGGCGAAGGCGGTGGCGTATATGAGCCAGAGGGATTACGTGGTGCCGGAGGATGTGGAATCCATCTTCCTGGACGTGTCTGCCCATCGCATCTTGATGAATGCCAAGGCCAGGGTAGGTCATGTGACAGCGGAAAAGGTGCTGGGGGAAATCCTGGGCCAGGTGGACAAGCCTGTAGCGGCGAAGAAATAGGAGTGAAGAGCATGTGGTGCATGAGAAGGTATGTTGGGTATATTTTTTTGATAGCCATGACGTTTTATATGGCAGTGCTATACCGCAGCACTGCTTTTATTTTGGTGGGATATGGGGAAATCATTGGCGGCGTGGTGATGACTGCCTATCTGCTGTACATGTGGGGAAAGGTCACGGTGCGCATTTTGCCATCTGCGGATTTGGGCGAGGTGGGGGAAAGGCTTCCGGTGGATTTGCTGGTGTCAAATCGGGGAAGGCTCCCTGTGGGAAAGGTAAAGGTCAGGATACAGGAGCGCTATCCCATGTCTGGCGGGAAGAAGACCGCAGTCTTTTATGCCACGGTTCCCGCCGGGGGAAGGCAGGCGGGGGAGACCCGGATTCGGCTGGGATTCCTGCCAATGCATTCCGGGAGGATCATCCTTCGGGTAAAGAATGCCCAGCTGTATGATTTCCTGGGGATGCTGTCTCTTCCCATCCTGCGGAAGAGAATGGGGGAGGAGGCGATTCTTAGCATTTTTCCGGAGAAGGTTCCGATGCCCATCATGGTGGAGCGAAGTACCAGGGATTATGCCCAGGAGAAGGAAGAGCAGATCGTGCGGGGGGAGAGCCAGCCTAAGGAGTCATGGCAGATCAGGGACTACCAGCCGGGAGATCGGCTGAGGGATATTCACTGGAAGCTGACGGCAAAGACAGATGAGATTATGGTGAATGAGCGCATGGCTGAAATCGGATGTCCCGTATATGTGTTTCTGGATTACGGTGAAGTGCAGAAGAGGGGGAGGAGGAAGAAATCTCTTGCTAGGAATATGGAGGCTTACCTGGAGGTTGCCCTGTCCATTTCTTTTTCTCTGGTGGAGAATGGCTGCCACCATTGTTTGGTGTGGTATGATGTCAGAATGCAGGACGTTAGGCGCATGGAAATTCGCAGTCAGGAGGATGTTTATCTCTTTTTTCAAAAATTGGAAGATTTTGGCGTGGCTCCAGAAGGGCTGACGCTGGAGGAGTGGCATCAGGAGAAATACCGAGGGAATTGCGGGAACACCAGGCTGACGCTGAATGCCGGGCTCCAATGCCTGCGCAATGGGGAATTGGTGGCTGAGTACGGGGGAAGGGACAGAAAAGAGTTGTTGCAGAAGCAGGAATTGTATGTTTGATGAAGGGAGTAAGAGGGGTGATGGAGAAGCAGGATTTGATTGTGCCATGTAGCCTGGGCTGCACAATTTATGGCATATGGGTTTCCTTTTGCGAAATCTTTGGGTGTCAAGTGAATTATGGGAGTTTTCTGGTTCCGGCCTTTGTCATTGCCGGCGCGGTGACATTGCTTTTGATGCCTTGGAGATGGAAGGCTAGCCTTGGCATCCTGGCTGCAGGAACGCTTTTGCTGGCCTGGTATGGGTCTAGGCATTTGGAGCGTCTGCTGGCGGAGGGGGAGGGGATGCTCTATTATGTCAACCAGCGTTATTATGAATATTATGACACGTATCTTGTGGAGGATTGTCGTGAGTACGGGATGGAGCATACGTTGCTCTGGATACTCCTTGGGATAGCATTTTGCGTCTTTACTTTGATTTTTGCCTTCCGTCTGAGAAACTTGCAGTATGGCTTTCTGCCGGGCTATCTGGTGGTGGGCGCTGGGCTGGTGGTGGGGAAGACTCCTGGAATCAGGGGGGTGATTTTCCTTCTTCTGGGGTTCGTGCTGGCTATGTTCTGGATTAATGGCCAGGAATGGGGAGGCAGAAGCCGATTCTATATCATGAAGGTGGGGCGGCAGGGGGCAGGCTGGCACCGATATCCCCTCTTTCTGTTACTTTTGGCGGCAGTGCTTCTGCTGGCCGGTCGCTTTGCCGGAAGAACGGAGGGGAAGATTCTCTCTCATGGGAAGAAAGTGCAGGATGTCCAGAGAAACCTGGAGGAAAGAGTGACCCAGATGGCTACAGACATTTCCAGATTCGTGCAGGGAAATTATAGCGTTGATAGCAATGGGAAACTCAACAATAGTGAGCCGAAGTATGCAGAGCGTCCAGTCATGGAGATCACGATGCCGGAGAAGCCCAGTGCCAATGTGTATCTGAAAGGCTTTGTGGGAAGCCATTACCGCAATGGGGAGTGGAAGCGGGAGGATGTGGAGACTTTTGAGGAATTGTTTCCAACGGACGAGAGCAAGTATGCGGTGAATGGGATATGGTATGAGAAGCTGTCCCGGTGGATGGATTGGCGATATGACGATTATATGATGCACAGCGTGACGGATGCCATTGATACAGGGGATGACAATGTTAATCACCCGGTGGTAAATAAAGGTCAGGTTCCACGCTCCCAGCAGATGCAAATTGAGTTCGTGGGGGGCGGGAAGTGGAGCGGCTATACATATCTTCCATATTTCGCAAGCCTGGAAGAGGTGTACGATGCGGAGGAAGGCAAGGGTCTGGCAGAATTGGATTCGGATTTTCTAAAAGGAGATTCCTCCAGGTCCAAAGTCAGTTCTCCCTATTATTTTAATTATGTGGGTATGGCGGAACATGACTTGCTCAACTATTATACCAGTTGCAAGACCCTGGATTATAATGAGGAGCCAGATATCTTGTGCCCCATAGATTTCTCTGAGATTGAGGGAAGTCCTATGAAGAAGAATGAGAGGAAGCTGCAGGATTTGCTGGATGTCTTTTCCAGGGTTCATGGCAGCACGGTTGGAAATTACTTGGCATATGCTATGAATGAGTATGGCTATCAGGGGGAGAGCAAGTTTTTCAAGCGGAAGGATTTCCAGAAGAAACTGAAAAATTTTAACGTGGAGTATCGGAATAAGAACAAATTGAGGAAAATGTCCTCCATGGATCGGATGCAGCTGGTACAGAAGATTCTAAAAGAGGAGGCAGAGTACAGCAAGATTCTGGAGAAAGTGCCAGAGGGAGCAGATTATGCGGAATATTTTCTGCTGACCCAGAAGAAGGGATTCTGCGAGCATTTTGCCACGGCGGGCACGCTTTTGATGCGGGAACTGGGCATTCCGTCCAGGTACGTGGGAGGGTACAAGGTGCCTTTGGACCGCTTTAAGGAGGATGAGGATGGAAATTATACGGCAGAGGTGCTGGATTCCGATGCCCATGCCTGGACGGAAATCCTGGCCGGAAGTTTGGGATGGCTTCCCGCAGACATGACCCCTTCCTCTGATTCTGGAAGAAGGAAGAAGAAGGTGGTGGCAAAGAGAGCCGCTACGTCCACGCCGAAGCCCCAAAAGACGAAAAAGCCGAAAGTTACGCCTGCGGCAAAGCCCACCGCTACGGTGAAAGCCACGCCTACGGCAGATGCAGGCAAGAAAAAAGAGCAGAAAAAGAAGGTTGCCCTGCCCAGAGAACTTGTCCTGCTGGGCAAAGTGGCTGCAGGGATTGGGGGCATTTTGCTGCTGGCGTGTCTGGGGATTCTTGGCTGCAGGGCATATTATGGCGGTAGGAAGAGGCGGTTGCTCCATGCCCGGGGAAGGAGCAGGAATCTCTATGTGAGGATGCGGCTGCACGACTTGCTGTCTCTTTTGAGGGGATGCGGCGTTTCAGTTTCCGGGAAGATGCCTGAGGGGCAATGGCTCCCCGCCATCAAGAGGCTATGCCGGGATTCCGCTTCTGGCACTGCCTTTGGTGACAGGGAGCAGGAAGAGTTTTTGCGCATCGTGCAGAAGGCTGCTTTCTCCAAGGAGGAGGTTACCCAGGAGGAGTATGACGCCTTCCGGCGCCAGTGTGGAAAACTGGATGGGATGGCCTGGGAGAGAGCGGGAAAAATGCGAAGACTGTGTTTGAAACTTATGGGAAAGTATGGTAATATATAGAATATGTGTTTTTGAGTGCCGTGGTACTTGGCGAGTTTGTGTCCGCGCTGCGACACAGACTTTGAAAGAATTTTAGTTCTTTTTATGTAGCAAATGGCAGCGCAGAAATGAGGTAAATTATGTACGAGAATGAAATCGAAAGCATTGCCTCAAAGGGCAGTAACGAGGAAATCTACAGCGGACTTCTGCAGTTGGCAAAGGATGCGGCCGCAGGAAAGGGCAGGATTCAGGGAAAGAAGAAGGTGTACTATATTTCCGCAGAGTTTCTGATCGGAAAGCTTTTATCCAACAACCTGATCAACTTGGGGATTTATGACCAGGTGGCTGATGCCTTGAAACGCCATGGGAAATCTATGGCTGAGATCGAGGAGATTGAGAAGGAGCCGTCTCTGGGAAATGGTGGACTGGGACGTCTGGCGGCCTGCTTTCTGGATTCCATCGCCACTTTGGGGCTGCCCGGGGATGGCGTGGGACTGAATTACCATCTGGGTCTTTTTCAGCAGAAGTTTACGGAGAATTTGCAGCAGGAAGTGCCCAATCCCTGGATTGAGGACCAGAGCTGGCTGCGCAGGACGGACGTGAGCTATCCCGTGCTTCTGGGAGGTAAGACCGTGCAGTCCGTGATGTATGAGATCGATGTGACGGGCTATGACAATCAGTGCAATACCCTGAAATTATTCGATCTGGATACGGTGGATGACAGCATTGTCCACGAGGGGAGCATTTATTTTGACAAGGAGAACGTGGCGAAGAACCTGACCTTGTTCCTCTACCCTGACGACAGCGATTACCAGGGGCAGCTTCTGCGCATCTACCAGCAGTATTTCATGGTGAGCAATGCGGCCCAGCTGATTATCGACGAGGCATTGGCAAAGGGAAGCAATCTCTATGACCTGCCGGACTATGCGGTGATCCAGATCAATGATACCCATCCTACCATGGTGATTCCCGAGATGATTCGCCTCTTGGTGAAGCGGGGGATTGAGATGGATGATGCCATCGGCATCGTGTCCAGGATGTGTGCCTACACCAACCACACCATTCTGGCGGAGGCATTGGAAAAATGGCCCCTGTGGTTCTTAGACCGGGTGGTGCCCCAGCTGATTCCCATCATCAAGATGCTGGATGTGAAGGTGCGGGAGAAATACCAGGACGAGCGTGTGTATATCATTGACAAGGACGAGCGTGTGCATATGGCCCACATTGATATCCATTATGGATACAGCGTGAACGGCGTGGCGGCGTTGCACACTCAGATTCTGGAGGATAGCGAGCTGAAGCATTTCAAGGATATCTATCCCGATAAGTTCAATAATAAGACTAACGGAATTACGTTCCGCCGCTGGTTGCTCCACTGCAACCATGAGCTCTCTGCATTTATCAGCGAGAAGATTGGCGAGGGCTACAAGAAGGATGCGGGGGAACTGGAGAAATTCATCTCTGCGGCAGACAATGCTGCTGACTTGGAGAAGCTTCTCTCCATCAAGAAGGAGAAGAAGATTCAGTTCAAGGAGTATTTAAAGAACAAAGAGGGGATTGATATTCGGGAGGATGCCATCTTCGATGTGCAGGTGAAGCGTCTCCATGAGTATAAGAGGCAGCAGATGAATGCCCTCTATATCATATACAAATATATGCAGATTAAGGCGGGCAATAAGCCGAAAACGCCGATTACCATGATTTTCGGGGCAAAGGCGGCACCGGCATACACCATTGCCAAGGACATCATTCACCTGATTCTCTGCCTGTCCGAAGTGATTAGGAATGACCCGGAGGTGAGTCCTTACCTCCAGGTGGTGATGCTGGAAAATTATAATGTGACCTATGCGGAGAAGGTGATTCCGGCGGCAGACGTGTCTGAGCAGATTTCCCTTGCTTCCAAGGAGGCTAGCGGGACCGGCAACATGAAGTTTATGCTGAACGGGGCTGTGACCCTGGGCACGGAGGATGGTGCCAATGTGGAGATTCATCAGTTCGTGGGGGACGATAATATCTATATCTTTGGCGCTTCCAGCGACGAGGTGATTCAGCACTATGACAAGGGGGATTATTGTTCCGAGCGTTTCTATGACGGGGATAAGGAGATATCCAAACTGGTGGACTTTATCATCAGCAAGGAAATGTTTGCCGTGGGCAATAAGAAGTGCCTGATTCGGCTGTATATGGAACTGGTGACCAAGGACTGGTTTATGACTCTTCTGGATATCAAGGACTATATCCAGGTGAAGGAGAAGGTCTTTGCGGACTATGAGGACCGCAGTGCTTGGGCAAGGAAGATGCTGGTGAATATCGGGAAGGCGGGATTTTTCTCTTCTGATCGGACGATTGCCCAGTATAATGAGGATATTTGGAAGTTATCGTAAGGAAAATGAATGGTTACTGAGAATAAAAAGGGGCATAGAGGATTTATGGCAGGTTATTGTCATGAATCCTCTATATTTCATGAACTCTATAGTATGCTATTCAGGCATGTGTTTTACTGTGCGATGCGCACAACTAAATTGGCAGGTGGAGCGAATTATGCTAGAGAAAATTAGTGACCTTACAAATGAATATGTAGATAATATGCCTAAGATAAAACGGAAGAAATATGGGCAGTTCTTTACTAGTATGGAGACAGCACGTTTTATGGCGAGCCTTTATACGATACCCACAGACTTGTCTAGAGTTACCATATTAGACGCAGGTGCGGGTTCGGGGATATTGTCCTGTGCTTTTATTGAACGACTTCAAAATGTGTACAGTGTCCAAGAGATAGAGGTTGTTTGTTACGAAAATGATAGCAATGTGCTTCCTTTATTAAAAAGTAATTTGGAATATTGTAAAAAAAAATCAAATAAAAACCTGATGTTTGACATTATCTCTGATAATTATATATTGAGTCAGTATCTTGATTTTAATCATATGATAGGGGGAAGTGTGAAACCTAAAAAATTTGATTTTGTCATTGGAAATCCTCCGTATATGAAGATACCTAAGGATGCACCAGAAGCTATTGCAATGCCAGAAGTGTGTTATGGTGCGCCGAATTTATATTTTCTTTTTGCTTCAATGGGATTATTTAATCTAAAGGAGTATGGAGAAATGGTGTATATTATTCCCCGCTCTTGGACATCTGGGGCATATTTTAAGAAGTTTCGAGAGTATTTTTTGACAGAGGGAAAATTAAATCATATTCATTTATTCGTAAGTCGAAATAAGGTCTTTGAGCAGGAAGATGTTTTGCAGGAGACAATCATCGTAAAGGTGAAGAAACAAATTGATACACCAGAAACAGTAACGATAACATCATCAAAAGCCAGTGATGATTTTGCCAATATAACTTCTCTGAAAGTACCATATAGCTTGGTTGTTTCAGGAGAGAATTATTATGTTTATCTGGTAACGGATGAAAAACAAATTTCTGTTTTAGAAAAATTGCACAAATTTAATAAAACATTGCCGGATATTGGAGTGAGAATGAAAACTGGCTTGACTGTAGATTTTCGCAATCGAGAAATTCTAAGGAATGCTGAGGAAGATGGGGCAATTCCGTTATTTTATTCACAGCATATAAAACAGGGGACAGTTCAATTTCCGATACAGAAAGAGTATGAATATATTGTTACAGATAAAATGGGATTAACGCAGGACAATAAAAATTATTTGTTTGTGAAACGCTTTACCGCAAAAGAGGAGCCTCGACGCTTGCAGTGCGGTATGTATTTAGCAAAAGATTTTCCTCAATATAAAAAAATAAGTACACAAAATAAAGTCAACTTTGTGGATGGGTTATTGACAGAAATGTCGGAGTGTCTAGTGCATGGGCTATATGTGATATTTAACTCCACAATATATGATGAATATTATCGCATTTTAAATGGCTCAACTCAGGTTAACTCAACGGAAATAAATGCAATGCCCGTCCCTGATTTGGAAAGTGTGCAAGAAATGGGAAAGAGATTGATGAGTAGCAATGATTATTCTGAGTCAAACTGTAATTTGATATTGGAGGGATATTGTGGATAAGATTCAGGAAGTGAGAGATTTTTTGAAAGAAATTGGAATGCCAAAGGCGCAGCAAAATGATATTTGCTGTTATGTAATATTGGCAATGGCAGGGATAAAGCCTAATATGACTTGGAGTGCGGCATCAAATGAATGGATCAGGATTCATGATATGATTCGATTTGTCAATACATATTATGGTACTAGTTATGCAGAAAACAGCAGGGAAACATTTAGAAAACAAGCATTGCACAGATTTCGCGCAGCAGCATTGGTAGAGGACAATGGAAAGGCGACCAATAGCCCTAATTATAGGTATAGATTGACGGATGAGACGCTACAGATCATAAAGGCTATACAGACGCCAATGTGGTTAACGTCATTAAATAGATTCCGTGCATATCATGAAAGTTTAATCGATGTGTATGCATCAAAGAAGAAAATGACAATGATGCCAATTAAAATAAGTGGCTCGGATTTTAATTTTTCTGCTGGGAAGCATAATGAATTACAAAAGGCCGTTCTTGAGGAATTTGCGCCGAGGTTTGCACCAAATTCAGAATGTTTATATATTGGGGATACCATTAAAAAAGATTTGTTCAAGAATAGAGATAAATTATCAGAACTGGGCTTCGAAATTACTCTGCATGATAAGATGCCTGATGTTGTATTATATCGAGAAGATAGACAATGGATTTATTTCATTGAATGTGTTACTTCTGTTGGTCCGATGGATTCTAAGAGAATATTTGAAATTACGGAACTAACCAAAAATGTATGTGTAGGCAAAATATTTATCACAGCATTTCTGGATTTTAAAGCATATAAAAGGTTTTCTGAGCAATTAGCTTGGGAGACAGAAGTATGGATTGCTGAAATGCCGCAACACATGATACATTTGAATGGAAATCGCTTTATGGGACCGAGGTAATAATATTGATGACATGAAGAGAGTAATAAAATAGGATTGTTTTTTAGTAAGGTAATATTATTTTGAAGAAATGATAGGGGATGCAAAAATGATATCAGAGCAGTTTTCGAGGACGGAAGGCCTTTTGGGAAGGGCGGCCATGGAGCGGCTGGGAAATGCCAGGGTGGCGGTCTTTGGCATCGGCGGCGTGGGGGGCTATGTGTGCGAGGCGTTGGCCCGCAGCGGCGTGGGAGCCCTGGACTTGGTTGACAGTGACCGGGTGGCGGCATCCAATCTGAACCGCCAGATTATCGCTACCCATGATACCCTGGGGCAACTTAAGGTGGAGGCTATGCGGGAGCGGATTCGCCAGATTAATCCGGAGGCGGCAATAGAGGTATATCCCTGTTTCTTTCTGCCGGAAAGTAAGGAAGAGTTTCCTTTTGGAGAGTATGATTATATTGTGGATGCGGTGGACACGGTGGCGGCCAAAATTGCCCTAGTGATGGAGGCTAAAGAGCGGGGGATTCCCATCATCAGCAGCATGGGGGCGGGGAACAAGTTGGATGCCAGTGCATTCCGGGTAGCAGATATCTATAGCACGAAGGTGTGCCCCCTAGCCAGGGTGATGCGCCGGGAGTTGAAGAAGAGGGACATCTGGAAACTGAAGGTGGTGTATTCCGAGGAAATGCCTCTTACTCCTGTGGGGGACATGGACGGAGAGGAGGGCAGGAGAAGCACGCCGGGGAGCGTGGCCTTTGTACCGTCCGTGGCGGGATTGATCATGGCGGGGGAGGTGGTGAAGGATCTGGCGGGGATTTGCTAAAAAGGACACGGAAAGATTGACATATGGACAAATGGGCTGTCTTGCTGTAAGATGATAGGAAAAAAGTTGGGTGCTGGTGTGCTAGCATGCTTATATAATCGTGCCAGAACACTAGCAACCGAGAAAGAGAGGACAGATTATGAGCATTAGGATTGGAATATTGGGATACGGCAATCTGGGGCGTGGCGTGGAGTGCGCCATCCGACAGAATGAGGATATGGAACTGGCGGCGGTGTTTACCCGCAGGGACCCGGCTTCGGTGTCCGTTCTCACGGATGGGGCCTCAGTGTGCGGCGTAGAAGATGCCCCGAAGTGGAAGGATCGCATTGACGTGATGATTTTATGCGGCGGCAGTGCCACAGATCTGCCGGAACAGACCCCGGAGTTTGTGAAGTATTTCCACGTGGTGGATAGTTTCGATACCCATGCCAGGATTCCGGAGCATTATGCCAATGTGGACGGGGTGGCGAGGGAAAGCTCCCATGTGGGCATTATTTCCGTGGGCTGGGACCCGGGCATGTTCTCTCTGAACCGCTTGTTTGGCAATGCCCTTCTGCCGGAGGGGAAGGATTATACGTTCTGGGGAAAGGGCGTGAGCCAGGGACACTCCGATGCCCTGCGCCGCATTGCGGGGGTAAAGGATGCGAAGCAGTACACCATTCCGGTGGAGAGTGCCCTGGAGGCCGTGCGTTCCGGGGAGAATCCGGAATTTACTACCAGGGAAAAGCACACCAGGGAGTGCTTCGTGGTGCTGGAAGAGGGGGCGGATGCGGCCAAGATTGAGGAAGAGATTAAGACTATGCCCAACTATTTTGCGGACTATGACACCACGGTGCATTTTATCAGCGAAGAGGAATTGCGGGCGAATCACGGCGGCATTCCCCACGGTGGATTGGTGCTGCGCAGCGGCGTGACGGGACTGGAGAAGGAGAATCGCCATCTGATTGAATACCGCCTGAAGCTGGATTCCAATCCGGAGTTCACCTCCAGCGTGCTGATTGCCTATGCCAGGGCAGCCTATCGTCTGGCCCGGGAGGGACAGAGCGGCTGCAGGACGGTGCTTGATATCCCCCCTGCATATTTGAGTCCCAAGAGTGGGGAACAGTTGCGGGCGGAACTGCTCTAATTCAGGATATGCAAGTATGCTTCATCTGAGAGCCTTTCCAGAAGGATGGTTTTGGCGGTGCGAGTGGCAGTGAAATAGAACAAAAAGATACCCCGCAATTCGATGCGGGGTATCTGCTTTTTCCGTAGTTTTTGGCGATTAGTTGCCGCCAGGGCCATCCTGGCGCTGTCTGCGGTCGGTCTCATTCACATACTTGCTCCGAGAGGAATCCTGGTCGGAACTGTCGGAGGCTCCCTGCACATTTTTGGGGGCTTCCTGCTTTGTCCCTGTCCTGTGGCAATTGCTGCTGCGTGTGATTTCTTTCATAGTATAGTATCCTTTCTGCTATTGATAGTTTGTTGCTGTAATTCACAGCCATTTTCGAGAAATCGCTGTGATAGCAACAGTTTGATTTGTCATAGAGTGTGCCCCGGGAAAAGATTTTTATACATGGATTTGCTTGAAAGGGAGGAAATGGAATGCAAGAGAGCAGGCTTTTTAAGATGGTATATCATCTTCTGGACCAGGGGCATGCCACCGCCCCGGAACTGGCAGAGAGGTTTGAGGTCTCTGTCAGGACGATTTATCGGGATGTGGATGCCTTGAGCGAGGCGGGCATTCCCATCTATGCGGAAACAGGGAGGAACGGCGGGATTTATTTGATGAATCATGCCATTCTGGACAAGGCTTTGCTGTCTGAGGAGGAGAAAAAGGAGATTCTCATCGCGCTTCAGACATTCAGTGCCACGGGATATGCTGGCCATGATGCCACGCTGGAAAAACTTTCGGGATTGTTTCGTATGCCATCAGATCATTGGCTGGAGGTGGATTTTTCCAGGTGGGGGGAGGGAGGAACTCGTGACGGTGAGAAGTTTTCATTGCTAAAGCATGGAGTGATACACCACCAATATGTGAAGATTGTCTATGCGGGAACTTCCGGAGCCCTCAGCGAGAGAGTGGTGCAGCCGTTAAAACTGATGTATAAAGCCAGGGCGTGGTACCTGAAGGCATGGTGCAGGGAGAGGCAGGATTTCCGCATATTCAAACTGGTCCGCATACTGGAACTTGAACTTTTGCAGGAGACATTCTTGCCCAAGGTTATCCCGGAAGAACAGGACATGCGGCAGGGGGATGGCTCTTGCCGGAGGGAGGTTTCCATGCGGCTTCGCTTTCCGGCAGAGATGGCGTACCGGGTGTATGACGAATTTGACGGGGAGCAGGTGGAAAGGCAGGCGGATGGGGACCTGCTCGTATCTGCAAAGATGCCCGAGGATGAGTGGCTCATGGGCTTTCTCCTCTCTTTCGGGACGAAGCTGGATGTAATCTCGCCCGCGGATTTGAGGCATCGGCTGGCAGAGCATGGAAGATTGATTTTCGAAAAAAATAAACCTTGACAGAAGGTGTCAGGGTTTGTGTGGTAGAATGGTATCATACGAAATGGACATGCCGCTCTAAGGTGGCGTTGAGGCTCTGAGGCGGTGTCGGTGCATTGAAGAGGCACTGGCGGGATTTGACAGTGCCGCCATGAGCAATAGAAGGAGGAAGAATTATGGGAAGACCTACCACAAAATCAGATTTAATCAGCGCGTCAGCAGAGAAGTATGATGAGATGAATGGTTTGATTGCCTCCCTGACAGAGGAGGAATTAACCACGCCCTTTGATTTCTCAAAGGATGTGAGAAAGAAAGAGGCCCATTGGGGGCGGGATAAGAATCTTCGGGATGTGCTGGTGCATCTCTATGAATGGCATCAGTTGCTAATCCAGTGGGTTCGGGGGAACAGGCAGGGGGAGGATAGGAAATTCCTTCCGGGTACGATTAATTGGAAGACCTACGGCGTCATGAATGTGGATTTCTGGAAGAAGCATCAGAATACCACATTGGAGGAGGCGAAAGAAATGTTGGCTGGCTCCCATCAGGAGGTGATGGAATTGGCGGAGACATTTACCAGCGAGGAGTTATTCTCCAAGGGTGCTTATTCCTGGGTGGGCGGAAGCACGCTTGGCTCATACTTTGTCAGCACTACTTCCAGCCACTACCAGTGGGCGATTAAGAAACTGAAGGCTCACAGGAAAAACTGTAGTTGAATAGAAAGGATTCTCTTCCAGAAACTGTAATTGCAATGGGAACGCATTGATATCAGATGGATATTTTGCGTTCCCTTTTTGCTGATAGAATTGTTATAGAAAAAAGGGGGAATATAGGTTATAATAAAAAAGTAGAGAAATGTAGAAAAGAGTCTATGGGGGTGATTGATATGTTCGATGAAATCAGCAAGAATTTGAAAGAAGAAAGTCATATTTCCATAAAAGAAATGATGGGGATTGTCCATGCGGTGATGCAGGTATATCCCATGATTATCTTGGCGAATCTGACTAAGAATACTTTTACTATGGTGAGGGATGAGGGATTTTTGTATAGCGACCTTGATTTTTCGGGGTGCTATGATGATATGATAGAAGATGGGGTGCAGAATATTCATTCCAATTATCAAAAGTTATTTTTGCGATGCTTTTCCAGGGAGAATCTGTTGCGCAATTATGGAAATGGAAAGAATGAGGTATATGCGGAACTGTACCAGAAGGACAGGCAGGGCGAATACCACTGGGTATCCGTCCATGTGATTAAGATAGAAAATGAGACGGGGGATGTGATGCAAATCTGCTTGAATCGCATTTTGGATAAGATTTCCGTGAATGAATATGGGCAGAGGAAGTAGGGCGGTTCATTTTCGATACGCTGGCAGATGGCATGTCTCTGGCTGTGATGGCCGCATGCATAAAATGGCGGCAAATGCGCATGCTATGATGGAAAGGAGCATGTGATGGATTTAGAGAAAGTGGTTTGTTATTGCCAGAATGTCACAAATGGTATGATCAAGGAGGCGGTGGACGGAGGGGCTGTCACATTGGAGGATGTGCAGGCGGCTACTGGGGCAGGGACCGTGTGTGGCGGCTGCCTTGAGAATGTACGGCGTCTGGTTGACCAGTTTGTGAGCGAGCGGCAGGCATGATGTGAATGTAGGGCTGTAAACATATGTTTGCGGCCCTCTTTCATTGTGATCAAGCCAGGTCAAATAGTTCTATGCTTGCGGCGGGGGGATTTGACTGATAGGCTGCCAGCGAATTTGTTTCTTTTGTGCAGGTTGCACAAAAAAATAAATGACTATTTGTGAATTAGTTTGATTGATTTTGAATGTTTGTGGGTATATAATGCATTTAACATAGAAAAACATATTGTTGTTTTGGCAAATGCAGAGACGTGAGCAATCAACTGTCGGAGGTGCTGCCTTGAGGTGGCAGAAAGGAGAGCATATGGTTTATACGGTTACGTTTAATCCTTCTCTGGATTATATCGTGTCGGTGGAGGATTTTGAACTGGGAATGACCAACAGGACATCCAGTGAATTGATGTTGCCGGGGGGCAAGGGGATTAATGTTTCAATCTTGCTGAATAATCTGGGGATTGACAATACGGCCCTGGGGTTCGTGGCTGGCTTTACCGGGGAAGAGATTGTGCGGGAAGTGGAACAGGAAGGAATTCAGTCAAATTTCATCAAATTAAGTCATGGAAATTCTCGCATCAACTTGAAGATAAAAAATATTGATGGGACGGAAATCAACGGACAGGGGCCGGATATTGGGGATGAGCAGATCCAGGAATTGATGGGACGGCTGGACGGCCTGACTTCTGGTGACGTGCTTGTGCTGGCGGGGAGCATCCCGGCCACCATGCCGGATGACATCTACCAGCAGATTATGAAGCGTCTGGAAGATCGGGGCATTACCATTGCGGTAGATGCCACCAAGGATTTGCTGCTGAATGTACTGCCATATCATCCCTTTGTCATCAAGCCCAATCACCATGAGCTGGGAGAGATTTTTGACGTGAAGCTTTCCGAATGGGAGGATGTGATACCCTACGCAAAGAAACTCCAGGAGCGGGGAGCTAGGAACGTGCTGGTTTCCATGGGAGGAAAGGGCGCAGTGCTTCTGGCAGAGAATGGGGAAGTGCTGGCGGGAGAAGCCTCCAAGGGAGAGGTGAAGAATACGGTGGGAGCCGGGGATTCCATGGTGGCAGGATTTCTTGCCGGATGGATGAAGGAGAAGAGTTACAGAGAGGCATTCCGGATGGGGCTGGCGTCCGGGGGAGCCAGCGCATGCTCGGAGATGCTGGCCACAAAGGAAGAGATTGAAGCAGAGCGTGGCATCACGGAAATCCAGGAATTGCAGTGAGATAGAAGGAGGAGAGAGCCTATGAGAATCACAGATTTATTGGACAAAAGAAGCGTTCTGCTGGATGGGGCGCCAAAGACCAAGAACGAGGCGTTGGACCAGATCGTGGAACTGATGAACCGGAGTGGAAAGATTCGTGATTTGGAAGCCTATCGGAAGCAGGTGTATCTCAGGGAAGAGGAGAGCACTACGGGAATCGGGGAAGGGATTGCCATTCCCCACGGGAAATGCGATGCGGTGGAGCGGCCGGGGCTGGCGGCCATGGTGGTCAGGGACGGGGTGGATTTTGACGCTCTGGACGGGGAGCCGGTGACGCTGATGTTTCTGATCGCCGCGCCTAATACGGAAGACAATGTCCATCTGGATGTGCTTAGCAAGTTGTCCGTGCTGATGATGGACGAAGACTTTTCCCGCTCGCTGCGGGAGGCAAAATCCGTGGAGGAGTTTTTGTCTATCATTGACAAGGCGGATGATGAGAAGCCGGACATAGACGAGAGGCTGGAGAATACCAAAACGGGAGGCGGGGCGAATATTCTGGCCGTGACTTCCTGCCCCACTGGAATTGCCCATACCTATATGGCGGCAGAGGGCTTGGAAAAGGCGGCTAGGGCGGCCGGGGTGAATATCAAGATTGAGACCAGAGGTTCCGGCGGCGCGAAAAATGTGATTACGGCGAAGGAGATTCAGGAGGCGGACTGCATTATCGTGGCGGCGGATGCCCAGGTACCCATGGATCGATTTGATGGCAAGAAGGTGATCGAGTGCCAGGTCTCTGACGGCATCAATAAGGCGGAAGAGTTGATCAGCCGGGCGTTGTCAGGGGATGTTCCCGTATTTCGTGCGGCCAATGCGCCGGCGAATCAGCAGGCAGGGAAGTCTGGCGGGAGTATCGGCCATCAGATTTATACGCAATTAATGAACGGGGTGTCCCATATGCTTCCCTTCGTGGTGGGCGGCGGCATCTTGATCGCCCTTGCATTCCTGATTGACGGATTTGCGGTGGATATGTCTACGCTTTCTGTAGAGGAGCGAGGGAATTTTGGTACCATCACGCCAGTGGCGGCTATGCTGAAAAATATCGGCGGCGTTGCCTTTGGCTTGATGCTTCCGGTGCTGGCGGGATTCATTGCTATGGCCATCGGCGATAGGCCAGCCCTGGCATTGGGATTCGTGGGCGGCATGCTGGCGGCGAATGGCACCTCGGGATTCTTGGGGGCTCTGGTAGCAGGATTCCTGGCGGGATATGTGATTGTGGCACTGAGGAAGGTGTGCGAGAAATTGCCGGAGGCGTTGGAGAAATTGGCGCCAGTGCTGATTTATCCGGTGGTGGGCATTCTGTTGATTGGCCTGTCTATGAATTTTGTCATCGAGCCGATCATGGGAGCAGTGAATACTGCGCTGAACAGCGGGCTAAAGGGCATGGGCGATTCCAGCCGAATCGTGCTGGGCCTGGTGCTGGGCGGCATGATGGCCATTGATATGGGAGGCCCATTTAACAAGGCCGCCTATGTATTTGGCACGGCGGCCATTGCTTCCGGAAACTATGACATTATGGCGGCGGTTATGATTGGGGGAATGACGCCTCCCTGCGCCATTGCATTGTCCACCCTGCTCTTTAAGAATAAGTTTACCAAGGAAGAGAGGGATGCGGGGCCTACGAACTTTATCATGGGCCTGGCCTTCATCACCGAGGGAGCCATTCCCTTTGCCGCGTCAGACCCGCTGCGGGTGCTGCCTTCCTGCATCATTGGCTCTGCGGCGGCCGGGGCGCTGAGCATGGCATTCCAGTGTACGCTGATGGCGCCCCATGGCGGTATCTTCGTATTTCCGGTGGTGGGCAATGCGTTGATGTACCTGCTGGCACTGGTGGTGGGAACGGGAATTTCCGCAGTGCTTTTAGGGGTTCTTAAGAAAAAGGTGGAGGCATAATGCTTTCAAATTTGGTTGGATGATGTTATAATGTTAAAAATATTATGATAGAAGGAGGAAATCATCATGAAGGAATTTACTTACACGATTACAGATCCAGAGGGGATTCACGCTCGTCCGGCGGGGGAGCTTGTCAAGGTGGCAAAGGAGTTTTCCTGCAAGATTACGTTGTCTAAGGATGGGAAGTCCGGGGACTGCAAGAAGATTTTCGGCCTGATGGGCCTTGGCGTGAAGAAGGACATGGAGGTCGTAGTTGCCTTTGACGGAGAAGACGAGGATGCCGCTTACGATAAGGTGACGGCATTCATCAAGGAGAATCTGTAGGGCGATATGGTTCATTAGAGGATTCAGGTGTGAAAGGTGCGAAGTTTTCCATAGCGCATGAAAAAACATGCGCAAGGAAAACTACAGTCGCACTTAAGAAGAATCTGCTACAGCATAAATGAATGCTGCGCAGATTCTTCTTTTATGAAACTGTTTGTGTCGCAATTAGGGACTGTGCATAGATACGGTTTCTCGGCGGGAAAGAAGGGATGAGAGATGCTGACGGAAAAGAGGCATGGAATTATTCTGGAACTGCTGCAGGAAAAGAGAAGCATCACGGTGGCAGAGATTAAGGACAGGCTTGGGATATCAGAATCTACCATACGCAGGGATTTGAATGCCTTGGACAGGGAGGGGAAGCTGACAAAAGTGTTTGGCGGTGCTGTTGTGCTGGACGGGCCCGCTTCTTCTGCTGAATTGTCAGTCTCTCAAAAACTCCAGGTGAATGAGGAGGAGAAGAGATGCGTTGCCAGATATGCGGCATCGGTCATTCGCCCCCATGATTTTATTTATTTGGATGCGGGCACGACTACAGGATATATGCTGGAATATCCTATGGAAAAGAATGTTACTTTTGTGACCAATGCGGTGGATCATGCCAGGAGGCTGGCAGTGGCAGGCTATCGGGCCTTGCTGGTGGGAGGCGAGCTTCGGGGTACCACGGAGGCCGTGGTGGGGGCCCAGGCGATTCTGTCAATTCAGGAATACCATTTTACGCTGGGATTCTTTGGGGCCAATGGCATCAGCCGCCGGCATGGGTGCACCACGCCGGATAGCAGCGAGGCACTGGTGAAGAAGACTGCCTTGCGACAGTGCGGCAGACCATATGTGCTGGCAGATTCTTCAAAATTCGACGAAGTGAGTTCCGTGTCCTTTGCCGGATTTCATGAGGTGGAGATTATTACAGAATGCATTCCAGATGGATATGGGGAGTGTGAGAATTTGCGGCTGGCAAAATAGCCGTTACTTTTCACATTTGATTTTGAAAAAACAGATAATTTCTCATTATCCGTCACGTCATTGATTTTTGCAGACCACTCAATAAAATACAGGAAGTTTTTTGCTGCAAAATTTTGTGCCGCATCCGAAAAGAATGCCTGGGCACGCCGTTAGACAACGTAGGCTTTCGTGAGGGACTTTGCTTTGCAGGGTTTCGATGAATATGTGCCTCGCAGAATTGTCTGAACAGCATGCACCGTTTCAGTGCTTTCCTAAGAGGCACGCTCTCGCTACCGCTCATAACGCCACGACACGTAGCGAGAATAAAATACATCTCGCAAGTGTCGGCGATTCGCGAGTGCCTCTGACGGAAAGCACATGAAATCGGTTGCATGGTGTGAGTTTGCGGAGAGGCACATAAATCATACATCGAAACCGCAAAGCAATTAGTCCCCTCTGAAAGCCGTGATGTTGCAAGGTGTGTCCAGGCATTCTTTTCGGATGCTTTTACATTACTTCAGCAAAAAACGATTCAAGATATTGAATACGGTCTGCAAAAGCGAAAACTATTGACGGATAATGAGAAATTATTTTTTCACAGCGACCGGGAATAGTAACAAATAGTCGAAGATATTGGAGGATTGACCAATATGGGTGAGATCATTCGAGTGGAGTTTCAGTTTTATGGCCGGGTTCAGGGAGTGGGCTTTCGATATAAGATGAGCCATCTGGCCAGAGGCCACGGCGTGAGCGGCTGGGTGCGGAATGAATATGACGGTTCCGTGGCTGCCCAACTTCAGGGCAGGGAAGAGCAGATGAAAGAGATCCTGTATCAATTGGTTCAGGATAGGTATATCGATATACAGGAAGTCAGAAGAAAAAATATCCCCCTCCTCGATGGGGAGCAGGGATTTCAAATTTGTTATTGATACTTCTGCAAAGCTTTTGCTGCTATTCACGGTCGCGATGTGAAAGGATGGCTGGAAGGGATTCCTCTGTCCCGCTCCACCGTGAATAGCAACAAGTATGTTTGAGGTTATTTTGGGATGAACGCATCTATTTTGTATTAATTTTGACCGTTCCCATCGGGAGCGGAGGATTCCGCTGGCATTTCTGTGGAGGAGCCTGCTCCTCCATTGGGTTTGAGCTGCCGTCCCTCGGTATTGATTTCACAGTCGCCCTCATAGATGAGATCAGACATTTTCATGAATTCGTATCCCTTTTCTTTCAGCCCTTTGATAAGGCGGTCTAAAGCCTGGGCGGTATATTTTGCACCGTTGTGGCACAAGATGATGGAGCCGTTGCCTAGGTGCTTGTGGTTAATTACGGTGTCAATGATGGAATCTACGCCATAGTCCTTCCAATCCAGACTATCTACCCATGTCACCAAAGGAAGGAACTATCATACATCAATCAGCGGGCATGATAAAAAACTATAAAAAAAGGGAACGCAAAATATCCTTCGGATATTGGCGCGTTCCCTTGCAAGATAATCCAAAAGAACTAAAGTTCTTTGGATTTCTTGGTTGGCATAGTGCTACACTGTGGCGAAGTTTCCTATAAATTAAAAAAAGAGGGTATGCAATGGGGCATATCCTCTTTTTAATATGCGTGTAAAAAACTAGTGCTGTCCGCAATCATGTCCATCATCAATCATTTTTACCTTTGTAACTGAGAGACCAGCGTCGGCCTTTACGATAACGTCGCCCAGGCCAATGTTGTCACGTGCATTGTTGTGGTAACTGTAATCAATCTTAAGCTTTGTAGAACCATCACCAGATGCTAGCTTCCCATTAGACCCCACATACTCTACAGGCAGGTTGAATGTCAGTACCAATACCTGCTTGCCTGCATGATGCCCATCGGTAGCAGCATGCTTTGCGTCACACTGAATGCGGTAATCGCCCCGGCCTGTCTCTGGCTTCTGATGAATCCTTGCAGTTGCCGTGTAGCAATCATCCCCGCTCGCCATGTATACGCCTTCCACTAATTCCTGGTCCGCAGTTACAACCGGGCTTTCATATGACTTTTTCATTATCAACCTCCTTAATATCCCTATATCTACTTTGCTATATATTATTATATCCCATGAATGCCTAGATTGCAACAGGAAAAGAGGGTTTTTCTTTTTATTTTGGCTAATTTGCCCCCTATTTATTCGTGATTGGCGGGAGTTCGCAGATGTGAATGGCAAGGCTATCTGGGAAAACTATTCCGGAGAGTATATGATTTTTAGAAAAATCATGGTAAAATAGGTTCAAAGTAAATTTGGGGAGGTGGATGATGGGAGTGAATGTGCCGGAAATTGATTTCGTGATTCTCTGGGTGGATGGCAGCGATCCGGCCTGGCGGGAGGAAAAGTCCCGCTACGAGGGATGTCAGCCCTCCGACGACAGGGAGGAGAGATACCGGGATTGGGGTAATCTCAGATACTGGTTTCGGGGGGTGGAGAAATTCGCGCCCTGGGTTCGGAAAATCCATTTTGTCACATGGGGGCATCTGCCCGCCTGGCTGCGTCAGGACCATCCCGGGCTTCACGTCGTTCGCCATGAGGAGTTTGTTCCCGGAGAATGCCTGCCCACCTTCAACTGCAATGCCATCGAGGTAAACATCCACCGTATTTCTGGCCTGTCTGAGCATTTTGTATACTTTAATGACGATATGTTCCTGATTCGCGATGTCCGGCCGGATGAGTTCTTTCGAGAGGGAAAGCCCTGCGATATGCTGGCGTTGCAGCCTGTGGTGGCAAACACAGCCAGCCCTATGATGCCCTATCTCTTTCTGAACAATGCCATGGTGCTTTCCAAGTATTTTGACAAGAGGGAAAATATGAGAAGGCAGCCGGGAAAGTATTGGAAATGGGGCTATCCCCTCCTCTATTTCGGGTATAACTTTCTGGAGATGTTTTTTCCGCTGTTTACCGGATTCTATACCGTGCATGGGCCATCTCCCCTCCGCAAGCGTACCTTTGAGAAAATATGGGAACTGGAGGGGGGACTCTTGCGCCAGACAAGTGGCCACCGCTTTCGGCAGAAAGGAGATGTGAATCAGTATCTCTTCCGGGAGTGGCAGAAGCTGTCCGGGGAGTTCGTGGCTAAGAATATTACCAGAGATTTCGGGTATTTCAACGTGGCAAGCCATAATGAGAAGCTGGTGCGAACTATTTGCGGGCAGAGGAAGAGGAGCATATGCATTAATGATGCCAATACTGCCATTGATTTCCAGGGGGCGAAGGAGGAGATTTGCCAGGCATTCCAGAAGATATTGCCAGAAAAGTCCTCCTTTGAAAAATAGTTTAACAGTTCTTTGCGCGTCAGTGGTGATCTATGGTGATGTCCCCCAGCACGTACCCCCCTCGGCCCTGGTCGAAACTGTCGTTTGCCAGGAGGAGGTTTTCCCCGCTTTCCGGGTCTGACAGGGAGAATAATAGCGTATATTCTCCGGCTTCATAGTCGAAGGGATTGATTTCAAAGGGGAGGGTGACGGTCTCTCCCGGCGCCCAGCGGCAGGGCTGGTATTCCGATGATTTGTCCGTGATGGAAAGGAGGGAGGCCTTCTTTCCCGTCTTTTTGCTGACCAGGCAGAGGTCGGCTTTTTTTTCATGGTAAAGGTTGGAAAATCCCACATTTTTTATGGTAACCGAGCCTCGGGCATTTTTCTTCTGGTAAGGCTTGTAGCGGAGGTCGGCACCCTGTAGAACCAACCGCGGGCCAAGATGCCTGGAAATGTAATCGTAGGTGCTCATGCCCTGATAGAGAGAGTCAGTTCCTGCATAGGGGCTCTCTTTCCATTTTTGAATGACCTTCTCGTCATAAATCTGGTTTAGGTAGGATACCCGCATGGCCCGCAAGTCGGACACCGCTTTCTTTCCATTATTGTATGGATTGTCGTTTACCGCCTCCCCTCCATTGGGAACTTGCAGGCACAGTTCGTTCTGAAAGGCGATTTCCTTTTTGCGAATCTCCTTTCCCTCCTTTTTGGTGGCGGCGATGTCTGCCTGGTGGTATGTGCCCACATCGGATACGGAGCCCAGCATGCCGTCGTTGAACAGGCCCAGCCTGGTGGCCAGCTGCTCCCGGCTGATGCCATAGTTTTCGTAGCGTTTTGCATGCTGCTCCATCTCTTCCATAATGCTTCGGTAATGGTTTGGTGTGCGCACTGCCAGGTAGATGGATTCCTCTGTCACGCTGGCATAGTGGAGGAGCAGTTCCGTCATATCTTCCACTGCCAGGTGCTTGGACGAGTGCATCTCTCCCCAGCTTCCCACGAAGATGCCCTGGGTGGTGTGGATGATCTTGTGGAATGGATTGAATGCCTGGCTGGCCTGCTCCATATGCCCTTTGATGACGGAGAGGGTCTCGGGCTCGGTCTCCATGCCTTTTCCGTCCCAGTCATAGAGAAAGCGGAGGATGACCTTTGCCTTGGTTTTCTGGAAATTTCCCAGTATATTTCTGATGTTTTCTTTGGCGGAGTCATCCAGGTCCCGATCTCTGTAGGAGGAGAGGTTGAATTCCAGCAGGGCCAGGCGGTAGGGATTGCCGTCCTCATCCTGCTCCCGGATGTACAGGTGCCAGTCGTCAATGGGGGTGCCTGGTTCCAGGCGGTAGGCGTAGAGCTGGTACCAGCCGCATTCCGGGGTGTTTAATAAGGCCGTGGTCTCCACCTGTTTCCTGGGGGACAGGGCAACCTGGGCGTAGCGGGTTATAATATCATGCAAGATAATCCCTCCTGATGCGAGAAGTATTGCGAGTATGAGCAGTAAACTGAATATAAGTGCCTTTTTTGCTTTCAAGATATCATCCGTCCTTTTTTATTCCTATTTCGTATATATACGTTCATGGTGCTAAACACCATGATGAACATGTATAAAATGGGTTCAATGATGCCAAAGTGCATGCTTTTGCCTCCCTCCCTGGCATGCATTACCGCAGGGGTTTCCTGGATATTGAAGCCCAGAAGGGACATCTGGACAATCATATTGGCATCGGGGTAGTTGGTGTCGAAGTTGTCAAAGTGGGAGTAGTAGCGGAATACTTTTCGGTTCATTCCCTGCAGTCCGGAAGTGGGGTCGGTGACGGTCATCTTGCTTGTCACTTTGATAAACCGGCGAAAGAAGCGGATGGCGATCTTTTTTGCCCGGGAGATGGAAAAACTCTGGCTGTCCTTGTGGAATCTGGTGCCGATGACTAAGTCCGGCCGATTCTCCTCCTTGGTAAGCATCCGATAAATCTGGTCGATGTTGCATACGTCGTGCTGTCCGTCGCTGTCAATCTGGATCAGGTAGCGGTAGTTTTCTGCCACGGCGTATTTGTACCCAGTCTGCAGTGCTGCGCCATAGCCCAGATTGTAGGGATGGTTTATCATGGGAATGCCCAGATTCCTTACAATGGAGGGAGTGGCATCGGAGGAGGCATCATTGATTACCACCACGTCGGCAAGGTCCAGGATGGAAGCGTCCTTGAGTTTTTGCAGGAAAGCGCCGATGCTAGCCTCTTCATTGTAGGCGGGAAGTATGATTAATAGGTCTTTTTTCATAGTATACCTCATTTCTTTCATGGGAATAGGTTTGGAGTCGCAGCTCCTATGAGAGAAGGGAGAGGAAGACATCCAGATCCTCCCGGTGCTGCAGATCTTTGGCGGCGCTGGCTCTCTCGAATGCCCGGATTCTCTCTGGCTGTCCCAGCAGTTCCTCCACGCTGTCCGCAATGTTTTCCGCTGACAGGGGAATCAGTACGCCGCTCTCCCCTGAAAGGATCTGCTCCCGGTTGCCGGTGCAGTCGGAGGCGATAATGGCCTTTCCCAGTACCTGGGCTTCCTCGATGGCGATGCTCTTTCCCTCAAATCGGGTGGCGTGAATATACAGGTCCGCCTTCCGAATGTAGGGATAGGGATTCTGCTTGCTGCCCAGGAGGAAGAAATGCCCTTCCAGTCCCGCATTCCGTATCTGCGCCCGAAGCTCCCTTTCCAGAGAGCCCTCTCCGAGAATGAACCAGTCGATATCCAGTCCCCGCTCCCGCAGCAGCCCCAGGGCCGGTATGGCGATGTCATAGCCTTTCTGGTAGTTCAGTCTTCCCACGGTGAGCAGTTTGTATGTGGCCGTGCTTGCGAGAAAGGGGGAATCTGCCGGGATATCTTCCCGCTGGCTCAATTCTCGGATTCGCTTCACGTCGATCATATTGCGGAACAGGGCAAGTTTTTCTCGATGCTGGGGATAAATTCTGAGGAAACTTTCTCCCGCCTCCTCCGACACGGAGAATACTTGGTCAATCTTGTCATAGGCATCCAGGTCCAGGGAGGCGTTGTATCCTGCTTCCTGATAGTCTATATGCACGAAGGAGGCTTTTTTTCTCGCCCGGACGGCATCCGCCACAAAATAAGTGCTGGCTCCTTCCAGATATGCTACTGCCAGGTCATACTCCTGGGCGGGGGCGGGAGTGCCTTGGGAGATGACCCGCCACAATAACTTATCCAGACGGATTTTTTCTTTCATCTGCAGTTTCAGGTTTCGGAAAAGGTATCCCAGGAGGGCAAAGCCCCGCAGTCGATAGAAGAAGCACTTTGCCGTGGCACCCACCAGTGCCAGCCGTCCGCTGAAGGATAGGACGGAGCGGGCTTTGGGATGCCTGTTCAGGATGCGCACATGCTCTGGCACTTCCTGGAACATCTCCCCACGGTTTACTAGGGACAGCAGGGAAATATCATATTCCTCCCGGGGCAGGGCATTCATCAGGGCGATCAGCGCCCTCTCGGCCCCTGCCCTGCCCATGGTATTCATGACGAATAATATTGTTTTCATGGCTCTGTGCCTTTCTCTTTCAATAATAACTGCCGGATCTGTTCCTTCAACTGCTCAATCTGCCTGTTCTGCAGGGCTACCTGGGATGCCAGCTCCTTATTCTTCTTGGTGAGGACGGACAAGGACTTGAAGCACTGGAACAGGATTACGTAGAGCATGATGATTGCGATGGCGAAAATGATTGCCGGGGGATATTCCGTGTCGAACAGGTTGGAAAGGATATAGGTCAGTTGGGGAAAGATGCCTCCCACGATGATCAGGATGCAGGGGAGCACCCAGAGAAGCGCATGGGGTTCCGTAATCTTTTTCTGGATGGCCGCCAGCAGCACCACGCCCAGAAGCAAAGCCCCCAGGGTAATAATGGTAATTTGTACAATCAGTGTCATGCCCTTTTCCTCCTATTTTTATTATTTGATTCCTGCTTTTCCTCCTCCAGGGCGGCATCTGTGGGATACACCCTGCTGTCCGGCATTCTTTCATGTCTGGAGGGAATCAATTCCCCCTGGCAGAAGATGTGCTCATCCAGGTTCCGCTCTACCCAGCGGAGGCGGAAGTATGCCACCGTCCAGCCACAGAAAGCGCCTATGAAGGTTCCGATGCCGTACCAGATGGGCTGGAAGTCCCTGGCAAAGTAGCTGATGACCCCGGTGACGGTTAGAAATGTTACGGTGGTTATGGCAGAGCCCGTGGTATCGTTGAAATAATACAGGAATATGATGCAGGAATACAGAAGGAATATGACGAAATATCCCGCCGCCAGGCAGGGATAGATTTCCGTAATCTGCCCCGCGAAGCCGAACATGGGAAGGAATACCATGCACAGCAGATAGATGATGACGGAGATGGTAAACTGATTTCGCACCACGTCCATCAGCTGGTAGGACATCAGGGAGAACATCCGGTTCTTTGCTTTCGTGATGTCGATTAGCCGTCCGCCGATGACTGCCTCGGAGTATGCCTTGTACCGCTCGTGGAAGTGCAGTTCGATCTGGGTAATCAAAATCACGCTGGCAGAGATGTTGGTAAACATAGCAATGCATGTGGCCATGTCATAGGGAGGGTAGCACACGTAAGTATTCTTTACCACGATGTGGTCTTCCATGGTCCAGAAGATGAAATTGTGGATATACATGCCCAGGGTGTATAACAGGTTTGTGACAGATAATTTCCAGTAGGTTTTGAAGTATGTCAGAAAGTCAAAATACCGCTTATTGTTTCCCTGGAAATATCCCTTGATATAGGCGCATTCGCAGACGGCGATGGTGCAGAATCCCACGGCGATGGACAAGAGCATGGAGTAGCCCGTCTCTGCCCGCAGCACTTTCACTAGGAGCAGGGCAAGCAGTACCGTAACAGTAATGCCGATGGCGAAGAACAGGGAAATCTTGCCATAGTCCTTAGTGATGGACAAGAACAGCATGGAATAAAATGTGAGGCACAGCGCGATAAATGCCATATAGCAAGTAAATACATAGATGGCTCCGATCCCTCCCGCAAAGTGCGCATAGAGGTAGAAGGGGATCCCTGCCAGGCTGCTGAAAGTAAGGTTCAGAAACAGCCCTCCATAAAAGCAGGGAAGGATGGCATCATACTGCTCCTCAAAAATCCTGTCCGTGATATACCTTGATATCACCGAATTGAATGGGGAGGTGGTCAGCAGGCCGAATATAAAAATATATAGGATGCTGCTGGAGAATAGCACTCTATTCGCATAAATTACATTGCTGTAATCCAGGAGATTGTACATGACCAGAATGCCCCCGATAATCAAGAACATAGGGGCCACGGTGGTCATGGTGCTGAGAATCATCCCGAATGCACTGGATGACATGGTCTTCTTCTCAAATGACTTATGTATGGTTTTTCCTAAGCTAGCCATGATATTCCTTCCTTCTTTCTATCTATATTGTTGTTGCAGGATTCTCTAGTGGAACGCCGGAAATGTCAGCCATCTTCTGGTATAGCCCCTGATAGGTCTCCCTCATATGGGATAGCTGGTATTTTGCCATCAGCCGCTGGTATCCGATCTCTCCCATCTGCTTTGCCGTCTCCCGGTCTCTCGCCAATCGAACCATGGCATCCGCAAGTCCTGCCACGGACATGGTGTCTGTCACGATGCCGGCAATGCCCAGGGCGTCATCCCCCTCGCCGTAAATCAGCCCCTCGCAGTTTCCCACATTGGTGGCGATGGCAGGGCATTTTGCGGCAAATCCCTCCAGGATTGTCAGGGGCTGCCCCTCGCTGATGCTGGATAGGACGGTGGCATCCATCCTGCCCAGGTACTGGGTCACATCAATCCTTCCCGTGAAGATTAAGTCCTTTGGCTGGAGGGATTCCACTAGGGCAAAGACTTCCTTGGCGTAGGGGTCTTCCTCTTCCCAAGGGCCCATGATCCAAAGTTTCAGGGAGGGTTCCCGCTGCTTTGCGTAGTAGTAGGCGTTGATTAATGTTTTCACATCCTTGATGGGGGCGATGCGCAGCACGGCCCCGATATTGAAGAAGTTCTCGTCCCCCTCCTGCTTGCCGGGGATATTGGCAAACCGCTCCGGGTCAATGCCATTTGGCGTCACCAGGGTCTTTTCCTCAGGGCAGCCCAGTTCCAGCTGCAGGTTCCTGGCGTATTCAAAGAGGGAAGTGACCTGGTTCGCCTCATCGTAGGCGCAGTTGGACATGGTTTTGAAATAATTGATCCATATATTCTTATATACGCCCTGTACCCAGTTCGCCTTGATAATATCCTCCTCCCGCTCTCTGGAGTAGATGCCGTGCTCCGAGATTAGCAGGGTGCTGCCCTCGTAGAGGATTTTTGCCATGCTCCCCAGGATGCCGGCGTATCCCGTGGCTACGCAGTGGTATAAGTCTGCCTGGGGCAGGGGGGTGCGCAGGCAGAGGAACAGGGGAAGGTACATGGAGCGCAGGGACCATAAGAAGTCGGAGAATGTGACATTCTCGTAGCTTCGCTGGTATAGTTCCATAGCCAACAGCAGAAAGTCGTTGCCCATGAGCAGGTCGTTGATGGAGAACTTTTGGGCGTGGAAAAAATGAAACACCCCTTTCCAGTCAATCTCCTCATTCAGCACCAGGCTTCTGAGCGCCTGGAAATCCTGCTTTTTCAATCGGAGCTTCCTGCGTTTCTTCTTTGCGCCCACCCAATCCACGTCCTGGACGTAGATTTCGTTTACCTCCCTGACGTTTTCCGGAAGTTCATAGACAAACTTTCCTCGGAGACTGCGGTCGGCAACAATGGTCAGGATGGAAAAATCTACCTGGGGGAACTGCTTGATCAGGCTGTGCACCCAGCTGGAAACTCCGCCTACCACATAGGGGTAGCAGCCCTCCACCACAATACAAACTTTCATGACGCTCCTCCTTTTTATAACATCGCACTTATTTTAGTTGGACTGCTCCGTGGCGCCGGTAGCCTGCAGGTGAATCACCACATCCTTGTGGCTGGTGGTAATCAGATAGCGGTCCTTCTCGATTTTCTTATAGGTTCCTCCCTCCACGGAAGTCACTTCCTCATTGGTCAGGGTCAGGATGAAGTCTGCCTCTTTGTCAAAATTGGTGAGGGAGAGGTTGATGATATCATTCTGCCGGAAGGAGACATATTTGATGGTCAGGAACTGCCGTGCCTTCTGGTCTGCCTCGGATATGGTGGTCTGGGTAAAGCACTCCCGAAATTCCTTCCAGTGGGTGGTGAGGTAGCGGGAAAGGTCTTTGGACAGTTTCGTCCAGTCATCCTTCTCGCTCTCAGGGTAGAAGACTTTCTTGAAATCTATCACCGTGGTGCTGTATCCCAGGGCTGTCTCCATGCTGCGCAGATAGAGATCCTCCCGGTCTTTGTGGGAAAATCCATCAATGGTCTTTGTCAGGCACAGGGTATTGTAGTCGTAGAAGGAAATGATTTTGTGGTTATAGTCCTTCTTCGGCAGTACCAGGGTCTGGATATCCTTTAGAATGGTATTTTCCTTGTGCAGATACTTGCTGTAGATATTTTCCGGCATATTTCCGGGATAGAAGCTGGTGAAAGCATAATTTGGCACCCTGTCTTTCAGGTTCTTCTTGTCATATTCCAGCTTCTTATAAAAGAAGGGCATGCCTGCCATCTGGGTGCCGGAAATCCCCAATTCTCCTGAAATTTTCTCAGTCTGGCGGAAGAAGTAGTCAATGCTTCCCCCCAATGTGCCATTTTTGGAATTGTTATACTCCAACTTGGGGGCAATCATGCCTGTTAGCTTGTCGCCGGTATTTGACAGGGTGGAGACCAGATCCGGCCACAGCACGTCCGTGGACAGGCTCCGGCTGGTGTGGTAATAGTTTTTCTTGATGTCTCCCAGATTCTCGTCGGAGAGGTAGGGGAAGCTTTCCGTCACAAAGCTCTGGGCATTGACTACGGGGTAGATGAAGCTGTTGTTGGCGTCCGCCCACATGGCCGTATACATGCCCAGGGCAGTGTGGTCCCGGAAAAAGTCCCAGTTCACTCCGAAAATGAAACTGTTTTCGTATTGATTCCTCCAGATGATGGGGGGAAGGTCCTCATTTTTAATTTTCTCTTTTTTCTGTTCCTTTAGTCTGCCCACCATATATTTTTTCGTGCCACCCTTTAGATAGAGATAGGGAATCGTCTTTTTCAGTTTCCTGTAATTCGTCTTTCCCCCCAGCAGAAAGCCCTCATACAGGGTGACCCCATCAGTCTTGCAGGTCTCCGGGCTGATTTCCCTGATGCCTAAGAGATTTCTGAGAATGCTGGAACTGCGCAGAATATTCGTGTCTGGAAGCTGGGTCATGATGATGTGGATGCCCAGGTCTGCCACATGTTTCAGGATTTTATTGTGCTGCGGCGTGGTAATCATCTCATCTGTCACAATCAGGAGTTTGCAGCCTACGGAGAAATTGTCGTCAAATTCTTCCAGGGAGGAGAAACGGCAGAACTCCCGCTTGATATAGACGCACCATTCCATGGCAATCATCACCTCGTTGGAAGTCTCGTCGCCGATGATGGCGGTAGTGTAGGTGGACTTCTTGTTCAGGTGTTCTTCCAAGACCGTCTTGGCTGCGGATAATTTCGTGTTGGCCTTCCGAGTTTCGTTGGTAGTGGCCCGGGTGGTATATTTCACGGCCACATTGGAAAATTGAAATAAAAATAATATGGCTACCATGGTGATGGACATGGTAATGAAGCCGGATCTTGATATGGTCACTGGAAACTCCTCCTTCCTGGCTGGTTGCCATATATGTGCCTGCACAGCCATGGAGATGTTCTTTATGATTACTGTGCATGGCAACTGGCTGGTTTCTAATTATATGTATAGTCAATAGCAAAATTATATAAATTATATTCGTTCTGAATGATGCGGTAGCAGATAAAGGTATCATTCTCGTAATAGACCTGGAACTCCTGGGGGTATTTTTCCTCAAAGGCCTTTGCCCAGAAGAACAGCTTGCTCTCCAGGGTCTTGCGATTTTCTATCCCGTATGCTGCGCTGCCCTCGTATATGGCCGGCATGGCCGCATCCTCCTCGGAGACGTAGCCCAGATTCAGAAAGTCCTCGGAGACGTTGTTGGACGCGCCGTATTGGATCGGGTATTTTTCGATATAGAAAAATACATACTTCGTAGGAATCGTTACCGTGGTATCAGCGTTCATATTGTGCATTTTCCCGAGGAAGGTGCATACTTCCTGATGCCAGCCTTTGTGCAGGATCAGTTGCAGGCTGTCGGTACTGGACACGATGGTCCATTTCTTTTCGGGATAGTTTTTCATAATGTCGTAGTTGCAGTACATCTCCCCGGTGGACTGAATGGCAAATTCCAGGCTTAGTGGCTTGATGAAATCATTGGTTATAATCAGAAATGTCATGGCCACGCCGGCGGCGATGGGGAAGAATTCCGTCAGGCGGTGGTAGCGCAGGGGCCGGAATAGGATGGCATATCCCAAGTCCAGCAACACCCCGCAGAATACAGGGGCGGCGTAGGCAGCAAAGATCCGCGACCTGTTCTGGTCCATGGGGGATGGCAGGGAAAAATCTGCGGAACTGTACAGCATGATGATAAAGAACAGGTACAGTGCCATGGATAGCAGATTGCGGTAGTAGAATTTGCGCCGAATCAGGGTTAGCAGCGCGCAGGCCCCAATCATGCCCTCCATGCCATATAGGAGGAAGGTGATGAAGTCTTCCTGGATGTATACCGAATTAATGTTTGCCGTCAATTTGTCATTAAAGGAAACGATCTTTTTCTGCAATCCGTTCGCAATTTTTTCCATGCGCTCCAGAAGGGAGGGCTGGGGCCTGGCGGTCGTCTGCCCTGCCGTTCCGGCGGGGGGGGCAGATGCAGAGGGATCTAGGAGGGAGTCGGGGGCGTCGGTCAGATCATAGACGACAAAGCCATCTCCCTCATTTACCTTGTATTTTTCCAATTTCTTATCCTGCTCCGGCGCTTCCGCCTTTTCTGAACTGGAGGAGATCACTCCTAATGCCCAGCCAAGGGAACCTTGCAGGGGGGTGCCTCCGGCAAAGAAAACTGCCATGGGGGCGATGGCGCTAAAGAGGCTCAGGATGCCGGCCACGGCGATGGAGCAGAAGTAGCGGTAGTGGAATACCACTGGGAAATAGGCGGCGGCCACGGCGAAGCACAGGATAAATGTCACGATGGTAATATAAAAATGGGCGGATAATGTCAAAGAGAAGCTCATGGCAAAAAATATCAGGCTCCAAGTGCTGGGGCGGATATGGTACAGGGCCAGCCAGGTATACAGTTTGCTCTGACCCCGCAGTTCCTTCTCGATGGCGATCTCCTCTTTCTTTCGCTGGAAAAACTCAATCAGGAAATAGGCGCAAGGGTAGAGGAAGATCATGCCGAATTCCTGGGGCAGGGTAAACTGGTAGCGCATGATTCCCTGAGTTTCAAACAAATTTGGCAGGGTGAAGATCAGCACGCCGATAATCGGGATATAACGGGACCGGCAGATTTTTCGCAGCAGCACGTAAATCATGGCATAGATGTACAGGGTCTCAATCATGCCGAATACCCGGAAGATGGAGATAATCTGTATATCAAAGAAATCGTGTATGAAATACAGCACGTTGTGGAAGCCGAAGGGATAGATTCCGTTGCAGAAAATATTTCCCTCCGCCAGCTGGTTCACCCAGTAGTGGTGCACCACCATGTCAGAGGTGCCGTAGGAGTACCGCACAAAGGTTTGGTAGCCATAGTAGTAGACATTAAAGGCCAATAGGCCAAACAGCATTCCCCATTCCAGAAAATGATGGAATATATGGGATGCGCAGCCTCGGATAGCAGCCTTGATCCGCCTTTTGGGTTCTGTGGTCAAGTTGAGCCACAGAGTGCCGATCTTTACCTCGTCCAGAAATAATCTGGTAATAGAAGTATAGATGCTCAGAATGAATCCTTTTACATCGGGATGGTTGATCTTATACCAGGCGATGGCCGCAGGGACGATGCTCAGGAAATACAGGGAAATCCGGCTGGGAATATGCAGGATGAACATGGCAAATACTACGTTTACCATGTAAAAATTCCCTACCAGAACGCAGATGATGAATTTCTGGTATAGCGTCCTGGTTTGCAGGCGGGCCTTGAGAACGATATAAGGTGCCAGAAGGACGAGAAATGCATAGGCAAAAAACACTTGGATCATCTCCAGGATGGTAGTGATTTCCATAGACATATCCTCATCCTCCTTTCTATCGGTAATATATTCAGCACGCAGCGGCTGTGGTAAGGATCTGCTAAACATATCCTGCACCGAATGCAAAGCGATTTCTTAGTTAAATATGCGGATTAGCTCTAACAGTTCCTTGTCGATGGCAATATCGGATGTTTTCAGCTTATTCATATAGAAAAAGAACTTATCTTTCTCCTTGGTTTCAAAATAAAAATGCAGCACGCAGTAATACATTTCGATGTGGTCAGGATAGTCCTCCTGAAACCGCTCCACCCAGGTGACCGCTAACTGCAATTCCCCGATTTTTGACAGGAGGTTTACCAGGCTGCCGTAGTAGGTTGCCTTTAAGATGTCTTTGTTGCTCTGGTATGCGTTCTCGCAAGTGTGCTGCAATAAAAACACGTAGGTTTTCAACTCCAGTTCGGAGAGGAATCCTGCATTCAGCATGCGTATCAGGTATTCGATAAACAACTGGTTGACCTCCCGATCCTTGGGGGCAGATTCCAGCTGGGCCTGGAATTTCTGGATGGTATTCTGAAATTCTGTCGTCACGTCCATGATGGCGGAGGCGGCATAGTGGGATGCCTCGGAGTCTGAACTGTTCAGTGCCTTTGACACGGCGTTGATGGATTTGGACACGTCTCCCCTGAGCACGGTGAGCAGCAGCTGGCGCAGGCTGTCCTTGTCGTCAATCATGATAGCCTCCTCCAGGGGAACCAGGTTCATTTCCTCCTCCATGTCAGGCCGGTCCACGATATCCACCCTCTCCTTGGAGAAGGTGATGGCGGCCAGGTCAATATTTCTGTCGAAAAAGATCTGGTAGAAGAAAGTTCCTAGGCCCAGGAATACAAGACTGATGATTGGGCATAAGAAAATGAAAATGGAGAGAATGGCGTATTTGGTCAGGGAGTCGAACCGCTCTGTCTCATCCTTGGCAAAATGCTCTTCCTGCTCTTCTTTTTCCTCCTCCTCTTCTGGCTCTTCCCCCTGGTCTTCTTTTTTGACAGCCTCCTTTTCCCGCTCTTCCTCCACTTTTTCCTCATCCTCTCCAGCCAATTTTTTCATATCGATCTCTCTGGGGGACTCTTTCGCCTTTTTCTTTTTCCTCGTCTTTAAAAAGCCAAAGGAGAAGTAACCTATGGCGATCAAAGTGTTGGCAAGAATGATTGCTGTCACGAGTATATTTTCCTGTATCGGCGTCATAATGATCCCCCCTAACATGGCGTGCAGGTGATGCCAATCTGTGCAAACCGCTGGATGATGAACTGGGCATCCTGCAAGCTGGAGTTGGTAAGCAGAATGCATACGTTTCCCTCCTGGCCGATTCCCAGATAATCGGAGAATCGAAGTTTGGAGGAGAGGATATCGCTCCATTCTTTGTGGTTCCTGTTCTCTTCGGAGGAAACTTGGAGGACGGTACACTCGGTAAATCCTTTATCCATGGCATCCTGATAGGTGGTCTGGAGTTCATGGAAGGCATCCTTTGTCAAGAGCTTGGTCTCCGGGATGAAACGGGTGGTAGCCAGGGCTTCCAGATATCGGTCCGCCCTCTCCACGGAGTTGTAGATCATGTATCCCAAGACTGTCAGCAGATTGGTATGGTACAGGGTCATCTTCTCGAAAGGAAGGCCCCAGAGCATGATAATCTCGATGGGCTTTTCACTTCGGTAGATGGCGCTGGCCAGGAGAGGATAATCCTCGTCCATGGTTTTGTTGATATATACCTGATGGTTGTTGATGGCCGTAATCATATCCGTCATCTCCGAATACTTCAGGGATTTCCCCAAACTCTTCGCCTGGTCGGAAGTGGCGGAAAAGAGGCGGCAGTAGTCGCTGTTGGCAATCTGGTAGATGGCCACGTCCTCCGTGCCAAGAATCCGCCCGATAATGTCCGCGGCGTAGAAGAGGACGGCTCCGGCTTCCAGGGAATCCAGTTCGGAGGTGATGCTGTAGATTTTTACCAGGCTGTCATCGTAGTCCAGGATGCGGTTCTGGTAAATATTTTTGATGCGGTTGTTGCTCTCGTTAATAGACACCATATCCTCCAGCTGGCCATTGAGGAAGGTGATTTCTTCGTCCTTCTCGTAGGAAATCACCTTGGTGCTGTCCCTCAGCCGCCCTACGGCCATGGCCACGATGAACAGCTGGGCAATCCAGAGATATGTATTGTAGTCGATGAGCAGCTCGATGCCGGTGCGGTTGTAGAGCTGGCGGAAGCAGTATCCCACCACGCTCAGGGTGGCGGAGAAAATCGCCTGCTTCGTTCCGTATACGCCGGCGAAGAGCAGCACGTACAGCAGGAAGAAGTCCAGCTTGTCAAAGTATCCGCTGCCCACTGCCCGGTTATTTACCATGAATACCGGGATGAAGAGGAGACAGTTCTCGATAAAGGGAAGCAGTGCCAGAAGAAGCGCCTTTGTTCGCTGGATAAAGCCGTTTGATATCTTTTTCTTCTTCTGCTTTCCAAGGAAGGCCTTCCTATTTTTCCTCATGCTTTTATATATGGCGGGGATATCTTTCTCATAACTGTGGAATATTTTAAAATCAAATTCCCGGTTGAAGTCCTCCCCGTCTAGGATGATGCGGTTCTTCATGCCTTCCGTGCTATCCTGGACGGAAATGCTTTCGTCCGCGCCCTTGATGGCGCCTGCAATGTCCAGTTCCGTGATAGACTGGCCGGAGGACAGATGGTAGAGGAAGTCTCTGTGATGCCTGGCGTGAATATACTGGTAGATTCCAAACACAGCGTCCGCCACATGGATCATGGAGAAAATGTGGTTATTATTGGCGGTGACGGTACTGTCCCGCAGGGCTTCCAGGCACAGTTCGGAACAGATGTCGTTGACTTCCAGCAAGTTTGCAGGAATCTTATACATATTGTCGATGCGCAGGATAGAGATGTCCAGTTCCGTGGTCTCATTAAAGAGACGGCACAGTTCCTCTCCCTGGGCCACGGTCAGGCCGGCATACTCCGTGGCGGTGGTCTTCTCCTCCGGGGAAATCAGCTTCTCCGAGTGGGATTCGTATACCCGGCTGGAGGAGAGGTAGACGAAATGCTTGATCTTGTGCATCTCTGCCGACATAATCAGGTTAATCAGGCCAGACATGTAGTGCATGGATTCGCTGCGGATATTCTGCCACTGAAAATTGGCATCATAAGCGCCGGTGAATAGTACCACGTCGGGCTGCACGCTGTCTAGCACCTCGATGATGCTGTCCCCGGAATAGGGGAAAGCGTACTGCTCGAAGACACGGTGGGGTTTCTTGCCGTGGTATTTTTCGCCGGTCAGGACATAAATTTTGTCGTTTTCTTTATATAGCTTTTTGATTAATTCGTTTACAAAGGTGTTGTACTTCCCTACAATAAATACTTTCATACTGTCAGGACTCCCCCTATCATTATATTTCCGAACATGCCAGTTTCGCTAGAACAAACGCTTTTTATGATTTTGCTCATTATTTTCGTCATACTTTTCTGCAATATGCCACAGAATCAAGAAAGAGATATTCTGCCCATATTGGTAAAAAAGGTATAGAGAAAGTATATCATAAATGGGAGGAAAATAAAAGTTCCTATATGTTGAAAAAGCCATGGCAATTATCTATAATATAGAATGAAGTGCAGAGGGAGGTGATTCATCCAATGAAGTCCACGGGAATAAAGGATATCGTTTTGGAAGAAATCAGGATGTTGGCCGAGAGAAATCGGCTGGACCGGGTGATACTTTTTGGCTCCAGAGCAAGAGGCGATTATCTGAGAAATAGCGATATCGACTTGGCGGTTTTCGGTGGGGATGTAGTTTCCTTCGCATTGGACGTGGAGGAGGAAACCTCCACGCTATTGACCTATGATGTGGTAGACCTGGGGAAGAATATAGATGGCAAGCTGCGGGAGAGCATTGAGGAGGAAGGGATGACGATTTATGAAAAAGTATGAAAACTATCTGTCTAATCTGGCGGTATTGAGAGAGGCGGGCAAGGAGGATTTATCTAATGAATTTATTTTAAGCGGCATCATTGACAAATTCTATGTGCAGTTTGAACTGGGATGGAAGCTTTTGAAAGAATTGTTGAAATACGAGGGGAGTAGCATAGCGGCCACAGGCTCTCCCAGACAGATTATCAAAGGGGCATATGAAGTTTATGACTTTATGGAGGAAGGCTTGTGGCTGGAGATGCTGAAGGATAGGAATGATACGGCGCATATTTATGATGGTCATGCCGCCAGAGAACTTGTTGGCAAAATCATTGCTCGTTATATTGGAGAATTTGAAAAATGCTCCAAGGAAATACAGAGAAGATATGAGGGGATGTTGTGAGTAGTAAAAATCGTCATTCGGATATTGACAGGGGAGGAGAGATTGGTTAAAATGTCTATGTGAAATACGGAGAAAAGAATAAGTAGTAGCAGAGAAAGCAGACAGAAAGCAGCCGGCTGATGAGAGGCGCCTGTGGAACCTGTTATGAATACCTCTTGGAGTATCGGGCTGAACGGTGGCAAGTAGGCTTTGACGGTGATGCACCCGTTATCGTGCAGGGATATGATGTATCCTGATGAGGCATTTTGCGTGAGCAGGGTGCAAATAAAGGTGGTAACGCGAGTAAATTCGTCCTTTTGCGAGAGCAGAAGGATTTTTTTCTGTAAAAATAAAGTCGAGGGTGGAGGTGCGAAGCAATCGACAATATACCAAAGGTTTGTTTTACAGATCGTGATACCACTGCAAATGGCATGGAAGTTTAAGGCAAAGGAGGCTTGCAGCATGAGTGCAAATATGACAGTATATGACGAATTGGTGGCCAGGGGCTTGATTGCCCAAGTCACGGATGAAAAGGAAATTAAGGAGTTGATTAACGAGGGGAAGGCGGTGTTCTATATTGGATTTGATCCTACGGCGGACAGCCTTCACGTAGGACATTTCATGGCCCTGTGCCTGATGAAGAGGCTGCAGATGGCGGGCAATAAGCCCATCGCGCTCATCGGGGGAGGGACGGCCATGATTGGCGACCCGTCTGGCAGGACGGATATGCGGAAGATGATGACGAAGGAGACCATTGCCCACAATATCGAGTGCTTCAAGAAGCAAATGAGCCGATTTATTGATTTTTCCCAGGGGAAGGCGATGCTAGTAAACAATGCAGACTGGCTGCTGGATTTGAATTATGTGGAACTTTTGCGGGAAGTGGGCGCTCATTTTAGTGTGAACCGCATGCTCGCTGCAGAGTGCTACAAGCAGAGGATGGAGAAAGGGCTCAGTTTCATGGAGTTTAACTATATGATTATGCAAAGTTATGACTTTTTCGCCTTATTCCAGAAATATGGATGCAATATGCAGTTTGGCGGGGATGATCAGTGGAGCAATATGCTGGGTGGTACGGAATTGATTCGCAGGAAATTGGGAAAGGATGCCTATGCCATGACCATCAACCTTCTGCTCAATTCCGAGGGAAAGAAGATGGGAAAAACTCAGTCCGGGGCGGTATGGCTGGATCCGGATAAGACCAGTCCCTTTGATTTTTACCAGTATTGGAGAAATGTCAGCGACGGGGATGTGCTGAAGTGCCTGCGGATGCTTACCTTCCTGCCATTGGAGCAGATTGACGAGATGGAGCGGTGGGAAGGAAGCCAGTTGAACAGGGCCAAGGAAATTCTTGCCTTTGAGCTGACTAAGCTGGTACACGGCGAGGAGGAGGCCGGCAAGGCCCAGGAGGGAGCCAGGGCGCTGTTCTCCAGTGGCAATGCCGCGCAAATGCCGGAGGTGGCCTTGTCCCGGGAAGACTTTGAGGATGGGAAGATTGGCGTGCTTCGCCTTCTGGTCAAGGCGGGACTGGCGGCTTCCAATGGTGAGGCGAGAAGGAACGTAGAGCAGGGAGGCGTGTCCCTAGACGGGGAGAAGGTCACGGACACCAAGGCCGTGCTGGAGATGGATGCTATTGGAGAGGATGGAGTCATTCTCAAACGCGGCAAGAAAAAGTTTATGAAAGTAATATTGAAATAATATACATTCTATCATTAAAAAAGATATATGGCAGGAGAAATCCTATCCTGCCCATATATCTTTTTTCTTGATAGGAAACTGTTCAATATATCGACACGAAGAACGCCGATTTTGCGTTCTTCTTAGGTTTGACATAGTTCCACTTAGCATGTTTTTCATGCGTTAGTGGAACTTCAAACCTTTTTTACGTCATATCGGTATCCCCTGAAAGAGTTTTCAGGAGAAAACCGAAGATTTCCTCATTCTTCTTTTTAAAATTGCGGCACATTTCCGCGGCCATCTCCTCTGTGGGGACGCTGATGGAGGTCTCGAACAGCACGTTGCCCCGTTCCATGACGGTACCCTTGACGAGATATTCAAAAGGGGAAATTCTGGTGTAGTCCGTGCGGACGGATGTGCTTTCTAGGATTTCAATCTTTCTCTCTTTTAAATATTGCCGGATCTCCAATTTGGTTCCGTGGGGGAGATGGGCCTGGCAATCATCCAGGACTTCCTGCCCTCTGTGGGTGATGGTATAGTAGGAGGTGGCATGGGTCTGGTTTGCCTGGATCATCTCGTCTTCCGTGAGAGCGCTTAAGGTCTCCTGGATGGAAAAATAATCCGTATACCCATGCTCCAAAATAAAGTCTGACAGGATGGCGTTGGTGATATCCTGCTTTGCCAGACTTAAAAAGTATAGGATGATTAATTTATATAATTTTAATGTCTCTGCTGTCATAATATTTTCCTTGATATATTTGTTGCTCTTTCATGGCGCGGGAAATGTGGTTTAGCACATGCCGCTTGTCCAGGCTCCAGCGGGGAGCGATCAAAAGATTCCTGGGCCCGTCCCCGGTAAGCCGATGAATCACGGTCTCCGGGGAGAGGTGGCCGATGCACTGGAGGAGAAGGTTCGTGTATTCCTCCAGGGAGAGGACGGGGCAGGGAGGGGTGATCTCTGCCAGGTCTGTCCCCTTTAAAATGTGCAATAACTGGATTTTTACACCATCTACTGCCAGCTGGTTTAAATGATTTATCGTTGCCAATACCTCTGTTTCTCCCTCTCCGGGAAGTCCTAGGATGATGTGGGCGACTGCGGGGATTTTCCTCTGGCGCAGGGAGGCGATGCAGGCATCGAAGGTGGCTAGGGGATATCCCCTGCGAATAAACCGGGCGGTGCTTTCATGGATCGTCTGCAAGCCCAGTTCCACCCACAGAGGCTTTTGCTTTTGCAGCTTCTCCAGAAGCTTGTAGACTTCTGGGGAGAAGCAGTCCGGCCTGGTGGCGATGGACAGGCCGGCAATACTGGGATGCTCCATCGCCTGAGTGAAAATCTTTTCCAGATATTCCACTGGGCCGTAGGTGTTGGAAAAGGACTGGAAATAGGCAATAAATTGGTTGCCTATTTTCTTTCCATGTTGTTGTAAAAAATCAATAGCCTTGTCTATCTGTGTAGAGATGGTATCTTGGGGCGGCATGGCAAATTCCCCAGAACCGCCGTTGCTGCAAAAAATACATCCCCGGTCATGGATGGTGCCATCTCTGTTGGGGCAAGTCATGGACGCATCCAGTGCTATTTTATAAACCTTCTGCCCGAATAATTCCCGATAGTGGTAGTCCAGGGAGTAGTATGGTTTTTCGCCCCAACGGGTTCGCTTAGCGGATGTGTTCTCTGACTGCATTGGCTACCACCTCTGCCACTCGGGGATCAAATGCCTCCGGCATGATATTTTCCTCGCTCAAATCCTTTTCCGCTACCAGCCCGGCGATAGCCAGAGCGGCGGCCAGTTTCATTTCTTCTGTAATCTGGGTGGCCCGTCCCTCCAGAGCGCCTTTGAAGATGCCGGGGAATGCCACCACGTTGTTTACTTGGTTTGGAAAGTCAGAACGCCCTGTTCCCACAACTCTTGCTCCGGCTTTTTTTGCCAGATCCGGCATGATTTCTGGAACGGGATTTGCCATAGCGAAGAGGATGGAGTCCCGATTCATGCTTGCCACCATCTCTTCCGTAACGATGCCCGGGGCAGACACTCCCACGAAGATATCTGCTCCCTTCAGGGCGTCGGCCAGGGTCCCGGTCATTCCATCCAGATTGGTGACTTCCATCATCTCCTTCTGCATCCAGTTCAGATGGGGGGAGGATTTGGAAAGGATGCCGGAGATGTCGCACATTACCACGTCTGGGAATCCGTACCTGAGCAGGAGTTTCGTGATGGCCACGCCAGCGGACCCGGCGCCATTTACCACCACCCGGCAATTCTCTTTTTCCTTTCCCACCACCTTCAGTCCGTTGATGATGCCTGCCAGGACTACGATGGCAGTGCCGTGCTGGTCATCGTGGAAAACGGGGATGGACAGTGCCTTTTTCAGCCGTTCCTCGATCTCAAAGCACCTTGGCGCGGAAATATCTTCCAGATTGATGCCTCCGAAGGCGGGAGCGATATGGATGACCGTCTGGATGATCTCTTCCGTGTCCTGGGTATCCAGGCAGATGGGAAAGGCGTTTACGTCGCCAAACTCTTTAAATAGTACCGCCTTTCCCTCCATCACTGGCATGGCGGCCTCTGGCCCGATATTTCCCAGGCCCAGCACGGCGCTTCCATCGGAAACCACTGCCACGGTATTCGACTTGATGGTGTATCGGTATGCCTCCTCCCGATTTTTCGCAATAGCCTTGCAGGGCTCTGCTACGCCGGGGGTGTATGCGATTGCCAGGTCTTCCCTGGTATTGACATGGCATTTTGGCGTGGTATTTATCTTTCCGCCCCATTTCTGGTGCATTTTCAAGGCCTTTTCCTGATTGTCCATTGTAATTCCTCCTTAAATTTTTTACTAATTGCTACTTTAATAGTAAAGTAACGCTGAGTGTTTGAGAATGCGCCATGCTTGCATGAGGATATTCTCATATACTTGTCGTACAACTAATATAGAATGCAAGGCACGGAGCAAACAGCTTTTACTATATGTGACGCCTCTAAAAGCGGCGGTATAGGTAATTAGTTACAGTAAATAGTAACATTTTTCCGTTCTTTTACTTTATCATAGATTTTTCTGCTTGACAAATAGGAAAAAAAATCGTATTCTATAAGAGATATAATCTCATGATGTGTTTGGTTTGTGTTGAAGAGATTTCTGTGAATCTGCAATTTAACATGTCTAGCTTTTACCACAGAGTAAAAATTTAATTTATCGGAGGGATAGCGATTGAAATTTGAAGATTATGAAGGATTATCGTTAGTAGAGTTGCGGCTAGCAGCAAAAAAGTTAGGAATTAAGAGTGTGACAAGTTACAGAAAGCAAGAACTATTGAACGTAGTTCGCGATGCGGTAGAAAACACTAATCAAGGGACAAATGTAGAAAATAACGTGGAAAACTTGGCAGAAGAACATCTGGCAGAGTCAGTGGTAGAAGGACAGGCAGGAATGCAAAAGATGAAGGCAGAATCTCCTATGATATCTGAGGATATGCCCAGAAGAATGGGTGACAGGAGAGCCATGGGAAACGAGGATGACAAAAGATATGCGTATAACAGGAAGGCTATGACTCGATTCAATGAAAAGCAGCGTGATGTGGGTTATGGAAACAATATGAGGAATAACAGAAATCACACTGGCAATTTCAATAACGGAAACTATAACAACAACAGAAATTATTATCACAATGGGAATAATGGCAATTACAACCATAACAGCAATTATAATTCTGGCAATTATATGAATGGCAATAATTATGGAAATAATGGCAATTACGGAAATAGCCATTATGGGAATAATAACAGTTATGGAAATAGCAATAGTTATGGGAATAGCAACTATGGAAATAACAATTATGGAAATAATAGTGGCGGCTATTCGAATCATGGGAATAATGGCAATTATGGCAATAATTCCCGCTATAACAATAATTACAACAATGACTACAACAACAGCAATAGCAATAGCGCAGGTTATAATAGCGACTATAACAATTCTAATGCTAGCAGTAGCGAGAGGCAGCGTACCAGTTACCATACGCCATCCGCTACGGAGATGGAGCAGCTTGACAGTGGCGAAATCAAGCAGGGAATTCTGGAAGTGCTTCCGGAGGGATATGGATTTATCCGATGCGACAACTATCTTCCGGGAGATGAGGACGTGTATGTCTCCCCGGCCATGATTCGCAAATTTCAGTTGAGGACTGGTGACATTCTGGAAGGCAATGTTCGCATTCGCAATCAAAATGATAAATTTGGGGCGTTGCTTTATTTGAAGAAGATTAATGACTATCCTTTGGACGAAGTGGGCAAGCGGGTGAAATTTGAGCAGCTGACTCCCGTATTCCCCGATGAAAAGATTCGTCTGGAAACGCCCGGGTCCAGCGTGTCCATGCGCATGATGGATTTGATTTCACCTATCGGCAAGGGCCAGAGGGGCATGATCGTCTCCCAGCCAAAGACAGGTAAGACTACCTTATTAAAGCAGGTTGCCAAGGCGGTAAAAATGAACCATCCCAAGATGAGAATCATCGTGCTTCTCATCGATGAGAGGCCGGAGGAAGTGACAGATATCAAGGAGTCCATTCTGGGGCACAATGTGGAAGTGATTTATTCTACCTTTGACGAGCTGCCAGAAAACCATAAGCGGGTATCCGAGATGGTGATGGAGAGGGCGAAGCGTCTGGTGGAGCATGGGGAGGACGTAATGATTCTCCTAGACAGCATCACCCGTCTGGCCAGGGCCTATAATCTTACGGTGCAGCCCAGCGGGCGCACATTGTCTGGCGGTTTGGACCCGGCGGCCCTGCATATGCCCAAGCGTTTCTTTGGCTCTGCCAGAAACATGAGAGAGGGCGGCAGTTTGACCATTCTCGCAACGGCATTGGTGGATACCGGAAGCAAGATGGATGACGTGGTGTTTGAGGAGTTCAAGGGTACCGGCAATATGGAATTGGTGCTGGATAGGAAATTGTCGGAGAGAAGGGTGTTCCCTTCCATTGATTTGCCGAAATCCAGCACGAGAAGAGAAGATCTTCTTCTGACCCAGGAGGAGATGGAAGCCACCTTCCTTATGAGGAAGGCATTCAATGGCAGCAGAACGGATGAGGCTGTGGAGCGCATCATCGGCATGTTCCGCAAGACCAAAAATAACCAGGAGTTCATCCAGTTGGTGAAAAAGGCGAAAATTGTATAAATTTATCTTGCAATTCGATTGTTGCTATGCTATACTGAAATAGTTGTGTTAAAATGATAATCGAAAAGAGATGCTCTTTTTCGTATATGTATTTGCTATCTAGTGTGTTGGCATGTTGCGGGCAGACAAGCAGACCTGCTACTGATCAATGTGCCAGTATATTAGGGATGGCGGAATGGAGGGTAACCATGAGAGAAGGAATTCATCCGGACTACTATCAGGCCAAAGTTGTCTGCAACTGTGGAAATGAGTTTGTCACTGGTTCTACAAAGGAAGAGATTCATGTAGAAATCTGTTCTAAGTGTCATTCTTTCTATACAGGCCAGCAGAAGGCGGTAAAGGCTCGTGGCGCGATTGACAAGTTCAACCGCAGATATGGCATGCAGTCTAATTAGCGACATCATTGGTCTGCCCCGGCGGGCCTTAATAATGGTCACAGATTCTAAAGGTACTTGGAATCTGTGACCATTTGTGTTATTATATGAATGCATTGCTGCAATTCAATGTTGCATAGGCAGCGATGCCAGACATCCAGTGGGTGTCTGTTTAGCATGGGGCGAAACGGAGTGCAGGAACGCTGCCCTGGCATCGGTGGCGGGACCTATTGCATGAAGATAGGCTTCTGTGAATTAGGAACACATAGAGATTACTTGTGCTGCAGGGCGGCATGACTGGAAGATAGAATAATATAGGCGTGATAAGATGCAGAAATGAGGTATGGGATGAAATCATCTGGAATAGGCGGACAGGCGGTCCTAGAGGGCGTCATGATGAGAAATAAATCAATTTATGCTGTGGCGGTGAGAAAGCCTGGGGGCGAGATTGCGGTAACCAGAGGGAAGTGCAGGAGCCTGGCCGAGCGCTCCTTATTTTTCAGGCTTCCCATTGTGCGGGGCGTTGTGGCATTTGTGGAGTCCCTGGTGCTGGGAATGCGGACGCTGACATATTCTGCCAGCTTTTATGAGGAGGAAGAGGAGCGCAAGGAGTCTGAGAAGGATCAGGAGAAGCAGGAGAGCAGGGAGAAAATACAGATGGCGATTACCGTGGCGCTTTCCATCGTGGTTGCCGTGGCGGCTTTTATGCTGCTTCCCTACTTCCTCTCCCAGATGCTCAGCAGGCATATTACTTCATTTGCGGCATTGGCCGCTATCGAGGGCATGATTCGAGTGGTGCTTTTCGTGGGGTACGTGGTGGCGATTTCCTTTATGGAAGATATCAGGCGAACCTTTATGTACCATGGGGCAGAACATAAGTCCATCAACTGTATAGAGAATGGATTTGAACTAACGGTGGAAAATGTGCGGCGGCAGTCAAAGCATCACAGGAGATGCGGAACTAGTTTTCTGTTTATCGTCATCTTCCTGAGCATTATTTTTTTCATGTTTATTCACTTTAATAATATGTGGCTGCGCATTTTGTCCAGAATCGTTCTGGTGCCGGTGATTGCCGGAGTGTCCTATGAGTTTATCCACTGGGCTGGCAACAGCGACAGCAAGGCGGTGGAGGTGCTTAGCAAGCCGGGAATGCTTCTGCAGATGCTCACCACCAAGGAGCCGGACAATCGCATGATTGAAGTAGCGATTGCCTCCGTGGAGGAGGTTTTTGACTGGCGGGAATACCAGAAGAGATGCATTGCGGCAAAGAAGACCAAGGCCAAGTTGCAGAAGGGCCAGAAGGAGGATTCCCACAGGAAGAAGACCAGGGCGGAACTGGCAGAGGAAATCCGGCTGCGGGAGGAGGAAAATGCCCGCAGGGCAAACGAGCGGGCTCGCAGGATTATGGAGCAGGAGCGCAAGGAAGCGGAGTTAGAAAAGATTGCGGAGGATGCCCAGAAGAGGAAGCGTCGCAGGGAAGAGATGCTGCAGGAGATGGACGAGGAGTCGGAGGAGGATAATCTGGCGAAACTGGATCACTATTTTGACGGCGACAAAAAATGAAAATTTATGTTGCAGAGGGAAATGGGTGGAGGAGCGAGGATGACCAATGGGGAACTGCTTCGCCGTGGAACAGAGGCCTTGGCTCGTCAGAAGATTTCAGAGGCTGGGGCGGATGCATGGATTTTATTTTCTTATGTGACCGGCCTTAGCAGGGCGGAATACTATCTGCGAAGCGGAGAGGACGCTCCGCCAGAATGGCGGGAGGCATATTGGGAAAAGATAGAGATGAGGAAGAGGCGGATGCCAGTGCAGCAGATTACGGGGGAGCAGGAATTTATGGGTCTCCCCTTTTCTGTGAATGAAAATGTGCTGATTCCCAGGCAGGATACGGAGATTTTGGTGGAGACGGTACTGCCTATGGTGGAGGGAAAGCGGGTGCTTGACCTGTGTACTGGCACCGGATGCATCGCCATTTCCCTGGCGGTGCTGGGAAAACCCGAGTGTTGTCTTGGAACCGATATCTCCCGGGAGGCGCTTCAGGTGGCGGAGCATAATCATCGGCGGCTGGGCGGTCCCGTTTCCTTTATAGAGAGTGATTTGTTTGATCGGGTCGGGGGAATATTTGACCTGATCGTGTCCAATCCTCCCTATATCCCTCCTGCTGTAATCAGCGGGCTGGAGGAGGAAGTGCGGGTGCATGAGCCTAGGATTGCCCTGGATGGGGGAGAGGATGGATTGGATTTTTACCGCAGGATTGTGGCGGAGGCAGGGAATTTTCTGAGACCCGGGGGCATTCTGGCCTTTGAGATTGGGCATGACCAGGGTAGGGAAGTGGAGCGTCTTATGAAAGAGGCGGGATATGCTTCCCTTCGCTGCAAGAAAGATTATGCCGGGCATGACAGGGTTGTGCTGGGCGAGCTTTAATACTGCCAGCAATGGCGGTCAGTGGCTTTTGCCGTGGGCGCAGTGGCTCTGGAAAGGGCTGGGCCATTGGAAATCGTAGCAAGAAGGCATCTGGGATTGGAGGTAAGAAGATGTTTGACCGTTTGGAGGATTTGGTGCGCAGGCTGGAGGAAATTAATATGGAACTGACAGATCCGGATACTGTCAGCAACCAGGAGAAGTATCGCCAGCTGATGAAGGAGCAGAATGAGTTGGCGCCCATCGTGGATAAATATATGGAATACAAGAAGGCGAAAGAGGGCGTGGAGGATAGTTTGGCACTCCTGGAGGAAGAGAGCGACGAGGAGATGCGGGAGATGGCCAAGGAGGAATTGGGGGAATGCAGGGAGGCAGTGGAGCGCTGCGAGCAGGAACTCAAGATTCTCATGCTGCCAAAGGATCCCAATGATGATAAGAATGTTATCGTGGAGATTCGTGGCGGAGCCGGGGGTGATGAGGCGGCTCTCTTTGCGGCAGATTTATTCCGCATGTATTCTAAGTATGCGGAAGGCAATCGCTGGAAGGTGGAGGTGATGAGCGCCAACGAGAACGGAATTGGCGGATTCAAGGAAATCGTGTTTATGGTGATTGGCAATGGGGCATATTCTAAGTTGAAGTATGAGAGCGGCGTTCACAGGGTACAGCGGATTCCATCCACGGAATCCGGGGGGAGAATCCACACTTCCACTGCCACGGTGGCAATTATGCCGGAGGTGGAGGAGGTGGAGGTCTTCGTGGACCCCAATGACTGCAAGATTGATGTCTACCGGGCTTCGGGAAATGGCGGCCAGTGTGTCAACACCACGGACTCTGCCGTGCGCATCACCCATATTCCCACGGGCATCGTGGTGACCTGCCAGGATGAGAAGTCCCAGCTGAAGAATAAGGATAAGGCGATGAAGGTGCTGCGCTCCCGCATTTACGATATGGAGCAGGAGAAGGCGGCCAGCGAGCAGGCGGCGGAACGGAAGAGCCAGGTGGGTACCGGGGACCGCTCGGAGAAGATTAGAACCTATAATTTTCCCCAGGGCAGGGTGACGGACCATCGGATTAAATTTACCAGCCACCGCCTTGGCGAGGTGCTGGAGGGGGACATCAGCGAGATTCTGCAAAATATCATTGTGGCGGACCAGACGGCCAAGTTGGAGAAGTTGAACGAGAGCGCCTGACTCTCTTGGGATTGTTCCGAGGGATAGAGGGTTCGGCGCATAAAGCGTGACGCATTTTGCGCGCTGAGGCTATGATGAATGACGAAGCCGTGAATAGTAACGAGTGGAAGGCTCGATGTACAGCGAGTATCTGAAAGGTGATTGATAGCGTATGATTACCAGCGAATCCAATGGGAAGATCAAGGAAATCGTGAAATTGCAGAAGTCTGCCAGAGAGAGGAGAAAGAGGAAATGCTTTCTGGCAGAGGGCGTGAAGATGGTGCGGGAAGCCTTTGATTGCGGGAAGTTGCAGGCAATCTATTTTTCTGAAAAATTCTGGGAATCCCAGGGGCAGGCATGGCAGGAGATCACTGTCCAGGTTGCCTGGGAAGTAATGTCTGAGACGGTATTTCACAAGATTGCAGATACGGTGACGCCCCAGGGGGTACTGGGGGTTGTGGAAATGCCAGAGTATCAGATGGAGGAATTGCTGGAGGATTCCAGACACGCCTATATCCTTTTGGATGATATCAGGGATCCCGGCAATCTGGGCACGATTCTGCGGACGGCGGAGGGTGCCGGGATGTCCGGGGTTATTATGAGCAGGGAGACGGTTGACCTTTTTAATCCAAAAGTGGTTCGTTCCACCATGGGGGCAATCTTTCGTGTTCCCTTTTGTTATGAAGAGAATCTGGCGGAATGCATTGGAATGTTGAGGTCGGCAGATATTCCGGTATATGGCACGATGATGGATGGGGATGCATTGTATGACGAGCATGATTATACCGGGAGTGTGGGGGTTGTCATCGGGAATGAGGCCAATGGCATTTCCAGAGATGTGGCGGAAGCCCTTACCGGAGGGATACGGATTCCTATGGAGGGCAGTGTGGAATCCCTGAATGCCTCTGTGGCCGGGGCAGTGCTGATGTATGAGATTGCCAGGCAGAGGCGTGGGGCTGTCGCATTTGACCGTGGATAGCATGGTGCGGCAAACCGTGATGGGGCAACCTGTTGGGAAACACTTGTATCGGATCAGAGAAATGTGCTATAATGCTGGAAAATGATATAAGATGTTGCGATTTGCTCTGTCCCGCGCTTCGGGCAGAAATCACGAGGAATCGCTGCGTCTAAAAGGAGGAATAGGCATGGATCCAATATACTGGCTGGTTGCGCTGGGTGTTTTCGTGGTTCTGGAGATGATTTCCCTTGGGCTTACTAGCATCTGGTTTGCCGGAGGGTGTCTGGTGGCGTTTGTGGCCGCTCTTCTGGGTACGCCATTCTGGCTGCAGATTGTGCTTTTTCTGGCGGTTTCCATTCTGCTGCTGATTTTCACAAAGCCCGTGGTGGAGAAGCATCTGAATCATAATCGGGAGAGGACGAATGTGGATAGCGTGAAGATGCGCCAAGGCAAGGTGATTGAGGAGATTGATAATTTTAACCAGAAGGGTACGGTCCTTTTGGATGGCATGGAATGGATGGCCCGCAATGCCTCGTCAGATGAAAAGATTCCCGTAGGCGCCAGAGTGATGGTACAGGAGGTGCAGGGAGCGCATCTGGAGGTTGTGAAGATAGAGGAGGGGCAGTAAAATAGCGCTTTGTGTCTGCGCGCCGCTTGACACGGAGATGCTTTATCATCATAATGCGGCGCAGAAAAGAGGAGTCTTATGGGACCAATATTTATTGTAATTTTAGTGATTATGTTGATTATTCTTCTGTCCTGCATCAATGTGGTGCCTCAGGCGAAGGCATTCGTGGTGGAGAGACTGGGGGGATACCAGACTACATGGGGCGTTGGGGTACATTTTAAGACGCCAATCATTGACAGAGTGGCAAAGAGGGTGATATTGAAAGAACAGGTAGTAGACTTTGCACCACAGCCTGTGATTACCAAGGATAATGTCACCATGCGGATTGATACGGTGATTTTTTACCAGATTACAGATCCCAAACTGTATGCCTACGGCGTGGAAAATCCTATCTTAGCCATCGAGAATTTGACGGCTACCACGCTGCGTAATGTCATCGGAGAGTTGGAATTGGATGAGACCTTGACATCTCGAGAGACCATCAATACGAAGATGCGGGCATCCCTGGATTCTGCCACGGATCCCTGGGGCATCAAGGTGAACCGGGTGGAGTTGAAGAATATTATTCCTCCGGCGGCCATTCAGGATGCCATGGAGAAGCAGATGAAGGCAGAGAGGGAGAAGCGCGAGTCCATTTTGCGCTCCCAGGGTGAGAAGGAATCTGCCATTCTGGTGGCCCAGGGCAAGAAAGAAGCCGCAATCCTGGACGCAGAGGCGGATAAGGCGGCAGCCATCCTCCATGCGGAGGCGAAGAAGGAGGCTACCATTCGGGAGGCGGAAGGTCAGGCGGAAGCGATTCTGGCTGTGCAGAAGGCGAAGGCGGACGGAATCCGCATGCTGAACGAGGCCGGTGCTTCGCCGGAGGTTATCAAGTTGAAGAGTCTGGATGCCTTTGAGAGGGCGGCAGATGGCAAGGCTACGAAGATTATTATTCCATCGGAAATTCAGTCATTGGCCGGGCTGGTTACTTCTGTGAAGGAAGTGGCAAAGGAATAAGAAATTTTCTGCATAAGAAAGCCAAAGAAAGTTACTGGAAATGAAAAGAGAGAACTCCGATTGCTGTCTGGCTATTCGGGGTTTTCCTTTTTCATGAGAATAGCAATAGGTTAGCATGGAGGAGAATGTATCATGGATTTAAAAGGAAGAAACTTTTTGACGCTGAAAGACTTTACGCCGGAGGAAATTCTTTATCTGGTGGATTTGGCAGAGAAATTGAAGGAGAAGAAGAAAGAGGGGGAGAAAATCAACCATTACATTGGGAAGAATGTGGCTCTTATCTTTGAGAAGACCAGCACTCGCACCCGCTGCTCTTTTGAGGTGGCGGCCCACGATATGGGCATGGGAACCACGTACTTAGACCCCTCCGGGTCCCAAATCGGGAAGAAGGAGAGCATTGCGGATACAGCCAGGGTGCTGGGCAGGATGTTTGACGGCATCGAGTATCGTGGATACGGGCAGGAGATTGTGGAAGAATTGGCAGAGCATGCGGGGGTTCCGGTGTGGAACGGCCTGACCAACGAGTACCATCCCACCCAGATGCTTGCCACCCTCCTCACCATCAGGGAGCATCTGGGGAAGATTAAGGGCGTGAAGCTGGTCTATATGGGGGATGCCCGCTACAATATGGGAAATTCCCTGATGATTGCCTGTGCCAAGATGGGAATGGATTTCGTGGCATGCACGGCGAAGGAATATTTTCCTGACAATGCATTGGTGGAGGAGTGCCAGGAGTACGCCAAGGCTTCCGGAGGTTCCATCACTCTGACGGAGGATGTGATGACGGGGACGAAGGATGCGGATGTGATTTATACCGATGTGTGGGTATCCATGGGCGAGCCGGAGGAGGTATGGGCTGAGCGGATTCAGGCGTTAAAGCCTTACCAGGTGAATCGGGAGGTGATGGAGAATGCCAGGGATGGCGCGATTTTTACCCACTGCCTGCCTGCATTCCATGACCTGAAGACGGCCATCGGAAAAGAGGTCTATGAGAAGTTTGGCATGAAGGAGCTGGAGGTGACGGACGAAGTTTTTGAATCCCCCCAGTCCGTGGTGTTTGATGAGGCAGAAAATAGAATGCATACCATTAAGGCAGTGATGGTGGCAACTCTGGGAGAGTGGGAATAGATTAGGTATGAAGGGAAAAATACTGAGAGCATTGCGGGAGGCGGGACAGGAGTATGTCTCTGGTTCTGCCCTCTGTGAAAAACTTGGGGTGTCCAGACAGGCGGTGTGGAAAAATATTGCCGCGCTGAAGGAGATGGGGTATGAATTTGCCGCCGGCTCCAATAAGGGATATCGGTTGATCTCTGCGCCGGACAGGCTCTACGGGCCGGAGATCGAGAGCCATCTGCCGGAGGATGGGATCTGCCAGAGGGTGGAATGCCTGGATAGGGTGGATTCTACCAACAGTTATGCCAAAAGGCTGGCGGAGCAGGGAGAGCCGGAGGGCACCCTGGTGGTGGCAGAGCGGCAGACTGCGGGCCGGGGGAGAAGGGGACGGCACTGGGAGAGCCCGGAGGGCGTGAACGTGTTTATGACGTTGATTTTGAGACCCGAATTGCATCCCTCCAGGATTTCCGGCATGACCCTTTTGGCGGCTCTGGCTATTGCAAAGGCCATTCAAGAGATGGTTTCCGTGGATGTGGCCATTAAGTGGCCCAATGACGTGATCGTGGCGGGAAAGAAGGTTTGCGGCATTCTGACGGAGATGAGTTCGGAGGAAAATTTCGTCCACTACGGGGTGGTGGGCATGGGAATCAATGTAAACCAGGCTGGCTTTCCCGAGGAATTGCAGGGAAAGGCCACGTCCCTTTTCCTGGAGACGGGGGAGAAATTGGACCGCTGCGCTCTGGCGGCCAGGACGGTGACTCTTTTTGGGGCGTATTACCGCCAGTATGAGAGGGAGGGAAACCTCTCTGCCATCGTGCCGGAATATAACCGGTTCCTTGCCAATAGGGACCGGGAGGTGCGGGTGTACTATGGCATGGTGGAAGATGCCGCCGAGGAGGATGTCAGGACGGGAATTGCCAGGGGCATTGACCGGGAGGGGGCTCTTTTGGTGGAAATGGATGGCAGGGAAGAGAGAATCGTGTCCGGGGAGGTGTCCGTGAGGGGAAAGGATGGTTACGTGTGAGGGCGGGTGCAAGGCGAGGATCATGCTGTTTTGCAATTAAGCATATCATTGCAAAATCAGATGGATTATGATTTTGATAGGGCTTTTTCGGCTTTGTTTCATTGGTGTCAGAATGCATTATCAAGAATATGATTAAGGGTACTTGAAAATGCTAATGGTATTAAGATCGTAGGACGGTACGTCATAGTGGCGTACCATTTTTTTTTGCTTCTAAAAAGTTCTCTTATTTCATAAACCCTTATCCAAATTTGCATCTTTTAATACAGAATTGGCACGAGATGGAACAAATAATTATGATAGACTAGTAGCCAAGTAAATAACTGCTAGGAGGAATATCATGAATTTTTTGGAAGAATTTCAGTATATGGCACAGCGATATTCGGAAAAGGCGGCGATTGTGGACTGCAACGGGGAGCGGACCACATCCTATTTGGAACTTGAAACCCTAAGCCGCAGGATTGCGGCGAAACTTCTGCAATCCGGGAGGGTCGTGCTGGTGTGCATGGGCAGGAGGATGGAGTACATCGCCGCAGAGGGGATCGTCCACAACATGCACAGTTTTACTCAGGGAGCCATACGGAATAGAAAAGGGGGTTTCTCTGGATATTCAGCGGCTGGAACAGATTAATGAGACGGAGGTGGCTTTCGACCGGAGCAGGACGGTGATAGACCTCTTCCGGGAGCAGGCGCGGAATACGGAGGTGATTTACATAGAGAAGGGGGATGCGGGGCAGGGAGCAGGTGGTATCTGTCCTGATTGCCAGATGCGAATATATGGCCATTGCCTATGAACAATACGGTGGTGGAATTAAATATCACAGCAAAAAAAAATTTAAAATTGTGCCTGCGACACAGCGCATGACATGCGCGTTCAAGTTTGCAGGTACTGGAAAGGTATAGGGAATTCATATGACTATTATTAAAATTTTGGATGAAGGAAAGTTAAGCATTTCTTTGGAGGGAAGACTGGATACCACGACGGCACCGGAACTGGAAGAAGTTCTGAAAGGCAGCCTGGACGGGGTATCGGAACTGATCATCGACATGGGCAGCCTGGGCTATTTATCATCTGCCGGGCTGCGCGTTCTTCTGAGTGCCCAGAAGACCATGAATAAGCAGGGAAGCATGAAGGTGACCAATGTGAACGAGACGATTATGGAGATCTTTGAGGTTACGGGATTTGCGGATATTCTGACGATTGCATAGCCGGGAGTGGAACCATTGTTTTGGGAGTGATTGATTTTTCTGCGTTCGGAAATCAGGAATGGAGTAATAGGCATGGAACGACAGCTTCAGAGGAATAATTTTTATCTGAAAAGGATTTATGGAAAATATGTGGCCGCCTCTGTCCTTTCCATGCTGGCAGCCAGCATGGGCGGGATGATCGACACGGTGATCGTGGGCAATTTTCTCGGGGAGGCGGGCTTATCCGCCATGTCCCTGGTCAGCCCTGTGTATCTGTTTTACTATACCGTCGGCGCAGTGATTGGCATGGGCGGCTCCATTGCGGCGAACCTGTACATCGGAAAGAATGATTATGATGCCTATCGGCGGGTGTTTACCATGTCCTTCTGGTTGACGGTCCTTGTCTGCGTTTTGGCGACTTTTTTTGCCTTGGCGTTTATGGAGCCGATTCTCTCCCTGCTGGGCGGTGAGGGGAAGGCCCGGGAATATGCCGGGGAGTACCTGTTCTGGTATATTATTGGCGGCAGTGGAACCCTATTCATTTATCTGCCGCTGAATTATCTTAAGTGCGAGGGGAGGCCCCAGGCCTCTTCTCTTCTGTTTCTGCTTTCCAGCGGGATGAATGTGCTTCTGACCTGGCTCTTCATGTCGCCAATCTGCTCTATGGGGATGAAGGGTGCCAGCATTGCCACCGGGCTGTCTATGACTATTACGGCGGTGATTGGCATGGTTCTGCTACTTTGCCGAACGGAGAATGCCCGTCTGGTAAAGATGGGTGTGGATGTTCGGATGCTGAAAGAGATTTTGGTATGCGGCAGCCCCAATGGATGCAATAATCTTCTGAATGCTTGGAAGATTTTGCTGATCAATTCCGTGCTGTTGCAGATTGGCGCGGCTGCCTATCTGCCAGTCTTTTCGCTGGTAAAGAGCGTCTCTGACCTGCTGACCGGGATCATTACCGGGGTGGCTTCCGCCCTGATGCCCATCGTGGGCGTGTTCCTGGGAGAACGGGATGGGGGGAGCATCCGCAGGGTGTGCCGGAGGGCGCTGCAGGTGGGGGGCATCCTGACCCTGCTTTGCTCCGGGCTGATTGCCCTGTTTCCCGGCATGTTCTGCGCGCTCTTTCACATTACGGAGGCGTCTGCCAGGGAGGGGAGCCGGGGGGCTTTGGCATGCCTGGCATTGAGTTTTCTCTTTGCCTTTCCCAATTTGATGCTGTCCGGCTATTTCAATACCATCAAGAGGGCGATGCTTTCCAATCTGATCCTGTTCCTGCGGTTGTTCCTCTATCTGGCTCTGGCAGTCTATCTGCTCAGTTCCCGGATGGGGGTGGATGGAGTCTGGGCTGGGCTGGCAGTTGCGGATGCTCTGACACTGGGGACGATACTGGTTGTGGTGCGTATGATACGGAGGCGTTCTCCCAGCCTGGATAGGTATCTTCTGGATGCCCGGGAGGAGGGGCAGGGGGAAATTTCTTTCTCCGTGAAGAATGATCTGGATGATATTATGTTCGCCTCCCAGAAGATTACGGATTTTTGCGAGAGTTCCGGCCTTGCGCCAAAGAAGACCATGCAGGTCAGCCTGGCAATTGAGGAAATGCTGACTGTGATCATTTCTTACTGCATGGATGGCAGGAGGGAGCAGTTTATTGATATCCGCATCGTGAAGATGGGGGAGGACGTGCTGCTTCGCATCCGCAATTCCGGGAAGATTTTTGACCCGCTTCGTTTTTATGAAGAAAATCGGGACAATGAGGAATTAACTGAGCAGGTGCTTGGCATCAAGATGATTGCCGGCACGGCTAAGAATATTGAATTTCGGGAGACCTTTGGGACGAATAATCTGATGATTATGTTTTAGGGAAACTAAAGCGGGACGAATAATTTGCTAATTTCATTTTAGGGAAACTAAAGTGGGACGAACAATTTGCTGATTTTATTTTAGGGAAACAAAAGGAGGGAGCATCTTGCTGTTTGAAGACCGAAGCACGGGTCGGCGTGCGGATATTATTTTCCGTCCCTTCTGCCCGGGGGATGGGGAGTCTTTTCGCCGTTGCATCGAGGATTTTTATGGCGACGGATATCCTTACAAGGAATATCTGGAGGAGGATTTTCTTCTGGAAAAGTGCGCCTCTGGAAAGATGCTGGTGCTGTGTGGCGTGGTGGAAGAGGGAGAGATTGTGAGCACTTCGGCGGTTCGTCTGGAGGATGACTTTCAGGGGAGTGCCCTCCTAATGCTGCGGGTGGTGAAGGAGGCATACCGGGGCATGGGAGTGGGCAAGGTGCAGGAGGAACGTCTGTTGGAAATGGCGGAGCGGCGGGATGGCTTTGCCTCCCTCTATGCAGACGTGATGACCCACGACAGCGTGAGCCAGGGAAGCCTTGCCAGGCGGGGATTCGTGCATTGCGGCATCCGTCTGATGCTGTACCGCAATGCTGTCATGGTGTCCCAGCTTGCTCTGGCGGAGGATGGCAAGATGAGCCAGGCGGTGATGTGCAGACGGGGAAATGTGGATGACGTGGGAATGCTTTATTGCCACTCGGAACATGCGGAGGAAGTTTGCCGAATCTATCGGAGACTGGGCGTTTCATGCGGGATAGAGACTGGGGAGATGCTGCCGGTTCGGGATAGGACGGTTATGTCTTGGAAGGAGGAGCCACTGCATCATTCTAGTATTTGCAGGATTCGGCAGGTGGGAAGGGATTTTTCTGATATTTTGAAACAGGGGATGGCAAAGAAATGCTGTCAGGAGGATGGAACGGTACTCTGCTATTTGAATATCAGGGACCAGGCGGCCGTTTATGCATATGGGAAATTATTTCAGATGGGCTTTTTCTTTACCGGGCTCAAGCCATTGCAGACGAGAGAAGAATATATGCTGCTGGCTTATATCGGGAAACAGAAGATTCCTTATGGGGATATCCACTTGTACGGGGAGGGGGAGGAATTGCTTGCCTACATAGGGAAGCATCGGCATATGGATGAATTGACTGGGGACTTGCGAGAGAGGAGTGAATTGCTTTGAAGACGATTAAGAATAAGGTGGTGCGGCTGGTGCTATCTATTTCCCTTGCTTCTATCTTGCTGTTAGGGATTGCATCTGGCATGAGCATCTGGAATATCCGTCAGAATACCGCTGACAGCCTGCAGGGCTTGAATGCCCAGGCGACCCGCGATGCCACGGATGCCCTGCGGACGCAGAAGAAGGAGGAGTTAAAGGCACTGGCAGAAAATAAAAGCAGCCTGGCGGATACCAGTCTGAACCTGATTCTTAATCAGACTAGGCTGGTTGCCATGGCGGCCGAGGATATTTATTCTGATGGGGATCGGTTTACCGGGGGGCGCTCGGACAAAAGCCTGCCTCTGGATGCCTTTGATTTCTCCTGCAATGATTCTGAAAATCTGGGAGCCTTTTCTTTTCATCTGCGGGGTCCCCGTTCAGTGATGGATCCGGATTCCATCGTGGAGGAGAATGACACGGTGGTGAAGGCGAGGCTGGACGAGGGCTCTCTCACAGGCCCCATGCGGCGGGAACTGTACCTTGCCCGGTATCTGAAGGGGGCTTTGGGGGGCATCCGGAATTTTGACAACGGGGACGGCACCTACAATGGAATTGGCGCCACCTATTTCTGCCTGCAATCTTCTGGGATTGATGTGCTGGCGGATACGCTGACTACGCCCATGGTGGAATACGATGCCAGGGAATCTGCCTGGTACCGGGAGGCGGCAGAATTAAAGGAGGGCGGGGTTTACTGGACCAATCCGGTGCAGGATGGCTCCGGGCGGGGCGTCGCCCTGATTTGCGCCATGCCGGTGTATGTGAATGGAAAGCTAATAGGCGTGGCGGGGAGCGGCGGCCTGATTGAGAATATACAGAAGATGGTAAAGAGCACGACCATTGGCGAGAACGGCTATGCCTTTCTGGTCAATACGGAGGATATGAATGTCATCGCCAATGCCAATGCAGACAAGGATAGCGAGATTAACCGCTTTCAGGAGAATCTTCTGGAGACAGGGAATGAGGAACTGACGGCGGTGATGAAGGAGATTGGGAAAGGGAAATCCGGGATTTCTCAGGTGGCGTTGGATGGGAAGGAGACCTACCTTGCCTATTCCCCATTGGAAATCACGGGCTGGGCCATGGTGACTGCCATCAGTCTGGATGATGCGTCCATCAAGGCGCATATCAACGACCTTCAGGAGAATATTGATGCCATTACCCGCAAGACGACTGGGGACATCAATGGGAAGATCATGCTGATGGCAATTTTATTTTTATTGATTGCCCTGGCGATTACCCTGGTGATTATCCTTCTATCGAACAAATTTGCCAAGAGGCTGACCCAGCCCATCTATACGCTAACCCAGGGGGCTGGGGAGATTAGCGGGGGGAATCTGGATTACCGCATCCATCTGGATTCTGATGATGAGACGGCTCTTCTGGGGCAGGCATTTAACCATATGACCGATAGCCTGAAGGAGTATATCCAGAACCTGTCCCGCATCACGGCAGAGAAGGAGCGGATTGGGACGGAACTGGATATTGCCAAAAATATTCAGGCATCCATGCTGCCTTGCATCTTCCCTGCATTTCCCGATCGGAAGGAATTTGATATCTATGCCACGATGGATCCGGCAAAGGAGGTTGGGGGCGACTTCTATGACTTCTTTATGGTGGATGACCGACACCTTGCGGCGGTGGTGGCGGACGTGTCCGGGAAGGGCGTTCCCGCCGCGCTTTTCATGGTGATTGGCAAGACGCTCATCAAGGACCATACCCAGCCTGGGCGGGATTTGGGAGAGGTTTTTACGGAAGTCAATGACCTCTTGTGCGAGGCAAATAGCGAGGGCTTGTTTATCACCGCCTTCGAGGGAGTGCTGGATCTGGTGACAGGAGAACTGCGCTTTGTGAATGCAGGCCATGAGATTCCCTATATCAGCCGCAAGGGCGAGGGATTCACGCCCCACAAGATACGGGCGGCATTTGTCCTGGCGGGCATGGAGGGGATGCAGTATCGCAGCGGTGTCCTGCAGCTGGAGCCGGGGGATAAGTTGTTCCAGTATACGGATGGAGTGACGGAGGCCACCAATGAGGAGATGGAGCTTTATGGCATGGAGCGGCTGGGGGAGATCTTGCGCCGGAATGAGGAAGTGTCTCCGGAAGAGCTGCTTACCCGGATCAAGGGCGATATTGATGCTTTTGTGGGGACGGCTTCCCAATTTGATGATATTACCATGCTATGCCTGGAATATAAGGAGCGGATGGATGGTAAGGAGAGTAGCGATATATGAGGAAATGGGCTGTGAGTAGCAGTGCATGCACATGGAGGTGAAGGAAATGAAAGAATTAACCATGAATGCCACGGTGGAAAATATCACGCAAGTGACTGCCTTCGTGGATGAGCAGCTGGAAGCATTGGGTTGCCCTGTGAAGGCGCAGGTGCAGATTGACATTGCCATTGACGAGCTGTTTGGCAATATCGCCCATTATGCCTACCATCCTGAGGTGGGGGTGGCCACTGTCCGGGTGGAGGTGGTGCAGGAGCCTCTCTCGGTGGTGATTACCTTTATCGATCACGGGATTCCCTACGACCCCTTGGCAAAGAAGGAGCCGGACACGGGACTCTCTGCCGAGAAGCGGGAGATTGGCGGCTTGGGAATCTTTATGGTCAAGAAGAGCATGGATGAGATTTCTTATGAATATAAGGATGGAAAGAATATACTGCGAATCAAGAAGAAACTCTGAAAAACGTGTTACAGTTGACATATCCGCATATTTTTTGGTAAATTTGTTATAGCATTGTATAAAAGATATTAAAATGGAGCGGGGCGAATGCCATATGGGCGTCGCCTAGCTAGAAAGGGGACAGCAGATGCAAATTGCCATATGCGATGATGATAAACAGGAACTTGAAAATATTCTGAGCCTGTTGCGGGAATATAATCGGCAAAGGCAAGAAGTGCCCCTTACCGTGAATAGTTTTTCTTCTGCGGAGGAACTTTTGAGATTTGTGGATGAGCACGGTGGATTTGATTTATATTTATTGGATATTATTATGCCGAAAATAAATGGCATACAGTTAGGTTCCGTCCTGCGAAGCAAGGGGGATGATGGCTTGATTGCCTATCTCACCACATCTCCTGATTTTGCCATGGACGCTTATGCCGTGGAGGCTTTTCATTATCTGTTGAAACCGATAGATATGGCTTCCCTCTTTCGCTGCCTGGACAAGGCAGCTGACCATCTGGACAGACTCAGAGCGAAAGTGATTTCGATAAAGATGTCCCACTCTATCCGAATAGTTCCGGTTAAGGACATCTTGTATGCGGAGCGCGTGAAGCGGCTGGTATGCTATTATATTTGCGACGGTTCTATCATAAAGAGCGCGACTTTTAACGGCTCCTTTCAGACTGCGGTTGCCCCGCTTCTGGAATACAGGGAATTTTTCATGGTGGGGCCTTCTTTTGCTGTGAATCTTTGCCATGTGACTGAAATTACCAAACATGATATTATGATTGCCGGGGGACATCGGATTGCAATTCCCCGCAGAAAATACGAATCATTTAGGATGGAATGGTTTGATTACTGGATGAGTGGGAGCGATTCATAACATGCCATGCCGTCGGTGTCTTTTATTGCTTGAATATTTGGGAGATTATTTAATTCTATCTAAAAAACTTTACAGGATATGAAAAAACATGATATGATAGCCTATGGCGTTTATTGAAATAGTAATCATAGCGTTCTGCGAATAGGAAACGACAGGAGGCCTTATGGATATACATGGAGAATTGCCGGAGGTACGGGGGGATATCCTCTGTGCTGCCAGCGCTTATGAGGAAAAGTTTTATCTGAATCCTGATTTTGGGGAACTTCCAAGGTCCATCCAGGAGGAATTGCAGATTATGTGCGTGCTGTACACGGCGGATGTGGGCGGGATTCTGACGCTTCATTTTGACGAGGAGGGGAATCTTTTGCTCCATGTGACGGCCAGGGAGGATGATTTGCTCTTTGACGAGATTGGGAGCGTGCTCAAGATTAAGGAAATCCAGGGGGAGAAGAGGGAACTTTTGGAGGCGCTGGAACTTTATTACAGGGCAGTCTTTTTGGGGGAGGACGTGAGCGGGCTTCTGGAGAGCGACGGATGATTTCAGAGGGCGATGCCGGGAGTGCTGGCAGGGCATGCTAGTGTACAGCACACTAGGGGTGAGGGAGAAAACGGATATTGTACAGGAAGGTTGGTAGGAGAGATGCTGTTGGCAGTAGATGTGGGAAATACGGATGTGACGTTTGGGGTATTTGACCGGGAGGATGAGCTGATTGCCCGGTTCCGCTTTACGGTGAAAGTTCCAAGGACTTCGGACGAGTATGGGGAATTGCTGTGCAATATCTTGCAGCAGAAAGGGTTTTCCCCGGAGGATGTGAGCGAGGTCATCATAGCCTCCGTGGTGCCGAAGATGATGTATTCCTTTACCAGCGGCATTATCAAATATCTTCATTGCCATCCCATCGTGGTGGGGGCGGGGACGAGGACGGGCATCCGCATCAATACCGTCAATCCCAAGGAAATCGGTCCTGACCGCATCGTGGACGCGGTGAGTGCCTATGAGCAATATGGAGGGCCGATTATCGTGGTAGACTTTGGCACTGCCACTACCTATGATTTTGTCACGGAGGATGGCACGTTCCAGGGGGGGCTGATCAGTCCGGGCATCCGTATCTCTGCCAATGCCCTCTGGAATGACACTGCCAATCTGCCGGAGATCGAGATTAAGAATCCCAAGGTCATCATAGCCAAGGAGACCATTTCTTCCATGCAGGCGGGGCTTTTCTATGGAACCATTGGGCAGAGCGAGTATATCATCAGGAAGATCAAGGAGGAAGCTGGCACGCCGGATGCGAAGGTGGTGGCCACTGGGGGACTGGGAAAGATCGTGGCCGATTATTCTCAGGAGATTGAGATGTATGATGCGGACCTGACCTTGAAGGGGCTATTATATATCTATAAAAAGCAACATGGGTGATGCATGGGTCTTGCATTCTTAGTAGAGTTATATTGCTGCCGCAGATTGCAAGATGTGGTGCGGATTTTGGAGTGGAGCGGGATATGCGAGGTTTTTCCATTGGAAATGTGACATTGAAGAATCATATGGTATTAGGTCCCATGGCAGGCGTGACAGACCTGCCATTTCGCCTTTTGTGCAAGGAGCAGGGGGCGGGCTTGGTGTACACGGAGATGATCAGTGCCAAGGGGATTTACTATCACAATAAAAATACAGAAAAGCTCTGGGAGAGCCGGGAGGAGGAACGCCCCTTGGCCCTGCAACTTTTTGGATCGGAGCCCCAGCTGATGGGGGAGATGGCGGAGAAGATCCAGGACAGGGATTTTGACATCCTGGATATCAATATGGGCTGTCCCGTGCCCAAGGTGGTGAATAACGGGGAAGGGTCGGCGCTGATGCGGACGCCGGAGCTGGCGGCGGCTATCGTGAGAGAGGTCTCTTCCAGAATCAGCAAGCCGGTGACTGTGAAGTTTCGCAAAGGATTTGATGGCGATCATGTGAATGCGGTGGACTTTGCCCGGCGGATGGAGGAGAGCGGCGCAGCCGCCCTGGCAGTGCATGGCCGCACCCGGGAGGAGTATTACGGGGGAAAGGCGGACTGGGAAATCATTGCCAGAGTGAAGGAGGCGGTTTCCATTCCTGTCATTGCCAGCGGGGATATCTTCACGCCGGAGGATGCCCTGAGGTGCGAGAGAGAGACGGGGTGTGACGGGATTATGCTGGCAAGGGGCGTTCGGGGCAATCCCTGGCTGTTCCATCAGATTCATTATTACAGAGAGCATGGGGTGCTGGAGGAAAAGCCGTCCATAGAAACTGTATTGGCAATGATACTTCGCCATGGAAAGATGATGGTGTCATTTAAAGGGGAGCTGATGGCGATGCGGGAAATGAGGAAGCATGTGGCGTGGTATACTGCCGGATATCCCCATTCAGCAGAAATTCGCCGGCAGGTGAATGAAGTGAATACCTATCATGATTTGGAGATGCTCTGCGAGAGGGCTGGGGAGCATTTTCGCTTAAAAGAAAAGCCTTCATTCCGCAAATGAAGGTCTGCTTTTGATAAAGGGATGGGCTGAACTATCCGATATGTATAGAAAGGTTGCTATGCTGGGCATTTCATATAGAAATTGCTAGCAACCCAAATGAATGCATGGCTGTTTTTTGATAGGAGAGCGGAGGGAGGATGCGTATGGTATTTTCAGTGGCTGCAGGGGAGCGGAAGGCTCCGGAAAATATGAATGAGAAATCCAAGGCAGAAATCTGGCGGGAGACTATCGCCATCATGGAGGAAGCCTTAGTGAAAGTGCCGGAGGAGAAACGAGCGGCTTATGAGCAGAAGATTCGCCAGAAGATGGAGGCGGGAAAGAAGCTGAGCGGGGAGGAAATGAATTATTTGCGGGTGTACCAGCCGGAACTTTACCAATCTGCCCTGCGGGTGGAGAATGCCAGGAAGGTGCTGCGTACGAAGCTGCAGAGCTGCAAGTCCAAGGAGGAAGTGGACAACGTGGTGTCCGTGCAGACCGAGGTGCTGAGGGCGATGGAGGGAGACCCGGATAAGGAATATATGGCGGCCATGGTGCGCCATGAGGTGGATGCTTTCAAGAAGAGCAAGGCTTATGCCAGATTGCCCCAAAGCATCCAGGAGGGGAAGAAAAAGAAGAAGACTCCCACATCCGAGAAGGAAATCTGGAAGGATGGGGAAAAGGGGATGATGTCTTCCAATAAGATGGCGGTGCTGGGTCAGATGCAGGTGCAATGCGAGAGGATAAGCCAGATGGCGGCATCTTTCGTGGCATAGGGCGGCGCATGAGATGTGATTGGCAATTTGGCCGGCCTTTTTCAATCACGGCATAGGGTAAATGGTTTAATTCATTGCAAAATAATTATAGAGAGCGGCGAGGTTGGTGGCGGCATGGAGCATTCGGAAGAAGCGAGGGATATTCCCTTTTCTGTAGTAATTCCCATATATAAGGTGGAGGACTGCCTGGAAAGGTGCGTGGACAGCGTGCTGGGGCAGTCTTTTGAGGATTTTGAGGTGATATTGGTGGATGACGGGTCGCCGGATGGATGTCCCGCTCTCTGCGACCGCTATGGGGAGAGGGACAGCCGGGTGCGGGTGCTGCACAAAGAGAATGGCGGTCTGGTCAGTGCCAGGAATGCGGGAATCAAAGCGGCCCGGGGAAGGTATGTCTGCTATGTGGATGGGGATGACTGGGTGAGTGACCGACTGCTGGAGACGATGTACCGTGCATTGGGAGAACAGGGGGAGCCGGACATGGTGGTATACCGCGCCGTATACCAGTATGATGTGGGGCAGGAGGATATTCCCTGCCATGTGGAGAGTGGCCTTTACGATAAGGCAAGGCTGGAAAGGGAAATCTATCCCGCTATGATGTATGATGCCGGGCTGCCCTTCTTTACCGGGAAGGTATTTCCTGCGGCGTGGAATAAGATTTATCGGAGGGAGCTGTTGCTGGAGCATTATTGCAGGGATGAGAGGATTGGACTGGCGGAGGACAATGCCTTTGTCTTCGAGTGCCTGTATTTTGCGGATTCTGTATATTTCTGCGAGGATAGATTGTATTATTACAATCGGTGCAACGAGGGTTCCATGATTAGCTGCTACAATGAGAAATACTTGGAAAAGAGCCAGCTGGTGTGCCAGTATCTGCGGGAGCGGCTGGGGGGGAGGCAACCCTATCTGGACAGGCAGATTCAGGTGTTTCAGGCGGCGTGGCTAATGATGGCGGTGTTCCATGAGGTGCGCTTTAGTCCCAGCGGAAGGATTGCCCGTGGTCGCATTCGGGAAAAGATAGGAAAGAGCCAGTTGCTTGGGGAATGCTCCTTCGCATTCCTGCCATTGGTGTCGAAGATATACTTGCTCCTGCTGAAAATGCATTGCTACTCCTTGGTGTGGCTGGTCTCCCGCCTGCGGATAAAAAATGAAGTTTCTTAAAGTTGCGCAAAAACTGTGCCAAAAAAGATCTAAGTCAGGCATGGATTGTCTGTGCCGCGAGATGGCATATGTGGGTGTGCGACAGATTTGTATCTGGCAAATGAATAATCAGATGGAAATGGGGAAATGTGATGATTGGTGTATCCGTGATCGTTCCGGTATATAACGCAAAGGAGTATCTGCCCATTTGCGTGGAAAGCATTCTGTCCCAGCGGTACGATGGATGGGAATTGCTGCTGGTGGACAATGGCTCTACCGATGGCAGCCTGGAATTGTGCCAGCATTATGCAAAAGAGCATGGCCAGGTGCGCCTGCTGCGCCAGAGCGAGGGGGGCGCGTCCGGGGCTAGGAATGCGGGACTGGAGGCGGCCGCCGGAACATACATTGTGTTTGCGGATGCGGATGATTACCTTGCGGATGCGCAGGTATTGGGGGAGATGGTCCGGGGGATGGAGGAGGCATCTGCGGATATTCTGGTGGGAAATTATCAGAGGCTTTGGAAGGGGAATCTGCTCCCGGCAAAAGGCCACGCTTCTTTTCGGGGAGTGGATCGGGAGAGCGGGGCATTTCGCTTTCAGGGCTTTTTTTCCGTGGGGGTGCTGTCTTACGTCTGGTGCAAGATGTACCGCCGCTCCTTTCTGGAAGACCATGCTGTCACCTTTGGGGCGTACGATTATGCGGAGGACAAGATGTTTAATTTCGCCTGCTATCTTCATGGAGCCAGATATGCATTTCTGGATCGGGATGTGTACGTGTACAGGAAGAATGACGATTCCATCTCCCATTCTTATCGGAAAGATTCCGTGGCGTGCTGGATGAGGATTGCCCAGAATCTGCAGCGGCTTCTGGAGCAGGAGAATCTGGTGGCGGAGTACGGCGGCCTTGTGGCGAACACGATCTTTTTCGCTGTGTTCTTTGACGGGAAGATGGAGTATGTCCACGGAAAGAAATCCCTGGCTTCGGTGAAGAAGACGCTTCGAAAATATAGGAATCATGCCCTGGCCGGCAGGTATTTCGGGGAGTTCGCATCGGGAAGGCGGCTTAGAGAGATTCCTTCCCTGGCGTGGAAGGTGATGATTTGGGGATTTTCTGTGGCCATGTATCTGAAATGGTATCTGCCCCTTTCGCTGGGCATCAAGCTGCTGGTGGATTGCCGGGTGGACGAGCGGCTTTCGGATACGGGCTTGCGGGAACGGTGAAAGGGTTTGGGGAAGCGGGGCTGGCATGTTGGAAAGCATGAAAGGCTCGTGATACGGGACAGCATGGATGGAAGAGGGAAAGGCGGGCGTAGAGAGATGGGCAAGAAATATTTAGAATTGATGAAGAATCTGGGATTATTTTTTATAGCAAGCTTTCTTCCCAATGCCCTTGCTTTTTTTATGATTCCCCTGTATACCAGCTGTCTGACAAAGGCGGAGTACGGCGTGGTGGATCTTTTGACCAACACGGTGCAGCTGCTGATGCCCATCCTGACGATCCAGATTCAGGATGCGGTGATGCGGTATGCCCTTGACAGGGCCTGTGACAAGAGAGATGTGTTTAGCGTGGGGTTGCGCATCGTGCTGGGGGGCTTTGGGCTGCTTAGCGCAGGGTGCGTTGCCATCCGGGCGGTGGGGCTGTTTCCATGGGAGGGAGTCTATCTCGTCTTTCTCCTCATTAACTATCTGGCTGGTTCCCTGAATAATATCTTTTCCTTCTTCTGCCGGGGGATTGACCAGGTGAAGGTGCTTACGGTGGGAAGCGTCCTGAATATGGTAATCGTGGTGGGATGCAACCTATTGTTCTTATTAAAGTTTCACTGGGGTCTGTACGGATATCTGGCGGCAAACTCTATCGGGCTGGTGGCTAGCATTCTCTATATCGCCGTCGGGGCAAAATTGTACCGCTATATTAAATGGAAGTCCGTGGACCGGGCATTGGCGGGGGAGATGGTCAAGTTTAGCCTTCCTTTGATTTTCAGCGCCCTGTCCTGGTGGGTGAACAATGCCTCGGACAAATACATCCTGACCTTTTTCTGCGGGGTGTCCGCAGTGGGGCTGTATGCGGTGGCTTATAAGATTCCCACGATTTTAAAAGTGTTTGGGGACGTGATTGCCATGGCGTTCTCCATCTCTGCCATCAAGGAGTTTGATGCGGAGGACAAAGATGGCTTTATCGGAAAAAGTTATTCTATGATTAGTTTTTTCATGACGGCATCCTGCTCGGCTATTATTCTATCCAATCTTCTGATTGCGAAAATCCTCTTTGCCGGGGAGTTTTACCAGGCGTGGCGTTATGTGCCGCCGTTGCTGGTTTCCGTGCTGATGAACCAGCTCTCCTTCTCCTGTGAAAATATTTTCGTGGCGGCAAAGCAGACGAAGACCATTTCCAAGACTGCGGTGACCGGGGCGGCGATCAATACTGCCGCCAATTTCCTGCTGATTCCCTATTTTGGACCTTACGGCGCGGCGGTGGCTACGGCGCTGGGCTTTACCTGCTTCTGGGGGCTGCGGTATTCTATTTTAAGAAAAAGCGTTAGGATAAAGAATAATTTGTGGAAGGAGTGCGCTTCCTATGGGCTGCTTCTGGCGCAGTGCGTGCTTGCTTACTGGGGCAATCGGTTCTGGTATGGGCAGTTTTTGATTTTGATTCTGATTCTTGCGCTGTATGGCGGGGAATTGGGGGGATTGGCGAGGAGGCTTTGGAAAAGGGGAAATAGATAAGCGGTTGGAGATTGGTATACTCATTTTTTGCAATAGTAAATCGAATAAAAGATTTTTGTCCAGATATATGTTATACTATTCTATAGTTGGTACGATTTTTCTTTGGAAAGGGGAATATGGAAAAACATGTTAAGCACGCTGAGAATGGAATTGGGATATAAGAAGGAAAAATCATCTTTTTATCAAAAGGCATCGTTATTTCAAGGTGTTCTCATGGAACAGATTGATTCCGCTTATGCGGAAAAACTGCATCAAAATGCGCTGAGGCCATACAGCCAGGGAATTATAGCGGGAGAGGAGAAAGTCATATGGCAGATTAAGACGCTGAATCAGGAAGCATATGAGCAGATTGTCACGCCTTTGCTTTCGGCTGACTTTGACTCTGTTTTGCTTAAGCATAATGATGAGAAATTGGAGATTCACAATAAGTCGTTGTCTGTGAGCAGTTATAAAAAAATAATTGATACCTATTATTTGGGGGAATGTCCTAAGACTGTTAAAATACAGTTTGCGTCTCCTACGTCTTTCAAGCAAAATGGTCGATATATTATTTTTCCTGATATTCGGCTGATATATAACAGTCTGATGAATAAATATGATGCATTTGCAGAAAATGAGACGATTCGGACCGAGGATGTGTTGGATCAATTAACTGAACATTCCGAGGTGATTCGTTATCATCTCTGCAGTACGGCATTTCATCTGGAGGGAGTTAAGATACCGGCATTTAAGGGGAGCATTACGCTGAGGATACAAGGACCGCAGCCACTGGTGAATCTGGCGCATCTGTTATTTCGCTTTGGGTGTTATTCCGGGGTAGGAATCAAGACGGCTATGGGGATGGGGGCTATGGAAATTGTGGAGAAGGAGGAAAGGCATGACAGATAGGGGGTTAAAATTAATTACGGGTGCGTTGCTGCATGATATTGGCAAGGTGATTTATCGCGGGGGAGATGGCAGGAAGCATAGCATATCGGGATATGATTTTTTGAGGGAAGAGGCAGAAATCTCTGACGAAGAAGTGCTAAATGCTGTCAGATACCATCATGGGGCGGCCTTGGCAAAGGCCAATGTGGCTGACGACGCATTGGCGTATATCGTGTATATTGCGGATAACATTGCTGCCGCATCTGATCGAAGGGAAGCTGATCACGAAGAAAAGGGATTCGATCCAAAGATTCCGCTGGAGAGCATATTTAATATATTAAATGGAAATCAGAAGAAATTTCATTATCATCCTGGGGCTTTGGAGGATATGGCCGCCATCAATATGCCTACCGATAAAGAGATTCCATTTGATAAATACTTTTATCAGTCCATTCAGGCAAAGATATTAGATGCTTTAAAGGGAGTGGAAAACTGGCAGGAAGAATATATTCATTCTCTGCTATCAACGATGGAGGCTTACCTGACGTATATTCCTTCTTCTACAGCGGTTCATGAGCTGGCAGATATTTCCCTCTATGACCATGTAAAAATGACGGCGGCATACAGCAGCTGCATCTATCAATACTTGGAGGAAAAAGGGGATTTTGACTATAGGCGGACATTGTTTGAGAATGGGAAGGATTTTTACCGGCAAAAAGCATTCCGGCTTTTTTCCATGGATATCTCCGGCATTCAGAAATTCATTTATACGATACATAGTGAGGGCGCATTGAAAATGCTGCGTTCCCGTTCATTTTATCTGGAGATACTGATGGAGCATATGATTGATCAGATTTTAGAGAGATGCCGTTTGTCGAGAACGAATCTGATTTATTCCGGAGGCGGCCATTGCTATATTCTGTTGGCGAATACGGAAGGGACGGCGGAGGCATTGCGGCAGCTCCAAGAAGAATTTCATGAGTTTTTCATTCGGGAATTTGATGTGTCTCTATATGCGGCATTAGCTTCTGTGGAGTGTAGTGCGTATGATTTGGAAAATATACCTGGGGGAAGTTATTCGGAATTGTTTCAGAGGCTAAGCGGCCTTTTATCAGAGCAAAAATCCAGAAGATATACGGCCAGCCAGATGATTCAATTAAATCGAGGGAAAAAAGGGGATCACACGAGAGAGTGCCGCATCTGCAAAGGTACATCTGTTATAAATGATGATGACAGGTGTATGTTCTGCTCCGCAATGGATGCTTTTTCCGATGCTATACTTTATAAGGATTTTTTTACCGTGATTCAGGAGCGAAGGGAAGGGAGTATTCCACTGCCTGGGGGGAGATATCTGGTTGCCCATACGGAACAGCAGTTGAAGGAATGCATGGAACGAGATGCTTATTTCGTCAGGACATATGGAAAGAACAGATTCTTTACAGGGAAATCTGTTACGACTAAGTTATGGGTCGGAGATTATGTCCCGAGAGATATGGAGAATGGGAAGCAGATCAAAGGCAAGACGACAGATGAATATGCCCATGAAGCAGAAGGGATTGATAGAATTGCAGTGCTTCGCGCAGATGTGGACAATCTGGGACATGCGTTTGTCTCAGGATTTGATGACAGGTATACGACCTTGTCCAGGACGGCGACATTTTCAAGGCAGTTATCTTTGTTTTTCAAGCACCATATGAACTGGATTCTGGGACATGGAGAATTTGGGATGAATGGAAAGCCATCTTACCGAAATGTTACTATTGTGTATTCCGGGGGAGACGATTTGTTTCTGGTGGGGGCATGGAATGAGGTGATCGAGGCGGCAGTGGATATCCAGCAGCAGCTGGACAGGTTTTCGCTGGGCGCTTTGACGATATCTGCCGGAATAGGAGTCTATCCTTCCAGATATCCATTGAGCGTCTGTGCGGAAGAGGTGGCGGAGTTAGAAGAAATGTCTAAGAATTACATTAGTCCGAAGAACTATGCCAAGAATGCCATTACCCTGTTTGAGGCGACATTTTCCTGGGAGGAATTTAAAGAGAAGGTGGTTCAGGAAAAACTGGCAGCGCTCAATGAGTTTTTTGGAAAATCCGAGGAACGGGGCAAGGCATTTTTATACCGTCTGCTGGATTTGATGAGAAATATGGAGGACAAGATTAATCTGGCACGGTTTGCCTATGTGCTGGCAAGGCTGGAGCCAGATGGGGAGAAATCTAAAGAACGGAGTGGGGCATCTAAAGAACAGAGGGAGGCATATCGGAAATTTTCCCGCCAGGTGTATCAGTGGATACAGAAAAATGCAGACAGGAAACAGTTAATGATAGCGATTTATATTTATATATATTTGCGCAGAGAAGGAGGAAGCGATATATGATACTGGAACAAGATACGTATGTGGCAAAGGCAGAGCAGGCAATTAAGACTTTGGCCGAGCAAAAGGACAGACAGGGACGCTCAAACATGGTTACCACCACCCAACTCAGGAATTTGCTTGCGATGACGGCAGATATCTACAATGAAGTGTGCATCAGCATGGATGAAAGGTTGAGCGAAGATATTCGGGGAAGGATCAATTATCTCAAGGTTCGCTTTCTATATGAAGCGGGACGGGAGTTGCAGGTGAAAAAATTTGTTGATAAGGCACAGATCATCAAGGCAATTGATGAAGTCAAGGGCAGTAGGAAGAATTATATTTTATTTAATAAATATATGGAGGCACTGGTGGCATATCACAGATTTTATGGTGGAAAAGACTGATAAGGAGGAGAATAGGATGTTTGGAAAGATACAGATCACTGGAACGTTGGAGATTGTGACAGGGATTCATATTGGAGGCTCTTCTGCCTTTGCGGCGATTGGGGCGGTGGATTCGCCGGTAATTAGGGATGCGGGGACGAATCTTCCCATGATACCGGGAAGTTCCCTCAAGGGAAAATTGCGCACGCTGCTGGCAAGGCAGTATAATCAGGGCATGGTGAAGAGTCCGGACGAGGATGCGGAATGCATTATCAGGCTATTTGGCAGCGCAAAAAAGGTAGATGACGTGATTCCCAGAGGGAGGCTTTTGTTTACTGATATGATATTAAATAACAGGGAGGAATTATATAAAAGAGGAATACAGGGGCTGACGGAAGTGAAATTTGAAAATTCCATTAACCGTCTGACGGCAGTGGCAAATCCCAGGCAGATTGAACGGGTGATACGGGGAGCCAAATTTGGACTGGATTTGGTCTATGAAGTTACGGAGGAAGAGGGCGTTGTGGATGATTTCAAAGTTTTGGCAGAAGGACTGAAGCTGCTCCAATATGATTATCTTGGAGGTAACGGTTCCAGAGGATATGGTAAAGTGATGTTCTCTGATATGGAGGCATCTGCTGTGGTTGGGGATATTGACGAGGCTTTGATAGACCAATGCAATGAGATCTTGGCATGTGGGCGATGATGGAAGGAGGATCAGGGTGAAATATTTGATGTATTGTTTGCGCTTTCCTGCGGGGGTACATTTTGGTGAAAAGACTCTGGATGGGAGCAAGTATTCATTCTCTGCAGATACCCTTTTCTCTGCCCTGTATATCGAAGCATTGAAGCATGGGGAAGATATGGCGGATTGGCTGTATCAGAAGGCTTGTTCTGGAGAGATTCTCTTTTCAGATGCCTTCCCCTATATAGGAGAGACCTATTATCTGCCAAAGCCGTTGAGGCGGGTGGAAGCATCCGATGCCCAGGGGGATTCTGGAATAAAAAAGGCATTTAAGTCGCTGACACATATTCCCATGGATGAGATGGAGAAATATATGCGGGGAGATTTAGACCCTATATTTGAAAAAAAGAAACTGGGGAAACTGGGAAAGCGATATCTGAAAACTTCTGCGGCGATTCATGGAAAGGAAGAGACGGAGCCATATCATGTGGGGGTGTATTATTTTAACAGTGGCTGCGGCTTGTATTTCATTGTTAAGCTGGCAGATAAGCAGGATGAGGATCGGATGTATGATTTGCTTGATTCACTGTCATTCTCTGGCATTGGCGGGAAGAGGGCTTCGGGGCTGGGGCGTTTTGAGATCAATGGGATGCGGGAATTGGATCCGCAGAATTTTGAGAGAGCGGGCAAATGCTATATGTCATTGAGTATCTCCCTCCCGAGGGAAAGCGAGATGGAGGTTGCTCTATGCCATGCGCAGTATCAGGTGCAGAAAAGAAGTGGCTTCGTGGCTTCCTTTGAATATGCGCCAGAGTTTAGAAAAAAGAGAGATATTTTTCTCTTAAGTGCGGGTTCTTGCTTTGAGGGGAATTTTCAAGGAGATATCTATGACGTATCAGATGGTGGCAGGCATCCGGTGTACCGTTATGCGAAACCGATTTTCTGGACACTGTAGAAGGGAGGCGGGAAGGATGAAGGAATATTTAAAAACTTACCAGATAAGATTGCATACGGCAAGTCCGGTGCATGTTGGGACGGGGAAGACGCTGGGCAAGAAAGAGTATATTTTTCTCTATCAAAGAAAAAAGGTACTGATTCCGGATGTGAATAAGTTATATCAGGGCTTGGAGAGAAAAGGACTGGGAACGAAATTTACGCAATATCTGTTATCAGATGATTGGATTGATTTAGGCAGATGGTTAAGGAATAATCAGATCTCTCCCCAGGATTATCAAAACTGGATCAAATATGAATTGGATTGCGGCGATTTCCTGCAGGAAGAGGGGAAGAAGCAGATACAGGTCATGGATTTTCAGAAGGATAGTTATGGTTTGCCTTATGTGCCGGGGACATCTATTAAGGGGATGCTTAGGACCGTTTTGTTGGCTTATCGCCTGCTGACAGAAAAAGAGAATTGGCATTCTGAGAGGGAGCGGGTAGTCAGGGAGGCAAGGCAAAGCAATGATAAGAGAAAGTGGTATCTTAGCAGGGAAAATGCCCAGATAGAGGAAAAAATGTTCCACACGTTGTTTCGCAAGGATGCGAATGGCAAAGAAGTTGATCGGAGAAATGCGGTGAATGACTGTCTGTCCGGCTTGATTGTCAGTGACAGCGAGCCTTTGTCGCTAGATGATTTGGTACTATGCCAGAAAATAGATGAGAATGTGGAGGGGAAGCGACATGCAATTAATATTCTCAGAGAATCCATCAAGCCGGGAAGGGACATCAAGTTTCAATTGACAATAGATACTAAGTTGTGTCAATATACTATGGAGGATATTTTGAGGGCGGTGGAACTTTTCGGGGATACCTATTATGAAATGTATCTGTCAAAATTTAGGACCTCTGACAGACCCCTTGGAAATACCGTCTGGCTTGGCGGAGGAGCGGGATTCTTTACGAAGACGGTAGTGTATCCCCTGCTGGGTCAGAGCCGGGGGTTGGAAACGGCGGTGTCTGTGTTTGAACATACATTGTCCAAAAAGATTGCCAGACAGCATAAGCATGACAGGGATCGAAATTATGGAGTTTCGCCACATATTCTGAAGTGTACGCAGTACCAGGGGACGAGTTATCCTATGGGAATGTGCCATTTGGAGGTGGCAGAGTCTGGATGATTTGCCGTGAAGGGTAACGATTTGCCACGCAGCACAGAAATACTGGGGAAAGGGGCGTTTTTTGGATAAGAGTTTTGATAAAATGGCAAATAAATTTTTTGCCACGCAAAATATGAAATGAAGCAAGTATTTATGGGAGATTGGGAGGATGGATAAGAAGATAAGACACCCCGGAAGGGGACGGAAACTCTCCTCATACTTCTCTTCATCGTTGCATCGAATCATAAGAAGATAAGACACCCCGGAAGGGGACGGAAACTGCCTCATATTTACCTTTAATCATCATATTTTTTAAGAAGATAAGACACCCCGGAAGGGGACGGAAACTAGTTGTAACCATCTTTATATTCTACTTCATCGTAAGAAGATAAGACACCCCGGAAGGGGACGGAAACTGTCCTCCTTCAACTGAAGTTTTGTTTTCGATTTAAGAAGATAAGACACCCCGGAAGGGGACGGAAACTCTATTGATTTAAAGCGATAATATATATCCTTATTAAGAAGATAAGACACCCCGGAAGGGGACGGAAACCTAACTCAAAATTACGCATAACCCAAGTCAATTTATCTAAGAAGATAAGACACCCCGGAAGGGGACGGAAACTTCTTCTTTAGATATTTGTTGATTGATTCCTGAATAAGAAAATAAGAAACCCCGGAAGGGGACGGAAACTATTTTTATTCCACGAGAACCTTCTGTTTTCTCAATAAGAAAATAAGAAACCCCGGAAGGGGACGGAAACCCTCCACTGCTGCTTTGACATGTGTTGATAATAACTATAAGAAAATAAGAAACCCCGGAAGGGGACGGAAACAAACAACTTATTACTTTTGCCACTCCAGCTTTCATAAGAAAATAAGAAACCCCGGAAGGGGACGGAAACCTCTTCTTTGGTTGCTTTCAGGTCTGCAGCCTTATATAAGAAAATAAGAAACCCCGGAAGGGGACGGAAACTGATTATTTAATGCGGCAATCATGTGTAATAATAATAAGAAAATAAGAAACCCCGGAAGGGGACGGAAACTATATGGCACATCTGAGGTTTATGATGGTAGATTTGATAAGAAAATAAGAAACCCCGGAAGGGGACGGAAACCATCCTGCAAAAAGATTCGACACATGCTATTATAATAAGAAAATAAGAAACCCCGGAAGGGGACGGAAACTTATTTTTTGGACTGATTACGCCTCTTCAATCCAATAAGAAAATAAGAAACCCCGGAAGGGGACGGAAACAATCTGGTAGAATCAGGGTTGTTCCTGGATACCTTTATAAGAAAATAAGAAACCCCGGAAGGGGACGGAAACTTGAGTTCTTACCAGTACCCTTATTAAATCCAATCATAAGAAAATAAGAAACCCCGGAAGGGGACGGAAACTGTTAACACTTTTTCTATCATGTTTCTACCTCCAATAAGAAAATAAGAAACCCCGGAAGGGGACGGAAACCGATTATTTATCTCTCATACGCCTACTTACATCATATAAGAAAATAAGAAACCCCGGAAGGGGACGAAAACGATAAAAAGGATTCCATTTCATTTTTTACTTGGTTATGAGAAGAATAAGAAACAAAAAAAGAAACAGAGGTTTTATTCTTAAAATAAATGTTTGTAGATTTAGGCAGGACAGTGTATAATGATGTAGGGTCAAAATACTGTTTGATTTCAACATCATGTAATTAGAAAAAAGTTAAAAAAGTTCAGCTATAAGTGTGCTTTATGGAATCATGATGCAAATGTAAAGAGTACAGGGTGGCAAGCGGAGATATATGGGAAGAAATTGATTATGAAAAAATGGAAAAATCCGTATGTTTGGGGAACGATTTTGTTTCTGGTTGTAGTCTTGCCTGCGGTGGCGTATCAGAGTATTTTTGCCTTGATGTTTTACCTAGGGTTACTTGCGACTATAGTTATTTTATTATTTATATGTTATGCATTGAGGGATGTTGGTGTAAAGATATATGATGGAAAAAGATATACTTTACAAGTTGTTGGAATGGACACGGAAAAAGCGCAAAATGACATGATAAAGCATACCTTGCATGAATTATCGGATAATGAATGGCATAGAAGGGATAGGACAGGATGTTATGCCATCTATGCATATGTACAGCAAGGGAAGCAACCTTACACATGGAAGGAGGAAGAGATTAATAGAGAAACATTTTTGCGGCATGCCCATGATACGGAGAAATTGCCCTGGTATCTTCAATTAGAAGCATATGATGAAATTGGAGAGGGATTGACAACAGTAGGGCAATATCGAAATAAGGTGTCTGCCCATAAATAGCAACTGGTGGATTTTTTTTTGTGAGGGCAAAGTAAGGAGGTATGGTGTGTCATGGGATATTTATATATTACGGAGAGCGATGCGCAGATTGGAATTGCAGATCGCTACGTTACGGTAAAGAATAGGGATGGATCTCTGACAAAGATACCGGTGGAGACATTGGAGTCGATTAGCATTTTTGGCAGAAGCCAGATTACCACTCAGTGTATTCAGAATTGTTTGAAAAGAGGTGTTCCGGTTTCTTATTACTCCAAGGGTGGAAATTATTTTGGCCGTTTACAGTCAACGGGACATATTAATGTTGGAAGACAGAGAAAACAGGCATGCTTGCTGGGGACAGAACTTGCACTGGAATTGGCAAGGAAAATCATTAAAAGCAAAATACATAATCAGTACGTGGTAATGCAGAGATATGGAAAAAGCAGAAACACGGACGTTTCGCAGGCATGTACGCAGATGAAGATTCTTATGAAGAAAGTGCCGGATTGTTCATCTATTGAAAAGATTATGGGATATGAGGGAAATGCTGCGAAATTATATTTTCAGACGCTTAGCCAGTTGGTAGAACCGATATTTTCTTTTAAGGGCAGAAGTCGCCGTCCGCCAATGGATCCTTTTAATTCCATGCTTAGTTTGGGATATTCTATTCTAATGAATGAATTTTATGGCAAGATAGAAACTAGGGGATTGCATCCGTATTTTGGATTTATCCATCAGGACAGGGAGAAGCATCCTACCCTGGCAAGTGATTTGATGGAGGAATGGCGGGCAGTGATTGTGGATTCGCTTGTGATGAGTCTTGTAAATGGACATGAGATATTGGAAGAGCATTTTTATCAAGATATGGAGAATCCCGGCGTATTTCTGACCAAGGATGGAATGAGCATATTTATCAAGAAGTTAGAAAATAAAATGAGGCAGGATGTTCAGTATTTAGATTATATTGATTATTCGGTGTCCTTTCGGCGGGCGATGGAATTGCAGGTCGCTTCGTTTTCCAGGGCATTAGAGGAGGAGGATGCGGAAATCTATCACCCAATATGGATACGGTAGGGAGGGATTTGATTTGGAAGATTATTTTTTTGAGACGCCTTTGGAGGAAAACAGAGAATGCAAGGTTTATGTTTTAATAATATATGATATCATTGATGATAAGAAGCGATTAAAGTTGTCGAAATTTTTACAGGGATATGGTTTTCGGATACAGAAATCCGCATTTGAGGCCATGCTTTCCCCGAGGCTATACAGAGAGCTAAAGAGTAAGATTGCTGCATATGCATCGGAGGAAGATAGCATACGAGTATATAAAATTATTGGAAAGGGTCAGGTGTCTTACTATGGAAAAAAGGAAGAAATAGGCGCTGATGATGTCATTGTCATATGATTCTCGATTTCTCATACACAAGAGATTGGCGCAATTTGTGTCTATGATTAAAGTATTGCAGATGAAGAAAGGGAGGATTTTCATGAGTCGTATTTTATTTTCGCCAATTGGCGGTTCGGATCCCATCAGAAACTTTAGGGATGGATCTATGTTGCACATTTGTCGGAATTACTTGCCGGATCAAGTGTATTTATATTTGTCCTATGAAATGTGCGTGCATCATGAAAAGGACGACAGGTATAGGTACTGTATTGAAAAATTGGAGGAGCAGTGCGGACACCACTTTGATGTGAAGGTGATTGAGCGGGAAGACTTAAAGGATGTTCAGGATTACGAGATATTTTATGAAGATTTTAGAAAGTGTATTGCGGATATCGTTGACGGTATGAATGCGGAAGACGAGCTGCTTCTGAATGTTTCGTCAGGCACGCCTGCTATGAAAAATGCACTGGTGGTGCTGTCTTCTCTGGCCGAGTTTCCCTTTAAGCCTATCCAAGTGTCTACTCCGCTCCAGCGAAGCAACCATACAGACGAAAACATAGATCGCTATGAGGTGGAAGAACAATGGGAATGCAATGAGGATAACGAGGCAAAAAATGAGAATAGGTGTACAGAGGTGCAGTCAGCCAATTTGTTGACGCTCTGGAAAGTGAATATTATTAAAAAGCATTTGCGGGCATATGATTATTCGGCGGCCTATCATGTGGCGAAGGAAATGGAGGGGCGGCTATCGGAAGAATGCGTTCTGTATTTGGAACAGGCGTTAGAGCGCATGCGGCTCAATAGTAGCAAAGTCAATAGCATTGCAAAACAAACAGGATATCAGCCGATGCCAGTTACGAAAGATGAGGATCGCGTTTTGGTGGAATTTATATTAAATCTGCAAGTAAAGGAGAAAAGAGGCACTTATGATGATTTTTTCCGAGGAATTACGCCTGCGATTCTCGACTTGCTGGAAAGGGCTTTGAAATATCGGTGCAGGGTTGACATTAATCAGTTTTGTTCCAGCCATTTGGATAATGTGTGCAGGTGGGACAGGGCAAAACTGGCGGGCAGCGAGGTGTTAGATATATTAGATGATGCATATGGTGGCAAAGGCCGTTTCCGTCCTGGGCCGATTTATTCTGCGCATTTAAGGCATTTGATTTTGGGTCTTTCAAATGAAGAAAAATTGAAAAAACAGGCAGAAGATTTGCGTCAAGTGGAGGAGAAGGTGAGAAATACAGCTGCCCATACCATGACTCCCATTACGCAGGATTTGGTGAAACGTTGGACAAAGTATACCACGGGCGAAATTCTTCAAATGATGAAGAATTTTATCAAATTTGCTGGAATAAAGGAAATGGACGATGGGGAGATTTGGAACTCCTATGATAAAATGAATGAGCAAATTTGCAAGGTTTTGGAGAAGAATATTCAGTTTGATGGCAAGGAGAAAAAGTAGCGCAGTAATGAGGCATTTAAATATCTGAATGAGACGGAGCGAGGTTGCCGAATGCGTGGAGAAAGGGTATACTGTAGGTGTTGCAAAGGCTTATGGAATTGGAATTTTGCAGATGCAGTCAATGTTCTCAAGATGGGAGGTCAAAGGATGGATTTGAATTTACGGATAACCGATATGGTAGGCGCTGTTCCCTCGCACTCGACTGTGATTGTCAACTTTGTTGCCGCAATACGCAAGCAGTTGAAAAATAGCATGTGCTATGTTTTTTCAGACAATGTGCAATATAGATTTCAGACAGACGATGGGGAGGATAAGGTTGTCATACCGGACGCATCGATTAATTGCCGCACGAAGGCAAGGCGGGGAAATACCTTTATTGATGCTCCCCGTTTTGTCATGGAAGTATTAAGCCCGTCAACGGAACATTATGACCGCAATGAGAAAATGGAATTGTACAGGCAGCAGGAAATTGAGGAATATTGGATTGTGGATTGGGAAAAAAGGCAGGTTGAAATATATCAGTTGGATTATGAAAATGATATTCCCAAATATTATTTATGGAAAATCATCCATGAAGGGAATAAGGAAGAATTGAAAATCATTCATTTTCCCAATGTAAAAATTACATTTGATGAATTATTTGAAGAAGTCTATCTAGAGCAATAGGATATTAATTTTTTATGTAGGGGGGGATGCAAATGGCGTTCCCTCTTTTCTGCATGGTATGCTGAAAAAGAATGCAAGGTCTTGACAATAAATCCCAATATGCTATAATACAGGGCATAATAAACCCTATAAAACACATAGGTTAATAGGGATAACGACGGAAAGGAAGGTTCATAGCATGGGAAATGTATATGGAAGCGTGACAGAATTGATTGGAGGAACGCCATTGCTGGAGGTGAAGAACTTTGCCAGGGAGAATGGCTTGGAGGCCAGGATTTTGGCGAAATTAGAATACTTTAATCCAGCGGGCAGCGTGAAGGACCGCATTGCTAGGTCTATGATCGAGGAGGCGGAAAAGGCGGGAAAGCTGGGGCCTGGGTCGGTGATTATCGAGCCTACCAGCGGCAATACGGGGATTGGGCTGGCGGCCATCGCTGCCGCCAAGGGATATCGGATCATCCTCACCATGCCGGAGACCATGAGCATAGAGAGGAGGAATCTGCTAAAGGCGTATGGGGCAGAGTTGGTCTTGACGGAGGGCGTAAAGGGGATGAAGGGAGCCATTGCCAGGGCGCAGGAACTGGCGAAGGAAACGGAGGGCTCTTTTATTCCGGGACAGTTTGAGAATCCGGCAAATCCCAAGGCGCATATGGAAACTACCGGGCCGGAGATTTGGGAAGATACGGATGGGAGCGTGGATATCTTTGTGGCCGGCGTGGGCACGGGAGGCACGGTGAGCGGCATCGGGGAGTATCTGAAGTCAAAGAATCCAGAGGTGAAGGTGGTGGCTGTGGAGCCAGCCAGTTCCCCGGTGCTTTCAGAGGGAACGGCAGGCCCACACAAGATTCAGGGAATCGGTGCCGGGTTTGTGCCAGACACGCTGAATACGAAAATCTATGATGAAGTGCTGGCCGTTTCCAACGAGGATGCCTTTGCTGCGGGGCGCGGCTTTGCCAAGGCGGAGGGCATTCTGGTGGGGATTTCTTCCGGGGCGGCGCTATATGCGGCGAAGAAATTGGCTGAGAGACCTGAAAATAAAGGCAAAATCATTGTGGCACTGCTTCCCGATACCGGGGACCGCTATCTTTCCACGCCTTTGTTCCAGCAGTAATAATGTAATATAAGAAATTGAAAAGTCGATGCCATGCCTGACAGCAGAAAGGGCGGGCATTTGAGAGAGAAAGAATGAAGAGCATTTGGGAATGATAGATCCAAATGCTCTTTATATATAAATTCATTTTTATTTCCTATTGACATAGTAGGAAATTTGAAGTATATTCTCATAGTAGAGGGTATGAAATATGATTATTCGCAGCAGGATTGGATTGGGAATAATTGGGTTGGGAAATGGAATAATGATGGAGGAGGTATTGCCTGTGAAAATATCGACGAAGGGGCAGTATGCATTGCAGATGATGCTGGATCTGGCAATCAACGATACGGGAGAATACATTACGATTAAGAGCATTGCGGCCAGGCAGAATCTGTCAGAAAAGTATCTGGAACAGATTATCAATATGCTGTCAAAGGCCAATTATGTGAAGAGCGTCAGGGGGGCAAGGGGAGGCTATAGGCTTAGCAATCCCCCTGAATATTACACCGTGGGGATGATTCTGCGGACGATCGAGGGAAGTATGGCGCCTCTTAGCTGCATCGAGGATGCGGGGGACTGCACCAAGACGGAGGAGTGTGTTCTCTGTGGGCTGTGGAGAAAGATTAGCGATTCCATCAATGAGGTGATTGACCATGTCACGCTGGAGGATTTGGTGAGGGATTACCAGGAAAGCGTGGGATATGACTATATGATATGATACAGTACACTAGGGACAAAAGTAGGTAGGAAGCAATCCGTAGCATCAGCTAGGGTGATGAATTAAAATGATTTCGTTACAGAGAAATGGAGGTTTAGGATGAGCAGGTTGATATATTTAGACAATGCAGCGACTACGGCGGTGCATCCGGAGGTTTTTGAGGCGATGAAGCCGTATTTTATGGAATGCTATGGCAATCCATCCAGCGTCTATGGCTTTGCGGCTGGGAGCAAGAAGGCGGTGGAGGATGCCAGGGAGACGGTTGCGAAATTTATTGGCGCCAGGGCAAGCGAGATATATTTTACCGGTGGCGGCAGCGAGTCGGACAACTGGGCAATCAAGGCGGTAGCGGAGGCCAGGAAGGATAAAGGAAACCATATTATTACATCCAAGATTGAGCACCATGCCGTGCTTCATACCTGCGAGTATTTGGAAAAGCAGGGGTTCGAGGTGACTTATCTGGATGTGGACGAGGATGGGGTTATTCGGCTGGAGGAACTGAAGGCGGCGATTCGCCCCACCACGATTTTGATTTCTGTCATGTTTGCCAACAATGAGATTGGAACGATAGAGCCTATGAAGGAAATTGGGGAGATTGCCAGAGAGCATGGAATCCTTTTCCATACGGATGCGGTGCAGGCATATGGCCATATTCCCATCGATGTGGAGGAACTTCATATTGATTTGCTCAGTGCCAGCGGACATAAGATTAATGGCCCTAAGGGAGTTGGCATCATGTATCTGAGAAATTCCGTAAAGCTGGGTTCCTTCATCCACGGCGGCGCCCAGGAGAGGAATCGCAGGGCGGGCACCCACAATGTTCCGGGGATCGTGGGATTTGCCAAGGCAACGGAGATTGGGGCCAAGACCATGGAGGAGCGCGCTGCTCATGAGATTGCCCTTCGGGATAGGCTGATTGAGGGGATTCTGGACAGAGTTCCCCATGCCAGGCTGAACGGACATAGAACGGAGCGATTGCCCAATAATGTAAATATAAGTTTTGAGTTTATCGAGGGAGAGTCCCTGCTGATTCTTCTGGACCAGCAGGGCGTGTGTGCCTCCAGTGGCTCGGCGTGCACTTCCGGTTCCCTGGACCCATCCCACGTACTCTTGGCCATAGGGCTGCCCCATGAGAAGGCTCATGGCTCTCTGCGCCTGACCTTGTCCCATGAGACGACCCGGGAGGACGTGGACTTCGTGGTGGAACAGGTGGAGAAGATTGTGGCAAGGCTTCGCAGCATGTCGCCACTGTACGATGATTACTGTAAAAATGTTCAGAAATAAAAGCATAGAGAAGAAAGGGAAGTGAGGTAGAGAGTATGTATAGTGAAAAAGTGATGGATCATTTCAGCAATCCCAGAAATGTGGGGGAGATTGAGAATGCCAGCGGCGTAGGTACGGTGGGAAATGCCAAATGCGGCGATATTATGAGGATATTTCTGGATATTGACGAGAATCAGGTGATCCGTGATTGCAAATTTAAGACCTTTGGCTGTGGCGCGGCAGTGGCTACCAGCAGCATGGCTACGGAGATGGTGATGGGTAAGACTGTCCAGGAGGCGCTGGAGGTGACGAATGTGGCAGTGATGGAGGCATTGGACGGACTGCCCCCGGTGAAGGTGCATTGCTCTCTTTTGGCGGAGGAGGCCATTCATGCGGCCCTCTGGGATTATGCGGAGAAGAATCATATTCAGATCGAGGGATTGAAGAAACCCAAGGCAGATATTCATGACGAGGAGGAAGTCGGGGAGTAGTTCGTGGGTTTGACTCAGAGTATTTTGCAGGATATTTTGCGCCGTGCCAGCCATGGGGGCATGGGATGCTTCTTGAATGGAGGTGAGAAGGATGCTTTCACCAGATGAATGTAACCGCTATAGCCGTCATCTGAACTTGGAGGGCGTGGGGAGAGAGGGACAGGAGAAAATCAAGTCGTCCAAAGTTTTGATAATCGGCGTGGGGGGACTGGGTTCTCCCGTGGCCATGTATCTGGCGGCGGCAGGCGTGGGAACCATAGGATTGGTGGACGATGACGTGATCGAGACCACGAATCTCCAGCGGCAGGTGCTGTACAGCAATGATGATGCGGGAAGGTACAAGGCGGAGCGGGCGGCACAGAGGCTCAGGGCCCAGAATCCGGGAATCCATGTAAATGTTTATAGGACGAGAGCTGACACGAAAAATATCCGAGAACTGATTCGGGATTACGATTTTATCATAGATGGGGTGGATAATTTTCCCGCCAAATTCCTGATTAATGATGCCTGCGTCATGGAGGGGAAGCCCTTCTGCCATGGAGGGGTGGTGCAGTTTCACGGACAGGTCATGACCTATGTGCCGGGACAGGGGCCCTGCTATCGGTGCGTTTTTGAGGAGATTCCCCCAGCGGGGGCGGTGGGGAATGCCGCGGAATTGGGCGTGATGGGTGCCATGGTGGGAATCATCGGAACCATTCAGGCGTTGGAGGCGATGAAATACATTCTGGGGGCGGGAGAACTGCTCACAGGCAGCCTGCTCACTGTGGACGGGCTGACGATGGAGTTTCGGAAGGTGGGATTTCCCAGGCCGAGGAGGGACTGCCCGGCCTGTGGCGGGAAGCATCCATGATGAGCAAATTGCCCGAGGAAGGCAGGCAGGGCCGGGAATCTGGAGATAGATTCCCGGTCCTGTTTTCGGTTCCGCATACAATGGGTGCCAGGCGTTTAGACGTCTGTGGTATCTTGGCTGTACAACTAAACATTGCAACAAAAAGGAAAAAGGTTCAAAAAAGATTTTTCTCATTTCTAAACCAGATACATGAAAATTATTCATCTTAATAATGAAAATAACTCTTTACAAAAAAATTGTGGGAGATATAATTATATGATGTATTCATTGAGAAAAATGTAGAGAAGAAGGAGAGGATTCGTCATGAAGAACGGTATAGAAATCAGATGGCACGGACGGGGCGGGCAGGGAGCGAAGACGGCGGCCCTTCTCCTGGCTGACGTGGCATTTAAGACAGGGCAGAACGTACAGGGATTTCCAGAGTATGGGCCGGAGCGCATGGGCGCGCCGATTACGGCGTTCAATCGGATTAGTTCTGATAAGATTCGGGTGCATTCCAATATCTACCACCCGGATTTCGTGGTGGTGGTGGATGAGACGCTGCTGGACTCGGTGGATGTGACGGCGGGACTGAAAAAAGAGGGGGCCATTATCGTCAATACGCCGAAGCAGAGCGAGGATATCATGGAGCATTTGAATGGATACGAGGGCAAAGTATTTACTGTGGATGCCAGGAAGATTTCCATGGAGACCTTGGGAAAGAATTTCCCCAATTCTCCTATGCTTGCGGCTACCGTGGCAGTGAGCAATGTGATGCCCCGGGAGAAATTCATCACGGAGATGCGGGCCTCCTACGAGCATAAATTTGCCAAAAAGCCGGAGGTGATTGACGGGAACATGCAGGCTTTGGAGAAGGCGTTCGACGTGGTGGAAGAGGCATTAAAGACAGCGTAGCCGTGGCTCTGCGGGAGAGGGGGCGGCGGGCTATCCCTTGGGGCAGCGCCGCTGGAAGCGGCATGCAAGTTTGAATATAGAATGGAGAAAGATTAAGATGAGAACAGACGTTACGAAAATCAATGAACAGACGCCCCATCATCAGCTGACGGAGGGACTGATGATATTTGCGGGCGGCACTTCCAAGTCATTTAATACGGGAGAGTGGCGGACCAATACGCCAATCTATCATCCGGAGAAATGCAAGCAGTGCCTGCTGTGCACCCCGGTGTGCCCGGATTCCAGCATTCCGGTAAAGGATGGGAAGCGATTGGACTTCGACATGGATCACTGCAAGGGCTGCGGCATCTGTGCCAATGTATGCCCCTTTGACGCAATCGAGATGAAGGAGGGAAATGTGTAATGGCTATCAAAGAACGTATGTCAGGAAATGAGGCGGTATCCTATGCGATTCGCCAGATTAACCCGGATGTGATGCCGGCATTTCCCATCACGCCTTCCACGGAAATTCCCCAGATGGTGTCTACATACATAGCGAATGGCGAGATGGATACGGAGTTTATCCCGGTGGAGAGCGAGCATTCTTCCATGAGTGCTACCATCGGGGCGGAGGCGGCGGGGGCCAGAAGCCTTACTGCCACCTCCTCTGCGGGATTGGCACTGATGTGGGAGGAACTTTTGCTGGCGGCTTCCAATCGGCTGCCCTTGGTGATGGCATTGGTGAACCGTACCCTGTCCGGGCCCATCAATATCAACTGCGACCATTCTGATGGCATGGGTGCCAGGGATACGGGCTGGATTCAGATTTATGCGGAGAATAACCAGGAGGCCTACGACAATTTTATCCAGGCATATCCCATCGCAGAGGATGAGAGGGTGCATCTGCCGGTGATGATCTGCCAGGACGGCTTTATCACCAGCCATGCGGTGGAGAATATGGAACTTCTGGAAGACGAGAAGGTCAAGGATTTCGTGGGGGAATATGAGCCGGAGGAGTATCTGCTGAACCCGGGTAAGCCCATTGCGGTGGGCCCCTATTCCGTCAGCAATTATGCCATGGAGGCAAAGAAGAACCAGGAGATTGCCCTAGAAAATTCCAAGGAAGTGATCTTGGAGGTGGCTGAGAAGTTTAAGAAAATGTCTGGCCGGGAGTACGGTCTCTTCGAGGAGTACCGCACGGAGGATGCGGAGTATATCATGCTGATAATGGGCTCTGCGGCGGGCACGTCCAAGGAGGCAGTAGACCATCTGCGGCATGAGGGAAAGAAAGTGGGCGTGATCAAGCTGCGGGTATTTCGTCCCTTCCCGGCGGCGGAGATTGCGGAGGCGTTGAAAAACTGCAAGGCTGTGGCAATTATGGATCGCTGCGAGAGTTACAATGGCAACGGAGGCCCTCTGGGAAGCGAAGTGACATCGGCCCTCTTCCGAAATAAGGTGATGATTGAGACGGTGAATTACATTTATGGATTGGCCGGCCGTGACTTTACGGTAGGAGATGCCTGCGGGATATTCTCCGACCTGGAGGAGATGATGGTGAATGGCAAGGAAATCGAGCAGTACCAGTATATCAGGCTTAGGAAATAGAAATGGAGAGAGATAAATCATGAGTGATTTTAGTTTGAAGACGATGATGAATAAGCCGGAGCGGCTGGCACCCGGACATCGCATGTGTGCGGGTTGCGGTGCCACCATAGCGGTGCGGGCGGTGCTTCGGGCTTTGCGGGAAGAGGATCATGCGGTGATTGGAAATGCCACGGGCTGTCTGGAGGTGTCCTCCTTCATGTATCCCTTCACTTCCTGGGAGGATAGCTACATCCACAACGCTTTTGAGAATGCGGGGGCAACCCTGAGCGGCGTGGAGACTGCCTACAAGGTTTTGAAGAAGAGGGGAAAGATTCCGGCGGAGGATATCTTTAAGTTTATTACTTTCGGCGGTGATGGCGGAACCTATGATATTGGCTTCCAGTCCCTGTCCGGCGCCATGGAGCGGGGGCATGACATGGTATATGTGTGCTATGACAATGGCGCTTATATGAATACGGGCATCCAGCGTTCCTCTGCAACGCCCATGTATGCGGATACCACCACCACTCCCGTGGGGAAGGAGTCTGCGGGGAAGATGCAGAATCGGAAGGATCTGGCCAGCATCATTGCGGACCACGATGTCCCCTATGTGGCACAGACCACGCTGACCCAGAATTTCAAGGACTTGCATAAGAAGGCGGAGAAGTCCATTTATACCGAGGGGGCGGCCTTCCTCAATATCATGGCTCCCTGTCCCCGGGGCTGGCGGTACGAGACGGCGGAGATTATGGAGATCTGCAAACTGGCGGTGGAGACCTGCTACTGGCCATTGTTTGAAGTGGACCACGGCAAATGGGTATTGTCCTATGAGCCAAAAAAGAAACTGCCTATCGAGGACTTCCTGCGGAGGCAGGGCAGGTTCAAGCATCTGTTCAAGCCGGGGAATGAGGAGTTGATTCAGGAGTTCCAGGCCGAGGTGGACAGGCGCTGGGAGGACTTGCTGTTCAAGTGTTCCAGAGAGCGGTAGAGGATAAAAAAGTAATAAATTTAGTATTCATTTGATTTGCACCTAGCAGAGAACGGCGGCAGGAAGGATAACTTCTCTATGCCGTCGTTGCTTGTTTTAAGTCCTTGTCTCTGTCAATAACTTTCCGGCAGGAAAGGGAAAATCTGAATATACTTTTTCATAATCTCATCTTGGAAGTATTTTGGAAGTTTGTCAAATTCCTGAATTTCTATTAAAAATGGAATGTTGCTGTTGCTTAATAATTCTCTGAGTTCCCCTATGGACTTATTGCTGTCATGGAAATCTCTGACAGTCAAATCAAGGTCGCTTCCGGAATGGGACGCATTCTTAATGCGGCTGCCGTAAGCCCAGATTTCCGCCTTGGGGCAGTATTGAGCGAAAATTTTATTCAGTTCGTCAAGATACTCCTTTTTTATATTAAGCATTGTCTATGACCTTCTTTAAGTTTTTTGCATCTGTCAAAAAATCTTCCATGAGGGACAGGGTTTCTTCGGCAAACGTCTGCCCGTAATCATGCGCTGTGCTGTTGCGGTTGTCTCGGTATTTCATCCATCTTGCCGTCTCCTCTTCTGTCAAAAGAGAATGTTTGTGCGCATAGCGGAAAATGTCCTTGAAAGGTAGCGCGTCAGCAGCTTTTTTTGAGGGAAAATAGGGGGTGATTTTCTTTTTCAGTAGTTTGCCGCTCTGCTTAATGGTCATTTCAAAACTTTTGACCAGCGAATTGCGGTATAATTCATAGTCAATCGAATCTTTTACTGCTTCTTGTAGCATAAGATATGATTTTTCCAGCGTATCAATACATCTTTGCAGATATTCGGTGTTAATCTCTGACATTGTTATGTCCCCTCCTCTGGCAAATTATAGCATGTTCCCCATGTTTTGGCAATTAAATTATCTTTTCGCCTTGACTGTGAAAAGAAGCGTGAGGCGAAGAAAGACGCAAGAATGGACTTGCCAAGCATATGGAATTGTGATACAATATAGATTAGCGTAATTTTCTGGTTTTTATTGAAGAATTGCGAAATTGAATTGAAAATCTAAAAGGAGAAAAGACACATGAAGGACAAGAGGAAAGGCATACTGCAGTTGCTCATCATAGCTGCGGTGATCGGATTATGTACCTTTACCACATGCATTGGGTTCACGAAGCACCATAAGGGCAGCGCTCAAAATATCAAGTTGGGTCTGGATTTGGCCGGCGGTGTGAGCATCACGTATGAGGCGGTAGGAGAAACGCCATCCAACAAGGATATGGAAGATACGAGAAATATGATGCAGAAGCGTGCAGAGGTTTACAGTACGGAATCTTCCGTGGTCATTGGAGAGGGCGGCAGAATCAGTATTGATATCCCAGGCGTCTCCAATGCGGAAAAGGTTTTGCAGTCTCTAGGTAAGGAAGGTTCGTTAGATTTCGTTGCGCAGGATGATATGTCTTTTGAAGATGAACAGAAAACAATCCCCAAGTATGAGAAGACAATTTGTACCGGTAAGGATGTGAAGAGTGCCGAGGGCACGATTCAGCAGGACGAGATGGTAAAGAATAAGGAGTATGTTGTCTCTCTGAAGTTCAAGCCGAATGGAACGAAGAAGTTTGCGGATGCAACAGCGGAGGCATATCCTGAGAATAAAATTATCTATATCGTATATGATGGGAAGATTCTTTCCGATCCAAGGGTGCAGGCGGAAATTACTAACGGCGAGGCCGTGATTTCCGGCGGTTTCAAGACCTTTGACGAGGCGGAAGAACTGGCTTCTATGATTAGAATTGGAGCCCTTCCTATTGAATTGAAGGAAGTACAATCCCAGGTAGTGGGCGCCCAGCTTGGTCTGGATGCCATTCAGTCCAGCTTGCTGGCAGGTGCCATCGGATTTGCCCTGGTGGTAATCTTTATGATTGTGTTCTATCGCTTGCCGGGCGTGGCTTCCTCCATTGCCTTGGTATTTTATCTGGTGGTAATGCTGGTGGCGCTGAACGCGCTGAACATTACGCTGACATTGCCCGGTGTTGCCGGCATCATACTGAATATCGGTATGGCGGTGGATGCCAATGTTATTATATTTACCCGTATCAAGGAGGAACTTGCCAAGGGCAAGACCGTGCAGTCCAGCATCAAGCTGGGATTTGACAAGGCGCTGTCGGCCATCGTGGACGGCAACGTGACTACCTTGATTGCCGCCTTTGTATTGTATGTCAAGGGTTCCGGCACGGTGAAGGGATTTGCTACCACTTTGGCAATCGGTATTATATTGTCCATGTTTACGTCTCTGGTTATTACCAAGATTATCCTTCATGCTATGTATTCCCTGGGTGTGGATGATGCCAAGTATTTCGGCGTCGCAAGGGAGAGAAAGACCATTGACTTTGTGGGAAATAAGAAAAAGTTTTTCGGAATTTCCGGACTTCTGGTGGTTGCCTGCGTAATCTGCCTGGTGGTCAATGCATCCGGTCGGTGCGGTGGAAATATCCTGAACTATGGCCTGGATTTCTCCGGCGGTACCACGTTTGACATTACCTTCAACAAAGACCAGAAGATTGACGGGCAGTTGAAGAAGGATGTTGAGAAAGTGTTCATGAGCGAGAGCAAATCCAACGACGTGGTCATTTCCGAGGTGGCAGGTTCCAATGCCCTCTCAGTAAAGACCGTGGAATTGTCGGAGGATCAGCGAAACAATATTACAAAGGAATTGGTGAATACCTACAAGGTGGAAGAGAAGAATATCGAGAATCAGAACATCAGTGCTTCCGTGTCGGATGAGATGCGTTCGGATGCCATCGTAGCGGTGATTATCGCCTCGATCTGCATGCTGATTTATATCTGGTTCCGATTCAAGGATTTTGTGTTTGCGGGAAGTGCCATTCTGGCCATTCTCCATGACTTGGTGTTCGTGCTGCTGATTTACGGTTTGACCAAGATTTCGGTGGGCAATACTTTCATTGCATGTATGCTGACTATTGCCGGATATACCATCAATGCCACCATTGTTATCTTTGACCGTATCCGTGAGAATAATGGAAGCAAAAGTGGCAATGACGAGACTCTTGCCAAGGTGGTGAACGAGAGTATCACCCAGACATTGTCCCGAAGCATCAATACTTCGCTGACAACCTTCTTTATGGTTATCATGCTGGCGATTTTGGGCGTGGAGTCTGTCAGGGATTTTGCCATTCCGCTGCTAGCCGGCATCATTATCGGAGCATATTCTTCCGTGTGCATTACCGGTACGCTTTGGTATACGGTGAAGAAGCTGAGAAGAGCCCGCAAGAGGCATGCATAAATATTTAGTGATGCAAGGGTCAGAGAGTGCTTTTTGATTCCATCGTTATCATTTGGGAGTTGAGAATGCAATAAAGAACCATTAGAGGACACAAATATCTTTATGATGTTTATGTCCTCTTTTTTTGCTTGACGATAGTATGAAATCATACTATAATAAAGCGCATATGATTTCAAAATACAAAGTAGATTGGCAGAAAATTCTTGGAAAAGGATTTGTGGCATATGGGAAAGGAGATCATATGAGAAATGACACTTATAAGGAATTGAAGCGATTTAATTATTTGCTAGGCGAGATTAATGCGCAGTACCATGAGATGTCGTTAAAACTGGGATTGTCTGACAGTGCCATGATGGTACTGTATGCCATATGTGACAATGGGGAATGCTGTCTGCTCCAGGAAATCTGTCGGCGTACTGGCGTCAGCAAGCAGACCATCAATTCTGCCATTCGCAAGCTTGAGCGGGAGGGCATGGTATATCTGGAAGCGATGGGAGCGAAGAATAAGAATGTCTGCCTGACTGAGCGGGGCAAAGGATTGGCAGAAGATACCGTGATGCGGATTATGGAGGCTGAGAATGATATTTTTGCTACCTGGCCGCAGGAGGATGTGGCCAGGTATCTCGCCCTGACAGAACGTTTTCTGGAAGCGATTGGGGAGAGGGCGGATCGCATAAAAGGAGGTTTGGGACATGAGTAGAAGAGAGGGGATTCGGTTATCCGATCATTTTACATATAAGAAGTTGCTGCAATATACATTTCCATCCATTGTTATGATGGTGTTTACGTCAGTTTATGGCGTGGTTGACGGTTTTTTCGTGTCAAATTATGCGGGAAAGATTCCCTTCACGGCAATTAATTTCATTATGCCATTTCTGATGATCCTGGGTTCGCTGGGCTTTATGTTCGGAACTGGCGGGGGCGCCCTGATTGCCAAGACTTTGGGGGAGGGGAAGGCAGACCGGGCGAAGAGGATATTTTCCCTCATTGTCTATATATCTGCTGTCTGTGGTGTTCTTCTGGCTCTTCTGGGACAGGCCTTCCTTCGTCCCATTGCGGCGGCACTGGGAGCAGAAGGTCAGTTGCTTCAAGATTGCGTGACCTATGGGCGCATTATCTTGATATCCATTCCTGCCTATATTCTTCAGTATGAGTTCCAATGTCTCTTTGCCGTTGCGGAAAAGCCAAAGCTTGGCTTGTACGTGACCATTGCTGCGGGATGCACGAATATTGCGCTGGATGGCTTATTTGTGGCAGTATTTGGCTGGGGGCTGGAGGGTGCAGCGGCAGCCACGGCAGTCAGCGAGTTTGTGGGCGGATTGGTTCCATTGGCTTATTTTGCCAGGCCAAATGGCAGCCTTCTGCGGCTGGGAAAGACGAGGTTTGATGGCAAGGCGCTGGGAAAGGCTTGCGTCAATGGCTCTTCGGAATTGATGAGCAATATCTCCATGTCCATTGTGGGCATGCTCTATAACGTGCAGTTGTTAAAGTATGCTGGGGAAGATGGGGTTGCGGCCTATGGTGTTCTTATGTATGTGAGCTTTGTGTTTATGTCAATCTTCATTGGCTATTCCATGGGAACGGCCCCGGTCATCGGATACCATTATGGCGCAGGGAATCATGGGGAACTGAGAGGATTGTTGCGGAAGAGCCTTCTGGTGGTGGGTGTATTTGCCGTTGCCATGTTTACTTCGGCATATGCTTCGTCCCGTCCCCTCTCCCATATGTTTGTGGGATATGACGAGGGGCTGCTGAGTCTGACGATCCGCGCTTTTTCCATTTTTTCCTTCTCTTTCTTCTTTTCAGGGTATGCCATTTTTGGCTCGTCCTTCTTTACGGCCCTGAACAATGGATTGATATCGGCGACAATCTCTTTTCTGAGGACGCTGGTATTCCAGATTGCCGCCGTAATCATATTTCCGCTGGTCTGGGGGGTGGATGGCATCTGGCTCTCCTGCGTTGCGGCAGAGATGATGGCTGTGGCAGTGACTGTTACGTTCCTAAAGATTAAGAAAAAGGAGTACCAGTATTGACCTTGTTTTTTCTGCACACGAAGGAAACCCATTCTCCCAGAGTATTTTTTTCGATGATCTGAAAATGGTTTCTTGTCAGGGCATGTTCTACCTCCTGGGCCTTTTCCGCCAGGATGCCGGAGGAGATGAAGATGCCGTCTCTGTCCAAGAATTTTCCAATATGGTCAGAGAGGGGAATGATCACATCCGCAAGGATGTTTGCGACGGCGATTTGGTAGGGTGGCTGGCAGGCGTGATAGATGGCGTCGCTGTCCTCCAGGATGTTGGCGTGCATGGCGGCGAGGCGGTGGCTGTCCAGCCCGTTATGCTCGCCATTTTCCAGAGTGCCATTGACTGCTGCCGGGTCGATATCCAGGCAGAAGGCGGATTTGGCGCCGCAGAGCAGGGCAGAGATTGCCAGGATGCCGCTGCCGCAGCCTGCATCCAGAATGGTGGTTTCCGGAGTGATGTATTTTCGCAGGGACAGGAGGCAGAGCCGGGTGGTTTCATGGGTGCCTGTGCCGAAGGCAGAGCCGGGGTCGATCTGCACGACGATATCCCCTTCCCGGACATCTTCTAAGGATTCCCACCAGGAGGGCTTGATTACGATGTCATCTGCGATGCGGAAGGGCTTGAAGTTTTCTTTCCATTTATCCTTCCAGAGGGAGTCGTCCTGTTGACAGTAGGTGATTTCCGGGGTCTGTAGCGGCAGAAATGCCTGACGCTTTTCTATTTTATTCATAATGCTGGAAATCAGTTCTTCCGGAGCCGGAATGGGCGCGTCTGAAAGTTCTTCGTCCCGCAGGGAGGAGCCGGTGCTGAAAAAGTCTTTGGCGGCGTTTTCCGGGGATTCGGTGTAGAATGTCAGGATGGAACTGCCATCATCCGGGCCTAGGTCGGCGGGAATGTCCGTGTACATTTTTTTCTCCTCCTTCTCGGTCAGAGGCACGTGGTCGGTGATTTCATATCCGCAGATTCCGCATTCTTCCAATATTTCACCCAATGTCTCCGCATCCCTGGTGTTGGTGCGGACATCATATTTGATCCATTTCATTTTTGTATTAATCCTTTCCTAAAATGTGGCTTGCGCTGAAGTGAGTATAGCATATTTTATAAAAAAATGTTAGAGTAGGTAGATGTATAGAGAAACTGTGAAATCAATGGGGGAGGAAAACGATGCGACGCTGGGTTACGAAAAAATACCAGATCAATTGCGGTAAAATTGCCGCCAGATATGGCATTTCGGAGATTATGGCAGAGGTGCTGGTGAAGCGGGGATTATTTGATTGGCGGGATATGGATGATTATCTTTTTCCAGATATGGATCGGCTGGCGGATGCCTGTCTGATGAAGGATTTGGAGAAGGCGGCAGGGATTCTGGCGGAGAATATACGGCAGGGGAAGAAGATTTTCATTGTGGGGGATTACGATGTGGATGGGGTGATGTCCACTTACATATTGTACCGGGGGCTGGAGATGCTGGGAGCCAGAGCGGGCTATCGCTTGCCCCACCGGGTGAGGGATGGCTACGGGATGCGTCCCTACATGGCGGAGGAGGCAAAGGAGGGGGGATATGATACCATTATCACCTGTGACAATGGCATCTCTGCGGGGGATGCGGTGGCTAGGGGGAAAGAGTTGGGGCTGACGGTGATCGTGACGGATCATCACGAAGTCCCGGAAGATGGGGATGGGGAGATTCTTCCGCCGGCGGATTGCGTGGTGAATCCCAAGCAGAAAGGATGCCCATATCCCTGGAAGGAATTGTGCGGCGGGGGCATTGCGTACCGCCTGATGGCCTATATGCTGGAGCGGGCAGGCAGGTCGGGGGAGGCGAGGGAACTGCTTCCCTTTGCCGCGATCGCCACGGTCTGCGACGTGGTTCCCCTGCTGGGAGAGAATCGCATTCTGGTGAAGAATGGATTGGATTTGCTGGAAGATTGCCCGAATCTGGGACTGGGGGCCTTGATTCGATTGCAGGAGTTTGGCCGGCCGGTGGGGGCGGGGGATCTGGGATTTCGCATCGGACCTTGCATCAATGCGGCGGGAAGGCTGGAGAATGGGGAACTGGCTTTGGAACTTCTTCTAGCGGGGGATGAGGAGTCGGCACGGAAGCGGGGGGAAGAACTTCTTGCCCTGAATGAGAGGAGGAAGGATTACACGGCAGATGCCACTCGCCGGGCGGCGGAGATGGTTGAGAGCGGCGGGGATGATCGGGTGCTGGTGCTTTTTCTGGAAGACTGCCATGAGAGCGTGGCGGGGATTGTGGCAGGGCGCATCCGGGAAAAATATTATCGGCCGGTTCTGATTGTGACCAGGGGCGCCCAGGGATTGAAAGGGTCTGCCAGGTCTATTCCCGGATACCACATGCAGCGGGAGATTGAGAGGTGCCAATCCCTGCTCACGGAATTTGGCGGACACGCCATGGCGGCTGGCTTTTCCCTGGAGGAGGAGAACTTTGAGGCGTTTCGCCAGATGATCAATGAGCATTGCACCCTGGGCGACCGGGATATGGTGGAGACGGTGAATTTTGACCGGGAGGTGCCCCTGGGGCAGATGACCGAGGGGGTGGTGAGGGAACTGGAGCGGCTGGAGCCTGTGGGCGAGGGGAATCCTGGCGGGGTTTTTGCCTGCCGGGGGATAGAGATTGCCCGGGTGCAGCTTTGCGGCAGAGATTGCCAGATTGCCAGATTGGGGCTGAGAGATGGAATCCGCAGTTATGCCGGGGTGGATTTTCACTGGGAGAATCGTTTGAAGCCAGCCCTAACTGGCCGTTATGGAGAGGAGGCTTGGGAGGCGCTGGTCCAGGGGAAAACCCCGGGATATCAAGTGGATGTGCTGTATCGCCCTAAAATCAACCAGCGGTTTGGCGGGGTGGATTTTGAAATCGTGGATTGCCGCTGATGCCGCTATGATTGCTGAATTGAGGCAGGAACCTCCTTTTTTTGCCAGCGGGGAGAAGGGTGGTTGCATTCTTGCGGGAGTTTTGCTATAGTATAGTCATGAGCGAGGGGCGGTGCCATGTGGTTTTGCGCTTGCCCGTTGCTTGGCAGAGAGTTATTTTCATGCAGTCGGGCAGAGGCCAGCAGGGCTGGCGATGCAGAAATGAGGAATATTATGGCTGGAATTGACAGTATAGACGGGACGCTGTATTATCAGTGGCTCATTAATAATAATTCGACGAGTACCATGCTGAATGCCATCTCTGGGACAGATTCCCTGAATGGCGTGGGTGGATTGGGAAGTTTGGCGGGGCTGGGTTCTGCTGGGTCGATTGGTACGCCGGGTACCAGTTTTGCCAGCATATTGCAGAGTTATATGTCAGGGGCGGATGCTGCGGATTCTCTGGCGGCCGCATCCATGGCGGATAAACTTTCGGGCATTTTGGAGGAAGCGGCAGAGACGGAAGATACGAGCAGTTTGTCATATCGGACGGCGCAGGAATTGTATGAGTATTTTTCTAACCAGGCATCGGTGCGGGCAAATTCGTTGCTGGGAAGCAGCGGGGTTGCCGAATCGGTAGCGGGTTCCCTTCTGGGAAAAGGCAGTGCCGGGATGACAGAGGGTTCTCAGAGTGCCGGGTCAGGCAGTTCTAATGGCGGAAATAATCTTTCCGGGATAGATGCCTTGAATCAGCAGATGATGGGGGGACAAGAGATTGACTTCTCAAAGATTGATGCGGCGGTGGAGAATGCTTTTGCAGAGAGTGCGCTGATATAAAGCAGTCGTGAATGCCATCGTGATTACTGATGTGGATAGTTACATATTAATGTACAACTATAAAGGGCAGCCTTCGGGCTGCCCTTTCCCCGTTTATTCGCCATATTACGCAAAGGGTGATTGGATTACCGGCTGCAGCTGCTTTCCGGCTAGAGCGGCCTCGATGGTTTCCGGAATCAGGTCTACATGGGCAATCATGGAGTTGGTTTTCTTCTGATAATTATCCTGGCCAAAGGGGACGAAATAGATATTCTTCATGTTCATGAGGGAACCCAGATTTTTGAAGTTCATCCCTAGGGCATCGTTGGTGGAAATGGATATGACCAGAGGCTTTTCATTCCGCAGGTGGGCCTTGGCCGCCATCAGCACCGGGGAATCCGTGATGCCGCTGTTTAATTTGGCCAGCGTGTTTCCGGTACAGGGGGCGATTACAAGGGCATCCAGATAACCCTTGGGGCCGATGGGCTCCGCTTCGGGGATGGTGAAGATGCCGGGATGCCCGGTGATTTCCTGTACGGATTTTACAAATTCTTCTGCCGGCTGGAAGCGGGTGTCCATTTGGCTGCTGTGCTCGGAGAAAATGGGAACAATCTGATAATTTTGCTCCGCCATTTCTTTCAGCACGTCGAGAATTTTCTGAAATGTACAAAAAGAGCCGGTTATGGCAAAACCTAACTGAATAGGTGGTTGGTCGTTTGGTTTCATAGGAGTGTGTCCTTTCTATCAACATAAAGTCTTGGTTACTTTCTCAAAAATAATCTCGGCGGAAGTTTTTGGGGAATATTTCCCAGGCAGTCCGGGACAGTGTTTTGCCGTGATGCCTTTCCGGATGCAATAATTGAAATCGCAGCCGCCGGGTTTTGAGGCGATATCAATAATGACAGTATCTTGCTGCAGCTGGTCGATGACCGAGGGGGTAAGGACCAGTGCCGGCGCAGTGTTAAAGATAAAATCATAGTCTGCGTAGGAGGCATGTTCCTGATATCCGCAGGCATATGCTTTTGCCTTTGCCAATTCGTCTCTGGTGGATACCCAGACTTGGCAATCCAGCCCCTGCAGCTTGTGGGCGAGGACTTCGCCGCATTTTCCGAAGCCAATCACGAGGCAGCGGCTGCCGTGGAGGTTGATGTCGCTGGCAGTAATTGCATGGCAGATAGCGCCCTCGGCGGTAGCCACGGCATTTTTCATGGCGACAGATTGGAATTTCATATAGTCGATGGTCTTGATTTTCCTATTCGTGCAAAATGCCAGAAAATCCTCAGGCAGATTGCCGCCCAGAACGATGTGCTCCGGTGTGAGCCGGTCTTTTATTTGGGAAAGGAGGTCGGAGGGGGCTGGAACAGGCAGCAGCACGAAGATGGCATGTTCCTCTTCCGGCACCTCTGTGGCTTCCACATCCAAATCGGGAGTGCTTTCTGCTAAAATTACCTGATGGCCGGCATGGGATAGGAGTGCGCCTAAGTATTTCTGTCGCCGGTCACTTTCTGATTTCTGGGAATAAGAGTGTAACATGCCATTCCTCCTTTTATGCTAGGTTCATAATTCACAGGGCTTCTCGCCATTGCAATCCATTCTGAACAGTTGCTCTGAATAACATTTCACACTGTTCAGATGGTGTTGCACTAATATCATATGCATGTGGATTCGGAATGGTTACCATGCACGGTAAGCCTTTACATTCCTATGTAAAAATGGTATGATATTTTTCGTGGACTTTTGGAAAAATTGCAATGGAAAGGCATAGGTATTTTATGATGAACGTAACGATTTCGGATGCAGTGAAGTACATCGGGGTGGACGATACCACCATTGATTTGTTTGAGAGCCAGTATGTGGTGCCGGAGGGGGTTTCCTATAACTCATATGTGATTTTGGATGAGAAAGTGGCACTGATGGATACAGTGGATAAAAGGGGCATGGAAGAGTGGGAGAAGAATCTCATGGCGGCACTGGATGGCAGAAAGGTGGATTATCTGGTAGTGCAGCATCTGGAGCCAGACCATGCGGGAAGCATTGCCCGCTTGGTTGAGCTGTTCCCGGAGGTGACACTGGTAGGAAATGCCAAGACATTCCAGATGATGCCCCAGTTTTTTGAGTTTGATCTGGAAGGCAGGACGAAGGTGGTGGCCGAGGGAGATACCTTGTCTCTGGGAGAGCACACCCTTACTTTCGTGATGGCTCCCATGGTACACTGGCCGGAGGTGATGGTTTCCTATGAGAGCAAGGAGAAGATTCTGTTCTCTGCGGATGGCTTCGGCAAGTTTGGCGCTCTGTCTCTCACGGAAGAGGATGATTGGGCGTGCGAGGCAAGACGTTACTACTTTAATATTGTAGGAAAGTATGGCGCGCCGGTGCAGACGCTTTTGAAAAAGGCGGCGGGGCTGGATATCGCCATGATTTGCCCTCTTCATGGGCCAATCTTAAAGGAGGATTTGGGGTATTACATAGACAAATATAATACCTGGAGCAGTTATGCGCCGGAGGACAAGGGCATTTTGATTGCTTATGCTTCCATTCACGGAAATACCGGGGCTGCGGCGGAGAAATTGGGTCAGATGCTTCGGGACAAGGGTGCGGAAAAGGTGGTTGTCAGCGACCTGGCCAGAGAGGATATGGCAGAGGTAATCGAGGATGCCTTCCGCTATGACCGCATGATTGTGTGCGGTGCCAGCTATGACGGCGGCGTGTTCCCCTGCATGCAGGATTTCCTGCATCATCTCCAGGCGAAGGCATACCAGAAGCGGAAGGTGGGCATTTTGGAGAATGGCTCTTGGGCTCCCACTGCGGCTAGGACGATGAAGGGCCTTCTGGAGAATATGAAGGGCGTGGAGATTGTGGAGCCGACGGTGACCATCAAATCTACTTTGAAGGAGGAAGATGTCCCGGCATTGGAGAAGTTGGCCGAGGCGATGTTATAGTAAACGACAAAATACTTTGTCATTTACTATAACCCCTCCGGGGGATGCACACTGTTGAAGTGCAAATGATGAAAGCATCAGCATTGATAAATGTGGGTTGTATGCTTATTATAAAGAAAATATGGGGGATGTGGCACGATGTTTTAGCCAGTGCCACATCCCCCTTTTTGAGAATTTTGTCGTTTGCTTAAGTAGAATTTGCGTTTGAAAATGACATTCTGCAAATACACCTATGTCGTGAAAAGTATTGCGCAAATTATAGCAATAAAAAATATTACTACCGCCCAAATCATGGAAATTCGCGCCAAAGTACTCCGTTTCCTGTACCAGGGGACTACATAATTTTCTGCTTCATTCTCTTCCATAGGTTCCGGTTCTGTCAAATATTGAATTAATAAAAGGGCTTTTTCGGCATCCTCTTGACCCACATAAATTTCCTTTTCTACAAATGCCATGCCGCCAATAATCTGGAAATATTGTGATGCTCCGCGCTCTTTGGCATAGACAGGTATGTTTTCCTCTGACAGGGCATCCAGAATTTTCTGAATTTCCATATGGTCTGTAGAGGTATAGATTTTCTGATAATTCATTGTTTTTCTCCTTTTTTGTTTTGAACTCCATTAGCATTGCGCTTTGCGTAACTGTTGTAATTCGCAGGTGAACTTCAATGCCGAGTAGGCTCGAGGGTTATTTTCATTTTGCATGAATATGGGACTGTCTCGTTAAGAAAAATTCGACAGTCCCATAGCATTTAGCAAAAAACGTACAATGTTTGTGAATTATATTTTATTACCTATTCAGTCACAATCTCCACGCCATATCTTTCTACTGCTTTTTTCTCCAAATTCTGCTGGACGTCATTTTGCAACTCAATGGCTTCCATGGTTCCGGGAGTGATTTGTTCTTTTTCCAATTTAGGGTCAACATTTTTCTCCACATATTTGCTGATCACAATTCTCTTTTCATAAAAAGGACGCAGATATTCAAAATATTCCTCCAATGTAATTCCTGCACCTTTACAGTATGCTTTCATGCAATCGCCCATCTCATTATCTTCTTCCGCACATAATGAACGAAGATAATCTATAATAGTATCAATCTCTTTTTCACTGGCTTCAATATTTTCTGCCTTTGCAGCGATATACAATGCCTGTGAAGATTTTACATTTTCTGCTACATCGGTAACATTTTCCTCACCCATTTCCGCTAAACCATCAGAAATGATATCCACTTTGCCTTGGTCAATTTCATTGTCCGTGTCTAAAATCTGTTTGTTCCATTCCTGAGAACCTAATTTTTCCAAATCTTTCTTATTTTCACGTCCTAAATTATAATAATTTTTCAATTGTTCGTCAGAAATATTTACAATACCAATATCATCTGTTTTTTTTGCATTCGCATCAGTATTATCTATGCCAAGCAGTATTGTTATGCCAAGGCAAATTGTCGGTATTAAAATCGTTATTGCTCGTTTCGTGATTTTATTCATATTAACCATCCCCCTTTTCAAATCATGATGCAATATTAAAATTTTTAGCAGTAAGCGTGAAGAGTTGTTTCTTTCATACAGATTGCATTGATTGCAATACCATTTGTAGATACGATGCCAACCCCAACTTTTTCTTTCAAGTTATTGAATTTATTTTTAGTATATTCCACACTCGTAGTATTGCGAGCGCTTTTGACAGCGAGATATCTGACCCCTCCCTGAACTATGTAATCTGTTTTCTTCCATGTCTTGCCTCGAAAATTATTGACGATGCCTGAGGAGTCAAAGTAATTATATGCCCAAGTAATAACAAGATTATTGCAATCTCCCCCTGTTTGTTCGCTAACAGAAAAAAACAAATCCCTTTTACCAATGGTGACTTTTGATGTCCCCACATTAATATAATCCGCATTAGAGTATGTCATTTTTCCGCCTATAGGAACAATAATCGCCACACCTCCACCTCCATCTAAAGAAAAAGATCCCCAGTTTTTTGTTTGTGATGAGCGGTGTATATGTGACCCTGCCAAAACACGCTGTGGCATCAAATAAAACACAAGCAATATACAGGAAAAAAATACTAATATTTGTTTGGATTTCATATTTCCTCCGATCTGCCATTATATTTTTTCTAAAAAATGGCTGTATTATTCAAATTTCACGTGTAAAAAATTATAAAGAAGATATACTTATACTAGTTTTTTATCACCTCTCTTCTGAATCCAAAGAAAATCCTTTATAAATAGTATTCTCAATATCATTTATTTAGATAAATCGAATCATTTTCACGGTTTTTCATTTGGAATGATTCTAATGGAAGAAAAAACATCACCTCCTATGTCATATTTTATTTATTTTGCTTTATTTGGGAAACCATTCACTATTTTCTAAAAAATTTTGTTTGCCTTATCTCCACATTTACCTCTTTGCCTTTGAATCCAGCAATTCAACTATAATCAAATTAAAACCATAGAATCTTATATAGCATAACAATTCCACTTAGCGTTTAATCAATGTAACAATTTATCAGTATCCATGAACATAATAAAAGAATAACACATTTTATTTGTTTTGTCAAATTTGTGTCATCGCCTTTTTCGGATGTCTCTCCCTTTTCGGATGTCTGGTACAATCACAACAAGGGTTTTGAAAAATTGAAGTTATTTTTGCACTGGGGACTAGGATGGTTCAGAGAGAGATTCCATTTTCTGATCGTGAATTTTCTTGATGAATTTTTGGATGAAGGCTTATTTTATTAGGAAACATGGGCTATACTACTCAATTACTACTGAAGGAGTATAGCCTTTTTTGCAAAAATTTGTTATTTTATTAGGGATGCAAGCATTGAATAGTTAAGTCAACGGGAAATGAGATGATAGTTGCGTGAATTGCAATCTGTAGAAAGGTAAGGTGGTTTTTTTGAGGTATTTTTTGTCAATTATTGGCGTGGTGGCTTGCTTTTTATTATTGTGTGTGTGTACTGATCAAAGCCTGATGGTTCAGATGGGGCGCATGCTGGATTTGGTGACGTTATTTTCCCTGCTTCTGGTGATTATAACTGTCATGATTTCGGCAGGGCTGCACAAGGATTTTTTTCATGCCTTTCGGCTGGCATTGAGCAAGAGAGGGAACTGGAGCCTTCTGGAACTGAAGCGGGCGAAGGAGGCCATAGATTTGGCATTGAAGGCTATTGTTGGCGGCGGGGTGCTGAACTTTTCGGTGGGGGCGGTGGAATCCTTTTTTGTGGACCGGCTCAAGTCGATTCCTCCCTGTCTGGGCGTCAGCACTCTGGGGATTCTCTATGCCGTGTTCATGTTCCTGCTTTTGATACCCATTCAGGCCAAGCTGAAGGTGAAAATGATGGAGTATATGGGAGAATAGGGGCTATTTGCAGCCGGCTGCTCCGGGTGGAGCGGAGGGATTGCGGATGTCGGTGATAAGGGAGGTTTTTGTGAAAACTGTTAAGAAATGCGTTGCCATTCTTCTCTATCTTTTGCTGATGGCGGTATTTTTCCGATTCGACTTGCTTCGGCTGTTTGACTGGAAGCAGATTTGCCTAGTGCTTATCGGGATGGTCATTCTATATCTCCCTCACGTCAGCAGGGAGGCGAAGCGTCTGGATAAGGAGCTGGTGGGGCAGAGTGCCATGATGGGCAGCATGATTGCCTGTTTTGTCTTGATTTTCACCACGCTGTCGAAGTCAGCGGAGCAGGGGAAAATATTTTCTGAGATTGCTCTTGCATGCCGTCCTTTATTTTATGGCTTTTGCATCTGGGTGATCGTGGGGGAGGAGAGCGATGGGACACAGGAAAAGGAGGAGAGGGAAGAGGAGCCTACGTTGGAGGATTACCGTAGGAATTTGCAGGAATTGGGGCTGACTAAGAGGGAGACGGAGGTATCGCTCTTGGTGATTCAGGGGCGGAGCAATGGAGAGATTGCCCGGGAATTATTCATATCGGAGACGACGGTAAAGAAGCATTTGTCCAATGTGTTTGCCAAGTTGGAGATTGGCGGCAGGGAGGAGTTGAGGGAGAGATGCCAGGTACGGTCTGATTCAAAGAAGCAATAATATTTTTGGCATCATATTAATAGTACGGATGGGCTTTCGCTACTGTGAACGGCGAAGCCGTAAATAGTAACAGCAACAGCAAGCCGGAAGGGGATGGGAGATTGGTTAGGAATGAACTTGACAAACTGTTTAGGAGGGGGCTGGTGTGGAAGGTTCTTTTGGGGATTTTTGTCTTAGTCGGGGCATCGGAATTGTATCTGAACAGTTATTATTTTTATGGAGGGCATTATGGGGAATTGCAGGAGGAGATGGCGCTCCATGAGAAGTACCGGGGGCGGCTGACGGATGGGCGGCTGGATGATTTCTTGCAGGAGAGGTGGGGGAGCTTCCATCAGAAATATCCGGAGGAGAGCTATAATTATATGGATGCCTATTATGATGGGGATGGAAATGAATTGAACATAGACGGTGGGGGGATTTCTGTGGGTGATGTGTTTTCAGGCGTTCATTTTCCTATAGAGTTTGGGTATTTCGAGGGATGGTCTCTCTTTCTTGACCAGCTGCCCCGGTACGTGAAATATCTTCCCATCTTTATTGCCGTGGCTTTCTCCGCCCTGTTTTCCTACGAGAGGCAGTGCGGAATGGAAGAGATGCTGCTCTGCGCCAAGCGGGGGAGGCGGGATTGCGCGCGGGCGAAGGTGGCGGGGGCTTTTCTGGTGACCAATGCCCTGTGCGGGGCGGTGGTGCTTCTGCCCAGTCTGATTGCCTTTTTCCTATATCAGGGAAATGGTCTGGGTACCAGCATCCAGATGACGCCTTGGCTTCGGGATACCCAGTTGGAGATGGATTATGGGACGCTGTATCTGCACATGATAATTTTGTCCTTTCTGGCGGTCAACGTGGTTCTTCTGATTGCCCTGACTGCCGCTTTTCTGGCGAGGAGTCCCATGACGGCTCTATGCGTCACGCTGGGGGTTCTCTACCTAATGCGACCGGATTTGATATCCGGGTATTTTCCTATAGACGGAGTGAAAAAACTGACAGCCCTGACCCCGGTCAATGTGGTGGATGCCATGAATCTGGCGAAGCAGGTACCTGTGGCGGTGGGCGGCGTGAAACTTCATTGGCTTGCCGTGGCGGAGGTGATGTATTCCAGCCTGCTGGTCGGGGGAGGGCTGTTTTTCTTTCGAATGCTGGGCAGGAGATTCGTATAAAATACTGTCTTTCCGGCATGTGACGCATTTTACTATAAAAATGAGTGAGCGAGGTGGAGGAAGATGATTGGGAGTGAGCTGCGCAAATTATTTAAAAGGAAATTGGTGTGGGTGGTGTTTTTGGGGATTCTGATTTTGATTGCAGTATCCCAGTGCTACTATAGATCGGGAGATTTTTCCGGGAAGGGCTTTGAGGAATTGCAGGAAAGGATGGCGTTGTTTGAAAGGCATAAGGGGGAACTGACGGAGGAGAGGCTGGAGGAGTATTTTCGGGATTATGCCGAATATGCGAAGGGCAGGGAGGCCTGGCTTGCCAAAAATGGCTGGTCTTTTGCGTATATGGGGCAGTTTCTGGATGAAGAGGGGGAGATTGCCGGATTGGACAGTATCTTTCCGAAGGTGTATTTTCCTATTCAATTCGGGGAGTTCGAAAATTGGACATTTTTTCTTGATGAGATGATTAAGTTCATCAAATATATCCCTATTTTTATTGCCGTGGCATTCGCTTCGCTATTTACCTATGAGAGGGAGTGCGGCATGCAGGAAATCCTCCTCTGTGCCAGGAGGGGGCGGCGGGACTGCGTGCGGGCGAAGGTGGCAGGAGCCTTTCTGGTGACCAATGGGCTATATCTATATGCCCTAGTCTTGCCCGGCACGGTGTCCTGGATTTTGTTCCAGGGGCGAGGAGCAGATACCAGCATCCAGATGACGCCGTGGATGCGGCAGAGCCAGCTGGAAATGAATTATGGGGAGTTGTTTTTACATACCATATTTTTATCGTTTATCGTGATCAATGCCATTTTGGTGCTGACGCTGATGGTATCTTTCCTTGCGAAAAGTCCTATGGTGGCTATGTGCATCACTCTGGGCGTGCTTTTTATGCTGCGTCCCGATTTCATGTCCGTCTCTCTGAACAATGAGATTGCGAATCAGATGACGGCTATGACGCCGGTCAATGTAATCGATACCGTGAATCTGGCGAAACAGATGCCCATCACGGTGGGTGGCGAGAAATTGCAGTGGCTCACGGTGGCGGAGGTGGGATATTCTGTGGCTTTCGTCTTGGGAGGGAGCATTCTCTTTTTGGTGTTGTCGAGACGCCAGAGGTATGATGCGTCTTAGTGCGGGGCAGGTGCATTAAAAAACATACGAAGCAGAGGAAAATATAGGCAAGCGAAATGGTAAAAAAACTTAGTTTATGATGTACCATGCCCTTTTGTGTCTGCGCTGCGGCACAAACTAGGCAATGAATCGTAGTCAAGAATTTAGCAAGGGGCAGTGCAGAAATGGGGGAAGTTATGAGTTTAGAATTGCGGAATATCACGAAAGTGTATAATCAGAAGGTGCTGGACAATGTGAATTGTCGGATGAAGAAGGGGGTCTATGGACTGCTGGGGCCAAACGGGGCGGGCAAGTCCACCATGCTTCGGGCGATTTGCGATATCGAGCCGCCCACGTCGGGAGAGGTACTGTATGAGGGAAAGCCCGTCTCCCGGCTGGGGGAGGATTATCGGGACATCTTGGGGTATGTGCCGCAGAAGGTGGGCTATTACCCGGAATTTACTGCGGGGGAGTTCCTGAAATATATGGCTATCGTCAAGGGGATTGATGAGCAGGAGGGCAGGAAGCGCATTGACGAGGTGCTGGAGATGGTGAATCTGAAGGATATGGGCAAGAAGAAGATTAAGAATTTCTCCGGGGGGATGAAGCAGAGGCTGGGGATTGCCCAGGCAATCTTAAATCGCCCGAAGCTGCTGGTTCTGGATGAGCCTACGGTGGGACTGGACGTGGAGGAGCGCATGAATTTCAAGCAGTTTGTCAGCGAGTATGCCAGCGACAGCATAGTGATCTTTGCAACTCATATCGTCTCAGATATTGAGGATATCGGAAATGAGATTCTGATTTTGAAGGATGGCACGGTGAAAGCCCAGGCATCCCCGGAGAAACTTTTGCAGACCATTCAGGGGAAGGTGTGGGCCATGGAGTGCGATGCCGGGGAGGAGATGCGGAATCTGAAGAAAAGGTATCGTATCTCCAATACGAAGGTGAAGGGAAAACGGGTGGAAGTGCGGCTGCTGTCAGAGAAAAGGCCCGGGGAGGATGCGATGCCCGTGGAGGGGAATTTGCAGGATTTGTATTTGTTTCTATTTGAGAATGGAGAGAAGAAAAGGGCTGTCTGAGAAGTGAGAGAGGGTTGCTATCAGGTGCTTTTTGCGGTGGGTTCTTTTTCCGTGACGGTACTCCATGTGGGCATGGTGGTCTATCTGCTGCTGATTGGGGGGATGTTTCTGATGGTGAGATCAGCGTATAGTAGAAATCCACTGCGCCATTGATGGGAGCAGTGGATGAAGGTGTTTATAAGTTGTCTTATAAGTTGCTATTCTCAGCCAATTTCATTCGAGGACTTGTGGCATGATTGATGCAAAATGTAATCATTTATAATCTCTCTGCGATATGGTAAATCAACTTCTCGCTTTCCGGCCATCCCAGACAGGGGTCTGTAATGGATTTTCCGTAGATTCCCTCCCCGATTTTCTGGTTTCCCGGCTCGATATAGCTCTCCACCATGACGCCTTTGACCAACTTGTGAATGTCTTTGGAAACCTCTCTGTTATGGAGGATTTCGGAGACGATGCGGGGCTGTTCGGCATAGCATTTGTTGGAGTTGGAATGGTTGGCATCCACGATGCATGCCGGGTTTTTGAGATCCAACTTGCCGTACATCTCGCAGAGGCGAATCATGTCTTCATAGTGATAGTTCGGCTTGCTCTGGCCGTGCTTGTTTACTGCGCCCCGCAGGATGGTGTGGGTGAGGGGGTTGCCGTCAGTCTTGACCTCCCATCCACGGTACATGAAGGTGTGGCTTCCCTGGGCGGCGATGCAGGAATTGAGCATGATGCCGTACGTGCCGCTGGTGGGGTTCTTCATGCCGCAGGGGATATCGATGCCGCTGATGGTCAGGCGGTGCTGCTGGTTCTCTACGGAGCGGGCACCCACTGCCACGTAGGCCAGGATATCGGAAATGTAGGGCCAGTTTTCCGGATAGAGCATTTCGTCTGCCGCGAAGAGATGGGTTTCCGCGATGGAGCGCAGATGCATCTTTCGCATGGCGATGAGGCCCTCGGCCAGATCCGGGGCTTTTTCGGGGTCAGGCTGGTGTACGATGCCTTTGTAGCCCTCCCCGGTGGTTCTGGGCTTATTGGTATAGATGCGGGGGATGATGATAATCTTATCCTCCACCTTTTCCTGCACCTTTGCCAGTCGGCAGATGTAGTCGCAGACAGAATCTTCGTTGTCTGCGGAACAGGGACCGATAATGACTAAAAATTTATCTGATTCACCGGTAAAGACTTTCTTAATTTCCTCATCTCTTTTTACTTTTAATTTTCTGTGTTCTTCCGGAAGAGGGTATTGGTCGAATAGCTGTTCCGGTGACATGACTTTCTTTACATAAGTTGTTCCCATCGTTGTCTCCTCCTTTTCTGCTCTGTCGTATTTGCTACGCAATATGTTATTTTAGGGCATTTTGCAGGAATCGTCAAGGGGCGTGAAAGGTATTGTTATTTTCTGATGCAGCGGTTATAATTGAGTGAGAAATCGCAGGGGGAGGAAAGTGGATGGAGGTTAAGGAAATACTTGGCGAAGTAGAAGCCATCTGTAAGAAAAATCACGTCAGGGAACTGTTTTTGTTTGGCTCCTATGCCACGGACACCCAGACGGAAACCAGCGATATTGATATCATTGTAAAGGGCGTGGGGGATATTGAAAATCTGCGAGAAGAGGTTGCAGAGATTAAGACATTGAAGAAAATTGATATTTTTGATTATGACAGATGTAGAAATGAACATTTGTTGGAGGCGATGGATCGTTATGGACAGAAAATATATTGAGAGGTATCATAGCTTTTGCGCTTCGCTGGAATCCTTGGTGGGTGCCAGAGACAGAGATTTAAACGATGAATTTGTATTGAGCGGGACGGTGCAGAAGTTTTCCCTGACATTTGACATTGCGTGGAAGGTGATGAAGGATATCATCGTGAAGTACCATCAGATCAATGATTTTGCTACAGTATCGCCCAGAGAGACGCTGCGGATTGCATTTAACGTGAAGTTGATTGGTGATGACCGGTGGATGAATATGCTGGAGGATAGAAACGAATTGACCCATGACTATGATGGCACGATGGCAAAGGAGAAGGTGCATGTCATTGTGGAGGAATACATTCCGCTTTTCGAGGATTTTAAAGAAATAGCAGAAAAATTTTGCTGACGGAAAAGAATATATATGAGGGGAAATGACAGAGGATTTTTGCTGAAAGAAAGGGGCATAAGGGGAAATGGCAGAGACGATTCTTGTGGTGGATGACGAGGAAGAGATTGGAGAACTTCTGGAGGCATATTTGTCCAATGAGGGATTTCGGGTTCTGGTGTGCCATGACGGCGCAGAGGCTTTGCGGCTGGTGGAGGAAGAGGAGATTGACTTGGCTCTGCTGGACGTGATGCTGCCGGGGATGGATGGGTTTTCTCTGTGCAAAACTCTTCGGAAAAAGTGGTTTTTTCCAATCATCATGCTCACGGCCAGAGTGGAGGATGGGGACAAGATTATGGGCATGGCTCTGGGAAGTGATGATTATATCACGAAGCCTTTCAATCCCATGGAGGTGGCGGCCAGGGTTCGGGCTCAGCTGCGCAGGGCGGGACGGTATAATCTGGCGGGAAAAAAGGAAATGGAGGAGCAGGGAGAGCGGTATGATATTCGGGGGCTGGAGGTGGAGGTGAGAAATCATCGCTGTCTGCTATACGGGGAGGAGGTTTCTCTGACTCCCATGGAGTTTTCTATCTTGCTCTATCTGTGCCGCCACTGTGGGGAAGTGGTTTCCTCCGAGGAATTGTTTGAGGCGGTGTGGCAGGAAAAGTATTATGACTCCAATAATACGGTGATGGCCCATATCGCCAGACTTCGGGAGAAGTTGAAGGAAAATGCCAGAAGGCCGAAATTTATTAAGACCGTGTGGGGAGTGGGGTACAAGATTGATGATGAGTAAAGAAATAAAATTGGTGGGCGGGAAAGAATCCAGGGTGAAAAAGACCCTTTCGGGGCAGATGTTGCAAAGGCTTGTCGGGCAGATTCTGCTTTTTGTGGCAGTGACTGGTGCGTTGGCGGGCATCACATATTTCTGGCTGCGCAGCAAGACCTGGTACGAAGGGGATCCCTGGTACCCATTGCTCCATGACATGGACGATAATCCCTGGATTTGCGCCACCTTGTTTTTTGCGTGGCTGGCGGCGGGGATCGGAGTCATCAGCTATCGGTTGATTGAACGGATGATTCACTACGTAGACGATATCACGGAGGGGGTAGACCATATCTACCAGGATACGGAGGAGAGGCTGCGGATGCCGCCGGAACTGCTGGTGGTGGAGGAGCAGCTGAATGAGATCCGGGAGAATGCCAGGAGCAGCAGGCGGGCGGCCAGGGAGGCGGAGCAGCGGAAGATGGACTTGATTGTCTATCTGGCCCATGATTTGAAAACGCCCCTTACTTCCGTGATTGGCTACCTTGCCATGCTTTCTGAGGAGAAGGAGATTCCTGAGCATCTGCGGGAGCGGTATCTGGGCATTGCCCTGGACAAGTCGGAACGGCTGGAGGAACTGATTAATGAATTTTTTGACATCACCCGATTCAATCTATCGGAGATTTTCCTGGAACGTTCCAGCGTCAATGTATCCAGGATGCTGGAGCAGATGGCATATGAATTTCGCCCCATGTTTCAGGAGAAGAATCTGACCTATCGCTTGGATCTTCAGGAAAATGTGGAGATTTCTCTGGATGTGGACAAGATGAGCAGGGTGTTTGACAATCTATTCAAGAATGCATTTTATTACAGTTACGGGGATACCGAGATAGTGATTCGCTTGGGCGCATTTGAGGATTGGGAGAGTTTGTCTGGCGAAAGTGCATGTCTGGAGGGGGAGGATGCCGGGGAATGGAAGCATTATATTTCCTTTGAGAATCGGGGAAAGACCATTCCCAAGGCCAAGACGGAGCAGATCTTCCAGCAGTTTTTCCGCATGGAATCCGCCAGGGGCACCCGGACAGGGGGCGCTGGGCTGGGACTTGCCATTGCCAGGGAGATTGTCAGGAAGCATGGCTGGGAGATGATTTGCGAGAGCCAGGACGAGGTGATTTTGTTTACGATATTTTTATAGTATGATTTATTGATACAAACATTAGGTAAGGGGGAAGAAAAAATTGCATCAGAAGATATTAGTGAAAAATCCAAACTTGCTGGAATCTCATGAGCTAGCAGGAGATGCTTTGCACAGGGAACTGTCCTCCCGCCCTATCAAGGAACTGTCCATGGATGCCCAATGGAGGTTTTCCAAGATTGGATTATCGGAGAGCGAGGTATCCCAGGCGGTTGCACCGAACTTTGATGACAGCGGCTATGAAGCGATATCCCTTCCCCATACGTGGAATGCGGAAGATGGGGCGGATGGCTGGCTGACTAAGGATAAGGATGGCAATTCCTACGACCGGGGCAATGGCGTTTATCGAAAGATATTGGAATTGGAGCAGGAGGAATGGAAGGGGAAGAGAATCTATCTTTCCTTTGAGGGGGCCAATACGGTAACGACGCTGTACATGAATGGAAAGAAAGTTGGGTGCCATGAGGGCGGCTATAGCGCATTCCGCTTTGATATTACAGATGAGGTTCTCTGGGATCAAGCCAACGTGATAGCGGTTCTGGTGAATAATTCCCGCACCACCCATATCGCTCCCTTGGGCTGGGAGGGGGACTTTACGAAGTTTGGAGGCATCTACCGAAATGTTTCTCTTCTTGGCGTGGAGGAGGCCGGTATTGATTTGATGAAAAATGGCGCAGAGGGAGTGCATGCCGCCACCTGGCTTTCGGAGGATTTTGGCCGGGGGAAGGTGAATGCATGCGTCAGCTTGCGCAATGATGGGGAGAGCCAGAAAACGCTTCAAGTCATTTCTGTCTTGAGGGACGGAGATGGCAGGGAGGTAGCAAGAGCCGGAGTGTCCACGGCGGTGAAGGCTGGAAATGGTGGGGATGTGGAGTATTCTATGTCACTAGACAAGCCCCGTTTGTGGAACGGAATCAAAGATCCCTATCTGTACAGGGTGGATACTTATTTGCTTTCCGATGGTGAGGTGGTGGAAAGCCAGGCCACGGAAATCGGGTTTCGCAATTATGAGGTAATTAAGAATCAGTTCTATCTCAATGGCCAGCCCTACGATATTCAGGGTGTCAATTACCATCAGGATGGCGCTGCGAATGGCTGGGCCATGACGGATGAGGAGCGGGATGAGGATTATGCCATGATGAGGGAGATGGGTGTGACTGCCGTGAGGATGGCCCACTATCAGCATGATCCCTATGAGTATCAGCTGTGCGATCGGCTGGGCTTGGTGGTATATACGGAGATTCCGCTGATCAATCACTCAAAAAGCAAGGATTTTACAGTGGATTGGAAATTGTTTACAGATAATGCAAGGCAGCAGATGACAGAACTTGTATGTCAGAATTACAACCATCCCTCCATTTTCTTCTGGGGAATTTCCAACGAGCTTTATGACACGGATCGGGAGACCACGGAATTATTTCAGGAATTGTGTGAATTGGCATATAGGCTTGATGGGACCAGAAAGACGATTTATGCGGACAATCAGGCATATCCGGAGTACGTGAAGCGTTCTGCCAAGGCGGATTTGGTGGGATACAATCGCTATGATGGATGGTATTACAGTAAACTGGGAGGGACTTGCACGTGGGTTGCGGATCACCAGAAGACGGATTCCAGACCGTCCTGCATCTCGGAATATGGTGCCGGGGGAGCCATCTCCCAGCACAAGGATCAGCCGGTGCAGGGGGATATTGAGCCCAATGGAAAACTGCATTATGAGGAGTACCAGTCCATTTACCATGAGGAGGCGTGGAGGGATATCGTCACGTCAAACAATGTCTGGGGAGAATTTATCTGGTGCATGTTCGACTTTGCCTCTGATTCCAGGGAGGAGGGAGATACCAAAGGGCAGAATGACAAGGGGCTTGTGACGAGAGACCGGCAGGTGAAGAAGGATGCCTATTATTTCTATCAGTCCGTGTGGAGCCATGAGAAGATGGTCCACATCACCTCCTCCCGCTATCAGGTGCGGCCCTGCCATGTGCCGGAAATCAAGGTCTATGCCAACGCAGATACGGTGGAACTGTTTGTCAACGGAGTGTCTGCGGGAGTAAAGAGTGCGGACCCGGAGGCGGGAAGGTCTACGGTTTATCGCTGGAGCGATGTTTCTCTGCTGCAGGATCAGGAAAATATTGTGAAGGCGGTTGCCACATATGGCGATGGCAGCCAGAGAGAGGAAACTGTGGTGTGGGTTGGCGGAAATTAGAATATTGGGATTCGTTGAAATTCAGTGATGTGGCAATTTAAGAAAATCGTAAGAATTTCACAAGTTATTTTTTAAATATAAAACCGTCTTTCGGTGTAAGATTACTTACATCGGAGGGCGGTTTTTGTGTTCTGTGAGAAAAGGAAGAAGCGACCGACTTTCATATGTAATGGCGTCCTGAAAGGAGGAGAGGGTTTGCTGGGAAGGAATCAAAAGGGAGGAATGAAGATATGGGATATGGGCGGGGCAGACAATTGAGAGGAAGATTGTTTCCAAGATTGCTTGGAAGAATGATTTTGTTGATGCTGATGTTTTGCTGCGGGTTCGTTTTGTATTATATTGCGAGTGATCAGGCTTTGCCATTTGAAGGCCGGGCCGAGGTGCCTTATTCTAAAGACAGGGGAGAAGACGGTGGCAGAAGCAATTCGGATCGGGAGAAAGAAAGCGAAGAGGAGAAGGGGGCATGGCAGTTGATTCTGGTCAACAAATGGAATCCCATGCCGGAGGATTACCAGGTGGAGTTGACGAAACTTTCCAATGGCCAGTCGGTGGACAGTCGGATTTATCCATCGTTGCAGAAAATGTTTGACGATGCCAGGAGCCAGGGAGTTTATCCCACGGTGGCATCTGGGTATCGGACGGCTCGGAAGCAAAAGGCTCTGCTGGATGAAAAGATTGCGGAGCATGAGGCGGAGGGCTGTACCGAGGCAGAGGCCAGAAGGAAGGCGAAGAAATGGGTGGCGGTTCCCGGAACCAGCGAGCATCAGTTGGGACTGGGGGTGGATATCAACGCTGACGGAGTGCATTCCAAGGGGGAGGAGGTGTATGACTGGTTGGACAGGAATGGCTACCGATATGGATTCATTCGTCGGTATCCCCAGGAAAAGACGGAGATTACCGGCATCATCAATGAGCCATGGCATTATCGCTATGTGGGCGTGGAGGTGGCAAAGGAAATATACCGCCAGGGCGTGTGCCTGGAGGAGTATCTGGGAGAGGTTCGGCAGTGAGAGGGTGCTGGCAGATTAATGCGCTAGGACAAGATAGCAATGAGATAGGAGATAGCAATGGAACAGATGACAGAAATGACGGGAAAGAAGGAATGGAGGCAGAGGGGATTCGAGATGGAATATATAGAGGAGAGGGTGCAGGGGAAGAGAGGGCGTAAAAGGGGAAGTCGTGTTGCGCAAGTCGCCATATTATTCTTGGTGGCGATTGGGTGTTTGATTCCCGGCAGATTATTTCTTGCAGAGGTGAGGGGGCTTTTAGAGGCGGGAGAATTGGAAATCCTGTCGGAAGAGGAGGAGACTTCTGATGTGCTGGTACCTGGGGAAATTCCTCTCTATCTCCAGAAGGACAGGCGGTGGAGGAAAGTAAGATATGGCAGTGATGGCATGGGCGTTACCGGTTGCGGCCCTACCTGCCTGAGCATGGTTTTGTGCGGTCTGCGGCGGGATGAAAAATGGATGCCTGTGAAAGTTGCCAAATGGGCGGAGCGGGAGGGATACTATGTCAGCGGTTCCGGCTCCTCCTGGTCGCTGATGACGGAGGGGGCGGAAAGGCTTGGAATGAGGGCGGAGCAGCTTCCCTTGGCGGAACGAGTCATTAGGGGAAGGCTTGAGGCGGGGCATCCCATTATCTGCATTATGGGACCGGGAGATTTTACGGATGCGGGGCATTTTATCGTGCTGAGCGGAATGGACGAGGAGGGAAATATTGTGGTGAAGGACCCAAATAGCCGGGCAAACAGTGATAAGCATTGGGGGTTGGAAGGGTTGATGTCCCAGATGAAGAATCTTTGGGCATATTCTTATGCCGCCTAGTGCGGGGCGGACAGCTGGTGGATTTCCTGGACAGAACCTCCTTCCTATAGGATGCGCTTCAAAATAGCAATAACTGGTGCTGTCGAAAGATGCAAAATTCCATTTGATTTTCTTTACTTTTCTCCTCAAAAGTGCTAAAATGTTGTGCAGAATTCAAAATAAGGAGGAAAAAATAAAAATGGCTAGAGCTAAACAGTCAATGGATGGAAATACCGCTGCCGCTCATGTGGCATATGCCTACACAGAAGTAGCAGGAATCTATCCTATCACACCTTCCAGTCCCATGGCTGATTCCGTAGATATGTGGTCAGCAGCAGGACAGAAGAACATTTTTGGTAGCACAGTGAAAGTTGTGGAGATGGAGTCTGAGGCCGGCGCAGCAGGTACTGTGCATGGTTCTCTCGCAACAGGTGCCCTGACTACTACATTTACCGCATCTCAGGGTCTTCTGCTGATGATCCCAAATATGTACAAGATTGCCGGTGAGCAGCTGCCTTCTGTATTCCACGTATCTGCCCGCACGGTATCTACCCATGCGTTAAATATTTTTGGTGACCACAGCGATGTGTATGCATGCCGTCAGACAGGCTTCGCTATGCTGGCTGAGACAAATCCCCAGGAGGTTATGGATTTAAGTCCTGTTGCTCATTTGGCAGCACTGGAGGGGAAGGTTCCTTTCATCAACTTCTTTGATGGATTCCGTACCTCCCATGAGATTCAGAAGATTGAGAAGTGGGATTACGAGGATTTGAAGGAGATGTGCCCGATGGATGCAGTGGCTGAGTTCCGCGCCCATGCGCTAAATCCGGAGCATCCTACCGCTCGTGGTTCTCATGAAAATGGTGATGTGTTCTTCCAGCACCGGGAGGCATGTAATAAGGCATACGATGAACTTCCGGCAGTGGTTGAGAAGTACATGAAGAAGGTCAATGAGAAATTGGGCACAGACTATGATCTGTTCAATTACTATGGCGCACCGGACGCAGACAGGGTGATTATTGCTATGGGCTCTATCTGTGATGTGGCTGAAGAGGTGATTGACTATTTGACAGCCAAGGGTGAGAAGGTCGGCCTGATCAAGGTTCGCCTGTATCGTCCATGGTCTTCAGATGCCATTCTGAAAGTTCTTCCTAAGACGGCAAAGAAGATTGCTGTCCTTGACCGTACAAAGGAGCCTGGCTCTCTGGGTGATCCGCTGTTCTTGGATGTGGCTGCTACTCTTCGTGAGGCAGGTTTGAATGACATCGTACTGACTGGCGGGCGTTATGGACTTGGTTCTAAAGATACACCTCCTTCCTCTGTATTTGCAGTATACAAAGAGTTGGAGAAGGATGATCCGAAGCCACGCTTCACCATCGGTATTGTGGATGATGTGACGAACTTGAGCCTTCCAGAAGTAAAGCCAGCTCCGATTACATCTGCAGAGGGTACGAAGGAATGCAAGTTCTGGGGACTTGGCGGAGACGGTACAGTTGGCGCCAATAAGAACTCTACGAAGATTATCGGCGACCACACAGACAAGTACATCCAGGCATACTTCCAGTATGACTCTAAGAAGACTGGCGGTGTTACCATTTCCCACTTGCGTTTTGGTGACAATCCGATCAAAAGCCCATATTACATCAATCAGGCAGATTTCGTGGCATGTCATAATCCGGCGTATGTTGTCCAGGGGATGAAGATGGTGCAGGATGTGAAGCCCGGCGGCGTATTTATGATTAACTGCCAGTGGTCTGACGAGGAATTGGATTCCAAGTTGAACGCAGAGGCTAAGAAATATATTGCTGACAATAATATCCAGCTCTATACCATCAACGCCATCGACAAGGCGATTGAGATTGGCATGGGCAAGCGCACCAACACCATTCTCCAGTCCGCATTCTTCAAGCTTGCTGACGTAATGCCTATTGACGATGCGGTACAGTTCATGAAGGAGGCTGCGAAGAAGTCCTACTCTAAGAAGGGTGACGCAGTGGTAGAGATGAACTACAAGGCGATTGATGCCGGCGTGGATGCTGTACATAAGGTGGAGATTCCAGATTCCTGGAAGAATCCTGCAGCAGACGCTCCAGCGAAGGATAAGACCGGTCGTCCTGAGGTAGTGAAGATGGTCAATGAGCTTCTTGAGCCAATCTCTAAGATGGACGGCGACAGCCTTCCCGTATCTGCTTTTGCCAATATTGCAGATGGCCAGTTCGAGACAGGCGCTTCCGCATATGAGAAGCGTGGTACTGCCGTGACAGTTCCTGTTTGGGATGCTGAGAAGTGCGTTCAGTGTAACAACTGCGCCTTTGTATGTTCCCATGCTACCATTCGTCCATTCCTGCTCTCTGAGGATGAGGTGAAGGCAGCGCCTTCTAATATTAAGTTGGCAGACACCAAGCCTAAGGCTGGTGAGTATAAGTTTACTATGAGCGTATCTCCTCTTGACTGTATGGGATGTGGCGAGTGTATTACCGTATGTCCGGCAGAGGGTGCGATTAAGATGGTTCCCCAGGAGTCACAGGCAGAGGAGCAGCCAGTATTTGACTACCTGGTTGCCAATGTGGGCAAGAAGGACAGCGGATTTGCTGACACCACGCCGAAGGGCAGCCAGTTCAACCAGCCGTTGCTTGAGTTCTCCGGCAGCTGCGCAGGCTGTGCAGAGACTTCTTATGCAAGGCTGATTACCCAGCTCTTTGGTGAGCAGATGTACATCTCCAATGCAACAGGATGTTCTTCGATCTGGGGTAACCCGGCGGCTACTTCGCCTTACACGGTGAACAAGGACTCTAAGAAGGGGCCGGCTTGGTCTAACTCCCTCTTCGAGGACAATGCAGAGCATGGTTTGGGTATGCATATCGGACAGAAGTATATCCGCGAGCGCGCGATTGAGAGCATTACGGCATGCGCAGAGTCTGAAAAGGCTTCTGCAGAGTTGAAGGCTGCCTATGATAAATTCATGGAGACAAAGGAAGACACCAGGGCAAACGGCGCCGCTACAGACGCGCTGGTAGCAGAGCTTGAGAAGGCTGCCGCTGCCGGATGCGATGATGCCAAGGAAGCTCTTGACAAGAAGGATTACCTTGCAAAGAAGTCCGTATGGATCTTCGGTGGTGACGGCTGGGCATACGATATCGGCTTTGGCGGTCTGGACCACGTGCTTGCTTCTGGCGAGAATGTCAATGTGATGGTATTTGATACCGAGATGTATTCCAATACCGGCGGACAGGCGTCTAAGGCTTCTAATATTGGTGAGGTTTGCCAGTTTGCCGCTGCAGGTAAAGAGATTGGCAAGAAGAGCTTAGCTGAAATTGCTATGAGTTATGGCTATGTATATGTGGCACAGATTGCACTGGGTGCAAATCCCGCACAGGCTGTGAAGGCAATCGCTGAGGCGGAGGCATATCCGGGCCCATCACTGATTATTGGCTATGCGCCTTGCGAGCTCCACGGAATCGCCAAGGGTGGCATGAACCATTGCCAGGATGAGATGAAAAAGGCTGTGAAGGCTGGTTACTGGAACCTCTTCTCCTTCAACCCGGCAAATAAGGCTGATGGAAAGAATCCATTTACCTTCACTTCTGAGAAGGGCGTAGACTTCAATGATTATCAGGCATTCCTGAACAATGAGGCTCGCTATACCCGCCTGATCAAGCCGTTCCCAGAGCGTGCTGACAGACTCTTCAAGGAGTCAGAGGAGGCTGCAAAGGCTCGCTATGAGCACTTGAAGAAGTTGGTAGAACTTTATAAATAATATCATAGAGATGCGTAATGGAAAACACTGCGGCTGCCAGAGACTGCCGTACCAGTCTGGGGACGTGGATTGTTCTATTGCGTAGTGGAAACCGCCATGCTAAGCATGGCGGCTTTTGCGTGGGAAAAGATTCAAATCGAATCGTGAACTTCCTGCTTGCATGGAAAAGGTAGTTTATGGTATGATAAAAATTAGTTGATTACAGTCGAAGCATGATTGGAAATATGTGATAGCGGGGAGGATTTTTAATCCATGGATTCGGTAGCAAAAGATGCGGTCAGTAAAATAGACATGTCCCGGGTGCCAGATAATCTGGTTTTTGGACTGGATATTGGCACGAGAAGCGTCGTGGGAACGGTGGGATACAAGGATAGCACCAATGGATTTGTGGTAGTGGCCCAGGTTGCGCAGGAACATGACACCAGGGCGATGATTGACGGACAGATTCACGATATTGGGGCAGTGGCCCAGACAATCGAGAAGATTCATGTGAAGTTGGAGGCTCTGACTGGCAGGAAATTTCAAGACGTGTGCATTGCCGCCGCCGGGCGCGTGCTAAAGACCGTGGAGGCTACTGCGGATATGCATTTTAATGGGGAGACGGTGGTGACGGAGGATCATGTCTATTCCTTGAATATGCTTGGCGTAGAAAAGGCGTATGAAAGACTTCGGGAGGAGACTAGGGAAGATGGCATGCAATTTTATTGCGTGGGATATTCGGTGAAGCAGTATTTTCAAAATGATTATCCTATATCTAACTTAGAGGGGCATAAGTCCACAGAAATCAAGACGGAGTTGATTGCTACGTTCCTGCCGGATGAGGTGGTGGACGGGCTTTATGCGGCGGTGGAGCGCGCCGGCCTCTTTGTGGCAAATCTGACGCTGGAGCCCATTGCGGCTATCAATGTGGCCATTCCAGAGAAATTCCGACTGCTGAATATTGCCCTGGTGGACGTGGGAGCGGGCACATCGGATATCTCCATTACCCGGGACGGGGCTATCGTGGCCTATGGCATGATTCCGGCGGCGGGGGATGAAGTGACCGAGGCGGTGGCAAGAACTTATCTGACAGATTTTACTGAGGCAGACCGCATGAAGTGTTCCAGCACTTTTAATGAAGAGGTGGAATATCACGATATTATGGGCCTTCCGCAGAAAATTGCCTCTGAGGAGTTGATTTCTTCCGTGGAGGAGACGGTGAGAAAGATTACGAAGAGTGTTTCTGACCGCATTACGGAACTGAATGGGGGGAAATCAGTCAGTGCCATTTTTGTGGTGGGCGGCGGCGGCAAAATTTGCGGATTTACCAAGTCCCTGGCAGAGTACCAGGGCATTGCGGAGGAGCGGGTGGCTCTTCGGGGGAAAGAGGTGCTGGGAGATGTGACGTTTCTGCAGAGGGAGATTAATGTGGATTCCCTGCTTGTTACGCCCATTGGCATCTGCCTGAATTACTATGAACAGAAGAATAATTTCATCTTTGTATACGTAAATGGAGAGAGAATTAAATTATACGATAACAATAAATTGACGATTATGGATGCCGCCATGCAGATGGGCTTTCCCAATGAGCAGCTCTTCCCTAAGCGGGGCGAGGCGATTACCTATTATGTGAATGGGGAGAAGCGGATGCAGCGGGGCGAGTCCGGCGAGGCTGCCGTGATTCGAATCAATGGGAAGGAGACAGGCATCAATACGCCCATTGCCTCGAATGACAGGATAGAGATTCAGCCATCTACGATAGGGAAGGCGGCAGAACTTATCGTTGGCAGATTGCCGGAGTTTAAGTCTACGCTGAGTTTTGTCTTTAACGGAACGAAAATGTCTAGCGCTAGGCTTGTGCTGGCAAATGGGGAACTGGTTTCAGAGTTTTACCAGCTGAGGGATGGCGACCGCATCGAGGTACTAGATTATTGTACATTGCGACAGTTGCTGGAACTGATGGATATTACCAATTATAGCAATCTGACGGTGAATAATATGCCAGCAGATATGGATACCAAGGTCTATGATAATTTTACAATCCAGTGCGATATGGAAGTATGGGGAAATGGGGCAGATGGAATGGCAGGAGAATCGCAAAATTCGGAAGACGGGGTAGATGGAGAAGCAGAAGAGCCGCATATTCAAGGAATAATGGGAGATTCCAGGGATATCTCCATTACGGTGAATGGAAATCCGGTGGTGTTAAAAAATAAGGAAAACTATATTTTAGTTGACGTGCTAGATTTTTATCCTGTGGACACGTCGGTGGCCCACGGAGACCATCTGGAAATCGAAGTGGACGGGCAGGCCTGTGATTTTACCCATCCTGTGAGACCGGGGGCCAGCGTGCGTATCGAGTGGGTAGGCTAGTTTGCCGTCTCGCTGATTTGAAAATAAATGACAAGACACAGAGAAATGAGGAGCACATGAGAATATGCAGCATTGCCAGCGGAAGCAGCGGAAATTGCATTTACGTCGGCAATAAGAACAATCACATTTTAATTGATGCGGGGATTAGCAGGAAACGCATTGTGGATGGGCTGGCTTCCATCGGGGTGGCGCCGGAAATGCTGGACGCTATCTTTGTCACCCATGAGCATTCGGACCATATCAGCGGTATTCCCATGATGGTGAAAATGTTTGGGGTGCCGATCTTTGCCACTGGCGGCACGCTGGATGCATTGTGCCGCAAGGACAGGCAGAATATACTGGATAAGAAGCATTTATTTCAATTATACGCGGAGGAGCCGGTGGCAGTGGGAGATTTTCATATCACGCCCTTTGCCATGTCCCACGATGCGGCGGAACCGGTGTGCTACACCGTGGAATGCGGCGGGAAGAAATTTGGCATGGCCACGGATCTGGGAAAGTTTGACAGTTGCACGGTGGAACGGCTGGCGGGGAGCGATATGCTTCTGCTGGAGGCGAATCATGATATCAGCATGCTGGAGGCGGGGAAGTATCCATATTCCCTGAAGTGCCGCATTCTGGGAGGGCAGGGGCATCTGTCCAATGAGGCGTCGGGGCAGCTGCTTTGCAAATTGATTCACGGGAAGCTGCGCCATGTATTTCTGGCTCATCTATCTAAGGAGAATAATTATCCCCAGCTGGCCTATGAGGCTGTGAAGTGCCAGTTGTGGGAGGAGAAGGGAATGACGGATCTTCCCTTTGCCATGGAAGTGGCAAATCGGGATAGACCTTCCGATCTGGTGAGCCTGTAGCGACAGGGTTGCGAGTGATAAATGAGAATTGAAGAAAATGGAGTGTTATGTGGCAGAAGCGGAGGATATCGGGCGGGTGATGCCCGCTTTGCAAATATTGTGCCTGCGGCGCGGCGCACTGCATGCGCATGCAAGTTTGCAGGTGACGGAAAGGCATGGAGGTTTTTATGAAGAGAACAGTGATTACGGTAGTGGGCAAGGACAGTGTGGGCATTATTGCCAAGACTTGTACCTATCTGGCAGAGAATGAGATTAATATTTTGGATATCTCCCAGACCATTGTGGGGGGCTTCTTCAATATGATGATGATTGTGGATGTGGCTGGGTGCCAGAAGGAGTTTGGAACGATGGCAGATGAGCTGGAGCGTCTGGGGGTAGACATGGGGTGCATCGTGAAGGCCCAGAGGGAGGATATCTTCGACAATATGCACAGGATTTAGTTTGGGATGGACAGGGAGGCAGATATGATTAATATCCGGGAAGTATTGGAAACGAATGAAATGATTGAGAAGGAGAATCTGGATGTGCGCACCATCACGCTGGGAATCAGTCTCCTTGGCTGCATTGACAATGACGTGGACAGGCTCTGCGACAAGATTTATGAGCGCATTACCACGGTAGCCAGGGATTTGGTTGCCACGGGCCAGGCTATCGAGAGGGAGTATGGGATTCCCATTGTCAATAAAAGGATTTCCGTGACCCCCATTGCCCTGGTAGGAGGCTCGGCTTGCAAGACATCGGAGGATTATGTGAAGATTGCGGAGACTCTTGACAGGGCGGCGAAGGCCACAGGCGTTAATTTTATCGGAGGCTACAGTGCCTTGGTGTCCAAGGGAATGACAAAGAGTGACGAACTGCTGATTCGCTCCATTCCCCAGGCGCTTTCCAAGACGGAGTTCGTGTGCAGTTCCGTGAATCTTGGCTCTACGAAGACGGGGCTCAATATGGACGCAGTGCGCATGATGGGGGATATCATTGTGGATACGGCAAAGGCTACCGCAGACAGGGAGAGCATTGGCTGTGCCAAATTGGTGGTATTCTGCAATGCGCCGGATGACAATCCCTTTATGGCGGGGGCTTTTCACGGCGTGACGGAGGCGGATGAGATTATCAATGTGGGCGTCAGCGGGCCGGGGGTGATGCGCAAGGCACTGGAATCTGTTCGGGGGAAGGATTTTGGTACTCTTTGCGAGAAGGTGAAAAAGACGGCATTCAAGATTACCAGAGTGGGGCAGCTGGTGGCGAGGGAGGCTTCCAAGCGGATGGGGATTCCCTTTGGCATCATAGATCTGTCTCTTGCGCCTACGCCCGCCATCGGGGACAGCATTGCGGATATCTTTGAAGAGATGGGGCTGGAGAGGGCTGGAGCCCCGGGAACTACGGCAGCCCTCGCCCTTCTAAACGATCAGGTGAAGAAGGGGGGCGTGATGGCATCCTCCTATGTGGGCGGACTGAGCGGTGCGTTTATTCCGGTGAGCGAGGATCAGGGAATGATTAATGCGGTGCTGGATGGGGCTTTGACCTTAGAGAAGCTGGAGGCGATGACCTGCGTCTGCTCTGTGGGGCTTGACATGGTGGCGGTTCCGGGGGATACGAAGCCGGAGACGATCGCCGGGATTGTGGCGGATGAGATGGCAATCGGAATGATTAATCAGAAGACGACTGCGGTGCGCCTGATTCCCGTGATTGGGATGGATGTGGGGGACATGGCAGAGTTTGGTGGTTTGCTTGGATATGCGCCGATTATGCCGGTGAATGAATTTGATTGCAGTGGATTTGTCAACAGGGGAGGAAGGATTCCGGCACCGATTCACAGCTTTAAGAATTAGTTTTGGGGAATGGGTAACAATAGAAACAGGATAATCAGCATTTTTATGGATTGCTGTCATGGGATATGGGGTAATATGATAGGCAAAACAGAAATGCTGCTGTGAGGTTCAGGAAGAGAAGGATAGAATGGGGGCATTATGAGAGAAAAGATTCAAAGGATTCCCCTTTGGGGAAAGATACTTGCAGGCGTGTTGTCGGTATTGCTGGTTGTATGTGCGGGAGGATATGGCATCTTTCATTACTACTATCATCAGATGAACATTGAGACGGGAGAGGAGGAAGTGGAGCGGGGAGAGGAGATTTTCGACGAGGATGAGAGCGCTTTGGACTTAAAGCCCATTGATCCCTCTGCCATCCAGCTGGACAGTGCGGTGCAGGCGAAGGAGTCTTCCGACGTAATCAATATTCTGGTGTGTGGCGAGGAGGCCATCAATGATGACCGGGGAAGGACTGACAGCATTATGATAGCCACGATTAACCAGAAGGATAATAATCTGCGCCTTACTTCTATTATGCGGGACACTTATGTGAAGATACCAGGATTTCAAGATAATAAGATCAATGCCGCCTACCACAACGGAGGAATGAAAACATTGGTGGCCACCATCAAGGAGAATTTTGGGATTCAGGTGGATGGGTACGTGCTGGTGAATTTCAGTTCTTTTCAGAAGATCATCGATGCCATTGGGGGAGTGGATATCAAACTTTCGGAGGAGGAAGTGAACTATCTGAACCGCACCAACTATATTTCAAACCGGGCTTACCACAATCTGCATGTGGGCGTGAATCACATGAATGGAAATCAGGCTTTGGGCTATGCCAGAGTCCGCTATGTGAGCAAGGATGGCCAGTATGGGGACTTTGCCAGAACCCTCAGGCATCGCACGGTGATGAGTGCAATCTATGAAAAGATGATGAAGAAATCTACGCTGGATTTGGTGGCTATGATTCCAAAAATTCTGCCCCTTCTCACCACCAATCTCAAAAAGCAGCAAATCATTAATTATCTGGCGGCCGGCGTGACCGTGCGGGATAAGAACAATAAGCTGAGAACCTTGAATGTGCCCATAGACGGCTGCTATAAGATTACCCGGGTGCGAAAGATGTCTGTGATTCTTGCAAGCCCCATGGACAGGAACGTGGAGAAGATGCACAGGTTTATTTTTGGCACGGCTTTGGAGCAGGAGGGAAATAAAAAGGGAGCCAATATTACCGTGGGTCAGTAGTTTTGCAGGACAGGAAATTTACGAGGCGGGCTAAGTTTTGCGCCTTTTACGGGGGAACATAGATGTCGGAAGACATTTTATGTTCCCTTTTCTTCTGATCTGCATAAACTAGGTGAATCAAAGTGAACCATTTCAGTGCTTAGATTGTATACAATAATACGTTGACACAATTATGGCATTGTACTATAATTTATCCGGTAGTTTTTTGGTACAATCAGCGAAGGGAGATTAGATATGTCTTTGGAATTATCAAAAAAGGCGGCGGCAGTGAAGCCGTCCTCTACATTGGCGATTACTGCTAGGGCCAAGGAATTGAGGGCACAGGGAAAAGATGTGGTAGGGTTCGGGGCAGGGGAGCCTGACTTTGATACCCCTGAAAATATATGTGAGGCTGCCATTGCGGCAATCACAGAAGGATTTACAAAATACACGCCTGCTTCGGGAACTGCTGAATTGAAGGAGGCGGTGTGCAAAAAGTTTCGGGAGTTCAATCATTTGGAGTATGGGCCGGATCAGATTGTCATAAGCAATGGGGGAAAGCATTCCCTGACCAATATTTTTGCCGCAATCCTGAATCCGGGAGATGAAGTGATCATTCCGGCACCATATTGGCTGAGTTATCCGGAGATCGTGAAACTGGCCGGGGGCGTTCCCGTGATTGTGACTGCCACAGAGCAGCAGGATTTTAAGCTGGCGGCTGATGATTTGGAGAGAGCCATTACAGATCGGACAAAGGCGGTGATTATCAATTCGCCCAATAATCCTACGGGCATGCTATATACGGAGGAGGAACTTCGGGGCATTGCAGATGTGGCGGTGAGGAAGGATATCTATGTGGTTTCCGATGAGATTTACGAGCATCTGGTATACGGAGAACAGCGCCATATCAGCATTGCTTCTCTGGGAAAGGAAATCTATGACCGGACCATTACCTGCAGCGGCCTGGCGAAGAGTTATTCCATGACGGGATGGAGGATTGGCTACACTGGGTCTTCCAGGGAGATTGCAAAGTTGATGGGCAGCGTGCAGAGCCATCAGACATCTAATCCCAATTCCATTGCCCAGAAGGCGGCGGCAGAGGCGCTGGCTGGCCCTCAGGATTCTGTGGAAGTTATGCGGGCTGAATTTGACCGACGCAGGAAATACGTGATGGAGCGGATTCATGACATGCCTCTGGTCAGTGCGGTGGAGCCCAAGGGGGCCTTCTATGTCTTTGTGGATGCCAGTCAGGTGATTGGCAAGAAGCATGGTGGCGTTACGGTGGAATCGGTGAGCGGCATGGCTGATATCTTGATCAATGAGTACGACACGGCGGTAGTTCCCTGCGGGGACTTCGGCTTTGAGAATCATCTCCGCCTGTCCTATGCCATTTCCCATGATATGATCCGCAAGGGGATGGACAGGATAGAGGCATTCTTGAAGGAATTGCAGTAACTATATAAAAGGAAAGTGTAAATGTCAAATGATATTTTGCTTTCCTTTTTATTTTTCTATTGTAAAGATAAATATATCAGTATATAATAAATGAACAGGTATGTTACCGGAGTGTGTAATAGGTTAAAAAGCATGTCGTTAATAAAGAGTTGAAGAAGGAAGGACGATCATCATGTCAGTAGAAAATTTAGTAGAAAATGTGGATAGTCAAATAGTGAGTATTAGGACAAAGAGTCTGGATGTATCGTTTAATGAGTTGTATGATATGTATCAGAATGCTGAATTGAAGATATCGCCTGACTATCAGCGTCTGTTTCGATGGGAAGGGGAAAAGCAGTCTAGATTTATAGAGTCACTTATATTGGAGATGCCAGTTCCACCTATTTTTGTGATTGAAACGGAGGAGGGAGTATATGAACTAATTGATGGCTTGCAGAGAATATCAAGTTATTTGCATTTCAGGGGAGAAAAATTGGGAGAGGAAAATTCAGAGCCGCTGAAATTAGATGGCTGCGACATTGTTCCTGAACTAAATGGCGAATCCTTTGAGAGTTTGCCAAAGCCTTTACAGATTAAGATTAAGAGGAGCTTCGTGAGGATGGAAGTTATAAAAAAAGAGAGCGAAGATTCCCTGAAATACCATATGTTTAAGCGGCTCAATACTGGAGGGGAGTTACTATCGGCTCAGGAAATTAGAAATTGTACTGTGAGATTATTGGGTTCAGATGGAATTGATTTTTTAGATGAGTGTAGCAGAAATCATGATTTTAGCAGTATTGTTTCCCGCATTGGGAAGGAGAAAGAAAAAATACAGTATAAGCAGGAACTTGTATTGCGTTATCTGGCCATGAAAAATTGCTTAGAAGATTATAAGTATCCGGTGACAGAGTATCTCACAAATTACCTTGAGGAGATTACTTTGCAGACCCTTGATTTCGATTTTGATAAAGAGAGGGATGTATTTATGAAAACTTCTTGCTTTATTGCTGAGAACTTTGGAGAAGATGCATTTTCTGGGAAAACCAAAGGCGGAATATATAGAAATGAATTTGTTCTGTATTATTTTGATGGCTTGTTTATTCCCATTGCAAAGTTGATTGATGCTATTTTGGAATTTGAAGATGTGCAAAAAATAGTTGACAAGATCAATGAGATTAAGTTTGGAGATGATTTAAAGTCATACAATACAGGGAGCGTTACTAATGTAAGAAATAGAATAAAATTATTCATGGAAGGGGTGCAGGAGGTACTTGACAGTTAATGAATTTAGGGCAAATCTAGAAAGCGAGCTGGCTTGGAGACAGGAAGAGCTGGCTTTCTTTAAGAATCAGTTAAATGATATTTCTGAAGATCATAGGAATAAATATCGCAAGTCCTTGGTTTTAATATTATATTCACATTTGGAGGGGTATATAAAACTGAGCCTGCAGACATATGTCCAATATATAAATTCTTTGTCATTATCAAGAGATATGGTTGTCACTGGCTTAAGAGCAGCATCGATGAATAAGGAATTTAATGCATATGATAATTTAGACAGAAAAAATGAAGTTTTTCGCAGAAAATTGCCAGAGGATTCAAATTTACATAGATTTTTTAGGCGTGTAGATTTCATATCTCAATACGAAGAGTTTGTAGGACAAGATTTAGAAATAGATGATAGTATCATAAATACAGAATCAAATATGTGGTATATTGTATTGCAAAAGAATTTGTATAAATTAGGGTTGCCCATAGATTTATTTCAGGAGTTTGAGTCAGATATTGATGCCTTAGTTAACCGTAGGAATTCTATTGCCCATGGTAATTTTCGATCAGGGGTTTCCGAAACTGAATTTCAAAAATGGGAGACTAGTACGAATCATGTTCTGTCTGGTGTCATCAGACTATTATATGATTATGCTCTTCATGAAAAATTTATGAAATAGCAGCCAATATTTATGATATCATTTAGGGGATGAAGTTGATGGATAAAATTGATGTATTGAGTGGTGTGGGAGGTTATTCACGGGAAATGACTGTGTATATGCCAGAAAATATTGCAATAAGACAGATGATTTATTTTCATGCTTCGCCTTCAGATGGACGAAAAATAGGGGAGAGATTATGGAGGGAATTAAGAAAGAGTTTTAGACAAGAAGGCACGGCGTTTGTAATGCTGGGAGCGGAGGATTGGAACCGAGACCTGTCTCCCTGGCCGGCAGGGAAGATCTTCCGTGAGGGCGAGGATTTCCCCGGAGGGGGAAAGGAGTATCTGGAGGATCTGTGCAATCAGGTGATTCCCCAGATAGAGGGGCGTTACCCGGCAATGTCTTCCATGGGGCGCAGAATCATTGGCGGGTATTCCATGGGAGGGCTTTTCGCACTGTATGCTATGCTGGAGTCCCCTCTGTTTACGGATATGATTTCCGTATCCGGCTCCCTGTGGTATGAGGGGATGGTGGAATATGTTTCGGAAAAGGCTTTTGCCAGGCGGGGGAGGGCGTTTTTTTCTCTGGGACAGCGGGAGCCAAAGACTAGGAATCCAGTGATGGCACGGGTGGGGGAGCAGACTGCCGATATCGTGGAACTGATGGAACGGCGGGGCTTTTCGGTGCATTTCCAGTGGAATCCGGGCAATCATTTTCAGGATGAGTTGGGAAGGATGGAGCGGGCCATACAGTATATGTTGGGCGGCGAGCGGTAAGGCGGGGCGGGTTATCTGATATGACGACGGGGTATGCGGCGCATGGAGTGCTATTGCATGAGACAAAGGGGGATGAGCTATTGGGCACGAAGATATTGCTGGTGGAGGATGATAGGGAGATTGTGCACAACCTTACGGAATTTCTCGTGGAGGAGGGCTTTCAGGTGGCATCGGTGAGCGGGCAGACGCAGGCGATTGGCTATGTGGAAGAGCATGGGGTGGAATTGGATTTGGTGCTGATGGATGTGTCCCTGGAGGAAGGGAATGGTTTTTCTGCCTGTGCGGCCATTAAGGCCAACTCTGACATTCCGGTGATTTTTCTCACCGCCTCGGGGGATGAGTACAGCGTGGTGACTGGTCTCGACTTGGGGGCAGATGATTACATAGGAAAGCCTTTCCGCCCCAGAGAATTGATTTCCCGCATCCGAAGCGTACTGCGCAGATGCGGCCGTGCGCAGACGGTGCTGGAATTGGGAGACGTGAAGATTGATACGGCCGGGGGGACGGTGACGAAGAATGGGCAGGAGATATTCCTGTCTGCCTTGGAATACCGTCTGCTGCTGGTGTTTGCGGGGCATAGGGGAAAGGTTCTCTCCCGGAGTCAGCTGCTGGAGGAGATTTGGGATGTGGCAGGGGAATTTGTCAATGACAATACCTTGACGGTGTATATCAAGAGGCTTCGGGAGAAGATCGAGGCAGATTCCGGGGAGCCAAGTATCATTAAGACGGTGCGGGGAATTGGATACCGGGCGGATTAGAATGGATGGGCGCAATTTGCGACCAAACCTATTTGGGTTTAGATATGTGGATCGGTGATGGCAGGGAAGGCAGGGGGAGCGGCATGAAAATAATGAGGAATCCAGATTTGCAGAGGGAATGGATTTTGCTGGGGATGATTATGGCATGTGGCGTGGCAATCATGGGATTTTGGCAGGGGTGGAAATCTGCCTTGGGGACAGGGGGGATTTGTCTGGCATTAGTAGTGGTGCTAGTGGTTGCCAGCATTCGGCGGTATCGGCTGATTGCCCTCATGGGGGAGCAGATAGACCAGATTCTTCACGGTGAGGAAATTTCGTTGATGGAGAATTGCGACGAAGGGGATTTGGCCATACTCTCCACTCAGGTGAAAAAGATGGTGCGTTCTCTGCACGAGCAGCAGGGCAACTTGCAGAAGGAAAAGGATTTGCTAGCGAATTTCATGGCAGATGTTTCCCATCAGATGAAGACGCCTCTGACTTCTATTCATCTGATCTTATCTTTTTTGCAGGAGGAGGATTTGGCTTTTGCTCGCCGGAGGGAATTGGTAAAGAAATTGACAATCCTTACGGATCGCATGGATTGGATGGTATATGCGTTGCTTCGCATGGCTAAGCTGGAGGCTGGGACTGTGGCGCTGCAGAAAAAGTATTTTCATATATCCCATTTGATACAGAAGAGTTATGAATCCTTGGCAATTCCAATGGAATTAAGAGGGATTTCCTTTCGCAGCGAAGTGGCGGAGGGGGCTGGTATGACCGGAGATATCGCCTGGATGACGGAGGCGGTGACGAATGTGATGAAAAACTGCATGGAGCATACTCCCGAGGGCGGTGAAGTGTTTGTGAAGGTGGAGGAGAATGCCCTTTATACGGTGATTTTCGTGGAGGATACGGGAACCGGAATTGAGGAGGAGGATCTGCCCCATATCTTCGAGCGGTTCTATCGGGGGAAGAATGCAGATGAAAATAGCGTGGGAATCGGCCTGGCTCTGTCAAAGCAGATTATTACATCTCAGAATGGCACGATTCGGGTGCGCAATAAGAGGCGGGAAAATGGGGCGTCATTTGAGATTCGATGCTATAAGGGAAGTATATAAAAGGCGGGAATATTCGTGCAAAGTGGCATGGATAGAAAGGTTAGAGGATGTGGGAAAATGGTTGTGGGAATCTGTGATGATGAGGAGGCAGTGCGGGAGGATTTGAGGAAGAGAGTGCTGGGGAGCATGTCCCGGGCTGAGATTTTCTCTTTCGCATCCGGTGAAGAACTGCTGAAATGTGGGGCGAATTTTGATATTTTGTTTCTGGACATCCAGATGCCGGGACGGAATGGGATGGATGTTGCCAGAGACTTTCGGAGAGAGCATGAGCAGTGCATCCTGATTTTCGTGACCGGGGTGGAGGAGTATGTGTTCCAGGCTTTTGACGTGGGGGCATTTCATTATCTTGTCAAACCATTTTCAGAGAAGAAATTCCTCCAGGTTTTGGAGCGGGCAGTGGAGACGAAGCGGCAGCGCCAGGTAGAGGAGGACAGGGCTTTTGTCGTCAATGCGGGGGGAAGCCACAGGAGAGTTTTGTTTCGGGATATTGTGTATGCGGAAGTGTTTAACAGGAAAGTGGTGATACACACGCTGTCAGATACTGTAGAATATTATGGAAAGCTGAGGGATCTGGAGAGAGAAGCGGGGGAGGGGTTCTTCCGAACCCATCGGAGTTATCTGGTGAACCTTCGCCATGTGACCAAGTATGATATGGCCAATGTATATTTGGGCAAGGTGGGGGTGCTTTTGTCAAAGGCTAACTACCCTGATTTCGTGAGGGCTCTTTTAAAGTGCGCAGGGAAAAATGAGAGACAGTAGTTTGCGGGGTGTATCAAAATGGGGGATTGCTAAAAATGGATATGGATTTTTATTATGATTTGATTACAAAGGCGGCTTCTTATGTCAAAATATTGCTCACTGTCATCAATCTCGCCTTTCTGCTGAGGCCTTATGTGAGAAAAAGGGGTGATGCCTATGCGGGGGCGGTCATTTATGGACTGGTGATGATCATTCTATATGCGATTCCTTTGGAGATGAAATTCTGGATGGCATATTTCGTGGGAGCGGCGCTGTCCTACCTGTATCTCATGGCAATGGATAAGAGGAATGGAAGGCAGAAGATATTTTTATTTCTGTCTTTTTTTATCCTGGAGTATCTGACCCATTCCATCGTAATTGAAGAGATGAACCTGATTGCTGATAAGACTGGTCTTATGGAGTTTTCTGCAAGGAGCATGGAGGCGGCGATTGCTACCCTTCTTTTGAGCGAGGCGGGATGGCTTGTGCAGAGATTTTTATTCCTGCATGTCAGCTTGAGAATCTTTCATCGAGTATATAAGAGGAAAAGGGAGAATCTTTCTGCCCGGGAACTGGTTTGCATGGCGATTCCCCAGGTCATGGTGATTTTCTTCAAGCCAGTGGAATACATGTATTATGATTTGTATATGCAGTGCATGGAGGAAGGGCTGATTAAAAAATATATTCCGGCAAATGGCTACATTTGCTTATTTTCCATTACCGCTTATCTGGCAGTGCTGGTGATGCTGGCTCTTTTTCAGAGGCTGCGGGATGGGCAGGAGGAGTTGAGGCAGATGCAGCTGGCAGACAGCCAGATGGCGGAGATGAAAGCTCATATTCGGCAGATGGAGGCTCTGTATGAAGATATCCGAGCCATGCGTCATGACATGGGGAACCATATTCAGGTCATGGAGCATTTAATAGAAGAGAATCATGGGACGGAGGCGGCATCTTATCTGAGACGACTGAAGCGGGAGTGGGGACAGGCAGTGTCGGAGGTTAAGACGGGAAATCCGGTTACGGATGTGATTATTAGAGAGAAAATGCGGGAGGCAGGGAGGCGGCAGATTTCCTTCCAGTGCGATTTTCATTTTCCGGAGAAAACAAACGTGGATGCTTTTGACGTGGGCGTGATATTGGGCAATGCCCTGAATAACTGCTTGGAATCTGTCAATGGGGTGCATCCTTGGATTAAGATTTCTTCCAGCAGGAGGAATCAGTTATTTCTGATTACGGTGAAAAACAGTTACGCCGGAGATATGGAATGGGATAGGGAGAGGGGAGTTCCCCTGTCGATGAAAAAGGGCGAGGGACACGGAATCGGATTGGCTAATATTCGGAGGGTGGCTAGGTCTTATCTGGGGGACATGTTATTTGAACAGGGCGAGGATAGCGTTACGCTGCAGGTGATGTTGCAGATAGAAGACGATGATGATTGTTTCACAACATAAAATGGTCCGTTCACTACAAATCCCTTGCCATGTGATTTTCCTTTGACGATAAGAATATTAGTACAATGAAATCAAATAGCATTAGAGTTATGGAGGGATGCACATGCAGGTGAATAGCGTGAATGGAACAGGCAGTGAGGGCGGAGTCTCCCAGGGGGGCGGCATGGATGCCTATAGCAAGGGTATCATGAAGGAGATTGAAAACATCCGGCAGCAGATGCAGGAACTTTCCCAAAATGATTCCATGAGCATGGAAGAGAAGATGAAGAAGAAACAGCAGATGCAGCAGCGGATTAACGAATTGAATAATGAGTTGCGCAAGCATCAAATTGAGCTGCGCAAGCAGAAGCAGGAATCCGGTGCTGTGAAAAATGATATGTCGCCAGAACCTGCGGAAAATTCTTCTAAAGGAAATGCCAAGGGAACTTCTGATAACCTTTCTGCTGGAAATATGCAAGCCATCATATCGGCCGATGCTTCCATGGAGATTTCCAAAGCCGGCCGCAGGGCTGCCGATGGGCTGAAAGCCACGGCGAAAGTGCTTAAGGGTGAAATCAAGGCCGATGGCGGACGGGGAAATATGGAGGCCAAGCAAAAGCAGCTGCAAGAAGTGGAAGAGAGGGCAGAACATGCCACGGCCAGCCAGATCAAGCAGATGACTGAGACGGTTCATGACATGAGGCAGACTGCAAGCTTGTCAGAAGAGACGGGGAAGGAAGAACGTGGGGAAGACCAGCGTGCGGCAACAGATGGGGTGGAGGAACAGCAGTCTCGACCATTGAGGAAGGTAGACATGCTTTTGTAAGGGACGCTAATCAGCATGGGAATTACAGTTGGCTGTGCGGTTTTATTGTTTTAAAGATACGCTTTACTGCTGGTGAATTATTTCATCATTCTATTGCATATTCTTATTGTGCAAAGTATAATAGAATTATTATATGATGCTGGGATCAAAAGCATATGGCAAAGCATGCTTGGATACGGTTTGCGGCATCTTAGTCGCAATGATGCAATAAGCGGAGTTGAATGAATTGTTACTATGAGCGGCAAAGCCGTGAATAGTAACAATTTCTTCACTTTGCGGAAATGGAGAATGTATGAAAAAAAACAAAACACAAGAGCAGACAGTGGAGTTTGGTCAGGCCGCCCGCCTGAAGAAGATTGTCAGGAGGACAGTCGGGGTGATGGCAACAGGCATTGTGCTTTTATTGGCATTTATTGGATCAAATTTCTTGATGTCGGCAGTGGAAGCGGAGCAGTTGGAAAATACCATGCTTCTGAACCAGTATCGCCTGGGATCCAAGAAACTCACCTCGGAGGTGCGGGCCTTTGCTGTCACAGGGAATCAGGAACATAAAGATGCCTACATGAAAGAGCTGGACCAGGATAAAAATCGTGATATTGCTTGGAATGGACTGAAAGGGAACCGCCTTACAAGCGAAGAGTGGGAATCCATGGAACATATTGCAGAATTGTCAAATGGGCTGGTGCCTCTGGAGGAAGAGGCCATGGAATATGCAAATGAAGAAGATTCTTCCAGTGCCACTGCCATCGTTTTTGGGGAGGAGTATAATGCTGCCGTTGACGAAATCACAACGCTGACAGATGATACTATTGACGCCATTCAGGAGCGGGAGAGTAAAATTAAGAACATCGTCAATATTATTAAGATAGTAAGTGAAATACTTTTTATTTTTACCTTTGCTTACATCGTTCTGGAAATTATGCGCACCATCAGATTTGCAAAGGAGGATTTGCTACAGCCGATTATCCAAGTGTCTGAACAGATGACCATCCTGGCTCATGGAAATTTCCACCAGGCCACCGATATGAAAGAGGATGACAGCGAGGTGGGAAAGATGGTGACTGCCATCAATTTCATGAAGAGCAATTATACAAGCATGATTAGTGAGATTTCCAGCGTGCTGGAACATATGGCGCAGGGAAACTACAATGTTGATGTGACCCAGGAGTACGTGGGGGAGTTTGAGGCAATCAAGGAATCTTTGCTAAAAATCAAGGAAGAAACAAAGAATGTGCTCCTTACCATCCGGGATACGGCGCAGCAGATTGACAGTGGCTCTGAACAGCTGGCGCAGGCATCCGTGGATTTGGCAGAAGGATGTACCGCCCAGGCCTTGGAAGTGACCGACCTGGCCAAAATGGTGGATGTGATGACGGAGGGCATGGGAAATAGTGCGGAGGAAGCCACATCAACGGTGGAGATTGCGGCGGAAGCAGGCGTGACCCTTTCCCAGGGAAATGCCAAGATGCAGGAACTGACCAAGGCAATCGGAGAGATTAGCCAATGCTCTGAGGAAATTCGCTCAATTATTGAAACGATTGAAGATATTGCCGAGCAGACAAACCTGCTGTCCCTGAATGCGGCCATTGAGGCGGCTAGGGCCGGGGAGGCCGGAAAGGGATTTGCTGTCGTGGCAGAGCAGGTGAAAAAGCTGGCGGAGGAATCTGCCGCTGCTGCGGGAGAGACGACTCACTTGATTGAGGCTACGGTGTCCGCTGTGGATAAGGGAATTGAAATTGCGGATGAGACGGCGCAGAATATGAATCAGGTTATGGCTGGCGCCAGGGCTGCCACGGAAAAGATGGACCATGTTGCAAAGATTTTGAATCAGGATGTGGAGGAGATGAATAATATTGACAGCAATATTACCAGGGTAGCATCTATTGTGGACAATAACTCTGCCACTTCCCAGGAGACTGCCGCCGTCAGCGAAGAGCAGTCAGCCCAAGTGGCAACCATGGTGCAGATGATGAAGCGGTTTGAGTTTTAAGTATGCCATAAGCGCAGAGGCGATTCCATGGTGGCGTGAGACTGATAAAAGCAGGGATGGGATGGGCCGAGCAAAAAGCAGGAGATTTCAATCTCCTGCTTTTTCTTTGCGGTATTCTCTGGGGGACATCCCTGTCTGCTTCTTAAAGAGTCGGCTGAAATACAGGGGATTGTCATAGCCCACGATGGAGGATATTTCCGATATGGCATAGTCTGTGGTTTCCAGAAGGTTTTGGGCGTTGGAGATTCGGATGCTGAGAATATAATTCAGGGGGGTGATTCCGTTATGTTGCTTGAAATTCCGAATGAACCAGCTGGTGCTCATATTTCTGGACGCCGCATATTCTTCTATGTTGATGTCTGACTGATAGTGGTCATTGAAGTAATTGGTTGCCCGCTCCACTTCATTTTGGGCATAGTTATTTTTGATTTTTTCCTCCCCGGAATTTCGATCGGTTAGAAGGAGAACCTGGTGCAGCAGCATGGTCAGAAGCTGTTCATAATTTGGCTTGCGCAGCTGCAGTTCTTGGATCATAGTGCGGAACAGCCTCTGATATATGGGGGAGGTGCCGGAGTAGAGCACATGGTCCTTGGCGGGAAAATGGTATTTTTTCAGCAGCTGCTTTACATGGCTTCCGGTAAAGTGCACCCAGTATACCTCGGTCTGGTCTTCTGCGTAGTATACATACCTCTGCATTTCCTTGGGACGGTACAGTACCATGTGTCCGGCGGTGACGATGGTTTCCTCGTCCTTCTTGAAATAAAAATGCGCTTTCCCGGCTGAAATGTACAGAAGCTGATAGTCGATTCGCCCCTTGGGACGGTAGGTGGGAAGACGGGGGCGGGTAAATAGGTGGTAGGTTCCGCAGCTTCCTACGATGAGGGGCCTGCTTTTGTCCATAAAGTCTACCAGGGAGTTGTTCAGGTATCCGGAGTTCACATACATGATTGTCATCTCCTTTCTTTGGGCAAGATATGAATAGTAATATTGTATCATTTTGTGCATGTTCTGTCCAATGCTGTCCATGGACATTTTTTGCGAAAACAAGGTATAATATGCATACAAAAAAAGTTACTAGAGAGTAGTGTAGAAATGAGGTGAAAATATGATTGTGCCAAAGCATTATGAGGACTTGAAGGTATTGCATGAAAACACTCTGCCAAGCAGGGCGTATTACATTCCTGCATCGGAGTATATGGGGAATCTGGTTGCCAATAGGGAGGACTCAGATCGAATCCAGATGCTCTGCGGGATGTGGAAGTTCCGCTATTTCGAAAGTGTTTACGATGTGCGGGACAGGTTTTATGAGTTGGGATATTCCTGTGAGGGATTTGGCCAGATCAAGGTGCCTGGGGCGTGGCAGATGGCGGGGTATGACAGCCATCAGTATACCAATGTCAGGTATCCCATTCCCATTGACCCGCCCTACGTGCCCCAGGAGAATCCCTGCGGGGCCTATGTCTATGACTTCCAGTATGAGCGGTCGGAGGATGCTCCCAGAGCGTACCTGACTTTTGAGGGGGTGGATTCCTGCTTCTATGCATGGCTGAACGGAAAATATGTGGGGTATAGCCAGGTGTCCCATGCCGCCAGCGAGTTTGATGTGACGGAGGCTATCCGTGAGGGGGAGAACAGGCTGGCGGTGCTGGTGCTGAAATGGTGTGACGGGACGTACATGGAGGATCAGGATAAATTCCGCATGAGCGGCATTTTTAGGGATGTGTATTTGCTAAAGAGGCCGGAGCAGTTTCTCTTTGACTATTTCACTACAACGGCAATCGAGGGGGATCGGGGGATAGTGACGGTGCGGGGGAATTACTGGAAGGAATCCGTCCCCACGGAGATTATGGTGCTGGATGCTTCCGGCAGCCAGGTGGCCTGTGGGAAACTTGGGCCTGTGGAGAGTGACGGGGACTATTCTTTCGCCTGCAGCCTGGAAATCCATAATCCCATCCTGTGGAACCCGGAGCGGCCGTATCTGTATACCATGGTGCTGAAGACCCAGGGGGAGGTCATCGTGGACCGGGTGGGAATCCGGGAAATCAGCGTGGCTGGCAACGTGGTGCAGGTGAATGGAAGACCGGTGAAGTTTCAGGGAGTGAACCGCCATGATTCCGACCCGGTTACCGGGCCCACGGTGGGTCTGGAGCAGATGAAGAGGGACTTGCAGATGATGAAGGGGCATAATTTTAATGCCATCCGCAGCAGCCATTATCCCAACGTTTCTTATTTTTACCAGTTATGTGACGAGTATGGGTTCTTCGTGATTGACGAGGCGGACAATGAGAGCCATGGGGCCCAGATGCATTATCTGCGGGATTCGGACTGGGACCATATCCAGAAGCGCTGGAATGAGAGGATTGCTGACAACCCTGATTTCATCCAGCCGACTCTGGACCGGATTCGGCTCTGCGTCCACAGGGAGAAGAACCGCCCATGCATTGTGATCTGGTCCATGGGAAATGAGTGTGCCTATGGCTGTGCCTTTGAGGAGGCTCTTCGGTGGACGAAGGAGTTTGATTCCACTCGGCTCACCCATTATGAGAGTGCCTGCTATCACAGTGACAAGAGGAAGTATGATTTTTCTAATATTGATCTGTACAGCAAGATGTATCCGGCCTTTGACGAGGTGCTGGCATATGTGGGCAGTCAGCCGGATAAGCCTTATCTCATGGTGGAATACAGCCATGCCATGGGGAATGGCCCTGGGGATTTGGAAGAATATTTCCAGATCATTCAGGAGAATGACGCGGTATGCGGCGGCTTTGTGTGGGAATGGTGCGACCATGCCATTTACAAGGGGGAGAGCAAGACTGGGAAGGCGATGTATTACTATGGCGGCGACCATGGGGAACTGCTCCACGATGGGAATTTCTGCATGGATGGCCTGGTGTACCCTGACAGGAGGCCCCATACTGGCCTGTTTGAGTACAAGAATGTATACCGTCCTGCCAGAGTGGTGAATTATGACCAGAAGACTGGGGAAATGATTCTGCGCAATTATATGAATTTTGTCAATCTGGAGGAGTATTTATATTTGGCATATGAGCTGGACAGGGATGGAGAGATCGTGGGACAGGGGCAGATTCCCTGGGATGAGGGCATTTCTCCTGGCTGTACGGGGAAGGTGGATGTTCCGGTGGAAGTTCCCGCCAAGGGAAAATGCTATCTGAGAATCATCTATTGCCTGAGAGAAGGGGACGGCCTTCGGGAGAGGGGGAGCCGGCTGGGATTTGACGAGGTTTTGCTGGCCAATGAGGATGGCAGGAATCAGAATGTCTGCAAGTTTCTTATGAGAGAGGGGGAAGAAGGAGAGGGACAGCCTCTCAACGTGAGGGAGGATGACAGGTGCCTGGTGATTGAAAATGATTCCATTCGATACGTGTACAATAAGCTGACCGGGCTTTTCCAGGAACTTTCCGTGGGGGGAAAGCAGTTTCTGGAAAGGGAGATGGAGGTAAATATCTGGAGGGCGCCTACAGACAATGACCAGAGAATCAAAGTGGAATGGATGCGGGCCCGGTATCACCAGAGCAGAGCCAGGGCCTACGTCACGGAGATTCGGAGGGAGAATCAGTCGGTGGTAATACGAAGCACCCTATCTCTCTGCGCGGCATCGGTACAGAGAATCTGCGATGTGGTTGTGGCGTGGCGGGTGGAGCCTTCCGGGAAGATTGCTATGGATATGGAAGTGCGGAAGAATGGGGAACTTCCGGATTTTCCTAGGTTCGGCCTGCGCCTTTTCCTGAAAGAGGATTTGGAAGACGTGACATACTATGGCATTGGGCCCTATGAAAATTATCCTGATAAATGCCGGGCAGGCTATCACAGCCAGTTTTCCGCTAAGGTAGAGGAGCTGCACGAGGATTATATTCGCCCCCAGGAGAATGGGAGCCATGGGGGATGCGAGTTTGTCAGGGCTGCCGGGGGAGGAAGGAGCATGACGGCGGTTTCGGAGAAGGAATTTTCCTTTCAGGCATCCTGTTACCTGCAGGAGGAATTGACAGAGAAGAAGCATAATTTTGAACTAGAAAGGGGGGACTGCACGGTACTTTGCCTAGACTATAGGCAGAATGGCATTGCGTCCAGCAGCTGCGGGCCGGATCTGGCTGAGAAGTATCGTTTTGACGAGAGGGAATTTCGCTTTGGGGTAACGCTGATTCCCGCAATCGCAGAATGATTGCATGGATGCAGCATCAAGTTATTTATTGGGTATAATAATGTATTGACGGAGGTATTACTTATGGAAGAGAGAAGATATTTGAAGTGGTACAATAAGGTGGGGTATGGTTCTGGAGATGTGGCGGGAAACGTGGTCTATGCCTTCCTGTCTTCCTTCCTGATGATTTTCCTCACGGATACCATCGGGATGAATGCGGGGATTGTGGGAACCCTGATGATGGTGTCCAAATTATTTGACGGGGTGACGGACGTGTTCTTTGGCTCGCTGATTGACAAGACCAAGAGCAGGATGGGAAAGGCCAGGCCCTGGATGCTGTGGGCATATCTTGGCTGTTCTGCCATGATCGTGGCGTTGTTCTTCATCCCTTCCGGCATGGGGGATGTGGCGCAGTATGCATGGTTCTTCATTGCGTACACGCTGCTGAATGCGGTATTTTACACCGCCAACAATATCGCCTACTCGGCGCTGACGGCTCTGGTGACGAAGAATGGCAGCGAGCGGGTGCAGATGGGTTCCATTCGGTTTATCTTTGCCTTTGGTACCAGCCTGCTGATCCAGACGATTACCGTGGATGCTGTGAAGGCTCTGGGAGGAGGCGCGGCGGGCTGGCGCGTCATGGCAATTATTTATGGGGTAATCGGACTGGTTGTGAATACGATTTCTGTATTTTCTGTAAAGGAATTGCCGGAAGAGGAGTTGAATGAGAGTTCTTCTGAGGATGTAACGGAGGAGGATTCTTCTAGAGGAGGAGAAGCGGCTGGAAATGGCCCATGCCAGGAGGATGAAAGGCAAGGAGAGAGGGGACGAGAGGAAAAATATGGATTGAGGGCGGCGGCAAAGATGCTGCTGACCAACAAGTATTATCTGATAATCTGCGTGATGTATATCCTGATGCAGATTTTCACCGCCACGCTGAATATGGGCATTTACTTTATGACTTACATTCTTGGAAATGCCTCCCTGCTGGGGGTGTTTGCCTGGGCCATCAATATCCCGCTGATTGCGGGGCTGGTCTTTACCCCCATTCTTGTGAAGCGGTGGAAGGGGATGTACAAGTTAAATTTGGTGGGATATATTCTGGCGACCATATCCAGGGGGTTGGTGATTGTGGCTGGCTATATGGGCAATATTCCTCTCATGCTGCTATTCTCCGGCGTGGCATCTCTGGGAATGAGCCCGCTGCAAGGAGATTTGAATGCGCTGATTGCGGAGTGTTCGGAATATACTTACCTGACAAAGGGGAAGAGAATCGATGGCACCATGTATTCCTGCACTTCCCTGGGAGTGAAGATTGGCGGAGGCATCGGCACTGCCCTTGCGGGATGGCTGCTGGCGGTCAGCGGGTATGTGGCCAATGCGGCAGTGCAGTCCCAGTCCTGCATCAATATGCTCTATGTCATGTATCTGTGGATTCCCATGGCCATTAACCTGATTATCACCCTCCTTCTTGTGAAATTGAAGGTGGAGCAAGCCAATGCGGCGCTTGCTGTGGAGAAATGACGGATAATAGATATTGGGATATGGGGTTTGCATGGAGGAGCCTTCCGGATGGGAGGCTCCTTTTCCTGTGCAAAGGGTGGGGATATTCTCTTGCTGCGGCAGAAGATTGAGAGGGGAAATGGTCATTTCGTGCATGAATATGGTCAGAGGATGTTTTTTACCTGGGAAAGTATTATTTATTTCGGATAAAATACGATATATTATGTAAATAGGCAGGGAATTTATTCCATGTTGGGACGGAGGGCAAGAGTATGAGCATGATTTATCATAGCCTGCTGGCGGGGAATCTTGGATACCGCGCAGGGAGTTATGGCAAAAGGACGGAGCGTCAGGAGGCGGAAGATGGATTCGGTGCGTCCTGCAACAAAGCGGAATCCCATGGGAAGGGCGATGAAAAGGCAGTTAGAACTAGCGTGGTGGAGGAATATAAGGCAAAGCACCCCCAGGATGCTTCCCATGTGAGCGCCCAGGTAAATGCGGGAAAGAACGTGAGGAGAAAATTTGGTGCAGAGCATGTGGATACGGCAGATATGACGATGGAAGAGTATCAGGCCCATTTCTATTCCATGCTGGGCACCATTCCCTATCACCCTACCAGGCTCAATGATGACGTGATCATTTCCATCTCGGAGGAGGGATGGGAGCAGATGAAGAACGATCCGGAGTATGAGGCATGGGTGCTGGGCTATTTCGTGGAAGACAGGGCGGTGCCCAATCCATTCTACGGCTGGGGAGGAAACAGCGGAAGCCTGGTAATCGAACATTTCGGAGCCTCCATCGAGGAGCATCACGGGGAGGGATTCAGCAAGTCTGATGCCGGGAGCGGCATGGAGACGGAGAGGGAGCAAGAGTCCTGGTGGGATAAGCGCCACAAGAGGATGAAGAAGGCGTTAAAGGAGCAGGCAATCAGAGACCAGGAGAGAGCCCAGGCAAAGAGGAGGGCAGACCGAAAGGAATATATGATGCGCCAGCTGGAAAGCCAGCAGAGGCTGCATCATTTCCTGACGGCGGATGACGGTCGCTACCTGAATCAAAGGCACACGGAGGCGGAGCCATTGCCAGTCTATGAGAATCTGGTGAGCATTTTGAAGGTGGATGGCGATTATATGCGCAGATAGAATGGACTACTTCTTGCTTCTGAATACCCATCTGGTGCGATAGATGCCTGCAAACATGGCGATGATGGCAATGATTTGGACTGCCAGTTTGGCAGAATGCATGAATTTCGTGGAAGGCTGCATTGCCACGGCACATGCATTCAATAGCAGGCCGACCAGCAGAATGGCAGATACCTGTTTCTTTTCCGGCGCAGGGCATCTGTCATTTTGCGCTCCCTTCTGCTCCATCAGGCCGGAGATGATTTGGCTGGTGTGATTGGCTTGCCGCTGCAGGGTGATGGCAAGAAGTCCCATAATCATCATGAATAGCCAGCCCGCAGGTTCTCCCAATGCGATAGCGCAAATCATTTCAAATATGAATAATGCCAGTTCGATTAGCGTGACGGCTTGGAACAGTCTTCGGATCTTTTTGTAGTGTTCTATTTTGGATTCTATGTCGGTGTACATTTCAAAAGGCCCATCTGCCGAACGTTTTCTTAAAATAACCCAATAGCCCCAGATTTGAACGATTTCAATCTGCAGTTCATCCATGAGGGAGCGGTATTCTTCTGTCACGCTGCCGAAGCGGTCGCTGAAATCCACCTGGTAACGCCATAATCCGGGAGCCGTATCCTCAAATCGGCAGAAGCCGGCGAAGAAGCCTGACATGGTCTTTCCCTGCTTTGCCAGATCGTTTAGCCATTCGGTTTCCCTGTCTTTGTCAATATATAAACGGAATTTTATCATTTCACTTCTCCTCAAATATGTTTTTATTTACGGTTATCGGTTTTTGCCAACAGTATTGCAATATGGCTGTTTCAGACGTTGGTCTCATTCATCAGTTCTGCATTTTTTAATAATTCCTCCAGCCGCATCTTCTCCTCCTCGAAGGCATTTCTGCCTGCTTCCGTGATGATGTATTCCTTCTTCTTCCTGGAGTGGGCATCTTCGCTGTACATCTGAATCCATCCCTTTTTTACAAGGGACTGGATGGCCCCATACAATGTTCCGGGACCCAGTATCAGGCGTTGGCTTGTGATGGTCTGGATATCTTGGATGATGCCGTAGCCGTGGTTGGGCGTTCTGACTGCCAGCAGGATATAAAATATGGCTTCGGTCAATGGCGCATGCTTTTCCATGTGTGCTTTTCCCCTTTTTATGTCAATGGACGATATATCGTTACTCGATATAAATAATATATCATGGGACGATATATTTGTCAAGATTTTTTCATATAAACAGCCAGGGTGCCTGCGAGAGAGTAGATGGCTTTAGGAACCATGGTTGTAATCTTGAAAGGATCTTGGCAAGGAGGTAATTCAGAATGAATGTTATAAAGAAAAGAAAAAGGGCAGTCAGCCGCCGCAGGAGGCTTATGGGGATGGTAATGCTTGCAGTTCCGTTGGCGTTTTCCGTGTTTACCGCCTGTTCCAACCAGTCGGGGGCATTGGATTTGACGGACACCAAAAAGGGAAAAGATTTCTTGTTTTTGGAATATTTTTTGAGAGTTGTTAATGATTCATGGTAAAACTACAGGTGTTGTGGATGAAAATGCGGAAACTCAAGTATTTTGATATATAGAAAAAATCAGATTACTATGCTAAAATAACAAGCAGAAATCTGTAAAGCAATATGACTAAAAGGTAGGTAGTAAAATATGGGAACGACAAAAGTATTATTAGTAGGAGTATGTGAATATTTAACCTTTAAATGTCCGTCTTTACCTATGTGCAGAAATGATTTATTTGCAATGAGAAAGGCTCTTGTCAAAGGATTAAATATAAACCCAAGCAATATACATTTGTCTGGCGAAACCGGCATTGTAACAAAGAATGATTTTATTACATCAATATACACTGTACTTAAAGATATATCGAAAAATGATACATTTATTTTCTACTTCTCTGGTCACGATGGAAAAAATTGCTTAGTATTGAGTGATGGTTTGATTGAGTTACAAGATCTGCTTAATACGATAGAGCAAATACAAGCTAAAAATAAAATTGCTATTATAGATAGTTGTCATTCGGGTGACTTTTCACTTGAAAATGTTCCAGCGATAGATATTGATGAAACGGTTGAACATTTTGCTGGACGCGGTTTCGCAGTATTAGCTTCTTGTGGTGCTGACCAATATTCTGGTTTTAACGAAGATAATGAAATTAGTTTATATACAAGTTTTGTATGTGATGCATTAACTGCGCGTTTTTTGATTAGAAAAGGTAAGAAATCTTTGGAAGCAATAAATGAAGCAATATTCCATTTAGCAGAAGTTTCAAACAGAAAAGGGAATCGTAATTTTCAGCAACCAATATTTCGCTCAAGTATAGGTGGAACTATATTTTTTGATGTTGAAGAATACAATCCCTACAAAATCGCAAAAGTATACGAAGAAACAGATAACTATATTATTTATAATGTTGAACCAGAACATCATGCCGGTGCAAAAAGGTTGTCTGTTAAAGTAATTTTGCGTTTTCAAAGTTCGATGGAACAAATTGCAGAAATCGCAACAGAGATAAAAAATAAAGTACTTTATTATGAGGTATATCAAAATGAAATTGCAGAAGCCCGTTATAAAGGATGTGCGGCAAATATCATATGGTGCTATTTTGGTTATGATGAGGATGATATGGTTGATTGTAATTTTATTTGTTATTCTACATGGGTTGATGATACACAAGACAAAGAATATTGGTATCGTACATCAAAAAATACTATCGTTGCAAAGGAAGTTCACATTGATGTACATGGTTCATATGAGTTAATAAAGAACTTAAAAGATAATACCTTGGATAAGGATGAATTGATTCAAATTACAAGGGAATATACTGCTAATATTATATCGGCAGCCGAACAATACATTAAAATATTTAGAGAGTATCTAAATAATACGATAACCGAAGAAGAATTGATTGATAGTGTTGTTCCTCTTAACATTGAAATCTCAAAATGGTTTTTGAAACAAAGTGATTTACCAATACCTCCAAAGGAGTTGCACGATTGGGCACATATACATACAAAACTTTCTTGTACAATACATGATTTTTCTTTTTTTTACGATAAGAAAAATTTAACGATATGGAAAAGTGAAAACAGAAAATGGTTATTACAAAATGCGATCAAGCAATATGAAATGGAATTAGAAGAACTAAAAATGGCAGATAAACTAATTTAAATATATTTATTGTTACGCAATAGAACGCCGTTTTTGAGGGCAGACATATAAAACCTATAAAACCCTTGCCCTGTCATTTCAACGCTCACAAAGCCGCATAAATCAAGGACAAAACAACCTCTGCTGCGTAATAATCCCCATAATAGATTGAGGGCGGAAACAGTCTGCTGATTTCGCCCTCTTGACTCCCCATCATAGGTTCTTGGGTAATACGTGATTATTGGGTTCGCAAAGCGGTTCCAATAATATGAGTTGCCAGGGCATTTTCAACAGCTTTCTTTATGGCGGTGCTAGAATTTGTTGCCCCCGATACAGCGTCAACCTCTATTTTCTGTTCTTCAATGATTCTGTCAACAACAACTTCTGCGCGGCTTCCGCGCCCATTCTTATGCTCCAGAATATCAATGTTCGTAATTGCTCCGGCTTGAACGGTTACCTCTACTTTGGCATAAATAAAATCCACGTCATATTCTCCGACATAAACTCCGTCGGGAACATCAGAAATATCCAGGTTGCTAAACGTCGTCTCTTTTACTGCCCTCTTATAATCTGCCACGCTTTTCAGATAAACCGCCGTAAAAATCATAGCGGTAAGGAAAAGAAGCATTGCTGTAAGCGACAGGATTCTTTTTCGGGATAATTTCATTTCACGCACCTCTCAATCTTTTTTGTGATACGCTTAGGCAGTTCTTTCTTATTCTTTGCATTTGCACACACCACTTTTCCCGCCAGTTTCATGCCTGCGGTCTTGAAAAATTCGTCCATACTGCGGATCGCCCCTCTGCTCTGTCCGAATATCCACGAAAAAGGCGCGGGAGTATTGCAGGAAGTCAAAATCATATATTGCTTCTCCCGCAAGCGTGGTTTTGGAAATGTATCTGTTTCTTCCATAGCCGTTCCCAGCAATCGGTCAAATAAGTTTTTGACAGGAGCCGGAACATTCGCCCAATAGACAGGGGCGGCAAGGATTACAAGTTGGCTCTTATGTAAAAACAGGGCAATTTCCTGTATATCATCTTTCTGGACGCAAATATGCGTATCCATGCAAATCCGGCAACCTGTGCAGAAAGAAAGTTCCTTTTCATACAGATTGATTTTCGTTACAGCATACCCCGCCTGTTCCGCTTTATGAACTGCCAGATTCAACATGGCGGCTGTCGTTCCGTTTGTATGAGGACTGCCTAAAATGGCAAGCACGTTTTTTTCATTCATAATCATCACTCCTCTGTCGCAATCGAATGGTAAACAAGGGAAAAGCCATATTCCAAAAACTTTCCTTTTGATAAGCCCATTGACTTTTTAATGTATTCTTCTTTGTTAGCGGCAAGCTGAATGATTCCGGAAAGCATACCCCAGAAATTAAATATGGCAGGCATCATTTCCAAATCATTCCGCAAATCCCCCTTTTCCATGCCGGATAGTAGAAAGTCCTTGATCTTTTCATTGATCTCCTCCCCGATTTGATAGGTTTCCTTTTCTTCCGGCAGATAGCCTTGGCTGTCAAAATCAATGTTGATTTTATCCAATACCATTTGGAAATAAAATGGAAATTCCTCCTGATACTGCACCAGCCCGCGGCAGATCAAGTCATATCTTGCTTTCGTGGCTTCATGTTGCATCAGGGCAGAAGATATATAGCCGTCAAGTTTCTTCATGCTATGTAAAACCAAAATGCTGACAATCTCCTCCTTGTTTTCAAAATATACATATAATGTTGCCTTGCTATATCCGGCGGCCTTCGCTATATCGTCCATAGAAGTGGCGGCAATTCCCCTTTCCATAAATAAAGCGGATGCCGCAGACACGATGTTTTCCCGGTGTACGCTTCTAGGCTCTTTCTTTCTTCGACCCATGTGTTCCTCCTTGTACTAATTAAACTTGCAGTTTAATTATATAGAGAGCATTTCCCCTTGTCAATAAGGTTCTGAAATAAATGTATTGTGGCGAATCGTAATAGGAGCCGTAGGATTATTGATTGGCACTCTGCTTTGTGGTATTATTTTTACCATATGGCAGCAGTTGTTATTAATATATACAAGTTCGAAATCATGGCAAGTGCAAGATAATAGCACAGGCAGCGGAAAGGAAAATAAATGAAATTACTGCATCTAGGGGATTTGCATATCGGTAAGTCAGTGAATGACTACAGCATGATTGAGGATCAGAGGTATATTCTTGATCAAATTTTGGATATCGGGGCGAAGCGGGAAGTTGACGGAATTTTGATAGCGGGGGACGTGTTTGACAAGTCTGTTCCCAGCGAGGAGGCGGTGCGGGTCTTTGACCGATTCCTCTGCCAGCTGGCGGAGCGGGGGATGAAGGCATTTATCATCAGCGGGAACCATGATTCTGACGAGAGGCTTCATTTTGGCAGCGGCCTGTTCGCCTCCCATGGCATCTATATTGCGTCTAAGTATGAGGGAGCCCTATCTAAGCATACGATTCTGGACGAGCATGGACCTTTACATATTTATCTTCTTCCCTTCGTGAAGGCCTCCCAGGTGCGGCATTTCTTTCCAGACCAGGAAATCGATTCCTATGACAAGGCGGTGCGCACCGTGGTGGGACATGCTAATATTGACGAGAGCCAGCGGAATATCCTAGTGGCCCACCAGTTCGTGGCGGGAAGGAGCGGAGAGGTGGAACTGGCCGGTTCGGAGAATGGGGCGGTGCAGCATGTGGGTGCTGTGGAAAAGATTGGTGCAGACTGCTTTGATGCTTTTGATTACGTGGCTCTGGGGCATATCCATTCTCCCCAGCGGGTGGCGGGGGACAGGGTGAGGTATTCCGGCTCGCCTCTAAAATATTCTCTCAGCGAGATTTCTAATGAGAAGTCCGTGCCAGTGATTTCCTTTGGGAAAAAGGGAGAGCTGGAGGTGGAACTGGTGCCCCTGAAACCCCTTCGGGATATGAGGCATCTCAAGGGGAAGATGGACCAGATTCTGCTGAAAGAAAATATTCTATCTCCGGAGGATTATATTTATGTGACCCTTACGGATGAAAGTCCGGTTTCCGATGCCATGGCAATCGTCAGGCAGCATTATCCCAACGCCATGAAAATTGATTATGACAATTCCCGCACGAGGGAGAGGGAGGATTTTGATGGGGCAAGGTCGGCTCGGGAGAAATCTTTCCGGGAATTGATATCTGATTTTTATCAGATGATGTATGGTCGGGAAATCAGCGGGGAGGAAGCGGAGATTATGATGGAAGTGGCAGGAGAGGCAGGTGTTGCAGATGAAACCCATTAAACTGATTATCAGTGCTTTTGGCCCCTATGGGGATACCATGCCGGAGATTGATTTTGAACAGTTTCAGGAGCGGGGGCTTTTTCTGATTTCTGGCGATACCGGGGCGGGAAAGACGACGATTTTCGACGCTATCTGCTATGCGCTATATGGGGAGGTCAGCGGAAGTTACCGGGATACTAAGAATCTGCGAAGCGACTATGCCGCATCGGGGGCAGAGAGTTTTGTGGATTTTTATTTTTCTCATCAGGGGAAAGAGTACCATGTATACCGCCAGCCTCCCTATGAGCGGAAAAAGAAGCGGGGAGAGGGAACTGTCACCCAGGAAGAGCGGGTGGTGCTGTACTGCGGGGATGGCGTGCCCCTGGAGGGAAAAAAGGATGTGGACAGGGCGGTGGAGGAACTGCTCCATATAGACGCAAGGCAGTTTAAGCAGATTGTAATGATTGCCCAGGGGGAATTTCGGGAACTTCTCAATGCGGATACGAAGGCGAGGACGGGGATTCTCCGCACTATATTTATGACGGATGGATATCAGAAGATCGGAGAGCGGCTCAAGTCCAGGAAAGATGCCAGTGAATTGGGAATGCGCTCCACGGAGCAGAGCATTCTGCAATATTTTGCCGATGGGGAGGCGGGAGAGGATAGTGCCTTCGGGGAAAGGCTGAAGGAATTGAAGGAGAATGCCTTGGAGAGCGGCAGCGCATGGAATCTGGAAGAGATGGCGCAGGTGCTGGGGCAGATTGGGGAGGAAGACCAGGCGGCATTCAGGGAAGGGAAGGAAGAATTGGGTGCGGTCACCAAGATATTGGAGGAGAAGAAGCGGGCGTTTCACCTGGCGGAGACCAATAATCAGTTTCTGCGCAGATTGGAGCAGCTTCAGATGGAAAAGGAGGAATTGGCGGGAAAGAGGGAGGAGATGGAGAAACTGTCCTGCCTGGTGGAGAGGCAGGCAGCCGCCCTCCGGGATGTAAATCCAGCCTATGACTGCTGGCGCAGGAAGGGGAGGGAACTTGTCAGGGCAGAGGAAGAGATTGCCTTGAAAGAAAAGGAATTGGCGGCGGCTAGGGAAAGGCACCGCAGGGCGGCGGAAGGTTTGGGAAAGGCGAGAGAGCGGGCCCAGGAGGGAGAGGATTCCAGGAGAAGGTCTCAGAAACTGGAGGAGGATTTTGAGAAATACCAGCGGCGGGATTCTCTGGCCGCCCAGGTCAAAGGACTGGAGGAAACCCAGGAAGCGCTGGGAAGAGAGGGGGCCGAGATAGAGGCATGGGAGAAGACATGGAAGGAGAAAGTGGCGCGCTTGGAGAGGGAGGTTGCCGCGCTGGAAAGTAAGCCTGGGGAACTGGCGTCATTGGAGAACGAGATGAAATTTCTGACCGAATGGGAGAGAAAGGCAGAGAAAATAATCGGGAAGGAGATTCCCTCTTACAGAAAGAGGCAGGAGGAATTGTCCCTGGGGCAGAATAGATTTCTGGAAAGGCAGAGAGTGTGGAAGGAGAGGGAGGAGCAGAGAAGGCGGGGGGAGATTGCTCTGGATCACTGCAGGGCAGGGCTTCTGGCCCAGTCCCTCCAGGAAGGGGACGCATGCCCCGTGTGCGGCGCAGTTCATCATCCCAGCCTGGCCTCTCTTCCAGAGGAGGCGATTACCGAGGAGGAATTGAAAAGGCTCCAACGGCAGGAGAGGGAGGCTAGGGAAGGGAAGGAGGAAGCTCTTTTGGCGTTGGAAAGCCACCGGGCATCCTTAGAGTCCATGGGCGATTCCCTGAGAGATTCCATTTTGGAGATGCTGGAGTCGGATTTTCTTTCCTTAGAGCATTCCCAAGATATGTCCTGGGAGGAACTATTTTCCCTGTCTGCTGCGGCCCAGGAGGAAATCAAGGCGCAGAAGGAAGCGAGGATGCAGAGAAAAATGGCTGTCCAGAAGGAATGCCAGATTCTGGCAGGAGACCAGGAGGCGTTGGCAGATGCACGGGAAAGGGAATCCCAGAGGCTTGTCGCCAGAAAGGAAGCCTATTTGAAGAAATGGGAGGAGGGCCGGACCGCATTGGCGGAAAAGAGGGCCTTGCTCTGCAGTCTTGGAGAATTGGAATATGGCACCTTTCAGGAAGCGATGGAGGAGCAGGAGAGGACGAAACTGCATTGGAAGACGATTTCAGATGCCATTGGTGCTGCCGAGAGGGAGGAAAGGGAGGCAGGGCTTAAGGAGATGGAGCAGGAGTCGGCTTTTGCTACGCTTAGCGAGGAATGCCGAAAGGGCAGGGAGGAAGAGAATGTTCTGAAGGAAGAGTTTTGTCAGGCGATGGCGGAGAATGGATTTGCCTCCCGGGAGGACTTTCTGAAATACGTGGTTTCTGAGAGGGTGCTGAAAGAAAATCAGGAGGCCAGATCTGATTATGATTACCAGGTGAAAAGCAATGAGGCCAGACTGGCACAGGCCCAAGAGGATGCCGGAGACCGGACGTGGATGGATGTGGATGAACTGAAAACCCAGTTGGATGTGCAATCCCGCCTGGCGGAGGAGTTGGGTGATCGGATTGGGGAGACTGACCGACGCAGGAAAAATAATGAGAAGATTAGGAGAGAAATTCTTGGCAAGAGGGAGGAACTGGAAAAATATCGGAAGGAAAATGACCTCTGCACCCGATTGTACCAGCTAGTAGCGGGGCAGCTGAGCGGCAGGGCAAAGATTACTTTGGAGCAGTATGTTCAAGCCAGGGGGTTTGACAGCATTATTGCGGCGGCAAACCGAAGGCTGCTCCCTATGAGCGATGGCCGGTATGAACTTTTCCGGCAGAGGGATTCCGTGGGAAAGAGGAGCAATAGTTTCTTGAATCTGGAAGTGTTGGATAATTTTACCGGGCATAGAAGGCCCGTGGGGAATCTATCAGGGGGGGAGAGCTTTCAGGCGTCCCTGAGCTTGGCATTGGGCCTTTCGGATACGGTTTCTTCCCATCTGGGCGGGATTCAGATGGATGCGTTGTTTATTGACGAAGGATTTGGCACATTGGATCGCAAGTCCATTGCCTGTGCCTTGGATACTCTGATGGGATTGTCTGGGACGAATAAGATGGTGGGCATTATCAGCCACAGGGAGGAATTGACTGCAAATATCCCTCAGCAGATTCGGATTAGGAAATCCAGGGAGGGTAGCCGCATGGAAGTGGATGATGGGCTGTAATTGGCCCCTTCCGGCTGATGGTATGAAACGAAGTTTGCCATCTTTTTATGGAAAACACATAGAGTATATGGTAGAATATTGTATACGAAAGGAGGTGGAGTAGAATGAAGCAGTTTGAAATCGCATATGTGGGAGCGGACGAATTTCGGACAGATTTGAAGATGCTGCAGAGCCATTGCAGTAAGAATGGCGATGTCAATCTGTTCTTTCAGATATACTCCACGATATTGGAGGAGGAACCCATCAGGGAATTGTGCGGACTTCTGGAGGAGGTGTTTCCGGAAACGCCCTATATGGGTTGCTCTACCAGTGGAAATATCGTGGATTGCCAAGTATCTGGGGAGATGACGGTAGTCTGCACAGTACTTGAGGACCGGGATACCCAAATCAAAGTCCTGCAATATGACATGGACGCTTCTCCTATATCGGAGATTACCCGCCAGGTAATCGAAGAGACGGAAAGGAATCCCTGGGTTAAGGCTATGGAACTTTACTGTACGATTCCAGAAAATTCTACCACCAACTTTTGCGTGGGCTTGAAGGATGTCCGGTCCGACATCCAGATATTTGGCGGGATTTCCTGCAGTCAGGACATTACCAGTTCTGATTCCGTGGTGTTTTCCAAAGGAAGTGGTTATGCCACAAAGTCCGTGGTGCTAGTTTTCTATGGCGGAGAGCGTTTTTACGTGGATTCGATGAAGATTACGGGGTGGAAGCCACTGGGAAGGAAGTTTTACATCACCAAATCGGAAGGGAGCGTCCTGCAGGAATTGGATGGCTTTCCCGCATATCAGGTATACCAGAAGTATTTGAAAATCCAGAACGATGAGAATTTCTTTTATCATACCTTAGAGTTTCCTATGTTTTACGAACACAATGGCACCACGATTCTGCGGGTGCCTGTAGCCAGCAATCCGGATGACTCCATCACCATGTCCTCGGATATGGACGTGGGCTCTGTTGTGCGGATATCCTATGGCGACCCGGCCACGATTGTAGATAGCATCAAGGCGGCGGGAGTGGAAATTCGGGATTTTCAGCCGGATTTGCTCCACATTTTTTCCTGTGCGGCCAGACGCACGTTCTGGACAACGGAGGAACCTACATACGAGATCTTTCCCCTGGAAGAGATTGCTCCTTCATCGGGGTTCTTTTCCCATGGGGAGTTCCTGCGGACGATGGGGAATCTGAACCAGCATAATGTAACCCTTGTGATAGCGGCCATGCGGGAGGGTGATAAGGATACTGATTACGAGAAAAATATCGTCCAGGCAAAAAGCCTGACGAAGATTCCGCTAGCCTCCAGGCTTGCCAACTTTATCAGTGCCACGTCCCTGGAGCTGGAGGAGATGAACCGGCAGCTGGCGGATATGAATGAGCAGTTGAGGCAGTCTTCTATGACGGACGGACTGACTGGATTGTATAACCGCAAGGAGATTCAATTCCGCATTAGCGCGGGGCTGGACTATATCCAGGAGAGGGATTTTTCTGTCATCATGCTGGATATAGATAATTTCAAGCAGGTTAATGATACCTATGGGCATCAGGAGGGGGACAATGTGATTGTGGGTCTGGCAAAGATCTTGCAGGATAGCCAGGTGCTGGGCGTTTCATCCTTTTCTGCCGGAAGGTGGGGCGGGGAGGAGTTTATGCTTCTGCTGCCGGAGTGCAACATCCGCTATGCCCAGGAGATTGCCGAGAGGATTCGGCAATGCTTCGCCCAGACTGCCTTTGAGAAGGCACCCTCTCAAACTGTCAGCATCGGGGTAACCCAGGCAAGGGGGAGAGACACGCTGGATACCTTTTGCGTGAGGGTGGATGAGGCATTGTACGAGGCCAAGCAGACGGGCAAGAATAGGGTAGTGGTATCCTAGTGCGCCAAGTAATGCCTTACTGCTCTTGGGCTTTTCAGGACAACAGACTTTTCAGGATATGCCTTGCAGACTCCCCGGTGACGCTCCCTGTGGGCCTTGTCCCGGCCATCATGCAATATCCACCAGAGAAATTCTCTGTCGATTTTTTCCTCGCATCCCTCTGTCATGGAACTTCTGCTCCTTCCCCGATGGAGGAGATAGCGCTTCACCGCCCGGTACAGGCAGATTCTTGTGGGAAATTCCAGATAGATGATTTTCGTGGCCTCCTCCATGCGCTTCTGATAGCAGAGGGAGGAATAGTTGCCATCGATGATCCAGTTGTCCTGGGCATCCATAAATTTGGAGAGGATTGCAACTGACTCCTGGTTTTCCCGCTCCTTCCAGCCAGGCAGCCAGTGCAGGCGGTCCAGGTGCAATACGTCGCATTCATATTTTTTTCCTAATTTTTGCGCAAGGGTGGACTTTCCGCTTCCGCTGTATCCTATAATGGCGATTTCATGATTCATGGCGACATCCGTGTCCTTTCTTTGAATTTTGCTTATGTACCATGTTACCATTTTTATCCATGTATTTCAATGAAGCATGATCGTGAAAAATATCTTATGGGTGCAAATGATACAGCCGCTGTAATGAGTGGCAGATAAATGGTTGTCATTTTTTGGGCTATGCCCTATAATAGGCGTGTGGGAAAAGGAGTGCATGGGGCGTTCAGGAAGAGGCCCAGGACTGAGAGGAATTGAGAAATGAGACAGGAGAGTACGGACAGAAACGGGCAGATTGAGAAGAGCATCCAGAAGAAATTTCATAAGAACTTGTTTACGCCCTTTGCGAGGGCCATAAACCGATATGAACTATTGCAGCCGGGAGACAGAGTGGCAGTGTGCATTTCCGGGGGGAAGGATTCTATGTTGCTGGCAAAATTGTTCCAGGAGATTAAGAGACATCGCAAGTTTGATTTTTCGCTGGAATTTCTGGCTATGGACCCGGGATACCGACCGGAGAATCGCAGGCGGATAGAGGAAAATGCCCGTCTGATGGAAATTCCCCTGCATATTTTTTCCTCCCGGATATTTGATGCGGTCTATGAGATTGACAAGTCGCCCTGCTATCTCTGCGCCAGGATGCGCCGGGGGCATCTCTACCACTATGCCAGCCAATTGGGATGCAATAAGATTGCTCTGGGGCACCATTACGATGACGTGATCGAAACCATCCTGATGGGAATGCTCTATGGCGGACAGGTGCAGACTATGATGCCCAAACTCCACAGTACGAATTTTCCTGGGATGGAGTTGATTCGCCCTATGTATCTGGTTCGGGAGGAGGATATCAAGAGATGGCGGGATTACAATGAACTGGAATTTCTCCAGTGCGCTTGTCGATTTACTGATGAGAATAAATTCTGCCGGGAGGATGGCAGTAGCGATTCCAAGCGGATGGAAATCAAGGAACTGATTGCCAGGCTGAAGGAAACCAATCCTTTTGTTGAGAGCAATATCTTTAAGAGCGTGGAGAATGTGAATCTCAACACGGTTATCTCTTATAAGAAGGACGGAGTGAGGCATGAGTTTTTAGAGGGGTACGAGGACAGAGGAAATCTGGAGTAAAGATAGATTGGTGCAATGGTTTTGTGTTTTGCGCCGTACGGCACAAAGCGCATGATGAGCAATATGGCGAAAGCGAACGGAGTCCACAATGCGAATTCCATTCGCTTGGCAGAAATGAGGTGAATGATGAAACCAGTGATATTGTGCTATGAGAGATGCACTACATGCAAGAAGGCATTGAAATGGGTGTCTGAGATGGGATATGAGGTGGAGGTCAGGCCGATTAAGGAGGAAAATCCTACGGCGGAGGAACTGAGGCAGTGGCATGAGCGGAGTGGTCTGCCATTAAAGAGGTTCTTTAACACCAGCGGCAACCTGTACAAGGAGATGAAGTTAAAGGACAAGCTCCCAGAGATGAGCGAGGAGGAGCAGTACCAGCTGCTGGCTACGGATGGGATGCTGGTGAAGCGTCCCCTTCTGGTGGCGGAGAAGGGGGTGTTTCCAGGGTTTCGCCAGGAACAGTGGGAGGAGATTCTGGGGTAGCGGTTTTGACATGAATCTGGGCGTTGCCGGGGGAATACGTGGGAGGGAATGAAAAGAGACTGGCCGTGCGCATGCCGCAGGAAGGGTCTCTTTTTTATACATAGGAAATTGCTCGAAATGTGGCAGTACACAAAGGGAACGCGTTGGCGTTCCTTTTGTGTCGTTCAGGTCGTTTTCTTTGTCGTTCAGGTCACATGGGGTTCGGAGGCATTGCATTCTGTCAAATTATGCTGTATAAAGGTTTAGGAATCAAAAATATTTCAGAATATTTTGCGGGAATCTCCCGAAAGAAGAAGGGCATAGTGGATAATATTTCTGACGAGTCGTGAGAGAAGACATTGTGGCATTTCAAATGTTGTTTCTGATATGAATTGGAGTATCATCCGCAACGTGGGATGAAGGAAAAAGGAAAGGAAGGTACTTGATGATGCGTAAGATGAAGATTATGAAAAATGGAGCGATGTTGGCGCTGGCATGTGCCGTGACCATGGGAGGGGCGAATCTGTATGCCCAGGCCTCTGGCAATGTGGAGGATAAAGTGTTCCGTTACCAGGCAAATAAGACTGTTTACACAGATTCCAGATTTAAGGATGATAGGACTAGGACTTATGCTATTGTTTCAGTGGGTAAGTATGCTGATGTGACTGTTATGGGAAAAAAGACTGGCAGTGGCAGTTATCATACGTGTAGCAAAAAGGTAAGATGCAAGTTATATAATAGATATACGATTAAAAATTATGTACGCCCAAACTACAAATATGCGCTGCTGAAATTGTATTCGACAGAAAGTGGCTATGGATACTGGAGTCCTGACAGTACGAGAAATTATATCAATGTGGGATAAGGAAGAGTAAAAAACAGAGCTGTAACTGGTAAGCATGCAGAGGATGGTGCATTGATAATCTGGTTTGGCGGCTCTGGATCATTGAGAGGGAATCATGATGAAAAAGAGAGTGGCAATGATGGGGGGGCTTGCGGTGCTTCTGGCATTGTATCTGGCAAGGGTTCTGTATCTAAACAGGGATTTGGAGAAGAGCAGGGTCACTTACGTGCCGGACACGGAGAGCGTGGCATATGACGGCATGGAGGTGTCTGTGACGGAGCAGGCCGTGTACGAGATGCCTGCCTTTGTGGAGACCCATCCCGGCATGGAGGAATATTATCATATATCTACCAATTTGCAAGCGCAGATGGGGGATATTGAAGGCTTTCGCTCCCTCAAGTATGTGGTGGGGGTCAAACTGGCATTTCATAATGCTTCTGACAAGAAGAAAGAAATCGAACTGTCTGCTTTCCGCTTGTCCAATAAGGTGCAGACGATAGCCCAGGGGGCAGATCCCTATCAATTAGAAACGCTAAACGGAGCGGTGCTGTATCAGATTGCACCGGGAGAGACGAAGGAAGTTTATCTGAATTATGACTTGTATGGAGCCATCATCCAGAATCTCAATGAGAAGAAGGTGCTGTCAGAGGATTTTTCCGTGACCGTATCGGGCTATCCTGATATGAAGGCCATTCGGCTTGGTCATCTTTCCCTGGTGCGGGCGAAGGGGGAATTCGATCCCTTTGACTGGGAGGAGAAGCCCGCCGCCCAGCAGGTAAAGAAGGATGATACCCCGTCCGGGACGATTCTGCCGGTAGGCGGAGAGTGCGTTACCGGGGGCGTGGGGGTCAAGGTGGAGAGCGTGGATATCGTTCAGAATGTGAAGGAGTTTCCGAACTACCAGGGGCATGCCTGGCGAGGATACTTTAAGAGGCGATTCCTAAAGAAGGATGGCACGGTGACTACGATATGGGAAGATGACCACGGATTGCCCGCATCTTACTATGAGAAGGGATATGAAAATTACATCGTCTTTGTGACTCTGCGTTTTCGGAATTACACGAATCAGACGGCTAGCATTTATAATGTCTATGGCTTATATGATGGCAAGGCCTCCTGGGATTGTCCGTCTGATGCGGAGTATACCTCCGCCCTGCTGGAAAAGGACGAAGAGGATGCTTCTCGGGGCGTGATACGGGCAGGGGCAGACCAGGTGCTGGTGTTAGGCTATGCCAGAAGCGTTAGGAAGGATCAGGATATCAGGAAAATGCCCCTGTATATTAGCAATGATGCCGTCACGACGGAATATTTCGATTTGGATAAGGGCAAATGTGGCTTTGGAAAATTTATCAGGATACAGTAGGTGGCGCAGTTGCTTTTTGCAGTGTGCCGACATTGCCCGCTGCGGGGAGTTTTGCTTGCGGACTGTGTAGGAAGGGTAGATTATGCGAATATTGAGATTGGAACTGAAGAGGGCCTTTGGAAGCAGGGAGATGAAGATTTCCCTGCTTCTGGGAATGCTTCTGGTCATAGGGCAGGTGATTGGCTTCTATACCATGCATCTGGGAAATGAGGCTTTTGACCAGCAGTGGAAACTGGAGGATGGCACCTATGAGGTGGGCGTGCTGCGAGACACCCTCTACCAGAGCTTTATCGGGGGAGAGGGCTTTACGTTTTTTAATGAACTGTATTTTTCCCTGCTGCCTATCCTGGCTGCCTTTCCCTTTGCTGGAAGTTTTTTTAAAGATCGGGAGAGCGGCTATATGAAGAATCTGTGCTGCCGCATGGACAGGACGAGGTATCATCTGGCGAAGTATGCCGCAGTGTTTTTGTCCGGGGGAGTGGCGGCGGGATTTCCCTATCTGTTGGGCTTTGCTGTCTCTGCGTTGATTTATCCCGCAGATTTTCCCAATTTTCTTGCCATGAGGGATGGAGCGAATGAATTGAGCCTCTTTGCCGACTATTATTTTACCCATCCTCTGGCGTACGTTATGCTCTACCTGCTGGTAATCGTGGCATTTGCGGGGGTGCTTGCCACCTTCTCCCTCCTGGTTTCCTTCTGGGCAAAAAATATCCTGGTGGTATGGTTTGTCCCCTATATGTTGTATACAACACAGAAACTACTATTTGAGAAGTTAGACATCTACCAGTGGGCCATGGAATATATGATGAATTCCCAGAGCAAGCATAATCTTCTGGTGGATATGACCGTGGGCAGGTTGGCGATTGCTTTTTTGATTATGGTTGCTATTACTTTTGGAGGATTTCTGGTATTGGGAAGAAAGAGGGAGGTCATCGTGTGATTGGCGGGAGCGGCATACATAGAAAAGGCATAGGAGGGAATGAACAGCCGATGGAAAAGGGAGGTAGGAAATGCGGATCGAGATTCATGGATTGACAAAGAGGATGAAAGGGAATGAGGTGCTAAAAGGGATCGACCTCCAGCTGGAGGGAGGAAAGATCTATGGCGTGCAGGGGAAGAATGGCTGCGGGAAGACGATGCTGATGCGGTCTATCGCCGGATTGATCCTGCCCACGGAGGGGGAGATCGTTATCAATGGAAAGAAACTGCACCGGGATATCTCCGTGCCGGAAAGCATCGGTATCCTGATAGAGAATCCCTCTTTTTTGGGGGAATATTCGGGATTTGAGAATCTAAAGATGCTAGCCTCCATTAACCTGTCCCTTGCGGATGAAGAAATTGATGAACTGCTGGAGCAGGTGGGGCTGTCTGAGCAGAGAGATAAGAAATTTGGAAAATATTCTCTGGGAATGAAGCAGCGCCTGGGCGTAGCGGCGGCGATTATGGGCAATCCTGAAATCATTCTGCTGGATGAGCCCATCAATGCCATTGATGGCGAGGGAGTGGAGCAGATGCGGCAGGTGATCCTGGGAATGAGGGATGAGGGACGGATTATTATCGTGGCCTGTCATGACAAGGAAGAGATGGAACTTCTGGCGGATGAGATTATTGTCATGGTGGAAGGCGAGGTGAGAGGATGAAGGGATGGAAGCTGCTGTGCCATGACATCAGGGAGGGCTTATGGAAAAAAAGGGGGTTTTATCTTTTTTCCATCTTTGTGGCCATGCTGTCCGGCATAGAATTGGGCAATCAGATCACTGCCCTGAAAAAGGTGGAGAAACTGGATGGGGCGGGCTCGCTGATGGATTACTGGATCTATCTGATGCAGGGAAAGGAACCTTATCAGTTTAGCCTGGATCAAATGTATGAGTTTCCAGTGATCTGGATTGGGTTCTTTTTATTTTTCTTCATGGCTGTTAATGTGCATCCGATTTATGACTTGGAGCATTGGGGTTATCAGATGGTGACCAGGGTAAAGAGCAGGGGGGCATGGTGGCTTTCCAAGTGCATCTGGTGTCTTTTGTGCTGTCTGGCGTATTTCGCCTTGGCTGCATTTGCCACGCTCTTGATGGCCGTTGCAAATGGGGCGAAAATAAGCATGGAACCTACCTGGTATGTGATGGAATCCTTTTCGGAGCAGAGGGTGATGGAATTGTCCCTGCCAATGTTGCTGATACTGACGGTGGCTGCCCCGTGTCTGATGGCATATTTCTTTGCACTGCTGCAGATGGTTCTCTCTCTCCGGCTACATTCGCTGGTGTCATTTTGCATATTGACCGGGGTGGTGATGGCGTCTGCCTATGCGCGGAGTTATTTTCTTCCGGGAAATTGGGGCATGCCCTATCGGATGGATTTGGTGGCAGGGAAGGGACTGCACGTAGGGATGTGTTTTGCATTATTGTTGTCTGGAATCTTCCTGTGCATATTAATTGGGAAGTTCTTGTTTGATCGGCAGAATATTCTGGAAAAAGTATGAAGATTTCTCGTATTTGACAGATGGCGAATAAAATGATACTATGATGAAAATTGGCGCGCAAAGTATCGTTGCAAGAGGATGGGATGAAATGAGATTTATATTACGCACTAGATTCCTAAGCGGAATCCTCATATTGCTGTTGGGCATATCAGGCATTTGGACTGGGAAAGATCAGGAGAATGCCTGCTTGTCTTTTGAAAAATCTATCTCATTCGCCCAGGAAGGCCATTCTCAGGCGCGCATAGACCATGGCATGCAATCCCCCCAGAGGGATGTTGCCCGCATAGAGGAGACGGGCATTAGGTCTTTTCAGCATATTCTCCGCATCAGTAGGGGAAGTTATGGGGATCAGGGAAAGGGGAATTTTCCTTTCTTATCGGGCTTAGCCGGGCAGGCTTTGTCTTTTTACAGGCATCAGATTAATAGATCTCTAAAATATTGTCTCTTCCATTGTCCAAAGGGGGCTGGATGGCAGACAATTATTTCTTTTATCCATCAAAAGGATGGGGCCAAGGGATGATCTTGCGTCTCTTTGCCATTCTGGCAATCTGCGATAATGGAATATCGTATTATTTTCATGAAAAACAAAACAATTACATTAAAAATGTTAAATAATTTGCGCCTTAGGATTCAGGAGGCGGGCCGGATATCCGACCGTTCGCATGAAAGCATGTGAAGTGTTCACTCTCCTGGCTTTGCTTTCATAGTAAATAGGTGCAGGTTTTATATCGTGTGCAAATTTAGAGCAAGGCGGGCGAAGTCCATGCTGATGTTGTTTGCAGTGCGAACCTTGTCTGCTTTGCAGAAATGAGGGAAATTATGGTTGAAAAGATTCTTTTAATCGGGCTGGGCCTGATTTTCGTGGGAGTAGTAGTCTGGATGTACTGGTGGGAGAACGGCGGCGGTTCTTCCAAAGATAGGGAGTCGGAGGAACATAATGGGGAGGAGTAACTGGGAGTAGCACCTATATATGTTATGTTAGCTTGCGGAACATTTCCGTGAGGCGAATATCGTAAGTGTGCAGGCTGCGCACCTTTTCCATCCCCTGGCGGGCGATTGCTTCCCGCTCTGCGGGGTGGCTTAGGTAGTAGTCTGCTTTTTTCATCATGTCCTCCATGCCATGGAAGATGACCAGATCCTGTCCGTCCTGAAATATGTCCTCCAAGGCATCTCGGCAGTCGGTGAGGAGGAAGCCGCCGCAGGAGAGGATGTCAAATATTCTCAGGGGGATGCCGTCAGTGATATTTGGGATGGTGAAGTTTAAGTTTATTTTGGACTGGCGAAAGATGCGTGGCAGTTCTTGCTGGTAATCGACAGGAGGGTGGAGGGAGAGATGATTTGCCAAGTCATAGTCTGCCATGATTGGATGATCGGGAGGGGTGGAGGTAAATAGATCTACGAGATGGTTTTGCGATAGGAACCACAGGGCATTCAACCTGGTATCTGCGGCAATCTTGTAGGATAGTACCGATGTCTCGAAATGGATTCTAAGGGCTTCTTCTGACAGTGCTTCGCCCTCTAAAGAGACATGCTGGGAAACTTCTGATAGGATGTCCTTGGCGAGCATTCGAGAGATGAAATCGCCCCCTGAGATGTGCCTTCCCGCCTCCAGGATGGCATCTATGAATCCCAGAAGCCTGTCCGGCAGGGCGAGGCACATGTCATCATAGCGGTTCTTTTCGTAGAGGCTACCCACGAAGGAGATATCGTAAAGATAGACGGAATCTGACGGGGTGGCGGCATCTGGAGGGGGAGAGGGCTGGAGGTTGCCTTCCTCTGTGCCTGCCAGGGGGAGGTAGTGGATGTGGGGTACGCCCTGCTTATGAAATTTCTCATACTCTGAGCGGTCAAAGGTGAAAATGTGGCTGGTAGGGTATTCCACTGATGGGTGGAGCATGCTGAGCAGTGGGGTGTCGCAGGTCCAGGCAGCGTAGTGTATATTCTCTCGAAAGCAGGTTCCTGCAATTACGGCGTAGAAGTTTACGGAGAATACCAGGTCGTAGGCATTTTCGCGCAGTTTTTCTTCTAGGATGGGCGTAAAGCTGCTGTCTGATATATGGTTGGAGATGGGAAAAGCAAGGACATCCACCAGATGTCCCTGCTTTTTTAGTGTCTTGATGATATTGTCATAGGGATAGATATCCCAGCGATAGACTAGTATTTTCATATCTGCTCCTTATTAATACGGCATATTGCATATTGCTATTTACAGTCAATAGAGATGAGAAGCACTGCCTTTTACAAGCAAGCATATCCATAACCATTTTAGAAAGCTTCGCACCTTTTCTAAATATATAGGAATCAAATATATAGGAATCTGCTTGGCTGATGCAATGCGAAGAACGCTGGTTTTGCGTTCTTCCAAGAACTTTAGTTCTTTGAGGAAGTATAGCCTTTCTTGGGCAGCGTTTTTTGCTGCCCTTAGAAAGACTCTTCCTCTTTTCTACATATTTTTAACCGCAGTAGAAAGCATCAGTTTGATGCGGTTGAGCTGGTTTACCTCGCTGGCGCCGGGGTCGTAGTCTACCGCGACGATGTTGGTGTCGCTGTTCTGGCGGCGCAGTTCCTTGATCACGCCCTTGCCCACCACATGGTTGGGCAGACACCCGAAAGGCTGGGCGCACACGATATTGGGCACGCCGGAGTGAATCAGTTCCATCATTTCCCCGGTGAGGAACCACCCCTCACCCGTCTGGTTGCCGCAGGAGACGATGGGGGAGGCATACTCTGCCAACTTTGCGATAGGGACTGGCGGATTGAATCTGTTGCTGGCCTCCAGGGCATCGCTGGCGACTTTCCGATACTTTTCCAGATACCAGATCAGGAAATTGTTCAGGGAGGCGCTGGATTTCTTTTTACCCAGGTATTCTGCCTGGAAGTTGGCATTGTACAGGGAGTACATGAAGAAATCAACCAAATCCGGGCATACGGCCTCGGCACCTTCTTCCTCTAGGAGTTCTACCAGGTAATTGTTGGCTAGGGGGAGGAATTTGACCAAAATCTCTCCCACAATGCCTACCCGGGGTTTTTGGATATCCTTTAATGGAAGTTCGTCGAACTCCCGGATGATGTTTCGGATATTCTTCTTAAATTCTTTCTTGATTCCATTTTGCACCGCCTGGATGGCGATATTCTTCCACTTTTCGTGCAGTGCGTTGGCAGAGCCGGGCACTTGCTCATAGGGTCTGGTCTTATAGAGCACCCGCATGAATACATCGCCGTAAATCAGTGCCTGGATAGCCCTGTGGGCCATTTTCAGGTCAATCTTCATTCCGGGATTTTTCTCAATGCCTGCGCTCATGGAGATGACAGGAATCTGCCCCATTCCTGCTTTGTCCAAGGCGCGGCGGATAAATCCGATATAGTTGGTGGCACGGCAGCCGCCTCCGGTCTGGGTGATAATTAGTGCCACCCGATTCAAATCGTATTTGCCGGAAAGGAGGGCTTGCATAAATTGCCCCACTACCAGGAGGGAGGGATAGCAGGCATCGTTATTGACGTATTTCAGGCCGTAGTCTACGCATTCCGGGGTGCTGGGCAGCACTTCAAAATTGTAGCCGCAGGAAGCCAGGGCAGGCTCTAAAATATCGAAGTGGATTGGCGACATCTGGGGCACCAGAATGGTATAGTTCTTGCGCATTTCTTCTGTGAAGATTACTCTGTGGTGTGCGGTGTCTGATACTGTAGGCTGTATCTTCTTCCGTTCCCGCTCTTTCACTGCCGCCAGGAGGGAGCGGATGCGAATGCGGGCGGCGCCTAGGTTATTCACCTCGTCAATTTTAAGTACGGTATAGACCTTATTCCGTTTCGTGAGAATGTCGCTGACTTGGTCCGTGGTAACTGCGTCCAGGCCGCAGCCAAAGGAGTTTAGTTGGACGATGTCCAAATCGTCCCTGGTACTGATGAAGGAGGCGGCACGGTACAGGCGGGAGTGGTACATCCACTGGTCCATCACGATGGTTGGCCGGTCTACCTCCCCCAGTTCGGAGATGCTGTCTTCTGTCAGGACTGCTACGCCGAAAGAAGTAATCATTTCCGGGATGCCATGGTTAATTTCCGGGTCTACGTGGTAGGGTCTGCCTGATAGCACGATGCCATGGCAATGGTTTTCTTCCATGTATTTCAGGACTTCCTGCCCCTTCTGGGTGATATCTTTTCTCACGGCCAGCATTTCTCCCCATGCCGCTGCGGCCGCATCCCTGATTTCTGCCACCGGAATATCGTTTTCCTTAGAGAAGAAGTCGCAGAGGCGTTTCGTGAGAATCTCCTCGTCCTCGAAGGACATGAAAGGATTCTGGTACTTGATGCTGTCATTTCGCAGCTCTTCCACGTTATTCTTGATATTCTCTCCATAGGAGGTGACGATGGGGCAGTTGTAGTGGTTGTTGGCATCCTCTACCTCCCTGCGCTCGTAGGGAATGCAGGGGTAGAAGATGTAGGGGATTTCCTGGCGGATGAGCCAGGAGACATGGCCGTGGGCTAGTTTTGCCGGATAGCACTCGGATTCGCTGGGAATGGATTCGATGCCCAGTTCGTAGATTTTCCGGCTGGACTCCGGGGAGAGTACTACCCGATAGCCCAAATTTGTAAAAAAGGTGAACCAGAAGGGGTAATTCTCATACATGTTCAATACCCTGGGAATGCCCACTACGCCTCTCCTTGCCTTCGTTTCCTCCAGGGGGACATAGTGATCGAAGAGCCGTTTGTTTTTATAGGCAAATAGGTTTGGCACGTTTTTTTCGTTCTTCTGCTTGCCGATGCCTCGCTCGCAGCGGTTGCCGGAAATAAACTGCCTGCCGCCGGTGAAACGGTTGATGGTGAGGAGGCAATGGTTGGTGCAGCCCTTGCACCGGGTCATGGAAGTCTCAAAACGCAGGTCATTGATTTCCCCGATGGACAGCATGGAAGTCTCCTGCCCGGCATAGTGGTCCCGGGCAATCAGCGCGGCACCGAAGGCCCCCATGATTCCCGCAATGTCCGGACGGACGGCCTGGCATCCAGAAATGCGCTCAAAGCTTCGCAGCACTGCGTCATTATAAAAGGTGCCTCCCTGCACTACCACCTTTGTACCCAGGTCTTTAGGGTCTGTCAGCTTGATGACCTTTAGCAAGGCATTTTTTATGACAGAATAGGCTAATCCGGCAGAGATATCTGCCACGCTGGCACCTTCCTTCTGGGCCTGCTTTACCTTGGAGTTCATAAAGACGGTGCAGCGGGAGCCCAGGTCGATGGGGTTTTCTGCGAAGAGGGCCACCTTGGCAAAATCTGCCACCTCGTAATTCAGGGACTTGGCAAAGGTTTCAATAAAGGAGCCGCAGCCGGAGGAGCATGCCTCGTTTAACTGTACTTTGTCTACAGATTGGTTCTTAATCTTTATGCATTTCATGTCCTGGCCGCCGATATCCAGGATGCAGTCTACCTCCGGCTCGAAGAAGGCGGCGGCATTGTAGTGGGCAACGGTCTCCACCTCTCCCTCATCTAGCATCAGCGCAGCCTTGATCAACGCCTCGCCGTAGCCGGTGGAGCAGGAGCGGACGATGCGGGCGCCCTCGGGCATCTTGGCATAGATGTCCTTGATGGCCTTTAATGCAGTCTTTAGCGGACTTCCATTGTTGCTGTCGTAGAAAGAATACAGCAGGGAGCCGTCCTCGCCTATCACCGCCACCTTGGTGGTGGTGGAGCCGGCGTCGATGCCTAGGAAGAGGTCTCCCCGGTAGTCGGCGAAACTTCCCTTTTTCACGTCTTTTTTGGAATGTTCCGCCAGAAAGTCCTGATATTCCTGTTCGTCCCGGAAGAGGGGTTCCATACGGGTCACCTCAAATTCCATATGTATCTCTTCCGAAAGTTTCTGACGCAGGTTTCCCAAAGAGGTCTGGTTTTCCTCCTTAGCGTTCATGGCCGCGCCGGAGGCGGCAAAGAGATGGGAGTGTTCCGGGGCGATGATCTGTTCCCCTGACAAGTTCAGGGTCTTGATAAATGCCTGTCGCAATTCCGTGAGGAAATGCAGCGGGCCGCCCAGAAATGCCACATTTCCACGGATGGGCTTTCCGCAGGCCAGGCCGCTGATGGTCTGGTTTACCACTGCCTGGAAGATGGAGGCGGACAGGTCTTCCTTGGTGGCCCCTTCGTTGATTAGGGGCTGGATGTCCGTCTTGGCAAACACGCCGCAGCGGGCGGCGATGGGATAGATTGCCTCGTAATTTTTTGCGTATTCGTTCAGTCCTTTAGCATCTGTTTTTAATAAGGTAGCCATCTGGTCAATGAAGGAACCTGTTCCGCCGGCGCAGATGCCGTTCATGCGCTGGTCGATGCCCCCAGTAAAGTAGATGATCTTGGCATCCTCTCCCCCCAGTTCGATGGCCACGTCCGTGTGGGGGGCAAAGTCCTTCAGGGAGGTGGCCACTGCTACCACTTCCTGAACGAAGGGAATGTCCAGATGCTTCGCCAGGGTCAGACCTCCTGAGCCAGTAATCATGGGGGAGAGGGGAATGTCGCCCAATTCCTCATAGGCATCTTTGACGATGGATGCCAAGGTTTCCTGGATATTGGCATAATGCCTCTGGTAATCGGAAAAAATAATGTCTCCTGCTGTATTTAAAATCGCTATTTTTACGGTTGTGGAACCGATATCAATGCCTAAGGTATTGTAATTTTGCTTCATAGTAAATATCCATGCCTTTCCAACATATTTACACATGTTTCTTAGTACGAGTAGTGTTTTCGTCATTCTGTCACATTATATGACAAGTTTTTCGGGATTGCAATAATTATAATATATGAAAAATATGTAAGAAGTTACTATGCACAGCCATAGAGAAGAAAGATGCTGTCTCGTCAAGCTTGCTTGTAAGAGACAGTTCTTTCCGTCTCTATGGCTGTGCATAGTAACATAACAGCAACTTTTAGTAACCACTTTATTCTTATGAGAATATATTATTAAAAAATGCATATGGAATTAAATTTATGAATTATGAATATTGTGACGGCTACACTTACACGATAAAGAAGGGCGATACCCTCTATGAAATCAGCCGCAGCCATAAAGTGCCCCTGTCATTGCTATTGCGCTCCAATCCCTTTGTGGATGTGTTCAATCTTCAGGTAGGAGATACTCTGTGCATTCCTGCCAGGCAGACGCCTCCCAAACCCTGTGAAATGTGGGGGGACTGTGAGGAATTCCCAGAGAGGCCGGAAAGGCCGATCATGCCTGGAAGACCCAATGAGCCAGGCGCGCCGGGAAACCCCGGCAGGCCAGGGATGCCGGAAAGACCAGGGATGCCGGATGGGGCAGGGACGCCGGGAATGCCAGGAGGCTCGAACAGGCCAGGAATGCCCGGCAATTCCGATATGTCAGGAACGCCTGGCAATTCAGGCGCGTTGCAGCCATCAGAGACATCGGATGGAAACGTGGAGTGGGAGCGTTACGTGGTGAGGCCGGGAGATACCATGGCCAAAGTTTTGGGCGGGAATATGGCACATTTGGAAACCTTCGGGGAAAGGAATGGGTGGGATCACGTGTATCTTCTTCCCGGAGTGGCTTATTTTGTGCCGGAGGAAGATTAACGATCCTTGCTAATATGGCTTTGCCTGTCATATCTGAAAAGAAAATAGGGCTTTCTTTTGTTTGACAAAGGAAAGCCCTATTACTATAATACTAAGTGAATGCTGGAAATATAAGGGTGGCTGGGTGTGGGAATAATCTAGAAAAAGGGAAAGGACAGGCGTATGAATGAATTTTTAAATAATATGGAGCGGAAATTCGGTCGTTTTGCAATATCTGATCTGATACGCTATATGGTGGCGGTCTACTGCCTGGGGGCGGCCCTGGGATTCGCCAGCGAGATGGGAATGATTGATCCGAATTTTTATTATAATTATTTGGCTCTGAATATGGAGCGAGTGTTTCATGGACAGGTTTGGAGGCTGTTTACCTATCTTCTCGAGCCCTATGGCTTTGGCTCTGGAGGCTCTTTTGTCATCAGCGTGCTTTTTTTCTTTATCAAGGTGAATTTGTTTTTCCTGTTTGGCAGGTCGCTGGAGCAGGCTTGGGGGACTTTTCGGTTCAATTTATACATCCTCACTGGATTTTTGCTGAATATTGTGGCGGCGTTAATCATGTACCTGTCGCCAGCCCACTTTGAGATTTACGCTTCGGGCTTTGAGTATATTTACTGGGCGATGTTCTTTGCCTTTGCCCTCAACAATCCGGATATGGAGTTCTTGCTATATTTCGTGCTGCCGATCAAGGCAAAGTGGCTGGCAATAGCAGATGGCATTTTTTTGGGATATTCTATCTTTCAGAATTTGCGGATTGGCTTTATCTATTTGACCAACGGCTATACCATGAGAGGGCAGATTTATCTGAGCATGGCGTTGGCCATTGTAATTGCCATGGCGAATTTTTTGGTGTTTTTCTTTGCCACCCGGGATTATCGGCGCATTCGGCCTAAGGAGGTCAAGAGGAGGAGGAACTTTCAGAAGCAGATGCGCCAGCCAAACCAGTATGAGGGAGGTGCCAGGCATCGCTGCGCGATCTGCGGCAGGACGGAGCTGGATGCCCCGGGGCTGGATTTTAGATATTGTTCTAAATGTGAGGGAAATTACGAATACTGTTCAGATCATCTATTTACCCATCAGCACGTCAAGAAAGTGTGAGAGGTACATCCTTTCTGCCAGCAAGGCTGGCATGCTTGGATTTGCGAGAGATGGAAAGAGTTAAGTTGGTTTGTTTACATGGAGGAGAATAATGGGAATGATTGTTATTGTGGCATTGCTTGCCGCGGCCGTGATGTATCTGGGTTATGACTGGATTGCAGGGACGGTGAGGTTCGTGCCTGCGGGGGCGGCTAAGCCACAGAAGAAGCGGACGAAGCACAACAGGGGGAACAAGACTTCAGCATGGGAGCGAGGGGCTGTTTCTACGGAGCAGGAGAAGAAGATAGCGTGGTCTCTTCTGGCGATTATCCTTGGCGCAACCTTTATCGCCAGGCTGATTGGAGCCGGGGCGTACAAGGGGTACGAGGTGGATATGAATTGCTTCTTTGCCTGGGCTGACATGGTGTTTGACAATGGCTTTGGCAAATTCTACCATCTGGATGGCTTTACGGATTATCCTCCGGGATATATGTACGTCCTCTATGTCATCGGGGGACTGCGCTCTCTATTCGGGATTGAGCAGGCATCCCTGACAAGCCAGATTTTGACCAAGCTTCCGGCGATTTTGTGCGATATGGCGATTGGCATTCTGATCTATAAGATTGCGTGCAAGAGGATGAAGGAGATGGGGGCGGCCGTTCTGGCTGGGATTTTCCTCATCACCCCCGCTATCTTTTTGGACAGCGCCATCTGGGGTCAGGTGGACAGCGTATTTACGCTCTTCGTGGTGCTGATGTGCTATTTTGCCACGGAGAAGAAGCTGCCCTTGGCTTATTTCTCTTTTGCCCTTGGCATCTTGATTAAGCCTCAGACGCTGATATTCGGCCCTGTCTTAATATTCGCCATCGTGGACCAGGTGTTTCTGGATTCCTTTCGCAATGACAGCAGGGAAGTGTTTTGGAAGAAATTCTTCATCCATCTTGGCACAGGGCTTCTCGCGATCGGCCTATTGGTTCTTCTTATGGTGCCCTTTGATTTTTCTCAGGCACTAAAGCAGTATACGGATACGGTGACATCCTATCCCTATGCCTCTGTCAATGCCTATAATCTCTGGACGATGTTCGGAAAGAATTGGACTGGCCAGGCGGAAACCTTTCTGGCAATTCCCTATCATGTTTGGGGAATGATGTTTATCGGTCTTTCGGTGGTAATGTCTGCCGTGGTGAATTTTAAGACGAAGGAGAGGGCTTCCAAATATTATTTCGTGGCGGCACTCCTGTATTTTTCCATTTTCTGCCTTTCCGTGCGCATGCATGAGAGATATGCTTATCCGGCATTGGCCCTCATGATTCTTGCATATGCGTCCAGGCCGAGAAAGCATCTTTTCCTCAGCTATATATTTCTGGGAATCGGGTGTTTCTTTAATATGGCTCACGCTATGTTATTTTATGATCCCAATAATTTCAGCCGGACGGCCGCCTTTCCTATAATCACGGGGCTAGGCATGGTAATTCTTTTGGGCTATCTTGGCTACGTGGCATATTCCCATTACATCAAGTATGATAAAAATGAGGTGCCGGAAAGCGGCCGTGAGATTAATCGGTCAAACTGGAAAATATTTCAGCAGGGTAAAAATAAGGAGGCAGAGAGAGGGAGCGTGATACGGGCATCCGCTAAGGAAGAGCGGATGGGAAGGGCGGACTGGATTGCTATGGCTGCTGTTACGGCGGTATATGCCGTAGTGGCTTTCATTAATCTGGGCAATATGTCTGCGCCCACTACGTCCTATTCCTTCGTGAAGGAAGGGGAAGTGGTGCTGGATTTTGGCAAGGAAGTGAATATCAAGCGCATCTGGGATTATCTGGGCAATTACAATAATCCCAAGTACCTGGTGTCCTACTCCAATGACCGGGAGGGAACGTACCAGGATGCCTTTTCCGCAGAATCTCCCTGGGATGCTGGTTCTGTCTTTTGCTGGAACAGCGTGGAGACGGATATCTCGGCCCGGTATGTGCGGATTGCCGCCAATGAGGACGTGTATGATGACAGCATTATAGAGTTGGCGTTTCAGGACGAGGGGGGGAATCTGGTACAGCCGGTGAATGCCAAGGATTATCCCAATCTCTTTGACGAGCAGGATTTTCTGGATGCCACGGAGCGGTATGACGGGGCGGGCAGCTATCACACCGGCACCTATTTTGACGAGATCTATCATGCGAGAACTGCCTACGAGATGATTCATGGGCTATATAATTATGAAAATACCCATCCGCCTCTGGGGAAATTTTTCATTTCCCTGGGAATCAGGATGTTTGGCATGAATCCTTTCGGATGGCGTTTTATGGGGACTTTGTTCGGCGTGCTGATGCTTCCGATTTTGTACCTTTTCGCCAAAAAGTTGTTGCATAAGACATGGCTCAGTTGCGTTGCCACGGTGCTTTTTGCCTTTGACTTCATGCATTTTGCCCAGACCAGGATTGCCACGATTGATGTGTTTGTCACGCTCTTTATTATCCTGGCGTACTATTTCATGTATTGCTATATGAGGAAGAGCTTTTACGATACGGATTTGAAGAAGACCTGGATTCCTCTGGGGCTTTGCGGAATTGCTATGGGATTTAGCTGGGCCAGCAAGTGGACGGGCATCTATGCATCCTTCGGATTGTGCCTGATCTTTTTCCTCACCATGGGGCAGCGTTTCCGGGAGTACAATTATGCGGTGGGGCACCAGTATGGCAGTACGGATGGGATTTCCCACCAGGAGATTATTCGGACTTTCTTTCCTAAGTTTTGGAAGACTATCGGTTTCTGCCTGATCTTTTTCGTGGCAGTGCCGACGTTGATTTACCTTCTGGCCTATATCCCCTTTGAGGATGATTCGGGGCATGGCTTGGTAAGGCAGTTGCTGGATAACCAGTCCAGCATGTTCAATTACCACAGCGGCCTGAGGGATCCCCATGATTTCTCTTCCAAATGGTATGAGTGGCCGATTATGAAGCGTCCCATCTGGTATTTTTCGGGCCAGGTGAGCGAGACGCTAAAGCAGGGAATCAGTTCCTTTGGCAATCCTCTGGTTTGGTGGACGGGGATTCCGGTGTTTTTCTTTATGTGCTTCCGTGCCCGGGTGGCAGGGGACAGAAAGGCGGCATTCTTGGTATTTGCCTTCCTATCCCAGTACCTTCCCTGGGTATTTATCAGCCGGACGGTGTTTATTTATCATTTCTTCCCCAGCGTGCCTTTCATCGTGCTGATGATTGGGTATGGGATGAAGATTCTGACAGATTGGAAGCCCCGGATGAAAAAATGGATGTTCGTGTATGCGGGGTTGGCGGTGGCGCTATTTGTTATGTTCTATCCGGTGCTTTCGGGCATGGCGATCGACCCGATGTATGTAAAGAATTTCTTGAGATGGTTTGACAGCTGGGTGCTGATTTCGATATAAGGGTGGCCGGATAGAAATAAAAGCGGGAGATGGAATAGTGTTTGGCTTTCCATGTATCTTATGTGGGAAGCGTGGCAGAAATGAGGATAGTATGAAAAGTAAGATTGGAAATATCATTAGGGATTTGGAGGGGAAGGTGGGAAAGCCGGAACTGCTAACCATTTATGTAGAGGAATTTATGCGCCTTCATCACCGATACGCCAGCATGAAGATGATGATGGAGTATTATTTGTTTTATGAAATGGTATCGGAGGGCATCAATCCCTATATTTCGTCGGCGGAGGATTCGGCAGAAACTTTTCATGGCCTGCTGTCCCGCTATCTGGAGGGGCCATCTGATGAAGAATTGCAGCAGATGGCCGAGAAGCTGCTTTCCCTTCGGGGGGAGATCGTGGATAAGATGCAGGTGCTTACCGCCTATGTGGACTGTTTCGTGGTCTATGAATATATTCTGAATCGGGTTCAGTATCGCTTTGATGATATGGAGCTGATGCCGGGGGATGGGGTGTTTGCCCAGGATTTGGTGAATTTTATTTTCTCCAGCGAGGATAATACCGTGATTAGCGATAAGATCCGCTTTGCTGTGGGACAGCTTCCCATGCGAATGACCAGGCAACATTATTTTGATTTGGTGCGGGATAGCGTCTCGGTGTATCAGGGCAGCGACGTGGGTACTCTGGAGGGATTTCTCTATATGTTCCGCACAAATGCCATGCTGTACCGGGATGGCAATCAGGAGAAATATTTCACGGAGTTTGTGCCGGTGCTGGAGGAATTGTCGGCACTGGATTATGAAAATATATCGGAGGAGGCATATGCCATCTATGCGGAGAAGATCCGGGTCAACGCCTCCAAACTAAATGATGTGGCGGATTTGTACATGCAGTTGGGGCAGTTGGTGAATGAACTGTATACTATGTGCGTGGCCAGGAAGGCCGCTCCGGGGGAGGCGTTCTTGCCGGAGGCGGAGCGTGTTCTGCGGGGAGTCAATGCCCTGTTTCGGAAGGAGGATTCTCCCGTGTGGCAGCAGGCGGAAGATACGCCTGTAGGCAATGAGGAGGAGAAGCTTTACTGGCTGGGGGAGCAGTTTTTGGCAGTAGAGGGCATGCAAGAGCAGTTGTTTGAGAAGTTAGGCATGGCGGGTGCAGCCTTGGAAGGCATCGAGGAAAGTTATCGGGATAAGATTGAAGCCGCAGGGCTGGAGGAGGATTTTTGCATGCTGAATCGGCTGTCTCTCCTGGTCTCTAACAGTGTGTTTGCAGATTTGGAAGATACAGGAACGCAGGAAAAGGTGACTCGGGAGATGGCAGATCGGGCCGCCGCAGAGCTGATTGAAGAGTGCAAGGCGTTCTTCCAGGGAAAGAGCAGGATGCTGCGTCGGGCGGTGATGGCGAACACTTTGGAGAAGATGCCGGTATTTTTCACCAGCGCCCAGGAGGTGGCTGACTATGTGACCGACTCTCTGTCCAGTTGTAATGATGAGGCGGAGAAGTATGCGGCCAAGCAGCTTCTGATGGATATGATAAAATAAATGCTGGCGCATTATTTCGACACGAAGAACGCTGATTTTGCGTTCTTCCCAGGTGCGACCGTAGTTTTTCCTGGCGAGATATTTTCGAGCCTGGCAAAACTTCGCACCTTTTTGAAGGAGGACGAGGATGTTTCACTTTCACGGAAAGATTTATATGGATGATAAAGTGAAAGAAAAGCCTGGCAGATACCGAAAAATGGTGGAAAGAAGGCGGGGCTTGCGCCGATGCTTTGTGATTACTCTTCCTGTGAATGAGGATAATTCTTTGGAGGTGTATTCTTCCAGGGAATTTTGGTTTGAGCATTATCGAAAACTTGGATTGGAGATTGTGGGACTGGCGGCAGACAGGGATGGGGCCGAGACGTTGCTGTGTCAGATTGCCCGGGATGTTTACCATGTCTACCAGGTGGTGGATGCCGACCATGTGAAATCCTATTTTCGAGGAAAGGGGGAATAGCGTGGGGATTGTGTTGGGGATTCTGGGAACCCTTGGAAAGATATTGCTCTGTCTGTTGGGAATTTTCTGCGTCCTAGTGCTATTGCTTCTCTTTTATCCAATCAAATATCAGGTGCAGGGGGAGTGGAGGGAAGGTGCCAGGGTGCGGGGAAGGCTTCACTGGTTCTGGTTTCTGGTGAGAATCTATGTATCCTATGAGGAGGATTTTCAGTGGAAGATTCGCCTGTTGGGATTTGACTTGATGAAGATTATGGAGGGAAATCCCGGGGGCGGACGGAAAAAGAGGCGGAAGAAATCTGACGGAAAAAGAGGCGTAGGAACCAATCGACGGCAGGAGGCAGAAAATGGAGAGGAAGAAGGCTGTCGGGAGGATGTTCAGATTGATGAAGAGGGAGAAGGCTGTCGGGAGAGCGTTCGGACTGATGAAGAAAGAGAAAACTGTCGGGAGGGCGTTCAGACTGATGGGATGGGAGAAGGCCATCAAGAGGGCGTTCGGATAGAGGGAACGATGGATGAGGAACTTGGCCATACAGGGCCAGGGGGGACGGATACCTCGAAAGAACTGCAGAGAGTTCAAAATACTCAGAATAGGCGGGGGGAGCATCCTTTTAAGAAATGGTGGCATAAATTTCGTCATTTTGTAAAGTGTTGCAAAAACTTTATTGAAAATTTGCGCCGAAAGGCTGGATTTGCCAGGGATATGGCATCTTTGCTCCGGGAGGACAATTCCAGGGAACTGGTTTGCATATTGAAGGATAATGTGTTACATTTATGGAGAAAATTAAAACCGAAAGTGTTTCGCGGGCATTTGCTTTTTGGAACGGGAGATCCGGCTTCCACAGGGGAGATTCTGGGTCTGTTTGCCATTCTCTATGCATGGTATGGGAATGGTGTCCGCATTGTGCCGGATTTTGAGCGCAAGATTTGGGAGGGGGAATTATTTGCCAGGGGCGGCATCTCGATCTTTACCCTTTTGCTGGTATATTTTCGGGTGCTTCGCAGCGATGAGTGGAGATGCTTTAAGAAGGAATATGACAGGCTGACTGCAAAGATATAAAGGAGGAATATCAATGGGAGAAAATAATTTTAAGGGGACGGTGGAGTCGTTATTTCATGGAATGGAAGGGTTTGTCACCAGCAAGACCGTGGTGGGGGATGCGGTGAAGTTTGATGATGGGACGATTATCCTGCCTCTGGTGGATGTCAGTTTCGGCGTGGCGGCAGGGGCTTTTTCCGAACACAATAAGAAGGATAATGGCGCGGGGGGCATGGGTGGCAAGATTCAGCCCAGCGCGATTCTGGTGATTAAGGATGGACAGACGAAACTGGTCAATGTGAAGAATCAGGACGGCATTACCAAGGTGTTAGATATGGTGCCGGATTTCGTGGACAAGTTCACGGCGGGCAAGAAGAAGGAGGACGATGACGAGGGGGAGAAGGAATAACTCTCCTCGACATGCATGATAAGATACGTAGGAACAGCATGGCCTGAAAGGCGATGCTTGGGGAGATAGCGCATGGAATTTGGGATGCCGACTTTGATCGAGATTGAGACGCTGGAGGAGAATATTGCGCTGTGCAAGCGGCTGGGCCTGCGTTTTATCGAATTGAAAAGGAAGTGTTAAAATATCTTCTGAAAAGCCCGAAGTTCGCACTGACTTGGGATATCGGGCATCCTAAGACCGATGGCGAGAGGGATATGTCGTATCTTCTGGAGAATAAAAGACATTTAAGACATTTTCATATCCATAATGGCGGGAGGTTCCGGCAAGGAATCATCTGGCATTGGGGCATGGCGGTTGCTATGCCCTATATTTTTGTGGTAAATGGAGATAGGAAGTAGTATAATGAAATTTATAAATTTAGGCTGATGGAGGTAAAAAAGTGAAACGCTGCATTGTAGTAACCGATATAGTCCCATAATAACTATCAGAATATGGAGGAATTTAAAATGACTATATCGGAGAACAAAATTTATCCCCGGACAGGTGATACCCAAACAGTTTATTTGAAAAACGTGATTGTCAATGACAGTATTAAAATCGGCGATTATACAATGTACAACGATTTTGTGCATGACCCTCGGGAATTTGAAGAGAATAATGTATTGTATCATTACCCAGTCAATGGAGACCAGTTGCAGATCGGTAAGTTCTGTTCCATTGCTTGTGGTGCAAAGTTTCTGTTTACCAGTGCAAATCATGCAATGTCTTCACTTTCAACATATCCATTTCCAATATTTTTCGAGGAATGGGGATTGGACGTAAAAGAGATTACAGGCGCATGGGACAACAAAGGCGACATTGTAATTGGCAACGATGTATGGATTGGCTTCGAAGCGGTTCTTCTGTCTGGTGTCACGATTGGTGATGGAGCGATTATTGGTACGCGGGCAGTTGTTACAAAAGATGTACCGCCTTATACGATTGTTGGAGGCGTTCCTGCAAAACCGATACGAAAGCGGTTTTCGGAGGATGTGATTTCTGAATTACTGAAACTTCAATGGTGGAACTGGCCTGAAAATAGGATTAAGAAAAACATTGCGGCGATTCAATCAGGTCGGATTGAAAATTTGTTAATGTAGATAAGGAAAATGTAGCATTGCCACAGTTACTATTCACAGCTGCTCATCATATCATGCGATAGCCCCGCTGCCTATCGGCATCGTCTACACTCCGTTTCGGTCCGTGCTGAACAGACATCCACTGGATGTCTAGCACCGTTGCTAACGCACCTTTGGCTATCTTATAATGGGATGAACAGCTTCCACAGCCAATTTCTAGAAAATAGCCAGAATCTTATGTGCAAGCACAACGATTCTGTTCTTTTTCTAGAAATGACTGTGAATAGTAACTTGCCACAGTCAGATGTCAAAATATTTTAAAAATGTGCTTGCATTCTATGAAAGAGTTTGGTAGAATATTCATGTTGTGCAAATGAGAGTTCATAATATTTGGATTTGTCGTGGCTGCGAATCGCCATGGTCAATCAGAATAAGCAGGATTAGAGTGAAGGAGGTGCTTACGATGGCAAAATGTGCAGTTTGTGGAAAGAGTGTTCACTTTGGTAACAGAGTGAGTCATTCACATAGAAGAAGCAATAAGATGTGGAAGCCTAATATCAAGTCTATTAGGGTGAAGGTGAATGGCGGCACAAAGAAGATGCCAGTATGTACAGGATGTTTACGTTCTGGAGCTGTAGAGCGTGCGTAGGCACTTGTTTCTTAATGGAATAGTATTGGTATGAAGTCGGAACCGGTTATGGTTCCGACTTTTTTCTGCGCTTGTGTGGAAAATTATTTTAGAGATTATGACTACGGAAAAGTTGAGAAAGACAAAGTTGGGTTTTGAAATGCATATGTTTAGAGGCAGTGTGTGTTGTTATAATCAATAATCGTTAAAATCTTATTAATTCTTAAGATTTTCTTTCGTTTTTCTTAATATTTATACGATAAAATAATGGATACTGGGTGTGGGAGGGAGGTACGTTGAAGAATATGGCAAAGTGGTTGAGGAGATTGCAAAGAATCAAGAACAGGATGCCATCGGAAGGGAAGAGGAGATAGCGGAAATGGCAGAGATTGTCGGTGCGGAGGACAATGGGGAGAGAAAGGGAATTGGTTATGAATGACATAAGAAAGTGGGTAAGAAAAATGAGGAGGATAATATTGCTGGGATTTTTGGCAGCAGGACTATCTGCACTGTGGGGCGGGAGGGCATTTGCCGCCCAGCAGTCGGCAGAGCCAAAGATTGTAGATGCGGAGCCTGTCATCTATCTGGACGGCATGGATCGGATTTCCGTGGAGGGGGAGGGAATCCAATCCGTCTCCTACTCCTCCAGTGCAAAGAAGGTAGCGAGGGTTGACAGGAAGGGGAAAGTAACGCCGGTGAAGAAGGGGACGGCGGTGATTCGTGCCAAGGTGTCCTATAAAGAAGATGGTCGGACAATGGAGAAAGTCCTGTCGTATCAGCTTCGGATATTGGGGAAATCAACAGAATACTTTAAATATGATAAATATAAAGTTAATATTACAGGATTGACATCAAAGGGGAAGAAACTGAAAGAGGTTCATATTCCAGGATATATTGGAAAAAGCAAAGTTTCTGGCGTGCATGCGGATGCCTTTCGGAATAACAAGGCGGTGGAAAAAGTATATACCCCGGATAATCTGGTATATTTAGATTATTTTGATTGGGAGGAGGATTATGATAAAAGCGAAAATTTTATTGGCTGTACCAAGTTAAGGGAATTACATTTGGGGAAAAACCTTCGGGAGGTGGGATATCAGTCTGATCATAGCGCGCTGGAAAAGATAACGGTAGATGAGAGGAACAAATATTTCCAGGTGCGGGATAATGTGCTTTTTTCAAAGAAAAATACGCTGGAATTGTATCCCGGCGGGAGAAAGGATGTCTCTTATCAGATTCCGGAGGGAATCAAAAAAGTGGAGTGGCATGCTTTCTCGGGGGCGAAGAATCTAAAGCATATCGCCTTTTCGAAGGGGATTGAGGATATCTCCCTTGCATTTGATAATTCTGGCCTTGTGGAAGTGACGATCCCCGAGAGTGTAAAGGATTATGGCGGCGCATTTAGCGGTTGTAAGGAACTTGAGAAAGCGGTGATAGAATCCAAGGGGAATGGGAAGTGGCCGGAGGAGAATGCATTTAGGGATTGCATCAAATTGAAAACCGTGGTGATTCCGGGAAAGATGGACGGCAGCAACTTTAGCGGTTGCCAGAGTCTGGAGCGTTTTACATTGTCATCGAAGGTGAAAGATATTATTTCCAAGGATGACGTACTTTTTAGCGAGGATGGGAAGACATTGTTGCTATATCCCGCCGGGAGGAAGGGGAAACGCTACGCCCTGCCGGCAGGGATTGGGGAAATTGGCAAGTCTGCCTTCGAGGGGGTGCAGCATCTGGAGGAAGTGGTGATGAACCCAGAAGTAGTCTCTATTGGCAGAAATGCCTTTCTCAATGCAAGGATTGCAAAAGTCGCAATGAACCAGAGGTTGCAAAAAATTGGGGACGAGGCATTTGCCCATACGGATTTGATTCATGGAAGCCTGCCGGATAGCGTCAGTAGCATTGGCGATGCGCTGTTTGCTGACTGCAAGAAGCTCCAGTCAGTCAGGCTGTCTGAAAACATAGAGGAAATACCAGCAAATGCATTCGTTCGCTGTACTTCCCTAAAGGCGGTGCGCATTCCAAAGAAGGTGAGGAAAATCGAATATGGAGAATATCTTTTTACAGATGGGTGTAAGAGTTTATCCGCCTTTACGGTGGATCGGGATAACCAGCATTTTACCGCCGTGGGTGGCGTGCTTTACAGCAAGTCAAAGAAGACTCTGTACGCCTACCCACTGGGGAAGAAATCTAAAAAATTCACCGTCCCCAGATCCGTGAAGAAGATTGCAGGTTATGCGTTTGAAGGCCAGGCATACCTTCAGGAAGTGTCCATGAACCAGGTGTCTGCACTGGGAAATCATGCGTTCGGAAACAGCGCATTGAGGAAGGTGGCCTTTTCCAAGAAATTGAAATCGCTTCCGCTGTTTGCTTTTGCACATTGCAGGAAATTGAAAAGGGTGGCGATACCAGATACAATCAGAAGCGTTGCTGACGGGGCTTTTAAGGGCTGCACTTCCCTAAAGATCGTTGTTGCGGGGAAGAGGGCGGACTTAAAGGAATTTGTCTTTGAAGATTGTAAAAACCTGAGGAAAGTCACCTTCCGCAGAAAAATTAAAAACTCCAATGACGTGGATGCTTATGCACGCAATGAAACATATAAAAATGCTGGGAGCAGCAATTATCGGAAACTGGTGGTAAAGGTACCCGGCTGTAGCAAGAAGTATCGGAAGATGGCGAAGCGGCAATTATATGGTCCAGGATGTTTGGATAAGAAAGCGAAGCTGGTGTTTGGCAAAGTGAAATAGGAAGCAAATATTTTTAGTGGGAGGCGCAGAGTATTCAGGAAATATTCTGCGCCCTTCTTTACGGTATAGGAAATTGCTCGAAATCTAGCAGTATACAAAGGGAATGCGCTAATATCCCAAGGATATTTTGCATTTCCCTTTTTAATTGTTCGAAATATCACCACAAATTAACTGCAAAATAAGTTATAACCGAGGAGCAAACAGGCTAAAATAATCAAGATGGTTAAAAAATTGTTTTCTAAAAAAAACATGATGGTCATGCCGATGGCAATCCAAAATAGTATAAATCCGCACATACGTTTCATATAATCACATCCGTTCCGTTGCTATTGTTATTATGTATAGTGTTACTGTGAATAGTAACGCAGTAACATGGCGTTCCCAAATTATGGCACTTTACAGATTGCATAGGAAAATTCGATATGTTATACTATCATATGATTGCAAATCGGAAAGAATGACATAAAATTTAGAAATAGGAGGAAGGCATATGAAGGGAAAAATGAGTACCGAGATGGGTGAAATCATAATCGACCGGGACGTGCTTGCCAAGTATGCGGGCATTGCCACCACGGACTGCATCGGCATCGTGGGCATGGCGTCTGTCAATGTGAAGGATGGCGTGACCAGACTTTTGAAGCGGGAAAATGCCAGCCGGGGGGTCAACGTTTATGTGGCCGACAATAGAATAAAAATAGAGCTTCATGTGATCGTGGCATATGGGGTGAGCATCCGCGCCGTGGCACAGAATGTTTTGGAGAGCGTACGATATAAAGTGCAGGAGTTTACGGGGCTTACGGTGGAGAGCATCAACGTTATAGTGGAAGGCGTGCGTATTGTGGACGAAGAGTAAGGAACTGTCAGGACAGTTCCCAAGAGAAAGCCTGTTGTTACTAGGAACGGCGGAGCCGTGAATAGTGACAGCCTGTTGCGAGGAGGAGCGAAAAGTGAGTATAAATACAATTGATTCTGGCATGATTCAGAAAATGTTTCTGGCGGGGGCCAAGGCGTTGGAGGCAAAGAAAGAGTATATCAATGAGTTGAACGTGTTCCCTGTGCCGGATGGGGATACCGGAACCAATATGACCATGACGATCATGTCGGCGGCAAAGGAAGTGAGCATGTTAAAAAAGCCGGGGATGGATGAACTGGCTAAGGCGATTTCCAGCGGTTCCCTGCGGGGGGCAAGGGGAAATTCTGGCGTGATCATGTCCCAGATATTTCGGGGATTTGTGAAATCCATCAAGGGAAATGATGCTCTGGACGTGACGGTGCTTGGCAATGCCATAGGCCATGCGTCGGAAACTGCCTACAAGGCAGTGATGAAGCCCAAGGAGGGAACGATTCTGACTGTGGCGAAGGCTGGTGCCGAGAGGGCAAAGGAACTTCTGATGGAAGGGGAAGTCACGGATCTGGCCAAGTTTTGTGACGAGGTGGCGAAAAGCATGGAGGAGACATTGCTTCGCACGCCGGATATGCTGCCGGTGCTAAAGCAGGCGGGAGTGGTGGATTCCGGCGGGGAGGGTCTGATGACCTTCATCCGTGGTGCGCTGGATGCTCTGAATGGCAGGACGGCAGACTTTACCATCAAGGTGGGGGGAAGTACCCAGCTGGTTCAGGCAAGCAAGGCCGGGGAGGCAGATATTAAGTATGGTTACTGCACTGAGTTTATCATTATGCTGGAGCGGAATGAAAATGTGGTGGAGAGCCAGTTAAAAGATTACCTTCAGAAAATTGGAGACTGCGTGGTAGTGGTGGCTGATGATGACATTGTAAAAGTCCACGTGCATACCAATGATCCGGGCCTGGCGATTCAGAAGGCACTTTCCTTCGGCTCCCTTACCAGCATGAAGATTGACAATATGCGGGAGGAGCATCAGGAAAAATTGATCAAGGATGCGGAAAGGGTTGCCAAAGGCGAGCAGGCTGAGGAGGAGATGCCCCGCAAGAAAGTGGGATTTGTCGCAGTATCTGCCGGGGAGGGTTTGTCCGAGATTTTCAGGGATCTGGGCGTGGACTATGTAATCGAGGGCGGCCAGACCATGAACCCCAGCACGGAGGATGTGTTGGATGCCATCGCCAAAGTCAATGCGGATAGCATTTTCATTCTTCCAAATAATGGGAATATTATCCTTGCCGCCAATCAGGCAAAAGATTTGACGGAGGATAAGGAGATTGTGGTTATTGCCTCCAAAAATATTCCCCAGGGAATTGCCGCCATGATTAATTTCATGGAGGGTAAGAGCAATGAGGAAAACAGAGAGAATATGGAAGCGGAAATGAGGAGTATCAAATCCGGCCAAGTGACTTACGCCGTGCGGGATACCAATATGGATGGGAAGGAAATCAAGCAGGGCAATTATATGGGACTGACGGATAAGACGATCCTGTCCGTGGCGGAATCTGCCCAGGAGGCGGCTAGGGAATTGATTCTGGCCCTTCTGGATGAGGATTCGGAACTTCTGAGCCTGTACTTTGGCGCAGAGACCACGGAGGAGGAAGCGGAGGCGCTTGCGGATGCTATCCTGAAGGAACATGGCGAGATCGATGTGGAAGTGCAGTTTGGCGGGCAGCCGATTTATTCGTATTTTATTTCCGTGGAGTAGTGATGGATTAAGGGGAGTGCGAGGGATTGCGCTCCCCGTTTTTTGCATACAGGAGAACAGGAGGATCATGGAAGGGACGGACAGCATACGGACAATCAAGGGCGTGGGGGAGAAGAGCGAGATATTATTTGCCAAAGTGGGCGTGACGAATGTGGAGGAACTGCTTTCCTATTATCCCAGAGAGTACGATATCTTTACGAAGATCCAGCCCATCTCCTCCGTGAGGGAGGGGGAGACGGTGGTGCTGGAGGGAAGTTTCGGGGACAGGCCCCGCATGGCGAACGCCAGGGGATTGAAGATTATTTCGGCAAAGTTTCAGGATGCTTCCGGTAAATTGCAGGTTAGTTGGTTTAATATGCCCTACCTGATGCGCTCCCTGAAGATGGGGAAGCGATATATCCTGCGGGGGAGGATCGTGCAGAAGAATGGCATGTTGCAGATGGCCCAGCCCAAGATGCTGACGGAGCAGGATTATGCCAATCTGCTTGGAAAGCTGCAGCCGGTGTATCCCCTGACGGCGGGGCTGACCAATCACGCCGTGACCAAGGCGGTGGCGCAGGCCTTGGGGGAGTATGACTTCGGGACGGATTTTCTGCCTCTGGAGATCAGGAAGAAATATGGTCTCCTCCTGCGGAAAAAGGCGGTGCGGCAGCTACATTTTCCTGACAGCAAGGAGGCATATGGGGAGGCAAGGAGAAGGATTGTCTTTGAGGAATTTTTCCTGTTCTCTCTGGCTCTGCATTACATGAAGATGCACAAGAAGGCAAATCCCTCCAGATATATTCTCTTGCCGGGGGAGAGGACGGAAGGTTTGCTGAATGTTTTGCCCTTCAAATTGACGGAAGGGCAGCGGAAGGCATGGGAGCAGGTGCGGCAGGACCTGGCATCGGGCACGGTGATGAACCGGCTCATTCAGGGGGATGTGGGTTCGGGAAAGACGGTGATTGCCCTGCTGGCCCTTTTGTGCGCTGTGGAGTCGGGGCATCAGGGAGCCATGATGGTGCCCACGGAAGTGCTGGCGGTGCAGCATTATGAGGAGTTTCAAAAATATCTGGAACCTCTGGGGATTCGGGTGGCTCTGCTCACTGGCTCCATGAGTGCCGGGGCGAAGAGGGAAGTCAAGGCAGAGATTGCCCGGGGTGAGGTGGATATTGTTCTGGGAACCCACGCGCTGATTTGGGAGGACGTGGCATTTCGGGATCTGGCGCTGGTGGTGACGGACGAGCAGCATCGGTTCGGGGTGCGGCAGCGGGAGCATTTTTCTGAGAAGGGGAACCATCCCCATATACTGGTGATGAGCGCCACGCCCATTCCCAGGACTTTGGCAATCATTCTCTACGGGGATCTGGATGTGTCGGTGATGGAAGGGCTTCCGGCGGAGCGGCTTCCCATCAAGAACTGTGCCGTGGAGACATCTTACCGCCCCCAGGCGTACCGCTTCATGCAGCGGCAGGTGGGGGAGGGGCATCAGGTCTACATCATCTGTCCCATGGTGGAGGAGAGTGAAAACACGGAGGCGGAGAATGTGCTGGACTATGCCGCAAGCCTTCGGGAAGTGATGCCTCCCTCCGTCCGAATCGCCCATCTCCACGGAAAGATGCGCCCGGCCCAGAAGAATCAGATTATGGAGGATTTTGCGGCGGGAGAGATTGATATCCTGGTGTCCACCACGGTGATTGAGGTGGGGATCAATGTGCCAAATGCTACAGTGATGATGATTGAGAATGCGGAGCGGTTCGGCCTGGCCCAGCTCCACCAGCTGCGGGGTCGGGTGGGAAGGGGCAAGGCCCAGTCCTACTGCATTTTCATGGCAGGGAATCCCTCCAAGGAGACCATGGAGCGTCTGCGGGTGATCGAGGGTTCCAATGATGGATTTTATGTGGCCAGAAAGGACTTGGAACTTCGGGGGCCCGGGGATTTGTTTGGCATCAGGCAGAGCGGAGACCTCTTTTTCCAGCTGGCGGACATCTATCAGGATGCCAGGGAATTGCAGGAGGCAAACGAGGCGGCCTGTGCTTTCACCAGGGAGGAGATTTCCCTTTTGTGCAAGAAGTACCGGGGACTGCGGATGAAACTGGAAGAGTATACCGGGGAGCCTTTGCTGTAGTTTTATAGGCGGATGATGCCAGCGCGGCGTTCCTCTGGAAGCATGGTGCCCTTTTTGTGGTACAGGGCCCTGCGATATAGGGCGGCGGCATTGAAATCTACCTGTAGGTGTGCCTTTGCCAAGTGCAGGTAGGTTTGCCGTTCTGCGGGGGATGGGATTTCTTCTTCCGCAAAGTTTTCTAGAATCTGTTCTCCGTTTGCCGCCTTATTGATTAGTGGAAAATGCTGGATATTCCGCAGAAAAGCACTATTTTCCGTGCGGAGGCCCAGTATTCTCCCATATAGGGCGGGGATTTTCTGTCCGCTGGAGGGGCTTTGCAGATATTCTTTTTTAATTTGAAGCAGAATATGGCACAATACGCGGGATATGCGGCTGTGGGTATACTGCTTAGATTTTAACAGGCTGATGAAGGATGAATAATCCCGAAACTCTGAACGCCCCCCCTTGATTCTGTTCCATAGATCCGGGGACATGTCAGATAGGGATAGAGCCTGGGATTCTTCCAGGGAGGCTAGGCTATAGAAGAGATATTCAGAAAAATCATCCACTGTGAGGGGGAAACGCTCCCTGTGATTTGCCAGAATGGATTGCACATCTTCTGGGAGATATCTGGACAGAGATGCATCTGCCATCGCTTCATTCACATTTTCTATAAGATTTCGGATGGCGGAGGCGGAGAGAAATTGTCCCTTTGCATCCTCCGCATGGTATCCCAGATCGCTGCGGGGAATGGTGAGGGGAACCATGGGGCTGCCTAATTGTCTCAATGCTTTCAGGTATTCGATGGCGAGGATGTTGTTGGGGGCGGCAAGCAAATCGGGATGGGCTTGGAATATTTCTGGAAAGTGCCGGGTTAGCAGCCTCTCTCTGGCGGCGGGATAGGAGAGGCCTGTGGATATGAGGGAGCACAGTTGTTTCCGATAATCCTCCGGCTCCTGCTGCAGAAAGTCAGCGATGGCGGACAGGGGAGCCAAATCGCCGCATTCGCTGCCAAAACAGATCCCGTCCACGCATCCCATCTGGTGCAGCAGGCTGATGCCTCCGTAGGCAAAGGATTCCGCACTGGCAGTGGCGAACACGGCAGGTAGTTCGAATACAAAGTCCGCGCCGCAGGAGAGGGCCATTTCCGTGCGGAGGTATTTGTCTGCCATGGCGGGGGTTCCCCGCTGAAGGAAATTCCCACCCATCACTGCAATGATGATTTTGGCTCCGGTACGTCTCTTGATTTCTTCTATCTGGTATCGGTGTCCGTTGTGGAATGGATTGTATTCGGCAATGATGCCCAGGGTTTTGATTGGCTGTTCCATGGGTTATGATTCCTTTCTGCATGATTCTGAATAGTTACATTGTAGCAAGTATAAGAAAAAAAGCAAATTTCTCGAAAAGAACCAGAATATTATGTGCGAGCCAAGCGATTTTAGTCTATTTCCGGAAATCACTGCGAGCAGTAGAGATTGGTTACAAAATTATAGATAATATTCTTCCTGAGAAGTTGCATATTTTCGCAAAAAAGGTTACAATAGAATCGTTTTTGAGTTTGCGGCGCCAAAGTGAGGATGCTGGAAGTTTCAGAGGACATGGCTGGCGCCGGAAGGGATCGGTGAAAATACATAGCCGAAAAAGGCAGAAAGAGGGCAAAAATGCAGATATTAGTTGTGAATTGCGGGAGTTCTTCCCTAAAGTTTCAGTTGATTGATTCTAAGACCGAGGCGGTGAGCGCATCGGGATTGTGCGAGAGGATAGGGCTGGACGGGGCTCTGGTCTATAAAAAGGGTGAGGAAAAGATTGAGAGGGAAGTAGATCTGCCGAACCATGAGGTGGCGATTAAGACGGTTCTGGATATTCTGTTAGATGAAAAGATTGGCGTGCTGAAATCCCTTGAGGAGATCAATGCGGTAGGACATCGTCTGGTGCACGGCGGGGAGAAATTCTCTTCTTCCGTGGTGATTACGGACGAGGTGATTCATGCCATTGAGTCCTGCAATGATTTGGCTCCGCTGCACAATCCTGCCAATCTTCTGGGAGTGCGGGCATGCCAGGAAGTAATGCCGAGCGTGCCTAACGTGGCAGTGTTTGACACGGCGTTCCATCAGACCATGCCGAAGAAGGCGTACCTCTACGGGCTGCCGAAAGAATACTATGAGAAGTATGGCGTGCGCCGCTATGGGTTCCATGGGACGAGCCACAGTTACGTGTCTGACCGCCTGGCAGAATTGGCGGGGCTGGATAAAACTCATTCCAAGATGATTGTCTGCCATATCGGAAGCGGGGCCAGCATATCAGCCATCCGGGATGGGAAGAGCGTGGATACCAGCATGGGAATGACGCCTCTGGAAGGTCTGCTGATGGGAACCCGCTCAGGGGATATCGATCCGGCCATTATTGAATATATCTGCAAGAAGGAAGGCATCTCCGTGGAGGAGATGACGGAGATTTTGAATAAAAAGTCTGGAGCGCTGGGACTGTCTGGGGTATCCAATGATTACCGAGACCTGATTGAGGCCATGGAAAATGGGGATGAGAATGCAAAAAATGCCATTGATGTCATGGTGTACCGGGTGTTGAAATATATCGGGGCGTATTTCGTTGCATTAGGCGGCGCGGATGCCATCGCTCTTACTGCCGGAGCGGGAGAAAATAATTTATTGATTCGCAAAATGATTCTGGATGGCCTTGGAGCCATCGGCGTGGATAAAAATGCCCAGTGGGACTCCACCATGGGGGAGGAGATGTGTCTCACCACTCCGGAGAGCAAAGTGCAGGTGTGGGTGGTTCCCACCAATGAGGAGCTTGCCATCGCAAGGGAGACTGCGAGATTGGTATAGGCTGGCAATAGCTTCTGTCACTATTCACAGCCTGTAGAGAAGGAAAGAACTGCGAATAGTAACAGCAGTTGCAATATAAAGAATGCTCTGTTATAATAAATCAAGACATTAAGAATCTATAGCAAATGCGAAGTGGAGGAGTTACCATGTATTGTAGAAATTGTGGAAATGAGATGGATAATAATGCCGCTGTCTGCGTAAAGTGCGGCGTGGCAGCGGGAAATGGAATCAGTTATTGCCCGAATTGCGGTCAGGCAACCATGCCTGGGGCAGCGACATGCACCAGTTGTGGCGTGCTTTTGGCACAGCCGATTCCTCAGGGAGAGCAGAAGTCTAAGATTGCGGCCGGATTGCTGGGGATTTTCCTAGGATGCTTTGGCGTACATAACTTTTATTTGGGATATACTGGAAAGGCAGTGGCGCAACTTTTGATTACAGTACTTTCCTGCGGTATATTGTCTGTAGCTTCAGGAATTTGGGGATTGGTTGAGGGAATTATGATCCTGACGGGAAGCATGGATAAGGATGCCAGGGGAATTCCTTTGAAGGATTGATGAGAAATTGCGCGCAAAAGAGTGAATGCACTTGCATTCGCTCTTTTTTTCACGTATACTGTGACTATTGTTACTATTCACGGTGCTAGCACAACGAATACTATTCTGCGTGAATATATCAGATGCTTAATATTCATTGTACTAGTGTGCATGAAGGAGAATTTATCAAAATGATTGAGGTTGCAATTTGCGAGGACAGCAGGATGGACAGGGAATTGCTCTATAAGATCATCTCCCTGCTTATGTCGGACAGAGGGCTGGAGTTTCGCATTGATACATACGAAAGCGGAGAGAGCTTGGTGACGGGTTACAGCAGCCGGCCCTATGATTTGATTTTTTTAGACATTCTTATGGGGGAGATTAATGGAATGGAGGCGGGAAAGAAAATTCGGGAACTGGATCAGATGGTGGAGATCATATATTGCACTTCCAGCAAGGATTTTGCCATTGCCGCTTATGAAATCCACTCGTTGGGGTATTTGCTCAAACCATATGAATCGGCCAAGATTGGCGCATTGATTGATTATTACGTGCAGCGGCATCCCCAGGAGAATCGGAATTTCATCCAGGTGAAGTCCAAGAGGAAGCCGGTCATTATTCCCTATAAAGATATCATTTATATGGAGTCGGATAACAAGGTGGTTTATATTCATACAACCAATCAGGGAGATGTGAAGGTATATGGCAAATTAGATTATTTTGAGAGTCAGATTCAGGACGATGGCTTTTTGCGATGCCATCAGAGCTACTTGGTAAATATGGGATTCGTGGCAGGACTGATTGATTCAGATTTTATTATGCTAAACGATGACGTGATACCCATTCGCAAGTCAGGGAGAAAGATTCTTGTCAAGACTTATGAAGCATTTCTGAAAAAGAGCTACCGTGATTAGCGGTTATATCTAAGAGAGCCAGTATGCTCATTGCAATATATAGAAAAAGAAGAGGTTTGCTTGATATGATGGAAAGATTAGGATGGATGATTAAGACGGGTACCCTCGTAGCGGTGCTATTGCTTGCAGGATGCGGAAAGGGGGAGTCTGCATACCAGGAAGGGATGAAGCTGGCGGAGAGCGGCAAGTACGAGAAGGCGCTGTCCAAGTTTCAGCAGGCCATAAAAGAAGATGGGGAGGTTTCGGATTATCACATTGGATGCGGCATGGCGTATATTCATATGGGAAAATATGAGGATGGGGTCAAGGTGTTTGAGAATGCCATGGACAAGTTGAAGGAATCTGCCGCCAAGGAAGATAAGAAGCAGTTTTATTATGGAAATGCGCTGGGGCTTTCTGGCATGGGAGAGTGCGAGCAGGCGCTTGCATACTGCGATAAGGCTCTTAAGATAGATCTTCTTGGAGATATGGATGCCGATATTGGCTACACCAAGGCCGTGTGCTTGAAAAATCAGGGAAAGTATGAGGAGGCAGGGGAGATTCTCCAAGAGATAATCAAGGAAAATAAGAAGGACTGGCAGGCATATTATGAATTGGCAAATGTTCAGGAAAAACTGGGACAAAGAAAAGATGCAGCCAAAACTTATGAGAAGATAGCCGAGGAGGAAAAGGAGGAGGGTACTGCCCATTTTGCCTTATACCGATTGTACAATCTGATGGGAGAGGCGGAATCGGCAGAAAAAGCGTTGGACGAGGTGCTTGGCTGGAATACGAAGAAGGCATCCAACGCCCTGGCCGTGGGCAGGGCATATTACTGCAAGAAGGATATGGCATCAGCCAGGAAATATATGCAGATGGCTTATGATGGAAACTGCCCGGAAAGCCTGTATTATCTGGGCGTGTTGTCCATGGAGGAGAAGGATTATCAGGATGCGGAGGAACGTTTTCTGGCATATATTAAGGAAAATGAGGAAAATCTAGACGCAGAGGTATATAATCAGCTGGCACTGGCAATGATGGAACAGGAGGCATATGAAAAAGCCCAGGATTATCTGAATCAAGGCATGGAGCGGGGCATGACCGAGGCGGAGCCGGGACTGCAGAAAAGTCAAGTTATCCTCTACGAGAAACAGAAGAAGTATGAGGAGGCATTGGAGACTGCCCGGGAATATGTTAAGCGATTTCCGGGGGATGGGGAAATGAAGAAGGAACTTTCATTTATTAAGACTAGGATGAAATAGGAGGCGTTTGTGGCGGAGACATTATATGATACGGCAGAGAGAGAGGAGCGGATTCTATTGGTAGGGGTGGCCACCTCTGACACGGAGGAGGTGGAACAGTCCCTGGAGGAGCTGGAGGAATTGGGACAGACTGCCGGTGCAGTGACGGTGGGGAAAGTGATACAGAACCGGGAGAGGATTCACCCAGGCACTTATATCGGCAAGGGAAAGATCCAAGAAGTGCGGGAGATGGCGAAGAGATGCCAGGCGGATACGGTGGTATGCGATGATGAGCTGACCCCTGCCCAGTATAATAATCTGCAGGAACAGCTGGAAGTCAAGGTGATTGACCGCACGGTGATGATATTGGATATCTTTGCTGGGCGGGCATCTACTAGCGAGGGAAAATTGCAGGTGGAGCTGGCCCAGCTGAGGTATCGGGCATCCCATCTGGTGGGCGGCCGCTCAGAATTATCCAGGCTGGGGGGCGGTATCGGCACCAGGGGACCGGGAGAGCAGAAATTGGAGATGGACAGGCGGCTCATTAAGGAACGCATTACCTTTGTGCGACGGGAATTGGAGCAGGTGCAGAAAAACCGGGAGGTGACCAGGAAGAAGCGGCAGGAGAATCCCACGCCGGTGGTGGCAATCGTGGGCTATACCAATGCGGGGAAGTCCACGCTCCTGAATCATCTTACCGGGGCGGGCGTACTGTCGGAGGACAAGCTTTTCGCCACGCTGGACCCCACTACCAGGAAACTGGAATTGGAGAATGGGGAGGAACTTCTATTTACGGATACGGTGGGATTTATCAGAAAACTGCCCCACCATCTGATTCAGGCTTTCCGCAGTACCTTGGAGGAGGCTAAGTATGCGGATGCCATCCTTCATGTGGTGGACTGTTCCAATCCCGATATGGACAACCAGATGGAGACGGTGTATCAGACGCTGCAGAAGTTGGATGTGAAGGATAAGCCCATCGTGACAGCCTTCAATAAGATTGACCGATATGAATCCCAGGAGCCGTTAAAGGATGGGATTGCAGATAGGACGGTGCGCATTTCTGCAAAATTCGGACAGGGCGTCGAGGAGATGCTATCCACTGTGAGCGATGTGCTGAAGGAGGATAAAGTCCTGCTGGAAAAGGTGTTCTCCTATGAAGAGGGCGGCAAGGTGAACCAACTTCGAAAGTACGGGCAAGTCTTGGAGGAGGAATACCGGGCAGAGGGCACTTACGTGAAGGCATACCTGGACAGGGAATATCTCTATCTTTTCGTGGAAGAAGAGGTGAAGAAGGAACCGTGGGAGGAATAAAATGAATTTGATTGTGTGCGTGGACGCAGGCTGGGGCATTGGCTGCAGGGGTGATCTTCTGGTGAGCATTCCGGCAGACAAGCGAATGTTTAAGGAGAGGACCATGGGGGGCGTGGTGCTGGGAGGCAGGAAGACGATGGAGGGTTTGCCGGGAGGAACGACATTGCCCGGCAGGACGAATATGATCCTGACTCGCAAGCGGGATTATGCCTATGGAGACGGGGTGGTGGTTCACAGCCTGGAGGAGGCTTTGGAGCGTCTGGGAGATTATCCCTCCCAGGATGTGTATATTATAGGGGGAGGGGATGTGTACCGGGCGTTCTTGCCCTACTGTGATACTGCCTATGTGACTAAGGTGGATTATACATATGAGGCAGACACCTTCTTTCCCAATCTTGATGAAGACCCGGACTGGGTGATGACCCATGATTCCGAGGAGCAGACCTATTATGACTTGGAATATTATTTTACCATCTACCAGAGGAAGAGATGATGGATAGTAATGCTGATGCGTAACTATTCAGCCTTGCGGCTTCATAGTTACACAGCAGTGCTTTCAGCACTGTTGATGATATAATAAGTCCTAACGGACTTATATTGCAAGTTGCTTCGCAACTTGGGTCATGCCAGAAACCGTGGCATAAATGCTGTACACATTTCGCACAAAAAGCGTGCAAATTGGCACCGTAAAACTCATATTTAAAAAGCCTGTATACAGGCTTTTGCATAAAGCATGTCAAAAATCCTCGCATTTTATGGAAGGCTGAACTGTTACGTTGATGCGCACTTTGTCGGAGGTTTCTGTAGGCAGAAATGAAAAAGTATGCTATAATAAAAAAGGTAGTTCTTAAGATTTCTTGACTAGAATAGCGTGACCTTGTGGCGGAGTATCTTGATAAGGTAAAGAGTGTCATGATGTTTTTGCTGATACGAAGGAAAGGGCGAACTGGTTTCGCTTGCAAATCATGAACCTGTGGCATAGCGCGCTTTGCGTGCATAATATGCGGCAGGATATAGAAAGGCGTAGGGATTATAGATGTATCGGATGTTATTTCAGTACATAACGCCCAATCATATTGCCATGATGGGCGTGTTGTTTGGTTTTTTGCTGACATTTTTATGCTTGAAATTTCCTTTTCCGTTTTTGCCCAAGGATCAGGGGAGAGAGTATGCGGTCAACGGCGCCCAGTCTAAGGGAAAGATTCGGGGGGTGGGTCTGATTCTCACCGGGGGCTTTATTTTGAGTACTCTGCTTTTTCTTCCGATAGACAGGGAGTATGTGGTATACTGCATCCTGCTGTTTGCCATGATGCTAAGCGGTTATCTTGACGATGCGGCAAAGAATCCTTGGAGCGATTATAAAAAAGGTGCTATTGATTTGGTGCTTTCCCTTCTCACCATGTGGAATTTTATCAATTATAACGGAACGTCTATTCATATAGGGAGCATGGCTTGGGATGTTCCCGTGGGCGTATATTTTGTCTTGGGAGTGATTCTGATTTGGGTATCCATCAATGTGACCAACTGCTCGGACGGAGTGGATGGCCTGTGCGCCTGCATCTGCTGCGTGTCTCTGAGTTCTTTTGCAGTGCTTTTCCCAGAAGAATTGGGAAGTTATGCGGCATCCAGCCTGATTTTCGTGTCTATTCTGCTGGCGTATCTGTGCTTCAATTCCAAGCCCAGCAGCATGCTGATGGGAGATGCGGGGTCCAGGGCATTGGGGTTTTATATCGCGGTGGTGGCGATGAAATCTTCTCATCCCTTTATCTATCTTTTGCTGGCAGCAGTTCTAATCGTGGATGGCGGCATTGGGCTGGTGAAAATCTTCCTGCTCCGTTTCTTGAAGATTGCCATTTTGAAGAATACCAGGACTCCCCTCCATGACCATGCCAGGAAGGAGAGGAAATGGTCGGATACCCAGGTGGTATTTCGATTTACAATCATGCAGATTTTGTGCGCCATGGTGGCTTATTTCATGCTATAAAATGTTACTATTCACAGCCATATCTAGAAAAAGAACAGAATCATTGTGCTTGCCGCAAAGCGGTGACCGATGCCGTTAGGCAGCGGGTCTATCGCATGAAGGGATGAGCGGCTGTGAATAGTGACTATAATACGAGGAAATCATGAATATACAATTATCAGATCATTTTACTTTTAAAAAGTTGATTCGTTTTACCTTGCCGTCTATCGGCATGTTGGTTTTTGAATCCATCTATGCCGTTGTAGATGGATTTTTCGTTTCTAATTTTGTTGGGAAGACTTCTTTTGCTGCCGTTAATTTCATTATCCCCGTGCTGATGGTTTTTGGCGCCTTCGGCGCTATGTTCGGAACGGGTGGGAGCGCCCTGGTAGCAAAGACCCTGGGGGAGGGGAAGCAGAGGCGGGCGAAGCAAATATTTTCCATGTTCGTCTACGGTGCTATCATCGCAGGCGTGGTCCTGTCCCTTCTGGCATTTGTCTTTGTCCGCCCGGCGGTAGAATTTCTGGGGGCTGAGAAGGAGATGCTGGACGACTGCGCCGTCTATGGAAGGATTGTAATTGTAGCCATTCCGGCTCTCTTGCTGCAATATGAATTCCAGAGTTTTTTCGTGGCGGCAGAAAAGCCTCATCTGGGGCTGATTGTAACGGTGGCCGCAGGAGTCACAAATATAGTTTTGGACGCTCTTTTTGTAGCCATATTTCCTTTCGGAATCGTGGGGGCCGCATGGTCAACTGCCATCAGCGAATATGTGGGAGGCGTTATTCCTCTGGTTTATTTTTCCAGGCACAATGATAGCCTGCTTCGGCTGACCCGGACAGGCTTTTCTGGAAAGGTTCTGCTCAAGGGATGTGGCAATGGGGCATCGGAGTTTCTTTCTACCATTTCCATGTCTGTGGTCAGCATGCTGTATAACGTACAGCTGATGAAATATGCTGGAGAGAATGGTGTTGCCGCATATGGGACTCTGATGTATGTTGGCATGATTTTTTCTTCTGCATTTTTGGGGTATTCCATGGGGGTTGCCCCGGTGTTTGGATTTCACTATGGGGCGAGAAACCCTGTGGAACTGCGAGGATTGCTTAAGAAAAGCCTTGTGATAATCGGGGGATTTTCTGCCATTATGTTTCTATCTTCCGAATTGCTGGCTGGACCCTTGTCCCAGTTGTACGTGGGGTATGACAAATCTCTTCTTTCTCTGACGCAGAGGGGATTTGTTCTCTTTTCCTTCTCCTTTCTCTTTTCCGGATTTCCGGTTTTTGGATCGGCGTTTTTTACCGCGCTGAACAATGGCCTGGTGTCTGCCGCCATTTCCTTCCTGCGAATCGGCGTGTTTCAGATCTTGTCCGTGCTCATTCTCCCGCTATTTTTAGGGATTGACGGCATATGGCTCTCTGTGGCTACGGCAGAGGTCGGGGCAACGGCGGTGGCAGTGCTGTTCTGGATTGGCAATAGGAAAAGATACCTCTAGGCTATTTGCTGGCGAGTGTGGGAAAAAGCATTCGTAAAAAACTGGTTACGCCTTGCATCATCGTGGATTTCGGAGCGACAAAGCAATTAGTCCCTCCGAAATCCTGCAATCATTGGGAAAATATTCTTTTACATTGATTGTGAATAGTAGTTGCGAATCACCCCGCATGCAATCTTATCCCCGGAATCCCCTGAGGGCTGCGTAGTGAAATCGTCTCGCTTTCCGTGCAGAATGATAGAGCAGCCTATAATGTCTTCTAACTCTAAATAGCCATCATAGAATACCATGTAGGCATAGCCGCTGCTGTTAAGCAACGGGGGCAGGTCTCCCAGATGGTAGGGGTGTACTGCGCCTGTGGGATTATAATGCATTCCCGTGTTGGCAAAATGGTTTCCGCAGTCACCATTCTCATGGATGTGCATTCCTAGAAAGCGGGGAGCGTAGGAGGCGTTGTTTGGCAGGTTGTCAAGTTCTACTTCCACCATGACTCCCGTGTTCCACTTGGTGCGGTAAAAATTCGCAGTTCCTAGGATATTCGGGTATGCATCTCCCCCCTGAATCACTGCGTAGGCTTGGGGCCCATCCCCGGCAATGGACATAGAAAATATATTGCAATTTTTCAATTTTATTTCCATCCCTGTTTTTTTCATTATATGAATAGAGTTGGGGGCTGGTTACTATTCACTGCCCATGGGAACGGATGATCTTGCCGCAAATTGCAACAGAAAATGTCACATGGCCATTTGCCATTTCCGTGCGCCACTTCTTTTTGGGATTGCTTTTTGCGAATAATCATTGTAGAATGGAATTTAATGTAAAAATGTTTAGAAAGGGCAGGCCGCATGACAAGACAGGATTACTCGGACGAGCAGTTGTTTCAAATGGGAAAGGATAGTTACGACAAACTGGTATTGCATTGCAAGAATTTGGAGATGACCGGATTCTGGGACAAGGCGCAGCAGGTGATGCAGCAGTCCAGTTCTGAGGTGCTGGATTTGTATGTCCAGGCAGTTCTAATGCAGCTTGCAAAGCAGTGCGGGGAGATTTTGGAGAGCCAGCTGCGCTTTATTCAGATGGTGACTTGCAGCAACCCTCTGGAAATCTCTGAGGATATGACGGTGGACGGGGATTTTTTGCAGGATGTGGATCGGATTTACCGCATGCCGCCCATCCTCATCCAGCTGTGCAGCCTTCAGGACAAGGAAAAGCAGGATGATATGACGGCCTATTTCGTGGATGCCCTGCTTAATATCCTTCTTTGCATGGCATATTTGAATCATGGGAAGGATCGGGAAGTATCTCAGTTCATTCAGGAATATTACCAAAAAATAAGCCACTATATTGAAGGGAAAGATGCCAAGGCACATACCAGGTATATCATGCACAAGCTGAATAACAGTGTGATTGAATGTGATTTGGACGTGATGAAAAAGGAGGAGAGGCAGCGGGGCCAGGCGGCGGTGGTGGCGGCTGGGGAGCATGCTGTCCTGATAGAGACAGAAGATGAAGAGGAATGCCGCATAAGGGAAATGCAGATTAAGCGGGAGCAGATTAAGAGAGAGCAGGAGGAAAAGAGAGCCGAGAGGGAGAGGCAGCGGGAGGAAAACCGCCGGCTGCGGGAAGAAAACGAGAGAATTAGGGCAGAGGAAGAAAAACAGAGTGCGATTGAGGCAAAAGAAATGTTTCTGGAGATGAAGCAGAGGATACAGGAAAGGGAGCAGGCAGAGGCTAGGGAGCAGGATCTCAGGCTGCAGGCCCTGTTGGAAGAGTTAAATGGCCTGGTGGGGCTAGACGGCGTGAAGGAGGAAATCCGCTCTCTGGTGAATCTTATCAAGGTGCGCAAGATGCGGGAGAAGATGAATTTGCCGGAGATGGATATGTCCTACCACATGGTGTTTGCGGGCAGTCCCGGAACGGGGAAGACTACGGTGGCCAGGCTGGTAGCGAAGATATACAAGGAACTGGGCATTCTGTCAGAGGGCAATCTGGTGGAAACAGACCGGTCGGGACTGGTGGCAGGATATGTGGGACAGACCGCCATCAAAGTGCATGAATTGGTGGAACAGGCCATCGGAGGCGTGCTCTTTATCGATGAGGCATATGCGCTGGCCAATCCAGATGTGCCCAATGATTTTGGCATGGAGGCTATCGATGCTCTGGTGAAGCTGATGGAGGATCACAGGGACAATTTGGTGATAATCGTGGCCGGCTATACGGAGGAGATGCAGAAATTTTTAAAGAGTAATACGGGATTGATATCCCGCTTTAATAAATTTGTAGATTTTCCTGATTATTCTACGGAGGAACTGGTGGGAATTATGGACGTGATGGCGCAGAAGGCGGGACTTCTCGTGGATGAGGGAGCCAGGCAGGCGGTTCTTGCCTTTCTGAACAAGAAAAAGGCGGAGGAGTGGCAGGAATTTGGCAATGCCAGGGGCGTCCGAAATCTCTTTGAGAGATTGGTGGTGAACCAGGCTAACAGGCTAGTGACGATGGAAAACCCTGAAAGAATGGATTTAATTACCATTAAAAGGGAAGACGTGGTGGTTTGACCATGTGGCGGAAATGTGGTACAATATTACCACTCGCAGCGATTTCTAAAAAACAGCAGAATCGCTGTGCCTGCACATATGATTCTGCTGTTTTTTAGAAATTGGCTGTGAATTTGAATATGAGAGCAATGTTATGATTCAGAGTGATAGAAAAGAGGATTTTTGTCTCATGAATTGTGGCACAATGGTTAGATGAGAGGTGTTTATGAGAGTGATAGCTGGATCTGCCAGGCGGAGAAACCTGGTATGTCCTTCTGGAAATCGAACCAGACCCACCACGGACCGCATTAAGGAAACTCTCTTTAACATTCTTCAACAGGAGGTTCCGGACTGCCGTTTTTTGGACTTGTTCAGCGGGAGCGGCGGCATTGGCATCGAGGCCCTGAGCCGCGGGGCACGGGAAGCGGTCTTTGTGGAGCGGGACAGGGAGGCTGTGTCCTGCATTAAGGAAAATATTAAGAATACCGGCTTTCAGGATCAGTCTCGGGTGATGGCGATGGATGTTCTGCAGGGGCTGAGGCGGCTGGAGCAGTTAGGAGTGCCCTTTGATCTTGTGTTTCTAGATCCCCCGTATGAAAAAGGATATGAGGAACAGGTGGTTCCATTTCTGGCTGCCTCTCGGCTGGTGGGGGATGGATCGCTGATCGTGCTGGAAACCAGCATTGCCCGTGGGGCGGAATTGTCAGGGGGAATGCATCTGGCGGAGGATGGCAGAATGGCTTTGGAGCGCTATAAGGAATATAAGACCAACAGCCATCTGTTTTACCGTGTATTGCAGAAATGAGGAAAGGATTTATGAGAACCGCTATTTTTCCGGGAACTTTTGATCCGGTGACAAATGGACATATGGATTTGATTAGGCGGAGCGCCGCATTGTTTGATTCCTTGGTGATTGGCGTGCTGGTAAATATAGGGAAGATGCCCCTGTTTTCTCCCCAGGAGAGGGTGGAGATGCTGAGAGAATTGACAGAACATATGGAGAATGTCTCTGTCAAATCTTTTCAGGGGCTTCTGGTGGATTTTGTGGCGCAGGAGCAGGCGGATGTGATTGTGCGAGGGCTTAGGACGGCACAGGATTTTGCGTATGAGTTGCCGCTGGCGCAGGCGAATTATAAATTGAATCATGAGGCAGATACCATATTTCTTGCAACGGCGCCGGAACATTCTTATATCAGTTCCAGCGGGGTGAAGGAAATCTTTCGGTTTGGCGGCGACATTCAAGGGATGGTGCCGGGCTTGGTGCAGGATAGACTGCAGTACACTGGAAAATAGGAGGTACTACGATGCAGGATAGTAAAATTGAGCAGAGAATAGAGGATATTTACGGATTTGTGGAGAGCTGCAAGATGCAGAGTTTTTCTACTACAAAAGTCGTTGTCCCCAAAAATGATTTGTATGATTTGCTAGATGATTTGCGCAGGGACTTGCCTCAGGAAATCAAACGCTATCATAAAATGCTCAATCAGAGGGATGCCATATTGGAGGATGCTGAGAGAAAGCGCGCGGATATTCTGGCAGATGCCAAGGCGCAGTACAGCGCGCTGGTGGAAGAGCACAGCATTATGAAGGAGGCATACCAGCAGGCGGAGGCTACGGTGCAGCAAGCGAATGCGGAAGCGGAGGCGATTATTGCCGATGCCAGGAGGCAGGCTGATGAGATTGGCGCAGGAGCCATTTATTATACCAATGACATGCTGGATATGGCAGAGAAGGTGATTGCCAGGGCGTACGAGAGCACGGTGAATAATTCCAAAGCCTTGGAGACTGCGCTGAGTGGCCATCTGGATATTATTAGGAAGAATAAGGCAGAATTGATGCCGCAGGGACAACAGGAATCGGCATATGCCCAGGGAGTACCCCAGCAGAGGGCGGCCTCGCCCCGAAGGGAGCCGGGAGTCCAGCCAGCAGGGCCGGAGCGTCAAGCAGCCAGGGAGGCGGCTCCAGTGGAAGAGTAGGCATGGGTGGGGATTTTCCGTAGCGGAAGGTTCTGGCATGCGCGCAGAAAAGAGGATCAGTTATGAATACGAAGAATGATGTGGAAGTAGTAATCGGCGGCAAGCAATATACCTTGAGCGGCTACGAGAGCAGCGAGTATCTCCAGAAAATTGCCACGCATATCAATGACAAGCTGTCGAAATTCCGGGAGCAGGATGGCTATGCGAGATTGGATGCGGATGTGAAAAATGTCCTTCTTGCCATTAATTTGGCTGATGATTATTATAAGGCGCAGAAGTCTGCAGATGGTCTTCAGAAAGCCAATGAGGACTTGGAAAAAGAGATTTTCGATCTGAAGCATGACCTGATTGCCATGAAAAATCAGCTGGAGGAGAGAGAGCAGCAGCTGGAGACGCTGGAGAAAGAGAAAACCCACTCTGAGCACAAGGCAATCCGTCTGGAGGCAGAATTGGACGGAAGAAAGGCGGAGGAGGCAGAAGTGGCAGATCATAACGGGCTAGTGGTCATTCGAGACGGCAAGAGCAAGAAGAAGGGGAAACGGTAGTAACAAGCAGTGAGGCATCGCATGAAATAAATCTAGGGAGGCTGTGTTTTGGACACAGCCTTTTCCCTTGCATGGTCAGTGCAGTCTATTGATGGAAGGAGGAATGTCATGAGAAAACCCGAAATACTTGCTCCGGTGGGGTCTATAGAGTCCCTGAGGGCGGCCGTGGCGGCGGGCTGTGACGCAGTATATCTTGGCGGCAGCCATTTTGGCGCAAGGGCATTTGCGGACAATTTATCGGAGGAGGAGATGGTGGAGGCTATCGGATTTTGCCATCTCCATGGGGTCAAAATATATCTCACGGTGAATACCCTCGTGAAGGAGGAGGAGCGCCGGGAGATGCTGTATGGCTTCCTTCTTCCCTATTACCGGGCGGGGCTTGATGCGGTAATCGTGCAGGATGTGGGAGTGATGGATTTTGTCAGGGAATATTTTCCGGAACTGGATATTCATGCCAGTACCCAGATGGCATTGACCATGGGACGGGGGGCCGACAGGCTGAAAAAGTATCATGTGAGCCGCATGGTTCCAGCCAGGGAACTTTCTCTGGAAGAATTGGGCCAGATGCGGCGGGATACTTCTCTGGAACTGGAAGTGTTTGTACACGGAGCCCTGTGCTATTGCTATTCCGGTCAATGTCTTTTCAGCAGCATGCTGGGGGGACGCAGCGGCAATCGGGGCAGATGCGCCCAGCCCTGCAGGATGCCCTGCCAGGGGGATGGGATTTCGGAGAAAAGGGGCAGTTACCTGCTAAGTCCCAGGGAACTGTGCAATCTGAAATATATTGGGGAATTGATGGAGATTGGGGTGGATTCCCTTAAGATCGAGGGACGGATGAAGCGTCCGGAATATGTTGCCTTAGTGACGGCCATCTATCGAAAATATGTGGATCTCCGTTGCTCTCTGGGGGGACAGGGATATGAGGAATATATCAGCAGTCACAGGGAGGAATGGCAGCGGGATTTGCGCCATCTGGCAGAATTGTATAATCGGGAGGGGTTTACCCAGGGATATCTGGAGGGAAAGGCGGGATATTTGGAGGGGAGAACCCCGGGCAGGCAGGGAGACATGCTAGCCAGAAAGCGGCCGAAGCACGGAGGCGTCCTGGCAGGGGAAGTGCTGTCCGTGGGAAAGGGGGAAGTGGCATACCGAGCGATAGAAGAGTTATTTCCTCAGGACGTGGTGGAATTTCGGGATAATCTGGGAAGGCAGCGTTATGAGTATACCCTGGGAGAGCATGTTCTGCCAGGGCAAAATGTGACGGCTCGCTTTCAGAAGGGACGAGTAATCCAGCGGGGAGACATGGTGTATCGCACCAGGCATGGCGTGCTGCTGGAGGATATTCGGCGGCGGTATTTGGAGAAAGGCGTGCAGGAGCCGGCACAGGGGGTGTTTGCCGCAGTGGCGGGACAACCTGTGTCGCTGACGGTGCAGCTGGGGGAGGACGTGGCTTACTGCCAGGGAGATGTGTGCCAGCGGGCCAAGAATCAGCCTACCACGGAAGAGATGGTGAAGAAATGCCTGATGCAGACGGGGAAGAGTTCTTTTTATTTTGATAAACTTGTCCTGGAGATGGAGGAGGGACTCTTTCTTAGCGTGGGCGTGCTGAAAAAGCTGCGGAGGCGTGCTTTTGAGGAGCTGGCGGAGGGGAGGATTGGCAGATATCACCGGGACACAGAAAAATCATATGACCGTGATAATATAAAGGGGGAACTGCAAGCCTGTGGCGGGAAAGACAGTGGCAAAAAGAGTGGTTTTGACAGGAAGCCGTCCCAGGGGGAGATGGCGGTTTCCGTCATGAATATGCCTCAGTTGGATGCAGTGCTGGAAGATGACAGGGTGGCCCGGGTTTATGTGTCTGCGGAGGAACTTTCCCCCGATCAGTTGGCAGATGCGTGGGAGAGAATTTGCGGAAGGGGCCAAGAACCCTGCCTGGCCATGCCACGGATATTCAGGAAAGGGACATGGGCCCAGTGGGAGAAGATGGCGGAGATGGAAGGTGGCTTTCTAACATTGCCTTGGAAGGCGTATCTGGTTCGGAATTGGGAATCTCTCCGCTTTTTGGAGGAGCGGAAGATTCCCTTGGAGAAGGTGGTGCTTGACTACCATATGTATGTGATGAATGAGGGCAGTGCGGCGTTCTGGAAAAAAGAGGGGGTGGGGCAGTTTACCTTGCCGCTGGAACTGACGGGGAAGGAACTGGCTGGCCTGTCCTTTTTGGAGAACAGCGAGCTGGTGGTGTATGGACGCTTGCCGCTGATGGTCACCGCCCAGTGCATGCTTGCCAATACGGACAGGTGTCTGTGCCGGGAGGATGGCTCGCAGCGCATTTCTTTTGAGGACCAGAAGGGCAGACGGTTCTTTTCCAGGAATTATTGCAGATATTGCTACAATGTCATATATCAGGAGGAGGCGTTGATGCTGGGGAGGCAGCAGTGGGACAGGCTTTCCGTGGCGCGTCTTCGCTGGGATTTTGTGGATGAGAGCCAGTCTGAGGTCAGGGAAATCCTGGCGGGAGCCGGGCCCAAATCCCCCAATGTAGGGCATTGGAATTTGGGAATTGATTGACAGGAGGCAACAAGATTGAAGGGATTGGATAAGACGGAAGCGGCGAGAAAGCTGATGGATTTCTTTGGGAATATGGATGTGATTGGTGTCATTCACGCTGTATTGGTAGAGTCTTCTAAGTATATTATCATTATACTGTTTGCGATATATACTTGGCATTGTTTTTCAGTGTTTTTGGGAAATCATATGGAAAGGAAGGAGAAGATATACCGCAGGCAGAATAAGATTATGTATACCATTCATGGGATCTGCGCTCTGGTGCTTTTTCTCAACAGTTTGGATTGGAAGATACTTGTATTGTACGCTTTGCAGTTGGCGTTGCTATTGTTTATCAATAAGGCATATATCTATGTATACAGAAATGCATCCAAAATGGTACTGAACAATATGCTGATGCTATTGATGATTGGCTTTGTAATGATTGGGAGAATCAGCCAGGATAGCGTGATCCGCCAGATGATCTTTGCGGCGGTGATTGCGGTGGTTGGGCTTTTTATCCCGCTAATCATAGAGAGATTTGAGCGTTTTGACAGATATGGGTACGTCTATGCGGTGGCGGGAATGGCATTGCTGGGGGTGGTGCTGGTGTTTGGGAAGACCGTGTATGGTGCAAAGAATTGGATTAAGATTGGAAGTTTCGCGGTACAGCCATCGGAGTTTGTTAAGATTATCTATGTGTTTTTCGTGGCAGCATTTCTGGCAAGGTCTACCCATTGGAAAGATGTGGTAAGGACCGGTGCTTTAGCGGGGGCCCATGTGCTGATCCTGGTGGCGGAGAAGGATCTGGGCGCGGCATTGATTTATTATGTGACCTTCCTGGCGATTCTGTATGTGGCCAGCCAGAATGCTATCTATCTGGGGCTGGGGCTGGGAGCTGGCTCCGTGGCTGCGGTGGTGGCGTATTTCTTATTTAGCCATGTGCAGACCAGGGTGACGGCGTGGCAGAATCCTTGGGGAACCATAGATGGAGCAGGATTCCAGGTGGCCCAGTCCCTCTTTGCCATCGGCACTGGCGGCTGGTTTGGCATGGGGCTGGGAGAGGGATTGCCCACGAAGATTCCCGTGGCGGACAGCGACTTTATTTTTGCGGCCATCAGCGAGGAATTGGGGGCGTTTTTTGCCATCTGCCTGATTCTGGTGGAGATTAGCTGTTTTGTCATGTTTGTGAATATTGCCCTGAAGATGCGGCGTCGGTTTTATAAGCTGACGGCTCTTGGGCTGGCCATGGAATATATTTTCCAGGTGTTCCTGACCATAGGGGGCGTTACGAAATTCATCCCTTCCACGGGGGTTACGCTGCCGTTGGTAAGTTACGGGGGAAGTTCCGTGATTAGCACCACTATATTATTTTGCATCATTCAGGGGATGTATGTGCTGAATTGCCGAGAGGAGGAGAGTGATGAGAGAGCGCAGGAGCCAGGCGGCGGGGAGAGGAAGGTCGCCAGAAGGGCAAGGAAGAGGTAGGATGATTTCCCGGAGAGAGCAGGATCGCCTCCGCAGGGAGGAAGGCAGGGGAAATGGACAAATTCTCATACTGACTTACACCATGGCGGCAGTGTTTCTGTGCATGGCGGGATATCTGACATATTTTATGGTGACGAAGAGCCAGAAAATCATCAATAATCCCTACAATAAACGCCAGGAAGTGCTGGCGAAGAAGGTGCGGAAGGGGAAAGTCCTGTCCGGTGACGGAAAAGTCCTGGCGGAAACTAGGACAAACCGTGACGGGAAGGACACCAGGGTATATCCCTATGGAAAGGTGTTCTGCCATGTGGTGGGAAGGGACAGCAACAGCATGACGGGCATAGAGAGGGAATACTGCTATCCCCTGCTGACTTCCCACCTAGGTCCCCTGGGCCGTCTGGCAAATACATTCCGAGGGGAGAAAAGCCCCGGGGATCAGGTGGTGACTACGCTGGATGCGGGGCTGCAGGAGGCGGCATACGATGCTTTGGGAAGCCATAGGGGAGCGGTGGTGGCCATGGAGCCATCCACCGGAAAGATACTGGCTATGGTGTCAAAGCCAGCATATGACCCGAATCAGGTAGAGGAGAATTGGGAGGAGCTGGTGAATGCCTCCCAGGAAGATTCCAAGCTGATTAACCGGGCAACTCAGGGGCTCTATCCTCCCGGCTCTACTTTTAAGATCATGACGGCCATGGAATATATGATGGAGAATCCGGAGACCTATGGGGACTTTTCCTATCGCTGCCGTGGGACGGACAGTTTTTCGGGAAATAGGATCAACTGCTATGGGAAGGAGCGCCATGGGAAGCTGGATCTGCAGTCGGCTTTTGCCAAATCCTGCAATGGCGCTTTTGCCAAGATTGGCACGAAGATGGATTTGGCAAGATTTCGCAAGCTGAATGAGAAGTTTTATTTCAATCGGGATTTGCCTGTAGATTTTGAGTATAATAAGAGTAAATTTTCCATGGATGAGGATTCGGATATGGGGGAGATTACCCAGACCGTGATGGGGCAGGGGAAGACCATGATTACGCCCCTGGAAAACGCACTGATTGCCTCTACCATTGCAAATGGGGGGGAGATGATGTCCCCCTATCTGGTGGAACGGCTGGAGACAGAGAGCGGGCGGGTGGTTACCCAGTACGAGCCGAAATCCAAGGGCAGGATCGTGGATGAGTGGGTTGCCGCTAAGATGAACAAGCTGATGAAAACTGTGGTGAACCAGGGGACGGGCAGTGCCTTGGCATCCCTGCCCGTACAGGTGGCGGGAAAGACGGGCTCTGCGGAATTTGATTCCGAGGGAACTTCCCATGCATGGTTCGTGGGATATGCCCCGGCAGACAATCCGAAGATTGCGGTGAGCATCGTGGTGGAGGGGGCTGGCACCGGCAGCCAGTATGCAGTGCCTATTGCCAAGAAGATGTTTCAGAAATACTTGGCAAGGTAGGAAAGAGAAATATTGTGAATAGCAACAGTTTTCAAAATGTGAACTTTTATTGAAAAACGGGACAGGCATTGCAATGAACTGAAAAAACAGGTATACTGGTAACAGTGCGAAACACACAGGCCAGGGAGGAAATGCAATGATCGAAGCAGTTAGTTGTGGCGGTGTGGTGATTTTCAGAGGAAAGATTTTGCTCCTGTATAAGAATTATAAGAACAGGTACGAAGGTTGGGTATTGCCGAAGGGAACCGTAGAAGAAGGGGAGGAGTACAAGGAGACGGCCCTTCGGGAAGTGAAGGAAGAGACCAGTGCGGATGCCAGTATTATAAAATATGTGGGAAAGAGTCAGTACACCTTTAATACACCGGAAGACACCGTGGTAAAGCATGTACATTGGTATCTTATGATGGGCGTGAGCTATTACAGCAAGCCGCAGAAGGAGGAATATTTTCAGGATTCAGGATATTATAAGTTCCACGAGGCATATCATTTATTGAAGTTTGCCAATGAAAAGCAGATTTTGGAGAAAGCCTACAGTGAGTATATGGAGCTGAAGCGGAATAATCTTTGGGGCAGCCCCAAATACTATTGATGTTGGATTTTTACCCATAATGTAGCACATGGGGCACATTCCGGCTGATTTGTTCCAGTTTGTGACGGGAGGGGATGCTGTAAAAAAATGGCAGGGATATTTGCAGAGTTTTAGGATATTTTCTTGACAAAAGACATACATGGTAATATAATAGAGTCATTGAGTATGGTTTTTGGTTAGGAAACTATTTTGTTGATTGATTTGCTGTGCGTTCCATGGCAGTTTGGTTTGATGCATAGGCAAATTTGATTATTTTATAGCAAGGGAGAAAGAATATGGGAAATAACATTTTGATTGTTGACGATGCGGCATTTATGCGTATGATGGTGAAAGATATTCTTACAAAGGGCGGTTATAATGTTGTTGGCGAGGCTGAGAATGGCGTTGTTGCTGTCCAGAAATACAATGAATTGAAGCCTGACCTGATTACTTTGGATATAACCATGCCGGAGATGGACGGCATTCAGGCATTGAAGAAGATCAAGGAGATAGATGCAGGTGCGAATGTCATCATGTGTTCTGCGATGGGTCAGCAGGCGATGGTTATCGAGGCGATTCAGAATGGTGCCAAGGACTTTATTGTAAAGCCATTCCAGGCGGACCGCGTGTTGGAAGCTGTGAAAAAGGTTATTGGCTAGGTTTTACATATTTTATATATGATGATTGGAGAGATTGTGGAGACACAATCTCTTTTTGGCGTGGACAATCAGTTTGCATTTCGATAGGTAGGAGTCGTTGCCGATTGGGCAAGGAAATCATATCCCTTGGCTTGTGGTGTGGGGAATAGTGTTGAATTGAGTGACAAAATATATAATTTAAGAAAATAATTATTTAATTATAATAAATTGTCGGATTATTTGATTTTTATTCTACAATTAGAGAATGAAGGAAAATAATTGGTTTTACATTGAATTAATGATGAAATTGTTGAAAACTACTTTATTATGCACATTTTTATGTGGGAAAAATCCTTGAAAAAGCAGTTGTCAACGGAGTTTTCCACATTATCCACATAATTGGAGCATAGATGGAAGGAAAAAAATTCTAGTGAGATACACAATTTTTGCCTAAAAAAAGATGGCATGAATTGTCAGAATTTTTTTGGAATTGGAATATAAATCTGCTTGATTCTGACATTTATTTTGCAATATTTTGAAAAGAATCAACAAAAGATATGGATAATATGTATAAAAAATGAATCTAAAAGAAAAGTATATTGTGCATATTTACTTGATTTTATACAATATCTGGTGTATAATGGAAATATCAAACAGCAAAGGAGTGGTTGACATGCAGTATATTATTAGTGGTCGTAACATTGAAGTTACAGAGGGGTTGAAGTCAGCAGTTCATGAGAAAATTGGAAAATTAGAGAGGTATTTTACTCCAGATACCGAAGTGCACGTTACGTTAAGCGTGGAGAAGGAGAGGCAGAAGATAGAGATTACGATTCCTATGAAGGGAAATATTGTGCGTGCTGAGCAGGTGAGCAACGATATGTATGTGTCTATTGATCTGGTGGAAGAGATTATTGAGCGTCAGCTTCGAAAATATAAGAATAAGCTGGTGGATCAGAAGCAGGCAGCGTCAAGTCTTAGCAAGGCTTTTGTCGAAGAGGAGATTGATGAGGATGATGAAGTTCAGATTATCCGTTCCAAGAGATTTGCAATGAAGCCCATGGATCCAGAGGAGGCTTGCATTCAGATGGATTTGCTGGGGCACAGTTTCTTCGTGTTCCGCAATGCGCAGACGGATGAGGTGAATGTGGTATATAAGAGAAAGGGCAATACCTTTGGCTTGATTGAGCCGGAGTTTTAGGACAAGTTTTGTTACAATATGGGGTTGTATTAATGAAAGGAATCAGTTTCGGCTGGTTCCTTTTTTGCTCTATTTTTTTGTCTTAAAGCATATGTTTTATTATGTTACTATTTGGGAGGTGTCGGATGATTATGCTCTCATGCGATATGCTTCAGATAGGGACGCGTTGAATGGAAATGTTTAGGAAGAGGGGGTTGGCATATGCTGAATTATTTGTGGGGGTATATGATTCTGATCGGGCTGGGATTTGGCATCGTCACGGGCCAGGTGGAGGCTCTTAGCAATACTGCCATAGAAAGCGCGGGGGAGGCCGTGACGCTGGCGATTACTATGCTGGGGATTATGGCTATGTGGACGGGGCTGATGGAGGTGGCAAAGCAGGCCGGGATTATGGATAAGATGACAGGGGGACTCCGGCCGATAGTGCAATTCCTTTTTCCCAGGATTCCAGAGGGCCATCCGGTGAGAGAGTATATCACCGCAAATATTATCGCCAATTTGCTGGGGTTGGGCTGGGCTGCTACTCCGATGGGACTCAAGGCGATGAAGGAATTGGCGCAGCTGGAGAGAGATCGGCTGGCGGCGGAGGACCTGGGGCTTTCCTTGGACCGTTTCTGGAGGGAGAGGGAGTCTCCCCGGTATCGGGAACGCTCGGATCGGAAGCATCCTGCGAAGGCGTCTGACGAGATGTGTACTTTTCTGGTAATCAATATCTCCTCCCTGCAGATAATCCCGGTGAGCGTCATTGCGTATCGGGCCCAGTACGGTGCGGTGAATCCGGCGGCAGTTGTATTGCCGGGGCTGATTGCAACGGTGGTCAGCACGGTGGTGGCGGTAGTGTTCTGCCGCATCATGTGCAGGAAAGGAGAAAAAAAGGAGAGAAGGCCCTTGTGAAGCGTGTTTTTGCTTCACAAGGGCCTTCTCTTTTTTGCTGTACAGGAAATTTCGCCACAATGTAGCGATATGCAAAGGAACGGGCTGGCGTTCCCTTGTTGTCCCGTATTAGTGTGATACTTTTAGATTGGTAAATTCTGCCCAGGCTTCCTTCTCGTCTGCGTCGATGGCAAATAGCCCCATCACCACGCCGGTAAATCCTCCTGCAACCTCTGAGGAGAGGTATCGAGTCTCGGCAACGCCCAGTTCGGTTTCTTTTCCTGTATCGGTGTCTAGGATATAGAAATGATATTGCAGATTATCTGCCACAATGTGTATGCGGCAGCAGTCTCCAGTAAATGGCACGCTGGCGTTTTCGTGGCTTAGCACTCCGATGGTCTGCCTCAGGTAAACGCAGGGGCGTTCCCCGCCTTCTGCAACTACCTCGTAATGGTGGAGTTCGTCCATATAGAAGCAAATTCCCGCCTGCTGCTTTCCGGGAGCGATGTCGCAGTAGATATCCTCGTGGAATTCTGTCTGCCGGATTGCGGCGAAGGTGGGAGTTCCCACGTCGTCAAGCGTTACCTTGGTTCCCTTTAGCTTTAGAGAATGTTCTGCGAATGCATAGTTTTCCATTATAGGGTGGCGGAGGAATAGCCAGTCGTTTTTCCTGGTGAGATTCTCGAAAGTCTTCTCATAGGAGAAGTTCTGGGGTGCGAAGGAGATGCTGTCGGGGAGTTCTACTTCTGTGGGAGAGGTACCGTTGATTCCCAGCTCAAACCAGCCGTCTTCCCGCCATTTCATGGGCACGACGCAGACCTCCCTTCCCAGATGGTGGAAGGTAAACCACTTGTCTATCTGGCGGAATGCCAGGTGGGCGAACCACCAGTTTCCTTTGGCGTCTTCAACAATGTCGCCGTGTCCTGCCGCCTGAATGGGGTAGCCGCCCAGATTGCGGTTGGTCAGTACCGGATTTCCTGGGTAAGCCTCGTAGGGGCCCCAGATGGATTTGCTGCGGGCATAATTTACCATATGGCCATATTCCGTGCCGCCTTCTGCCTCCAGCAGATAGTAGTAATCCCCGAAGCGGTATACGTGGGGGGCTTCCAGGAATCGTCCCCCGGTGCCTTGCCAAAGTATTTTGCTTTCTGTCAATTTCTTCCCTGTGGAAATGTCAATCTCGCACATCTGCACGCTGCCGACCCCTTTTTCATCGGAACCATTGCTGATGAAATAACTTTTGTCTCCCTCGAAAAACAGGGAGGGGTCGATGCCGTCCTGCTCCACTGTGATGGGGTCGGACCATTCCCCATAGATGTCATCTGTATATATGTAAAAATTTTCGCTAAAGCTGTCATTGGTGGTTACCATATAAAACCTTCCCTGATGGTAGCGGATGGTTGGGGCGAATATGCCGCCGGAACTGCGTACGCCGTCCAGAGCGATCTGGGATGGCCTGGTGATGCAGCAGCCAATCTGATTCCAGTTGATCATGTCTGTGCTCTCGAATAAAGGGACGCCGGGGAAGAACTGGAAAGAACTGCATACCATGTAGTATCTATCTTCTGCCCGGCAGATGCTTGGGTCGGGATACATGCCGCGAAGGACGGGATTTTGATATTTCATAGCCATACTCCTTTTCTATTGATGCCGTTGAAAACGGCATGGTGTTTGATGTTATCATTCTTTGTGATTCAGAATATAACGGTTTCTTATCTCTTATTTTATCAGCAAATCAAAGGATGTCATGAAGAAATGTGTCAAGAAATTAGCATTATATGGACAAAGCTGGATTGGGGGAACTATGCGCTGTGGCATTGGGGGGGTGGGGGGATTGGATGGCTGGACGAAATAATAGCCGTGTTTTTGTGTCTGAAAGAATGGAAAATTCATAGTTGCAAGGAGGGAGAGAACTTGTTAGAATAAAGAATTAGAAACCGAAGGGAGTGAAGCGGATAGATGTGGATTGCAGATGGATGGAAAGACTACGAGGTGATAGATGCTTCGGAGGGGGAGAAGTTGGAGCGCTGGGGCAAGTACATATTGGTCCGGCCAGATCCCCAGGTGATTTGGCATACGCCGAAAAGCCATCCGGGCTGGAAAAAGAGGAATGGCCACTACCACCGCAGCAGCAGGGGAGGCGGCGAATGGGAATTTTTTGATCTGCCGAAGACCTGGAATATTTCTTATCATAGACTGAATTTCCATCTGCAGCCCTTTCAATTCAAGCATACGGGAATCTTTCCGGAACAGGCTGTGAACTGGGATTGGTTCGGGGGAAAGATCCGGGAGGCTGGCCGGCCGGTGAAGGTGCTGAATTTGTTTGCCTACACGGGGGGCGCTACCCTGGCGGCTGCAACGGCGGGAGCCCGGGTGACCCATGTGGATGCCTCCAAGGGAATGGTGGCTTGGGCGAAGGACAATGCGGCGGCTTCCGGGCTTGGGGATGCGCCGATCCGCTGGCTGGTGGATGATTGCATCAAGTTCGTGGAGCGGGAGATTCGACGGGGGAATCATTACGATGGCATCATTATGGATCCTCCTTCCTATGGGAGGGGGCCGAAGGGAGAAATCTGGAAGATGGAGGAGAAGATTCATTCCTTCCTGCAGCTGTGCGTGGAATTATTGTCAGAGGAGCCTTTGTTTTTCCTGATTAATTCCTATACCACCGGGCTGCAGCCGGCGGTATTGTCTTACATGATGAATACGGAGATCGTGCCTCGGTTTGGAGGTAGGGTGGAGGCCAAGGAGATTGGACTTCCCGTGTCGGAAAGCGGATTGGTGCTTCCCTGCGGGGCATCTGGCCGCTGGGAAAAAGACGAAAAGAAGTTCTAAGCCAATAAAGGGCATTCAAAGAACTTCTACGGTTTCATCAAGTTTTTGCTAATGGTGTTGGTGGGGTGGAGAAACTAAAAAATAAACAGAATTGAGGAGGATGGCAAGATGAAGAGAGTAACGTTGAAGATGGATGTGGAGCGGAAGAAGAGCAGAATTGCGCCGGAAATTTACGGGCAGTTTTCCGAGCATTTAGGCAGGTGCATATATGATGGGATTTATGTGGGAGAGAATTCAAAAATCCCTAATGAAAAGGGGATTCGCAAGGATGTGGTGGATGCCCTGCGGCAGGTGAAATTGCCGGTGCTTCGCTGGCCTGGTGGATGCTTTGCCGATGAGTATCATTGGCGGGACGGTGTGGGTGCGAAAGAGAAGAGGAAGCCCATCGTCAATACGACTTGGGGAGGTGTAGTGGAGACCAATCATTTCGGCACCCATGAGTTTATGGAGTTGTGTCAGCAGATTGGGTGCGAGCCTTATATTGCCCTGAATATGGGAAGCGGCACGGTGCAGGAGGCGGCGGACTGGATTGAATATATGACTTATGATGGCGATTCAGAACTTGCTGGGCAGAGGAAGGAAAATGGCCAGGAAAAGCCTTGGAGGCTCAAATACCTGGGTATTGGAAATGAGAGCTGGGGCTGTGGCGGTTCTATGCGGCCGGAGTATTATGCGGATACTTACCGCATGTACCATACATTTTGCAGAGACTTGAGCGGCAATGAGCTGTTTCCGGTGGCGTGCGGTCCGAATGGGGACGATTATCATTGGACGGACGTGATTATGCCTTTGCTCAAGGATCACGCCAAGGCGATCAGCTTACATTATTATACGCTTCCTACGGGAGAATGGGGGCATAAGGGGAGTGCTACGGAGTTTGACGAGAAGGAATACTATCAGACGGTGGAGCAGACCCTTCGGATGGAAGATATTCTAGACAGGCATCTGAAAATCATGGATTATCATGATCCGGAGCAGAAGGTGGGCCTGATTGTGGATGAGTGGGGGACCTGGTGCGATTCGGAGCCTGGTACCAATCCATGTTTCCTGTATCAGCAGAACACTATGCGGGATGCCATTGTGGCGGGGATTAATTTGAATCTCTTTAACAAGCACAGCGATCGGATTATTATGGCGAATATTGCGCAGATGGTGAACGTGCTCCAGGCAATGATTCTTACGGAGGGGGCGCAGATGGTGAAGACGCCCACCTATGAGGTCTTTGCTATGTACCAGGGACATCAGGGCGCAACTTTGGTGGACAGCGTGATCGACCAGCAGTGGGATGGCGCAGGGGGCGTGGAAGTGCCGGTGCTGTCTGAGTCTGTCTCTGTGACAGAGGGGGAAGGCGGAAAGAATGCTGTCATAACTCTTTCAAACGCATCCCTGGGAGAGACTTATCAGGTGGCGGTAAATCTTCCTGTAAATCAGAGGTTCGCCGGAAAGGCAAAGATTTCTCTCCTAACGGAAGATGCCCATGCATGCAACACCTTTGAAAACCCGGAGCGTGTCGAGGCGTCTGTGCGGAAAGAAGAGTGGTCGGGCAATCGGGCAATGGTCACCCTGCCTCCCTGCAGCGTGGTGAGCATTGAGTGTGGCGTGGCATGTGATGAAGCATGATGGCCAGGGCAGGAAGCCATGCCGCAGGTGTCTTCTCCAGGATATGGATATGGGGGAAGAATACAGGACGTTAAAGAGATATCTGGACAGTTTTGATGAGGAAATCCGCGCAGAAGATGCAGAGTATGCCAGGCGGCTTCAGATATGCAGGGAGTGTTCCAGCCTTCGGGAGGGAATCTGCATGAAGTGCGGATGCTTTGTGGAGGCCAGAGCATTGCGGAAGCAGGGGAACTGCCCTCATGAGGAGTCGCGCTGGTGAAGGGGATCAGGCAGATTGTTATTGGGTTGAGCAGAAAGGGAAGGTGAAGGATGAAGTATAAGATATTGCTGACAGGAACGAACCAGGTTTTGATGGGCGAGTTTTTTACCCATATGGATTATAGTTTCGAGTGTATGGGTTCTACAGAGAGGCCGGAAGATATTTTATGTCATTTGAAATATTTTCATCCAGATGCACTGGTGTTTTGCCTGAACAGGGAGAGCAAGCAGGAGATTAGCGGACTTCGGGGGGTGGTGCAGAGACTGTCGGCTGAGGGAGTGCCACTGATTATCGCAGGGGAGGACGATGCCTGCAGCCTGTTTGGGAAAGCCCTTCCCATGGCGGCAGACCTCACGGTGCGAAAGCCAATTACCACGGCGAAGCTGGAAGAAAAGATATCTGATTATCTCAGGCAGCGCGCCGCGGAAAAGGAACGGGAAAGAAAGAGGATTGAAAATCTGGAGAGAGAGGCCGGGATAGAGACAGAGTCGGAGGCTAGGGAAAAGGCAGAGAAGAATGAGAGAGAGCTTCTTGATACGCTGGCTTTCATTGACAAGCTGGCAGACGAGGTGGAAGAGAAGGAGGTCAAAAAGAAGCATATCCTTATCGTGGACGATGACAGCACGGTATTGAAGCTTGTGAAGGGCTTTCTGGGCACCAAGTACAATGTGGCAACTGCCATCAATGGAAAGGTGGCTTTGAAATTCTTGGAAAAGAAGGAGACGGATTTGATCCTGCTGGATTACGAGATGCCCGGGGAAAATGGCGCCCAGGTGCTACAAAAGCTGAGGGGAAGCGAGAAGACGAAAGACCTTCCGGTGGTATTTCTGACTGGCATGACGGAGAAGGAACGCATTCAGGAGGTTTTGGCGCTGAATCCTCAGGGATATCTGTTGAAGCCCATCAATATGGAGCGTCTTTCCGGCGTGCTGAAAAATGTTTTAGGGGAATGATTTCCCTACATATAGACAATGTTGGGTCAAAGGATTTTTTGCCTCCAACGGATGCTTCAGATTGCGGAGAGGAATAGCAGGATGGATCGGAGATTGCATTTAACGGAACTGATTGAGATAGAAACCTTGCAGCGAATTCAGGAAGCATTTTCTGATATGACAGGATTTGCGGCCCTGACTGCTGACAGAGATGGGGTGGCAGTTACGGAGGGATCGCATTTTACGGATTTCTGCAAGATTACTAGGCGTTGCAGGATGGGGCGCCAGAGGTGTGAGCGGTGCAATAGGAAGGGAACGGAAATTACGGGAGAGCGAGGGGAGGCATGCTCTTATATCTGCCATGCCGGCCTGGTGCAGTTTGCCGCGCCGATTTTGGTCCATGGGGAGCTGGCGGGTTGCTTTATCGGTGGGCAGGTACTCAAGGAGAAGCCAAATTTGGATCAGGTCCGGCATGCGGCAGAGGAACTGGGAATCGATTCGGAGGAATATGTGGAGGCTGCGAATAGGATCCGGATCGTTCCTAAGGGGCAGGTAGACCGGGCGGCACGATTTCTCTATATTGTCTCCAACGTGATGTCAGACATGGCATACAAAGGGCATATGCTTTATATGGGCAATAAAGAGGTGGAAATGGTTTCTAAAATGAAGTCTGATTTCCTGGCGAATATGAGCCACGAAATCCGCACGCCTATGAATGCGGTAATTGGCATGGCAGAGATGGCGCTGCGGGAGGAGATGACGCCGGAGGCCAGGGGCTATATCCGTCAGATCAAATCTTCTGGCCAGGCATTGCTGACCATTATCAATGATATCTTGGATTTCTCCAAAATAGAGTCTGGAAAGATGGATATTATGGAAGAATCCTATGAGCCTATGTCCCTGATGAATGATATGGTGAATATCATTATGACGAGAATGGGGAAGAAGGATGTGGAATTTATACTCGACATTCCAGCAGAACTGCCCGTCAAACTCTATGGCGACATGATTCGCATCAAGCAGATCATAGTCAATCTTATGAATAATGCGGTGAAATTCACAGACCATGGCCAGGTGCGTCTTCAGCTGGAGTATAGATTTCTGGAGGAGGATGTCATCCAATTGCAGGTGGCAGTAAAGGATACGGGGCATGGAATTAAGCCTCAGGATAAGGACAAATTGTTCCGCTCCTTCCAGCAGCTGGACAGCAAGCGAAACCGCAATATTGAGGGGACCGGGCTGGGTCTGGCAATCTGCAAGCAGCTGCTGTCGCTGATGGGGGGAGATATCCGGGTAGAAAGCGAGTATGGGAAGGGGAGCGAATTTTCGTTTCGAATACCTCAGCGGGTGGTGAAAGGGGATCCGTCAGTCTTGCCCGTGGAGGAGGAGACCCATGCGATGCTCTTGGTAGCAAATCGGTATGTGAAGGAGCAGTTAAAGAAGGATATGGGTCAGCTGGGGGTGGATTGCCGCTGGCTGGAACATGAGAGGGAGCTGGAGCAATGGGAGGTATTGGACAACAGCTATCTCTTTGTGGAGCAATCTTTGTTTACAGATTACGTGCAGGGATTTTTGAAGAGAAATGAGAATCTTGCGGGGGTTTTGATGGTGAATTTCCACAGTTCCATGCAGTATGCAATCTCGAATCTGCGGGTGGTGAAAAAACCTCTGTATCCTCTGAACCTGGCTTCGATTCTTACCGGGGAGCAAATTGAAGACGAGTTTGACCAGGAGGAAAGCGACGGGTTCGGCTTTATTGCACCTGAGGCGGAGATACTCATCGTGGATGACAATGCCATTAACCTCACGGTGGCGGAGGGGTTGCTGGAACCCTTGCAGATGAAGGTTGATACGGCTCTGAGCGGGAAGGAGGCCATATCTCGGGTGTCCCAGAAAAACTATGATTTGATTTTTATGGACCATATGATGCCAGAAGTGGATGGTGTGGAGACAACCCATATTATCCGGAGGTTTTATGACGAGTATGCGGAGGTGCCCATCATTGCCCTGACTGCCAATGCGGTGAGCGGCACCAAGGAGTTTTTTCTAAAAGAGGGGATGAATGACTTCGTGGCCAAACCTATCGAAGTGAAGGTGATTGTGTCGAAACTGCAGCACTGGCTGCCGCCAGAGAAGATCAAGAAGGGCGTGGGCGGATTGAATCCTCAGAAAAAGGAGAGGGAGAAGGAGGCATCCGACCTTGACATCCAGGGGCTGGATACGAAGGCGGCTATGGAACTTCTGGGTAGCGAGAAATTATTTTGGGCAGCGCTGAAGGACTATTACCGGGTGATTGACCGAAAGTGCGAGATGATTAAGCAATTTGAGACTGAGGAGAGATGGAAGGACTATACCATCGAAGTGCATGCATTGAAAAGCGCGTCAAGGCAGATTGGCGCTATGGAACTTGCAGATGGGGCGGAGCGCATGGAGGAGGCGGGAAATGCCCGGGACGGCGAGCAGATTCATGCCTTTACGGATGAGATGCTGGCAAAATACCGCTGGCATCAAGACATTCTGAAAAAGATATTTTCTCAGGAGGCCGAAAAGAAGAAATCCGGGGAAAAGAAGATTGCGGGGGAGACCCTGGCAGATATGTTCCGTCGGATGTGGGATGCCCTGGAGGAGCTGGACAGTGACGAGATGGAGGCGGTTCTCCAGGAGATGGAGGAATATTCTTTTGAGGGGGAGCAGAAAGAGCTTTTGGAGAGGCTTCGAGATGCCGTGGAGGACATTGATACCGAGTCCTGCGAGGCAGTATTAGATCAATGGATGGCTATATGTTAAGTAAAAAGGGAATGCGTGAATATCTGGGAGATATCTTTGGCATTCCCTTTTTTGACTTTGCCCTCCAATAATGCTATAATTATAAAATTAGGATAATTATGTGCAAATAGATGGTGCCAATGTACCATATTGCTTATATCTTTTGCAGCATTTTTAAATCTCAATGGTGCAGTACAATGGGGTCAAATGCCTTTTGGCTCTGATATTATGGCATTTAAGGATGGAGATAGAGATGAAGAGAGGAATGAAAGTTAGGGGGGTTATGCGGTTGAATCTGGGCTGGCCGATGATATTTGCAGTGTTTTTTCTGCTGATGAGCGGCCGAATCCTGTTTTTGGACCGGGAGGCGGGCATGCTGGCGGGGTTTTGCTGGCTGCTATATGTCATTATCACGGCGGTAATCAATGTGGGGGGCAGGAAAAGGCTTCACCAGGATTTGGTGGGCTTTGCGGCCAACTATGGGCAGATGCAGCTTACGGTTATGAAGGAACTGGATCTTGCCTATGCCGTTCTCAACGAGGAGGGACAGCTTCTCTGGGGAAATGATCATTTTTTAGATGTGATTGGAAACAAAAAGGCGGCCAGGAGGAATATTTCCAATGTCTTCCCGGAACTGACATATGATAAGCTGCCCAAGACTTCTGACGAGAAGTTTGTCCATGTGCAGGCAGGGGAGCGATATTTTAAGGCCGTGATGAGGCTGGTGGTGGATTCCGGCGTGGGCGTGGTGGACGACAGGCTGGAATTTGACCAGATGGTGGAAAACAAGAAGATGATTGCCCTGTGCCTGTACGAGGAGACGGAGATCGTAGACTTGAAGCAGATTCTTCAGGATGAGAATATGCTGGTTGGGCTGCTGTATATCGACAATTACGACGAACTCCTAGACAGCATCGAGGAGAATAGGCAATCCCTGACCATGGCCCTGATTGACAGGAAGGTCAATAAGTACATGCAGGAGATGGATGCCATTTCCAAAAAACTGGAGAAGGATAAGTTTTTCTTCGTATTCAAGGAGAAGAGACTGGAGGAACTGAAAAACCACAGGTTTTCGATTTTGGAGGAAATCAGGGATATCAATCTGGGAAATGACCAGAATGCCACGATCAGCATCGGCGTGGGCGTGGGGAGCAAGTCTTTCGTAGAGAGGTATGAATTTGCCAGGAAAGCCATGGACCTTGCCCTGGGGCGTGGGGGAGACCAGGCGGTGGTCAAGAGCGGGGACAAGGAGGAATTTTTCGGCGGAAAGCGGGTGGAGATTGACAGGAATACTAGGGTCAAAGCCAGGGTCAAGGCTCATGTGCTGCAGGAATTGATCGAGGGGAATGAGCGTGTCGTGGTGATGGGGCATTCCATCGGGGATGCGGATTCCTTTGGCGCCTGCGTGGGCATCTACTGCATTGCCAAGGCATTGGAGCGAAAGACCAATATTGTGTTCAACGAGGTGACTACTTCGGTGGCTCCCATGATGGAGAGATTTGAGAAGGGCCAGAATGCCGGGGATGTGGTGATTACCGGGGACGAGGCTAGGGAAATCGTGGATGAGAATACCCTGCTGGTTATTGTGGATGTGAACAAGGGGGATTACACGGACTGTCCGGATCTGATTGACCAGGCCAAATCCGTGGTGGTCATCGACCATCACAGACAGGCGGGGGATGCCATCAGCAAGGCGGTGCTTTTCTATATTGAGCCTTACGCCTCCTCCTCCTGTGAGATGGTGGCAGAGATTTCCCAGTATATTGGCAATGGTGTGCGTCTGCAGCCGGCAGAGGCGGAGGCCATGTATGCGGGAATTATGGTGGACACGAATTTCTTCTCCACCAAGACAGGCGTGCGCACCTTTGAGGCCATGGCGTATCTGCGGAGGAATGGGGCGGATATTGTGAGAATCCGCAAGGCGTTCCGGGAGAATCTGGAGGAATATCAGATGAAGGCGGCGGCCATTCAGGATACGGAATTGTATTTGGGAGAGTATGCCATCGCCGAGGGCTCCACGGGGGGGCTTCCCAACCCTACCATTATGGGGGCGAAGATTGCCAATGCTTTGCTTGACATCAAGGGGGTGAAGGCATCCTTTGTGCTGACAAGACACAACAAGAAAATATATGTCAGTGCCAGGTCTATTGATGAGCTGAATGTACAGATTATGATGGAGCGTTTGGGGGGCGGCGGCCATATTAACATGGCGGGAGTTCAACTGGAGGGCAAGACCATGGAGGAGGCCAAGGCGGTGATCAGAGAGGCGATTGATACAATGATTTCGGAAGGAGAGGCATAATGGAAGTAATTTTATTGGATGATGTGAAATCCCTGGGAAAGAAGGGGGAATTGGTGAAGGTGAGCGAGGGCTATGCTAGGAATTTTCTGCTAAAGAAGAATCTTGGCGTGGAGGCCACGGCCAAAAGCAAGAATGACCTGAAGCTGCAGAAACAGCATGAGGAGAAGGTTGCCCAGGAGAAACTGGATGGGGCAAAAGCCTTTGCCGAGGAGCTGAAGGAGAAGTCTATCACGGTTTCCATTAAGACAGGCTCCGGGGGCAGGAGTTTCGGCTCCGTGTCCACCAAGGAATTGGCGGCTGCTGCTAAGGAGCAGCTGGGCTATGATCTGGATAAGAAGAAGATGGTGCTGGCCCAGCCCATTAAGAGCCCGGGCATCTTTGACCTGCCCATCAAGCTGCACCCCAAGGTGACAGGCTCGTTGAAGGTGATTGTAAAAAGCAAAGAATGAAGATTCACTAAGGCGGTAAAACACACCGCCCAAGTGAAACTAAGTCATTCTTAGAAAAATGCAAAAACTGCATTTTTCGTTGATCGTTAGTGCCAGTGGGACTGGCGTGATTTCAAGAATGACGATTCGCTAATTGATATGTTTGGAAAGGTCATTTAAATATGGACGAGGCTGTGATTAAGAGGATTCCGCCCCACAGCGTGGAGGCGGAGAGGGCTGTGGTTGGCTCGATGATTATGGATAAGGATGCCATTCTGACCAGTTCGGAGATTCTCGTGGCAGAGGATTTCTACCAGGGACAGTACGGAGAACTTTTCCAGGCCTTGGTGGATTTATACCGCAGTGGCGTGGCCACGGATCTGGTGACCTTGCAGAATAAGCTGCGGGAGATGGAGACCTCGCCGGAGCTTTCCAGTCCGGAATATCTGGCTAATCTAACGGTGAGCGTTCCCACCTCTGCCAATGTGAAGCATTATGCGGACATTGTCCATGAGAAGGCCGTTCTGCGTCGGTTGATCCATGTCTCGGAGAGGGTGACGGCGAATTGCTATATGGCCAACCAGCCCATGGAGGATATCTTAGACAGCACGGAGAAGGAGATTTTTGATGTGTTGCAGCAGAGGTCTTCCGGGGAATTTGAGCCGATCAGCCAGGTGGTTCTGCGGACGCTGGATCAGATTTCCGCTGCGGCCAAGCAGGAGGGGCATATTACCGGGCTGGAGACGGGATTTCGGGACTTGGACTTTAAGACTGCGGGATTGCAGAAGTCGGATCTGGTGCTGCTTGCGGCCAGGCCCGCCATGGGAAAGACTGCCCTGGTGCTGAATCTTGTGGAATATATTGCCCTGCACAGCGGTGGGACGATCGCCATGTTCAGCCTGGAGATGAGCAAGGAACAGTTGGTGAAGCGCATGCTGTCCATGAATTCCAGGGTGGATTCCCAGAAAATCCGAACCGGGGATTTGGAGGATGAAGATTGGGTGAAATTGGTGGATAGCGTACGCCGAATTGGAAATACTAACCTGGTCATTGACGATACCTCTGGCATTACGGCGGCAGAATTGCGCACAAAGTGTCGGAAATTAAAGCTTTCCAAGGGATTGGATCTGGTGATTATCGACTATCTGCAGCTGATGTCCGGTTCCGGGCATCGCCGAGGGGATAACAGGCAGCAGGAGATTTCTGATATTTCTCGCTCCCTCAAGGTGATGGCTAGGGAACTGAATGTGCCGGTCATTGCATTGTCCCAGTTGTCCAGAGCGGTGGAGCAGAGGCCGGATAAGCGCCCCATGCTCTCGGACTTGCGTGAGTCGGGAGCCATCGAGCAGGATGCGGATATGGTGATGTTTTTGTATCGGGATGACTATTATAATCCCGACACGGAGGAGAAGAATGTGGCGGAGATTATCATCGCTAAGCAGCGCAGCGGCCCTACAGGAAAGGTGAAACTGGCGTGGCTGCCCCATCTGACCAAGTTTGGCAACCTAGAGCAGGACAGAATGTAATTTTTGGGTAAAATATCTTGATTTGCAGGAAAAAATTGGTTAATATATTTAAGAAAGTTTAGCGGACGAGCATGTTTGACTGCTCGGACAATTGGCGTACCGCCTGCGTGATGCAAAAACGGGAATCAGCGTTGCTGCTTTATAAGAAAAACAAGACAGGCTGCGGATTTGCAGCGGAATGGAGGAATTATGGCAAGACAGGTAACATTTGACTATTCTTTAACGAAGGGCGTGATATCAGAGGATGAAGTGAAATCCATGGAGAAGATTGCCCAGGATGCGAAGGACGTGCTGCTGGGAAAGAGCGGCGCAGGCAATGATTTCCTTGGTTGGATTGACCTTCCGGTGGACTATGACAAGGAGGAATTTGCTCGCATTCAAGAGGCGGCAAAGAGGATTCAGTCAGATTCCGAGGTGTTGCTGGTGATTGGCATTGGCGGCTCTTATCTGGGGGCCAGGGCTGCGATTGAATTTCTTCGCCATGGATTTTATAACAGCGTGTCCAAGGAAATCCGCAAGACGCCAGAAATCTATTACTGTGGCAATAGTTTGAGCGGAACATACCTGAGGCAGTTGATTGAAGTGATTGGGGACAGGGATTTCTCTGTGAATATTATCAGCAAATCTGGCACCACCACGGAGCCGGCAGTGGCTTTCCGGGTATTCAAGGGCATGCTGGAGAAGAAATATGGAAAAGAGGGGGCGGCAAAGAGAATTTACGCCACCACAGACAAGGCTAGGGGAGCATTGAAGGGCCTGGCGACGGAAGAGGGCTATGAGTCCTTCGTAGTGCCGGATGACGTGGGGGGACGTTTCTCCGTGCTGACCGCAGTGGGTCTGCTTCCCATCGCAGTGAGCGGCGCAGACATTTCTAAATTGATGGAGGGTGCGGCTTCCATGAGGGATGTATGCCTGAATAAGGATTTTGCAGAGAATGAGCCTATGAAATATGCGGCCATCCGCAATATCCTCCACCGCAAGGGCAAGAGCGTGGAGATCTTAGGGAACTACGAGCCGGCATTCCACTATGTGGGTGAGTGGTGGAAGCAGCTTTACGGAGAGAGCGAGGGCAAGGACCAGAAGGGGATTTATCCGGCGGCAGTGGATCTGACCACGGATCTGCATTCTATGGGGCAGTTTATTCAGGACGGAAGCCGGGTGATGTTTGAGACTATTATGGAATTGGAGAGCCCTGCGATGGATATTACCATCGAGGAGGAGCCAGTGGATTTGGACGGCTTGAATTATCTGACAGGCAAGACGCTGGATTTCATCAATAAGAGTGCCATGAAGGGAACCCAGCTAGCCCATACGGACGGCAATACTCCGAACCTTACCGTGAAGGTGCCGGAGCAGAATGAATACTATCTGGGGCAGCTGTTCTATTTCTTTGAGTTTGCCTGCGGCGTCAGCGGCTATATCTTAGGGGTGAATCCCTTTAACCAGCCCGGCGTGGAGAGTTACAAGAAGAATATGTTCGCCCTGCTTGGAAAGCCTGGTTTCGAGGAGCAGAGAGAGGCGCTGTTAAAGAGGCTATAATATAGGATGATTTTGTCATGAAGGGAAAGTGGGATGTGACCAGGCCGCTTTCCCTTTAAGCTTATGGGAGGGAAAGATGAGAGGCAGGAAGAGTTGTCAGAATGCTAAAAGATACTATGTGCTTGTTGCTTTTGCATTGACGGCTTCCCTTGTTCTGGAAGGATGCGGGGCGCGAAATGCTGTTTCACAGAATGGGGAGAAGAATACGGCAGAAGGGTATTCAGTTACTGAGCAGCCATCAACCCAGCGTCCGGCGGAACAGAAGGAGTCCGCCTACGTTGCCAGCAATGAGAAATATGGCCTTCATCTTCCGAATGCCAATGCCTTTGGAGAATTTTTCAGGGATTTTATTTATTGGGAGTATGCCGCGCAGATTGAGAATCATGAAAAGAAGCTGGAGGATGAACGGAATATTTTGGGAAATCTGAAGGCGATGAAACTTCTGGGCAGGGAAGTGAAGTTGCGCATGTATTATAGGGAATGGGATATAGAGGAGATGGATTATGGGGAGAGCAATCTCTATAATGTCATTGTGGGATTCCCGGAGGCGAAGGGCGGTAGCGGCAGTACATGGCTGTCCATGGACTATTCTTGCAGGGGGCTGTCTTCGGAGTACGATTGGGAATACTGCGGGTGGCTGGATTCCATTCAGCAGATTTCCTTTGAAAAATTGGAGCAGAATAAGAAGTTTCAGAAGGAGTACACTTGCATGGGCGATACGGGCATTGCTGTGTCGGAAACTGAGGCGAAAGCCTATCAGCCGGAAAATAAGTTTGCAGAGGGAGAGAAGGAACATATTCTGGCGGAGATTGACCGGGCGGTGAGGAAGGAATATAAAGATGCCAAGGATACCATGGTATTCATTCATGATTTCTTGCCGGGAGATTTCAACTTGTCTGGAAAAGAAGTGGATTTTGACATGACCAGCAAGGATGATATGCCCGTTCGTTGGATTCAGTCTGGCATTGGCTATTTAGGAAATCAACTGGAGAAATTTGATGGGATTGATTGGCAAACCCACTATGCTACAGCATATTCCGGGGCCGGGCAGCCAGATTACAATCCTACAGTTAAGTTCCTGAAGGAGTCGGCCGAGAATGAAGCGGAGGAGATGGATACGGAACGGTGCATTCTGGTATATTATATCAAGAATGGGGAAGTGCTTTGCTACAATGACCAGCCTCTCGTATTGACCGAGAAAGGCGAGGTTCTTGGAAACAATGATTATTCCTGCCTCCTGACGGAGGAAAAGGTCCGGGATCAGCTGGGCATACCCGATGGGGCTGACATTAGGATCAAATATGGAAAAGAGGCCTATTGGAAGGAATCTTTTGAGGCCCGCATTGTGGAAGTGGATGTGTACGAGAAGGGACAAAAGGAGCGGGTGGCCGGAGGATTCTTCCTGATCAAAGATGGTTCCGCCGGGTGCAATCTCATGAGTTATGAAGTCTCAGGAAATTAGTACACTGGGACATGTCATTGTTTCTTGATTGATTTTTTTGGTGCATTGCGTATCATGGAGATAGGGTTAGGAAATATGAATTTGATTTTCGGACTTTTCAAAGTATTTAAAGTGCTAATAAGGGTAAAATTAAGGGAAACAAAAAATAGTAAAACAATATAACAAATTATATTGTCCGACTGTTTAAAATGCTATTAATTTCAAAAAGATAGATGGCGAAAACTTACAATAACTTTTCACCATCTATTATAATACAGGAATTTGAATATATTATAATATATACTTGCTATAAGGAGTAAACATATGCAGGAAATATTACAACGTATAGAAAATCTCGAAAATCAAGTGGCTAATATCAAACTTACATTAATAGACATGATACAATAGTCCTCTGAGAATGAAAAACAAAATCTGGAGGGGTATAAACGACTTGCACAAGTAGTTGAGATGTTATCGTTACAACTACAAGGTTTCTCGATAATAGACAGAAAAAAACTGTCATTTACGCAACCTCCCTTCTTATGTCTCCGGCAAGCCGGGCATGAAGTTTTGGGAGGCTACCACCTTGCAACATGCTTGCTCTGTCCATTCCTGTTTTGTTTTTTAATTCTTTTGATTTCGTTTTACGTTCATTTTACGGTCGTGAACGGGATATTATTGTTGTGGAATGTACAAAATTATGTTATCATAATGTACAAAGAAAGAGAGGTGCATATATGCCACAGATTAGACCGATTACTGATTTGAGAAATACAAATGATATATCAGATGTCTGCCATGCAGTAAAGGAACCCATTTTTATTACAAAGAATGGATATGGCGATTTAGTTGTAATGAGTATAGAAACGTATGAACAGATCGTGGAAACACAGCTTATGGATGATGCAATTTCAGAGGCTGAGGAAGAATATGAAGCAACTGGCATTTTACTTGACGCAAAAGAGACATTAGCATCACTCAGGAGGAAACATTTTGGCTAAATATACGATAAAGTTGCTGCAGAGCGCATCTCGTGACCTTGATAACATTTACAATCATATTGCGGACGATTTTAAGGAAATAGATACGGCAGAGAAGATGGCAAATGCTTTGGAAGATGCTATTTTGAGTTTGGATGAGATGCCTTATCGGGGTTCTGTCAGAAAAACGGGTGCTTTTGCTAATCGGGGGTATCGTCAGCTTTTTGTAAAGAATTTCACGATTGTATATCGTATTGACGAAACTGGGAAAATGGTCATCATTGTTACTGTCAGGTATACACCAAGTAGTTTTTAATAGTGACAATGCCATAAAAAATAAATGGTCGAGGAGGAGAAAATACAGAAGAATTACACTTGTATGGGCGAGACGGGCATTGACGTGTCGGAAACTGAGGCGAAAGTTTATCAGCCGAAAAACAAGTTTGCAGAGGGAGAGAGGGAACATATTCTGGCGGAGATTGACCGGGCGGTGAGGAAGGAATATAAAGATGCAAAGGATACCATGGTATTCATTCATGATTTCTTGCCGGGAGATTTCAACTTGTCTGGAAAAGAAGTGGATTTTGACATGACCAGCGCCTCGGGTGTAATCTCATGAACTATGAAGCCTCGGGAAATTAGTGTCTTGTCTCGTTGAAATCAGTAGGCAACTCATAATTTAAGGAGAGAAAAAGCGAGTTAACAAGAGGAAAACAAAGATTGTTATGGGAGGCTAAAATGGAAATTAGAGAATATATGAACTATAATGCAGATGAGATTTTGCATCTACATACAGAGGTCGGTTGGACTGCATATACGGACAACATGCCAGCGTTGGAGAAGGGATATCAGAACTCACTGTTAGTCCTTGCAGCATATGAGAACGATGAATTGCTCGGAATTATTAGAGTGGTTGGCGATGGAATCACCATCATTTTTATTCAGGATATTTTGGTGTATCCGAAAAAACAAAGACATGGCGTTGGAACCGCTCTGATCAAAGCTGTTCTTAACCGATATTCTAATGTCCGGCAAATTGAATTGGCAACAGACAACACTCCCCAAACAGTATCCTTCTATAAGTCACTTGGTTTCTCTGAATATTCAGAAAAAGGCTGTTGTGGATTTATGAGATGTTGACAACTTCTCATTTGTCAGGGTATTATATGTTTAAGCAAATAATATGGGACATATACAGGGGCATGTCAATGTCTCCTGATTGATTTTTTCGGAGCATTGCATATAATGGAGGTAGTGATGTACGGTTTTAAGAAGGCAGTAACTTTTAGTTATGATGACGGGATTACTCAGGACAGAAGGCTGGTGGAAATTTTCAACAGGTATGGGATGAAGTGTACCTTCAACCTCAATACCGGCATTCAGTCCCCGGAGAGTTTCTTCGAGATCGAGAAGGTACATATCGAGCGGATGGAGCAGGAGGGGCTGGCAGAATTATATCAGGGCCATGAGATTGCCCTTCACGGGCTTACCCATGCCTTTCCCAATGAATTGGTGAAGCAGGAGGATTTGCAGGCCGCCCTGGAGGAGGAGTATCTGCGGGATGCCAAAAATATCGAGCGGCTCTATGGAAAATACCCGGTGGGAATGGCCTATGCTTATGGGGACTGTCCCGACCAAGTGGTGGAGTATTTAAAGACAATAGGCATCAAATATGGTCGAACGGTGAAGGCCACCCATGGCTTTGGGATGCCGAAGGATCCCATGCTCTTGGAGTCCACCTGCCACCATGAGGATGAGAGGCTCTTTGAACTGGCAGAGGAATTTCTGGCGGCTGAGGGAAGCCAGGAGCATCCGCTCTTGTTCTATGTGTGGGGGCATAGTTATGAATTTGACGTGAATGATAATTGGGATAGGATAGAGAAACTTTGCCAGATGCTGTCCGGCAGGGAGGATATTTTTTATGGGACTAATACCCAGTGCTTGTTTTCGATGGAATAAAAGACAAATAGCGGGCTGCGTCCGTTATGTAGGTTTGGTGGCTGTGGTTTGGGCGCTGCGGGTTATGGAAAGGCAGGGAAGATGATGGAACAGAAAGAAGTTGAGGTGGCAGATGTGGATGAGAAAGCCATTCACAATGTTTGTGCCAGCGATGCTAGCATGTCCGGAGGTGTGAGCCCGAAGGGGACAAAAGGAGGGGCAAAGGGCAGGAGAAGGGAGTTTTTCAGGTCTCTGGTACTATTTGTGGGGATTTTTATTTCATCCTTTTATGTGATTCCCACCTTTGCGGCAGAGAGGACAGTGGTGGATGGCCATTCTATGGAGAATAATCTGTATGATGGAGAACAGCTTTTGGCGGATAAGATTGCCTATAAGTTTTTGGGGATTGACAGATTTGACGTGATTACCTTTTATCCGGAGGGCAGGGTGACGGACGACACGCCTGTGGGGTTTGTGGAGAGAAGATTTCTGGGCAAGAAGGACAAATGTTATATCAAGCGGGTGATTGGCCTGCCGGGGGAGACGGTTCAGATCGTGGGGGCGGATATTTTGATTGATGGCAAGAAGCTGGAGGAGGATTATGGGAAGATGCCCATGGACTCGGGCGGCATTGCGGAGGAACCCGTGACTCTGGGGGAGGATGAATATTTCGTCTTGGGGGACAATCGAAATGGGAGCAGGGATAGCAGGAATATCGGTCCTGTGAAGGAGGATATGATTTGCGGGAAGATTGTTTTCCATTTTAATTAAGGAAACGAGAAGATTTTATGGAATGGATGCTAGGATTTTGAAGCTGATAACCACGCAGGCATGGGGAAATACGTCATTTTGGTTTAGAGATCCGGATGGGTATTTGCTGAATTTCTATCATAAAAGTAAAGTCTAATAAGCTATCATGCTACATGCTTGGACGTTTGGAAGATTCGTGAAGCATGTAATAAGAAAGAGAGGGCATTGGTGTTTCAATGCCCTCTAACTATATTGACGCGATCTATTAGGTAAAACTTCTCACTTTTGATATTCCAGTGACGCTCCGATAAATCCCCGGAACAGCGGGTGGGGTCTGTTGGGCCGGGAATTAAACTCCGGGTGCGCCTGGGTTGCGATGAACCAGGGATGACTCGGGATTTCGCACATTTCCACGATCCTGCCGTCAGGAGACAGGCCGCAAAGCTTCATCCCTGCCTTTTCCAGATCGCTGCGGTAGTAGTTGTTGACTTCATAGCGGTGGCGGTGGCGTTCGGAAATCTCTTCCTGGCCATACAGCTTAAATGCCAGGGAATCCTGGTCCAGCACGCAGGGGTATGCTCCCAGGCGCAGGGTGCCGCCGATATCCTCCACGCCGTCCTGGTCAGCCATCAGATGGATGACGGGGTGGGTGGTCTGGGGGTCCAGTTCGATGCTGTGTGCATCGTTGAACTTGCAGACGTGTCTGGCGAATTCTACGATGGACAGCTGCATTCCCAGGCATAGTCCCAGAAATGGAATGTCATTCTCCCTGGCATATCTGATGGCGGAAATCATGCCATCCGTCCCCCGGTCTCCGAAACCGCCGGGAACAATAATGCCGCTCACATCCCCCAGGATTTCTTCTACATTGTCATTGTCGATGTCCTCGGAGGATACCCACTTGATGTTTACATTGCTCTTGTGGGCAAGTCCGCCGTGCTTCAGGGATTCTACCACGCTGATATAGGCATCGTGCAGCGTGGTGTATTTTCCTACCAGCGCCACTGTTACGTCCTTTTCTAAATGCTTCAGGTTGTCCACCATCTGCTGCCACTCTTCCATATCCGGCTCGCGGCAGTCCAGTTGCAGGCATTCGCAGGCCACGTCTGCCAGATGTTCTTTTTCCATGGCCAGAGGGGCTTCATACAAGGTTTCCACGTCCAGATTCTGCATTACGTGCTTGGTGGGCACATTGCAGAATAGGGCAATCTTATCCTTGATGCCCTCTTCCAGGGGACGCTCCGTGCGGCATACGATGATGTCGGGCTGGATGCCCATGCCCTGTAGCTCCTTCACGCTGGCCTGGGTGGGCTTGGTCTTCATCTCTCCGGAAGCCCCCAGATAGGGAATCAGGGTCACATGAATCAGGATGGCATTCTCCCGCCCTACATCGTGCTGGAACTGGCGGATGGATTCCAGGAATGGCTGGCTCTCGATATCGCCCACAGTTCCTCCTACCTCTATAATGGCAATCTGGGTATCTTTGCACCCATCATTGCGGTAAAATCGGCTCTTGATCTCATTGGTGATGTGGGGGATGACTTGCACCGTCCCGCCACCGAAGTCGCCTCGTCGCTCCTTGGAAAGCACGGACCAATATACTTTTCCCGTGGTGACGTTGGACTGCTTGGTGAGCCGCTCGTCGATAAAGCGCTCGTAATGTCCCAAATCTAAGTCTGTCTCTGCACCGTCATCGGTGACGAAAACCTCCCCGTGCTGTACGGGGTTCATGGTTCCCGGGTCGATGTTGATATAGGGATCGAATTTCTGCATGGTGACACTGTAGCCCCGCATTTTCAGAAGACGTCCCAGGGAAGCCGCAGTGATTCCCTTTCCCAGTCCGGATACCACCCCGCCGGTGACAAATACATATTTTACAGCCATTGCTCTCCTCCTTGCGTAAAACAAAATTTAACCCATAATAAATCATTATATCGCAAAATCTTTCGCACTTCAATGAATTTTTTTATGTTGTCATTCGTTGTTACTATTCGCAGCCGCTCATTCCTTCATGCGATAGACCCGCTGCCTAGCGGCATCGTGTCTACACTCCGTTTCGGTCCATGCTGAACAGACATCCACCGGATGTCTAGCACCGTTTCTTACGAAACTTTGTCTTCTACACTCCGTTTCGGTCCGTGCTGAACAGACATCCACTGGATGTCTAGCACCTTATGAAGGGATGAACAGCTTCCACAGCCAATATCTAGAAAATAGCCAGAATCTTATGTGCAAGCACAACGATTCTGTTCTTTTTCTAGATATGACCGTGAATAGTAACTGCTATTCACATTTTTTTCACAGGGAAAATCTTGCTTTTCTTCCTGCTAGCCTTTATACTAGTCTGGTATATATGACAGAAATTGTAACGTATGAATTAATTGCAATTTAGTGAAAATAGATAGCAGTGAGGAGGAACGTCGTGGATAATAACAATAAAATAGAGGGACCTGATAAAAAAAATACGAAAAAGGGGATTCTCATCTGCCTGGGGGCGGCTATGGGAATCTTTCTGCTGTTTTCTTTTGCTTTTGGACAGCTGCGCAATGCTTCCACCAAGGAGATTACTTATGACCAGTTTCTTGATATGCTGGAGGAAGGGCGGATTGAGTCGGTGGTCATTAACTCTGCGGAGATTAAGATTACGCCTAGGCAGCAGGGAAATTCTCTGTATCCCGTGACTTATTACACAGGTCTTTTCGTGATGGACGAGCAGCTGATTACCCGTTTGGAAAATGCGGGAGTGAAATTTTCCCGGGACACTTCAGACAGCAGCAACAGTCTGGGATATATGCTTCTGACCACGCTGATTCCCATCCTGCTATTGTGGGGAGGGTTTTTCCTGGTGTTCCGCATGATGTCTAAGAATGGCGGCGGGATGATGGGCGTGGGGAAGAGCACTGCCAAGATGTATGTCCAGAAGAAGACGGGCGTTTTGTTTAAGGATGTGGCGGGACAGGAGGAGGCTATGGACTCTCTGTACGAGTTGGTGGATTTTCTGCACAATCCCCAGAAATATACTGATATTGGTGCCAGATTGCCCAAGGGGGCGCTTTTGGTGGGGCCTCCGGGTACGGGAAAGACCTTGCTTGCCAAGGCTGTGGCGGGGGAGGCCCAGGTGCCATTCTTCTCCCTGTCTGGCTCGGATTTCGTGGAGATGTTTGTGGGCGTGGGGGCTTCCAGGGTTCGGGATCTCTTTAAGCAGGCCCAGCAGATGGCGCCCTGCATCATTTTTATAGATGAGATTGACGCCATAGGAAAGAGTAGGGATAGCCGCTATGGTGGGGGAAATGATGAGCGGGAGCAGACGTTGAACCAGTTGCTTTCCGAGATGGATGGCTTTGACAGTTCCAAGGGGCTGGTGATTCTGGGAGCCACCAACCGACCGGAGGTGCTGGACAAGGCGTTGCTCCGCCCGGGGCGTTTTGACAGAAGGATTATTGTGGAGAAGCCTGACTTAAAGGGGCGTATTGACGTGCTGAAAGTGCATTCCAAGGATGTGTTGATGGATGAGTCCGTGGATTTTGAGGATATTGCCTTGGCTACCAGTGGTGCCGTGGGGGCAGATTTGGCCAATATGATTAACGAGGCCGCCATCATGGCGGCCCGCAGCGGGAGAAGGGCCGTGAGCCAGCGGGATTTATTTGAGGCAGTGGAAGTAGTGATTGCCGGGAAGGAAAAGAAGGACCGCATTCTTGGAAAAGAGGAAAAGCGGATTGTGGCATACCACGAGGTGGGGCATGCGCTGGTGACGGCACTGCAGAAGAATGCCGAGCCGGTGCAGAAGATTACCATCGTGCCAAGGACCATGGGGGCGTTGGGCTATGTGATGCAGGTGCCTGAGGAGGAAAAATATCTGATGAGCAAGGAGGAACTGCTCACCAGAATCATTACCCTCTACGGGGGCAGGGCGGCGGAAGAGTTGGTGTTCGACTCCGTGACTACCGGGGCATCCAACGATATCGAGAAAGCCACGTCCCTCGCCAGATCCATGGTTACCCAGTATGGCATGACGGAGCGATTCGGGCTAATTGGCCTGGAATCTGTGGAGAGCAAGTATCTGGATGGAAGGACGGTGCTCAATTGCGGCGATGCCACGGAGGCAGAGATTGACCAGGAAGTGATGAAGATTCTGAGAGAGTGCTATGAAAAGGCGAGGGAATTGCTCTCCCAGGATAGGGAGACTCTTGATCGGTTGGCAGATTTCCTATATGAAAAGGAGACCATTACTGGCAAGGAATTTATGAAGATATTCCGCAAGGCGAAGGGTTTGGAAGAGCCGGAGGGGGATAATTATGACGCCCTGATTCTGGATGTGGACGGCACCTTGGTGAACTCTTCGAAGGAGATTACGGAGGCGACGAGAAATGCCATTGTGGATGCCCAGAAGCGGGGGAAGACGGTGGCGATTGCCACAGGCAGACCCATTGCTGGCATACGCCGCACGGCTTCGGAGATTGCCTTGGAGGAGCATGGCGGCTATGTGATTGCCAATAATGGCACCACGGTGATAAATTGCAAGACGGGGGAATGCATTTTCAATCGAATGATTGACCAGGACCTCCATGTACCGATTTATCAGGCGGCCAAGGAGGAGAATGTGGGCATTTTCGTATTCCACGATCAGAAAAAAGAAATGATTGCAGGTAATGGGCTCAATTCCTATGTGGAAGTGGATGCCAAGGCTTGCGATGTGGGGTTGCGGGAATCGGACAACTTCTTACAGGAAATATCTTTTCCGGTGAATAAGTTCTTGCTGTCCGGGGAGCCGGAGCGGATGAAGGAAGTTGTGAAGCTGATGCAGGATAAATTTGGCAACAGGCTGAATGTGTTCCGCTCAGATCCTTATTATGTGGAGATTTTGCCCAAATTTGTGGATAAGGGCGTGGCGGTGGAAAAATTGATTAAGCGTCTGGATGTGAAAAAAGATCGGACGATATGCGTTGGAGATAGTTATAATGATTTGCCTATGCTTCGCCTTGCAGGTCTGGGGGTTGCCATGGGGAACGCCCAGAGCGAGGTGAAAGAGGTGGCGGATTATGTGACCGGATCCAATGATGAGGATGGGGTGGTGAAGGTGATTGAGAAATTTATGACAGAAACAGGCGAAAAAGATGCGAAGCCAGTAAAAGGCCTGTCCCGCGATTAATGTATGGCTATGATTGGCGGAGCATTGCTCGGGTATGAATATGCGTTGGAATCATGCAAAAAGCAAATGAAAATTTGCTTTTTGCATGGCTTGCCCTGGCGGCTAGTTTTCTTTTCTTCCCCCCTGACGTAAAAAATAGCGGTATCTATGATAGATTCTGTCGATTTGGTCGGAGGAATAATCATCTTCAAATTCCTTTTCCATCTGGGCAATATAGATTTCTTGCTGGGTCTCCAGAGTTCTTTCTAGCAGTTCGCTTGCCAGTAAATCCACATCTTTTTTTCGCAATAGCATAGTAGTGTTCCTCCTTGCTTCATATTTGTTGGGGTTATTTTTTCCGTACAAGTCTATTATTATTCTTTGAAAAAAATAACCGCAAAGTTGGGCTGTTTGACAGAGCTTCGTTATACATGGTATCATTGACCTATTTCTTGCAGAGATGGTCAAAGGATTTTTGCATGGGGAATGATGGCGGGAGTGGCAGGCTTTTGATGTAAAATATATAGAAAGGTAAGGGTCTTAATATGAGAGATATACGAAAACCAGAATTTATGGCGAAAATTTCTTCCAGGGGGCATCATCCCATTCTGGAGATTTTGATTGCGCTTGCTGTTTTTTTTGTGGGAAGCATGCTGGGAAGTTTTGTGCAGATGCCAGCGCTAATGGTGTATCTTTTGGGAAATCGGGAATATCAGGAGATGGTTTTTTCTGGCAGGATGAATATAGAGAAGGTGATGGAACTGATCCTGAATGTTCCCCAGTGGATTACCATTGTGCTCCTAGTGGGGGAACTGGGGCTGATCCTGGTGGTGCTTTTGTACTGTCGCTTTCTGGAAAAGAGAAAGTTATCTACTCTGGGATTTCGGAAGAAGGGATGGGTAATTGATTATCTGAAGGGCATGCTCTTGGGCGTATTGCTTTTTGGCATATCATATTTGTTTTGCTTTGTCTCTGGCAGCGTTGCCGTGGAGGGAATGGATTTGTCCGGAAAGACCATTCTGTATGTGGTAGGATTTTTCTTGGGATATTTGATTCAGGGCATGGCGGAGGAGGTTCTCTGCCGGGGATATTTGCTGGTATCTCTGTCTCGGCGGTGTTCCATGGTATTGTCGGTGGTACTCAGTTCCCTGTTTTTCTCCATGCTGCACGGAATGAACCAGGGCGTTACCCTGCTGGCCTATGTAAATCTCTTTCTCTTCGGCGTTTTCATGGCGCTGCTCTTTATTCGCTGCGAGAATATCTGGATTGTGGGCGCCGTGCATAGTGTTTGGAATTTTGCCCAGGGAAATCTTTTCGGCGTGCAGGTGAGCGGCATGAAGACGCAGCCTTCTCTGCTGCACAGCGGAATGGCAGATGGATGGGAACTAGTCAATGGAGGCGCATTTGGCATGGAGGGGGGACTGGCCGTGACATTGGCGCTTGCGGCTGGGCTGGGCATACTCCTGTATTCTATGAAGAAGCATGGTGATTTTGTGGAGGTAGCGCCCCAGAGTGCATGGAAACAAGATGCGAGCATTCCTCCCCAGAATAATCAATGGGCGAATGGGAATCAGCCGCCTCAGGAAAATCAATGGGCGAATGGAAATCAGCCGCCCCGGGAAAATCCATGGGCGAGTGGAAATCAGCCGCCCCGGGAAAATCCATGGGCGAGTGGAAATCAGCCGCCCCGGCCGCCGAAAGATGCCGGCTATGAGAATATGGGGCTGAACCCGGAGGAGACCCCCTGGCATCCCAAGGAAGGGAAAGAGATGGGGCAGGGTGCCTCAACGGGATTTGACCAGTCATATTTTAAGGATTGACAAGAGAAGGAGTTTCGGATAATATATATTCTGGATTATTGTTTGACAGTATTTTTATGCAGGCTTTGCACTGGAATTAGAATTCTTTTTTCCCAGTGAGGAGCCTGTAACATTGGCAAAGGGTACATATATGGAAATGGAGGTAGATTATGGCACAGAATCCAGTTGTGACAATTGAGACGAACGCAGGCGTAATCAAGGCAGAGTTATATCCAGAGGTTGCTCCGAATACTGTAAATAACTTTATATCCCTGATTCAGAAAGGGTTTTATGACGGTGTAATCTTTCACAGGATTATTGAGGGCTTTATGATTCAAGGCGGCGATCCGGAGGGCGTGGGCACTGGTGGCCCGGGCTATCATATTAAGGGCGAGTTTTCACAGAATGGATTTGAGAATAATCTGCTTCATTCAGCGGGAGTTCTTTCTATGGCCCGCTCCCAGATGCCGAATTCGGCCGGCTCCCAATTTTTTATTATGCATAAGGATGCGCCTCACCTGGACGGTGCCTATGCTGCTTTTGGAAAGGTGACGGAGGGGATGGATGTGGTTGATGCCATTGCCACTACCCAGACGAATTATATGGATGCGCCGATGGAGGAGCAGGTGATGAGCAAGGTGACAGTAGATACGTTTGGAGAAACTTATCCTGAACCAGAAAAGTGTTAGTGGGCTATATCGCTGACATATAGGCAAGCCGGGGATCTACCCTTTGATTGTATTGTATGAGTTATTGTAAAAGTAAAGCCATGCAGATGTTGAGAGTCGCATGGCTTTACTTTATGGGAAAGGTGAAAAAGGAGTAATTGGATGTCGGGGAAGAATCGAGTGTATGAATGGGATAACTTAAAGTTTTTGCTGATGGTGCTGGTGGTGCTGGGGCATTTTGCGGATTGCTGCATTCAGGAGCCCCTGTTCAAGAGCATTTATCTGTGCATTTATGCATTTCATATGCCCCTATTTATTTTTGTATCCGGCCTTCTTCACAAGAATGAGAATGTAGCAAAGAAGGTTGTTTCCTATGTGTGCCTGTTTTGGCTCTTTAAGATATCGTTCTTTGCTGTTCGAAATTACATGCTAGGGCATGAATTAACATTTTCAGTGTTTACAGAGGACGGCGCACCTTGGTATATGCTTGCGCTGGCGGTTTTTATGCTCCTATCGTATGCGTTGAGAGAGGTTAATGCCAAATATATTTTCGTGTTTTCTCTGATTATTGGTTGTTTTGCGGGGTATGACAACGGGATAGGGGATTTTCTTGTATTGTCAAGAATCTTTGTATTCTATCCCTTTTATGTGCTGGGAATCATGGCGCAGGGGAAGGCCAAGAATGGTCTGGAAGTGAGTTGGGGATGGAAAATTCCAGGGGTGGTTATTCTGCTTGCTTGGATTTGGCTGTGCGGATGCAAGCTGGATTTTATGTATACATATCGGGGGCTGTTTACCGGGCGCAATCCATTTTGGGAAGACATTTATTCTGCAGGATGCCTGTACCGTCTGTTCTGCTACGGCATCTCGATTCTGACGGGGATGGCTCTGGTGGTTCTTGTTCCCAGCAGGAAGATTCCGGTGATTTCGAAGTTTGGAAGGAGGACCCTGCAAGTGTATTTCTGGCATTGGCTTCTCATTGCCGTTCTGATGGAATACGGGGAAGAGATTGGTGCATTTTGCGCGACGCCTTTTGGAAAGGCTGCATACATGCTTGCCGCCATTGCGCTGACATTTATTTTGTCTCTTAAGGTATTTGGCTATCCCCTGTCCTTTATGCACAGGATTAGGAAGTAGGGGCGATTCTGTTTTTTCTGGATATCGTGAATTGTAGCTGCTGGAAACATTTTTTTCAAATATTTTTCACAAAAAATTGACATTCCCGTGATACCATAATGCAGAGTAGTAATTTATTGGGCATCTTTATGAAATAATTTATGGGAGGACGGGGCGTGATTGAGGTTAAAAATCTAGTGAAGTATTACGGAAGGCACAGGGCGGTGGATGATCTGTCCTTTGTGGTGGGCACGGGAAAGGTGGTTGGCTTTCTGGGGCCGAATGGGGCTGGGAAATCCACTACCATGAATATGATTACCGGATATATTGTTCCCACATCGGGCAAGGTATTGATTGATGGCATCGACATGGCGCAGAAGCCGGAGAAGGCAAAGGCAAATATCGGTTACCTTCCTGAGATTCCGCCATTGTATCAAGATCTGCGGGTGCGGGAGTATCTTGTGTTCACCGCCGAATTGAAAAAGATGGGAAGGAAGAGGCGGGATGCCGTAGTACATGACGTGATGGAGAAGACGGGGATACAGGATGTTTCGGATCGGCTGATTCGGCACTTATCCAAAGGTTACAGGCAGAGGGTGGGACTGGCAGGAGCCCTGGTGGGTGATCCGGACATTCTGGTTCTTGATGAGCCTACAGTGGGGCTGGATCCCGGACAGATTATGGAGATGCGGGAGCTGATTCGAAGTCTGAGCAAGGATCACACTGTTCTTCTAAGTTCCCATATCATGCAGGAGATTTCTGCTGTGTGCGATGAGATTATCATTATCAACAGGGGCAGGATGATTGCTGCGGGCACGTCGGAGGAACTCACTAGGCAGATTCGCCGGAAAAATGGGATAAAGTGCGTGGTTAAGGGGGATAGGGAGAAGATTCTTCCGGCTCTGCAGTCCCTGGAAGAGATTCGGCAGATTGAGGAGGTGCAGGCGCCAGGGGAGGATGGGCTTCTTTCCCTAATCATCCATGGAGAGGAGGAAGGGCGTGTCAGAGAGCAGATCTTTTTTGCCCTGGCGGGCATTTCCTGTCCCATCTATGAGATGACTACTCCGGATGCGTCCTTGGAGGATGCTTTCATAGCGCTGACCAAGGATGAGGCTGAAAATTTGGAAGAGGACGGACAGTTGGAAGAGGAGGTGGGATAGATGCTTGCGATATATAAAAAGGAACTTCGGCAATATTTCTGTTCTATGGTTGGCTTTGCATTTCTGGCATTTTTTCTGGCCATTGTGGGGATTTATACCTGGGCGTATAATTTTGCTGGCGGCTTGGGAAATTTTGAGGAGACTTTGGGGAGCCTTTCTTTTTTATTCGTATTGTTGGTACCCATTCTCACCATGCGTCTTCTGGCAGAGGAAAATTATCAGAAGACCAGCCAGCTTTTGCTGACGGCGCCCGTTTCAGTCGTGAAAATCATACTGGCAAAATATTTTGCCGTTCTTACATTGTTTTTAGCGGGGACTTTGACGATATCCTGCTATCCGCTGATTATCCGATTCTATGGGAAGGATGTGCAGCTGTCTTCGGCATACAGCAGCATTGTGGGATTTTTTCTGCTGGGGGCTGCCTGCATCGCGGTGGGCATGTTCATATCCTCTCTTACGGAAAGCCAGGCAATTGCGGCGGTCGTTACCTTCGTGGTTCTCCTGCTATCTTTTTTAATGACAAATATCAGTGGCATGCTTCCTGCGGATAGTCTGTCCCAGTGCGTGATTCTTTCCTTTCTGTGGGCTATGCTGATGATTTTGGGGCAGAGAGTGCTAAAAAGCGTGAAGATTGCCCTGGTGCTGGGAGTGCTGGGGGAGGCGGCAATCTGGATTGTCTTTGCTGTGAAATCCTCTCTTTACGAGAGTCTGGCTACGGAATTTATGAATATGCTTGCCATCTCCTTCCGATTTGATGATTTTAGGTATGGTATTTTGAATTATGATTCCGTTGTCTATTATCTGACCATTGCATGCCTCTTTGTATTTCTTACAGTACAGATAGTAAAGAGGGTCAAATCAGGGGCGTTTAACGGCATTGTCAGCGGACTGTTCATTGCCTTGGTGGTGGGAGCCAATCTTTTCTTTGGGAAAGTCAATCCTTCTACGGATTTGAGTTCCGGCAGCCTCTTCACCCTGACGGAAGATACGAAGAAGATGGCGGGGCAGCTGAAGCAGGACGTGACCATCTATTATATGGTGGAGGATGGTCAGGAGACGGAGTATATCAATAAGGTCTTGAAGCAGTATGATAAGATTTCTGGCCACATTGCCATGAAAAAGATAAATCCTACAGATAATCCCGGCTTTGCGGGGAAACAGGGCGTGGAGGGGGAGGTGTCCTCCAATGACGTGATCGTAGTGAATCATCAGACTAAGGCATCCCAGCATGTATCTGCCTCGGAAATGCTTCCTGTGGAGACGGACTATGCCACCGGGCAGAGCGAGCAGTTCCTGGATGTGGAGGGGCAGGTGACATCTGCCATCCAGCGGGTGGTATCTCAGGACAGGAAGAAGGCTTATGTCCTTGCCAGGCATGGGGAGTATGAGCTGGGAACTACCATTGCGGATGCCCTGGATAAAATGAACATGGATATGGAGGAATTGGAACTGGCAACGGTGGAAGAAGTGCCAAAGGATTGCCAGCTGCTGATTGTAAATGGGCCGGAGACAGATATCAGCAAGGAGGAGAAGGAGCGGATTCTCAAGTATTTGAAGGCGGGCAATAATGCTATTTTGAATGCTGGCTACACTAGGGAAAAGACGCCGAATTATTATGAGGTCTTATCCTATTACGGCGTGGAGGCGGAGAGTGGCTGCGTCTTTGAGGGGGCGGGAAATTATATGGATTCTCCCAGCTACATTGTTCCCCAGATATCTGACGGCACAGGGATTTTGCAGGATATACAGGGATATATCGTATTTCCCTTTGCCTGCGGATTGTCTGAAAAGGAAGAATCCAAGCGAAGGGATACCCTTGCGATAACGGAGCTTCTTGCTACATCCCAGGACAGCTATCTGAAAAGGGAGCCTGTTGCGAATCACTTGCAGAAGGAGAAAGGGGATGGAAATGGACCTTTTTCTTTAGGATATTCCGTGCAGGAAAAGGTAGGCGGGAAGGAAACTAATCTGATTGTGTTTGCCTCGTCGGGGGCTTTCACCGAGGAGTTTGCCGGGCTGTCTCAGCTGGAGGATGCCAGTGTATTTAAGAAGGCGGTCAGTGCTCTGAGCAAATCAGAAGTGAAAGAGGTATCCATTGACAGGAAGAGCTTTTCTTATTCCTATATTTCCGTGCCTCCTTCCATGCAGTATTTGTGGGCCGGCGCATTGATCCTAGTCGTTCCTGGCGGGCTCCTGGCGGCGGGATTTCTAATTTGGTTCTTGCGACGGCAGAAATAAATGGCAGTGTATGGCAACATGTCAACAGTGTTTTTCCCATGACAAAATGGTTCTATTTGACAGAAGGACAGGAATAGGATAAAGTTGTAAGATAGCAAAGGAAGATAGAATCATGGGAAAAAGAAATCGTAAAAAAAGGAAAGTGTTTCAGATTTGGTGGATCGCCATTTTGACACTGCTGGTATTTTGCATGCTTTTATGGGAATCTGGCCCGATTAGGAAAAATCCTACGGTTCAGAGCATAAAACTGCTGGGGGGATTATCTGCCACTACGGCTCCCAAAAAGAAGGATGGCTCCAAGCGTCGGGAAAAGGATCCGGAGATTCGGGTGCTTTTGAAGACCACGGGATTTGCCAGCCTGTTTCACAAGGACATTACGCTTACTTCTAGCCAGAAGTATACCGTGACCATAGATGGCAAGGAGACTGGGTATGATGGAGGGAAAAAGATTGCCTTCCACAGTAGTGACAAAAAGTGGAAGGGAAAGAAGATCGCAATCAATCCGTCATCGGGGGAACGGCTGCAAATATTGTCCATCAAGCGTCAGGGCAGATGTCCCAAATATCGGAGCCGGATAGAGCTGGCATGGAAAAAAGGGGGATTTTTGGTTTATAATACGCTCTCTCTGGAGGAATATCTCTATGCGGTGGTCCCCAGCGAATTGTCCACCAGCAGTGAGATGGAGGCACTAAAAGCCCAGGCGGTATGTGCCAGGAGTTATGCCTATAACCAGATGAAATCCCACAGATATGACAAGTATCATGGGGACGTGGACGACAGCGAGGCATTCCAGGTGTACAATAACGTGCCGGAGGACCGCCGTTCCAGGAAGGCTGTAAAGAGTACCAGGGGGATGGTGCTGACCAAGGGTGGAAAGGTGGTGCAGACCTATTATTATTCCACCTCCTGGGGATACACGGCGGATGGCAGGGATGTGTGGAATACAGATAGCGACATTCCCTATCTGCAGGGGAAGTTTCAGATTACCGAGGAGAGCCGGAGGGATACGGGGAAAAAGGAAGAAGACCTGTCTGGGGAGGATGCTTTCTTGTCTTTTCTTCGTCGTCCGGGGTGCGAGACTTATGACAGCGGGGCATCTTGGTATCGCTGGAATGTCTCCGTGGGGCAGGGCAGTCTTTCTGCAAGGATTGATAATCTGCTTTCTGCCTGCTATAGCCAGAATCCAAATCTTGTGCTGACCCAGACGAAGAGCGGGAGATATGTGAAGAAGCCTTTGAAATCCATGGGTACGGTTAGGAAAATCAGAGCGGAACATCGGACGGGAAGCGGCCTGGTTACAGAGATCGTCATCGTGGGATCAGAAAATGTGGTGAAGGTGGTGACCCAGCACAATATACGAAAAGTTCTTGCGCCTCTCTATGAGAGGATTACATATAATGATGGAAAAAGCCATAGATTCATGTCTATGCTGCCCAGTGCCGCATTCTGCGTCAGCACGTTGACGGAGGGGGAGGAGGTATCTTTTCTCTTTATCGGGGGCGGCCTGGGCCATGGAGCCGGACTTAGCCAGTGCGGGGCGGCCCGCATGGCAAAATTGGGAAAAAGTTATCAGGAAATCTTGCTACACTTTTTTATTGGCACGGAGTTGATGAATATGGCAGACTTGAAGGTTGGCTACCGCTCCGTGACAAACAGCTAAAACATTCCATCAGACGAGTAGAAAATTTGCTGGGAAGGGTTTCCAAAGACAATGTACTTCGATATAATATTATGAGGCGGAAATATGGTATTTCTGTCCGGAAAATAAGTGGATGAGAAAGGAAGATATAACGATGCATATGTTTCAGAAAGTAGATGCGGACCAGTTGGAAGTGAATCCTTTTAACATGATCGGAAAGGATTGGATGCTGGTGACGGCAGGAAATGAGGAGAAGGCAAATACCATGACGGCTTCCTGGGGAGGCGTGGGCGTGATGTGGGGGAAGAATGTGGCATTTGTATTTATCAGGGACAGTCGTTTCACAAAGGAATTTATTGACCGGGAGGGGACATTCTCCCTCAGTTTTCCCTCGGAGGAGTATCGGAAGGAAATGAAGTTTTTGGGTACGGTGTCAGGTCGGGATGAGGATAAGATTAAGGAGTCCGGGGTCCATGTGGGCTATATGGATGGCATCCCTTACATTGACGAGGGCAGCATGGTATTGACCTGCCGGGTGATGTCCCAGACACCTATTAGGAAAGAAGATTACCTGGACGAGAGCATTGACGGCACTTGGTATGCTTCCGGGGACTACCATAAGATGTACATCGCAGAGATAACCGGCGTTTATGCGAGATAAGGAACTGGCATTTTGGCAGATTTCGGCCGTAGCGGAATCTATTGCGCATCTGATGATGAATTGATGCATTTGTGCCTCTTTTTCGCCTTATGGATATAGTATGTTTCTATTATAGAAAGCATAGTAACAATTTATCGGCGTCAATGCCCTTCCCGCAGGGAAATGATGGAAAAATATTTTTTCGGACAAAAAGGTTGACGATAGAGGTATAGAGTGTTACTATGAATTTGTCAAATTATCTATTATTAAAGGAGGAAGAGTCACTATGAGATTTAGCAAAACATCACAGAAAGTATTTTCTATTGCAATGGCTGCTGTTGTAGTAGCTGGGGCTGTTACGGTTCCTGCACCGAAGAAAGCAGATGCGGCTACGTATAAGGCTGCACTTTTCATGCAGACGAACAACTTCTACAACCGCGACACGCTTACCAACAAGAATACCTGCAAGGGTATCAAGTTAAAGACTGGCGCGATGATTAAGGGCACCAAGGCTACCGATAAGACATTCAAGAGCAAGGGCAAGTTCAGCTTCACTGTTTCATTGAATGGCTTCAAGAAGGTGAAGAAGGCAAAGTCTTTCAATTACTTAGGCGTTTGCACTACGATGCCTGGAAAAATGAAGAAGAAAGTGAAGAGCGTAAAGATGGTCATCAAGGTTGACGGCAAGACCGTTAAGACGATCAAGAATCCTGCAATGGAGCCTGAGAAAGGTACTGCTGGCACAGTGAACTTCTTGGCAGTGAATAAGAGTAATTCTCAGGCCCAGAAGAAGTGCAAGAGCATAAAGATGGCTAAGAAGTCCATTTCTATTACAGTATCTGGCAAGATTAAATAATTTGACAGGTGACAATGACAGGGACGATGATAGAATGAATTGAATATTTTTTCTTGAAAGTTCTTTACTTATGAAAAATGCCTTGCGGGATTTTTGTCCCGCAAGGTTTTTTCTATGCATAGTGGCTTTTTGAATGGGGATCGATATGGAAAATCAAGGAAAATTTTTGGAGATGCTGCAGGAAATCAAAGGGATTGCCGCATCCCAGCAAAATAGGATGACGAAGGAGGAAATAGCCCGCTACCTGGGGGGCGATGCCTTGTCGGAAGAGCAGATGGGGGCGGTGTATCAGTATCTGGGCGAACATGGAATTGCAGTGGATGGGTATCAATATATTCCGGTGGAAGAGGGGCCTTCCCCCGAGGGTGGTGCCAGGCAGGAATTCGTGCCGGACGGGAAGAAAGAGAATCTTGCAGAGAGGGCATCTGGAAAAGGCGGGGCCCAGGGGCGGCCTGCGACCAGGGGGCAGGAGAATCTGCGGATTTACCAGCGGGAGATATCTGGGATTGCCGGGGATTTGGAACAGGAGGAGGATTTGATAGTTTCTTTTCTGAAGGGGGAAGATGCTTTGAGGGATTCCCTGATTGAGATGCGCCTGGCGCGGGTAGTGGAACTGGCTAGAAACTATGAGGAACGACCTGTTTCCCAAGATGAAATTATTGCTGAGGGAAATAGGGGCCTGATGGAGGCCATGCGAATCATAGAGAGGAATCGGGAAGATTTTCTTCGGGGGGACGGCACCCTGGATAGGGAGAGATTTTTCGGCACGCTGGATATGGAGGCGGTTCATGCCATGGAGAGCCTCATTGATGAGGAGACCGCATCCAGGGACGGGGAGCGCGCCGTGCTAGCCAAGGCCAATCTTCTGCATGAGGCTGCGAAGTACCTTGCGGAAGAGATGGGAAAGGTGCCTGATGTGTGGGAACTCTCGGAATATACGAAAATAGAGCCGGAGGAAGTGCGGGAGATTTTAAATTTGTCTCAGAATGAAAATATGAAATAAGAATTGAGAGGGTGAAATAGATGTTGGAAGATATCGTTGCCCCGCTGCTCGCCTGGTATGAAGAGAATAAGAGGGCGCTGCCCTGGCGGGAGGATAGGAATCCCTATCACATCTGGCTGTCGGAGATTATGCTTCAGCAGACCAGAGTGGAGGCGGTAAAGGGGTACTATGAACGCTTTCTGGACAGGCTGCCGGAGGTGAGGGATCTGGCAGCCGTGCCGGAGGATGCGCTGATGAAGCTGTGGCAGGGGCTGGGATATTATAATCGGGCAAGAAATCTAAAAAGGGCGGCGGTCATGATTATGGATGACTATGGCGGCGTGTTCCCGGAGGAGTATGAGGAGATTCTGCGCCTTCCCGGCATTGGTGCCTATACGGCGGGGGCGGTGGCTTCCATGGCCTTTGGGAAGGCAGTGCCTGCCGTGGATGGAAATGTATACCGGGTCTATACCAGGCTGGTGCGGGAGAGCGGGGATATCACCCAGGGAAAGGTTCAGAAAGGGATTCGGGAGGAAATCAGCAAAATCATGCCGCTCGATGCCCCGGGGGAGTTTAATCAGGCGTGGATGGATCTGGGAGCCGGCGTGTGCATCCCGGTGGGGGAGCCGCTGTGCGAAAAATGTCCTCTGGCAGAGCAGTGCCAGGCAAGGATGGCGGGAGATGCATCCCTCTATCCCAACAAGCCAAAGAAGAAGCCTAGGAAGCGGGAGGAAAAGACGGTGTTCATCCTGGAGTACCAGGGGAAATATGTGTTGCAGAAAAGGCCGGGTCAGGGGCTTTTGGCAGGGCTGTGGGAATTTCCCTCCCAGGAGGGGCATCTGAGTCCTGAGGAGGCGGGAACTTTTCTGCGGGAGTGGGGAGCCTGGGGAGATGAGGTGGAGCTTCTCGGCCCGGGAAAACATATCTTCACTCACATAGAATGGCATATGCTGGGGTATCTGGTGCATTTGAAAGAGATGCCCCAGAGGGGGGTGGAAAACCTTGTCCTGGCCTCTCGGGAGGAGATCAGGAGAGATTTCAGCATCCCCTCTGCCTACGGGGTTTATTTGGAAAGGCTGATGTCGTAGGAAACTGCTATGCGCGGCGAAGCCGAGAATGGAAATAGTCTACAAAAGTAGTGCTTAGAAAAATGGGAGAGTCCACAATATTTAGTGAAAAAGTGTTAAAAAATCACAAGATATAGTGGACTTTTTTTGCCCCTAATGCTATAATCTCTTTTGTGTTTAAGTGTTACCATGAATAGTAATACCTATATGGGTTTGCCTAAAAGGAGGAAGAATTTCGGATGAAGGTGACGAAGAGAGACGGGAGAATCGTGGATTACGACCGGAATAAAATTATTATTGCCATTCAGAAGGCGAATGCGGAAGTGGACCGTTACGAGCAGATGACGGAGGAAAAGATCGAGGCTATCGTGGCCGGCATTGAAAATGTCCATGCGGACAATCTCCTGGTGGAAGACATTCAGGATATGATCGAGCAGAAGCTGATGAGCGAGCGCAAGTTTGAATTGGCAAAGAAATATATTATCTACCGCTATACCCGTCAGATGGTTCGGCAGGCGAATACTACGGATGATTCCATCATGAGCCTGATTAAGAATAGCAATAAGGATGTGATGGAGGAAAATTCTAATAAGAATGCCTATATCGCTTCCACCCAGAGGGATTTGATAGCCGGGGAGGTGTCCAAGGATCTGACCAAGCGGGTGCTTCTGCCTGAGAAGATTGTGAAGGCTCATGAGGAGGGAATCCTGCATTTTCATGACATGGATTATTTCTTGCAGAGCATTTTTAACTGCTGCCTGATTAATATCGGGGATATGCTGGAGCATGGCACCGTGATGAATGGAAAGCTGATTGAGAGCCCCAAGAGTTTTCAGGTGGCTTGCACGGTGATGACCCAGATTATCTCTGCCGTGGCCAGTTCCCAGTACGGCGGACAGTCGGTGGACGTGAGGCATCTGGGGAGGTATCTGAGAAAGAGCCGAAAGAAATATGAGAAATATTACAATAAAAAATATGGTGACAAATTCAGCCGGGAGGTGCGGGACGAGCTTGTGAAAGATCGCCTGTCTGATGAGCTTAAGTCTGGCGTGCAGACGATTCAGTACCAGATCAATACCCTGATGACCACCAATGGCCAGTCGCCCTTTGTGACGCTGTTTCTGAATCTGGATAAGAATGACCCTTATGTGGAAGAGAATGCCATGATTATCGAGGAGATTCTCAATCAGAGGATCGAGGGAATCAAGAATGAGAAGGGCGTGTATGTCACTCCTGCGTTTCCCAAGCTGGTTTACGTGCTGGACGAGCATAACTGCCTGAAGGGCGGGAAGTTTGATTATCTTACCCGTTTGGCGGTGAAGTGTTCTGCCAAGAGAATGTATCCGGATTATATTTCTGCCAAGAAGATGCGGGAAAATTATGAGGGCAATGTATTTTCCTGCATGGGATGCCGCTCTTTCCTGGCTCCCTGGAAGGATGAAAATGGGGAGTACCAGTGGGAGGGAAGGTTTAACCAGGGGGTGGTGAGCCTGAATCTTCCCCAGGTCGCTCTTGCGGCAGGGGGGGACGAGGAGGAGTTCTGGGCACTCTTAGAGGAGCGGCTGGCCCTTTGCTTCGAGGCGCTGATGTGCCGCCATCATGCCCTGGAGGGAACGCTTTCTAATGTAAGCCCCATCCATTGGCAGTATGGTGCGATTGCCAGGCTGAAAAAGGGAGAGAAGATAGATAAGTTGCTGCATGACGGATATTCCAGCATCTCTCTGGGATATATCGGACTCTATGAGGCTACCAAGGTCATGACGGGGGTGAGCCATACGGATCCCAAGGGTACCAATTTCGCATTGCGCCTGATGAAGCGCCTGCGCCTGGCTTGTGATACATGGAAGCTGGAGACAGGCATTGGCTTTGCCCTGTATGGCACGCCGGCAGAGAGCCTGTGCTACCGCTTTGCGGAGATTGACAAGAAGAAATTCGGGGCTATCAAGGATGTGACGGATAAAGGGTATTACACCAATTCTTACCATGTGGATGTGCGGGAGAAGATTGATGCCTTTTCCAAATTCACCTTTGAGAGCCAGTTCCAGAATATTTCTTCCGGAGGCGCCATCTCCTATGTGGAGATTCCCAATATGAAGCACAATCTGGAGGCCATGGAGGATGTGGTACGCTTCATCTATGAGAATATCCAGTATGCGGAGTTCAATACCAAATCGGATTATTGCCATAAGTGCGGTTTTGACGGGGAAATTGTGATCAACAAGAATCTGGAATGGGAATGCCCCCAGTGCCACAATAAGGATAAATCTAAGATGAATGTCACTAGGAGGACTTGCGGCTATCTGGGAGAGAATTTCTGGAATGTGGGAAAGACGAAGGAAATCGGAGCCAGGGTACTCCATTTATAGAAAATATAGAAAGCAGAGCAGCACTTTTCAAAAGTGCTGTTTTTGCGGAGGCGGAATATGAATTATGCAGATATCAAGCAGTATGACGTGGCGAATGGGCCGGGGGTGAGGGTGTCCCTCTTTGTCAGCGGGTGCACCCACCACTGCAAGGAGTGCTTTAACCCGGAGACATGGGATTTTCAGTATGGGAAGCCTTTTACAGAGGAAACCGTAAAGGAAATTTTAGAATATTTGAAGCCAGAATATGTAAAGGGGCTGACCCTGCTGGGGGGGGAGCCTTTGGAACATGAGAACCAGAAAGGGCTTCTGCCCTTGCTAAAGAAGGTGAGGAAGAAATATCCAGGGAAGAGCATCTGGTGCTTTACCGGGTATGATTTTGAGCGGGACGTGCAGGGAAGGATGATGGGGGAGTGGGAGGAGACTGCGGAGCTGCTTTCCTATATTGACGTGCTGGTGGACGGGGAGTTCCAGATTGAGAAAAAGGATTTGGGGTTGGCATTTAAGGGATCTAGCAACCAGCGCACCATCCTGGTGCAGGAGTCCTTGAAGAAAGAGAGGGTTATAGAAATCGGCGGAGGGGCAGCGGGAGAAGGAGGCATGGAATGAAGGCGGAATGGGTGGCGTTGACAGCGATTCTGATCCTGCTGATGCTTGCAGTAGAGGAGTGGAGATATGGGAGGCTGAAAAGGTATTACCAGATATCCAACGAATCTTTGAGAGCGGCGATTAATGGGATTAACGTAATTTTTTTTGAGTTTTATCCCCAGGAGCACCGGGCATTGCTGCTGAACCGGGAGAAGATGAGCGAGCTGGAGACGGAGATCTACAATTATCCAGAATGTCTTTTTGAGAAGAATAGAATCCATCCTGACGACCTTTCGGCAATGAAGGAAATGTTTGGGAAGATTTATGATGGGGCGACCTATGCGGAGGGAGAATTTCGGAATTTTTCCCAGGGGGAATACCGCTGGTATTCCTATCAGATGCGCACGGTGGAGGAGCGGGAGGGACAGCCTGTCCGAGTGGCAGTGAGCAAGATGGACATCACGCTGCGCAAGGAGATTGAAATTGGGTATCAGAATCACCTCAATGCGCTTTTTTTCGACAATCCTGACACTCTGGTATCCTGTCGCATGAATTTAACCAAGAACAGGGTGACGGGAATCTATAGCATCCATAAGGTGCTGATGCAGAAGGTCTTTATCGCAGCCACCATTGATGATGTAATGAAGAAGCTGACGGAGTATGTGATGCCGGATTACCGGGGAAGGTGTCTGGAGGTTTGCGCCAGGGATCATCTGATTGAGGAGTTCCATAAGGGCAATGCAACCATTCGCATTTCTTTTAGCTATATGGAAAAAAATGATGTGAAGTGGGCGGAGGCAGTGGCGGAGATGATGCAGGATCCCAGAAGCGGCGAGATCGACATGATTTTTTACGTTGCGGATATTACGTATCAGCGCATCATTGAATTGATTCTGGAAAGTGCGGGAAGCCATGACTATGAATTTCTCACCTTTGTTTTTGGAAAGAGCCAGCGATTTGTAAGATATAACTGGCTGGGCTCTGAAAATTTGAAGATGCACCAGAAGTTTGGAGACAAGCTGCTGGAATATATCCATTACCATGAGGTGGAGGAAAAAGATGCGGTGTTGGAGCGGCTGCAGTGGGAGACGGTGTTGGAGCAGCTTAGCCTGGTGGGGGAGTATACGGTCTTTTATACCATGGTGCAGAAGGATGGAACCAGGAAGAGGAAGAAGATTCAGTTCTTTTACATTAATGATGGCGAGAAGCTGGTGTTTGCCTCCCAGAGGGACATCACGGACATATATGAGGCGGAGATGAAGCAGCGGCAGGCCCTGGCGGCGGCTCTGGAAGAAGCCAATGCGGCCAATGCGGCGAAGACGGACTTTCTCTCCCGCATGAGCCACGATATTCGCACCCCCATGAATGCCATTATCGGCATTACGGCTTTGGCCTTGGACGAGACGGATGATCCATTGGCAGTGGAGGCCAATCTGGCGAAGATCAATTCTGCCAGCCATTTCCTCCTGGGCCTGATCAATGATATTCTGGATATGAGCAAGATTGAGGACGGCTCTGTGGAACTCCACAAAGAGTCCTATGCCTATGGGGATTTCATTGGAAATCTGAGAACTATGTTTGAGCCGCTTTGCAACAATAAGGGCATCGCTCTGAATATAAGAGAATCAGAACGCTACCCTGCTGTGATGGCGGACAAGGTTCGCCTGAATCAGATTTTCTTTAACATATTTTCTAATGCGGTAAAATATACCAAGCAGGGGGGGAGCATTTCTTACCGGGAGGAGAATGTTCAGATGCTTGACAATGTCATTGCCAGCGATTTCATTATCTCTGATACGGGCATTGGGATGAGCAGGGAATTTCAGGAGCATATGTTCCAGCCCTTTGCCCAGGAGAACAATGAATTTACGGCCCAGGTACAGGGGACGGGATTAGGGCTTAGCATTACGAAAAGCCTGGTGGAGCTGATGGGCGGAGCGATTCATATAGACAGCGAACTGGGGGAGGGCACCACAATCACTGTGTCTCTGTCTTTTGAGGTGGCTGCGGAGAGGGATGCGGACGAGAGGAAGGAAAAGCAGAGGAAGGAACTGAGTCAGGCCAATCTGGCTCATCGCAGAATCCTTCTGGTGGAGGATCACCCTCTGAATACGGAAATTGCCAAGCGGCTGCTGGAGAAGAAGGAAATCATTGTCTTTACGGCAGATGATGGAAAAAATGGCGTAGAAAAATTTGCCAGTTCCGACGTGTATTTTTTTGATGCTATTTTGATGGATATCCGCATGCCGGTGATGGACGGATTGCGGGCTACAAGGGAGATTCGAGGGTTGGATCGGCCGGATGCGGGTAGCATACCAATTATTGCTATGACGGCCAACGCTTATGAGGAAGATGTGCAGCTATCCCGGGAAGCGGGCATGAATGGGCATTTGTCTAAGCCGATCCAGCCGGATCAACTCTTCCAGACATTGTCAGAAATGCTCTTTGCTGAATCAGAAAGATTTGCAGTGAGGGATACATTGTGATATGATGTTACTGTGAATAGTAACCAATCGCACATGTGTGGTGCGGCGATGAACTGCAATGTACGGAATGGAGGTCAATGATGTTAAATGAAAATGATACCATTGAAGAAGTAAAGAATGAAGTGCTGTATCATGTGGCAAAGGCTGCATTTGAGGGCAATCTGGAAAAAATCGAGGCTACTTTGCCTTATGAGATCCTGCCGGGGAGCAAGCCCAGCTACCGTTGCTGCGTATATAAGGAGCGGGAGATTATCCGCGAGCGCATCATGCTGGCGAAGAATATCAATCCCGCAAACGGTGAGAAATGTAACAATACGGTGGTCATTCTCCCGGCGGCCTGCGAGAACTGTCCGGTTACTCGCTTTTCTGTGACAGACAACTGCCAGAAGTGCATGGGAAAGAAATGTATGCAGGCATGCAAGTTCGATGCCATCACGATGACAAGGACGAAGGCATACATAGATCCCAACAAGTGCAAGGAGTGCGGGCAGTGCTTTGATGCCTGTCCATACAATGCCATTGTGGATATTATGCGTCCCTGCCGCCGGGCCTGCCCGGTGGATGCCATTCAGGCTAGCGAGGAGAACGGAACAGTCAATATCAATGAGGAAAAATGCATCCGTTGCGGGGCATGCATCAATTCCTGCCCCTTCGGCGCCATTTCCGACAGTTCCCGCATTGTAGAAATCATCGAGCATCTGAGAGGCGACAAGCCAGTATATGCTATGGTGGCGCCGGCGGCAGAAGGTCAGTTTGGCGCGGATATTACCATGGAGTCTATCAGGGACGGGGTGAAGAAGCTGGGCTTTAAGGATATGGTTGACGTGGCGATTGGAGCGGATTTCGTGTCAGATTCCGAGGCCAAGGAGTGGGCAGAGGCGTACAATGAGGGAAAGAAGATGACTACCTCCTGCTGTCCCGCATTCGTCCATATGATTCGTCGTCATTTCCCCGCATTGGCGGACAATATTTCTACCACGGTATCTCCCATGGCGGCTACTGCCCGTCTGGTGAGGGCGATGGACCCGGAAGCCGTGTGCATCTTTGTGGGCCCCTGCATCGCCAAGAAGAGCGAGGCGGGACAGGATCAGGAATATCCGGGGGAGAATGCGGATCTTGCCATGACCTTTGAGGAACTGCGGGCAATGTTCCGGGCAAAGGATGTGCATCTGCAGCCTGTCTCCATCGGGGAGCAGAATGGCAGCGTGTACGGCAAGCGTTATGCCAATGCTGGCGGCGTGACCACTGCAGTGCAGCAGGCATTGTCTGAGCAGGGCGTAGAAAACTCTGTCAATGTGCGACGCTGCAATGGGGCGGCAGAGTGCAAGAAGGCGCTGATGCTCATGAAGGTGGGCAAGCTGCCGGAGGACTTTATCGAGGGCATGTGCTGCGAGGGCGGCTGCGTGTCTGGTCCGGGAAATATTCAGGAGGAGCGCAGCTTCAAGAGGGAGCGCGACAAGCAGATCCAGGCGGCGGATGAAAGGGGCATTCTGGATACGCTGCAGGAATACAGCCAGTATGAATTTTCCATGCATCGCAGGAAGCAGGAGCAGTAGGAGGCGAATGAAAGGTTTGCCTCGCAGTTGCTGATTTCAGAGTGAGAAATAGTTGCCTAGCAGGGCGGCAGAGAGAAATCTCTGCCGCTTTTTTGGCGTTAATGACTGTTTATGCATAGTGAAGGTAACTATTCCCTAAAAAGAGCCTTTTAATCCCAAATGGGTTGCTGTTCTCTGACCATTTGATATAATTTTTTATATTATTCTTTACGGTCATTCAGACGGATTTGCTGGTGATGACGGAGGAGTGAGAACCGAAAGTTTAGCAGTTTAGAGAGGATAAAAATATGAACGCTATATTTTCACATGAAGAGACAAACACCAGAAGACAGAGGGAGTTTGATTACCTGAAAGGGATTTTTATGCTGTTTATTTACCTAATCCATGCCTTTCAGGCAACCATGTCCCCGGAAGATTCCGCTACCCGGTGGATTTTTATGTTTGCAACGATGTCTGGCGCAGCTATTTTTATTTTCGTTATGGGAATTGGAACTGTTTACAGCAGGAATGCAACGCCTGTGGGAATGGCAAAGAGCGGTGTTCGCATGGTGGCTTATCAGTATCTGAATAACGTTGCCTATGTGATCGCCCTGCTAATCCCCTACCCCTTCGTTTCTGGACACCTGACAGGAACCGGGAGGGATAATTTCAATTATTTGACAGAGGTATACATTCAATACATCAATATCTTTTTTATTACCGGAATTATCTATATTATAATGGCATTGCTAAAGAAACTGAATATGAACATTGCAGGGTACGTGATCATTGGTGTGGCCGTGAGTGTCATTGCGCCATTTCTTTATGGAAAACCTGTAAATGTGCCGGTGCTTGGGTATATTATGAAACTACTGATTGGAGAGGCAGAGTTTGTTTCCTTTACGCCGCTCTATTTTCTGTCCTATGCGATGTTTGGAGTTGCCTTTGGCAAAATCCTGCGGCATGTGAAGGATAAAAACAAATTTTACGGCATGCTGGCTGTTCCCAGCATCGTGATCATTATTGTATGGTGGGCGCTGATATTCAAAAAATATGGTTCGGATATATCCCAAATGTATATTGCATTACTTGATGCATATTCACAGCCGAACCCTTGGCACGTGGTGGCAAGCATGGCGCACATATTTCTTTTTGCTATCGTATTTTTCTTTATGGAAAGAATCTGCAGAAAGGAAGGCAAACTGGGTGAGCCAAAGAATCCTGTTGCAAGGCAGATTCTATATTATAGCGAACATATATCAAAATATTATGCGCTGCATATCATGGTATATTTTGTTGCTCTCGGAATCAATGGTTATGAGAGCTTTCAAAGTTATCAATGCTGGCTTCTTGCATTGCTTTCCATTCTGGTGACAGAGATTATGGTAAGAGGATACAATATGCTGCAGGCAAAGGCCGCGGCATGACAAATATATTTGTGCAGGCAAACGTGTGGTAGGAGGATATGGAGATGGAGCAGATGCATCAGAGGAATGAAAGACTGATAGAGAATAAAATTTGGAAGTATCTTTTACCGGGAATTATGATGTCGCTGGCTTTGCAGTTGGGGAACATCGTTGATACGGTATTTGTGGGGAACTTTTTGGGGACAGAGGCAATGTCAGCCATAACTCTTGTTCTTCCCATGGAAACTCTAATACAGGTAACTGGCTATTGTCTTGGTATGGGAGGATCTATTGCAGCAGGTATCTTGCTTGGCAGGCGAAACAAAGAGGGGGCGTCACAGTTGTTCTCGCTCACGCTGCTGGTAACCGTTGCCGTGGGACTGATCATTGCTGCGGCAGCGCCTTTTCTGGCAATGCCCATTGCAGATGCTTTAGCAAAAGGGGGAAGCTTGAGTATTCCTGCAGGCCATTATCTTTTTGTAGGGATGCTTGGCGCTCCGGTGATTGGTGTCGGGCTTCTCATGTCCAGTTTTTTGGGTGTGGAAAATCATCCCGGGCTTGCGTCTGCCTACCTGATTCTTTCTAATGTGATCAATCTGGTTCTCGATTACATATTATTAAGATTCACCAATCTTGGCATCGCGGGCGCTTCTCTGTCTACGGTGGCCGGATTCTTACTGGGAATGGTTATTTTTATCTTCTATATCCGCTCCCCGAAGCGCATGATCGGCCTCGTCAGAATCCGATCATTTGCGCCTTTAAAAGAGGCGGTCATATCAGGGGCGCCGATTTTTGTATTTATGATTATGACCATAATAAAATCCTTTGGCCTGAATGAAATTATTATCCGTTTTATTGGAGAGGGCGGGATGGCAGTTTATACGGTATGCGACAATGTCCTTATGATTGTGGAAATGATTACGGCCGGAATCATAGGCGTCATACCCAATATAGCGGGAATCCTATATGGGGAGAAGGATTACTTCGGCATCCGTGCCATGTGCAAAAGGGTTCTTGTATTAAGCGCGGTGGCAACGGTGTGCATCTTCGTACTTGTTATGGCGCTTGCAAAGTCAATTACCGTTATGTTCGGCGTGGATAATCCAGCCCTATCTTCCACGATGGTCACGGCCCTGAGAATTTTCATTCTGTGCCTGCCGGCATATGTATGGAATAAATTCCTTGTGGGCTATTATGAATCGATTGAAGAGTCAAAACAGGCGAGCATTATTACATTCTTTCAAAATGGCATTTATGTGCTGCCCGCCGCGGCTCTCGGAATCATTCTTGAAGTACAGATGGGCGGTAGCGGCATGAATGGCCTGGCGATTAGTTTTGTATGCTCGGAACTACTGACGGTCCTTACAGCATATATTTATCGCAAGATCAAGCATAGAGGCGCGGATTTCTATCTGCTTCCGGAGGAAACGGGAATCTGTTTTGATTTCTCCGTGAAGGCAGATATGGATGAGACTGCGCTGGTACCCAGGGAGGTAAAAAAGTTCTGTCTCGATCACGGCATAAGTGCTAATAAGGCGAATATCGTGGCGGTGGCTGCGGAGGAAATGATTGTAAATTGTATCAAATATGGCGGCGGGCGGTCTCATTGGATTGATGTCAGCCTGGTGATAGAAAAGCAAAAGATGCTTCTGCGGATCAGGGATAACGGAGTGCCTTTTAATCCCACGGAGTATGAATTTGACAGCGGGAGATTCGATATACATGGAATCGAACTCGTGAAAGCAATCTCGTCCGACATCAGTTATATGCGCACAATGGATTTGAATAATACTGTGTTAGAATTTGATATGGAATAGGAGGAAGGAAAGTGAAAAAAAATAACGACACGATCTATGAAATTGATTTTGTATCGGTAGTAAGTATGTTTGAGAAACAGGTAGAAATGCATCCGGACAAAACGGCAGTCATTTCAGGCGGCGAGAGGAAAACGTATGGTGAACTGAATGCGGATGCAAACAGGGTGGCAGATGTCCTGATTAAAAATGGGGTAGAGGCGGAAACGATTGTAGCTGTCCTGTTAGAGCGTGGCATAAAAGTTTATACTGCGACACAGGGAATCTTAAAGGCAGGCGGGGCATTTACCTGTATTTCTGCCGAATATCCCAAGGAGCGTGTGCGTTATATATTAGAGGATAGCGGCGCAAAGTGGATTATTACAGATGAAAAGACAAAAAATCAGTTCAGGGATTTGTGGGAGACAGTAGAGTGTACTCCTCTTATCATCGACGAGATTTTGAAAGGTAAAAATACGCAAAATCCCAATCGGGAAATTCATGAAAAAGACTTATGCTATGTTATTTATACGTCAGGTTCTACAGGAAAGCCTAAGGGTGTTATGATTGAACAGGGGAATCTGTCAAATTTCGTGAACGCAAACCCAAAGAATCATGAAACGCTTGGATTTACAGAAAAAGCGTCGGTTGTTCTTGCGCTTGCGACAATAACATTTGACGTTTCTATTATGGAAGAGTTTATTCCTCTCACAAATGGCATGACAGTTGTTATTGCAACAGAGGAGGAAATACATAATCTGGATTTGCTTGCGGATACCATTCTGCGGCATGGCGTTGATAGTATAACAACAACACCATCTTTTGTTTCTGTTATGCTGGAAATTCCGAAAATGCGGGAGGCATTAAAGCAGGTTCGTTCCTACGATCTGGGCGCCGAAGCATTTCAGGGAGGATTGTATGACAAAATCTGTGCAGTCAATCCGGAAGCCTATATCATGAACGGATATGGGCCTACAGAAACAACGATCAGCTGTACTATGAAGGTAATCACGAGTGGTGAGAATATCACCATAGGCATACCGAATGCCAATGTGCTTGTATATATTATTGATGAGAATAATAAAGAAGTGCCGGATGGACAGGTCGGTGAGCTTCTCATCTGTGGAAAGGGTGTGGGGCGTGGATATCGGAACCTTCCTGAAAAGACGGCCGAGGTATTTATTGAGTATCATGGTATGCGTGGCTACAAGTCAGGAGACCTTGCCCTGATTAACTCTGAGGGGGAGATTGAATTTCATGGAAGAAAGGATAATCAGGTAAAACTCAGGGGCCTTCGGATTGAGCTGGGTGAGGTTGAGGAAGTGATTCTAAGCCATGCAGATGTTTTGAATGCAGTAGCGGTAGTTATTGATGAGCAGCTTTGCGTATACTATACTGCCACAAAAGAAATCGAGCCGCAGGAGCTTTCTGATTTTGCGGCAGAGAGCCTTGCTTACTATATGGTGCCAGATATCCTGCTTCAGCTTGAGGAAATGCCACTGACGGCAAACCAGAAAATAGACAAAAAATCCCTGCCAAAACCGGTGATGAAACAGGGCGATTATGAGGTGCCCAAAAATAAGATACAGCAAAAAATTTTTGATATCATAGCATCCGTCACCAATAACAGCAGCTTTGGTATCAACACGCCATTTTACCGTGCAGGGCTTACTTCTCTGGGGGCAATGAAATTAAATGTCTTGCTGGCAGAGGGATTTGGCATAGCGATAAAGACCAGCGATATCACCCAGCATAATACGGTGGTACTTATGGAGGAATTTATCAGGAATGCAGAAGCGCCTGATGCAATGGAAATCCGCAGCGTTTATCCATTAACAGGTTCCCAGAAAGGGATTTTTGCGGAGTGTGCGAAGAATCCGGAAACAACGATTTATAATATACCGTTTTTGTTTACGCTTGACAACAGTATTGAGGAAGAGAAACTTGCCGATGCAGTTGCCAGAACCATTCAGGCACATTCCTATATGACGGCACGTTTTGGAATCAGTGAAGACGGAGAAATGGTTCAAAAACCCTTTTCAGAAGATTTTGTGCCTGAGATTATCAGAACAACAGACAGTGAGTTTAACAAGAACAATCTTGTAAAGCCATTTCAATTAGAAGGGGGCAGGCTGTTCCGTATTGCAATCTACCAGACCGAGACGAAGAAGTACCTGTTTATAGATTTTCACCACATCATGGCGGATGGAAATTCCTATGATATTTTTTTCAGGGACCTGAACCGTGCCTACATGGGCGAAGAATTGGCAGAGGAAGACTATACAGGTTTTGATGCGGCTGTTTCAGAAGAATATACAGTGGAGAGAGGCGGTTATAAAAAGGCTGCTCTTTATTATGACAATATTTTTCAGGGGCTGGAGATCGAGTCGCTTCCGATTTTTGACAAAAAAGGAGATACGCCTAAAAAGGGGCTGGCAGAATATAAGATGTCAGTTTCTGCAGAAGCGGCCCTACAATTTTGTGAAAGAATGGGAATTACACCAAATACACTCTTTACCGGAGTTTTTGGAATCCTGATGTCCCGCTGGTCAAATGCAAAAGAATCGCTATTTGCGACCATCTATAATGGCAGGAACGATTCGAGGCTTGAGAATACGATATGCATGCTTGTAAAAACGCTTCCTGTATATTGTAAATTTGATGATAAGACTACGATTGTATCCTATATGGTTTCTTTGCAGGAACAGTTAATGAATTCCATGGCAAATGATATTTTCCCGTTTTCCGATATTGCTGCAAAATATGGGATTACTTCTGATTTGATTTTTGCATATCAGGCAGAACTTACAGACGATTATCCGATGGGAAATACCGTTGCTGTTGGTGAGGATCTGTCCCTCGACCTGCCCAAAGAGCCACTGTTACTTCAGGTTCGTCTCTATGATGGGGAGTATTATCTGACAGCTGAGTACCGCAGTGATTTGTATCTGGAGGAAACGGTTCAGAACATAATGGATTCTTACAATGCCGCTTTTGAATCCATATTCGGCTGCCGCAACGTGTCCGATGTGACAATCCTTTCAGAGCGGCAGGAAAAAATGCTTGATAGTTTTAATGAGACAGAAGTGCCATATGATGTCAGCAAAACGGTTGTGGATATGTTTGGGGAGGCTGCCGCTAAATATCCCGACCGGACAGCCATTGTATACGAAGACGTCAGATGTACATACAGTGAGGTTGAAAAAATAACGCGTAATCTTGCGGGCGATATTATCAGGAAGGGATTAACAGCAGGCGACGTAGCCGCAGTGCTGATTCCACGCTGTGAATATATGGCAATCTGTTCGATGGGTATTGCCCGCAGTGGCTGTGCCTGCCAGCCGCTTGACCATACGTATCCTCAGGACAGGCTGCATTTTATGCTGGAGGACAGTGGCGCGAAACTGTTGATTACGACACAGAAGATGCGTGAATTGGTGTCTGGCTATACAGGACAGATATTGTATCTTGATGAGATACCAGACCTGCCGGAATATATGGAAAAGCTGCCGTCCCCAAAGCCGGAGGATTTGTTCACGCTGCTTTACACATCAGGTTCGACAGGGGTGCCTAAGGGCTGTATGCTTGAGTATGGAAATATCACTGCATTCTGCACATGGTATCACAGACAATATCAGTTTGACGGTTCTGCCCGCCTGGCCGCCTATGCCTCCTATGGTTTTGACGCATCTATGATGGATATTTTTACGTCTCTCACGGCAGGTGCGCAATTAAATATCATTGCCGAGGAAATACGCCTTGACCTTTTTGCACTCAGTGATTATTTTGAGGAGAACCAGATTACCCATTCCTTTATGACGACACAGGTGGGACGCCAATTTGCAATGGAAATAAAGAGTAAAACATTAAAACATCTCAGTACGGGTGGAGAAAAACTGGTTCCTTTAAATCCGCCGGAGGGTTTCAGGTTTTACAATGTCTATGGGCCTACGGAATGCACGGTTTATACAACGATCTTTGAGATGGATCGGTATTATGATGATATTCCGATCGGGAAGCCTCTGGATAATCTGAAACTCTATATTGTGGATGACAAAGGACACCGCCTGCCGGCAGGGGCGTCCGGTGAGCTGCTTGTTTCGGGAAGGCAGGTATCGCGGGGGTACCTGAACCGTCCGGAGAAAACAAAAGAGGTGTATGCTAAAAATCCTTATACTGACCAGGAGGGATACGAGCGGATGTATCACACAGGTGATGTGGTGCGTTACTTAAATGATGGAAATATTTCTTTTGTGGGCAGACGGGATGCCCAGGTAAAAATAAGAGGGTTCCGGATTGAGCTTACGGAAGTGGAGGAAGTTATCCGGCGTTTTCCGGGGATTAAAGATGCTACAGTTGCTGCATTTGATGAGGAGGGCGGCGGTAAATATATCGCGGCGTATGTTGTGTCAGATGAACAGATTGATACAAGGAAGCTGAATGCTTTTATTATGGAAACAAAGCCGCCATATATGGTACCGGCAGTAACGATGCAGATTGACCGGATTCCATTAAATCAGAACCAGAAGGTCAACAAGCGCGCCCTGCCAAAGCCGCAAAAGGCAGTGGATGAAATGATTCCGCCGAAAAATGAAATGCAGCAGCGTATTTGTGACTGCATTGCTGAAGCAATCGGGCACAGGGAGTTTGGTATCACTACTGATATTCAGTTTGCGGGACTGACTTCTATCAGTGCGATAAAACTTAATGTACTTCTGGCAAAGAAATTTGACGTGGCAATCAAGACAAATGATATCCGGGAAAATCCAACTGTCGTCCAGTTAGAAAGATTTCTTCTGGGGGCGGAAAAATCCGAGATACATGAAGCACGGGAGGTGTATCCTCTTACCAACGCCCAGGCAGGTATCTTTGTAGATTGTACGGCGAATATGGGAACAACGGTTTATAATATTCCATATTTGTTCCGGCTAAGTTCCAGGATAGATTTGATTCGGCTAAAAGAAGCAATAGAGCAGACAGTGGAAGTGCATCCATATTTGAAAGTACAGCTTTTTATGGACGAGGACGGTGAAATACGCCAGCGCAGGAATGATCATTTGGAATACGCCGCTGAAATTATTGACGGCATGGACAGGAAAAAACTGGTAAGGCCGTTTCCGCTGTTTCACGAGCCGCTGTTCCGTTTTGAGATACATAGGACACATGAGGGAAGTTATCTGTTCCTTGATGTGCATCATCTGATTGCAGACGGCACCTCTCTTTCTGTTATTTTGTCGGATATCGACAGGGCATATCAAGGCGAAAAGCTTACGGCAGAGGTATATACTGCCTATGATGCAGCACTTGACAACGAAAGGGCAGTCCAGGGAGAAAAGTATAAAAAAGCGGAAGAATTTTACGCCTCTGTATTGAAAGACTGCAGCTCGGACACCAGTCTTTATCCTGACAAAAATGGAGAGGCACCGGGCGTTGGGAATTTGTGCAGAAAGAGTGATGTCATCAGCAAGGAAGCTGTGCAGGCGATTTGTGAGAAATATGGTATCACAGAGAATGTATTTTTCACAGGTATATTTGGCGCAGCACTGGCAAGATACCATTTTGCCCCCAAAAGTGTATTTACAACCATCTATCATGGCAGAAATGACTCACGTCTTTCTGATACGATCGGTATGTTTGTCAAAACATTGCCTGTGGTGTGTGATACAACGAAAAATACGGAAGATTATTTTGTGACGATTAAAAACCAGCTTATGGGAATGATGGATCACGATATTTATCCGTTCCAGGAAATCAGCCGCAATTTCCATATTAAGCCTGATACGATGTTTGTGTATCAGGGCGGGAATTTTGCATTTACGAAAATCTGTGGAGAGGATGCAGAAGAGATCCCCCTTGGCTTAAATGCGGCAAAGGAGCCGATATCGCTTATGATGAGCATTGAAAACGGCGAATACATCTATGAGCTGGAATACAGAAGTGATTTGTTTGAAAAGGAGACGGCAGAGTATCTGATCAAAAACCTTGAGATTACCACAAGGGCTTTCCTTGATGGAAAGGAACCGTCAGAGATACGCCTTTTGTTCGATGAACAGGATAAGATGGTAAATACGCCGCAGTATATGGGGAAGACTTTTATCGACCTGTTCCGGGAAGCTGTGTCAAAATATCCGAATAATATTGCCGTAAAAGATGAGAACGGTACAATCACATATGCAGAGCTTGATGCAGTGTCGGAGTATATCGCTGATAAACTGAAGAATAATGGTTTTGGGCGGGAAAATGTTGCCGGAATTTTATGCGGCAGGACAAGGGAATTTGTGGAGGCGTTTGTAGGAATCATGAAAGCGGGAGGCGCATATGTTCCCCTTGATCCGGAATATCCGCAGGAGAGAATTGAATATATGCTTTCTGACAGTGGCAGTGAAAATCTTCTTCTTATAAGGAAATATCAACCATTGACAGAGGGGTATGACAAGAATGTAATTTACCTTGACGAGGTAGAAAAGGACGGACTTGGCTTTACAGGAACGACGGATTTGACGCCGCCGCTTCCAGAGAATCTGGCATATATGATTTACACCTCCGGCTCCACAGGAAAACCAAAGGGCGTTATGCTGGAACACCGCAACCTTATGACATTAATTGAGCATACAGTCACCTTTCATAAGACGGTTCCGGAGGATATGTATGGCGAATTTTCTTCTTTCTGCTTTGACGCTTCGGTACATGACCTGTTTACGCCTTTGACGGTGGGGGCCTCACTTTATATTTTCCCGGAAAGTGTCAGGAAGGATGCTGTCGCTGTCTGCCGTACCTTTGAAAATGAGCCGATTACGGTAGCGACCATGCCGACGCAGATGGGTGAGCTTGTGGCGGAAACCCTGACAGGGGATTGCGCTTTAAGGCTCCTCACCCTGGGAGGCGAAAAGTTTAAGCGCTATTATGATAGGAAGTACATGATGGTAAATGGCTATGGGCCTACGGAAAATACCGTTTCGTCCACAGAGTTTGTGGTTGACAAGGAATATAAAACGATTCCGATTGGCAAATCGCAGCTCAATGTAAGGTGTTACATCGTAGATGAGAACTTAAAGCGTGTACCTGTGGGAGCGCCAGGGGAGCTTTGCGTGGCAGGGCGGCAGGTGGCAAGAGGCTACCATAATCTGCCGGAAAAAACAGCGTCCGTATTTGTGCCAAATCCTTTTGCCACATGCAAGGATGAGGAAAGGCTGTATCATACAGGCGATATGGTACGTCTGAAAGGTGACGGAAATATTGAATATATCGGGCGTATCGACTCACAGATTAAGATCAATGGATTCCGCGTGGAACTCGGCGAGATCGAGGGGGCAGTCCTGAAGCGTGACGGCGTTGGTGAGGTGGCGGCAATCCCTGTGGATCAGAACGGTGTAACATATATTGCGGTTTATTATACCGGAACAGAGTACAAAGAGGAGGATTGGAAAGCATTTTTAAGTCCAATGCTTCCGGAATACATGGTGCCTGCGTTCTATACACATCTGGACAAAATGCCGGTTACGCCTGGAGGAAAGATTGATAAGCGTGCTCTGCCGGCGCCTGCCATTATGGAAGAACGCACCGATTATGCAGCACCGCAGACGGGAGCACAGATACAACTGTGTAAGCTGTTTGAAAAGGCATTAGGGCGGGAAAAGGTAGGCATCGATGATGATTTCTTTGCGATTGGCGGTACCTCCCTTGCTGCTTCCAAGGTTGCAGTAATGTGCCTGAATGAGAAGATTCCTCTGGTATATGCAGATATTTTCAAATATCCTACGGTGCGCGCGCTTGCCATGGCATTATATGGAGATGAGGTGCAGGAGGAAAATACAGATGAATTTGCAAATTATTCCTATAATGCAGTTGATACGCTGATTGCTGCAAATAATAGGCTGAACGCTGACTGTGTGGAGAAAAAGGAGTTAGGTGACATCCTGATTACGGGTGCAACAGGCTTTTTGGGGATTCACGTGTTAAAAGAATTTCTTGACAATTACGATGGCAAGGCATATTGTATGGTGCGCAAAGGCAGATATGAGTCAAACGAGCGGCGTCTGATGAATATGCTGATGTATTATTTTGACTTGCCGTATACCGAATTGTTTGGTGACAGGATTATCTGCATTGACAGCGACATAACGGACAGGAAAGCGGTAGACAGCTTAAAAGACGTACCTTTTACCACATTGATCAACTGTGCTGCCTGCGTCAAACATTTTGCAGCGGGTGAGATGTTAGAAAAAATCAATGTAACAGGCGTCAAATATCTGATAGATCTCTGCGCATCAGCAAATAGAAGGCTTGTACAGATTTCTACCATATCAGTAGGCGGCGAGGGTATGGACGGCAGGCCGTCGATAGATCAGAAACTTGCTGAAAATGATCTGTATTTTGGGCAGAGAATTGCCAATGAGTATATACGCACGAAGTTCCTTGCAGAACGTGCCGTGCTGGAAGCGGCCGCAGAAGGTCTTGATGCAAAAGTGATTCGTGTCGGTAATCTTATGAGTCGCCACAGAGATGGGGAGTTTCAGATTAACTTTATCACGAATGGTTTTCTAAGGAGTTTGCGCGGGTACGCTGCAGTTGGCGCATTTCCAATGGATAGCATGAATGAAGGCGCTGAATTTTCCCCAATTGATGAAACAGCGGCAGCAGTGCTCTGTCTTGCGGGAACAGACAGCAGGTTTACGGTATTCCATGCCTGCAACAACCACAGGATTTTTATGAGTGATGTGATATATGAAATGCGTGAGAGAGGCTTTGACATTAAAATCATGCCTGGAGACCGATTCATTGAGACGGTCAATGCGTATGCGGCAGAACATGAAACAAGTGATGCGGTATCGGGACTTATCGCTTATACTTCCCATGATGAGGAGGAACTCTACACGATTGATTATGATAATGCCTTTACAACCGAAGTGCTTTACCGTTTGGGATTCAAATGGAATATCACGGATAACAGATACCTTGCAAATGCAATCGAAGCATTGGAGGGGCTGAACTTTTTTGAGAATGAATTTTCAGATACGCTCTAGAGCATGTTTAAAAATGCTTTCTGTCAGATGTGCGTCACAGTTTGTGGGAGATTTGTGCCGGATGAAGGAGGCATAGCGGGCTATGTTGACTGAATTCGGTGCAAATATCACGCAAAGTGGATCGTGCAGATGGCAGGAATGGTTTTTCAAACACGCTCTAATACTGCGAAAACTTTATGCTAATTTTTTATGGAGGAGACAAGTTTGAAAGTTCCTTTCAAACTACTTATTAATGCTTTCTCAATTTTGAGAGGGCATTCAAAATTGAGAAAGATGAGGTATAAAAGTGACGATTACAAAAACGATGGAAAATAACAAAGCCATTCTCTCGGTGGAGGGATGGCTGGACACAAATTCAGCGCCAGAACTGGGCAGGGAAATTGATGCGCTTCCTGATATAGAGAGCCTGATCCTTGATTTTGATAAACTGGAATATATTGCATCGGCGGGGCTTCGTATCGTGATGTCAGCATATAAGAAACTCAAAGGCATGAATGGAGAGTTTTCCATCATCCACGTAAGCAGCGAAGTGATGGATGTATTTAAACTTACTGGTTTTGACCAGATGTTTGATATACAGGCAAAATAATTTCATATCAAAACTCAATTTAGTCATAGCACAAAGATTTTAAATCTTATTGTAGGAAAGTATGAGGTATCATTTTTTAAGATAGGAGGAAAACATTATGATTATCACAAAGACAACGGATGGGACATCATTGACGCTTGTGCTGGAGGGAAGGCTTGATACGACGACGGCACCTCAGCTGGAGTCGGAGCTGAGAAGTAGTATTGACGGCATAGACAAGCTGTTTTTAGACTTTGCATCACTGGAATATATATCATCGGCAGGATTAAGGGTACTGCTTTCAACGCAGAAAATAATGAATAAGCAGGGCAGCATGGTAATAAGAAATGCAAATGAAGATGTGATGGATATATTTGATATTACGGGATTTGTTGATATTTTGACAATTGAGTGATGTTTCTGCTGATATTTTTTGAATACAAGGCGAGAATGGAGGCGAATTGATATGAAAGAGCTTATGATTGACGCTACAATAGAGAATATTGCTACCGTTACCGCTTTTATAGACGAGCAGCTTGAGCAACGAGATTGCCCGGTGAAAACAAAGAGGCAGGTTCATATTGCGATAGACGAACTATTCGGCAATATCGCATACTATGCCTATAGTCCCGAGACTGGCATAGTAACCGTTCGCGTTGAAGTTACGGACAATCCCCTTGCTGTGGTGATAACATTTATCGACAATGGCATTCCATATGACCCGCTTGCAAAAGTTGATCCCGACATCACGCTCTCTGTGGAGGAACGCGATGTCGGCGGGTTGGGCATTTATATGGTGAAGAAGACAATGGATGACATTTCATACGAATACAAGGACGGACAAAATATTCTTCGGATAAAAAAGAAGTTTTAGGATTAATCAGTAAATGGTTTTCAAAGAAGTAAACCGGAAATTTCCATTACTATCAATTCACACACGAGAGACTTTCAAGTTTTGTGTAAACTCAAAAACTGATATAAGATACATTGATAGTTACAAAGAGCAGGGCCGAAAATCTAGGTTCTGCTCTTGCCTGTATTATACAGGCATTTTTTTGCATGTCAATAAAACCTGCAGTAGAAGTTGGCCTTAGAGCAACTGGTTTTCCAGCCTTTCTTCAAAATAGATCTCAAGCTGCGAATGGATCTGGCCACAGTCCTGACGGTGGCCTGTCCACTTCTTTGTTATATCCAGGAAGCGGTCAGGAAGAAGTTACCATAGAGAATTTTGTGGTAACCGAGTCATGCGAAAAGTATGGTGCGGAACTGTTAAAAAAATACTATAGGGAGCATGGTGTGGAACAGTTGTTTGTGTAGCAAGTAAGGCAAGAAATTAAAAACGCAGTTGAGATGATATCGCACGATAAGGGGAGATGCGACAACTTTAATTAAATGATTTTTCGTATGAATTATTTAATACGACATTTTTATATAAAAAAATTGGGGTGGATTTTTTGGGGAAATATGGTAAAATAAGTAATAATTAAGATTAGAGAGAAAAGTGATTATGTAAAATAACAATGCTTGATTTTATTTTTTGTAAAAATGTTTTGATACGTACAAAATTAACAAATTTTTTATTAGTATAGAGTATTTTAGGGGAAGAATAGGATATTAGATTGCATTATAATCGATTAGATAGAGTGAAAGGAAGTGAGATACGATGAATGATATCATTGCTAGTACACCAGAAACAATACCATCAGTAGAAGTTCAAGGATTATCCAATTACTTAAATGAAATTTCTGCAAAAGCATCCGATTTACATCTTTCTATTATACCAAATGTAGTTAAAGATTGTGCGTCTGTATTTATGGATTATAAGAAGATGAAAATAGACAATGAACAATTCAATAAAAAATGTAGAATAATTGATGATTGTTTGCGGGGACAAATTAGAAATCAAGAGATGAGTATTAATTTCAATTATTTACAAGAAATGCAGAAAATTGATGCTATGAAGGAAATAAAGTTAATGGAGATAGAAGTACAACAAGAAACTAAAATATCAGAAATAGAAAATAGAACAAAAACAACTTTAGAGCAAATAAATAGTATTGAAAGAGTCAAAATGGAGGAAATAAAAGCGGAATATGAAATAAGGAGAAGAGCTCAAGATATTGAATTATACAAATTTCAAGCAAATTTAAAGGAGGAATCAAGAAAATTTGATAAGATATTTGAAGGGGCAAGTATTGAACAGGCGGATAGGCATAATCATATAAGTGAATTACAGAAAATATGTAGTTACATTCATAAAAGGTTAAAAAAGGGCAAGGCAAGCACTAAAGAGATGGAATATTATATACGTTTAATGGAAATGCAAACGATGCTATTAAGAGATGGCTTTGGTTTTACACAGATATTATTCACGATATGCACGGAGGTGAAATGACCAATGAAAACTATCATAAATGACATATGGGATAAATTGTTGTATGCTTTTAGTTTGTTCAATTCTATAAAAATTCTATCAAATCCCATTTGGAATTTTATTTTGAAAATAGGAATAGTGCTATTTTATTTCATAATTTTAAAATTTATTTTAAAATTTATTTTTGGAAGAAGACAAGTAAAAAAACATAAAACTGTAAGAACCATAGATCAATGTGTTTCGGAAGAAGATTTAAAGTTTCAAATGGCACAAGCCGAAGAGGAAGTCCTGGATGCCATTCAGAAAAATAGGCAAGAAATTAAAAATACACTTAAAAGGGCAAATAATACTATTGATGTGTCATGGGTTGATTCATGTAATAAAATTTTAAGAATATCCAATACGCTAGATAACAATTTGGCGTATTATAGAAAACGAAATTTGGATAAATCAAAATTTCAGTATTATGCTAGCTTACATTTTAGATCAATGATTGCTGCTGATTTTGTACATAATGAATATAATAAAGTAGACAAAAGTTTTAGAGAAATTAATCATTTTATTGTTGATATGAAATCTCGCCCAGAGTTTCGAGGAAATTATAAAAATCAAGTGCATCAACAAAAAGATCAGATAAAATACATTAGGAATTTTTATTTGAATCGAGTACATAATATGAATCATCAAACTGAGATTTTGCGTGATAAAATTGGTTCAGAATGCGGAGACAGGGGGAGACGATGGTGGATTGAGCGAACTCGCCATAAAAATTGATGTCTTATATGTTTAGATAGCATTTAATTAATAATAGAAGGAAGTTATAATAACATATCAATAATGGGGAAAATGAAAGTGCCAAGTTCTGGCTGTCCATCATGAATGGACTTAAGAACCGCGGAGTGGAAGATATCCTGATTGCCTGTGTGGATGGGCTGAATGGATTTCCACAGGCAATCGAAGCCGTTTATCCGCAAACAGAGATCCAACAGTGCATCATCCACCAAACCCGAAACACAACCCGTTTCGTGTCCTATAAGGATATAAAAAACTGATGGCAGATCTGAGGCGTGTGTATGCAGCAGCGACCGAAGAGACCACACTGGAAGAGATGGAATCCTTTCGTGATATATGGGATTGCAAATATCCAAAAATATATAGATCATGGTCTGAAAACTGGGCAACCCTGTCCACGTATTTTAAGTATCCGAAAGCGGTCAGGCGTCTGACCTACACGACCAATGCCATTGAGGGGTTCAACTGCCAGTTGGGAAAGGTGACAAAATCCAAGACCATATTTCCATCCGATGACAGTCTGTTGAAAATGCTGTATCTGGCAACCATGGACATAACAAAGAAGTGGACAGGCCACCGTCAGGACTGGGGAAAAGTAAGGGGTGAATTATCCATCATGTTTCCGGACAGACTATCGGATTGAGATTTCCCAAGCATTCGTTATTGACAGAAGTTATTGATAGGAATTATAGTAAAGAAGGACGGAAAACCAGTTTGGTCGTCCGTCCTTTTAAATCATTATCATAGAAGAACTGAATTTACAGAGAGAATTTCAAATTCCCGACGGGGGTGCGGATGATTTTCTCTATAAAATGATTTTAAGTATTTTTTCTTTATACCCATTGTTTGTATTGCGTCAAACCTTTGTTCTGCTACCAATAATTAGTCTTTATCATTCCCCCGAAAGAGCATTTACTTGGACCGAATTTTCATGCCATGAACTCAAAATATTAGATGTCAACTTTTGCATTTTCTTTATTTCTCTAGATGCCTTATAAATATCCGTACTAAGATATTCTTGTGGCAATACTTCTAACTCGCCTTTCTTGTTTTTTACGGAAATTAATGAGTTTTTTTCGTCCCCTTTAATTAGTTTCAGATAATTGTCATAGAATACAGGACACTTTGCTTCTAGGAGTGCAGGCACATCAGGATATACAATTTTATCAACCATATTCAATGCCCAATATCCTGTAATTTTCAAATCAACTGGATTTACAAAAATATGATTGTACCAATCAATATCAATAATACACCCATGTATTGTTCCTGTGCCACCCAGTTTTCTGATTTCTTCTGAAATACTCTGTTGTATACTCATGTATTTATCAAGCGGTTTTCCAATATATGAAATGACCTCATCCATATGATCATAATAATAATTTATATCTTTTTCTTCCAACCGCTTTAATGCTCCACCATTCAAAATAGTAAGCGTTCCGGACTTAGCCTTATGAATAAAACAGTAGTAACCATTTTTTTTCAGCATATACAAAACATTAACCTCTCGAGTAAAGGTCATCTGTATATTTTTCCCTCTATAAAAATTATTGTACTGAGCACCAGTAATTTCATGAATTCCATCTTCATAATCAGAGAAGAAGTCATATTCATTATCCATCAAAAAGTTTTTAAGATGGGGATTCTCATTTCTGTATCCTATTTGATTATCAGAATAAATCCTATAATCACCATCATCATAAAATTCATTTCTATGAGTATGACCGCTTACGTATACAAAGTTCTTATATGGTTCTACATTTGCGTTCCAATCTCTTTTCGGAGTATGTGTAAAAATAATAGTATTTTTATCATTGATGCTTGGCAAAACCTTATTATATAATTCCTCAAACTTTTTACTTGCAGCAATTTCTCCGGCTCTATCTAAAGTTGCACGATAAATACCCTGATTAGCATTAAATTCTTCATTGTATCCAGAAAAACCTAATCCACCTAATATTACTATCCTAGTACTTTGAATTTGCGTTCGCAATTCATTTGTTGATATAGAAAGCAATTCTTCATATGATATCTTACAAATTCTATCATCAGAATCTTTATAAAGAAGCTCATTCTGAAGTAAGTGCATTCCATTTTTTTCTATTACATTTCTGTAGATAGTAATAATTTCATCAATACTCTTGTTAGGAAATCCCCACAATTCATGATTTCCTAAAATAAATACTACCTCTGTCTTTCCGGATCTCTTACGGCTAAGTTTCCATTTTAGTAATTTGACGAATAACTCAAACACTGAAAAATCAGAAGAAACATCTCCGCCAATCAATAAAAGACTGCCTGTCTCATTTACAATATTATCTACAATTTTTTGAAGCACATATCTTACATCATCTTTAGACTTGCAATTCGCATTTTGTAATCTGTGCATTAAGTGAATGTCAGTAATATAATAAATCCTTTGACAAGTTCTGTCATCTTCTCTTAACAAAGACAGGCTATGCATGTTCCTGTTGTCAACCGTTATCTCTGTGTTATCATTTTCAACAAGGACAGGTGATGTCTCTTCTTCGTTCTTTTCTACTATAGCAAAAGATCCAATTGCGTCCTTATTAAGACTATAGCTTTCATAAGAAATTCCAAATTTCTCACATAACTTGCTAGTCATCCTCGCTCCTGAAAAATCTATAGTTTCATAATCCGTCAGATTCTCCAAACCATCGCAAAATACCAAGAAAGAATCAGAAAGATTTCCTTTCAGATAATAAACAAAATCAAAAAAATATGGAGTATTAAAAGTATGTTTTTTTACAGAACTCCCCTCTTTTGTTTTCCATTCTTTCCAAACAACAAATTTCCCATTCTGGTACTCTTTATTGATTTCACATAACAAATCATCTATAGCGACTAATGGTAACTTAGTTGTCTCATCCATTTCGTATAATGAAAAATCAACATCCAGCTTTATCGCACCCGAAAGGTCAACTCCATTTAGATTACCCTTTTTATATTTAATAAATTCTTCAAAGGTTTCAAAATATCTTTGATACGAAACAGATGCCCATCTTCGCCCATCCTCAAACCCCTCTGTTTCTACGCAATAATAATGAGACTTAACATCAAAGTAACATCTAGTCTTAAACTTAATCTTTTCTGCATTTAATAACTTAACATAATCTTTAAGTTTCTTTTTGTGCTTGTAATTTGTTTGCTTAGTTCCACCCGAATAATTATAGTTTTCAATAACATCATTGGGATTATAAATCGAACATAAGGCATTAATTATTTTGTATTCTGGAGCTTTGCCCGTACACATATATTTCATTATTGCATTGAATCTATTCTTATCATCTACATCTTTAAAAATGTAGTAATAAAAAAAGAATGACACATCTAAAATATCTTTCATCCTTGATTTATCGTATTTCTCTACGACAGTTTCTAAATCATAACCAGATGTGCAACCTTCAAACTTTTTTATCCAAGTCTTAATCAATTTTTTGTTTCCCTCTGCCTTATCATAAGCATCTAATTCCTCTTGAGAAATATCTAAACTTACATCATCGACTGTCTCTGTTAGGAATGTTTCTCCCTCTAAAAGGCGTGTTATGTTAATCTTTTTTTTCTTTATCAAATCCCTATATTTATCAAAATCACAATACTTATAGCAGGAACTTTCATAAATATCTCCATCAAGATACTCGTAATATTCTTCAAATGTGTTAAAGGTCAGTATGTTATCTTGACCAATTAGTTCTCCCATTAATCCCTTATAAAAAATTTTTTCTTCTACAAAAAAGAAATTATGGATTACATCGAATCCTCGATTAAATTCCTTCCTTAATCCAAATTTTCTCTCTGCTGCCACAATATCCTTGTCGTGACACACTTCTTCTGGCACATCTCTTATACTCATTTCATGAGATTTTAATTGGCGTATTATTTGTTTTATTTCTTTATCTGTCATAAAATGCCCTCACTCCTTACAATGATTTTATTTTTTCATTTAAGTTCATTCTTACTTTGCTTGTATAACTTTAGCAATCTTTCTGCATAAAATCTTATATAATTAAAACTCTATTTGTTGTTCCATACCACATAAACAATATACCATACCTCTCGATATAATTCCACATCAACCCCAAGCAAAATGTGGAGCCATTGCCCCACACATCATTACAAATATACTATGGATCTATACTAAAAAAGTGGACACAAGACCACATAAACTGTTACAATAAACTAAACACCAAATTAGGATGTACTCACATGGCTGCTAACAACCACCACAAATATGACGAAGATTTATAAAAATCTCTTGTCTCTCTCCACCAAAATGGCAAAGCACATTCCCAACTCTGTAAGGAGTATGGCGTGTCACAGTCTGCACTCGCCAAATGGATCAAGCAATACTCCACCGTTGAAATCGCCCGCGGTGAAGTCCTCACTGCCAAACAAGTAAAAGAGTTCCAAAAACGAAATGCACAGCTAGAGGAGGAAAACCTCATCTTAAAAAAAGCGATTGCCATATTCACGCCACACTCAAGCAACGATTAGATGCCGTCCACAAACTCAGGTTTCAGCATCCAATTAAAACCTTATGCCGAGTTCTGCGGGTAAACCGGAGCACATATTATCAGCACTTTCGCTCCAGACCCGCACCACGTACCCAGCAAAATCAATACATCGCTTCCTTAATCCTCCACCTTTATTCAGATTACAACAAGCGCCTTGGCGCCTATAAGATTTCCTACCTTTTACAGCGTGATTATGGCATCCGCATCAGCGTCGGCAGAGTATACCGCCTGATGAAAAAACTGCAGCTTCCCAAGATGTCCACAGAGAAGCCGAAAAACCACGTAACGCATTCCGACAACGGCGAATGCACGAACCATCTGCATCAGGATTTTAACCAGAAAGCCCCGAATCTGGTCTGGGCAAGCGACATCACCTATAATCAAGGCAGGCGGAAAATGGTATTATCTGTGCGTTGTCATGGATCTGTTTTCCCGAAAAATCATCGCATGGCATTTGTCCGGAAAAGCGGATGCTGACTTGGCAATCCTCACCTTCCAAAAGGCCTATCAGAAGCGAAATGCACCTTATAGCCTGATGTTCCACTCTGACCGGGGTTCCCAGTACATCGCCTTTTCCTTACGTCAGTTACTGGATCCCCTAAATGTCGTGCAGTCATTTTCCAAAAAGGGGTATCCGTTTGACAATGCGGAATGCGAATGTTTTTTCAAATATAAAAAAAGGAAGAAATAAACCGGAGGACCTACCATACCCTGCAGGAGTTGCATGCTTCTATCTTTGAATACATAGAAGGGTTTTACAACTCCAGAAGGCCACACAGTTCCCTTGGACTGCTGACGCCTAACGAGAAGGAAAATTTATACTGGGAGCAGCACTAAACTTCTGCCCTCAGAAAATTTTTTACTAAAATGTGTCCACTCTCTTGACTATAGTCCAACATCTTACACCAGTTTGGAGGTTTACACAAACTTTGGGATTCTCCCAGTAAACCGGAAATTCCCATTACTATCAATTCACTCCTATCTCCTGCATATTGTATTTGCCAAAATTATTATGACAATACAATCCGTCACTGTTACTACCAAGAAAACAGTGGCAAACGATGCTGGTAAAATTGTTTCCCAAATTCCCATAACTAGAATCATCAACGTGATTATTAATATCCCCGCTCCTACTACACGACATAGTTTTTTTGTATTGTACTTGCTTTTCTCCTCCTTGCTTGCGGTATTATAACCTGCAATCAAATTTTCTCCATGTCCAGAGATTAAAACAATACTGATAATCAAAAGAAAGCTAAAGGCTACCCATAACACCCAATCAGGCCCATTACTAATATCTTTCAATGTCATTTTCCCATACCTCGCTAAATACCGATTTGCCTTTTACAGCAACATTAGCAGTATACCATACCATTAAATATAATTCCACATCTTATTTAGACGAAATGCGGAACGATTTCTCGCCCCGCACTTCAATACATCTATATTGCTTATAATAAAATCATCTGCCTATCTGCTTCTCTCATAATCCATATCATATGTCAGATACACAGGAAGGTTATTTTTTGCATTTTCTGGCTTTTTCATTTCTTCCATAAAACTTAAAATCAGACATCTCCTCCGGCGGAGTATCCGATGTATCACGAAGCCATTGTTTTAAGTCCCGCAAATATTTTTCATGTGATTCCATGTTTTTTCCACCTTATATACTTTTATTGCATTTCCACTTCCATTGTTTAGAATAGCATACTTTAATACCATATGGCACCTTACACATTTTGATAAAAAAATATGAGTCGATACCAAGTATCAGCTCATATTATTACTCGCTCATTTTCCTAAGGATACGCTGTATGCTCTTTTTTGATAGATAATATTTGCAGGCTAATTTTGAAGTTTTACTTTCAGTAAGGTAATCCTTGTAAATTTGTTGGTTACGCATCAAAAGTTCCTGCTTGATCTGTGTGCCTGTGCCCCATGCTTATCTATGTGCCGGCTTACGAGGAATATAGATATTTTCTCCATCAACATACTGCTGTATCAACTCTATTACTTCAATGGACAGTATTTTTTCTGCTCTTATATAGCCCGTGTCTGCCTCCTAAACTAATATTTTTTAGGAATAGCATTGGCTATAACAATTTAATGAACAAAAAGATGAACCGTCATGCGACAGCATCCGTTGTTTTTTATTGCAATAGCCAGTGCTATGCAGACATAACATATCATCTCATATACAAATTTCCTTTCTCTCTGAAATCTCTTTTGTATAATAACAGAAAACTTATGGAAAATGATTACAAATCGGAAGTTCTTCCCTTTATTGCACTGTAAATTCTGTCCATTCTATATGATTATATTGCATAACATCATCTGCCTTTTTCATACCAAGCCTCTCATAAAAAGGAATGGCATCTTCATTTGCTATCAGATATACTGCGATGTCTTTTTGGCCGCCTGCTATAGCATGCGCAGCTTTCATAAGTTGCCTGCCAATTCCGTGTCCCTCATAGTCTCTGTCAACTCCCAAATCTGTTACATAAAGCCAATACGCATAATCTGTCAGCCCAAATAAAACGCCAACGATTAAATCCTTCTCATTTCTTGCAACAAGGCTTATGGAAACATTGTTCACGAGCTTAGCTATTCTTTCCGCAAACCGCTCTTTTGGATATTGTGAACCTAAGTCAGTTCGTTTCAAGAAATCTAAATATTCTTCCGCAGTTAACCGTTCTTCATTTATCTTATACATATGATACTTCGCCTCCAATTCCCAGTTTGTTACATGAAGGAACGTTTACAGTATACCACACCATTAAATTTAATTCCATATTATGATTATTTTCGTAAATACTGTATTAACATAGACGAAGCACTTGTGGGTCTGCGTAATCTTGCAAGGTGCGCCCAGCCTTTCTTTTCGGATGTACTTTAGCAAAAGCAAGTCTGTTGTAAATTTTGTTGGATGTTGTATACAATACCTGCTGTAATATAATTAGTCACCTAATAAGGAAATAAGATTGGAGTGTGCAAAATGCCAAATATTAAACCAATATCTGATTTGATAAATTATACAGCGGTTGTGAATGAAGTATCTTATGGAAACAGGGTTTATCTTATACGTAACGGACATGGTTCATGTGCTATTATTGACATGCAGGTTTTTTGACGACGCTGTCTTTTCGTGCAATGTGGGATTATTAATACCTAATAAGCAGATTTTCATATTAAACATGTTAACGAACTGCTTAATTTATGGGGGCAAGTGTGAATGAAAAGACCATTCACACTTGAATATTTTAAGGAGATTTTCTAGGAAGGAAACTTCTTTCGGTATGACTCCGAGGCAGAATAATGGGCAATGCGTTTTAGGAGTATTATTTTTTCTAAAGTTCCGTATCTGGGACAAATTCCTCGGGATAGATTTTAAATCTAATCCTCTCTTAAATATTTTTCGCAGATTTCAATAACCTGTCCCATCGCCTCCGGGCCGGGAGCTCCCACGGTGTTTCGCTTTGCCACGCAGGTTTCCATGCTGATGGCATCGTAGATATCTTCCTCGAAGACCGGGCTGATAGCCTTGTATTCTTCCAGAGACATGTCTTTCAGGGAAATATTTTTGTCAATGCAATACAGAACCAGCTGTCCAATGATGCCGTGGGCATCTCTGAAGGGCACGCCGTGGTTGACCAGGTAATCTGCGGCATCGGTGGCGTTGGTAAATCCACCCTCCGCGCTGGCCCGCATGTTATCTTTCTTGAAGGTAAGGGTATCCAGCATGCCTCGAAATAGGACGATGCAGCCCTTGGTGGTGTCAATGGCGTCAAAGATGAACTCCTTGTCTTCCTGCATGTCCTTATTGTATGCCAGGGAAAGCCCTTTCATGGTGGTGAGCAGGGAGATGAGGGAACCGTACACCCGCCCGGTCTTGCCTCGGACAAGTTCCGCAATGTCGGGATTCTTCTTCTGGGGCATGATGCTGCTGCCGGTGGAGTAGGAGTCATCAATCTCGATGAACTGATACTCATTGGTGTTCCAGATAATGATTTCCTCGCAGAAGCGGCTCAGATGCATCATGATGATGGACATGGCGGAGGACAGTTCGATCAGGTAATCCCGGTCAGATACAGAATCCATGCTGTTCAAGGTGGGGCCGTAAAAATCTAGAAGAGAGGCGGTATAGTCTCTGTCTAAAGGATAAGTGGTGCCCGCCAGCGCGCCAGAACCCAGGGGGCAGTAGTTCATGCGTTTAAAGATATCCTGCAGCCGGGAACGGTCTCTCCGGAACATCTCGAAATAAGCCCCCATGTGGTGCGCCAATGTGATGGGCTGGGCCTTTTGCAGATGGGTAAAGCCTGGCATGATGGTGTCTGTATGTTCCTTCATGATGCAAAGGAGGCTTTCCAGCAGTTCTTTCAGCAGCCTGTCCATCTCCTGGACTTCCCTGCGGGTGTAGAGTTTCATGTCCAGTGCCACCTGGTCATTTCTGCTTCGCCCGGTATGTAGTTTCTTTCCGGCATCCCCCACCCGCTCGATGAGATTTGCCTCCACGAAACTGTGGATATCCTCGTGCTCTTCCGTGATTTCCAGTGCGCCGGACTTGATATCCTGGCAGATTCCCTCCAATCCCTGGATGATAGTATCCCGTTCTTCATCCGTGAGGATGCCCTGCTTTGCCAGCATGGTCACATGGGCTATGCTCCCGTCAATATCTTCCTGGAAAAATTTCTGGTCAAAGGAGAGGGAAGCGTTGAAATTGTGTACCAGCTGGTTGGTCTCCTTTGTGAATCGTCCGCCCCAAAGTTTCATAGTAATCCTCCATTCATTTCTTAATCCATGTCAATTTATGGCTGTGAATAGTATCAGCAGTCAAGAAAATACCGAAATGGAAAAATCCATTCCGGTATAGGAAATTTTACATAGTGAAGAACGCCGGTTTTTCTACGCTCTGCTTCGGTCCGTGCTTATCAGACATCCACTGGATGTCTAGCACCGTTCTTCTTAGAGGAAGTATAGTCTTTCTTAGGTGGCATCTTATGCCGCCTTTAGAAAGACTCTTCCTCTTTTTTAGTCCTCTGCCTCTGGCTTTTCGTCAGAAAATTCGATGAAGTCGTCATCGAAGTTGTCGTAAATGTCGTCGGAATCAAAATCATCTAAGTAATCTGGCGTGAGATACTTATATACCGCAAATGCAATGCCTGCAATGGCTGCGACAGCACCAATAATTGCCAGCACGATGACGATGGTGTTCTTGTTCTTTTCCTCCAGTTCCTTCCGGTGGAGCAGTTCGTTGATTCTAGCAGTGTTTAATAATTCTTCTACTTTGTTTGACATAATAATCCTCCATTTCTGCCCAGTCTAATCATTTAGGCGCGAGCGCATTATTTGAGAAGTGAATCTGCGAAAGATTCTGACCTTTCACAGGAATGACTCCTTTCCCTTCATTCTATGAGTATTAGTTTACCATATTTGCCATGTAATATCTATATTTTTTTTAACTTTGCAAAAGAAGCCATCATTTTTCTTGTCATATCTCCCTGGAATGCCACGGTTACCTGATAATCCCCCCCGGTATCCTTCATGGCAGTCACTGTCCCCTGGCCAAAGCGGGCGTGGGATACCCTGTCCCCCACATCGTAGCCCGGGCCGCTGGCATTGGTAGCCGCTGGCTGGGCCATGCCGGAATGAGAAGGGCTGCCGGAATGGTTTGCGCTGCCGGGAGAATCTTTGCCGGGCATTCCCTTGGAGATGTATGGATTGCCCGCAAAGAGGCCAATGCCCTTTGTGCCTGCATTCCCGCCACCCTGGTGGCCCGCCTGCTTTGCGGCGCGCTCGGCGGTGGGATTCCAGGAGGAACTGTAATTTGTGGATAGGAAGGGAGCCTTTTTTTCCATGGGGCGGGGAGATGGGGAGATTTTGCCTTCCCCTGCCGGATGGCTATCGCTAGGCTTCATTCCGCCGCTCTGCTTTAGGAGATATCTGGGAATCTCGTTGATGAAGCGGGAGGGGCGGTTGAAATGCCGCTCTCCATTGCGGAATCGGGAATAGGCGCAGCTGAGGGAAAGCTTTTCCTTGGCACGGGTAATCCCCACGTAGCACAGGCGGCGCTCCTCCTCCATCTCCTCCGGGCTATCCCCGGAGACGGCGGCATATCCCGGAAAAATAGTTTCCTCCATGCCCACTAAGTACACGTAGGGAAATTCCAGCCCCTTGGCGCTGTGCAGCGTCATTAATAGCACGATGTCGTTATTCTCATCCACATTGTCGATGTCTGCCACCAGGGCCACTTCCTCTAGGAAGCCGCTAAGAGTGGGCTCTTCCTGGCAGTTTTCCTCGTAGGAGACCACCTTGCTCAGAAGTTCTTCGATATTCTCGATGCGACCCAGGGATTCCTCCGTGTCCTCCTCCTGGAGGAGGCGTACATATCCCGTCTCCTCGATGATTTCCCGGAGCAGATCCTCCAGGGAGTACTCTGGGCTTGCCAGGTGCCGCTTAAAGGATTCGATGAGGCTGACGAAGGAGCCGATTTTTGCCGCGCTCCTTCCGATGCCGTCAATGTATTCGTAGTTTTCCAGCGCGCCATAGAAGCTGGTTTCATGTTCCAGGGCATAGTTGTTCACGCGGTCCACGGTGGTCAGGCCGATGCCCCGCTTCGGCACGTTGAGAATCCTCTTCACGCTGATATCGTCCAGCCCGTTCTCCACGGTGCGGAGGTAGGAGAGGAGGTCTTTGATTTCCCTGCGCTGGTAGAAGTTCACCGCCCCCACGATGCGGTAGGGGACATTGTGCATCACCAGCCTCTCCTCAAATACGCGGGACTGGGCGTTGGTGCGGTACAGGATGGCGAAATCCTTGTAGGAGGCCAGCCCATTTCCCACCACATGGGCGATGGCGTCGGCGATGGAGCCTGCTTCCTCCCGCTCGTCCTGGAAGAGGGAGAAATAGATGGCATCCCCCTTCTCCTTTTCTGTCCAGAGTGCCTTTTCCTTCCGCACGCTGTTGTTGCGGATTACCGCATTGGCGGCATCCAGGATATTTTGGGTGGAGCGGTAGTTCTCCTCCAGTTTGATGACCTTGGCCTCCGGGTACAGGCTCTCAAAATTCAGGATATTGTAAATGTTGGCTCCCCGAAATTTGTAGATGGACTGGTCGTCATCGCCCACCACGCAGAGATTGTGGTGCACGGTGTCATTTTCATCCCGGTAGTTTGCCAGCAGACTGATCAGTTTGAACTGGGCAGTGTTGGTGTCCTGGTACTCGTCCACCATAATGTAGCGGAATCGATTCTGGTAGTAGGCGAGGATGTCCTCGTTTTCCTCCAATAGCTGGATGGTCTTGCAAATCAGGTCGTCAAAATCCAGGGCATTGGAATCCCGCAGCCGCTTCTCGTACTCCCGGTAGCAGCGGGCGCAGATTTCTTTGAAATAATCCCCGCCGGATTTTTGCTCGTACATTTCCGGGGAAATCAATTCGTCCTTGGCGGAGGAGATTTCCCCAAGGACTGCCCGCTCCCTGAATTTCTTTGGGTCCAGCTGGAGATATTTGAGAATGTCCCGCATCAAGGTTTTCTGGTCGTCTCCGTCATAGATGGTGAAGCTTCGCTCGTAGCCCAGGGCTTCTATGTATCGCCGCAGGATGCGGACGCAGGTGGAATGGAAGGTGCTCACCCAGATATCCTGGGCGTTCTCTGCCACGATGTTGTCCACCCGCTCCCGCATCTCTCCCGCTGCCTTGTTGGTGAAGGTGAGGGCCAGGATGTTCCAAGGGTTGACCCGGTATTCCTGAATCAGGTACGCCACTCGGTGGGTGAGTACCCTGGTTTTGCCTGACCCGGCGCCTGCCAGGATCAGGAGGGGGCCGTCGTGGTGCTTTACCGCCCGCTCCTGTTCTGGATTCAGCCCTGCTAAGATATTGTTCATGTCATTGTTCCTCCAAGTTCTGTCAGACAGGCGATGACGGCCTGGATGCGCTGTCATCATCTGTCATTGCTCTGTTAGTCATCAGATATGTAGTGTCTTGCTATGTGGGGATGCTGTCCCGGTATTTCTTGGCATCTGCGAATAACTTTGTGATGGCCTGGGAATCCCCGCTGATTATGTCTTCCTTTGCCTTGCTTAATGTGTCGATGTATTCCTCCAGAAATTCTACGATTTTCTCCCGGTTGGTCTGGCAGATATTCTCCCACATTTCCGGGGAGGAGGAGGAGATTCGGGTAGTGCTGTGAAATCCTCCGGCGGCCAGCTTGGCATAGTATCCCTGGGTATCCCTTTCCGCTACCGTGTTGACCAGGGCGGCGGAGATTACGTGGGGGCCATGGCTGATGCCGGAAGTGATTCGGTCATGGTTGTCCGGGTCCAGAACCATGCACAGGGAACCAACGGATTTGACAAAATCCTCCATCCAGGCCACATGCTCCGGATTTGATTCCGGGGTGGGGGTGAGGAGGTAGTAGGCTCCCTTGAAAAAGGAGGGGTCGGAGTTGGCGTAGCCAGTCTTCTCCGAGCCGGTCATGGGATGGCCTCCCACAAATTGCCTGCCCAGATTTAGTTTTTCAATTTCCCTGTGGATATCGCTTTTCACGCTGCCCACATCCGTTAGGATGCAGTCTGGAGACAGATGGGGGAGCAGTTTTTTGAGATAGGCCACATTTTTTAATACGGGGGCACAGAGGAAGATGACTTGACATCGAGAGAAATCTTCCAGGTTGGTGCTAATGGATGTGAGCGTTCCTTCTGATTTTGCCTGTTCCAGTTTTTCGTGGGGTTTTGTCTCGTAATAATTGTAGGCCATGATTTCGCTGTCAGGGTAGAGGTCTCGCAGTGCCCTGGCCACGGAGCCGCCGATGAGGCCAAAGCCAATAAAGCCAAATCTGGTGCGTTTCTTTCTTATATTTATTGTATTCATGAAATGAACCAAACCTTTCTATCTTACTTCTTCAATTTTCACCCTAGCATCATTTTATCGGACATGGGAAAGCGTGTCAACACAAGGTAAGGCTATTCGTGAAATGGAAGTGGGGAGTTGGTGATTTTGGTTCTTCAAATGTTGAAAATGGCAGTCCTTTTTCGTGGACTTATGGGAGAAGTATATAGTATATTATATCTAACTTGGCAATAGGATATTGTAACTTACACCATAAAGGAGGAAATGCATATGAGGAGAAAGAGGATTGCGGCGTTCATGGCCCTTGTACTGGCGGTGCAGATGCTTCCCTTGCCGGCGGGAGCCATGGCGGGGGTATTGCAGATTGTGAGCAGGAGCCAGGCCGCTGGCGATATGTCCGGGACGGATGGGAATCTTTCCTGGCAGCTGACGGCGGAAACTGCCAAGGATGGGTGGGATTTGAAGGATAAGACCCCCTATAAGCTGACGCTCACGGGAACGGGAGCGATGAAACCCCACCGTCAGTCAGCGTACAAGATAGACGAAACCCATACGGTATATATTACGGATGCTCCCTGGAGATGGTGCTACGAGCAGATACAGACCATATCTGTGGGGAGCGGCATTACCGACATTTCCAGCAGTGCCTTTGACGGATGCGTCTCTGCTACGTCAGTGGAGATGCCGGACAGCGTTACCAAGATTGGAAATAGTGCGTTTAGCCAGTGCAGCAACTTGAAAAGCGCAGTGCTTCCCGGGAATGTTGACACCATTGGAGGCAGTGCCTTTTATGGCTGTGCAGATTTGGCATCGGTGAATATTCCGGATAAAGTGACCACGATTGATTCATACACTTTTCGGGGTTGCCGGAGTCTTGAGGAGATTGCCATTCCTGCTGACGTGACCATAATCGGTGACAGTGCTTTTACTGACTGCGCAAAGCTGGAGACGGTGACGATTCCGGGAAAGGTGAAGTCCATAGGCTCTCGGGCATTTTACGGCTGCTCGCAGCTGGGGAGCGTTTCTATTGGCGGGGGCACGGAAGAGATTGGCAGTGATTCGTTTACCAACACGTCCCTGACAGAATTTCACGTGCCAGCCTCTGTGGAAAGGATTACCTCTAATCCCTGCGTTGGCGGCCAGTTGGAGAAGGTGACGGTGGATTCCGCCAACAAGAATTTCCAGGCCATCAACAATATGATTGTGGAATGGAAGGATGGAGTGCCCCACAGGGTGGTGTGCTATCCCTATCAGGGCGGGGCGAAGGCAGTGGTCCCCAACCAGGTGAAGGAGATCGGAACTTATGCCTTTTGCCAGACGCAGATTGAGAGCGTGGATCTGCCAGGCTCGCTGCTGACCATAGGAGATAATGCGTTTCAGAATGCGGTGAAATTGGCGGCTGTGGATGTGCCGGGAAATGTGACCAGCATCGGAGCGTATGCTTTCCGCAACTGTCAGGTTCTGGCGGATGTGAAGCTGGGCGGGGATGTCCAGTCCATCGGAAGGAATGCTTTTGCCAACTGTGGACAGATCAGCCAGCTGGTTCTTCCGGATAAGACCAAGTCTATTGGGGACAGCGCATTTAGCTATTGCGCAAAACTGAAAACATTGGATTTTCCAAATAGCATTGAAACCATAGGCGGGTCTGTATTGTCCAACTGCACGGCCTTGGAAAAGGTATCCTTTGGCCAGGAGATTCAGCAGATTCTGGGCAATGTATTCTCTGCCTGCCCCAAATTGGCTGACATTGCCATCTCCCCCAGAAATACCCATATGGTTGTGGAGAATAATGTGATCTATAGTGGGGATAAGACGAAGTTAATTTACTATGCTGCCGGCCAGACGGATGAGAAATTCTTAATTCCGAACACGGTGAAGGTGGTGGGTTCCTATGCCTTTAATTACGCCGGCACATTGAAAGAGCTGAAAATTCCCGAATCAGTGTCCTCCCTGGAGGAAACCGCCATATGCCAAAATAGAAATCTGGGGAAGCTGCTGTTCTATGGGAATGCGCCTGCCGTGGTAGAATATTATTCTCACAGTGTAGACGTGAAGGGAAATATTGTTGGCTGTACGGGATTCAACAATTCGGTGAGGTATAATAAATCAGGCTTGACGGTGCACCGAGTAGACGGTTCTGCCGGGTGGGAGAATGGATGGACCCAGTCCAAGGCCCATACCCAGCATCTCGGCTTGGGCAGCAATTATTCCTGGAGTCCGGGATATACCGTTCTTGGCTGGGACCCCAGCAAGACGGATGTGGCCAATGGCAGTTTTGGGGATCTGACATGGGATTACCGGGATGATGTGGGAGAACTCACCTTCTCCGGAAGCGGGAAGATTCCAGACTTTGCCAAGGATAATCTGGAGAAGTGGAGCAATGATCCCGCCAATGTGGATCACAGGAATGACATTCAGCTGATTGAGACCGGGCCGGCCACGGAGGTGGGAAGCAATGCCTTTTATGGATTGGCGAACCTGGTTCGGATTTATTCCGGAGAAGAGTTGGAGCGCATCGGCGAGAGTGCCTTTGCGGATTGCAGGAAATTGAAGATTGTTCAGGTGGAGAGTGCTTCTGCCATAGAAAAGGAAGCCTTTGCAAGGGATGTGGCCATCGTGGATGAACTGGATGTGCGCGGTGCCGCCAACATCGGCGAGGGGGCATTCAGAGGATGTACCGGCATGGCGGATATCCTCCTGGGGGAGAAGTTGAAAACCTTGGGGAAGGAGGCATTTCAGGGATGCATTGGGCTGGAGACATTGATTCTGCCTGAATCCCTCGCATCTCTGGGGGAGGGGTGCTTCCGCGGATGCCAGGTTCTGAGAACCCTCAATATTCCAAAAGGGGTGTCGGGCATACCTGCCGGGTGCTTTGCGGACTGCGCAGGATTCCAGAAGATTTATTTCTACGGAGACCGTCCGTCAACATTGGATGCCACTGCTTTTGCAGGAACCCATGCTGATATGACCATCTATTATAGAAAGGGGAACGGCACATGGAGTTCCCTGGGGAATGATTGGAATGGAATCCCAGTGGTGGGGCTGGATCAGTTCTACACCGAGGGCGAGGACCACTATTCCTTTGGGAATACAGGCTCTTCCTTTGGATACGGCTCCCAGTATTACATACCGAGACAGCGGTATATCACCGCCCTGCAGAGCATTGTCAGGGGGTCTTATTACTATGCGTGGGATAAGGGCTGGCGGGGCAGCTGCTTCGGCATGGCCGCATCTACCACGGAGTTTTACCAGGGAGATGCCTTTGAACTGAAGGACTATGGTGCATCTGCCGGGAACTTATATGATTTGAAGGCCCCGAGAAGTTCTGACGCGGCGATTACCAAACTGATAGAGGTTTATCAGGTATCCCAGTTTGTGGATGAGATTAGTTGGGAAAATTCTGGCAATAGGGGGAATTACAGAAAACTGGTGAAGCAGGTGGAGGAATTTGAGCGTTCCGGCGGCCTTTCCGTTGACTCCATGGCTGATCCCATCGTGATGTGCATCTATAGCAAGTGCGCGGGCCATGCGGTGGTGCCGGTGGCTGTCAATATGGATGCCCATGGCAATTATATTCTGGACGTTTACGACTGCAACGAGCCCTCTGGCTTGCAGAAGCTGACGGTCAAGAAGGACTTCTCAGGCATTGAGTATGTCTCTGGGCTTAACAGGTATACCAGTGCTTCTTTCGTGAAGTATTCTACGATCTGTGATGCCCTGAGCAATGCTGATTTTACCGGGGAGAATTTTGAGAAGGCTGTCGGCGCAAAGAATGCCGCCCCGGAGAGCACCAAGGTGTCCATTGCGGTGAATCGGGAAAAGGTGAGCCTGGTCAATGGCGGCGGCAAGGATTTTGAGGAAATTAAGGGCGCCTACGAGCAGACTCGGATGGCGAATGGCGCAGATGAATTTAGCGGCATCAGGAGTTTTGTGCTTCCCCAGGGGGAATACAAGGTTCAGGATGCGTCAGAGGCGGGCAGCCAGCAGGAGGAATTGAAATACTATATTGCTACGGAGGATCTGTTCTCTGAGATTGAGACTTCGGATGAAGATGCAGAAGTTACCGTCAAGAGCGTGAAGGGGGTAGGGTATGATACCGTCACCCTGTCTTCCGACCAGTCCGATACGGAGACGGAGCTTACCGTGATGGATGTGTCAGGCATCAAGAAGGAAGTTGCCGTGACAGGAAGCGGCGTTTCTCTGGAGATTGTGGATGACAGCCAGATGACATTGTCTGTCTCTTCCGATGCTACTTCCGTGAAGGTAGATGGGGAAGAGGTTGCCTTATCAGAGGGAAAGGCAAAGGTATCCTTCTATGCGTCTGAGGGGGAGAATCCCATGGAGGCTGGCGATATGACCTGCCAGTTTTCCCTGGATGAGAATGACCGCCTCAGCGGTACGGCAGAGGCATATATCACTTGGAAAAATGAAGATGCCCAGGACGTGGATGTGACTACGAAGGTGAAGGACGAGGAAGGAAATGTCATTGCCGAGTATGAGAAGAAGATGAATCTCAGGCTGGGAATGCAGAAAGTGAACGTGACGCTGGACCGTGTAAAGACGAACCTGAGCCATCTGTCAGGGGATTTCATGGCATCCTGCGAGATGACCCTGGTGGATGCCGATGCCAACGTGGTGAGGGTGACATGTTCTGACATTCCATTAAAGGCCACAGACAAGACGCCGGAACCTTCCAAGGAACCCACGGCAGAGCCCTCCGCGGCTCCCACCACGGAGCCGACGGATGCCCCGTCTGCGGCACCTGCGGAAACAGCAACGCCTGCACCTACGGCGGAACCCACAAAAACGCCGGGAGTGACACAGGAGCCTCCGGCACAGACAGAGAAGCCGAAGGCAACGAAAAAGCCAAAGGCTAAGCTGCCAAAGAAGGGAGCGGTCAAGACTGTAGGTTCTTTGAAATACGTTGTCATGAAGTCTGCAAAGAAGAATGGAACAGTGGCAGTCTGTGGCGTAAAGAAGAAAAATGCCAAGAGCATCTCGATTCCAGGGAAGGTGAAGATTGGGAAATACTCCTTCAAGGTGGTGAGCGTACGCAGGAATGCCTTCAGCAAAAATAAAAAACTGGCCATGGTAACCGTGGGGGCGAATGTGAAGTCCATCGGGGACAATGCTTTTAAAAATTGCAAGAAATTAGAGTTCGTCCTGCTTCCCGGCAAGGTGGCATCCATAGGAAAGAAGGCTTTTGCGGGCTGTGGCAGGCTTCGCTACCTGGTGGCGAGGACGAACAAGATTAAGTCCGTGGGAACATCCGCATTCCAGGGAGTGAGCGGGAAGATGAAGGTAAAGACATCCAAGGGCAGGTGGAGGAAATATTCTAAGATGTTTACGAAAAAGGGGAAGATGCCCCGCACTGCCCTCTACCTTATTGAGCCGGTGAAGGTGAAATACAGAGGGAAGTCCTATTAAAAATGCCCAATAAAAATGCATCTATATGATTTATTAGGTATAGTTGCATGAAAATAGCCGGTTTGGGAAGAAATATAAAAAATAAACTTGAAATTTTTGAGCGAATTGGGTACAATACTCTTTGGGATGGGAAGAATTTTCCATTTCTGACAATTCATGGTATATTGTCCTATGGCAGGATGTTTCAGCCATAGGACAAAGTATAAAAATAATTTTATAGGAGGAATTTTAACATGGCAGTTAAAGTTGCAATCAATGGTTTTGGTCGTATCGGCCGTCTTGCTTTCAGACAGATGTTCGGTGCAGAAGGTTATGAAGTCGTAGCTATCAATGATTTGACAAGCCCCAAGATGCTTGCTCACCTTTTGAAGTATGATTCTTCACAGGGTAAGTATGAGAAGGCTGATACAGTTACAGCAGGCGAGGATTCCATCACGGTGGATGGCAAGGAGATTAAGATTTATGCTGAGGCAGATGCAAGCAAGTGCCCTTGGGGAGACCTGAGCGTGGACGTAGTTCTGGAGTGTACAGGCTTCTATACCTCTAAGGAGAAGGCTTCTGCCCATATCAAGGCAGGTGCCCGCAAGGTCGTAATTTCCGCTCCGGCAGGAAACGATCTTCCTACCATCGTGTACAATGTAAACCATGAGACATTGAAGGCAAGCGATGATGTGATTTCTGCTGCTTCTTGCACGACAAACTGCTTGGCACCTATGGCTGACGCGCTGAACAAGTATGCGCCAATCCAGTCCGGCATCATGTGCACCATCCATGCATACACAGGTGACCAGATGACTCTTGATGGTCCTCAGAGAAAGGGCGATCTGAGAAGGTCCCGTGCGGCAGCAGTCAATATTGTACCTAACAGCACAGGTGCTGCAAAGGCTATCGGTCTTGTAATCCCTGAGTTGAACGGAAAGTTAATCGGTGCTGCTCAGCGCGTACCTACTCCTACAGGCTCTACCACAATCCTGACAGCAGTTGTCAAGGGTGCTGACGTTTCAGTTGACGGCATCAATGCCGCTATGAAGGCAGCTTCCACAGAGTCCTTCGGGTACAATGAGGATGAGATTGTTTCCAGCGATATCGTAGGCATGAGATATGGTTCTCTCTTCGATTCCACTCAGACCATGGTATCTAAGATTACGGATGATTTGTATGAGGTACAGGTGGTATCTTGGTATGACAATGAGAATTCTTACACATCTCAGATGGTAAGGACGATCAAGTATTTCTCTGAGTTGGCATAATCAGACGGAAAAATATAGCGGATATGATCCATTATACGGGTCCGGTCTTTCAATGGGCCGGGCTCGATTTTTTAACTTATAGGAATCTTCGCCGAATCCCAATGGGAGGAACGCCAGTTTTAAGTTCTTTCTAGGGGAGATTGTAGTTTTGCCTAGCGAGATGTTTGCGAGACTGGCAAAGTTTCGCACCTTTTTTACTGTATAGGAAATTGCTCATAACTTAGTGGCATGCGACCAAGAAATCCGAAGGATTTCTTGTAGGGCAAAACGCTGGTTTTGCCCTTTTTTATGAAAGCAAAGCCATAATATATTTTTTGGAGGTAAAATGAATGTTAAATAAGAAATCTGTGGACGATATCAATGTAAAGGGCAAGAAAGTGCTGGTTCGCTGTGACTTTAACGTGCCTTTGGATGCGGAACTGAATATTACGGACGAGAACCGTCTGGTGGCAGCACTCCCTACGATTAAGAAGTTGATTGCCGATGGTGGCAAGGTGATTCTGTGCTCCCATTTAGGAAAGCCTAAGGGAGAGCCAAAGCCAGAGTTATCCTTGGCGCCGGTTGCCAAGAGGATGGCAGAACTTCTGGGACAGGAAGTGAAGTTTGCGGCAGATGACAATGTGGTCGGCGACAATGCCAAGGCGGCTGTAGCAGAGATGAAGGATGGGGAAGTAGTTCTTCTGGAGAACACCCGTTACAGAGCGGAGGAGACTAAGAATGGCGAGGCATTCTCCAAGGAATTGGCTTCTCTGGCTGACGTATTTGTGAATGATGCCTTCGGCACTGCCCACAGGGCGCACTGCTCTAATGTGGGCGTGACAGAGTTCGTGGACGGCGACTGCGCGGTTGGATATCTGATGCAGAAGGAGATTGATTTCCTTGGAAATGCGGTAAATAATCCGGAAAGGCCATTTGTAGCCATCCTTGGCGGGGCAAAGGTTTCCTCTAAGATTTCCGTCATCGAGAACCTGCTGGAGAAGGTGGATACGCTGATTATCGGCGGCGGCATGGCTTATACATTTATGGCTGCCCACGGCGAGGAAGTGGGAAAATCCCTTTTGGAGGAAGACTATAAGGAGTATGCTCTGAAAATGGAGAAGAAGGCAGAGGAGAAGGGCGTGAAGCTTCTGATTCCGATTGATACCGTGGTGGCTGATGACTTCTCCAATGATGCAAACTTTAAGACGGTAGGCCGGGGCGAGATTCCTGCGGATATGGAGGGACTTGATATCGGACCTGAATCTGCTAAATTGTTTGCCGATGCAGTGGCTGGTGCTAAGACGGTGGTTTGGAACGGGCCTATGGGCTGCTTCGAGATGTCCAACTTTGCTGCTGGAACCATTGCGGTGGCAGAGGCAATGGCTGCCCTCAAGGATGCCACTACGATTATCGGTGGCGGCGATAGCGCGGCAGCTTGCAATCAGCTGGGCTTCGGCGATAAGATGACCCATATTTCTACGGGCGGCGGGGCTTCCCTTGAATTTTTGGAGGGGAAAGAACTTCCCGGCGTGGTGGCTGCGGACAATAAGTAATTAAGTAATTCTAAGAGATTGTGAACCTCCAATCTCAAGAATTACTAAATTCCTAGGAAGAATGGCGGAGCCATTCTTCCGCAATCGAAAGATTTGAAGGGATTGAAAAGATCAATCCAAAGAATTGCTAAATTATTCAGAAGAATGGCAGAGCCATTCTTCGCAATGAAAAAGAGTGTGTGAGATTGTAAACCCCCAATCCTAGGAATTGCTAAATTATTCAGAAGAATGGCAGAGCCATTCTTCGCAATGAAAAAGAGTGTGTGAGATTGTAAACCCCCAATTTCAAGAATTACTAAATTCCTAGGAAGAATGGCGGAGCCATTCTTCCGCAATCGAAAGGTTTGAAGGGATTGAAAAGACCAATCTTGAGAATTGCGATGGAGTTTAACTTGTGGATATTAAAAGGCCATAGGATTATATGGCGGAAAAGAGGATATCATAATGGCTAGAAGAAGAATTATTGCCGGCAACTGGAAGATGAATAAGACGCCTAGCGAGGCGGTTGCCCTGGTGAATGAGTTGAAAGATCTGGTAAAGAATGATGAGGTGGATGTGGTTTACTGCGTTCCTGCCATTGACATTGTGCCCGTGGTGGAGGCAGTGAAGGGTACGAATGTGCAGGTTGGCGCGGAGAATATGTACTTCCAGGAGAGTGGCGCCTACACTGGCGAGATTTCTGCGGCGATGCTGAAGGATGCCGGGGTGAAGTATGTGATTCTGGGACATTCTGAGCGTCGGGATTACTTTAAGGAGGATGACGTGCTTCTGAACAAGAAGGTGAAGAAGGCGTTTGAGGCTGGCATTACGCCGATTCTCTGCTGTGGCGAGTCTTTGGAGCAGAGGGAATTGGGTGTGACTATGGATTGGATTCGCCTGCAGATTAAGTCTGATTTGGATGGGATTACTGCGGAGCAGGTAAAAGAACTGGTGATTGCCTATGAGCCAATCTGGGCTATCGGAACAGGAAAGACTGCTACCGCTGAACAGGCGCAGGAGGTCTGCAAGGGCATCCGCGACTGCATCGCTGAGATGTATGACGAGGCCACTGCGGAGGCTGTCCGCATCCAGTATGGCGGCTCTATGAATGCTGGCAATGCCAAGGAACTGCTGGCAAAGCCTGACATTGACGGCGGCTTGATTGGCGGGGCTTCCCTGAAGGCTGAATTTGGGGATGTTGTAAATGCCTGATTTTGCCGATATAGTGTATAGGAGTTAATGTTCACTGTATAAGCAGTGCCGCTGGAAGCGGCATGGTGCAGAAAAGAGGGATTGTTATGGAAGTTGGAATGATTGAAGGCATGTCCGTCAATATGTCCCAGAACAGTTTGATGACGAAGGTGGGCACGGAGGTGCTTGCCATGAGTCTGGACCAGCTGGAAACCACGGGAGCGGGACTTGTGGATATGATGAACCGCTCTATGATGGAAAATTCCGTCACGCCGAATCTGGGTGGAAATATTGATGTGATGGTTTAAAAGGGTGCAAAGTTTTTTGCAGTGCAGGAAAAGGGAAAAAGAGTTCCGTCAGCGGAACTCTTTTTTGCCATATTGAAGCGGCATTATTAGTCGCTGATTATGACATCTTGGTTATTTTGTGAGGGATGAATGGCAATCTCTGATTATCAATTTATTTGTAGAAATGAGGATGAAGATGAACGCTTCGGAAGAAAAATTAGGAACGCAGCCCTTGGGCAAACTGATGCTGTCCATGGGGATTCCCACGCTGATTGCGCAGTTAATCAACCTGCTGTACAATATCGTGGACAGGATCTATATCGGTCAGGGAGTGGGCAGGGAGGCGCTCACCGGGGTTGGACTGACCCTGCCAGTGATTATGATTATTTCTGCATTCAGCGCATTTGCAGGTGCGGGAGGAGCGCCCCTGGCGGCCATCGCCTTGGGACAGGGGGACAGGAAGAAGGCGGAGAATATTCTGGGAAATGTATTCACCATGCTATGCATATTTTCAGCAGTATTGATGGTGCTTTTTTACCTGATTGATCGGCCTTTTCTGTATCTGGTGGGTGCCAGTGACAATACCTACCCCTATGCCAGCGCATATCTGGGAATCTATCTTCTGGGGACGATTTTCGTACAGATCGTAATAGGCTTGAATCCCTTTATCACGGCCCAGGGACAGGCTAAAGTGGCCATGGGTTCTGTGCTGATTGGGGCGGTGTTCAATATTGCCCTGGACCCCGTCTTTATATTCGGATTTCGCATGGGAGTGCGGGGAGCTGCGCTTGCCACGGTGCTCTCTCAGTGTGCCGGGGCAATCTGGGTGATGCATTTTATTTTGTCGGGCAAGTCTTCCCTTCGTTTGAAAAAGTCTTGCCTGAGACTTGATTTTTCTTTGCTAGGAAAAATCATGGGACTGGGCGTCTCGCCCTTTATCATGCAGAGTACCGAGAGTTTGATTTCCGTGGTGATGAGCAGCGGGCTGCAGAGGTATGGCGGGGATCTGTACGTGGGGTCGCTCACGATTTTGCAGAGCGTGATGCAGCTGATCAGCATTCCGGTGCAGGGATTTACCCAGGGGGTGCAGCCGATTCTCAGCTATAATTTCGGAGCGGGAAACCTGGAGCGGGTAAAGTCTGCCTATCGGATGATTATTAGAATTACCGTGATTGGCTCTTTCTTGCTGACTGGTTTTGCTATGCTCTTTCCGAGGCTTCTGGCCCGCATGTTTACCCAGGATGCAGAGTTGATTGCCCTGGTGGGCAGGGTGGCGCCCATCTTTCTGGCGGGGATGCTGATTTTCGGGATTCAGATGGGCTGCCAGACCACTTTTATGGGGCTTGGCCAGGCCAAGATTTCCCTGTTCATGGCACTTTGGCGCAAGGTGATTCTCCTGGTGCCCTTTTCCCTGATCTTCCCTCTGGTGACGAAGAGCGTGATCAGCATTTATGTGGCAGAATGTACGGCGGATGCCCTGGCGGCCATTACCTGCGGCAGCGTGTTCTTGCTCAGGATAGACAAGATATTGAAAAAGGGTGTCGGCTGAGTATCGAGGGAAAATTAGGCTAGGAGGTTTGGCTGAATGTCAACGATATAGTGCACTAGTATACTGACCTGTTGGGCAATGCAGGAAGAATATGAGATTATTTTCTTCGGATGCTGTGGTGGGAAGCCCGAGGAAAATAGTCCAGCATGGGCGCATCATTTTCTCCGTTGCCAAATACGGCTACTTCTTCCCTCCGGTAGCCCATTGCCTCGCAAATCCTTAGGACGCCATGTAATTTCCCTGTGTCCTTTGCGGTGATTTGCAGGCATGGCTCTTCCCATAAGAGCAGGCAGGATTCCGGGATGCCTAAATCAAGGGCAAGATTCTGTAAAAATGTGGCTGTGGCATTTTTCGGAATCCTGCCCTTTCTATATGTCAGCGTGACCTTGTAGATCTGGCCTTCTTTTTTGTATGTGTGAACCCGGAAGCCGGCAGTTTTTTGGAGGCATTTCACTTTCGCAAGCCATTCTGTATCCATTTCTGTGATTTCATCTAGATAGACATCATTCCAGATCATCCGTCTGCCACCGTTTCCGAATGTGCCGCCGCTAATGATATCCCAGACTGTTCCCAGCCCTCTTTTCGCTGTTTCGTAGGGGCGGGAGGTCGCCAGATAGATGGCGCTGTGCCTTGCCAGATGACGCAATTTATTTGCGGTTTTTTCGGGAATGCTTGTCTGTCCCTGGGGAATGAGCGTTCCGTCCACGTCAAAGAATGTGGCTTTGGGATAGGATGGAATCCGAAATGCGGGATAGGGCTGGAAAAAAAGGAGGGCATCTTCTTTTCGATTGCAGTATGCCAGATAGCAGCTGCATTCCTTTCTGGTGCAGCTGGTGTTCTTGTGAGGGGCGTGCCCTGGCTTTTGGAGAGATGGTTCATTCGTATGAAGAACCTGCCCTGGTTTTATTTCGTGATCTTGATGATAGAGGTTGCCTAAAATGCTGGGGCATAAATTGCATCGGCCCATGGTTCCGTCCGCCTCTACGAAGCGATTGTCATGGCAGGGAGTTCCGTCTGCTACGTGGTGCGCAAGTTCCATTTCGAAATAGGGATCGATTTCCAGAAAGGCGTTTCTCTCGGCGGGAGTGTATTGCCTTTTCAGGCCATCCATTTTGTTGATCCAGAGATAGACGGCAGGGGGCAACGCCGCCCGCAGATGGAGGATATCCTTTTCGTTGGCGGGATTCCCCACGGCTCCCACGCAATAGGAAATATGCCATCGCGTCAAAAGTTCGCACTGGGACACAAATTGGTCTACAGTAGTCATTTCCGGGTGGAAGGTTCCCCAAAGGCGCAGTTTGTCCAGTTCTCCACCTTTCTCTTGGAAGAGGGAGAGCATCTGCTCCGCGGGGAAGCTGAGATTGGTCTGGGCACCCACCGCGTCCAGCTTGGGATTTTTGCTCAGTGCCGCCAGTCCCTCCCAGTAGTAGGAGTGGATTAGCGCCTCCCCGTAGGGAACGACTTGGATTGCCCCGCCAAGATGTTCCTCGGCGTTCATATGCTTCACGAATCGAAACCAGGCCGCCCTGTCCTTCTCCAGTTCCCTGGGACTGCCTTTCTTCTTAGAAAAGGGGCAGTAGCTGCAGGCGTAGTTGCAGGATTTTAGGCTTCCTCGGTAATACCACTGTCTTTTCATATTGACTCCCATTTGTTTATTCTTTGTTACTATTCACGGTCGATTGTAAAAAACAGATAATTTCATATTATCCATCAATAATTTTCGATTTTACAGACCGCATTCAAAATCTTGAATAGTTTTTTGCTGTAGTATTGTGAAAGCATCCGAAAAGAATGCCTAGGCACACCTTGCAACATTACGTCTTTCGGTGGGGACTAATTGCTTTGCGGTTTCGATGTATGATTTATGTGCCTCTCCACAAACTCACACCATGCAACCGATTTCATGTGCTTTCCGTAGAGGCACTCGCGAATCGCCGACACTTGCGAGGCGTACTTTGCCTCGTTAGGTGTCGTGGCGTTATGAGCGGTAGCGAAAGCGTGCCTCCGAGGAAAGCACTGAAACGGTGCATGCTGTTCAGACAATGCTGTGAGGCACATATTCATCGAAACCATGCAAAGCAAAGTCCCCTCACGAAAGCCGCAAGTATAAGCGTAGCTTATACTTTGTTGTCTGGCGGTGTGCCTAGTCTTTCTTTTTCGGATGCACCGCAAAATATCGCAGCAAAAACATCATATAATTTGTTATTGCGGTCTGCGAAAATCAAAGATGCGATGGATAATATGAAATTATCTTTTCACAGCGACCGTGAATAGTAACTATTCATTGTCATTGAAGTTTTGGCCCTAGCGCATCAGACAGGGCAAAGCCCTCTTCCGTCATGCCCACGAACTCTTTTCCCAGGGATACATAGCCGGAGGAGGCCCATTCCTCAAGCATTGGGAAATCCTGTTCGGGGCTGCCGCCAAAGTGTTTCTCATATTCCTGGCGGTGAATGCCCTTGCCAAAGAGGAGGTGGCGGATTACGTATCGCCGCTTCATCTCCTCTGGAGACAGGAGGTATCCGTGGGTGATCTGGAGATAGTCCTCCTGCTCCATATAGGCTGTCAGAATATTTCGGCATTGTTCCTGCCTGACGGCATAGGGGGCGCAAAAATGCAGGTTGCCCAGATAGCTTCTGCCTCCGCAGCCCACGGACAGGGTGCTGCCAAAGCCGCAGGATGCATAGTGATAGTTCTTGTGTCCCTCTCTGACAAATCTGCGCATGGAATATGGCTGGTATCCCTCCCCTTGCAAAAAGTCTCTGGCCCGCTGATAGAGGGAGAAGGCGGTGGGAGAGGGAGATGTTCCCTGGCGGGCGAGAGAGGTTTCGGGCTTGATATACAGGGGATAGACAAATAGTTCCTCCGGCTGGTAGGATAATGCCTGTCTCAGGGAATCTGTCAGGCTATCCGCTGTCTGTCCGGGGATTCCATAGATGATATCAATATTCAGGCAGGAGAAGTGTTGCTCCCGTATGGCGGCCAATGCCCGATGTGCCGTCTCTGCTGTGTGAAGGCGGTGGAGTGCCAGGAGTTCCTTTTCCTGGAAACTCTGGACGCCGATGCTGATTCTGGTGACGCCCTCCTCTTTTAGCAGGGAGAGTTTGTCCTGGGTGGTCTGGTTGGGAGAGGTTTCCACTGCGATGGCATGCCCCTGGGTCTGAAAGCCCAGGGTTTCTTTTGCCAGGGAAAAGACTTTGTTCAGTTGAGATTCTGACAGTAGCAGGGGCGTGCCGCCTCCCAGAGTGAGATCCGAAAATGTTGCCTCCCGGGGGAGGATGCCAGCGATTTGCCCCGCGTGGCGTTCCAGGGCGTTCACATAGGCTGCCATCCGCTTCTCAGAACTTCCGGCCTCTGAAAACAGATTGCAGTATCCGCATTTATACTGGCAGAAGGGGATGTGAAAATAAAGGCTGTTTTCCTTTCCCGCCAGCCTGTGGATATAATCTTTTAAGTGAATGCCCTCCAGGGGGCCATATGCGGTCTTGTGGGGATAGCTGTACATGTATTGCTGATAGGGATATTCCATCTGCATGTCGTGTCTCCTATTATGATAGATTTGGGTGTATCTCCTACAGGAAAAAGTGCTTGTAGGGCACCGTGTTTACCAGAGGATGGTTGATTCCGTGATACCATGCCCCGTCCTCCCCATAGCATGTACCATGGTCGGAGCAGCAGATGACGAAAGTCTCTCCCCTGGCGGCGAAGGCGGCGAACAGGCGGCCCATCTGGGCATCCACATAGCGGAGTGCGGCGGCGTGGGCTTCCCTGCTGTCCTTCTTTCCCTCTGGGAGATAGAAGTAATTGGGATAATGCAGGGCGGAAATATTCAGGTACATCATAATGAGTGTTTCCGGGGGGATCTGGCTCAGCTTTTTTAGGGCAAAATCAATCTGATTCCTGGCAGACTCTTTAACCCTGCAGCCAAAGGATGGATTCCAGTAGCTGTGCTGGAAGTAGGATGGAAGCACCTTCCCCACGTCCGTCCTCTTGTCGAAAAAGCTTACGCCGCCGATGCAGTAGGTCTCGTAGCCTTCCCTGGCCAGCCCTTCGATCCAGTTGGAGCCCTGAAAGGTGAAGGCTCCCTGTGGAGCCTTCCGTCCCATGCCGATATCTTCAGAAAAAAATAGTGTCTCTCGATTCTTCATATTCAGGATGCCTTCGTCCACCGGAAAGAAGCCGGCGAACATGGCCTGGTGGGAGGGGTAGGTAAAGTTGCCCGGCGCCTGGCATTTTCTCCATGCTCCATAGCGGTTTAATATCGGCGTTCCATTGCTTTGCTGTTCCTCCCATGCCACATCGTAGCGCAGGCAGTCGATACATACAAAGAGGATATGCGCCCGCCCCACGATCTGGTTCATGTCTGTGCCGTTCATTGTCGTATCCCTTTCTGTGGTTTTGGGTGTCCGTTCAATGCAGTTTTTCATTATAAATCCTTTTAGATGCTTCGCCTCTTTTTCCTATGTTTGTTGTCTGGGTTCCGTCATTTGCCATCATTGACGCTGGTTATTTCCTCACAGCGGAGATGCCTGGCCTGTTCCCTATAGATCAGATTCTCCCCATAGATATCCTGATAGATCAGGTCTCCCTGCCCGTTCATCTCGATGATTCGGGGGCGCAGCGTCCCCCGCTCCAGCAGGATGTCTATCCCTGCCATGGATAGTCCGGGAAAGACGGAGCATGCCCGGGCGCAGATTGTTTCAATCTCATCCAGAATAGGGGAAGCCAGTCCCAGGGACTTTGCCGGGAGTGCCTGATTGTTCAGATGCAGGTTCGTAATGGGGCCCGGGGACTGCCTGGCCACGATAAATGCCACATGCCCGAATTGGAAAACCACCCGCAGATCAAAACTTTTTCCGTGGAAATTTGCCTTGGGATGCCAGCGTTCCACCACGCAGTCCAGCGCGAGAAGCCTGTCTAGCAGATGGCATATTTCCTTGGGATTTTCTGTGCGTGATAGCTTCTTTGTATTAGCCAGCTGATTTTTCTTCAGTTGACAGGAGGTGTAGAGGCAGAATTTGTCCCGCCTCGGATGAACCCGAAAGGCCGCCACTCCAGCCGCGCCGGAAAAATATCTGGGCTTGACGAAGACGGAGTAGCACCGCCTTCGCTCCATAAGTTCCAGTAATTCCTCCACATTGCTAGGCTCTTCTGGAAATATTTCCGTTACGGGAATGCCGCTATCTCCCAGGAGATGCTTGGTGCGCCGCTTGTCTAGAAGGAGGCGGATGGACTCCGGGGTATTTAGGAAGCGACATTCTGCCTTGGCAAGATGTTCTAGGATATTTTTGTACGCCTCTAGGCTTTTGGCCATTTCCTCCAGATGGAATGTCTGGGCAGGGGGCGGATCAATTTTGACTGCCGCTCCCTGCAACCGTTCCGTTGGGGATTGGCCGGGCAGAAGATCTTCTGGAAGCTTTTCCCAGGGCGGCTGATTCTGCAGGGCTTCCCAGGGCAGCACTTCCAGCGGGGTGTTTTCCGCTGCCGCCGCCTTCAGCATATAGTCTGTCCGCTTGCCCTCCCTTGTGCCAATAAGAATCATCCCGCTACTCCGTCAGCATGGGATAATAGTATATCTCGCCGTCATACTCATCCGCTTCCTGCTGGTCGTCCACGTTCACGTCTATGCCGTCGATTCCCTCCAATTTCTCCATCATTTCATCGGATAGGAAATGGTATTCCAGGTTCAATAGCATGATATTGGAATGTTTGGGCAGTTCGTTAAGAAGCAGTTCCCCGCCCTTGTCTGTCAGGGTGCCCATGGATAGATCTAGGGTAAAAATCTGGTCGATATATTTGCTGCTAAGTACTGCTTCTGCAATGTCATCCTGCATCTCGCTGTCAGTGATGCCAAGATAGGTCAGTTTTGGGAAATCGGACTGGGACAGAAGGTCTTGGATGGTGGAAATGTCTCCGTCAAAGCCGTAATCCTCCACGCCGATGTACAGTGTCAGGATTCGCAGGGAGGGGAGTTTTGCCCTCTGCACTTCCTGAATGATATCTGTGGGAAGCCCGCCGCAGATAATCTCCAGATGCTCCAGCCTGTCGTGGCTGATCTCGCCCAGATCCAACCCGCTGCTTCCCTTGATGACCAGTTTTTCCAGCTGGGGCATTGCCGCCCAGAGCTTGGAGTAATCTCCCTGGATGATCCAGGAAACCTCGCATTCCTCATAATCCATATCGCCGATAAACAGGCTTTTGATCTTGGAAAAGACATCTTTGTTGGCAATGATGCCGTCAATCAGGGGCTGGGCGCTTGCGTTCTCATCCCAGCATTCCCCCCAGCAGCCGATAATGACTTCTTCCAGGCCAGGCAGATCCGGGTCCTGCAAAATCTCCTCCATCATGGTTTCTGCATTCTTTCCCTCGTCATTCCAATCTTCATAGGTGTAAGCGTACCGCTTGCTCTTGTACATAATATTTTCCATTCCTTTCCAGTGCCTGCAAACTTGAATGCGCACGTAATGCGCTATGCCGCAGGCACAATATTTGCAAAGCAAACATAGTTTGCTTTTAGAAAAATTGATTTTTCACACTTCCTTTTGGTTATTGTAATGCATGTATTTTTATTATACATGAAAGGATATGAATGGGCAACGAGTAAAAGTTATTGCCAGGTATCTGGCTTAAAGTCGGAGTTACTATTCACGGTCGATGTAAAAAACAGATAATATTTCATTATCCATCAAATCCTTGATTTTTGCAGACCAATCAAGCAAAAAACGATGCAAAAACTTGAATATGGTCTGCAAAAGCGTAAGCTAATGATGGATAATGAAATATTACCCTTACACATCGACCGTGAATAGTAACAAATCGGAATAGTACTGTGCCTGTGCGCTCCACAATGCATAATATTTTCCGTCCAAGTCATTCACAAGTTCCTCGTGGGATCCTTCCTGCACGGCCTTCCCCTCGTCCAGCACAAGAATCCGGTCGCACATACGGCAGGAGGATAACCGATGGCTGATGGAAATCAACGTCTTGCTTTCTGTAATCTCACGAAAATTTTTATAGATTTCATATTCTGCATAGGGGTCTAAAGCAGCCGTGGGCTCATCCAGAACCATCAGTTCCGCATCCTTGTAAATTGCCCTGGCTATCGCAACCTTTTGCTGCTCGCCGCCGGAGAGGTCTGTGCCATTCTCGTCAAAGGCACTAAAAATCGACTGCCTGACTCCATCCTTCAGCTGCAAAATCTTATCGTCCAATCTGGCCTTTGTAAGTGCCTTTTCCACTCTTGTCCCATCGTAATCTCTGGATGCCGCCACATTCTCCCCCAGGGAGAAGGGAAATAAAGAAAAATCCTGAAATACTGTGGCAATGCACCCAATATATTTTTCAAGAGGAATGTCTGCAATGTCTGTTCCGTTTAGTAAGATCTTCCCCTCCGAGGGCTGGTACAATTTGCAAATCAGTTTAATCAAGGTGGTTTTGCCAGACCCATTTTCGCCCACGATTGCCAGTTTATCCCCAGCATGGAGTTTTAGGTTTATGTCTTTCAAAACATAGGCATCGCTTTCTGGATAGCGGAAACTGACATTTCTAATTTCCAGTTCTTTTAATGCAAGCACATGGCCATCTGACAGATTGCTGCATGCTTCCGGCAGATCCATATACCGGAAATATTTGATCAGATGCTCATTATTATTCCGCAGGTCGGTAATAATCTGTGCAATATTTGAAAGCGCCTCAATCACCATAGTGGCCGCCGCATACAGTAACAGAATGCTTCCTGGGCCTATTGCGCCCTGCATGGCCATTTTCCCTGACAGAAGGTAAATGATGCAGCCGCAGATACAGGAACTCATTAATTTTATTCCGTCATACAAATTTTCGGCATGCATCTCCTTTTCTTTTCCCTTTGCGAAGTGTTCATAGCACTTCTCCTGGCACTCCGACAGAATGAAATCGTCTGGCTCATAAATTCTGGCATCCAGCGCCGCATTTTCATCCAGCAGATACTCCCTGGTATAAAAATCACCGTAACTGATATATTTAGAACCATGCTGAAAAACTTCAAAGTTCACATCAAACCTTTTGGATGAGGTCTTGCAGGTGATATAAGAGCACGCTGCCATTAGCAGTACAATGACAAGGATAAAGACGGCCGTATTCAAGGCGCCGGAATTTTGCCTGATATCCCAGCAAAGCAGCATATACAAATAGCGAAGAAACAGAACCATAGCGATAGCAACGGTAGCCGAATTAGTCAACAATGTATCCATATCCCAGTAAAGGCTTGCCATGCCAGCCCCTGAGAGGCTGATGCTTCCCGTCACTTCGTCTCTCAGGCTTCTTGTACTGCTTTTCTCCAATTCTTCGTACCGTAGCCTGTATGCTTTATCTGTCAGTACAATCTCGTGGCAGTTAAAAAGACGCTGATAACCAGCCTCTATCCTGCTGTCCTTTTTTGCCTTCCAGGCACGAAATAGAAAAGTTGTGCCCAGGCCTGCAAAGCATATGAGCAGGATGTTTCTATAATCTGTCTGTCCCAGCAATCCATCGATCATATAAGCCGACACAGCTGCTATGATAAATGGAAGTGTGGCGCTCAATATCCCCCTTACAAAAATCTGGCGCATTTGTCCGGGCAAGATATTGCCAAACTCTTTGATTCCCCTGCGGATCAAAACAAGGTCTTGTCTGAATGTCCTATTATTTTTTTTCATCTACACCGCCTCCGTTTCTTTCGCATAATACTTGCTCTGTATGCGGAACATATCTGCATATGCCCCGTCTTTCTCCATCAATTCCTCATGGGTTCCCATTTCTGCAATCCTGCCGTTTTCCAGAAAAATAATCCTGTCGCAAAATCTGGTAGAAGCCAGACGGTGCGACACGAAAAAGGAAGTTTTTCCTCTGGTCAGGGCGTGATATTTCTGGTAAATTTCATTTTCCGAAATGGGGTCTAATGCGGCCGTGGGCTCATCCAAAATAAGCACGGGTGCATCCTTGTATAGCGCCCTTGCTAACAAAAGTCTCTGCTCCTGCCCGCCAGAAAGTGCCACGCCGCCAGTCACATTTTTCACCAGTGGGGTATTTTCCTGCTCCGGCAATGACTTTACTTTTTCCTCCAATCCCACATTCCGCAATACATCCCACATTCTCTTTTCCCCTTCGCCCTGCCCTGTCCTTTTCAGCATAATATTTTCCGCAATGCTGGCTGGAAGGAATTTTGAATTTTGAAATACAGCAGAAAAATTGGAGTAATATGCTCTTTTTTGTATCGTGGAAATATCTTTTCCATTAGCCAAAATGAAACCTTCCTCCGGCGTAAGCATGCCGCATAATAGTTTCATCAATGTGGATTTTCCTGCCCCGTTCACACCCACAACTGCGATTTTCTCCCCGGCCTTTACGCGGAGGTTCAGCCCCTTTATGACAGGAATGATCTGTTCGCCCTCCTCATTAAGAATGTGATAAGAATAGTGTACATTTTGAAATTCAAAGGAAATTGGTGCTTGAAACGTATACTCCTCCGTTTTCCTTTCATCCTCCGGCAGTTCCATAAACTCATAAAAATCACTGGCATATCCGGATACTTCCGCATACGCTGAAAAAGAATCCGCAATCTTTGTCAGCCAAATCCCGATACCGGATATAGCAGTAAAATACATGGCAAACTCTCCGATGGTCATATGCGTATGTAAATATAAATACAGCAAGAACGAATATCCCACGCCATCCCGAATCAATATCATTGCTGCAGTGACAAGCATATGGCATAGTTGCCATTTCTGAATATCGGATTCCACCTTGCATTTTTGCTGGACCACCATATTGGTAATCTCCCGAAGCATGGGAATCATGGAGTACACTCTGATATCCTTGGCTTCTTGCATACCTTTTGTGCCGTAGGCCATGTAATTGATTCTGCGGTCCGCCCTGGCACGCTCCTCTTTATAGCCTTGCTTTTTCTTCTCGATGTGCAGTCCGATCAATAACTCTGCCAAAAATAACGCACACAGAAATAAAAGCATCAATGCATGGAGCTGCCCGACCACAAGAGAATACACGAGCAAGCCTAAAACCGCTTCCAGTACAGCGCCTTCCTTGCTTAGGAAATCCACAATTCCCCAATTTGGGCTGCTGATTAATTGTCTTGCCTTCTCGATTTTAAGCTTTCCTTTTCCGGAAAATAATGCTTCGTAATTCATGGACAGCATTTTCTTTTCCCACAAAGTATTTAATCTTCGGTATAAGAATGTCTGGGAGGTTTTGGCGATTTCATTGTGAAAAAACATATTTGCCAGCGATAAAGCCGTAAACGCCGTCCCGGCAAACATTAGGTTCATGATAAAATCACTAAATTCGACTTCTGTCTGCACTGCATCCAAAACGATTTTTGGCAATATCATTAAGACTATCGACAAAGCAACCTGGACGACTGCAGCCAAGACAGGCAATAGATTACTGTACCATTTATAATGGGCCAGTTCCTGACGCAAAAAGGAGAGAGATTCCCTATTTGCACGATGATATATTTTTTTCATAATAGTTCCTTTCTGATATCAATATGACAAAAAGGTGCGAAGATTTGCCAGGCTCGTAAAAACCTCGCCAGGCAAATCTACAATCGCACCTAAGAAGAACGCAAAACCGGCGTTCTTCATGTCGAAATATTGTGCGAAGATTTCCTATACAATAAAAAAGCAGGGATTTCCCTGCAGCAAACATGAACGCGATCAAAAGATATCAGAAAATAACGATATATCTTATGGTAGCGTCATGAGATTTGCATATGGGAAAGAATGAAAGCCAACACCTTCACCGCGAACAGCCGAGCATTTGGCCAAAGCCAGCACCCCCGCTGCAGGCGGATCAAGCTATTGAACCCAATAATAAGTACGCAAAGGAAAGCACATTTGTGCTTCCATTATTTGCCCTGTTCTTATTACCGCATTCTTCCGCATGAACAAATCAACATGACACATACCTTCCTTTTTCTTTTCTGTGTTTATTATACACAAATTAAAATTCTGTGTCAATGTAATGATTAAAGCAGCAAGTTATTATTCACAGTCATACAATACATAGAAAGAACGGAATCGCCCAGCTTGCACATAAGATTCTGACTATGTTCTAGAAATTGGCTGTAGAAGTTGTTCATTACAGCATAAGGAGCTAGACATCCAGTGGATGTCTGTTCAGCACGGATCGAAACGGAGTGCAGAACCGATGCCAAAGGCAGCGGGTCTATCGCATGATGGGGTGAACAACTGTGAATAGTAACAGCAACATAGATAACGATTCTGTTTGAAAACTGGATAACAATTCTATTTGAAAACTTTGTTGCATTAATTTTCAGAATAAGATATAATAATATTTTGGAAAAGAAACAATGTTCAAAGGCATGAATTGCATTATAAATGGAGGAATAAATCATGAGTAAGAAACCAGTTGTGTTGATGGTGCTTGATGGATATGGATTGAATGAGAATGCCGAGGGCAATGCCATCGCCCAGGCCAATACCCCTGTGATGGACGGGCTGATGAAGGAATACCCTTTCCAGAAGGGAAAGGCCAGCGGATTGGATGTGGGGCTGCCTGACGGACAGATGGGCAACTCTGAGGTGGGGCATATGAATATCGGTGCCGGAAGGATTATCTATCAGGATCTGACCCGCATTACCAAGGCGATTGAGGATGGAGATTTCTTTGAGAATAAGGCATTAATGCAGGCAGTGGACAATGTGAAGGAAAATGGCTCTGACCTGCACCTGTTCGGGCTTTTGTCAGACGGGGGCGTGCACAGCCATAACACCCATCTATATGCCCTGCTGGAATTGGCAAAGAGAAACGGTGTTGAGAATGTGTATGTGCATTGCTTCCTGGACGGGCGGGATACGCCTCCGGCTTCCGGCAAGGACTTTGTGGCGGCTCTCCAGGCGAAGATGGATGAGCTGGGCGTGGGGCAGATTGCCAGCGTGCATGGGCGTTACTATGCCATGGACAGGGATACCAACTGGGATCGTGTGGAGAAGGCATACAAGGCACTGGTAGAGGGCGTGGGCAAGAAGGCTTCTGATGGCGTGCAGGCCGTGGCGGATTCCTATGGGGAGGATGTGACGGACGAGTTCGTGGTGCCTACGGTTGTGGAAAAGGATGGAAAGCCTGTGGCGACCATTAAGCCAAAGGATTCGGTGATTTTCTTTAACTTCCGTCCGGACCGGGCCAGGGAGATTACCAGGGCATTCTGCGATGAGGATTTTGACTTCTTCCCCAGAGCAAATGGATTTATGCCTCTGACCTTCGTGTGCTTCAAGGATTATGACGAGACCATTGGCAATAAGCTGATTGCCTTTGAGAAGGAGAAAATCGTCAATACCTTGGGAGAATTTCTGGCTGCCAATGGAAAGACCCAGCTGCGCCTGGCGGAGACGGAGAAGTATGCCCATGTGACATTCTTCTTCAATGGTGGCGTGGAGGAACCCAATAAGGACGAGGAGCGTTCTCTGGTGAAGTCCCCGGCAGTGGCCACGTATGACCTGCAGCCGGAAATGAGCGCGCCAGAGGTGGGAGAGCGGCTGACGGCGGCAATTACCTCTGACAAATTTGACGTGATCGTGATTAATTTTGCAAATCCTGACATGGTGGGTCACACTGGGGTCATTCCTGCGGCCATTGCGGCGGTGGAGAGGATTGACCAGTGCGTGGGTGCCGCGGTGGAGGCAGTGAAGAAGGTGGACGGCGTGCTCTTTATCTGTGCAGACCACGGAAATGCGGAGAAGATGACCGATTCTGAGACTGGCGCCCCGCATACTGCCCATACTACCAATCCAGTACCCTTTATCCTAGTGAATTATGATGAGGCATACACGCTCAGAGAGGGCGGCTGCCTGGCGGATATTGCCCCCACCCTCATCGAGATTATGGGATTGGAGCAGCCAAAGGAGATGACAGGAAAATCCCTTCTGGTGAGGAAGTAGGATTTGCACTTTACAAGGAAGTATATCTATGTTAAAATAAGAATTCGTGAGACATGTGTTTATGCCGCTATGATATAGCGACGCTTTCATTACTGTGGAGAGAGAAAGGAAAGGTTTAAAAAATGGTTCAGACACTTCAGGGAATTTTGATTATCTTATATATTATTGTAGCGGTTGTGCTTACCGTGCTGGTGCTAATGCAGGAAGGCAAGGAAGCGGGGCTTACCGGGGCTATCAGCGGCGGTGCGGAATCCTATTGGGGAAAGAATAAGAGCCGTTCCATGGAGGGCGGTCTGGTATTGGGCACTAGGATACTGGGTGCGATATTTATTATTCTTTCAATCGTGTTAAACTTTAAGATGTTCGTGTAGTAGAGAGAGAATTCCAAGGATGCTGCTTATGTAGCATCCTTTTGTTGGTTTATAGGATGGTTCTGTGGCATGAGCCGTGGGAGTGCAGACAAGCCCGGCCGCTGCAGACGATGGAAAGGTATGGGGATTAGTGTGAAAAATAATGCTGATGCATTTATTTTTCACACGGCTATTTGTTTCTGAGCAAAAACAAATAGCTTTGATGGCAGATGAGAAACTGCATTCGCAGCTTTCTCATCGCCTCTTCGCAACAAGTTGCTCAGAAATGAGGATTATTATGACAAGAGAAGAATTGCAAGAAAAGAAAGAGATGGTGTTTGCGTTTATATCATCGAAGGAATATAAGCCGATGTCCATGCGGGAAATGCGGGGCGTGCTCCAGGTTCCCGCCAGCGACAGGAAGATGTTCGTGCAGGTGCTTGACGAGCTGACGGATGAGGGGAAGATTCACTTGGATGCCAAGGGAAAGATTAAGACGGTTGCCGAGAATGTGCTGGTGGGTAAGTTTATGGCTACCCAGAAGGATTTTGGCTTTGTGCGGGTGGAAGGTGAAGAGGAGGATTACTTTATCTCCGGCCACCACACCAAGGGCGCGCTGGACGGCGACAAGGTGCAGATCGGGGTGGATGCCCATTCCAGAGGCAAGCGGAAGGAGGCAGAGGTTCTGGCTATCCTGGAGCGGGGTGTGGAAGTGATGGTGGGAACTTATTCTACCAGCAAAAGTTTTGGATTCGTGGTGCCGGATAACCACAAATTCACCAAGGATATCTATATTGCCAAGGCGGATACTATGGGGGCTGTCACGGGACACAAGGTGGTGGTGGAAATCACGGACTATGGCAGTGAGAATCGGAATCCGGAGGGGAAGATTATCGAGATTCTGGGCCATATTAACGATCCGGGAGTGGATATTCTGTCGGTGATTCGGGCTTATGGCCTTCCAGAGGAATATCCTGACGGGGTGATGGACCAGGTGAGGGATGTGGAAGAAGAGGTAGCAGAGGAAGAGAAGGCGGGAAGAAAAGATTATCGGGATCTGCAGACCGTCACCATTGATGGGGAGGATGCCAAGGACTTGGACGATGCCATCACTCTCTATAAGGAGGGAAATCTATATCGGCTGGGGGTGCATATTGCGGATGTGACCCAGTATGTGACGGAGAAGTCTCCTTTGGATCAGGAGGCGTTAAAGAGGGGAACCAGCGTGTATCTGGTGGACAGGGTGATTCCCATGCTGCCCCACAAGCTGTCAAACGGCATCTGTTCCCTGAACCAGGGGGTGGACAGGCTGGCCCTTTCCTGCCTGATGGATATCAATGAGAAGGGGGAGATCGTGGGGCACAGCATCGAGGAGACGGTGATCAATGTGGACCGGAGAATGTCCTACACCAGCGTGCACAAGATCGTGGAGGAGAAGGACGAGGCAGAGCGGAAGGAGTATGAGGCTCTGATTCCCATGTTCGAACTGATGTATGAACTGGCGGACATTCTTCGGAAGCGCAGGTTTAAGAAAGGCTCTGTGGATTTTGACTTCCCGGAGAGCAAGATTACTTTGGATAAAAAGGGAAAGCCTTTGGATGTGCGGATTTATGAGAGGAATGATGCCCACCGCATTATTGAGGAATTTATGCTGGCGGCAAACCAGACGGTGGCGGAGGATTATTTCTGGCAGGAACTTCCCTTCGTATACCGTACCCACGAGGTGCCGGATTCGGAGAAGATTCTGCAGCTGAACGCCTTCGTGCAAAATTTTGGATATAGCCTGAAGACGGGGGCGGAGGATGAGATTCATCCCAAGGAGATTCAGAAGCTGATTCACAAGGTGGAGGGCACGCCGGAGGAGGCACTGATCAGCCGCCTGGCGCTGCGCTCCATGAAGCAGGCGAAGTATACCGTGGGCTGCGAGGGGCATTTCGGGCTGGCGATGAAGTATTATACCCACTTTACTTCTCCCATCAGGAGGTATCCGGATTTGCAGATCCATCGGATTATCAAGGAGAATCTCCGTGGCAAGTTAAATGAACGAAGGGTGGAGCATTACAATAAGATTCTTCCCGAAGTCACGGCGGAGGCCAGCCGGCTGGAACGCCGGGCAGATGATGCGGAGCGGGAAGTGGAGAAGATGAAGAAGGCGGAATATATGGAGCAGTTCGTGGGAGAGACCTTCGAGGGCATTATCTCCGGAGTGACCAGCTGGGGCATGTACGTGGAATTGCCAAATACCATCGAGGGAATGGTGCGGGTGGCAGATATTCCGGGGGATTATTATTATTTTGAGGAAGAGAATTATCAGATGGTGGGGGAGCATACCCATAAGATTTATAAGCTGGGACAGAAAATTCGGGTGACGGTGGATGCGGTGGATAAGATATTGCGCACCATTGATTTCGTGATTCCGGAAAACGAAGAGGGGGATTGATATGGCAAAGGAAACGAGGAAACTGATTGCGAATAATAAAAAAGCGTTCCACGATTACTTTATCGAGGAGAAGTACGAGGCAGGGATTGCCTTGGTGGGGACGGAGGTGAAGTCCCTGCGCATGGGGAAATGCAGCGTGAAGGAGTCCTTCATTCGCATCGAGGGGGGAGAGGTGTATGTGTACCACATGCATATCAGCCCCTATGAGAAAGGGAATATTTTTAACAAAGACCCGTTGCGCATTCGGAAATTGCTGCTGCATGGGAGCGAGATTCGGAAAATTGAGGGAAAGATTGCCCAGAAGGGATATACCTTGGTGCCTTTGAGCGTTTATTTCAAGGGAAGCCTGGTGAAGGTGGAAATCGGCCTTGCCAAGGGCAAGAAGCTTTATGACAAGAGGCAGGATATCGCAAAGAAGGATCAGAGAAGAGAGGCTGAGAGGCAATTCAAAGTGAAAAACTTATAAAGCGATGCTGCGATTAAAGCGATTTCTGTAAAGGCAAGAATCGTTGTGCTTGCCCATAAGATTCTACGGAGCGGGATGAAGGAGGTAGGAGATGTGGATATGGATAAGAAGCGCATACTGATTGTGGATGACGTGGAGGGACAGCGTTTCATACTCAGGAATATCATTATGGAAATGGGATATCAGCCGGTTCTGGCGGGAAGTGGCCCTCAGGCTCTGAAGGTCTTTCCGAAATGCAATCCCCGGCTGGTTCTCCTGGACGTTTCCATGCCAGGGATGGATGGGTACGAAGTGTGCAGAATCCTAAAGAGCAGTCCGGAAACTAGCCATGTGCCGGTGATTTTCATCTCTGCCTTTGAGGAAGTGGGGGAGATTATGAAGGGATTTGAGGCGGGATGTGCAGATTATGTGACGAAACCTTTTATTCCGGAAGTCATTCGAGCCAGAGTGGGCGTTCACTTAAGGCTGAAAGAGGCTGTGGAAAGGCTGTCGCAGCTATCTGATTTCCAAGGAGAGGCTCTCGGCGGTCAGTAGGAAAGGATAAAGAAGTGGGGATGGCTTATGGAAGAAACGACAATGCGGGAGGAACGGCAGACAAGCATAGAGCGGCGGATGCTGTTAATATATTTTATTTACAGTGTCGGGCTGACGGCCCTCATCGTGAGAGGGGGATGGCCGGCGTGGCTTGCCGTGGGAACAGATGTGGCTTGGCTTTTGGGCATGCTGATTTTCACCGTCAGGTATCGGGATTATCAGTTTAGGGCTTACTTTACTGCGAGCCTAATGCAAGTCAATGTCATACTTTGGTCCATGTATGTGGCAAATCTGCACGTGACAACGCCCCTGCTTCTTTTGATGGCAGTTGTGCTGGTGCTGTATGGCATTCCTCAGATTATTTACATAGCGGCATCTGCCGCCACATTCCTAAATATCTACCATATTCTTATCAGAAAGACCGTGGATTTTTCTTCAGAAGAAGCGGTAATCCAGACGGTATTGGAAGTTCTTGCCGTATATTTTGTACAATATGTCATGTGTTACCTCAACAAAAAGCAGATGGAGGATGGAGAGAAGCAGAAGCAGGCATTTGAGGCGATCAAGGCGGTGGAGCGCAGCCGTGATGATTTTCTGGCAAATGTCAGCCACGAGATTCGCACGCCGGTCAATACCATCTGCGGCATGAGCGAGATCATTCTCAGGGAGGATTTGAATCCGGGGCTGAGGACAGATATTTTCAACATACAGACTGCCGGGCGCAGTTTGCTTTCCCTGGTGAGCGACGTGTTGGATTTTACGGAATTGCAGTCTGGCAAGATGGCTCTGGCAGAGGAATCTTATAATATTACTTCCACGTTAAACGATATGATCAATATGTCTATGGCGCGCATGAGCGAGAGACAGCTGGAACTGGTGGTGGACTGCCATGCGGACATTCCCAGCGGTCTTTTGGGGGACGAGCAGAAGATCAGAAGGGTAATCATGAACCTGGTCAACAATGCGCTGAAGTTTACGGTAGAGGGATGCGTCACCATTACTATTTATGCCAGAAATACAGATTACGGCACCAATCTGGTGGTCAGCGTGAGGGATACGGGGATAGGGATTAAGGAGGAAAATTTGGAGAGGCTGTTTACCAGCTTCAATCAAGTGGATACCCGCCGCAACCGCCAGGAGGGCGGCATTGGCTTGGGACTCGCGGTCTCTCAGGCCATGGTGGAAATTATGGGGGGCTTTATCAAGGTTTCCAGCGAATATGGCAAGGGTACGGAAGTCCAGTTCGTGGTGCCGCAGAAGGTAGTGGATTCTGCGCCCATTGTGCATCTTCGCCATAGGGAACGACTGAATGTGGCAATATATATTGATATGGAAAGATTTGACCGCCCGGACGTGCGGGTGGAGTATGGGCGGGTGATCTACCGCATGATTAGCCAGCTGAAGGTGAAGTGCCGCATCTGCCAGAATCTTGGCGAGTTAAAGCGCAGGACCGGGAGGGAGCTGTTTACCCACATTTTTATTAGCATAGAGGAGTATGAGGAGGACAGGGAATTTTTTGATCGGCTGTCCAGTGAATTGAAGCTGATCGCAGTGATTGAGCGCACCAATGACGCAAAGATAATGAATTCTGGAATCCTGCGGCTGTATAAGCCATTCTTCATTTTGCCGGTGGTGATGGTTCTGAATGATGAGAAACTGGTTCAGGGGATGGATGCGGATTCATATTCCGGCGGGAAATTTATCGCGCCGGAGACCAGCGTGCTGGTGGTGGATGACAACCTGATGAATATCCGAGTGCTGGAGGGGCTGCTGGCTCCTTATAAGATTAAGGTTTCCATGGCGACTAGCGGGGCCGAGGCGTTGGAAAAGATTGAATCTATGGATTATGACGCGATATTTATGGATCATATGATGCCAGAGATGGATGGCATCGAGACGTTGCACAGGATTCGCCAGAAGAAGGGGAATTATTATAAAAAGATTCCCATAATTGCAGTGACAGCCAATGCGGTGGGAGGCATGCGGGAAGTGTTCCTGAGCGAAGGGTTCCAGGATTTTATGGCGAAGCCCATCGAGGTATCGGTGCTGGAGAGAATTCTGCGGCGGAATCTGCCCCAGGAGAAGCTGGTCTATATCCAGAGTGGGCAGGAAGAGGAAGCGGCAGGAGAAGATGCCAGGCAGGAGCAATCTGTGCCGGGGGCTGTGACCGGGCCGGGAAATGCGCGGCGTCGTACGGATTTGCCGCCAGAACTGTTTGACGAGCAGCTTGGGATGAAGTATTGCGGGGGCCTGGAGAATTATATTGGCATCTTGCAGGTGAACCGGGATAGCGGGCCAGAGGATAAGAAAAAGCTGCAGGGCTGTTTTGAGGCAAGGGACTGGAAGAATTATACCATATATGTCCATGCATTGAAGAGCAGCATGCTTAATATTGGCGTTATGAGGCTTTCTGGCATGGCAAAGGATTTGGAGCAGGCTGGGAAGCGGGGAGATGAGGACTATATCCTGGCTCGCCATGGGGAGATGATCTCGGAATATGGGCGGGTTTTGGCAGTGCTGGAGAAGAGTGCCCTGGTGCGTTCCTCTGCGGAAGAGCAGGATGCAGGAGGGCTCCGGGTGCTGGAGGAGGAGGAATTCCAAAAATTGGCGCTGGAATTTGAGGATGCCGCCTATTCGTTTGACAGTGACCGGATGGCAGAGATTGCAGAAATTCTGGCGGGATGCAGTTACCGGGGGCATTCTTTGAGAGGCTTCATGGAGCCGGTGGCGCGCAAGATAGAAATGTCTGACTATCTGTCCGCATCGGAGGCGGTGCTGAGATTGATGGAGAAACTGGCATAGCGCTGACTAGGAATGGGGGATGATCATGCAAGAGAAGATAAAAAAGATACTATACGGAGGGACATCGGATTTCGGAGAACGGTTATTCCGGCTGATTCTGGTGGTGGGTTTCGTGGTGACCGTAGCGGGAATCCTGGCAGGATTTCTTTTGGAAAATTCCTTGCTGAATGCCGCCCCTCTCTGCGTGCTCCTGCTGGTGATCCTGATTGCGTCTGTGGCTACGTTCAAGTACCATAAGATTGGCTTTGCGTCCATATTTTTTGCCCTGCTGGTGATTTGCGGAATCTTTCCGCTGATGTTTTTTTTCAGCGGCGGAATTGACGGCGGCGCGGCGGTTTGGCTTGTTCTGGGCCTTCTATACATTTTTATGGTGTTTCGGGGAAGGCGGCTGGCCTTTTTCCTGTGGCTTTCCGTGTCAGTGGATATCGCCACCTATGGGGTTGCGTACAGGCATCCCCGGCTGGTTATGTCTATCGGGGACAAGGGGGAGGCATATTATGATTCTCTTTTTTCAGTGCTTACTGTGGGGATAGCGGTGGGGCTTGTCATGTGGTTTCAGCTGAAGCTGTATGAGAGGGAGCGGGAGCTGACATTGAGGCAGAAGAATGAGATAGAGCAGATGAGCAAATCCAAGGATGCTTTCTTCACCAATATGAGCCATGAGCTGCGCAGTCCCATCAATGCCATTATCGGCTTGAATGAAATGATACTTCGGGAGGATATTTCTGACGAGGTGGCAGAGAATGCCCTCCATGTGAAAAATGCCAGCAAGATGCTGCTGAATTTAATCAATGATATTCTTGATTTTTCCCAGATTGAGAGTGACCGCATGATGATTGTCCCAGCGGCCTATCAGACTAGCAATCTCTTTGCGGATGCCGTGGATTTGCTACAGATTCGCATGAGGGAGAAGGGGCTGGAGTTTCTTGTGGATGTTGACAGCAGCCTGCCCTCGGTGCTGGTGGGGGATGAGGTGCGCATCAAGCAGATTCTTGTCAATCTGCTGACCAATGCAGTGAAATATACCCAGAAGGGCTCTGTCACCTTGGAAGTGCGGGGGGAGCCGGGAGAGGATGGCATGGAGCGGCTGACAATGTCTGTCAGCGATACGGGCATAGGAATCAAGAAAGAGGATTTGGAATCCCTGTATGATTATTTTAAGAGAATTGACTGGGAGAAGAATCGAAAGATAGAGGGAAGCGGTCTGGGCCTGGCAATTACGAAGCAGCTTGTCAGCCTGATGGGAGGCACGCTTACCGTGGATAGCATTTATACTAAGGGCTCCGTATTTACCGTGACCCTGGATCAGCCTATCCGGGATGCGCAGCCTATAGGTCGGGTGGATTATCTGAGCAGGATGAAAAGCAGGGAGGGATGTTATTATAAGCAGAGTTTCGAGGCGCCCTTGGCGAAAATTCTAGTGGTGGATGACAATGAGACAAACCTGATGGTGGTGGAAAAACTCCTGCGGGCTACAAAAGTCCAGATCGATCGGGCAAAGAGCGGAGAGGAGTGCCTGGATCTCATGCGGAAGAAGATATACCATGTGGTTTTATTAGACAGGATGATGCCGGGCATGGACGGGCAGGAGACTTTGAAGGAGATTCGGAAGTATGAAAATGAAGCGAGGAGGCAGACTCCTGTAATCGTGCTTACCGCAGACACCACTTCCGGCATGGAGCAGAGGTGCCTTGACAGTGGCTTTGACGGCTATCTTGCCAAGCCGGTGGAAGGGAGTCTAATGGAGGCGGAGATTTTGAAATTTCTCCCTGCGGAGTTGATTGAATATCAACTGGACCCGGGGGCAGGGCGGGATATTCTGACGGCAAAGAGCGCTCTGGGCAGGAAGCGGAAGAAATTGCAGATTTCTACGGACTGTGTCAGTGACTTGTCTGACAAATATTTGCACCGATATCACATTAAGATGATGTATCAATATATTGAGACGGAGAATGGCGTCTTCCGGGATACGGTGGAAATGGATGCGGATAATCTGTCCCGGTATCTTTCCAGAGAAGGAAATCGGACTTCCACTGTCAGTGCGTCGGTGGAGGAATATGAGTTATTCTATGCCGAGGCGCTGACGGAGGCGGAGGATGTGATTCATATCTCTATGGCGGCCAGTGCGGGCATGGGCTGCCAGAATGCCTTGGCGGCGGCCCGGGGATTTGACCATGTGCATGTGATTGACGCGGGGCACATTACCTGCGGCGAGGGGCTTCTGGTTCTGACGGCATGCAGGCTACTGGAAAATGGCTGCAATCAGGTAGATGCGCTGTGCAGTGAATTGAATCATATAAAAAATTTGATTGACACATCTCTTCTCCTTCCGCAGGGAGAGGGAAGGATGGGAGGGGGACGGCTGTGCCGGAGGCTTGGGCTTTATCCGGTGGTTGAAATGCGGCAGGGGGACATGAAAGTCCATGCCTTCTCTTTCGGAAAGCCGGAGATTGCCAGGAGGCGCTATATCCGCCGGAAGCTGCGCAGGAAGGCTAGGATTGATTCCAGGGTAGTCTTTATCACCCATGCGGGCTGCACGGTCAGGCAGCAGAAGGAATTTGTAGAAGAGGTGCTAAGGTGCATGCCCTTCGAGAACGTGATTGTGGAAAAGGCTTCGGTTTCTTGCGCCAGCAGTACTGGGCTTGGGGCGATAGGGATGGCTTTCCTAACGAAATCTGTGGGCGTGGATTACAATCTATAAATTGGTTGCGGTGGGAATTAAATTGTGATAAAATAAATGCTGACGCACTTATTAGCAAGTAAGTTGCTTTGCAACTTGGGTTGTGCCATAAGCCATGGCATGAATTGTGATTAAATATAAGCGGATTTTGCTTTGCGAATATTGTGCCTGCCGCATAGTTCATTTGAGTTTGCAGGCACTGGAAAGGCATGGGTGTTTTTATGGGTTTATTAGAAGAGTTGAGGGAACTGGGAGTCAATACTGACGAGGGCGTGCAGCGGCTCATGGGGAATGCCTCCCTTTATGAGAGGATGCTGGGCACGTTTACCAAGCTGATGAATGAGACTTCCATTGAGATAGAGGAATTTGACCGGGATGACTGTACGGAATTGATTGAGAAGACTCATGCCCTTAAGGGGGCATCGGGGAATTTGTCGGTCACGCCGGTTTATGATGCGTACACGGAGATTGTGAACTTGCTCCGAAGGGGGAATCCTGGGGAGGCTAAGGCGCTTTTCGAGAAAGTCCTGCCAATTCAGACAGAAATTGTCCAGTGCATTGAAAGGCATAAATAATTTCTCTGGCATGGGGGATGATTGGTGGTTTTTGTTGCATGATAGCATGGAAGTAAGATTTGAGGAGAGAGATGCAGAATAAAAAGAAAATTTTGATTGTAGACGATATAGAAATCAACAGGGTGATACTGTCCGAGATTTTCAAGGAGGATTATGAGATCTTGGAGGCGGCGGACGGCAGGCAGGCATTGGAGATGATTGGCGATGATCAAAACATTTCTGCCGTATTGCTTGACCTTTTGATGCCCGAGATGAATGGGCTCGAGGTGCTTCGGGAGATGAACCGCCAGGGGAAGACGGAGATGATGCCCGTGTTCCTCATTACGGCGGCAGACAGCGAGCAGATGCTTTTGGAGGGATATCATCTGGGTGCGGTGGACGTAATCAGGAAGCCTTTCCTGGCTCATTTCTTGAAGTGCAGGATTAGCAATGTGATTGAATTGTATGGCCATCGAAATGAATTGGAAAGGATCGTGGAAGAGCAGGTAGACCGCCTTAGCAATCTGAATCGCTCTCTGGTGGAGACTCTTGCTACTGTCATTGAGTTCCGGGATGGAGAGTCGGGAGAGCATGTGAAGCGGATTAGCAGCCTGACCAAGATTCTGATGGGGCAGGTAAGCAAGATGTATCAGGAGTACCGCATGTCGAAAGAGGAGATTGACAAGATTGCCATGTCTTCTATTCTCCATGATGTGGGAAAAGTTTCCACGCCGGATCAGATTTTGAATAAGCCGGGGAAATTGACAAAAGAAGAGTTTGAAATCATGAAGCAGCACACGGTAAAAGGTTGCGAGATTTTGTGCAAAATACCTCATATTATGGAAAAAGGGCTGTATGATTACAGTTACGATATCTGCAGGCATCACCATGAGCGCTGGGATGGCAGAGGGTATCCTGACGGCCTGAGTGGAGATGACATTTCTATCTGGGCCCAGGTGGTATCTGTCGCAGACGTATATGATGCCCTTACCTCGGAGCGCGTATACAAGAAGGCATTCAGCCACGAGAAGGCGGTCCAGATGATTACGAATGGAGAATGCGGCACATTTAATCCCAAGGTGTTGGAAGCCTTTGGCGCCTGCATTGAAAAGATAGAGCGGAAGAGCCGGAAAAATAAGGAGACATAGGCTTCTGCTGGAATCAGAGCGAAGTCGGTGCTGCAGGCACTTCTGTTACTGGTCGGGGAATAAACAGTAACGCCATATTTTGTGCTGGACGAAAGGAACGAGTGATATATGGAAGATAATCAGGCAATGAGGAAAAAGATCCTGCTTTTTTTGACATGCGGAGGCATAGCGGTTATGGTGGCATGTGTCATAGTTTTTACATCTCTGACTATGTTTATGTCGAAGGAGACAGAGGGGTCTCTGATGGACATCAGCAACATCTATATGTCAGAGATGAACGTGCAACTCAAGCAGAAGTTTAATTCCATTACGAATCTGCGGCTGAGCCAGGTAAATGGAATTGTGAAGTGGTCTGAATCGATGGGTATGGAATATGGGCCCGAAATGCTGCAGGGCTTGCGGGAAAATGCAAAAGTCAGGGATTTCACCTATCTGGCGTTATATGATGAGAATGGGCTTGCAGAGAAGGTCATGGGGGAGGACCTGCATATTAATGAATATGAAAAGATGTCTTCCCTGCTGGCTGGAGATGGGCAGTCCATTGGGTATGCCACGAATGATGAAGGGGAAAAATTCCTTATGCTGGCAGTGTCTGCAGATTATCCGCTGAAGGATGGTCGGAGAAGCCGGGCTTTGGTTGCCGGCGTATCTATGGACTATATGGCTGAAGCCCTCTATCTGGACGAGAAGGATGCGGTGATGTATTCCCATCTGATTGCAAAGGATGGAACTTTTGTTATCCGAAATGGAGATGCCTTCCGGGAGAATTATTTTGAAAGGCTTCATGCTACCATTGATAAAAGCAACATCGTGAATTCGGAGGATGTGTCGGATGAGCTTCAGAAGGCTATGGCTAAAAATAAAAATTATTCTACAGCAGTCATAGTGGAGGGGGAGAAGAGGTATCTGTTCTGCTCCCCGGTTTCTTATGGCAAGACAGACTGGTATCTGATATCTATCATGCCTACAGGCAAGTTTGACAGTGCCGTGAAAAATCTGGACACGGTTCGCCTGATTGCCATGTTGGTTTCTGTAGGATCTTTGCTGTTGGTAATGCTGGTGATATTTATTATGTATTACCGCTTGTCCCAGGAGCAGCTGAAAGAGGCGAATATTGCTAAAGAGGAGGCTTTCCGTGCAAATATGGCCAAGAGTGAGTTCCTATCCAGCATGAGCCATGATATCCGAACCCCTATGAATGCTATTATCGGAATGACAGAAATTGCCCAGAAGGATGTGAGGGATGTTGCCAGGGTAGATGACTGCCTGAAAAAGGTGAAGTTGTCCAGCAAGCATTTGCTAGGGCTGATTAACGATGTCCTGGATATGTCAAAAATTGAGAGTGGAAAGATGACGCTGAATATCATTCCCACTTCTCTGCGGGAGACTATGGATGACATAGTGAGCATCATGCAGCCGGAAGTCAAGGCGAGAGATCAGTATTTCGATATCTTCATCCAGAAGATTGAGTCCGAGATGGTATACTGCGATGGCGTTCGCTTGAACCAGGTTCTCCTGAATTTATTGTCCAATGCAGTGAAGTTCACGAAAGAGAAGGGGCATATTAACGTGCATCTTTATCAGGAGGAATCTCCGCAAGGAGAGGAGTATGTGCGGACCCACTTCATTGTGGAAGACACTGGGATTGGCATGTCGAAAGAATTTCAGAAGAAGATTTTCGATACCTTTGAGCGGGAGGAGACGGAGGAAGTCCATAAGATTATGGGTACGGGGCTTGGCATGTCTATCACCAAGAGTATAATCGGTCTAATGGGTGGAGCGATCCAGTTGCAAAGCGAGCAGGGGAAGGGGACAAAATTTCATATTATCTTGGATTTGAAGAGGGCTGAGGAGAATCATGGACACATGAAACTGCCAGAGTGGAACGTGCTTGTGGTGGACGATAATGAGGCTCTCTGCCTCAGTGCCGTGGAGAATCTAAAAGAGCTTGGCGTTCACGCAGATTGGACCTTGAGCGGCAGCCAGGCGGTGGATATGATAGAGGAACGCCATAATAAAAAAGATGATTACCAATTTGTTTTGGTTGATTGGAAAATGCCGGGGATGGATGGCATTGAGACTATCCATGAGATTAAGAAGCGTATTGGAAAAATTCCTGCTTTTTTGATTTCAGCCTATGACTGGAGCGAGATAAAGGACCAGATTTCCACTGAGGATATTGAGGGCTTCATATCCAAGCCTCTGTTTAAATCCACTTTGTTCTTCCGCTTAAAGCAGTATGTGGATGGCGTGAAGGAGGAGATCAAGAGCGACCAAGAGAGCATTGACTTCCAGGGAGTGCGCATGTTGCTGGCAGAGGATATAGACCTGAACTGGGAGATTGCAAATGAGATTCTCTCTATGGTGGGCCTGGTGCTGGAACGGGCTGAGAATGGCCAGCAGTGCGTGGAGATGTTTTCCGCATCAGAGCCGGGATACTATAAGGGAGTTTTGATGGATGTGAGAATGCCAGTCATGAATGGGTACGACGCTACCAGGGCCATCCGGGCATTGGATCGTCCTGACAGCAACTTGCCAATTATTGCCATGACTGCGGATGCCTTTGCGGATGATGCCCAGCGCTGCTTCGAGAGCGGCATGGATGCCCATCTGACAAAGCCTCTGGATATCAAGGAATGCATGCGCACATTGCAGAAATACATTGCTGAATAGAAAAGCGGATTACTTGACATTTTACTGCAAAAGTGGTATTTTATCTGTATATGGAATCTGTGAACCTCTGCTTTGAGCTTGCTAAGGTAGATTTTTTCAATGTGTGAAGGCGATTGAGATGTTTACTGGATTAATACGAAAATGATAGCAGGCAGTGAAAGGAAAAGTTTTGCTGCCTGTTTTTTAAGTTACTTGGAAAATATGCATGTAGTGACATGCCAACAAGGATGCAGCATGAATTTTGGCTTTATTGCATTTTTGTAGGGCGAAACGCTGGTTTGCCCTTTTTGTCTGGGGAGGATGAGTATGGAACAGAATGAGAACTATTTGTTTTCAGTGGAAGATGCGCTGGAGATGGTTCTGATGTTTGGCCAGGAAGGGGCTATTTCCTATGCAAATAATTCGGCAAAGAACCAATTAGAATTTGGTGATGATTTGCTGGGCAGGCATATTAGCGAAGTTTTTCCGAATACCTTTCAGGCCGCAGAGGATGGATTTGATACGGAATACCCCTTTGGGGAGGAAGTGCAGAGCCTTGTGGCATATCGGAAGAATCGCACTTGTTTTCCAGTAGAGACGAGAATTATGCAGGGGCCTGGGGATTCCGGGCAATACATATGCATGGCAATTGATGTCTTGGAGAAAGAGCATCTGAACAGGGAAGTGGAGCAGGTCAGGCAGGAGGCGGAACAGGCGATGAAGGTGAAGTCCGAGTTTGTGGCCAATGTGACTCATGAACTTCGCACGCCGGTGAATGGCATCCTGGGCAATGCAAAGGAGCTTCTGGCAGAGGACATTGACGAGCGGACGGAGCGGACGCTGCGGGTAATTGAGCGGTGCTGCAGCGATATGTATAAGATCATGAATAATATTCTTGATTTTTCTAAACTGGAAGCGGGGAAATTTACGCTAGAGAACCGTGAATTTGATTTCCGCAACATGATGGATTATGTGAAAAAGAATCATAGTAATAAAATTACCGAGAAGGGGCTGGAGTTTTTTGTGACCATTTCTCCAAAGGTTCCGGAACATATTATAGGTGATGAATTGCGCATCGTGCAGGTTCTGAATAATCTTCTGTCAAATGCGCAGAAATTTACAGCGATAGGAAAGATTTCGGTGGAAGTGTTAAAAACTGCCCAGATCAATGACAGGATTGAACTATTTTTCATTGTAAAGGATACAGGAATCGGCATCGACCAGGCAGACAGGGATAAATTGTTTCAAAGCTTTTCACAGGTGGATGCATCCATTTCTAGGAAATACGGGGGCACTGGCCTGGGTCTGAATATCTGCAAGCAGCTTGTGGAGATGATGGGCGGAAGCATTGAGGTGGAGAGCAAGAAGAATCAGGGAAGCACCTTCTCCTTTTCTATCTGGGCAGGGGTGAAGGAGGAGGAAGCCTCCGTTTCCCAGGATGATATTGTTTTGTCCATGCCCTCTATGCAGGGAGCATTCTCTGTGGAAGAGGAGCAAGATAGCAGCCGCATTTATGGCACCAGAGAGAACCGAGAGACGTTGGAGAGGACGCTTTCCAAACTGATTCTCTGCGTGGAGATGGAAAATTGGGAGAAGGCAGAGATGTTTATGGAGACGGTGAGGCAGTTGACGGCGGAGGCCCCTCCGGAAGTGAAGCGGGTCATTCTGCGGCTTAAGATGGCAATCCAGAAGGAGAATTATGATAAGATTATGTCTGGATATGAAGAAATCAGCCAGATGCTACAGTAGGAGCAGGTGCTGGGAAAGGAGGTGCGGATGTGGATTATGAAAGTGTAAATGAAAAGGCGTCCGGGGAGACGATTCTGATTGTGGATGATGTAGAGCCCAATCGGCTGATTCTCGGCGAAATCATTAAGGACATGGGGTGCAATCCAGTGCTTGCGGAAAGTGGGGAGCAGGCGTTGGAACTGGCAGAAGAGCATTATCCCCAGTTGGTCCTGACAGATATTTCCATGCCAGGAATGACTGGCTATGAACTGTGCAAGGTTCTTAAGGGAAATGAGAAGACGAAGAATATTCCAGTGGTCTTTATCTCCGCCTTCGATGATCCCCACGATATTGTGGAGGGTTTCCAGTTGGGAGGGGAGGATTATATTACCAAGCCTTTTATTCCGGAGGTGGTACAGGCCAGGGTTGGCGTCCATCTGCGCCTGCACGTGGCGAAGTGGGAACTGATGGAGATGAACAGGAAGCTTCAGATATCTGTGGGAGAGCAGCTGCGGCAGATGGAGCAGGAAAAAAAGAATATTCTGTACGCCATGGCGAATGTGGCGGCCAAAAATGCATCATATCAGGAAGAGCATATTGAAAGGCTGCGCAGGAATTGCAGAATACTGGCCCAGGGAATGCAGTTATCTCCATTGTTTGAAGATCAGATATCAGATACGTTTATTGATACGGTTGAGTTGGCAGCGCCTCTTTGCGATATTGGCAATATTGGCGTTCCCAGAGAAATTTTGCAGAAGAAGTCGGCTCTTACGGAGGAGGAGACTTCCATTGTGCAGGACCACACGAATATCGGCGTCAAGTTGTTGCAGGATTTGCAGATTGGCAATGATTACAATGATTTTATCAGCACCACGATTGATATTGTAAAATATCATCATGAGAATTGGGATGGGAGCGGCTATCCCGATGGCTTGCGGGGGGAAGAGATTCCTCTTTCGGCACAGATCGTCTCTGTGGTGGAAAGATACTGCATCCTCACTGGGGAGGAGAACATGGATAAGCAAGAAGCCTTTGCTGTCATGGAGAAGGAGGCAGGGAAGGGTTTGAATAGAGATATTTTTGGGATATGCTGCAAAATATCACGTCAATTAATCTAAACTAAAATTCAGAGCAGGATGGGAGGAATTAGTTTTGATGACGGAGGAAGAGTTTTTAAGGATTTCAGGTTTTATCAAGCAACGCTATGGCATAGATATGACAGGTAAGAAGGAGATTGTCAGAGGTCGCTTGGAAAATCATATTAGGGCTGGGGGATGGCATAATTTTCTTGATTATATGAACGCTGTGGAGAATGACAAGTCTGGCGTTCAGGAGAAAATGCTGGTCAATTTGATTACTACCAATTATACATATTTTATGAGGGAGTTTGAACATTTTAATTTTTTGAGAAAGGTGGTGCTGCCCTGGGCTAAGATGAAGGAGAGCAGAACAAGGGACTTGCGTATCTGGTGCGGCGCGGCTTCCACTGGGGAAGAGCCTTATATGATTTCCATGGTGGTGTCAGATTTCTTGGGATTGGAGCGTCAGGAGTGGGATACAAAGGTTCTTGCCACGGATGTGTCTACCAGAGTGCTGCAGCAGGCTATGGCGGGAGTGTACCATGCGGAGCAGCTTAAGAATGTGCCGGAACAGTGGAAAAAGCATTTTTTCCATCCCCTGGGTGGCGGAATTCAATTTCAGGTGAAGCCGGAGCTGAAGCAGGAGGTTATCTTTCGGAAGTTTAACCTGATGGATCAATTTCCTTTTAAGAAAAAATTACATATTGTGTTTTTGCGAAATGTTATGATATACTTTGATGAAAGGACTAAAAAGGAACTGGTTCAAAAAGTGTACGACAACCTTGTGCCAGGAGGATATTTTTTCATAGGCATGACGGAGACGCTTGACCGGGGAAGTACGCCATTTGAGATTGTTCAGCCCTCGATATTCAGAAAAAAGGAAGGAAATGGTTGAGATATGGGACCAATTAGAGTTTTAGTAGTAGAGGATTCTATTGTGTTCAGGGAACTTCTGGTTCAAAATCTGAGCAGGGATCCCATGATACAGATTGTGGCTACGGCTAGCGATCCCTTTGAGGCGAGAGACGCTATCATTGCCCATAAGCCAGATGTGATGACGCTTGACATCGAACTTCCCAAGATGAGCGGCATTGAGTTTCTGCGCAAGCTCATGCCCCAATATCCGCTTCCCGTGGTGATGATTAGTTCTCTGAGCGACAAGGTCTTTGATGCAATGAATGCGGGAGCCGTGGATTTTGTGGCTAAGCCGGCCGTGACAAGCAAGGCGCAGTTGATTGATTTTATACAGAATGAACTTTTGGTAAAGATTAAGATTGCATCGAAAGCCCAGGTCAGCAATGCCAGGCGTTCTTTGATGATACAGCAGCACCCGGGCTTGTCGGTGAAAAAGAATCATCTTGTGGTGGCGATTGGCGCCTCGACGGGGGGGACGGAGGCCATTCTTTCCGTGGTGAAAGAGTTTGGCACGGATATCCCTGGCATCGTGGCAGTGCAGCATATGCCTCCAGGATTTACGGAGATGTATGCCAAGAGGCTGGATGACCAGTGCCATATCAGGGTGAAGGAGGCTAGGACGGGAGACCGGGTCATGCCGGGGCAAATGCTGATTGCCCCCGGGGGAGACCGGCATATGCATCTTGTCAAAATGAGCGATGGATATCAGGTGGAAGTCAAGCAGGGGCCGAAGGTAAATGGGCATTGCCCTTCCGTGGACGTACTGTTCGAGTCCGTGGCCAAATCGGTGGGGTCCGATGCGCTGGGCATTATCCTCACTGGCATGGGCGGCGATGGCGCGAAGGGGCTGCTGGCTATGAGAAAAGCCGGCGCGAGGACTATCGGCCAGGATGAATCTACCTGTATCGTTTATGGCATGCCCAAGGTTGCTTATGATCTGGGAGCGGTGGAGCATCAGGAGAAATTGACTGACATCGCAGGAAGAACATACGCTTTATTAGATAAAATGTAAAAGGAAAAGAATGAAGTTCCACTAAGGCGGTAAAGAACACCGCCTTAGTGAAACTAAATCATTCTTAAGAAAAATGCAAAAACAGCATTTTTCACTCGGCAGGTTTGTGATTGCGCGCTGCTTGCACAAACATTGCAGGAACTTCGGTTCTTTTCATACAGAAAAAGGCAGCGCAGAAATGAGGTAAAGTATGAAAATTCTATTGGCAGAGGATGATTTTGTGACAAGGAAATTTATGGTAAATTTCCTTTCAAAGTACGGTGAATGCGATGTGACTGTGGACGGCATGGAAGCAGTGGATGCATTCATGATGGCTTTGGAAGATGGCGAGCCTTACGACCTGATCTGTCTGGACATTATGATGCCAGTCATGGATGGTTACCAGTCCTTGGTGGGAATCCGCAATCTTGAAAAAGAGAGAAATATTCCCGAGGATAAGGCAGTAAAGGTCATTATGACGACCGCTCTGAATGAAGAGAAGAATGTCAAGATGGCATTTGACCTGGGATGTACGATATATTCCGGTAAGCCTATTAATCAGGAGAGGTTTGAGCAAGCACTGAAAAAACTGAATCTGATTTAATATAAAAATTGCAGGAAAGGAGAAGGATATGGCTGAAGAATTTAACACAGATGGCATGCTGGATATGTACCTGTTTGAGAACGAGCAGTTGTTGGAGCAGCTTCAGGAGACTGTGCTGGAGCAGAAAGACGAAGATTGCTTTGACGAGGACAGCATCAATGAAATATTCCGAACCATGCATACCATTAAAGGATCTTCGGGTATCATGATGTTTGATGATATTACAGCTGTATCACATAAACTGGAGGATGTCTTCTATTTTTTGAGAGAATCCAATCCCGAGAATGTGCCTCATGTGGAACTGGTAACCCATGTGCTGGATGTGGCAGATTTTATCACGAATGAGATGGATAAGATTCGGAACGGGGATCCGGTGGACGGTGATGCCAGCAGTATTATTGCGGATCTGGATAAATTTCTGGAGAAGATTGGAGGAGGCGAGAAAAAGGGCGGAAGTAAGAAGTCGGAGCCGAAGAAGGAGAATGTCCACGAGGAGCCGAAACAGTTCTACATAGCACCAGTCGCTACCAGCGCCAGTCGTTTTTATGAGATTAACATCACCTTTTTTCCAGAGACGGAGATGGCGAATGTCCATGCATACAAGACTGTGTATGCACTAAAGGAAATTGCGGAAGATCTCATGTACTCTCCAGAGGATATTCTGACGGATGAGACGATATCAGAGACGATTATTGAGAATGGCTTCAAGATTCTTCTGCAGGCGCAGAGCACGGAGGAGGAGATTCGGGACATCATTGGCGTGGGCTACGACATCGAGAGAGTGGATGTGTATGAATGCGATGCCACGAGGTTCCAGCATGGGTTTGACTATGAAGACCACGATTCCGACGTGCATATTGATTTGGATTCCAGCGTGGAGGAGATTGAGGATAAGGCAAAGGCGGAAGGAGATGGGGAAAAGCCCAAGCAGTCTGCCAAGCCTGGCGATTTTGTCATCAAGTCCAAGGAGCCTGGCAAGCGAAAGAAGCTGGCCAAGAATAAGGGGAAATCGGAAAAGACTTCCTTTATCAGCGTGGACGTGAGCAAGATGGATCAGCTCATGGATTTGATTGGGGAATTGGTTATTTCTGAATCCGTGGTGCTGCAGAATCCTGATTTGAAGGTGCCAGGGCTGAACTTGAACAGTTTTAACAAGGCGGCAGCTCAGATGTCGAAGATTTCTACGGATTTGCAGAACGTAATCATGTCTATGCGAATGGTTCCTCTGACAAATACCTTCCAGAAGATGAACCGTATTGTATTCGACGTTTCCCGGAAGTTGGGGAAAGAAATCGAATTTGAGATGGTTGGGGAGCAGACCGAGGTGGATAAAAACATTATCGAGCATATTTCGGACCCCCTGATGCACCTTGTCAGGAATGCGGTAGATCATGGAATTGAGACGAACGAGGAGCGGGCCGAGAGCGGCAAGTCAGAAAAGGGGAAAATCACTTTGTCGGCAAAAACGGAAGCGGGCAAAGTATGGATTAGCGTCGAGGATAACGGCAAGGGGCTTGACAGGGAAAAAATTCTTGCAAAGGCTAAGAAACAGGGAATTTTAGATGGAAGCAAGCCGGATTCCGCCTACACGGATAAAGAGATTTATCAGTTTATTACTCTTCCTGGCTTTTCTACCAACGAGCAGATTACAGAATACTCTGGACGAGGGGTAGGCATGGATGTGGTAGTGCAGAACCTGCAGTCCATTGGCGGCATGCTGGATATTGAGAGCGAGCCGGGACTTGGAAGTGTGATGAATCTGAAAATCCCGCTTACGCTGGCAATTATTGACGGTATCGTTATGGAGACGGGAAGTTCTTCCTTCGTATTGGAATCCGGCGTGATTAAGGAATTCGTTCGGGTGAAGGAAGATATGATGATTCACGAGCCGAATGGGGAGGAATATATCATGATTCGGGGAGAGTGCTTCCCTGTCCTCCGCCTGGGCAAGTGGTATGGCCTGACCGACTATAAGGAATCAGTGGAGGATGGCATGATCCTCATTCTCGAGATGGAGGGCAGCAAAGTATGTCTCTTCGTGGATAAACTGATTGGCGAGCAGGAGATTGTGGTAAAGCCGATTCCGTCATACATTAAGAAGATTAAAGGCCTTTCTGGCTGTACCCAGCTGGGTGACGGAAGCATTGCCTTGATCTTGGATCCTGCTGGACTAATAGAATAAATGATAGAAAGGAAAGGGGAACCCGTATGGACGAAATGAGCGAACTGAAGATACAGGAAGAGGATGAGGCCATAACAAATGAAAATGATGGACAAAAGGAAAAATATATGACTTTTAAGTCCGGAAATGAATATTTTGGGCTGAAGATTCAGTATCTCAATGAGATAATTTCCTTTCAGACGATTACGCCGATTCCGGAGACGGAAAGGTATATCAAGGGTCTGATTAATTTGCGGGGAAAGATGATTCCTGTCATTGATGTCAGGCTGAGGTTTAACCAGGAGCCTTTTGAGTATAATGACAGGACTTGCATTATTGTCATCAATGTGAAATCAATGATGGTGGGCCTGGTTGTTGAAAAGATTGCTGACGTGGTGGAGATTAAGGAGCAGAACATTCTTCCACCTCCCGCAGTTGGCCGTGCCGGCACGGCACATCATAAATATGTATATGGCATTGGCAAAGTTGGCGATTCTGTGAAGCTTTTGCTGGATCCGGAAAAATTATTGAATGACCAGGATTTATCAGCAACGGACAAGGCAAATGAAATGAATATTGATGAAGAAAGAGAGGACTAAGGTATGAAAAACTTGAAGATGAAGACAAAAATGATTATTGCTTTTATTATTCCTGTCGTGCTTTTGATTATCAGCGTGATTTTGGGAATAAAGTCCATTAATAATATTAATGGAGAGGTTCACAACATGACGGAAGGGGTGCAGGTTGCACTGCAAAATAAACTGGATGAAGTCAGTAACGATCAGGAAAAGAAAGATCAAATCTTGAAAGCAGTCAGCGATTCCAGGGAGCAGAGCATTAATGACATGAATGAGATTGCCAGCACTTCTCGGTTAATTAATTTTGCTTTTGTGGCTGTTTCCGCCATACTTGTGATTATTATGGCACTGTCCCTGATTAAGATGATTGTAAAATCTGTCAATCAGCTGTCCAATGCGGCGAAAGAGATTGCTATGGGGCACACAGACATTGAGATGGTGAAGTATAACAATGATGAGTTTGGCGAATTGGTGGATGAGTATAACAAGGTTATTGATAACATTAAGTACCAGGCGAAGATTGCCGAGGAAGTTTCCGAAGGTAACTTGACAGTTCAGGTAACACCAAAATCACCGGAGGATGTGATGGGCAATTCTCTGAAGAAATTGGTGGAAGATAACTTTAATGCCCTGTCCGGCATCAATGATGCGGGTTCCCAGGTGACGCTCAGTTCATCTCAGGTGGCAAGTGCCAGCCAGGCTTTGGCCCAGGGTTCTACCGAGCAGGCTAGCGCTATTGAGCAGATTACCGCATCAATCAATGAGATTGCAGACAAGACGAAAGAGAATGCAACCCAGGCGGACGAGGCGGCAGGCATGGTGAATACTGCTATTGAAGATGTAAAGCAGGGCAATGCCCAGATGCATGACATGATGACGGCGATGGAGGACATCAATAAGGCATCTGAGAGTATTTCAAAGATTATTTCTGTGATTGATGATATTGCTTTCCAGACAAATATTTTGGCGCTGAATGCAGCAGTGGAGGCAGCCAGGGCAGGCGAGGCAGGAAAGGGCTTTGCAGTTGTGGCAGAAGAGGTGAGAAGTCTGGCTGCAAAGAGCGCGTCAGCTGCAGCGGAGACTGCTGAACTGATTGAAGACTCTATCAGCAAGGTACAGCAGGGCTCTAAGATTGTGGACGATACGGCAAAGGCTCTGGAGGCTATTTCCAATGTCGTGCAGGATAGTGAAGCAATTATTAAGGGCATCGCTGAGTCCTCTAATTATCAGGCGACAGCAGTTGCGCAGATTGAGCAGGCAGTTACCCAGGTTTCTCAGGTTGTTCAGAATAACTCTGCTACCAGCCAGCAGTGTGCCGCTGCCAGCCAAGAATTGTCAGGTCAGGCATCTAGGATGAAAGAAATGCTTGCTATCTACAATCTGGGTTCAGGAAGCAGGGCTGCCGCTCCGGCACTCCAGACATCCTCTACCATGTACAATGCAACGCCGATTGCAAGTGAGAATGAACAGATTATCTCTCTGGGAGATGATTTCGGAAAATATTAATTCTAATATGCATGGAGGGCACAGGACGCAATGTCCTGTGCCTTTTTGGCGGCTTGAATGAATATGGCTTTTTGCCATAGTTATGGCATATATTTACAGTATCATCGAATAGGTTTTATCAGTTTGTTAATTATGGATGCACAGGAGGATATGTGGTGGAGGATAAGAGGAAGAAAGAGCTTGCTTTTCTTGGAATCGGCATTTTGGTTTTGCTGCTCTGCGTCATACGGATGGCAGTTGTGGATGCCGGGGACGAGGAGGAATTGAATCCCTTGAAGATCGAGGCCAGATATACGGTTTCTAACAAGAAGGCAACAGTGAAAGTGACAGTAAAGGGAGCCCAGGAGGGAATCCAGAAGCTGGTGTACAAAAGTGGTTCTATCAAATCTGTGGAGGATAGCGACTGGGAAGGTGCAGAAACAATCATTGATGACACCTTTTCTGTGGAGAAGAATGGGGATTATAGTATTCTGGCAGAGGATAAAAAGGGAAATAGGAAGTCCTATACCTTGTCAGTTGTCTTGGAGATGAAGGGCGTGTGGATTTATTTTGACGAGATGAATAAGAAAGCCACCAGTTATAAGAAGTGGAAGTCCTACATCAATAAGACCTTTGACACTTGCAAGAAGAATGAAATGAATACGGTGATTTTCCAAGTGAGGCCCTTTGCAGATGCCATGTATCCCTCTGATTATTTTCCTTGGTCAAAATATGCCACGGGAAAGGCGGGAAAGGCCCCGGGATTTGATCCCTTTGAATATGCGGTGCAGGCGGCTCATAAGAGAGGGCTGGCCATTCAGGCGTGGATTAACCCTTACCGCATTGCTTATTCTACCAAGATCTCTGCTTTGCCGAAGGATTCCATTGCTCGGAAATGGAGCAAGTCAAGTAGCAGTTCCAAGAGGAGAAACGTGCTGAAGATGGGTGGCGGCCTGTATTTCAATCCGGCTTCTTCGGCAGTTCAGAAACTGGTGGCAGACGGAGTGCGGGAGATTGTGGAAGCCTACGATGTGGATGGCATCCATATGGATGATTATTTTTATCCCAGTTTAGGAAAAGCGGGGTATAAGAAATTTGATTATCGGGAATACAAGGCTTATACCAAGAGATGCAAGCGGCAGGGAAAGAAACGGCTCTCTCTGGTTTCCTGGCGAAGGAATAATGTGAATAAGATGGTGAAGAAGGTATATGCCACTGTAAAGGGCGTGGATGAGAATTGCGTGTTTGGCATCAGCCCCGCAGGAAATATCAGCAATCTATACAGCAAGACTTCTTACTACAGTCCCGTAAAGACATGGATGAAGTCGAAGAAGTACATAGATTATATCTGTCCCCAAATTTACTGGTCATTTACCCAGCGGGTGGCGCCCTACAAGAAGATTTTGAAGCAGTGGACTTCCATTAAGAGAAGCAGTACGGTGGACCTGTATATCGGCTTGGCGGGATACCGGGCAGGAATTTCCGCAAAGGAAGCCAGGGCAGTTTCTGACGTTGGCTGGGCCAAGAGCAATACGATTTTGAAACGCCAGGTGCTGGCGGCTAGGAAGACGAAGAAGGTTCAGGGTTACTGCATTTTCTCCTACGGCACTTTTACGAAGAAGAGTGCGCAGAAAGAGGTGAAGAACCTGGTTGGCGTATTAAAGAATCATTAATGAAAAATACATCGTTGGATGCATGCCCCTGGGCTTGAGGTGGCATGGAAAATGAAGAAAGAAATGAGGGCAATTATCATGAAAAAATGGTTGAGCATAGCAGTGACAGCGGTATTGCTGGCAATGTGCCTGATGGGATGCGGCGCGAAGGAGGAGGGGTCCTCCCAAAAGGCCAGTAAAGAGGCTTCGGAGGCGACTAGGGAGATGGAATCTCCCTTGGAGACAGAGGCAGCATCCCAAGCCACCGAGACTCCGGGGAAAGATAATTCCGGCGAGCTGCTTTCGGGAAAGCACCATGCGGAGATTGAGGTGAAGGATTATGGAACCATTAAGGTGGAACTGGACGCAGATGTGGCTCCCATTTCCACTGCGAATTTTCTAAATCTGGCTAAGTCCGGGTTTTACGATGGCCTGACCTTCCATCGAATTATCAGTGGCTTTATGATTCAGGGGGGAGACCCGAACGGAGATGGTACCGGCGGTTCAGAGGAGACGATTAAGGGCGAGTTTTTATCAAATGGGGTGGAGAATAGCATTTCCCATAAGCGGGGCGTAATTTCCATGGCCAGATCCAATGACCCGGATAGCGCCAGTTCCCAGTTCTTCCTGATGCATGCCGATTCTCCTCATCTGGACGGGGAGTACGCTGCTTTTGGCCATGTGACGGAGGGGATAGAGATCGTGGACCAGATTTGCGACAAAGTGCAGCCTGTGGATGGAAATGGCACGGTGGAGAAGGAAAATCAGCCAGTGATTACCACAGTAAAGGCAGTGGATTGATGATAATAATAAAGTTGGCTCGGCAGAGTGTGTTCTGCTGGTTTTGATTTCAAGATGGAGAGGATGGAATAGTTCTTGCATAGTAATCTAGGGAACTTTCATCTTCTCCATTTTTATTTTCCCCGTTGTCTTTGCGTGGATGGGAAGGGGAATTTTTAAAATATAGTGTGAAATGGCTAATCTTTTCTTTTTTATCTGAGTTTGCTATAATGGGTGGGAAAACTATATCGGGAGGTGCGGCAGAAATGTATACAATAGCAATGTGTGATGATGAATCTGGAGAGTTAGATAAGATAGAGGAAATGCTTGCGGCGTATCAGGAGTTCAGGGAGGAAGGGGAGGCTTTTGCTTATCGGGTGGAAAGGTTTGACAGCGGGAAGGCGTTGCTGCATCAAATGAAAGAGGAGGACTTTTTGCCGGATTTTTTGATTATGGACATTTACATGAAGGGGGAGACGGGCATTACCACAGTTAGAAAAATGCGGGAGGATGGTTTTCATTTGCCCGTGGTATTTCTGACCTCCTCTATGGAATTTGCTCTGGATGCCTACGAAGTGGATGCGATTCAGTATCTGGTCAAGCCCCTGGAACAGGAGAGATTCTATCATGTGATGGACATTGTCTGCAAGACACTTCAGAGCAAACAGGAAGAATATATTATGGTTAAGGCTGTAGGGGGCATCAGAAAGATTCAGGTGGAGCAGATAATTTATTGTGAGACTCAGAAGAATTATCAGATTCTGCATCTGAAGACGGAGGAGTGCAGGATTCGCATGACCAGCGGGGAGATGCATGGATATTTGGAAAAATTTGGGCAGTTTATTAAGTGTGGCAGTTCCTATATTATTAATGCGGAGCATATCGTTACCTTGGCTAGGGAAGAGATTCACATGGATGATGGCAGCAGAGTTTATATACCGAAGAAAAGGGCGAAGGAGATTAAGGAGAGATATTTTAATTACTGCTTTGGGGATGCAGGGGAATAGTGGGGAAATCAGGAAAGAGAACTAGGCAAATTTTCATTGACAGTTTTGTTATCGTGTGCTATAGTAGTTTTCACATATGGGATGTGATGCAGGGAAGTTTCTTTCACATCTGGCAGTGCTATATGGCTTTGGCGTGATCCTGTACGACCGGGGGCTGTACAGGTTTCGACGGGCTCATTGAAGATGGAGAAGCTGTCCGTGGTCGGACACCACGTTAAAAGTTCGATTTTAAATTTAAACGCTGAAGATAATTTAGCATTAGCTGCCTAATGGCAGCTCATCGGCCCTAGCGTCCCGCCGCTAGGATTACCGGTGTCATACCTGCGGGAAACTCCGTTCCCAAAGCTTTGAGGGGGCGGAAAATCCATGAAGCTACTGAAAGCAAGAGCCTGTCAGCGGGCGCTTGCCGGAGGGAATAACAAGGAACAGTTTTCCTGTTCCTTGTAAAAAACACTGACTATGACAGTAGAAGTACATTGAATGTGGGTTCGGACAGGGGTTCGATTCCCCTCAGCTCCACTGAAGGAAATGCTTGAAAACATTGTGTTTTGGGCATTTCTTTTTTTATGGTTTTCAAAAAGATGGCGTTTCGGACATTAGCGGAATACTTTGTTTTGGCAATCCGTTATCCTTCACTGCTGGACAATGGCATTGTTTTTTTTTATAATGGAATGGATAGAAAAAATGGGAAATGCAAGGGAGGAAGATATGAGTACCTTTGGCGTAAGTTTAAAAAAAGTAGTGGATGACAGTTATGATATTGAAATTGGATATGATTTGCAGGAATCCCTCATTCAGGATCTGAAGGGGGGACTGGTGGGAGACCTGCGGAAGTTCGCAGTGATTACGGATAGCAACGTGAGGGAGTTATATGCCGACAGGATTTGCGGCATGCTGGAGGAGGTCGGATACCAGGTGCAGATCTTTTCCTTTCCGGCGGGGGAGAGGAGCAAGACTAGGGAGACGAAGGCCGCATTGGAAGATGCCATGCTGGAGGCTGGCTTTCGGCGGGACTGCTGCGTGATTGCGGTGGGAGGCGGCGTGGTCACGGACCTGGCTGGATTTTTGGCGGGAACCTATGGGCGGGGCGTGCCCTTTATCAACTACGCCACCACTCTGCTGGCGGCGGCGGATGCCTCCGTGGGTGGAAAGACTGCGGTGGATACTCCGCTGGCTACCAATCTGATTGGATTATTTAACCAGCCGGAAAAGGTTTATCTGGATATCGCCACTTGGAAGACCCTGCCTGAGAGGGAGATTTCCAGCGGCATGGCAGAGACTATCAAGCATGCCTGCATGGCGGACCGGGAGATGTTTGACTATCTGGGGGAGCATATGGAAGAGATTCTCAGGGTGGAGAGGGAGGCTTGCGAGTATATTGCGGAGAAGAACTGCCAGATCAAGTATCATGTGGTGGAGCAGGACGAGACGGAGAGCAGCGGCCTTCGGGAGATTCTGAATTTAGGCCATACGGTGGGTCGGGCCGTGGAGACGGAGAGCGGTTACGGATTGCTCCACGGGGAGGCGGTTGCCATTGGCCTGGTGGCGCAGATGCATTTGGCGCGGAGGCTTGGCTATGCTACCCGGGAAGACGGGGAGGCGGTGAAGGATCTGCTAGAGAAGGCCAAGCTTCCCACGGAGATTCCATCGTCTGTAGACAGGGAAGCGCTGGTGAGGAAGCTGTATACGGACAAGAAGGTGAAGAATGGAAAGCTGCGCTTCGTGGTGCAGAAGGGAATCGGGAGCGTGGTGGAGTTTGAACAGGGCGTGTTTGCCACGCCTGTGGAAGAGGAAGTGGCAAGGGAGATTATTATGGAGATGTGACTCTGGCAGTAAAAAATTAGAAAAACAGTTGAAAAGTTGCGGCAAATAAGGTATGCTTAAGTAAGTATATCCATACGACTGGCGGATAGAATGGGAATACCCATGGGGAGTATGGAAAAAGCAAGCCGACCGCCTGGGCAATCATCATTGGTGGCTCAGACGGTCTTTTTGCTTTAAAGGATAGTTCGTCCGATCAAGCTGCTGGTTACAGAACGGAGGTAAGAGAGATGAAGATGATTTCATTGAAAGAGGAACTGCAGGGGAACGCATATCCCGGGAGGGGCATCGTTCTGGGAAAGACGCCCGATGGGAAATCTGCGGTGGCGGCCTATTTTATCATGGGCAGGAGCGAGAATAGCAGGAACCGCATCTTTGTGGAGGAGGGGCAGGGGATTCGCACCCAGGCCTTCGACCCGTCAAAGCTTAGCGATCCCAGCCTGATTATCTATGCGCCGGTGCGGGTTCTGGGGAATAAGACCATTGTCACCAACGGCGATCAGACGGATACCATCTATGAGATGATGGACAGGCAGCAGACTTTTGAACAGGCACTGCGCACCCGGGAGTTTGAGCCGGACGGGCCAAACTATACCCCCCGTATCTCAGGGATTATGCATATTGACGGGGGTCAGTACAATTATGCCATGTCCATCTTAAAGAGCAGCGATGGCAATCCGGAAGCCTGCAGCCGCTATACCTTTTCTTACACCAATCCCCTGGCGGGGGAGGGGCATTTCATCCACACCTATATGGGGGATGGGAATCCGCTGCCCAGTTTTGAGGGGGAGCCGAAGCGGGTGGAGATGATGAACGACATGGATGCCTTCACGGAGATGCTGTGGAATAGTCTGAATGAAGACAACAAGGTTTCCCTCTTCGTGAGATATATTGATATCGCCACAGGGGAAGTTTCCTCCAAGATTATCAATAAGAACCAATAGAAATAGAAAGATATAGGAACTACTGTTAACCGTTCCTTAGAACTCTGATAGAGGGTTGCGCTGGGATCTTCCCTCGTGCAGCAATGATGAAAGGAAATGAGGTAGAATATGAAAGAATTAGAATTGAAATACGGATGCAATCCAAATCAAAAGCCATCGAAAATCTATATGGGCGATGGGGGGGAGCTCCCCATCCAGGTGCTGAACGGGAAGCCGGGATACATTAATTTTCTGGATGCCTTTAACGGCTGGCAGCTTGTAAAGGAATTGAAGCGGGCGACAGGATTGCCGGCGGCTACTTCTTTCAAGCATGTCTCCCCGGCGGGGGCGGCTGTGGGCCTTCCTCTGAGCGATGTGGAGTCCAGGATCTACTGGGTGGATGATCTGGGAGAACTGTCTCCCCTTGCCAGCGCTTATGCCAGAGCCAGAGGGGCGGACAGAATGTCTTCCTACGGCGACTTTATCGCCCTGTCAGACGTGTGCGACGTATCGGCGGCAAAGGTGATTAAGAGGGAGTTCTCTGATGGAATCATTGCGCCGGGCTATGAGCCGGAGGCGCTGGAATTGCTGAAAGAGAAGAAGAAGGGCGCCTATGCCATCATCCAGATTGATGAGAATTACGAGCCCGAGGCCATCGAGCATAAGGAAGTATATGGCATCACTTTCGAGCAGGGAAGAAATGAACTGAATATAGACGATGAATTTTTCAGCAATGTGGTGACGGAGAATAAAGATATTCCGGAACAGGCCAAGATTGACATGGCCATCGCCATGATTACTTTGAAATATACCCAGTCTAATTCTGTGTGCTTTGTGAAGGGCGGACAGGCCATCGGCATCGGTGCCGGGCAGCAGTCCCGCATCCACTGCACCAGGCTGGCGGGAAGCAAGGCGGATAACTGGCTGCTTCGCCAGTCGCCTCAGGTATTGAATCTTCCCTTCAAGGCGGAGATGAAGCGGGCAGACAGGGACAATGCCATTGATTTATATATGGGCGAGGACTATATGGACGTATTGGGGGATGGAAATTGGGAAAAATATTTCACGGAAAAGCCTGCGGTATTTACCGGGGAGGAGAAGGCGGAGTGGCTTTCCAAGGCTACGGACGTGGTCTGTGGCTCGGACGCATTCTTCCCCTTTGACGACAATGTGGAGCGGGCGTTCCGCAGCGGAGTGAAGTATATCGCCCAGCCGGGAGGCTCTATCAGGGATCAGGATGTGATTGACGCTTGCAACAGGCATGGAATTGCCATGGCCTTTACCGGGCTCCGTCTGTTCCACCATTGATGGGAGGCAACCGAAGGGCAGGGTGTGGCAGTGCAGAAATGAGGTATGGAATGGGAAAGAATAAGATGTTTAAAATGTTGTCGCTAGTGGCGGCGGGCGTGATTGCCCTGACAGGAATGGTTCCGCCATCCCTGGCTGTGGCAGCCAAGGAGAAGAAGCCGGAAAAGAAGCAGGAGGTGGATTTGAATGGCACATACCGTGCCAGGATGGGTATCCAGACATCCAACATTCTGTGGATTATGCAGATGAATTACTACAAGGGGGAATCCAATGAAACCCTGGGAACCGAATTGGAAAATAAATTGTTCTGCATTGACCCGGAGGATTCAGAGAAGCTGGCGGGCAAGGAGGGAACCTTTAACGAGGTGGAGATTTCTGGCAATGGCGTGTATACCGTGACCTTGGAGAATGCCAATTTTGAAGGGGAGACAGATATCTCCCAGCTGCATGTTGCCACGGACATCCCGCTGAACGACCAGATTAAGTTCTCCAATGTGAAAGTCGTGGTCAATGGCAGGGAGTTTGTCACCTATGACGAGGCGATTATGGAGGATGAGTCGCCTTATCTGGAGGGCGGCATGGTGGTGCTGGCGATGAACCATTGGAGGGGCTCCGTGGTCAGCTATCTGAATGAGCATGGCTGCTCCGAGACGGCGGAGAGTGGCTGGCGGCTGCTGTCCGGCCAGGGCGGTGAAAATATTTCCATTACCTTTACGGTATCCGGCTTTGCCAAGGACAATCCAGATGCCGTGGAGGCTACGCCGACGCCCATGCCGAAGGCGGAGTCGTCAGGGGGAAATGTGGACGCGTCCTCTGATACCAGCGAGAATGCCATAGGGAGTTCCAATGTGATTTTGCTGGTGGTGGGCGTGGCAGTCATCCTTGTGATTGCCGGGGGCGTGCTGATTAAGAGATTGACGAGAAAGAAGTAGGCAGGGAACGGGGAACAGACAGCCTATGGCTGCTGTATGGGCGAAGCCGTGAACCGTAACAATGTATGAGGGAATTAAGTTTGCGCTTCGGGCACCGCAAACGGTTGGCATATTAAGCCGCAAGCAATCCTACGGATTGCTAGAAAGGAGGCTCGTGGCATGAGCGGGAAAATGATGGAAGAGATTAAGCGTTTGAAGGAAGAGAAGGATGTGGTCATCCTGGCCCATTACTATGTAGATGGCGAAGTGCAGGAGATTGCTGATCTGGTAGGGGATTCCTACTTTTTGGCGAAAAAGGCCACGGAGGTCACCCAGCAGAATATTCTATTCTGCGGTGTTTCCTTCATGGGTGAGAGCGCTAAGCTTCTCAATCCGGAAAAGAGAGTGATCATGCCGGATGAATGTGCGGATTGCCCCATGGCCCACATGGTGGAAATCGATAAGATTGAAGAGGTTCGCAGGCAGTATCCGGATGTGGCTGTGGTGTGCTATGTCAATTCCACGGCAGAGATCAAGGCCCATTCTGACGTGTGCGTCACTTCCTCTAATGCGCTCCGGGTGGTTCAGAAATTGCCCAATCGGCATATATTCTTTATCCCGGATAATAATCTGGGCCGATATGTGGCAAAGCAACTGCCGGAGAAGGAATTTATCTTTAATGATGGCTTTTGCCATGTGCATACCAGCATTCACGTGGAGGAACTGGCGAAGGCGAAGGAATTGCACCCGGAGGCGAAGGTTCTCTCCCATCCTGAGTGTACGCAGGATATTCTGGAGATTTCTGATTTTATTGGTAGTACGTCAGAAATTATTGACTTTGCCTGTGGCAGTGATGGGAAAGAATTTATTATCTGTACGGAGATGGGCGTCTTTTTTGAATTGGAGCAGAAAAATCCGGGAAAACGCTTTTATTCCGTGGGGCATCGGCAGTTTTGCCCCAATATGAAGCGCATTACTCTAGAAAAGGTGCGGGACGCTTTGGAGACCCTGTCGCCGGAGATGGAATTGCCGGAGGAAATCAGGAATCAGGCGAACAAGCCGCTGAAGCGGATGTTAGAACTGGCGCAATAGAAAAGAGGAAGTGCATTGAAGGAGAGAGTGGTGGTGGGCATGTCAGGGGGAGTGGATTCCTCCGTGGCCGCCTATTTGTTAAGGGAGCAGGGATATGAGGTGATTGGCGTCACGATGCAGATCTGGCAGGATGAGGATGCCTGCACGCTGGAGCAGGAAGGGGGATGCTGCGGGCTGAGCGCAGTGGAGGATGCCAGGAGGGTTGCAGATGCCTTGGAGATACCCTACTATGTCATGAACTTTAAGGAGAGTTTCCAGAAAAATGTGATTGATTACTTTGTGAGGGAATATCAGGCAGGGCGCACGCCCAATCCCTGCATTGCCTGCAACCGCTATGTGAAATGGGAATCCCTTCTGCAGCGCAGCCTTGCCATCGGGGCAGACTACATCGCTACAGGGCATTATGCCCGGATTTGCCGACTGCCTAGCGGTAGATATGCGGTGAGAAATTCCGTGACGGCGCAGAAGGATCAGACCTATGCCCTATATAATCTAACCCAGGAGCAGCTTTCCCGCACTTTGATGCCGGTGGGAGATTATGAGAAATCTTCGGTACGGGAGATAGCGGAACGAATCGGTCTTCCCGTGGCCCGGAAGGCAGACAGCATGGAGATTTGCTTTGTGCCGGATGGGGATTATGCCGCATTTATTGAGGAAGAGACCGGGGAACCTGCCCTGCCCGGCAATTTCGTGGATGCTCAGGGGAATGTATTGGGGAGGCACCGGGGAATCATTCATTATACGGTGGGACAGAGGAAGGGGCTGAATCTTGCCATGGGCTATCCCGTCTTTGTGGTGGAAATCAGGCCGGAGACCAATGAGGTGGTGGTGGGCCAGCTGGAAGAGAATCTCAGCCGGAGGGTGCATATGCGCCAGGTGAACTTTATGGGGGAGGCCGCCTTTGATGAGAAGAAGGTTTATCGAGGGAAGATCCGCTATAATCACAGGGGAGCAGATTGCACCGTGGAGAAACTGGGGGAGGATCTGTATGTCTGTACCTTCGAGGAGGCCCAGCGGGGGGTGACCCCAGGACAGGCGCTGGTACTCTATGATGGGGAAATGGTGGCTGGGGGCGGGACTATAGTAAAGTTTCCAGGATGAAATGGAGAGATTCCAGATTATAGACGATGATATGTAGGCTTGAAAAAGGAGGAGCATTCTTGCTCCTCCTTTTGTCTATGGCTAAGTATTTCGACCTTGGAAAACTGCTGTCGCACTATTTTTATATGGATTCGTACTGTTTCACAATTTCCTGTTCTGGCGCGGGAGTGACCAAGCTGACAATGACGATCACTGCGCTTGCCAGAAGAAATGCGGGAAGCAGTTCATAGATGTCTAAGATTCCCCCCATGGGGCGAACCAGGTATTTCCACACGAAGACCGTGACGCCGCCTGTAATCAAGCCAGCGATGGCGCCATAGCGGTTGGAACGCTTCCAGAAGAGGGCGAAGAGCATCACCGGTCCGAAGGAGCTGCCAAAGCCTGCCCAGGCAAAGGAAACGATGTTGAATACGGAACTGTTCTGGTCCAGTGCGATAAATACGCCAATCAGGGCAACGATGATCACCGTGCCTCTGGCAACCAGCATGGATGCCTTTTTGGATAAGTCGATACCGAACACGTCGTGCATGATGTCCTGGGAAACGCTGGAGGAGGCCACCAGCAGCTGGGAGTCCGAGGTGGACATGGTGCATGCCAGGATGCCTGATAGAATCAGCCCTGCGAAGATGATGGCAAAGATGCCATGCTGGCTTAGGAGCATGGATAGCTTGATCAGTATCGTCTCAGAGTGGGCGGTATCGGCGAAGGTTTCAATGTGTCCGGCCTTGGAAATGCTGTAGCCGATGATGCCGATGAAGATTGCCACGGCCATGGCAATCACTACCCAGATCGTGGCGATTCTTCTGGAGAGGGTGAGCTTTTCCTCGTCCTCCGTGCCCATGAATCGCAGCAGGATGTGGGGCATGCCGAAATAGCCCAGCCCCCATGCCAGCGTGGATATGATGGTCAGCAGGCTGTAGGGGCTGGAACCCTCTGCCGTGTGGGTGGCAGTCATGCTCAGGTATCCCGCCAGTTCCTGGGCATTGCCGATGACATTGCCGAAACCTCCTGCCAGGGATACGCCGAAAATTACTACGATGACCAATGCTACCGTCATTACGATGCTCTGAATCAAGTCCGTGGTGCTGGCTGCCAGGAATCCTCCCAGGGCAGTGTATGCCACGATGATAATGGCACTCACAATCATAGCCGGCACATAGGGAATATCGAAGAGGGTTCCGAAAAGCTTGCCGCAGGCAGCGAAGCCGGAGGCAGTGTAAGGAACGAAAAATATTACGATGATGAGAGCGGAAACTGCAAGCAGGATGCGACTCTTATCCTGATATCTTTTGGAAAAGAAATCGGGAATCGTGATGGCATTTATTTTGGCACTGTAGCGGCGCAGGCGCTTTGCCACCAGGAGCCAGTTCAGGTATGTGCCCACGCCCAGGCCGATGGCGGTCCAGGCAGGGTCTGCGATGCCCCCTATGTAGGCCAGTCCGGGCAGCCCCATCAGAAGCCAGCTGCTCATGTCGGACGCCTCCGCACTCATGGCGGTCACCAGTGGGCCAAGTTTTCTGCCTCCCAGATAGAAATCCTTTACGTCGTTATTTTTCTTGGAATAAAGAAAGCCTATGACAATCATTAATGCCAGATAGGCGATGATGACCAATAGAAGGCCAAGGGTGGTACTGTTCATATAAATCCTCCATTCTTGTTTCAGGCCGCAAGTTCAAGGCAAACTCCGTTCGCAATGCATATGTGAAAACTTGCGCATGAAAATTTTACTGCCTTTCAGGTTTGCTGTCATCTGTGCCGGCAGGCTGGACATCAGAAAAACAGTACCATTATAGCAGAAAATGCAAGAAAGGACAAATTTACTGTAAAAATAAAGCCGAGAGTGCATCGCACGGAGCAATCGACTTTTACGGATGGTGATGTGGCTGAAAGCTGCATGTCAGTTCGGTGAAGGTTGAATAAATTCTCTGATGAGCAATTTATTCAATCAAGAATTTGTGCCGAAGCGCCACAAATTCTATTGATTGCAGAGCAGAATCTGAAATTCTGCTCGCATCTTCAGCGCAAAGCGCTTCGGAATGCAGAAAAAATGAAAAAGTCTACTCGTGGGGAATGATGCATCCTTCCCGGTATTCTCTGGGGGATGCGTTGTAGAATTTGCGGAATTGCCGGGAAAAGTAGTTGCTGTCGTTGAAGCCGGACTGAAATGCCACCTGCGCGATGGACAGGGTAGTGTTTTTCAGCAGCCCTCCCGCATGCTGCATCCGCAGGGACAGAATATAGTTCCCTGGCGTGGTGCGGTAGGAGGAGGCGAAGAGGCGGGAGAAGTGCCTGGGAGAGAGGTTGGAGATTGCGGCGATTTCCTCCAGGGTGAGAGGCTCTGTGAAATTGCTCTCCATATAGGAGACAGATTTGGCAATATTTAGCAGGGAGGGTTTCTTCTGCTTTGCCGGCAGGGTATACAGGCGGGATAGGGTGGTTGCCAGTATCATGAAATAAGAGGTAAGCAGGGTCTCCTTTCCCGGCACGGTGGCCTGGTATTCCCGGAGCATCAGGTCTGTGAGGTGGTGAATCTGCTCGTAATCTTCCAGCTGCAGGGAGAGGTGGCTCTGAAATTCCTTTCTGCCTGCCAGATACGGCTCGATGACAAAGAGTGCGTGGAATCCCGGAAGTTTGCGCACATCCCCGGGGAGGAGGATGTGTTCCGGCTGGAACATGATATTGCAGATTTGCAGCTGGTGGGTTTCATGGTATCCGTGACATACGCCGTCCCCCAGGACGAATACATCCCCTTTCTTGATAAAGTAGGATTCTTCATTGACGGCGTGCATGGCAGTGCCTCCGAAGACAATTACAAGCTCGCAGAAGTCCCCGTGGGTATGCACTTTCAAATCTGCATCGTGGTAGCCGTACTGTATATAGAAGGGGAATTTGCTGTTATCGGTGAAATATTGCAGGTACAGTGCCTCCATGGCGGCCTCCTTTATTATTTTATGCGCAAGGGTTCCCCTGCCTGGTAGTGAAAACGGGAGAAGAGAGCGGGACAGCGGCATGGCTGGCCGTTTCCGGTGGCGTAGAGGGCGATATAGTTTCCGGTAAAACGTCCCCCCACTTCTGTGGTGAGGTAATCGCATTCTCCCTGCCCCAGCGGCAGGAAATGTTCTCCGTCCATGCTGTAGGAAAAACTGTAGGTTTCTTTCGTGGCGGAGAGGCGCAATGTGATTTCCTCCTTTGGGATGGCAACCATGTGTTCTGTGGAGGCCAGGCTGCCAATTTGTCTGCGCAGAATCAGATAGTTCTGCTGGTCCTGCCTGGTGAGGGCGATATCATAATGATGCCTGTTGTTCATATAGATGGTCATGCCGGCTTCCTCTCCCGGATTGGCGCAGGGAAAATACAGCGTTGCCGTGGCGGTACACAGGTGGTGTTCCTGCCTTCGGCCCAGCCATGCCACGGTGTCCGCGGAGGACAGGGGATTGCCGTTTCCCTGCAGAATCAATCCCTGGCGACCGTCCAATTTTCCCAGCCGCCACAGGGAATCTTCTGGCTGGTAGAGGAAATTCCAGGAGAAGTCTAGGACATCCTGGGTAAATTCATCCAAAAAGTCTGAGGGCTGGGCAGCATCAGCATCCCGGGCAAAGGAGGGGGCGGGGTAGGATTCCTCTAAGATGCCCTGGGAGGCCATGACGGGGAAGGCATCCTCTTCCCAAGTGATGGGAAATAGCATGGTCTCCCGGCCCAGATTGTGCTTGTAGGGGTAGGCGATCGGGCGGATGCCCAGGCATACGCCCCACCAGCTGCCGTCCTGGGCTTGGACTAGGTCGGCGTGTCCTACCGCCTTGATGGCAGTGCCCCGGCTACGGTTGGAGAGGATGGGATTTCTGTCACAGCCTTCGTAGGTGCCGTCGATGGTTCGGCTACGGGCGATGGTGACCATGTGGCCGTACTCCGTGCCGCCCTCGGAGATCATCAGGTAGTACCAGCCGTCCTTTCGGTATAGATGGGGGCCCTCCGGGTCGTTGCCCCCGGTGCCGCCCCAGAGATATCGGGGCGTGCCAATTCTTTTGCCGGTGGCAACGTCAATCTCGCAGAAGATGATCTGGTTGTCATGGGCCCCGGTATAGTATGCATGGCCGTCTTCAAAGTACAGGGAAGGGTCGATGCCGGGCATGCGGACAAAGATAGGGTCAGACCAGCCCTGGGCAGGGTCCCTGCTCCATAGGATGAAGTTGCCATCATCCTCCCCGCCATAGGCGACATTGGTGGTGATGACGTAGAAAATGCCCTCGTGGTAGCGGATGGTGGGTGCATAGATTCCGGTACCGCTGGGAAATCCTTTCCGCAGCCTGATCTGGTCTTTCCGGTGGATGCAGTGGCCAATCTGCTTCCAGTGGACAAGATCTCTGCTGTGAAAGATGGGGATTGCGGGGAAGTATTCAAAGGAGGAGGTTACCAGATAATAGTCCTCTCCTGCGCGGCAGATGCTGGGGTCAGGATGCATTCCGGGAATAATGGGATTTTCGTATGGCATATTTTTCATTCTTTCCTCCAATCATAAAGCGAGGGAAGTTCGCTTCGTTTTTATAATAAAGTAAGTTTATATTATAGGAAAAATGGGAAAAATACAAGGAAGAGGGGGGACAAGGTTTAGCACGAAAAGGACAGGGGGGATGTCATTTTGGGAAAATATTATTATTTGCTTACATTTTTTGGAAAAAAGGGATAGAATAAGGGTAGGTGGATGTTCGGTAAGAGATAAGGCAAAGGAGGCGTGATTGATGTTTCAAAAGGGAGACTATATTATCTATGGCAGTAGCGGCGTATGTTTGGTGGAAGAGGTGGGGCCTATGGATATGGCGGGTACGGTGAGAGGCAAGCTATATTATACCCTTCGGCCCATGTATTCTGGCAGCAGTACGATTTTTACCCCTACGGATAATGATAAGATCGTGATGCGGTATATTTTGACGAGGGATGAGGCGGAGCGATGCATGGAGGGTGCGGAATTGGCAGAACCCTTGGAAATTAGGGATGAGAGGAAGCGGGAGGAAATTTACCGAGAAGTTCTTAGGGGATGCGATTGCGATGCCTGCGTCCGACTTTTGAAGACGCTCTACGGAAGGCAGAATGTTCGGCTGGAGAACGGCAAGAAGGTGGCGGCTTTGGACGAGCGTTATATGAAAATGGCGGAGGAAAGCCTTTTTGGGGAGCTGGCGGTTTCCTTGGGCGAGAAGAGGGAAGAAGTCAGGGAAAAAGTATATATGAAAATTTCAGAAAAAGTATTGACAACTAATTAGCATTAGCATATACTAACCAATGAAAGGCAAAAGTAATTTTCGTAAGTTAAATGATAAAGGGGGATGATAGGATGCCGCTGACGATGGCAAATGCTGGGGAGGCAAATGTGATTAAGAAAGTTGGGGGAAGAGAAGAGACCAAGAGGTTTTTGGGGAATCTGGGCTTTGTTCCCGGGTGCAGCGTTACGGTGGTTTCGGAAATCAATGGGAACCTGATTGTGCATGTGAAAGATGCCAGGGTTGCCATTGGGAGAGACATGGCAAACAAAATTATGGTTTAAGGGGGAGTCCTCTGGGGCGCAGAAAAGGATATGTGTCGCATAAGCCGTGATTTATTTATTGGGGGCGCGAGGGGTTTTGCATTTTGATGGAGAGAGGAGGAGATGAATCAATGAAATCTTTGGGCGAGATGGCTGTGGGAACCACGGCCAGAGTTAAGAGGCTTCATGGTGATGGCCCTGTGAGGAGGCGCATCATGGATATGGGCATCACCAAGGGGGCGGAGGTGTTCGTGAGGAAGGTGGCGCCCCTGGGCGACCCGGTAGAGATTGCCGTGCGAGGGTATGAATTGTCGTTGCGGAAGGCGGACGCAGAGATGGTGGAAGTAGAATAATTTTTTTTGCCTATAAGTTAGTTTAGACTAATAAATAAAAGTTAAGACAAACAATAGTGATGCGTGGCTTATGAAGACTATTTGCAGTCAAAAATCGCTAACGCATTGCAAATGCATTTTGATTATATTCTAAAAGGGAGGTAAGATATGTCGATAAGAATAGCATTGGCGGGCAATCCCAACTGTGGCAAGACCACGTTATTCAATGCCCTGACCGGGGCGAATCAGTTTGTGGGGAACTGGCCCGGCGTAACGGTTGAGAAGAAGGAGGGGAAACTGAGGGGGCGGAAGGATGTGACGATCACGGATTTGCCGGGCATCTATTCCCTTTCGCCCTACACTTTGGAGGAAGTGGTGGCCAGAAATTATCTGATTGGGGAGAAGCCGGATGTGATTCTCAATATCGTGGATGGAACGAATATTGAGCGGAATCTGTATCTCTCCACCCAGTTGATGGAATTGGGGATTCCTGTTATGATAGCAGTGAATATGGCAGATGTCATGGAGAGGAAGGGAGACCTGGCTGACTTGGAGGAACTGGGCAGGAGACTGGGATGCCAGGCGGTTGCCATCTCGGCATTAAAGGGTACCGGCATTGACAAGGCTGCGAGCATGGCAGTGGCGCTGGCAGGGAAAGGCGCGGCAGAGGTGGCGCATCGATTTGGCGATGATGTAGAGGATGCCATATCCTCCGTGGAAGAGCGGCTGGCAGGCGTTCCGGAGGGACAGCGGCGTTTCGTTGCCATCAAGCTTTTGGAGAGGGATGACAAGATTTCTTCCCAGATACAGAACCTTCCGGATGTGTCCGGGGAGATTGAGCGGCTGGAGAAGAAATATGATGACGATACGGAGAGCATCATCACCAATGAGAGATATACATATATTTCTTCCGTTATTCGTGATTGCGTGAAGAAGGGAGAGGAGAAGGCGGAGACGGTTTCGGATAAGATTGATAAGATTGTAACCAATCGTATTCTGGCACTTCCCATCTTTGCGGCAGTGATGTGGCTGGTGTATTATATCTCCGTGTCCACGGTGGGCGGCATGGCTACTGACTGGATGAATGACGGGGTGATGGGGGATGACGGATGGAATTTCCTGCATATCTCTGCCCTGCATATTCCGGGAATCCATGATGCCGTGGGAAAGGGCTTGGACGCCATCGGCTGTGCCGGCTGGCTGGCGGGACTGATTAATGACGGCATTGTGGCCGGGGTGGGCGCGGTGCTTGGATTCGTGCCCCAGATATTGATTCTCTTCATTTTCCTAGCATTGCTGGAGAGCTGTGGCTATATGGCAAGGGTTGCCTTTATCATGGATCGCATCTTCCGAAAGTTCGGTCTGTCGGGAAAGAGCTTTATCCCCATGCTGATCGGCAATGGCTGCGGCGTTCCCGGCATTATGGCTTCCAGGACGATAGAGAGCGACAGGGATCGGAAGATGACGATTATGACTACCACTTTTGTCCCCTGTTCTGCGAAACTGCCCATTATCGGCCTGATTGCCGGAGCGTTTTTTGGAAATAGCGGATGGGTGGCTACCAGCGCTTATTTTGTGGGCATTGCGGCTATCATTTTCTCAGGCATCATCCTGAAAAAGACGAGGATGTTTGCGGGGGATCCGGCCCCCTTTGTGATGGAACTGCCGGAGTACCATGTGCCTACGGCGGGAAATGTGCTGCGCAGCATGTGGGAGAGGGGCTGGTCCTTTATCAAGAAGGCGGGAACGATTATCCTCCTCTCCACCATCGTGATCTGGTTCGCCTCGAATTTTGGCTGGGTGGATGGGAAATTCGGCATTCTGGAGGAGGAGCAGATGGACGCCAGCGTTCTGGCTCTGCTGGGCAAGGGAATTGCCTGGATTTTCGCCCCGCTGGGGTGGGGGAAATGGAAAATGGCGGTGGCGGCTTTCACCGGCCTGGTGGCTAAGGAAAATGTTGTTAGCACTTTTGGTATTCTCTTCAACCATATTTCGGAGGAGGAGAACGGCAGCAAAGAGTTGTGGGCGGCCCTCAGGGCTTATATTCCGGTGGCTCCCGCAGTAGCAGCCTATTCTTTCATGATATTTAACTTACTCTGCGCCCCCTGCTTTGCGGCGATGGGCGCCATCAAGCGGGAAATGAACAATGCCAAGTGGTTCTGGTTCGCCATCGGCTATCAGACAGTGCTTGCGTATCTCGTTTCCCTGTGCGTGTTCCAGATTGGCTCATTTATTGCTACGGGAACTTTTGGGATTTGGACGGCGGTGGCTATTTTGCTCATCGCAGGATTCCTGTATCTCCTGTTCCGGCCTGGAAGGGAGAGCAAGGGCTTGGATGTGAAAATCAAGGATGTGGCTTCCGGCGGAATGACCGGAAGCATGTGAAGAAAGTTTTTGGTTTGTGCCCTGGGGCGCAGGAGGGGAGGTGCTTATGAATCCAGCAACAGCGATTGTGGGGATTGTTCTGATTGCCATTGTGGCGGTTGTGATAAAGACCATGATCAAGGATAGGAAGAATGGAAAGAGTTTGCAGTGCGGCGGGGATTGCAGCAAGTGCAGAGGGCGTTGCGGCTGATCGTGTGAGATAAGCAATGATTGGATTTTTTGCAAATTAATGGAAATCAGTTATCTATTATGATAAATAAATACTGGCGTATTTATCTTGCAAGTTGCTTCGTAACTTGGATTATGCCAGAAACCATGGCATGAATTATGATATAGTATGTAACTGTTCAGAAGGCGTAAACTATACATGGACCTGCAAATAGGTGTTCCGTGTATGGTTATGCCTTTTTTTGCTTGGATAGGAAAAGAGGTTGGGCTTTTGTGAACTGTTTTGCACAAGCCCGACTTTTGTTTTTAAAATAAAAGCATTAACTTTTGAAATAACAGTTGACATTTTGAAGTTATTCGCATATAATGGGGTTAACAATAGTTGTAATAACAATTTCTCTTTTAGAATAACAGTTTTGTTTTTGGATTATTAGAAAAATGTTATTGCAAAAGCAGGTAAACCGAATTATAATTGAGAGAGGAGATTCATTATGAAAGCAAGAGGAGTAAGACTGCACGGGGCAAATGATTTGAGGCTTGAGGAATTTGAACTTCCGGAGATTACGGATGATGAGATTCTGGTGAAGGTGGTGTCGGACAGTATCTGCATGTCCACGTACAAGTGTGCGATTCTTGGCACGGAGCACAAGCGGGTTCATGATGACGTGGCAGAGCACCCGGCGATTATGGGGCATGAGTTTGCCGGGGATATCGTGAAGGTGGGAAAGAACCATCAGGAGAAGTTTCAGCCGGGCATGAAGTTTACATTGCAGCCGGCGCTAAACTACAAGGGGACGATGTGGAGCCCCGGGTATTCCTATGAGTTTTTCGGCGGGGATGCGACCTACTGCATCATTCCCGCAGAGGTGATGGAACTGGGATGCCTTTTGGAATACAAGGGGCGGGCTTACTATGAGGCGTCTCTGGCAGAGCCTATGTCATGTAGCATCGGGGCCTTCAATGCGGCATATCACACCCAGATGGGCGTGTATGAGCACCAGATGGGAATCCGGGAGAATGGCAAGCTGGCGATTATGGCGGGAGCAGGACCTATGGGGCTGGGCGCGCTGACTTATGCGCTGCACCGGGACGTGCGTCCTTCCATGGTGGTGGTGACGGATCTGAACCAGGATAGGCTGGATCGGGCGGAGGAGCTGTTCCCGGTGGAAGAGTATGGGAAGGAGGGCATTGAACTCCATTTCGTGAATACCGGAAATTGCCAGGACCCGGTGAAGGAGTTGCTGGATATTTCCGGCGGGACGGGATATGACGATGTGCTGTGCTATGCTCCGGTGGCGGCGGTCATCAAGCAGTCCAGCGACATTCTTGGAAGGGACGGCTGCCTGAATTTCTTTGCCGGGCCTACGGATAAGGATTTCAGCGCAACGATGAATTTCTATGACGTGCACTATAATTCCACCCATGTGATGGGGACTACGGGGGGAAATACGGCGGATATGATTGAATCTTTGGAGCTTACTGCGGCAAAGCGCATCAATCCGGCGGTGATGGTGACTCATATCGGCGGCTTGGATGCGGTGGCGGAAACCACGCTGAACCTGCCTAAGATTCCCGGGGGAAAGAAGTTGATTTACACCCATCTGTCCATGCCCCTCACGGCTCTGGAAGATTTGCGGAAGGCAGGAGAGGAGCGTAGCGACAAGCGCTATGCAGAACTGGCAGATATCGTGGATGCCCACCAGGGACTGTGGTGCCCGGAGGCAGAGAAATACTTATTAGAGAATTTTGTGGATTAATATATGTCATCGCGGAGGCGTTGGCCGCATGGCGATGGGGTGAGAGACGGGGAGGGATGTTGATGGATTCTATGGAAATGCGCAGAAAACAGATTGAGGAACTGGTGAACCGACAGGGAACCGTGCGTTTTGTACAGATTAAAAAGCATTTTCCCAATGTTTCTGAAATGACTTTGCGCACGGATCTAAAGGCTCTTGACCAGGAAAAGAGGATTGTCAGGATACATGGGGGGGCGAAGTCTGTCCAGCAGGTGATTGGCACCGATGATTTTCTGAATCGGAGGGCTGTGCGGAATCAGGAGGAAAAGGAGGAGATTGCCAGGAAGGCGGTGCGGCTGATTCAGCCGGACACGGCAGTGTTTCTGGATTCTGGAAGCACGATGACCATCCTTGCCAGGCTGTTTCCCAATCAGTCTAATTTGATTTATACCACGGGCCTTACCTGCGCGGCGGAACTGGCTCATTTTTCAGAGCCTTCGGTGCTGATTCCCGGGGGGAGGCTGAACCGCTACAGCATTAGCGTATATGGCACGTCGGTGGTGCAGGAATTGCGCCAGGTGAATTTTCACCAGACATTTCTGGGGGTTACGAACTTTGAAAGCCAGACGGGTTTTACTTGCGGGAATAGCGAGGAAGCCATACTGAAGCGGGCGGCCATTGAGCAGTCGGAACAGGTAATCGTCCTGATGGATTCTATGAAATTGGGGGTGAAGGGGACGTATTCTATCTGCGGCTTGGAAGATGTGGATATTCTGGTGTCGGATGGCAACTTGCCGGAGGATTTCCAGATGGAGTGCAGGAGCCATAATGTTCTCGTTCTATAATTTTGTTTTTGGATAGGTGATAAATGTCTGCGTTTGACGCATGAAAGGAGGTATTATTGTGAAAAATAAAGTTCAGCAGTTTGGCAAATTTTTATCGGCGATGGTGATGCCGAATATCGGCGCGCTGATTGCCTTTGGGTTCCTGGCCGCACTGTTCATCGATACCGGGTGGATACCCAATAAGAATTTTAATACCATGGTGGGCCCGATGCTGACCTACCTGATTCCGATTTTGATTGCATCTACTGGCGGAAAAATGGTGGGAGGCGACAGAGGCCGGGTGGTTGGTGCCATCGCCGTGATTGGTGCCATCATGAGCAATACGGAGATTACCATGCTGATGGCGGCCATGCTGATGGGGCCTCTGGGCGGCTTCTGCATCAAGAAGTTTGACCAGCTGATGGAGGGGCGTATGCCAGCCGGGTTCGAGATGCTTATCAACAATTTTTCCGTGGGCATTATCGGCTTGCTTCTGGCCCTGCTGGGATATGTGGGCATCGGCCCGCTGATGAGCGCCATTCTTGCCGTGCTTACGGCCGGGGTGAATGTGCTGGTGAAGAACAGCCTGCTTCCCCTGGTATCCATCTTTATCGAGCCGGCGAAGGTGCTGTTCCTGAACAATGCCATCAACCACGGGGTATTTACTCCCATTGCCACCGGGCAGGCAAATGAACTGGGCAAGTCCATCATGTATATGCTGGAGGCGAATCCCGGTCCGGGCTTGGGCGTGCTACTGGCTTATATGTTCTTCTGCAAGGATCGGGCGACGAAGCAGTCTGCTCCGGGAGCAGTGATCATCCACCTCTTCGGCGGCATTCATGAGATTTATTTTCCGTACATATTGATGAATCCAGCTGTCATCATTGCGCCGATTGTGGGAAACATGGTTGCCATTTTCTGGTTTAACCTGATGGGCTGCGGCCTGAGGGGGCCGGCTTCTCCCGGCTCCATCATCGCCTATCTGATGATGACGCCGGCCAGCGATATGTGGAAGGTGATCGTGGGCGTGGTGCTTGCGGCAGGGATTTCCTTTGTGATTGCCGCGCCAATCGTGAAGATGGCGGGAGGCAAGAGCCTGGAGGATGCCCAGAGCGAGATGGCCGCCAGGAAGGCGGAGGCCAAGGGCCAGGCGGCTCCGGCGGAGATTGGGAACGCCTCAGGCGTGAAAAAGATTATCTTTGCCTGTGATGCGGGCATGGGGTCTTCTGCCATGGGTGCCACGAAGTTTAGGAAGCGCATCGAGGGCATCCGCCCGGATATCAAGGTGGCAAATACGTCGGTGGACAATATTCCGTCGGATTGCGATATTGCAGTGGTGCAGGCGACGCTGGTGGAGCGGGCGAAAAAGTCTGCGCCCCAGGCACAGATCGTCACGATCGGCAATTTCTTAAGCGATCCCAACCTGGATGCCCTCTATGGCCAGCTGTGCGCCGAGGAGGCTGACGGGAATGCCGATGGTGCCCAGAGCGCGGCGACGGAAGAGCCTGCCCAGGGAAAGAAGGATGTGATCATTGCCAAGGGCATTCGCCTGAACCAGTCTCCCGTATCCAAGGAGGAGGCTATCCAGGCGGCGGGAGAATTGCTGACGGAGCTGGGATATGTGGATCATTCTTATGTGGATGCCATGCAGGAGAGGGAAAAGATTGTGACAACCTATATGGGGATGGGCGTTGCAATTCCTCACGGAACTACCCAGGCCAAAGGAACGGTGAAGAAGACGGGCATCGTCCTCCTGCAATATCCTGACGGAGTGGATTTCGGGGATGAGAAAGCCCAGCTGGTGTTTGGCATCGCAGGGATTGGGGATGAGCATTTGGATTTGCTTGCCAAGATTTGCGAGATGCTGGAGGATGAGGAGGTTCTTGAGACATTGAAGACCACGGCGGATGTGGACTGGGTGCTGGGGAAACTCTCGTAACGATAGAAATATAGCAGGATGGCAAAAGGGAATGGATCGCTGATTGATTCCCTTTTGCAGAAAGGGAGAGATGTATGGAGGTTTATCAGGGAAAGAGCGTATTTAGCGGCGTGGCAATCGGAAAGATCTATGTATACCAGAAGGGCGAGCAGCAGGTCAGAAGGGCGAAGATCGAAGATGCCCAGAAGGAGAAGGATCGCTATCGCAAGGCATCAGAGGTTGCCATGGAGCAGTTGGGGGAGTTGTACCAGAAGGCATTGAACGAAGTGGGGGAAGAAAATGCCGCAGTATTTGAAGTCCATCAGATGATGCTGGAGGATGATGACTTCATGGATTCCGTGGAGAATATCATCGAGACCCAGGGCGTGAATGCGGAGTATGCGGTGGCTGTGACCGGGGATAACTTTGCCCAGATGTTTGCCGCCATGGATGACGATTACATGCGGGGCCGGGCGGCAGATGTGAAGGATATCTCGGAGCGGCTGATCACGGTACTAAGCGGCGGCGCTGCCGGGGGCATCCAGTCTGAGGAGCCGGTGATCGTGCTGGCGGATGACCTGGCGCCTTCGGAGACGGTGCAGATGGATAAGGAGAAGGTGCTGTCCTTCGTGACGGTGCATGGCTCTGTAAATTCCCACACGGCGATTCTGGCCAGGACCATGGGCATTCCCGCCCTGGTGGGTACGGAGATTCCCATGGATGAGTCCGTGGATGGGAAGATGGCCGTGGTAGACGGCGCAAGCGGCTGCATCTATGTGGAGCCGGACCAGGACACGTTGACCCAGATGCAGGAGAGGAAGGCTAGGGAGGCGGAGCAGAAGGAACTTCTCCAGAATCTGAAGGGCAAGGAGAATGTGACCCTGGATGGGCAGAAGGTGATGTTATACGCCAATATTGGAAATATCAAGGATCTGGCCACGGTGCTCCAGAATGATGCGGGAGGCATCGGGCTTTTCCGCAGCGAGTTTATCTATCTGGAGTCGGAGGACTTCCCCACGGAAGAGGAACAGTTCCAAATCTACAAGCAGGTGGCGGAAACCATGGCGGGCAAGCGGGTGATTATCCGCACTCTGGATATCGGTGCGGATAAGACTTGCGATTATTTTGAGATGGAGGAGGAGGAGAATCCGGCCATGGGGTGTCGGGCCATCCGCATCTGCCTGACACGGCCGGAGATTTTCAAGACCCAGCTGCGGGCTCTCTTGAGGGCTAGCGCCTTTGGAAATATCGCCATCATGTACCCCATGATTACCAGCCTCTGGGAGGTGCGAAAGATCAAGGAAATCATGGAGGAAGTGAAGGCCGAGCTGGATGCCCAGGGCATCGGCTATGGCAATCCCTTGCAGGGCGTGATGATTGAGACTCCGGCGGCGGTGATGATTAGCGAGGCTCTGGCGAAGGAAGTGGACTTTTTCAGCATCGGCACCAATGACCTGACCCAGTATACTTTGGCCATCGACCGCCAGAATCCGAAGCTGGATGATTTCTATGACAGCCATCACCCGGCCATTCTGGATATGATTCGCATGGTGGCGCAGAATGCCCACAAGGCTGGCATCTGGGCCGGCATCTGCGGGGAACTGGGGGCTGACTTGGAACTGACCAGGGATTTCCTGGAGATGGGCGTGGATGAGCTTTCGGTATCGCCGGGAAGGATTTTGCCGATCAGGAAGATTATTCTGGAGACGGACGTGGCAGAGTATCGCAAGAGCAAGCAAAACTAGCGTGTCGCGGAGGGCATGCGCGAATTGCATCATGAGAGCAGCGGCCTGGGAGAGCGGACCGCTGCTTTTCCAAATTTTGCTGGGGTCGCCCAATGATTGGAAGAATGGAGGGCAGGAAGGTGAATCGGAGAGAAGAGAAATATATGAAGCTGCTGGCGGAGAAATTTCCATCCAGACAGGCGGTGTCCAGAGAGATTATCAATCTCAGCGCCATTTTGAACCTGCCAAAGGGGACGGAGCATTTTATGAGCGACTTGCATGGGGAGTATGAGGCATTCTACCACATTCTCAATAATTGCTCCGGCGTGGTGCGGGAGAAGGTGGCGCTTCTCTTCGATGGGATATTGACGGACTTCGAGCAGCAGGAAATCTGCACCCTGATCTATTATCCCAGGGAGAAGCTGGCCTTGCTAAAGAAACAGGGCGGCGTGTCGGAGGAGTGGTACCGCATGATCTTGAATCAACTCATCGAGATTGCGAAACTCTTGTCCTCCAAGTACACCAGGTCCAAGGTGAGAAAGGCCATGCCGGAGGAGTTCGCCTATATCATTGACGAGCTGCTGCATGTGCAGAAGGATGAGGATGACAACCAGGTGCTCTATCACGGCAAGATTCTGGATACCATTCTGGATATTGATATGGCAGATGAATTTATTGTGGCCCTGTCTGCCCTGATCAAGCAGCTGGCGGTGGACCATCTGCATATCGTGGGGGATATTTTTGACCGGGGGCCCTATGCGGACCGGATCTTGGATCTCCTGCAGGGGTATCATTCCCTGGATATAGAATGGGGCAACCACGACATTCTCTGGATGGGGGCGGCTGCGGGAAACCTGGCGTGCATTGCCAATGTGATCTACAATAACCTAAAGTATCGGAATACGGAGATATTGGAGAGCGGCTACGGCATCAGCCTGCGGGGACTCACCCTCTTCGGCGTGGAGGCATATCCGGGGAAAAGCCCTATGGAGGCGGCACAGAAGGCCATTGCGGTCATGCTCTTTAAATTAGAGGGGGACATGATTAAGAGGCATGGGGAGTATGGCATGGATGACAGGCTTCTGTTGGGGCAGGTTGATTTTGACAATGGGACGGTGGTGATTGATGGAACTACATACCGGATGAATGATCGGGAATTTCCCACGGTGGACAGAGAGAATCCCTATGAACTGTCGGAGGGGGAGCGTGCCGTGATGGAGGAGTTGAAGACGGCGTTTCACAATAGCGTCCGCCTCCAGTCCCATATCAGGTTCCTCTATGAGAGGGGAAGCATGTACCGCATCTACAATGGAAACCTTCTGTATCACGGCTGCATTCCCATGGATGAGACCGGCAATTTCGAGGGGGTGGAGATGGAGGAAATCTACCAGGGGAAATCTTACCTGGACTATTGCGACAGGACGGCCAGGAGGGCATATTTCCGCAAGCATGACCAGGGGGCAAAGGATTTTATGTGGTATCTCTGGGCGGGGAGGAAGTCTCCCCTCTGCGGGAGGAACTTAAAGACCTTCGAGCGGGTGTTCGTGGACGACCGGGATGCCTGGAGGGAGGAGAATGATCCCTATTATCGCTTCTACCAGGAGGAGAAGACTTGCAATATGATTTTGCGGGAGTTCGGCCTCTATACGCCCATGTCCCATATCATCAACGGCCACACGCCTGTGAGGACGGTGGAGGGGGAGCAGCCCATTCGGGCCAATGGAAAGCTTCTGGTGATTGACGGGGGTTTTTGCGAGAATTACCACGAGACCACTGGCATTGCGGGTTATACGCTGATTTACAATTCCCACGGCCTGCGGCTGAAATCCCACCATCCCTTTGAGAGCGTGGCCCATGCACTCCGGGAGAATAAGGATATCGAGTCCGATTCCCAGATGATCGAGACGGAGAAATCCCGAATCCTGGTGCGGGATACGGACGGCGGGAGGCGGATGATCGAATATATCGAGGATTTGAAGGAACTGCTGCGGTACTATGGATGATCAATAGAAACTAGGTAATGGGGCTGTTGCAAAAGTAGATGAATAATCTACTGGAGCAGCAGTTCCGTTTTTATACCCCAAAATCATTTGACTCCCAGGCAGATTGTGACAATCTTCACGGACGATAGGATTCTGTAATATCACTGCGATATGAAAAATAAAATGATAGGGAGCAGGGATGGAATGGGGCTAAAAAATAGAGATGGAGATTATTGTCAAGTATGTGGACGGCATTCGTTATGCAGAGGAACTCTTTCCGGGAATCCGGGTGGTGGAACTGTTTAACCAGTATGCCATCGTGACCATTGAGGAGGAGCAGCTGGAGGAGTTTTCTGCTCTTCCGGAGGTGGTTTACGTGGAACTTCCCAGGAGGGTGTATTATAATTTGCAGGCAGGAAGGCGGGCTTCCTGCCTTTCTGGCGTGCAGGGAAATCCCAATATTTCTGGCATCCAGGGAGGGAGGGGCAGGAATCTTACGGGCAGTGGCGTGTTTGTGGCCATCGTGGACTCTGGCGTGGATCTGCGGCATCCCGCATTTATAGGGGAGGACGGTGAGAGCCGGATTGCCTTTTTCTGGGATCAGACAAAGGAATTGGACGCTGCTAATGTTGGAGAGGGCAGAGAGGATGGCGGGGATGCCGATTTGATGGATGAAGAGGGTGCAGAAGAAGCGTCGAATGTCTTTGGCCGGGTGCCGGAGCGGTATCAGCGGGGAAGGGAGTACACGAGGGAGGAGATTGACAGGGTGATTGCCGGCCAAGAGAATCTGGAAAATACGGAGAGGGGGAGCGGCCACGGAACCGGTGTGGCGGGAATCGCCGCCGGGAACGGACGGGGTTCCCAGGGACTTCGCTACCGGGGGATTGCCACGGAAAGCCAGCTTTTGGTGGTAAAGCTGGGTCGGGGAAACGAAGATTTTGCCGGTACCACGGATGTGATGATGGGGGTGGACTACGTTTTGCGGAAGGCTCTGGAACTGGGCAGGCCCATTGCCATCAATCTCAGCTTTGGCACCAATCAGGGGGCTCACGATGGGAATACCCTCTTTGAGCAGTATCTGTCTGACCTGAACGGGGTGTGGAAGAATGTCATCGTGGTGGCCACTGGAAACGAGGGGGATACCAGGCATCATGCAAGGGTTCATTTGCAGCGGGAGGAGGAGCGGCTGGAGTTTGCGGTGGGTTCCGGGGAGCGGAACCTGCTGTTGCAGATTTGGAAGCAATATGTGGATGAATTTCGGGTGGCATTAAGGACGCCTTCCGGGGAGCGGTTCTTTTTTCCGTCGGCGCCTGGCCAGTCTATCACTTACCCCTACGGTGGCAATCGGCTCTATTTCTTTCTGGGAGCGCCCACGCCCTTTCAGGATACCCAGGAATTATCTGTGGAATGGATGACCGGGAGTAGCGGATTTGTGGAGAGCGGCATCTGGACTGTAGAGTTTTATCCGGATCAAATCGGGGATGGGCGGGTGGATTTGTGGCTGCCCACAGTGGAGGCCATTGGCCTGTCTACCGGATTTCTCCAGCCGGAAGTCAATACCACCCTCACCATTCCCGCCACGGCCAGAAAAGTCATTACCGTGGGGGCGTACAGGAGCGACAATGATACCGTGGCAAACTTTTCAGGCAGGGGAAATACGGTGGATGGCAGGCAGGTGCCGATTATCGTGGCTCCGGGGGTGGGGGTGGTGACGGCCAGACCCGGGGGAAGCTACGGCGCGCAGACGGGAACTTCCTTTGCCGCCCCCTTTGTCACTGGCAGCGTGGCTCTTTTGATGGAGTGGGGCATCGTGCAGGGGAATGACCCTTATCTGTATGGGGAGAAGATGCAGGCATATCTGGCCAGGGGGGCCAGGAGGCTGGTGGGGCAGCTTCAGGTGCCAGATGTGCAGGCGGGGTATGGGGCGCTGTGCGTCAGTGCCAGTCTGCCAGAGTAAATCAGGAGTTTTATAATTCAAGTTGATTTTAATTTAAAAATATTATATGATGGATAGGAATTATTTTGGTTTAGCAGGTATATGCCTGCGTGTTGCTTGCCAAAGACCTGATGATATGCAATCAGGCAAAAGTGAGCCAAATTCGTTTTGCAGAAATGGAGGAAAGCATGAAAATTACTAATATTTCGGATATCAATGAGTTTTTCAAGGTCATCGACCAGTGCAAGGGGCGGGTGGAACTGACTTCCACGGAGGGGGACCGCATTAACCTAAAAAGCCGTCTGACGCAGTTTGTTGCCATGGCGCAGATTATGGATACTACATACGTGAAGGAATTGGAACTTGTGGCTTCTGAGCCGGAAGACGTGAAGCGGCTGCTGGATTATATGATGAAGGGGAAAATCTAATTTTTCTATTGACATGATATGTTATGTACGATGGGGGATGAGTGTTTGTTTTTCAATTACGCAGAGAGAGGATATATGAATGGACATTTGGAAAATCATCCAGTTGGCCGGCGGTCTTGCCATGTTTATATTTGGCATGAACCTGATGAGCGACGGTCTGAAACTGGTAGCGGGCTCTTACTTGAAGAAGATCCTGGAAAAACTGACACAGAATAAAATTATCGCCATGTTTGTGGGAGCTGGCCTCACGGCCCTTATCCAGAGTTCTAATGCCATGTGCGTCATGGTGGTGGGGTTTGTGAATGCGGGCATCATGCAGCTGGAGCGTTCCGTGGGCATTATCATGGGTGCCAAAATCGGTACCACGATTACGGGCCAGCTGATTGCCTTTAACATCGGTCAGATTGCACCGATCATTGCCTTTATCGGCGTGGCGGTCACCATGTTTGCCAAAAAGCCCAAGCCGAAGACGGTGGGGCAGATTATTACCAGTTTAGGAGTACTTTTTATCGGGCTGGAGACCATGAAGGAATCCATGTCTCCCTTGAAGGATGAGTCCTGGTTTCAAAATTTGCTGACGAATTTTACTAATCCGATCTTGTGCGTTTTGATTGGGCTGCTCTTCACGGTGGTGATTCAGAGCGCTTCCGCCTCTGTGGGCGTGTTGCAGACTCTGGCTGTGGCCGGGGTCATGACAGACTTTCCCCAGATGTTCTATCTGATGCTAGGCATGAATGTGGGGGCTTCCGTGGCTCCCCTTCTGGCATCCATGGGTGGAAGGAAGGATGCGAAGAGAGTGGCGATCATCGTGGCACTCTTTGAGAGCATCGGAATGCTTCTATTCCTCGTTGTAACCCAGATCTTCCCCCAGATTTTCGGCTTGATTCAGGGGACTTCCCCAGACCCGTCCAGGCAGGTGGCCAATGCCAACACCATTTTCAATTTGGTGACCGTCCTATGCCTGTTGCCAAGTTCCAAGTACCTGGTGAAATTATCAGAATTGGTGGTGCGGGGAAAGGACAAGAAGGAGGGGGCTTCCCTGTACTATATCAATGATTCGGGCTACCAGTCTGGCACGGTGCTTATTGGCCAGATTGACCAGGAGGTAGCGAGAATGCATGAATTGGTACATACAAACATTAAGGCGGCCACAGAAGCTTATTTTGGAAAAATGAATATTTCTTCTGAGGAATTCGATGAGAATGAAGCCACGATAGATTTGCTGAATAAGGAAATCATTTCTGCATTGGTTCGCACCAATGAGCTGGGGGTGACTGCCAAGGAGGCGGAGCATGCGGGAAATCTGTATCATATCGTGACAGATTTGGAGCGGATTGGAGATCATGCGGAGAATGTCCTCGGCTATGCCAAGCAGATGAAGGAGAACAAGCAGAAGTTCTCGGATAAGGCATTGCGGGATTTGAAGGAATTGAGCCAGACGGTGGACAGGAATTTTGATCTGGCCTGCCTCCACTTTGCAAAGCCCAGCGAGGATTTGTATCGGGAGATTTTTGATTTGGAGGCAAAGGTGGACAAGATGGTGGAAAAGATGCGCGCCAGAAATGTGAAGAGGCTCAGCAAGATGAAGTGCGAGGCCACCCAGGGGCTGTTCTACAGTGAAATCCTGGTGGATCTGGAGCGAGTGTCTGACCATGCCATGAATATAGCGGAGGCGGCTAAAAAATACGAAATTGACGAGGAAGAGTAAAAAACTATTGACAATTTATGACAGGGTTGCTATACTAGGAAAAGTGTGTAAGAGTTGAAGTTTCACTAAGCTCGTAAAACTCGCCAAGTGAAGCCATATCAACTCTGGAAAAATGCAAAATCAGCATTTTTCACTGATTGAATGTGTCAGTTGGGCTGGCATGTTGGAAGCATGGTTTAATTATTGAGAATGAATTAGGAGGTGGAATAGAATGTCTATTTGTCCAAAAAATAAATCTTCTAAGTCTAGAAGAGATAAGAGAAGAGCAAACTGGAAAATGTCTGCGCCCAATTTGGTAAAGTGCAGCAAGTGCGGTGCGCTGATGATGCCTCACAGGGTGTGCAAGTCTTGTGGGTCATACAACAAGAAAGAGATTCTTGCCAATGCGGAATAGGCAAGGTTTGTCGAACCCATGGATGCCAATATATCTATGAAAATAGGTATATTGGCATTTTTTGCCATAGGAGGGAAATGCCATAGGAATACCAAAAGACCCCGTATTTCTTTTGTACTAGCGTTGATTTTCATCGCTAACCTAACATTGCCATGGATGCAGACAAAGGTTTTGGTGCAGAAAATTCAAACGCTCAGGATAGGAGAAAACATTGCTTGCCAAGACAATCACCGCCCATGTGGTTTGCAGCAGAAATACGAAATACACCAATGTGAAGGCGGTGGGGAAGAGTTCCTGCATCGTTTATGTCTATGCCAGAAATGGGTATGCGAAGAAAATCCAGGTTAAGGTGGAATAAGCAGTAAATGTGAATCATGTACGAAGAGAAAAGCATTTCCGATGCAACGAATATTTCAGAGGCAGAATATTTGTTGCGCTAGAGGAAATGCTTTTTTTGCAAAAGGGAAGTGGGGAGAATTTCACAGTGTGAGATTCTCTATTTTTAGTGGAAAGTAAAATCCTTGCGAGGGTGTTTTGCGGCCAGGATGTCTCGCTGTTTGGATACTGCCACATGGGTGTAGATTTCCGTGATATTGATGGAACTGTGCCCAAGCATTTCTTGTATGTAGCGAATGTCCACGTCCGCTTCCAACAGGCTGGTGGCGAAGGTGTGTCGGAACATATGGGGCGTGATGTGCAAATCAATCGAAGCGATGCTTGCATATTTATTGATCATTCTGCGCACGGCCTGGTCTGATAATGGTCGGCCGGATTGATTCGCAAAATAATGCTGGCACTGATGGATTTCAGATGTAAATTCGGCCTGATATTTTTCTAAAGAGATTATGACATCTCTATTGCAGATCTGAATCCTGCGCTCCTTGGAACCCTTCCCATAGATAAGGATTGTGCCATCCGGAAGATTCACATCCCCTGCGCCCAGAGAGCATAATTCCGAGATGCGCATGCCGGTGGCAAATAGCAGTTCGCAGACGGCGGCATCCCTGAGGGCATTTCTTCGCTGGAACGGTGTCTTGGCGTTTCTTTGCTGGCTGTAGATGGCTTTCAGAAGGCGTTCTACCGTGCGTAGAGGAATTGTTTTTGGCAGAATCGTGGGTTCTCTGAATTTTACTTGCATCTTGCTGAATGGATTTTGCGAGATCAGTTCCCTGTATTCAAAATAGCGGAACATTGCCTTGAGGCATGCGATCTTCCGCTTGACAGTTTTTGGCTGATAGTGCTGGTGCAGATGGGAGATGTATTGCTCGATGGTGGCTGCGGTGATCTCTGCTAACTGCGTCTCGACAATGTGGCTGGTAAACTGGGACAAATCCGTTCGGTATGCCTTGATGGATTTGTTGCTTAGCCTTTTTTGGCTGGAGCAGTAGTCCAGATAGTCCTGGATGTGTGATTCGATGGGTTTGGTTTTCATATGGGTGTTCTCCTTTGGTTTTGCGAAAGCAAAGTAAAGATGGGCAGCAAACCATTGGTTTGTTGCTTTTATCATCGGAATGTGCCTGCGAGATATTTTGCTTGCAGGATAATGATTGATTGGTTTTATTATAACTAATTTGTGGGGATTTTTGTTGAAAAATTAGGAGGATTTTGGAAAAAAGTTAAAAAAATATGGTGACTTTTGGCGGGATTTGCAGTATAATAAAAACTGATGGATAACTTTTTATTATCTGTCAGTTTTGCGAGAGATGGAGGATAATTTATAATTATTTTCCGTGACCAGTATTTAACATTCATTATTATACAAGGGGGGATATGTATGTCATTTAACTATTCTGAATTTTCTACTTCTCTTATCTCTTCACTTGAAGAACAAAATAAAACTTTTTATAAGCAACTAATCCTTAATCCTGTAGAAAATATTCCTGATCCTAAATATCTTTCTTGTAGCACAGGTTTTTTGCATGGAATTTATAATAGTGACAAATTACGTTCAGAAAGTGAAATGATAAATTCAAAAATACAGTTTGCAAGTAGAAGTTCCATTAGTAATGACATTAACCAGATATATAATGTCTGGTGTGGTATTCTAAAGGCAAAGGCAATATCAATGCGCTTTTTTTCTGGTTTACATGCTCATACAACTGTTTNAAAAGGCTTATCAGAAACGCAATGCACCTTATGGCCTGATGTTTCACTCTGACCGGGGTTCCCAGTACACTGCCTTTTCCTTCCGCCAGTTATTGGATTCCCTAAATGTCGTGCAGTCATTTTCCAAAAAGGGGTATCCGTTTGACAATGCGGTATGCGAATGTTTTTTCAAATATTTAAAAAAGGAAGAAACAAACCGGAGAACCTACCATACCCTGCAGGAGCTGCATGCTTCTATCTTTGAATACATAGAAGGGTTTTACAATTCCAGAAGGCCACACAGTTCCCTTGGACTGCTGACGCCTAACGAGAAGGAAAATTTATACTGGGAGCAGCACTAAACTTCTGCCCTCAGAAAATTTTTTACTAAAATGTGTCCACTCTCTTGACTATAGTCCAGTTTGGATATGACTTATTTTGCACATCACAATTTACCACACCACAATCCACACAGCTTCTCTTTACTTCATTTTCCATTTTCCACCTGCCCATTTTTATATGTCATTACATAATATTGGCAACAAAAGGTGTTTTGACCTTTTGCCACAGTATCACTACATTGCCTTTCTATATATATCTGCAATTTCATCCTGTGTAAATACTATAGGATTATTGGCAATACCAGCGGCGGATACTTTCATGCAGTTTTCCGCCATCCAAGGCACATCCTTTTCCTCAATGCCCAGCTCTGATAAGCCACACTCCATATCAATATTACGCAACAGGGTACGGATTTTGCCAGACAGGTCTCCTGCTGTCAATCCTCCAAAAATCCGGGCAATTTTTGCAAATTTAAAGTAATTCCCTTTGTAGGACTCTTCAATAATAACAGGCGTCAATGCTGCCAAACCCCTTCCATGGACAATATCTTTCAGACCACTGGCAGGATGCTCCATGCCGTGTGCCAAAGTTACACCCGCCGTGTTGATTACCATACCACCGATGGTACTTGCAAGGGTAATTTTTTCCCATTCCTCTTTATTGCCCCTGCCCTGATAAACCTTCACAAGATTTTCTGAAAGCAATTCCATAGCATAGACACTAAGCGCATCTGTAAAAGGCTGTGCAATCTTAGAAGTATACGCCTCAATACAGTGGCACAGCGCATCAAATCCCACAGAAGCCAACACATGCTTTGGCATGGTCATCATGCACTCCGGATCTACAATAGACACCTTTGCCACAATAGCATTGCACCTGAGAGATTTTTTGTCTCCATTCTCCGGATTCGTCAATACTGCAAATCCATTTCCCTCGGAACCAGTACCGCATGTGGTTGGAATCAAAACAAGTGGCAGGGCATGGTCACTCTGTAACTTTCCATAAATATAATCATTAATATCGCCGCCATTGACCGCCAGAAAAGCAATCGCTTTCGCACAATCCATAATACTTCCGCCACCGATTGCCACTACTACATCACATCCATTGGCTTTAGCAAGTTCCGCTCCCTCAATAGCAGTAGTAGTAAGCGGATTCTGTGCCACCTTGTCAAAAAGCACCGTATCCATTCCTTCTGACTTCAAATTCTCATCCACTCTGTCATATAATCCTGATTTTTTCGCACTGCTTTTTCCTGTCACAATCAAAACTTTTCTGCCATAAGGTTTCGTCAGCTCTCCCACCTTATTCACTTTACCATTTCCAAATACAATATTCACCGGCAGAAAATAGGAAAATGCCATACTGCCTTCCTCTGCTATTGCTGCCGCATGACCACTGACAGTCTCTAAAGCCGCTTCGAGTGCTTCTTCTTCACTAAATATTGTCTCCTCTCCGATAACAATATCCACATGGGCACCAAACTTTTCTTTGTATTTCACTTTACATACTACAAAGAATATCATACCCAGTACAGCCCATCCACCTGCCATAATCCATTCCTGCCACACCAATGCACTTCCAGAAAATGGAATGATATACATGACCACCATAAACCCAGACATCAAAACCGCCAGTGCACCGACTAACTTATTATTTTTCACCTTGTACGGACGTTTCATTTCCGGTGCCTTACTTCTCAAAATAATGAAGGACAGGGACACCATACAATATGCCAGACAACAGCCAAAATTTCCGGCATCTACAATCCACACTAACATCTGACGTCCACAAAGCGGAGCCAGAACGGAAAGACCACCAATCAGATACAACGCATTGGTTGGTGTCTTGTGCTTTGGATGCAGTTTTGTAAAGCATCTCGGTATCATATAGGAATCTGCCATGGAATACATCGCACGGCTTCCACCAATCAGAAAGGAATTCCAGCTTGTGACAATTCCGCACATACCACCGATAATCAACACTTTTGCCATCACACTGCTATGAAATGCTTTCGCCATGGCATCTGCTGTAACCAAACCGGAAGTCTGGGAGGATGCCGCAATTTCTCCCGCATTCATCACATATCCCACGCCAAAGATAATCAGGGCATAGAAAGTAACTGCCAACACAATCGACAAAATCATAATTTTCCCGATTTTTTTTAATGGTACATTGATTTCCTCTGCCGCCTGTGGTATTACGTCAAATCCAATAAAGAAAAAGGGAGTCACTACTGCTACCGCAAAGACTGTTTTTAAAATATTTCCCGCAGAGTCCCCTACAAATATCTGCCCCTCCAGATTAGATGCGTCTCCCGAAAACAGAGAAGCCACAATAAGAAGAATACCGACGCCACCGATAATTACTGTAAGAACAGTCTGCAAAACAGCCGCCGTCTTAGCTCCCCGCACGTTGATATAGGTAATAAATAATGCAACCACTACTGCTACTGCCAGCCATGATGCATAAATATCAAACCCTGCCACAGTATATAAGTATCCCTTTAAAAATTTCGGATAAATATATGTAATAATAGTTGGCAGCGCACATGCCTCAAAGCATACTACACTGACATATCCTAAGATAATCGCCCATGTACAGATAAAAGAGCCAACAGGTCCCATCGCCTTATGGCTGAAAACATGCTCACCACCACACTGTGGCATTGCTGCAGTCAGCTCTGCATAAGTAAGCCCTACAAAAAATACCATGATACCGCCAATAGCAAAACCGATTGCCGCTCCAATTACACCACCGGTTCCAATCCAGTCTCCGGTAGATACCACCCATCCCCAGCCAATCATTGCCCCAAAGGCAATCACAAGGATATCCCATGCACTAAACACTTTATCAAATTCTGATTTCTTTGTTTCCATATATTGCACCTCTTTCCTGTTCTGCTATATCTCTCCAAATCGCAAGTCAATCATCTGCAAAATATATTTTGCTGTCTTTTCCAGTCCAAGCACACTGCTGTCAATCAGCATATGGCGCAGTTCCCGCTCCCCCCGATTCTTATCTGTCATATACCTGTACCGGGCATGAAGCATATCATCATTATATTTCACCAATTCAGCAGCTTCTTTTTTAGAAATACCCTTCTGCTCCATCACATGCTCTATCCGCTTTTCCTCCGGTGCATAGATAAAAATATTCAGACAGTCACTTCTATCCTTCAGTATATAATTACCGCACCGCCCGATAATGACACAGGAAGATTCCTCTGCAAATTTCTGTATAACTTCAAATTGCGTATAGATTACACGATTTGTAAGATTCGCATATCTCGGTCCAAAAGAAGTTTCAAACTCATATTTTACTGAAGTTCCCATATCTGCCTTTTCCACCAGTTCCCTCTCAACACCAAGATGCTCCACCACCTGATCCACCAAATCCCTATCATAGAATTTAATGCCTAGTTCATCTGCAATCACACGCCCGATATCCGGACCGCCACTGCCATATTCACATCCTATCGTTACCACAAAATGTTTCATCTGCATTCCTCCCCGTCCTTATAATGCTTCAACAGCATCTTTGATAATTTCCACTGCCTTGTCACAATCTGTCTCTGTCAATATCAGCGGCGGAACCATACGGATAATATCAGAGCCTATTGCTGTAACTAACAGTTTTCTTTCCAGACATTCATGCTTCACATCTGCCGCATTGACGTTCCCATCAAATTCCACGCCAACCAATAGTCCCTGTCCCCTGACTTCTTTTACATGAGGAATACCAACTAGCTTCTCCATAAAATATTTACCCATCTTTTTTGCGTTCTCCGCCAAATTCCTCTCTAGCAGTTCGCCAATCTCAGCCAATGCTGCTGCACAACATACCGGATGCCCACCAAAGGTCGTTCCATGAGAACCTGCTGAAAACGCCTTTGCCACCTCTTTCGTTGAACAGATGGCACCAATTGGCATACCGCCTCCCATTGCCTTTGCCATAGACACAATATCCGGCTTAATGCCATAATTCATATATGACATAACTGCCCCCGTCCTGCACCAGCCGGTCTGTACCTCATCCAGCAGAAGAAGTATACCCTTTTCATCACAGAAATCACGGAGTCCTTTCATAAATTCCTGTGTTGCGGGATGCACACCGCCCTCCCCCTGCACTGGTTCAATCATAATGGCAATGGTATTATCCGTATACGCTGCCTTAAATGCTTCCAAATCATTGTATGGCGCATAGGTAAAGCCCGGTGTCATGTCACCAAATCCAACCTGACAGGCATTGTCTGGCTGACCAGTGGCACTCATAGAACCAAAAGTCCTGCCATGAAATGACATCTTTGCTGTGATGATATTGTATTTATGAGGACCATACTTTTCCACACCATACTTACGTGCCATTTTAATCATTGCCTCATTGGCTTCTGTCCCGGAATTTTGATAAAATATCTTATCCATTCCGATAGCTGTACAAATTTTCTCTGCCAAAAGTGCCTGTGGAATTGTATAGGGATAATTGAACGTATGCATCACATCTTCCACCTGTTCTTTCACTGCTGCCACAACCTTTTCATTACAGTTGCCCGCAGAGTTTACAGCAATTCCCGCATAAAAATCTAAATAGGGCGTTCCATCCTCATCATAGATATACATATCTTTTGCAGTTTCTGCTAGAAAATCAAAACGCTCATAGGTTTCAATCATATATTTGTTTACTTTATCCTTAATTTCCTGTACGGTAAGTCCTGTGTCTTTTAATCTCATAATCTTATCTCCTTCCAAACAAATGCTGTCATGCTCTCATGCGCCAGCCTATTAGCAGGCGCTATTATGTCCGAACGCTGACCTATTGTATAAAAAAGAGCAGAGACCACCACAATTTCTGTGAGCGCCTTTGCTCCTGATTATTAATTCTATTTTACTGTGAAACAAACCCATAAATACTACACTCTGTAAGACCGCCTGGCAATCGTTTTCCATTACAAACAATCTGCCACTGCTTTTTCAAAGATATCAAGCCCAGCCTTCAACTGTTCATCTGTAATTACCAATGGTGCCAGAAAACGAATGACATTCCCATATGTACCAGCCCCCTCTACCAAAAGACCATTCTTGGCACAGGTATTGATAATATTGGCTGTCAATTCCGGTGCCGGTTCTTTCGTTCCATTATCCTTGACAAACTCAATGCCAATCATACCGCCCATTCCTCTTACATCGCCAATTACAGAATACTTTTCCTGCATTGCCTGATAACGCTCTATAACTGCCTTGCCAATCTCCACAGACCGTTCCGCCAGATGATCCCGTTCCATGATCTCTATGGTTTTCAGAGCTGCCGCACATGCCAATGGATTGCCGCAATAAGTGCCACCAATAGTTCCCTTTGGAACTGCATCCATAATTTCATCTCTTGCAATAATTGCAGAAAGCGGCACACCGGCTGCAATGGACTTGGCTGTCGCAATAATGTCCGGCTGTACTCCCACTTCCTTCCAATATTCCGAAGCAAACATTTTTCCAGTACGACAAAAACCACTTTGTACTTCATCCGCAATCAGCAGGATACTATTATCATCACATATCTTGCGCACTGCCTGAATCCACTCAAGTGGAGCCGGGATAAATCCACCCTCTCCCTGCAATGGCTCTACCACGATAGCTGCCACTGTATCTGCTGCCCCACATTCTTCAAATACATCCTCAATGGATTTGATATAATAATCCAATGCTACATCTGCTGTCATCCCCTCTGGATTCCTGTAATAATACGGAAATTTTGCCCGAAATATGCCCCCTGCCAAAGGTCCCTGTCCGGCAGCATAGGCTTTTTTTGATGTCATGGTCATGGTTAAATAGGTTCTTCCATGAAATGCCCCGGAGAATACAATAATATTTGACCTTTTTGTATAAGCCTTTGCTATCTTGACTGCATTCTCATCAGCCTCCGCACCGCTGTTAGCCATAAAAGCCTTTTTTCCTTCTCCCCGTACTGGTGCAACCTGAGATAACTTTTCTGCCAAGGCAACATAGCCTTCATGGGTAACTACATTAAACATGCCGTGAAAATATTTATCTGCCTGTGCTTTTACTGCCTCCACAACCTCTGGGTGAGAGAAACCAATATTCAAAACGCCCACACCACCAATCCAGTCTAAAAATTTATTTCCATCCACATCCTGAATCATGGCACCCTCGCCCTTTTCAATGACAACAGGATAGCCACACCCAATAGCTGCCGCTACTGCTGCCTTCCTTCTGTCAATCACCTTCTGTGCTTTTGGTCCCGGTAATGACTCTGTTATAATTTCTGGTAAATCTGTCCTTAACATAATCTGCTCCTTTCCCGCATTAGCGAAAAGCTTCTATCATAAAGCTTTTGTTGTATTATAGACAATAATTGTATAATGACCACTTTCCTATAATACAAAAAGGGACAAAGCCATACAGTCCGGTACGCCTTTGTCCCTTTACGAAGCCTATCATAACGCAATTCATTTATAAATACTATATCATGCTGGCACAAAAAAAACGCTATCTTTTTGTGCTGCCGGCACAATATACGAATTGACTTTCCACACTTTTCTATGCTATTGTATGCTTATGACACACGCACTATAAAAAACAGACAATTAATACACAGGGCATGTATAGGAGGAATATTGCTATGGCACTTTTATTGAAAACAATATATCAGGAAACAAAAGAAAAATATAAGCTCAAACTACTCTGTGGGAAACAAGGATTAAATCGCATGATGAACTGGGTATATATTACGGAAGATATTGCAAACTCAAGTTTTGTCCAAGGTGGTGAACTGATCATTACTACTGGCATCCGTTGCACCCAGTCCAAAAATTGGCTCTATGAATTTATCCAATCACTAATTGAATTAAAAACCTGCGGTGTCATCTTAAATATCGGCACCTATGTTTTTCCAGAAGATGTTACTGCAGATATACAGAAATTATGTGACGACAATAATTTCCCAGTATTTACAATGCCATGGGAAATCATGCTCCATAATGTAACCAGAGATTATTATAACCGTATTTTTAAAGAATCACAAACAGAAATCACATTAACTTCTGCTTTTTTTAACCTGATATTTCAAAGTAAAGAAGCCAGCTACAGTCAGGCAATTTTGGAGGAATATGGGCATCAGGATATCAAACAGTATATCATCTGTCAACTGACGGCCACTCCTGAAGTTTCCTCTGACAGACTTTCCCATATCCTCAAGGTTTTTATTCCGAACTCTTTTCTGTGCCACACAAAAGATGCGTCTCTGATCATCACCTACAAAACAGCGTCAGATATACTTTCTCCGGCAATGCAAAAATTTCTTTCACAGCTTGCACTCTATTTTCCAGACAGTCAGTTTACTGTAGGAATTGGCAGTCAGACAGATTTTTCCGGACTCCCGGCATCCTATTTTCATGCAAAGGCTGCTGTACAGATGGCTTTTTATCATAAAACCAGCCTTTTTTCTTATGAAGACATGGGATTCCTAAAAATTCTGTTATCCTGCAATGAACAGAAAATTCTTGAGAACTACGCAAATCAAAAATTAAATGGATTACTACAGCAAAACCATAAACAGAAACAGGAATACCTGGACACCTTATATCAATATCTCATCTGTGATGGCAGTGTAAAAAGAATTGCAGATGCTTTGTTCTGTCACCGTAATACAATAAATTACAGAATCCGAATTCTAAAAGAGGATATGGGATTTAATCTTGATGACAGCTACAGCAAATTTGAACTGATGGTAGCATTTCAAATAAAGGAATATCTGCAAATCATACACTGATGGCTTTGCACAGATTTCTATCAAACACTGCCAAAATATTCCTATAATACAACCATAAATACTTGACACACCCAATCATCATTTTAATCTCAATATAAAAAACACCGATATCCCACATCACTGTGAAACACTGGTGTTTTTTATGAGCACTTATACTTCCTGAACGGCTGCCGCATTATTATTCAATTTGGGGATTATGTCACTTTCCCCTTATATAATTTCACCTCTACATACGAACCGTTCCGTTCATCAAAATATCCGCCCGCTGCTCTGGTGTCAAATTCCGGCTCATTAGAATCTGAAAAAACAATTCCTGTCCTTCCTCCGGATTTCCTGAATAAACCGTATGGGAATTACGATAAATCACATCAAACACATTATCCAGCTTGATAAACTCCCCACTGGCGTGCCCATACCCTGTAAGCTGCCTCAACGTTTCATCCATATCCTCCAGTGTATCCTCCACCTCTATCAATAATGCCATATCCTTCTTTTCCAAAATACAATCCTCCCTGATAATTACTGTCTTTTTTCGTTATCCCCTATATTCCTCTCCTATACTCCTGTTCAGGTCTCACCATAGTCTGTCAGTCTTTTTGCACGTTCCTCCGGTGCTATTTCTGAATTGTCCAAAATATCCGTCAGGCACTCATATGTTTCATCTTCTCCCTGCAGCCTGATTTCAGCACAGGCACCATCCTCAATTACCTTACACACCCGGTCCAGATCTTTCAGCACCCCCCTGTCCCTGTCGTAATTATCCCACTCCCCAAGCAGGAACATATTTAGTTTTTTAACGGCATCATACAGATAAATCAGATGTGTCATATCCATAAAAGACAGGACAGAACCTTTTGCCCGGATTTCCCTCTCTGACGCTATCTGCATACCATCCACAAAACCCAGACGGTAGGACTCCTCCCCATACATGATATTATATTTTGTCCATTCATCTTCCAGCTTATCGTACAGTTTCCACCACTGTTTTGATATGCCTGCATCTTTTGAAAATGCTTTTGATGCCTCATGCAGGGATTCCATCTGCCGCCGGAATGTGTCACTGTCCCGCAACCTTGCCTCCAGTGCCTCTCCGGTGCGGGCAGCAAGAAACTCTTCTGATATAAAATCCATACCCCTCTCCTCCTCTTCTATTGACGGAAATAATCCAAATCCAGATTATTCTGTTCCGCAAGTTCATCCAACGCCTCACCACTGATTTCATAAATCATATACTGCCGTGGCTTTGGCTCATTAAAACCTGTAATAATTACATAAAATTTCCCATCTGCATAGACAAGCGTTTTCCCATGAGCATCCATATTTTTGCAGCCTGACGCCTTAAGCCCCATATGGTTGCACATATACTGCAAAGCATACCGGCTGGCAGAACAGTCCCCTTTCCCTTTGATAAAAATATCATACCAGTTAGAATTGTATAGTTCATAATCAGAAGTTGTGCTGATATACCATGCTGCCTTTTCCGCTTTTTCCCTCTGTGTCATGGAAGAAGTAATATACTGTTTCTCAAAATTGGTAAATACAGTATCTATGTAAATATTCAGTTCCGAATATGCCCTCACTGTAGCTGTCAGCTTTCCTCCATCCTCTAAAACAGCGGTTACCGTTGCCGTTACACACGGATCAATATAGGCAGGCCCATAATTCAACTGCAGCAGCCCATAATCCGTAATCTTAAAATATCCCGCATCCTCACCGGTTATCTTCCAGTCCCTTACTTCTTTTTTTGTCCCGGACACACGGAAACGGTATTCCCGGATATGGTTCTTGTCATACTGGATATAATCCTTTGTTTTATCAGACAAATAATACAGTGTTACATCCCTGCTGTTTAATGCGGGATTGTCTGCTGCTGCCTGTTCCTTTTTCTTTTCCCTGACTGTGATTTTGCACTTATATATCTTTTTCTTATAAGTGGCTGTAACCACCACCGTCCCTTTTTTCCCTGCTTTGAGGGTAACGGTATTTCCTTTTTTCTTTGCAATGGAAACAACGGATTTTTTGCTGGTTTTCCATTTCACCTTTGCTTTGCCGGACACCCATTTTAATTTCAACTGATAAGTCTGCCCTGCCGTCATGTTCTTTTTCCCTGTTACCAGTTTGGGCTTCGTCTTTGCCTCTGCTGCCATGCCGGGCAGTAACAATACCAGTGCCATAGCAAAAAGAATTATCATTATATTTTTTCTCCTCATAATATCTGCCTCCTTAAAATCATTCGTATTTTTATAAAAATAGCATGCTTATCTTTATCTAATAAAATTATACCGCGCCCTATTTCATAAGTCAGCCTGTTTTTGCAATTATTTTAACCTTTTTTTCAACCATAAAAACCCGTCCATCTGGCATAGATACTGATGCCAACAAAAAAGACAGAAAGCCAAACTCCTGTCTTTTCATTAATATTATTTTCTTATTTTCAGGAACAGATATAAGTTACTTCCCCTTAATTACACGAATTAGCGGACGGAGTACCTTAAAGTATCTCTGTTGCGGTTTTTTCCCAAACTTCTTGTCAAAATCTGCCCTGATTGCTTTTAAGTTTTTTCGGTTATGGGACTGGATAATCCTGTACGCATCTTCCGCCTTTGTCACATCCAGATCATGCAGGTTCAATACCGTAGCAACCAGATTTACCCCACGGAAATATTCGTCACCCGTACAGTATTTTGAAAGGGTTTCCCGCAGCTTTGCATCATCCCGGATTTTCAGATACCAGTCACGCCCTTTTTCCTGTCCAAAGACAGCAGTAAGAGCCTGATTGATTCTGTTTTCATTTTTTCTTACTCGCCGGATTCCGCATCTGGTTGGTCTGCCTGTTTCATCTCCTCCTCCACTTCCTCGATTGCTTTTTCAATGACACTGATGAGAAATTCTTTCTGCTTGCATCCTTTCCATGCTACTGCGTTCTTGAGCCTTGTAAATAACTGCTCGCTTACCTGTACTGCGATTGTTCTTGCTTCCATACGATTCACTCCTTTTTCCATAAAATGTTCTTCGATGACCTGCTGGATAAACTGCTGTGTACTGATTTCCCTCTGCTCAATTTCAGCTCTTACCTTGAGGTGCAGTGCCACGGGAATCTTTCCGCATAGGTTTTTCATTTCCATTGTACCAGCCCCTTTCTTTGTTTTGTTACAACCACAATACCCGAAACATGTAGATATATCCATTCACAATAACCAACAAATATATTTTCCAAACGTATGCAATAGCAATAATGATAAATAGATTTATTTACGTTACTTTCTCACGTTCGCAGGGTAATGCCAAATTGAAATGTAAGTATTCCAGTTTGATTTGTACCTTCCACAACAAACGCTGCCACACTCTGTGAGCCAGCTTATTGTAATAAAAAAAGACGGCACTTACTTTTCCACTAAAAATAAGTGCCGTCTGATATCTTTTTTGTCTCTCACCATAGTATTCCATTATCTTCTTTCAAGTATAAATTCACCAGAATCGTTACGTCTCTCCCCCTTCTGTTTTGACATATACAAAAGACATACCTCATCTCCCTCATGCAGTCCTGTTGCCTCCAGTTCCTTATCCGGTATCTGAATTACCCCATCCTTTCTCAGTTTTGTTTCAATTTCTACTAAATACATCATTGTCTCCTTTCACGCCTTAAGCGATTTTAATTATATTTATTACTAAGGCGGTGAAATGTCGATGTTTTTACTTGCCTAAATTTCTATCTGCTGCGTTGTCATCAATCGCTGTAGCACTCGCTACAGCTCAATCTTCCGCCTTGCAGATAGAAATTTATTCTGCGTAAAATTCATTCGATTTTTAACCTCCTTAGTAACAGAAAAAGCAGACGCTCATCATCCTGACCAACTTCTGCTTTCCTCTGACCAACTTTTTCTACCATATAAAAATCATGCAAACTTCTCTTCCAAAGTTGGTCAAAAAATTTTGACCAACTTGCCTGACCAACTTTTGACCAACTTTGGTGCAAAAACTTACAATATTTTGCACCAGTTTATGATACCCCCTAAATCGCAAAAAACGCTGGAAACATGCGTGTTCCCAGCGTTTTATAGGGTTCTTTATGCTCGCCACGCACCCTCCATTTTGCAAACTGTCTACGACAGTATTGCTTCATGTCGGGTCACGGCTGTCGCCGCATACTCGTTCAAAAAAGGAACCATCTGAAAGCAAACTCTCACTGGTTCCTTTTTTTCACTCATGCGTGGCTCGTAGCTAACGCGTCTATTTCATCTGTGCAGCCACCTCTGCCGCAAAGTCCTCCTCCTTCTTCTCCAGGCCCTCGCCGGTCTCGAAACGGATAAACTTGGTCACATTCAACTTGCATCCCTCAGCCTTTGCCACAGACTCCACGTACTGCTTTACATTCTCCTTATTTTCAGCCTTCACATAAGCCTGCTCCAGAAGGCAGACCTCCTTGAGTTCTTTATTCAGGCGGCCGATAATCATCTTCTCAATGATATTGTCCGGCTTGCCCTCATTCTTAGGATCATTCTTCGCCTGTGCCAGAAGCACCTGCTTCTCGCTCTCCTTATACTCCTCGTCCACATCGTCAGAAGAGACATACTTGGGATTCAGTGCCGCAATCTGCATCGCCACATTCTTCAGGCATTCTTTCACGCCATCGCTGTCGCTGTCCGTGTCAGCCTCCACCAGCACGCCAATCTTGCCGCCAGCATGGATATAGGAAACAACCATTCCCTCTGTCTCCACCTTCTCAAAGCGGCGGATATTCATGTTCTCGCCAATCTTGGCAATCATTGCCTTCAACTTGTCCTCAACGGAGCCCGCATCATCTGCCGCCCAAGGCTCTGCTAGGAAAGCCTCAATATCTGCCGCCTTTGTCTGTCTCGCCTGGGAAGCCACCTGGGCAACAAACTCTTGGAAAATCTCATTCTTTGCCACGAAATCTGTCTCAGAGTTTACTTCTACGATAGATGCGCTCTTTCCACAATCGCACACCTCAACTGCCACAACGCCCTCTGCCGCAATGCGGCCAGACTTCTTGGCAGCCTTGGCAAGGCCATTCTCCCTCAGCCACTCTACTGCCGCATCCATATCTCCGTCAGTATTTGTAAGCGCCTTCTTGCAATCCATCATGCCAGCGCCAGTCATCTCTCTTAATTCCTTCACCTGTGAAGCCGTAATAGCCATCTTCTATTTCCTCCAAATCATCAATCTATTCTATTGCGCACTATGCAATGACCTGAACAGCCATAACTCGCCCGCCAAACGGAATCACTCCGATTCCAACAGGACATCGACTATGCTCCTGCCTCTTCCACGGAATCCTCCCCAGCCGGAGCATCCTCCATGGACACGCCCTGATTTGCCTCAATTACTGCGTCAGCAATGGTAGAAACAATCAACTTCACTGCCCTGATGGCATCATCGTTTCCTGGAATGACATAATCAAGTTCCTCCGGATCACAGTTGGTATCTGCAATGCCAACCAAAGGAATCCCCAGCGTATGCGCCTCCTGGATGCAAATTCTCTCCTTCTTGGGATCCACCACAAAAATCACATCCGGAATCTTCTTCATCTCCTTGATGCCGCCAAGATTCTTCTCCAACTTATCCCATTCCTTCTTCAGCCCGATGACTTCCTTTTTGGGGAGCACGTCAAAAGTGCCATCCTCAGACATGGTCTCAATAGCCTTGAGCCTCTTAATCCTGGTCTGGATGGTCTTGAAGTTGGTGAGCATGCCGCCCAGCCATCTCTCATTCACATAGTACATGCCGCACCGCTCAGCCTCAGCCTTGATAGAATCCTGGGCCTGCTTCTTGGTTCCCACAAATAAAATCGTGCCGCCATCTGCCACAATGTCCTTCACCGCATTATACGCAGTATCCACCATGCCCACGGACTTCTGCAGGTCAATGATATAAATGCCATTGCGCTCCGTATAGATGTACTCAGCCATCTTAGGGTTCCATCTTCTTGTCTGATGTCCAAAATGAACACCGGCTTCCAGCAACTGCTTCATTGAAATAACACTCATCTTACTACCTCCATCTGGTTTTTTGCCTTCCATATGCTTCCAAACGCAAGACCCAAACCGGCACCATTACGCAATCCGCATATGTGATTTCTATTGTTCCCGTGCCGCAGCAAAGGTTCTAATCGTCCCCAAGCACACGACACAAATTAAATTATATCAAAAAAATATTCCCTTGACAAGTACTAAAATCTTTACAGTCCCAGAATCTTCTCCACCGTACTCTGCATCTCTTCCGTCTCGCACACAAGATCATGAAGCACAGGAGCCGTGCGGATTTCCTCCACAGCGGAAGGAATCTTTGTTCCAGAAGTGCTGCTGAGTTCATCAATCAGGGCAAAATCATCCATTCCCACAAACTCCTGGTCAATAGCCGCCATGACACTGGTGGCAAATTTATACGGGCTGGCAGTGGAGGCAATGACCGTCTTGGCATCATCCTCTGTAGACTCCCTATACTCATGGTACACTGCAGACGCCACAGAAGTGTGGGTATCCATCACGTAGCCCGTCTTCTCATAAACTCGGCGAATCTCTTCGGCACACTTCTCCTCGCCTGCCCAGCCTCCCACAAAGTCTTTCATACGGCTCTTCATCTCATCCGTGACAGCATATTTTCCCTTTGCGGCCAAATCATCCATCATCTTCTTCGTAGCCTTCCAGTCTTCCCCGGCAATCTGATAAACCAGCCTCTCCAGATTGCTGGAAATCAAAATATCCATGGAGGGGGAGGTGGTCAGGATAAATTCCCGGTTCCTGTCATATACCCCAGTCTCAAAGAAATCATACAGCACCTTGTTTTCGTTGGAGGCACAGATCAGCTTCCCCACGGGAATCCCCATGTTCTTCGCATAGTATGCCGCCAGGATATTGCCAAAATTCCCCGTAGGCACCACGAAATTCACCCTCTCACCCATCTGGACAGCCCCACGGCCAAGCAGGCGGGTGTATGCATACACGTAATAAACCACCTGGGGCACGAGACGGCCGATATTGATGGAATTGGCAGAGGAGAATTGATAACCCTTGCCCGCCATCACTTCCGCAAGTTCCTTATTATTAAACATAGCCTTCACGCCGCTCTGAGCATCATCAAAGTTCCCTGTAATTCCCACCACTTTGGTGTTGGCTCCCTTCTGGGTCACCATCTGCCGCTCCTGGATGGCGCTCACGCCATTTTTCGGATAAAATACAATGATGCGGGTTCCCTCCACGTCAGCAAAGCCAGCCAGCGCCGCCTTGCCCGTATCGCCGGAGGTAGCCGTGAGAATCACGATCTCATTGGTGATATGGTTCTTCTTTGCAGAAGTGGTAAGGAGATGGGGCAGAATCGACAGAGCCATATCCTTAAATGCGATGGTTGCCCCATGGAACAATTCCAGATAATATACCCCGTCCTTTTCCACCAGCGGCGCAATCTCCTCCGTGTCAAACTTGTCATCGTATGCCCGACTGATGCAATTTTTCAGTTCCTCTTCCGTAAAATCTGTGAAAAATAGCCTCATGACCTCATAAGCCATCTCCCGATAACTCATCTGTGCCAATTTCTCAAGGGGCATCTCCAGTTTCGGAATGCCAGAGGGCACAAATAACCCCCCGTCATCTGCCAATCCTTTCAAAATTGCCTGAGATGCCGTCACAGGCTCCTGATCACTTCTGGTACTTCGATACATCATCTCCATGTTTCGCCTCCATCTTTCTACTTACAGCACTTTATAACTGCTCTAAACTAACATACCGTCTTAGGACGGCATTGCCGTCTCGGGACGGTATTGACATCTTTGGACGATATTGCCGTCTCGGGACGGTTACCGCCTCGAGACGACATCGACGCTTTCTGGCAGCACCACCATATGTAAAACAAACCTCTGATTTGCCGTGATTGCCCATTCATTTGATAGCATCATTTTGGTGGCGCGCCAAATAATAAAAAACATCCTCAGTTTCAATTAAACGCTATTATACAATAATGGAATATAATTTTCAAGGGCAGGAAAACCTATGCTTTCCTGCCCTTATTTTATCAATCACTATTTTCTCACCCAAGCCCATGCTTTGCACGCAGAAGCCATAGCGATCCTCTATCTAAAAAACTCATGGCATCCATATCGGAACAATCTCGTAAGAGACCTGTCAAACCATCTGACATTTCCGCTATCCGCATAGGATCGCTCCATGAAATACAGTGCTCCCTGAGAGGGGTCTTTCCCCTGCAACGCCGCATTTACAGCCTTTTTCGTCCCCTTGGAAACGGATACGGTATAGTATCTTCCGTCCGAAATCGGGGAAAACTGGTATCTGGACCCTCTGTGGGCAAATACAACGCCCCGGATAGAAGAGGGAAACGCTTTGTGCTTCACCCTGTTTAACACCACGTTGGCAACAAGGAGCCTTCCCTTAAAATCCTCTCCCCCGGCTTCCGCCTCCACAATCCTCTCCAGAATCCTCTGATCGCTAGTGCCCGCAGCCACGCCGCAGCACGCCTGAATCTCCTTCCGGCGCTTAGCCTCCGCCCGGCGCCTTTTCTCCGCCAGCCTCTTCTTCCGAAGCCTTTCCGCCCGGATTTTTTCTTCCTGTACCCGCAGGGAACGACTGGCAGCCAGGGTGGCAATCTTCTCCTTCGCCTCCTGCTGCAGGGCAAAAGCCTGTACCGCAGCGGCATCCTGCCCTTCCTCATTCCTCAAAACGGGATTTGGCAGCAACTCTAACTGGCTGCCCTCATCAATAGCAGACGTTCCATCAATGGAAATAACCGACTGCGTGGGAGCCTGGGCCACCGCCGCACCACCGTTTGGCAGTCCCATCACAATTCCCGCCATGGAAGCGGCAATCGTGACTCCCCGAACTATTTTAATCATAATCATCCTCCATTCCTGCCCTGCCAATCATCTGGCACAGGCACAGGTCAAATACCCCGCGGGCGCGCTCAGATGTGCAAATAAATCCGCATATCTTCACTTTGCCATCGCGAGAATAAATCGCGAACCAAAATGTTACGATTATATTACAAAGTATATGGCTGATTTTGAATAAATATTCATTTATTACATATTTTTGTAACATTTACAGAAAAATATACAGGTTTTGACTTTCTTTTTTGGTGCAATTCCATTATTTACCTCATCTTCTTCGACATATTATGTCAAATTACTTTTCACTATTGAGAAGACGTGGTATAATAATTATTGTTTACATCTATTGTTACCATATGATGCCCATGGAATTTTCGTTCCTTCCATATTAAAAGGGCATAATGACATCAAGGGGGATTATCATGGCACTGCCAGGCACTTTAAATGCAACAAAAAAAGACGGGAGCATCTATTACCGCTCCTCCGTCACCTACCGCTCCAAGCATATCAGCCTGGGAGGCTATGCCACGGAAGAGGAAGCCCACGCCGCATATCTGGAAGCCAGGGAATTGCTGGAAGGGGACATGGCATTGTCTCCCGATGACTATGATGCCAGCCGTTTTCCCGCCCTTCCTTTCCGAAAATGGATTTCCCTGATTAATTTTAAAAATAACGGATTTTATATCAAGACTCCCATCTATCTGCGGAGCAGCTTTTTTTCCTATTATCTAAGCCCCACAGACGTGCTGCTTTTTGATGCGGATGATCTGTTCTACTACTCCAACCACTCCATCATGCGCCGGGGAAACCACCTATTCGTGGCAGAGTACGGCATGCAGACCAACATCCACTCCCGATATGGCATCCGCAACTTTGCCCGCCCCGGTATAGATTTCCGATTTGCCAACGGAGATTCCAATGATTTCCGCTACAGCAATATCGAAATCCTCAATCCCTACCAGGGGGTGACAAATACTGGCACGGAAAGCCAGCCGGAATATACCGCAAAAATACATATCCATGGGGATTTTCTGATCGGCCGCTTTCCCACGCCCGAAGAAGCCGCCATCGCATACAACAAGGCGGCAGATTATCTCTCCGGCAAGAATCATCCAAAGAAATTTGAAAAAAATTATATCGTGGAATACTCACAAAAAGAATATCGGGAGATTTACGACAGCATCCCACTGCCCCAAAAAATCATAAGACAGGGCTGAATGTTTCTTTTACATTCCCAAATGTCGCTGCGAACGCAGTTTCCTATACAGTAAAAAGAGGGATGCCAACGCATCCCTAAAAAGTATACTATTCTATGCTAATATGTTCCGTTCACATGCTTTGCCTTCTGCCTGCGATAGCATGCCATGACAATTTTTTCTAGTAATCGCTTCAATACGATCTGGATTTCCTCATGTTTCGCAATCTGCTTTACCAGGATGGAATGCACCCCCGCCCGGTTGGCCCCCCAGATATCTGTAAATATCTGATCTCCCACAAACAGCGTGGTTTCCGGCATGGTACCCATCTGCTCCATCCCCTGCAGATATCCTCTGGCAGAAGGCTTTCCTGCCTTGTATACATAATCAGACTCCAGCGCCACCGCCAAGGGCTTCACTCTCTCATCCTTATTATTGGAGATAATGCAGGTCTGAAATCCCATCTCCTGTATCCTCTGAAATAGTTCGATTGCCACCAGGGTCACAGGCTGGTCGTGCTCTACCAAAGTATTATCCACGTCAAAAAGGATTCCCCTGTATCCCTGATCGAAAAATGCCTGATAGTCTATCTCGTACGCCGAGGCTACGTCCTCATCTGGATATAAATTCTGAAACATTTACTTTTAACATTCCTTCCTTTCCATCACAGCTGTTGAAAATGGTCTCAAGTTACTATTCTCCGAACAGTCAAAAAGACATTTTCCAAAATAATAGGAACACGCATAGTATAAACTATTTAGAAAGAAAATGCAATGTAATTGGCATCAAAACCTTCCGGAATGCTGTCACTAGTTGCTATTCACAGTCAATTGGAAAAACAGATCATTTTTTATTATCCATTCACATCGGCCGTGAATAGTAACGGTCACTATCTTATTCCGACAATATTTCCTTAAAAATATTTTTCGTACTGAAGGCGATAAGCATCGACGCAACCCCCGAGAATAAAACAACAGCGTATTCATGCTCCCTGCAAATTTCAAACAGGATGCCATACAGCGCATTGCCCAATGGCTGGGCACACATAGAAACGGTTAGAATCACTGCAATCACCTTCCCAATGAATTTTTGCGGCGTCTCCGCCTGAATAAAGGACATCATCTGCACGGCAAAAATCGTTGAACAAACCATAATGACAAAGCAACATACGGTTAGCACCACATAGTTAATCATCCCAGAAGAAAATAATACCAATGAAGCACCCATAGGAAAGGCGCACGCCGCACTAATGATTAGCAGATTGCCCGATCTATGAATCGCCAGCCTATCTGCAAACACCCCTGCACCAATGCCCCCTGCCAGCCCTCCTGCCGCCAATGCTCCCTGGGCAAAGCCATAGAGCCTATTTGCCTGCGCCGCCTCAAAATCCAAAACCTCTGTCACCAGATATGGCAACGCCACGATAATCATTGCGGATAGGAACAAATTGATTCCGCAGACCACAAGAAGCCCCTTGCCAATCACAGGCTTCTCCTCTCGGATAAACCGAATGCTTTCTGCAAAATCCATTCTTGCCATCTTCCATATGCTCCCATCGGATGGCCGTTTCTGAAAGGGTATCTCTATAAAAACCTCCATCACCGCTGAAACCAAAAAGCATGCCACGCAAACCCACAAGATGGGCCGCAAGCCATATGCGCTGTATAAGACGCCTCCCAGTACCGGCCCTATCAGGGAAGCAAAAGAACTGACCGTATTGATAATAGAATTTGCCGCCATAAAATGATCCTGGCACACCAATGCAGGGATGCTCGCCTGCACGGACGGCTGATATGCCCCGGCAATGCCATACAGAAGCATCAGCGTAACCGTCAGAAGCAGAATGAGATTCACTTCCCCCATAAGCAGGGAAAAGGCCAAAATCACTGCCGCAGTAAAGAAATCTAACACTACCATAATATTCCTCTTATTTACCCTGTCAGCAACAATCCCACCAATAGGGGACAGCAGGATGGCAGGAATAAAAGCGCATGCCGTCACAGTCCCGTAAAGCGCGGATGAACCTGTGAGATTTAACAGGTATAGCGGCAAAGCAAATCTTATGGTAGCATTTCCAAATAAGGATATAATCTGCCCCACCACCACAAGCGTGAAATCTTTTGAAAATAGTTTCTGTTCCATCTTCTAAACCTCCTGTTAATACCATACGTCGGTATGTATTTTAATCAATAAAATCTGCCCATATTTCAGGTCAGAATATGATTTCCAGCAATAAATCTTCTGATAAAACAGATGCTATTGCCTGGTCTTCTGGTAAATTGATGTCAGTTCTTTCAGCCTCTCTAAAATTTCGTCATCTACGATATCCAATCCAAACCCCTGCAGCATCTGGCTGAATATCATAAACTTTCGATAAGATTCCTCCGCAGAACTGTCAAAAATCATAGGATTCATCCACACATTTGCCACGAGCAAAATAAGTTCTGCCAGTTGTTCCGGATAATCTGTTTCAATCGAACCGTCAGAAATCCCCTGTTGAATAATGGGCAAAATGTAATTTGGTGCCGCATCATCTATGGTTTCATGCAAGAGGCTGAAGAGAAGTTTCGGATTCTTATGGAAATCCGGAGCCACCGTAAAAATATCATTCTGTACAGGCTGGTTGATAGATTCTTTAAAAATCTTTTTCAACTTCTCTCTTCCATTTAAGTCAGAATAGTCACGAATCTGCGCAAACATCTGATTGGAATCCGCCGTCATCCGATCCGTCACGGCAACTAAAATATCTTCCTTTGACTTAAAATGATGATAGATTGCTCCTTTGCTCAGCCCGCCCAAATGATCAATGATATCCTGAATGGAAGTATGCTCATACCCCTTTTCCATAAACAGGCGAAAAGCAACAGATAGGATTAAATTCACCGTTTCTTCCGGGTGCTTGTTTCTTGCCACTGCGCTCCCTCCCTCACATACTATCAGTATGTATATATGTTATCATACTGATAGTATGTTTGTCAAGGAATGTAAATTAAAATCTTTTACTTGATCCACGTACTCGTCAAGAGCCTGCTGATTTCCAAACTAATCCGGCAACTTTTCAAGCACCGCCCTGGTAAAAACTCTTTTTTGCGCTCGCCCGGTATCTCAGAAATCACAATATCATCCATCATCTATTTCTTCCTCCCATCATATAAAAAAATATCCATCATAACTGTCCCCTCAAAGCCACCAAGATCATTCTCTGTATCTTGCATCTCATCACCCTCTATGAATATACATTCTGGACAGTTCCTCTTCCCCATCGCACCTGACCATGCACAAGAACTCCCAGCCATATCTTTCATAAAAGGAATCATGTCCTGTCACCAGATAAAGCGTGCCAATGCCCCGCTTCTCCATATCCTCGCAGACATATCGCAGCAACTTCCCCGCAATCCCCTGGCAGCGATACTCCTCCTCCACGAACACTGCACACACATTGGGAGCCAAATCCTTCCTGTCATGAAAATCATTCTCAATTACCCCAAGCCCGCCAATGATTTGATTGCCATCCAACGCAACATACCATTGGGGAACAGAATTTTGCCCACACAGGCATTCCTCCATGCTCTCCCGATATGCCTCCAGCGGAATCCCCCATTTTTCATGAAACCAACCAGCCGCAGCATCAACCAGCTCCGAATGGGCGACAATAGTTTTAATTTGAACATGATTCATTCCCAATTCCTCCCTAAGCCATATGTAAAGATCCCTGGCGCCTGCGGCATTAGCTCCATCCCCCTCATTCAGGAAAAAGGCAACAAACAAAAGCTCAATGCCCTGCATCACATAGGGAATGGCTCTCTCCTCCTCCGGCGTCATCTCAACCACCTCACCATATCCATCCTTGACATCTTCTACCACCTGTCGCCATTCCTCCCAGGGCATCCGGCTCTCTTCCTCCGACTGCAGGCCCAGCAGAAAATAACACAAATCAAAAATCCTGATATTTCTCTGGCTGAGATCAAAATCAATATAGCCCGAAAACTCTCCCTGGTCAAATAGAAAATTACCAAAATGCACATCCCTATGAATCAACTGCTTCGGCAATCCCTCGTAAAGCTGCTCCAAATGGCCGCATGTATTTTCAAAATCCTCCTGGCTGACCATCTGCCATCGGTCTTTCATCAGAGAGTCCCGAATCCACCCCTGCAATTCCCCCAGCAAACTATTCTCCCACACATCTATTTCATCCTGAAAGCCAGCCAGCCCACGATGCAACTGCCCGATAATCCTTCCCATCTGCCTTGCCACCCCCGGAAATCCTTTGATAGACAGCACTTCTTTCCCTCTCAGCTTCCTTGTCAGAAGAAAATACCGCCCCTCCATCTCCACATATTTCAAGCCTCTACTCGACTCTATGATTTGCCCCGTAGGTATCTGCCATTTCCCCAGGTGCTCCATCAGCAAGATATTGCGCCCCAGCTCCCTTTCCCCGCCGTATTCCTTTATTACATATCCGTTATCAATATCCCAGGCAGTATCCGTGATTTTCATGATTCTATCGCATGGGATATCCCAATTCCTTTTTATCAGCCCTCTCAATAAATCTCCATCCATTTCTCATTCCCCTTTCCAAGCCAATTTACAGACTATCCTCTACGCTACAAATGGGGTTTTCATTCACATCTCTCATATCAAAATCACCCACAGCCAACTCCCTCCCTTCATAATTAAAAAAAATACTTGCATTTCTCACGATAATCTCTTTCTACATTTTAAGGCGCATCAAGCAAAAAATCTACCTCACAAACATTTTAAAAAAATCTCGCTCTGCAAGATTCTTTTTATTTGCTTGGCCATGTGGGCCAACAAAAAATAGGCCGACATCCATCAGGACATCGGCTCACCCATTTCATCATTTTTTCATCTCGCGAATGATTCTCTGTATGCTCTTTTCCGACAGAAAATATTGTTTTGCCAGTACGGAAACAGCAACGCCGCAGCGGTAATCTCCATAAATTCTTTGATTCCTCTCCGCCAATTCCTCTCTGGTGGAGGTATTGCTCCCCCAGCCAGCCCTGTGCTCGTCCTTTCTCGGAATATAGATGCTCTGTCCATCCACATACTGCTGAATCATCTCTATCACTTCCTGTGGCAGAATCTCTTCTGCTCTCTTATAGCCCATATTTGCCTCCCTAAATTTTTTCTACCTGGGATTCGCAATGGCTATTACAATGTGATCTCATGTCGCTATCAGCAGTTCGCCCGCAAATAGCAACCTCCTATTGCATCAGCCACCGCTATGCAAATAAAACATATATTTTCAAAATATATTCCTCCTCTCTATACCAACACAATGACAAAATTCCAAAAGACAAGCTGGAAGTTGTCACTCAATTTACTTTTTCTTTTTTTGTGACAACAAATCCATTTTTCATATAAAGTTTTATAGCATTTTTATTCCAATCAGCCACATGAATTGTTATAGGTTCATCGGTATATGTTCTTATATGATGAATTGCCCATAATAACACTGTTTTTCCATATCCCCTATTCTGAAATTGCTTATTTACAATCAAATCATCTATTTCTGTACCATAGCACCCTACGCTACCTATCATAGTTTCATTATGCATCAGCATAAATATATTAGCCATTTTATCTCTGATCTGCTCAAAGTCAGAATAAAAGTTATAAGGCTGGACATCTAATGCTTTACGCATCTCATAAAAACATTCATTGTATATGCGCTCATATTGCGAATAATACTTTTCACAAAAAGGAATTATTTGAACTGCATCAATTATGGGTTCCTTTCCTACATATTGCATCTCATAAGCAAAAAAACTTTTCATATCTTCCTCCAAAAATTCCCAAGTTATCGCACTGATTGACATAATAAAAACAATTGTCGCATTTCGGAATATCTTCATTTAAAGCTTCGACATCTATATCGCTATTTACAACATCAATACTGTAATGTTCCTTATCTACAGCAGAATAGAATTCAATAAAGCCAGAGTTGTCACCATCCGTATATATAAATCTCATTCTTACAATGCTATCCCTTTCAAGTTGACATCCTCCGATTTCCGCCCCTACTCAAATCGCACCGCAATGGAATTGGCGTGAGCCGTCAGCTTCTCCGCCTTGGCAAAATCCTCGATATCCCTGTGAACCAGTTCCAGCGCCTCCCTGGAATAAGAGATGATGCTGGACTTCTTCACAAAATCATCCACCGACAGGGGCGAGAAGAACTTGGCGGTGCCGTTGGTGGGAAGCACATGGTTCGGCCCTGCGAAATAATCCCCCAAAGGCTCGCTGCTGTACTCTCCCAGGAAAATCGCTCCCGCATTGCGGATTCTGGTCATGGTGTCAAAGGGATTCCTTGTGACAATCTCCAGATGCTCGGAAGCAATCTCATTGGCCGTAGCGATGGCCTCCTCCATGGTGTCCGCCACCAGAATATATCCATAGGCATCCAGGGACTTCTGGATAATCTCTCCCCGGGACAATTCCTTCACGAAGCCCTCCACTTCCGCCGACACCTGCTCCGCCAATTCCTGGCTGGTAGTGACCAAAATCGCCGATGCCATCTCATCATGCTCGGCCTGGGACAATAAATCCGCCGCCACATACCTGGGATTGGCCGTCTCGTCCGCCAGCACCAGAATCTCGCTGGGCCCCGCGATGGAATCGATGCTCACGTGGCCATACACGGCCTTCTTTGCCAGAGCCACAAAAATATTTCCCGGCCCCACGATCTTATCCACCTTCCCGATGCTCTCCGTGCCGTAGGCAAGGGCGGCAATAGCCTGAGCCCCGCCTACTTTATATACTTCATCCACCCCCGCCTCCCTGGCGGCCACCAGCGTCACGGGATACACCTTCCCATCCTTTCCGGGAGGCGTCGTCATAATAATCTTATCCACGCCAGCCACCTTAGCCGGCACAATGTTCATCAGTACGGAGGAAGGATACACTGCTTTGCCCCCCGGCACGTACACGCCCACCCGCTCCAGGGCCGTCACCTTCTGCCCCAGCAGAGTGCCGTCCGGCTTGCTGTCAAACCAGCTGTAGCGCACCTGCTTCTGGTGGTATTCTCTGATATTAGCCAGGGACTTGCGGATAATCTCCACCAAGTGGGCATCCACCTGGGCGTAGGCATCTTCTATCTCCTGCTCCGTCACCCGAACATTCTCCGGGGCAATCCTCACTCCGTCAAATCGCTCTGTATAGTCAAAAAGGGCCTCATCCCCCTTCTCCTTCACCGTCTCCAGAATCTCATTCACTGTCTCCTCATATTCCCCATACTGGTTCGGGCTTCTCTTCAAGAGATTCTCCAAGATATTTGCCCGCTCCCGCTCCGTCAATTTCAAAATCCGCATATAATTCACCATGCCTTTCCATTACCTGCAAACAACAGTTACTATTCACAGCCATATCTAGAAAAAGAACAGAATCGTTGTGCTTGCACATAAGATTCTGGCTATTTTCTAGATATGAGCTGTGAAAGCTGTTCTAAACACATAAGCAAAATATAAACTGCTGATATTGCAGTGGCAGACGGCGTAGCCGGCTGGTTTTGCGCATGTGTTTAGGGCTGCTGTGAATAGTAACAAAATTCATCATACCACGCCCTTCAAATCCTCCAAGAGCTTGGTAATCCTCTCATGCTGCATCTTCATGCTCACCTCGTTCACCACCACCCGGGCCGACAGGGGACAGATTTCCTCCAGAACCTCCAGCCCGTTCTCCTTCAAGGTAGAACCCGTCTCCACGATGTCCACGATCACCTCGGACAGCCCCACGATGGGTGCCAGTTCCACCGAGCCATTCAGCTTGATAATCTCCACCGTCTGATGCTTCTTATTATAAAAATAATCTTTGGCAATGCTGGGATACTTGCTCGCCACCCGGATCAGCGATCCATTCTGCAACTGCTCCCTGGCACTGGCAGGCCCCGCCACGCACATCCGGCACTTTCCCCGGTTCAGATCCAGCACCTCATAAATCTTCCTTCCCTCTTCCAGAATGGTATCCTTCCCCACCACGCCGATATCCGCCGCCCCCATCTCCACATAAGTGGGAACGTCCGTAGCCTTAGACAGGAAGAACCGAAAGCCCAGCTCCTCATTGGCAAAAATCAATTTTCTGGTCTTCTCATCCTTCATCTCCTCGCAGGTGATGCCAATCTGTTCCAGCAGTCCCAAAGTCTGCTTGGCAAGCCTCCCTTTCGCCAGGGCAAATGTTATGTATCTCATATCAATTTCAACCTTTCCTTCCTAATTTTACTGACACGGCAACTTCCCACGTCCACTCTTCCAATCCCATGCCACATCTAGCAACGCCATCATGGGCAGGCAAACTGACATGCCACTTTTAGCGGAACCACCAAAAGTCAAATGCCCTCCAGCATACTACGGGGCATGTCCTAACTTCTCTTAAATCTCCTGCCGCGTCTCTTCCCCAGTCTCCACATGGAATGCCACCAGGGAATCCTCCCTCTCCAGGTACAGAACCTCCTCGTGCCCCATGCGCACCGCATATTCTTTATATTCTGCAAAATCCCGCCTGGAAGACTTGCGAAGCATCTGCAGGCTCGTTCCCTGCCGCCTCTTGTCCTCCGCCAGTTTTAACGCCTTCTTTCGCAATTCCTGGGGATAGAGGAGCACCGTCCCCCCCAGGGCAGTATCCTTGAATAACTTCTGCCTGGTCAATGCAAGCAAAAGCTGGTCTGCCACGATAGCAAGACCGATGGCCGGGGCATCCATGCCAAACTGCTTCACCAGCCCATCATATCGCCCTCCAGTTGCCAAAGCCTCCCCGCTTCCATAGGTATAAGCCTTGAACACCACCCCGGTATAGTAACTGTACTGTGACAACATACTCAAATCCACAGTAATATATTCTGAGACGCCATACAATCTGAGAATCTCCTCCACCTTCTCCAGCCGCTCCAAAGCATGATGCACCCGCTGGCTCTCGGTTCTCTCCCTGACAAAAGATACGCAGGCAGACAGATCCCCCAGCAGTTCCGGCAGTTTCACAAAGACCTCTTTCAGTTTCTCCGATATGGTCATCTGGTTCAGCAATTCCTCCACGCCAAAGAAATTCTTGCTCACAATCAATTTCCGCAATTCCTCCGTGGCATGTGCCGACACGCCGGCCTCCTCCACCAGGCCCCGGAAAATATCCGCATGACCAATCTCCAGCTGGAACTCCTGCAGGCCGCTTTTCTTCAAGCACTCCACCAGCATGGCAATCATCTCCGCATCTGCATCCGAGGTATCGTCATTGTACAGCTCCGCCCCCACCTGGGTCACTTCCTGCAACTTGCCCTTATACTGGCTGGTATTGACAAAGGTCTTTCCCGTATAGCACAGGCGAAGGGGCAGTTCCTCCTCCCTTCGATACTTGGCCACGCACCTGGCAATAGAAGGGGTCACATCCGGACGCAACACCAAGGTATTGTTTCCCCGGTCGAAGAATTTGAACATCTCCTTGGACTGCACCGTCCCTCTCTCCTTGCTGAAGATATCAAAATACTCAAAGGTGGGAGTCTCGATATCCCGGAAGCCGTAGGACTTCATCACATCATGGACCTCCCTCTCCACCGCCAATTTCCTGGCGCACTCAATGCCATATATATCCCGCACGCCCCCCGGCGTGTGCAGAAGCTCCTGCCCCTCCACATAGTCTTCCTCCCTGTTCCAATCCTGGCTCATGCTCTGTCCTCCCCAGTATCAAAGATTTCATTGTACCTAGAAACCGTTATTTCTCAACAGTCCCTTACCAATCTACTTCAATTCAAAGCAATCCCTGCTATTGCCAGATTTCTCTACCCTAAGCAAGTATCACTTTCCATACAATTAACCGCTTTGTTTCATTGTGAATCACTATCATCCACATCGATGATCTGCACCATAGTTCCATCATGCAGCGCATGCCCATTTCTAAAGCATCCACAGGCATCAGTAAAGCCCCGTGGGATGCTCCTCCTTCGGGTCATACCCCTTTTTCTCCAGTGCCTGGATAATCTCCCTTTTATGATCCTGGCCAAAAGCCTCCAAGGTAATGCGCAATTCCACCGCCGCATTCCTGTTAATGCTGACAAACTGATTATGCTCCAGGCGAATGACATTTGCCTGCAGCGTCGCCAGAATCCCTGCGATTTTCTCCAACTCGCCCGGCCTGTCCGGCAACTGCACGGATACGGTGCACACCCGCCCTCTCTGAATCAATCCGTGCTGTACCACGGAAGAAAGGGTAATGATATCCATATTTCCGCCGCTCAAGATGGAGACCACTTTCTTCTTCTTGCAATCCAAATGCTTCAAGGCCGCCACGGTAAGCAAGCCGGAATTTTCCACCAGCATCTTATGATTCTCCATAATATCCAGGAAATTTCCAATCAATTCCCGGTCATCCACCGCAATGATCTCGTCCACGTTTTTCTGAATATAAGGGAAAACCACATCCCCCGGCGTCTTTACCGCCGTGCCATCCGCAATGGTAGTCACGCTTGGCAGCGTCACCACCTCCCCCTGATCCAGGGAAGCCTTCATGCAGCTGGCCCCCGCCGGTTCCACGCCAATCACCTTAATCTTGGGATTCAGCAGCTTTGTCAGGGTAGACACCCCCGCCGCCAGGCCGCCGCCGCCAATGGGAACGAGAATGATATCCACCGTGGGAAGCTCCTTGAAGATTTCCATAGCGATGGTTCCCTGTCCGGTAGCCACCGTCTCGTCATTGAAAGGATGCACGAAAGTCAGCCCCTGGGACTTGGCCAGCTGCAAGGCGTACTGGCAAGCCTCGTCATATACATTGCCAAAAAGTACCACCTTGGCCCCATAGCCCTTCGTGCGGTTTACCTTGATGAGAGGCGTAGTCGTGGGCATGACAATGGTGGCTGGCACCCCGTAAATCTTCGCCGCATAGGCCACGCCCTGGGCGTGGTTCCCGGCAGAGGCGGTAATCAATCCCCTCTTCCGTTCCTCCTCCGTAAGGGTGCTGATTTTGTAGTAAGCGCCCCGCACCTTGTAGGCCCCGGTATACTGCATGTTCTCTGGCTTGAGATATACCTTATTGCCCGTCCTCTCCGAGAAATATTCGCTGTAAATGAGATTCGTGGGCAGAATCACCTCTTTCACCTTGTCTGAGGCTTCCTCAAACTTCTCCAATGTCATCATGCCGTCTCCTCCTCTCCATTCTGGAACAGCGCGTCCACAAATGCCTCCGCATCAAATTTCTGCAAATCATCAATCTTCTCACCGATGCCAATATATTTTACCGGAATATTCATCTCCGACTGAATGGCGATAGCAATGCCTCCCTTGGCGGTTCCGTCCAGTTTCGTCAGCACGATCCCGGTAATGTCCGCCACCTCCCCGAACTGCTTGGCCTGGGCCAGCGCATTCTGCCCGGTGGTTCCGTCCAGCACCACCAAGGTCTCCCGATGGGCATCGGGAAACTCTCTGTCAATGATTCCGTTGATCTTGCGAAGTTCCGCCATGAGATTCTTTTTATTGTGCAGCCGGCCGGCGGTATCGCAAATCAGCACGTCCGCTTTCCGCGCCTTCGCCGCATTCACCGCGTCAAATACCACGGCGGCGGGGTCTCCCCCCTCCTGTCCGGCGATGATCTCCACCCCTGCCCGATTGGCCCACTCGGTGAGCTGTCCGATGGCCGCCGCCCGAAAGGTATCTGCCGCCGCCAGAATCACCTTCTTGCCCTGGCTTTTCAACTGCCCCGCCAATTTGCCCACAGAGGTAGTCTTCCCCACCCCGTTGACGCCGATGAGCAATACCACCGACTGCTTTTCCTCAAATTCGTAGGCAGTCTCTCCCACCTGCATCTGCTCCTTGATAGAATCCATCAGCAGCTTTCTGCACACGGAAGCCTCCTTGATCTTTTCTTCCTTTACTTTTTCCCGGAGGTTCTCCAAAATCTTCTCCGTAGTGGCCACGCCAATATCCGACATGATCAGAATCTCTTCCAGTTCCTCATAAAAATCCTCATCAATCTCAGAAAATCCGCTAAAGATGGCATCCATGCCAGACTTTAGACTGTCCCTGGTCTTGGTCAGCCCATCCTTCAACCTGCTAAAAAATCCTTTTTTCTCACCCATAGCGCACCTCTCTAACTCTATTATTTATTTCAATATGTAAAAGTCGATTGCTCCGTGCTTCGCACTTCTACGCTCCGGTCGTCCAAGCACTCCTACATGCAAACATGTGGCATACTTGGCTACTTGGCTTTACTTTTACATTGTATTATGTAACGCCCTAATTTGCAATCTCTTTTTCATCTAGGAGATTGACGGATACCAGCGTGGACACGCCCTTCTCCTGCATGGTAATGCCGTACAGGATATCCGCCGCATTCATGGTGCCCCTTCGGTGGGTGATCACGATGAACTGGGTATCCTTCGTAAGCTTATGGAGATAATCTGCATAGCGGCTTACATTGGAATCATCCAATGCCGCCTCGATCTCGTCCAGCAGACAGAACGGAGAGGGCTTTAAGCTCTGGATGGCAAAGAGAAGCGCAATGGCTGTCAATGCCTTCTCCCCGCCGGACAGCTGCATCATATTCTGCAGTTTCTTTCCCGGGGGCTGGGCCACGATGCGGATGCCCGCCTCCAGAATATCCTCCTCCTCGGTGAGTTCCAGCGTGCCCCGGCCTCCGCCAAAGAGTTCTCCAAACACCTTGTTGAATCTCGTTCGAATCTCTCCAAACTGGCTCTCAAACTGCTTTCGCATCTCCGTATCCAGTTCCTCGATAATGCCCTCCAGCACATGGGCCGCCTCTATCAGATCATGGTGCTGGCCACCTAGATGCTCATACCTCTCCCGCACCTCCTGGAACTGCTCGATGGCATTGACATTTACATCCCCCAGTTCCTTAATCTGATTCTTCAGCCGGTTGATTTCCGTCTTCATCTGGGGCGGGCTAAGTTCCACCGCCACCCGATTTTCCTCCGCCGTATGATAGGTCAATTCGTACTGCTCCCACAGATAGTTGGTGTTAGAATCCATCTTCTCCGAAAGCTTGTCCATCTGATTCTCCAAGCGGTAGCATTCCTTGTCCAGATCGCTCTTGCGCCCCGCCAGTTCCTCCCGCTTCTGGAAAAATCCCTTGTGGCGCACGGTCAGTTCCTCCCGCTTTTGGGTGACTTCCTCTATGCTAGCGGTGAGAGCCTCCATATGCCGATTGATATCTGCAATCTTCTCCCTGGTGGCGGCAATCTCCTGTTCCTTGTCCGCCACCTGGACATCCGCATCCTCCCCGCTCTTGCCGGTATCCTCCAGTTCCTGCTCCAACTGCTCTAGGGTGCGGGAGATACGATCCAGATTCTCCTCCACGAATTGCCCGCTCTGCTCCCTGGCGGCAATCTCTAGCAGCAGTTCGGAATTTTCCCCGGAAACCTTCTCCTGCTCCCGCTTCAATTCCTCCAGGGAGGCAGTGAGTTTCTCCATCTCATCTTTCCGCTGCCTGCTCTGCTCTTCGTTAGATGCCATCTGCTCCTTGATCTTTTCCATATCCTGGCTGAGACTCGCCCTGCTCTCCTCAATCTGCCGCCTCTCCAAGCGAATCAGATCCAATTTCTCCCGGTTCTTCTCCATGTCCTCTGCGGCCCTGTCGTAATTGATCTTAGCAGTATTCTGCCGGAGAACCATCTCCTGCCTGATCTTTCGATTCTTCCTGATCTGGGTAACCACCGCCTCCTTCTTCCCCTCGTTCTCCTTGATGGAAGAAGACAATTCCCGGAGCTTGGCCTTCAAGTCCCCCGCATGCCGCTCCAGATCATCCATCTCCCGGCGGCGGCCCAGAAGATTATTGCTATTCTTAAAGGCACCGCCGGACATGGAGCCGCCGGGATTCAAAAGATCCCCCTCCACGGTAACGATGCGCACCGTGTGATGATACTTCTTCGCCAAGGCAATGGCATGGTCAATGTGGTCCACCACCACGAACCGCCCCAAAAGATACTGAATCAGATTCTGGAACTTGCCGTCCGCCTCCACCAGTTCCGAAGCCATGCCAATCACCCCCGGCTCGCTCATCATTCCCCCGGAGAGATTCATGGGCTTCGCCTTCATATTGGTCAGAGGCAGGAAGGTGGCCCTGCCATAGCGGTTCTTTTTCAGGAAGCCAATCATCTCCTTGGCCGTCTGCTCATTGTCGGTGACAATATTCTGGATGCTTCCCCCCAGGGCAGTCTCCACCGCCACCTCGTATTCCTTCTGCACCCGGATGATATCCGCCACCACGCCCACAATGCCCGGCTGATGCTTCTTCTGCTCCATGATTCGCTTGATGCTCTGGCCATAGCCCTCATATCGCTCCGTCAGATTCCGCAGGGATACCAGGCGGGAATTTTCCATATGGAATTTCTGCTGGGTATCCCGATGCTCCCTGACGAGATTCTCCCGCTCTCTGTCAATCACAACCTCGGAATCCTTCAATTCTTGGGTGGAATCATCCAGCGCGCCTATCTTGTCCGTAATCTCAGCCAATGTCTTCTCTTCCCGGTCCAGCACCTCCGTCAGCACGGAAGCCTCCGTCTTATTTTCCAGAATCCGCTTGGTAATCTCAGCGTTCTTAATATTATTCTGCTCCAGCAGGGTTTTCATGCGCTCCTCGTCCGTCTTCACGTCCGTATTTCTATTCAGGAAATCAATGACATCCTCGTTACACTGATTGATCTCGATTTCCATGGACATCGCCCGCTCTGCCATGTCATCCATCTTCTTCTGGATTTCTGACTGTCTCTCCACGAGCCCCTGCTTGTTCTCGTCTGCCTGGGCCTTCTGCTCCAGATAGCCCTCCCTCTCCCTGGATGCCGCCTGGATGCGCTCCCCCAGGGAATGGAGGAGTTCCTGGTTGTGTTCCTTATTCTGGCGCAGGGCAAGGATCTGCTCATTCAGAACTTTGATATCTCCCTCTGACTGGTTCAGGGATAGCCTGTCCGCCGAGAGAATCTCCCTCTGCTGCTCCAGGCTCTTATTATGTTCCTCCAGCTGGGCTTCCACCGCCACATATTCTTCCTTGGCCTGATCGTATTCCCTGGATGCCGCCTCCAAATCCCCGGCGGCAATGGCCTTCTTTTCCTTAATCCCTTCCATCTCCCCATGAATCCTGTCATATTCCGACAGAAAGAGATTGATGTCCAGATTTCTCAGCTCGTCCCGGTAGGCCAGATACTCCTTCGCCTTGGCAGACTGCCGCTCCAGAGGCTCCACCTGCTTCTCCAATTCTGAAAGAATATCCTCGATGCGGACCAGATTCTGGCGTTCCTCCTCCAGATTCTTCTCCGCTGCCGCCTTTCTCTTCTTGAATTTCACGATGCCCGCCGCCTCGTCAAAGAGCTCCCTCCGGTCCTCCGGCTTGCCGCTAAGGATTTTGTCAATCTGCCCCTGGCCGATAATGGAATACCCTTCCTTTCCTATACCGGTATCCAGCAAAAGTTCCTGCACATCTTTCAAACGGCAGGAAGCTCCATTTAGCAAATATTCACTTTCTCCAGAACGGTACACCCGCCTGGCAATCTTTACCTCCTCGTAGGGCACGTCCAGCTTGTGGTCCTCATTGCTGATGGTGATGGCCACGTAAGCGTATCCCAGAGGCTTTCGCATCTGGGTCCCGGCAAAGATCACATCCTCCATCTTCGCCCCCCGCAGCTGCTTGGCGCTCTGCTCTCCCAGCACCCATCGCACCGCATCCGCCACATTGCTCTTGCCACTGCCGTTCGGTCCCACGATGGCAGTGATTCCGTTGTGAAACTCAAAGACTAATTTATTCGCAAAGGATTTGAATCCATGCACTTCCAGACTCTTTAAATACATCTATGCTCTCCATTCTATGATAATCCCCTGATACATTGCTGCACAGTCATAGAGAAGAGAAAGATCGCCTCGCCTTTGCCAATGAAACAATCATTCTCTTCTCTATGAACGTGGAAGCAGTCCGCCTCGGCCTTTTACTGCTCTATCGCAAGGATGGCCTGATAGGCCGCCGCCTGCTCTGCCTTTTTCTTCGTTCGGCCTGTGCCCACAGCAATGCCCTGGCCATCCACCTGGACTTCCACCTGAAAAGATTTATTGTGGTCCGGCCCGCTCTCCTCCAGCAGCACATATTTCAGATGCTGGTGGCGACCCTGCACAATCTCCTGCAGATAAGTCTTGCTGTCATAGAAGAGTTTCTTCTTCTCGATATCTTTCAGCACAAATTCTTCCACATACTCCTTTGCCCTGGCAAAGCCCCCATCCAAGTACACTGCTCCGATGGTAGCCTCCATGGCGTCCGAGAGGACGGAATCCCTCTCCCTTCCCCCTGTCATGTCCTCTCCCTTTCCCAGAAAGAGATATTTGCCCAAATCCAATTCCCTGGCACACAGGGCCAAAGTAGGCTCACAAACGTAACTGGCCCGTATTCTGGTCAGGTCTCCCTCTGGGAGCCTGGGATTGGAGCGGAAGATATACTCGCTGGAAACCAATTCCAGCACCGCATCCCCCAAAAACTCCAACCGCTCGTTGCAATCATATTTCTTTAATTTCTTCTCATTTGAATAAGAACTGTGGGTCAAGGCAGTCGCCAGCAAATCGGGATTGTCAAACTGGTAGCCGATCCTCTCCTCAAACTCTATGATTTTATCCTGCTTCATTTCCGTCCTGCCTCTCCTGAATCATTCATTCCCCCGCAATCGCCTGCAGCGCATCCTCCACCGTCTCAATGGAGGCAACCACGCCATCCTCCAGGCCAATGTCAAACTCTTCTTCGATGGCCATAATAATCTGAAAAACCTCCAGGGAATCCGCCCCCAGATCGTCCACAAACGACATTTCCGGCCTGATTTCCTCCGGTTCCAAAGAAAGCACTTCCGAGATAATCATCTGCAATTTCTCAAACTCCATAACATCTGCGCCTTTCCCTATTCCGTTGTGATATTTTCCTTAATCTTGTCATTGATCTCATTTTCATTAAACTGGATGCACTGGACAATGGCATGCTTGATGTCATCGCTCTTAGAACTGCCGTGAGCCTTCACCACCAATCCCTTAAGCCCCAGAAGAGGCGCGCCGCCCTGATCCTCGCCCATAAAGCCCTTCATCGTCTGCTTCAGGGCCGGCTTAATCATCAATGCGCCAATCTTGCTGCGCAGCGTGGCCATCAAGCCCTTCTTCACTTCCTTCAGAAGCGTGGCGGCCAGCCCTTCATAAAGTTTCAGAATCACATTTCCCACAAAGGCCTCGCACACAATCACATCCGCATCCCCATTGGGAATGTCCCTGGCCTCAATGCTTCCCACAAAGTTGATATCCGTGCATTCCTTTAGTAAAGGATATGTCTCCTTCACCAACATATTCCCTTTTTCTTCCTCCGCACCAATGTTTACAATGGCAACTTTGGGATTCTTCACGCCCACGATATGTTCCATGTAAATAGATCCCATCTTGGCAAACTGTACCAGATGGGAAGCCCTGGCATCCACATTGGCACCGCAATCAATGAGAAGGGATGCGCCCCCCGCCGTGGGAATCAGCGGTGCCAGAGGAGCCCTCTCAATGCCCTTAATCCTCCCCACCACGAACTGGCCGCCCACCAAAATGGCACCAGTGCTCCCAGCAGAGACAAAGGCATCCGCCTCCCCCTTTTTCACCAAGTTCAGCCCCACCACGATAGAAGAATTTTTCTTCTTGCGAATCGCCATCACCGGCGGCTCGTCAAAGCCAATCACCTCATCTGCGGGTACAATTTCCACCCGCCCTTGGTCATAAGCATGCCCGGCTAGCTTCTGTCTGATGACATCTTCTTTGCCTGTGAATATAATAGAAATGCCATCATGCTCCTCCATGGCCTCCAGTGCCCCCTGAATCACTGCGTCCGGTGCATGATCCCCTCCCATAGCGTCTACTGCAATCTTAATTTGTTTACTCATAAAACTCCCCATTTCTAAGCGATTTATTCCCGCGAAGGCAAAGCGAGGATGTGCAAGCAAGCTTGCATCATCCGATCGCGCCCGCAAGGGTTGCTAGACATCCTGCGTGCAATCCGCATACTATCGCCCTGCCCCCTTCTTATAGAAGAAAGACTGTACGGTAGCAAAGTTGTACTCCGAAGGATTAATAATCTGCTCCGTGCTTCCCACAAAAAGAATCCCCTCGTTTTTCAGCGAGTCATTAAACTTATGATACATGATATTTTTTGCCTCTTCTGTGAAATAAATCATCACATTCCGACAGACAATCAAGTTGCACCCGCTGGGATAGGGGTCTTTCAGCAGATTATGCTGTTGGAACTTCACGCATTTCTTAATCTCATCCTTGACCTGAAAACTGGAATTATTAATTTTTGTAAAATACTTAGTCTTAAACTCCGCAGGCAGTCCCTTCAAACTTTTCTCATTGTAAATGCCCAGTTGGGCCTTCTCCAGCACCTGCTTGTCGATATCGGTGGCGATAACCTGAATCTTATCCAGAGGCAGAAATTTTGCCAGCACCATCACCAGAGTATAAGGCTCATCCCCCGTTGAACAGGCGGCACTCCAAACCTTGATGCTCTTGCCAAACTTGTCAAAGAGATAGGGTAGCACTTGCTTCTCCATCAGTCCCCACTGTTCTGGATTCCTATAAAATTCCGATACGTTAATGGTCAGATATGCCACAAACTCTTCCAGCATCTCATCATTTGCCCGGAGCGCCTCCACGTACTGCGCATAGTTCTGAACCTTCGCCTTGTTAATCAGGGAATCAATCCTCCTGCGCATCTGACGTTCTTTGTAACTGTTCAGGTCAATCTTCGTCAACTGGAATACCTTTTCCTTAAAAACTCCGTAATCACCCATATCCATAGTGTCCGCCTCCTCTTTTCATAAAACTGACTGCTATATTGTGCCAGTAAAAAAAGGGAATGCCAGCGCATTCCCTTGCAAGAATTTTCGAAGAAAATTCTTGTTGATATGCCGTTACATTTCGAGCAATTTCCTATACAGTAAAAAATTATCGCCAATCTGCAATACACAGATTGGCGAAATGTACATATCTAACAGCAGATTACTCTTCTGATTGCTCCACAACTTCTTCGTCTGCCTCTGCCGTATCAGAAGCCAATGCTTTCATGCTGAGGCTGATCTTGTGATCCTCCTGCTTGAAATCAACGACTTTTGCCTCTACTTCCTGGCCAACCTTCAATACATCGGAGGGCTTCTCCACATGCTCCTTGGAAATCTGGGAAACATGGAGCAATGCGTCAACGCCAGGCTCCAACTCCACAAACGCACCAAAGTCCGCCATTCTCGCAACCCTGCCAGAGACCACTGCGCCTATCGCATACTTCTGGTCTGCATTCAGCCATGGATTCTGGTCATCAAACTTCAGGCTCAAGGCAATCTTGTCTTCCTTAATATCTTTAATCAAGACTTTCGTCTTATCTCCTACGTTAAATACCTTCTTGGGATTCTCCACCCGACCCCAGGACATCTCTGAAATATGGAGAAGGCCGTCCGCCCCTCCCAAATCAATGAATGCGCCGAAATCTGTCAGGTTCTTGACAACGCCTTCCACGGTGTCGCCCACATGAATCCTAGAGAATAACTCTTCCTGCATCTTTTTCTTCTGCGCAATCAAAATCTGCTTTCTATCACCGATAATCCTTCTCTTCTTAGGATTGAACTCGCTGATGATAAACTCCACTTCCTGTCCGGCATACTTTGTCAAGTCTTTCTCATAGGTATCAGAAACCAGGCTGGCAGGAATAAACACCTTCGTCTCCTCCACAACCACGCTCAGTCCGCCGGAAAGAACAGATGCCACAGTAGCCTTCATCACTTCCTTATTCTCAAAGGCTTCCTTGATGCGCTCATTGCTCTTCTCCATGGCAAGGCGCTTGTAAGTAAGGAGAACCTGGCCCTCGCCATCGTTCACCTTCAGGACTTTCGCCTTCATGGAGTCGCCCTCTTTCACTACAGTAGTCAGATCCACCGGCTGGTTGCTGTATTCATTCTTCGTGATGATGCCATCCGCCTTGTAGCCGATGTTCAGAACGATCTCGTCCGGCTTAACGCTGATTACTGTCCCTTCTACAATCTCTCCGTTGTGGATTGTTACTAATGATTCTTCCAATAATTGTTCAAATTCATTGTTCTCTGACATATGATTGAACCTCCTTAATTAGATTATTTGGGGTTGAGGCCCCAGCAGTAATTCCTACGCTACGAAAAGATTGAAAAAGATTCAAATCCAGGTCATCAAGTGTCTGTATAAAATGTGTGTCCCGGCACTCATTTCTGCATATTTCATACAGTTTCTGGGTGTTGGAACTATGTTTTCCACCTATCACTATCATCGCGTCGGATTTCCTCGCAATGGTACCCGCTTCTGTCTGACGCTCTTCGGTAGCGTTGCAAATTGTATTCATAACAAGTATATCATAACTCTTTTTGCGCAAAATATCAACTATATCTTCAAATTTCTTGTAATTAAATGTCGTTTGCGCCACAAGGCATATTTTTTTGTCCCCAAAATAGCGGAAATTTTCTGCCTCTTCCGGGGTCTGGAGCACTGTGCAGTCATTGCCGCACCACCCGCAAATCCCTTGCACTTCCGGGTGCGATGCGCTCCCCACCACCACAATCTCAAAACCTTCGCTCTTTTTTTCCTGAACAATATTGTGGATTTTTTTGACGAATGGGCAAGTGGCGTCCACCACCCTCACATTCTTCCTCTCTAATTCTTCAAACACCTCCTTGGTGATGCCATGGGATCGGATGATGACTGTCGCCTCCTCCCCTTCCGGGAGATCTGCCGGAGAATCTATGGCATATACGCCCCTCTTCTCCAAATCCTCCACCACCTGCTCATTGTGGATGATGGGCCCCAGGGTATAGACTTTCTCACAGTTGTCCGCCTCCGCGTACACCATGTCCATGGCCCGCTTTACCCCGAAACAGAATCCGGCACTTTTTGCCACCGTCACTTCCATCCAATATCCTCCTATTTCATTGCCGCCTCATTGCCGTTCTAAAGGATGTTATGAATAACCTTTAAATATATCGGCATGTTTTTCCCATTCCAACACAGCATATCTGCACATTTCCGGTCACTATATCCAATCTTCTATTTAAAATGAGCCAAACTACACTCCGCAGTGCCGCAACCAACATTTTTCTTGCTGCTTTTCTCAGGTGTTCTGATATAGGGAAATCATCTCTGCAACCACTTCCTCGACCGTCATATCCGAGGCATCTATGACCACCGCATCCTCCGCCTTTTTCAATGGCGCAATTTCCCGGTTCATGTCCTGCTCGTCCCTGGCAATAATATCCTCCTCGATTTGCTGGAGGTCGCAGGAAATCCCCCGCTCCACCTGCTCCTTGTACCTCCTTCTGGCACGCTCTGCAGAACTTGCCGTTAGGTACACTTTCAAATCGGCTCCGGGAAGGACGCAGGTGCCAATGTCACGCCCATCCATAATCACATTCTGGGCCTTGGCCAGATTTCTCTGCAAATCTAATAATTTTTCCCGAACCTTTGGATACTTGGAGGTGTCAGAAGTCATCATGCTCACTTCCTCCGTGCGGATAAAAGCATTCACATTCTCCCCATTCAGAAGCACCTGCTGCTCCCCATTCTCATATGCAAGAGAGACTTGGATATCCCCGCATGCCTCCGAAATCTTATCTTCCTCCTCTGCCTTGATCCCCTGACGCAGGAAATACAGTGCCATGGCACGGTACATTGCGCCAGTATCCACATAGATAAAATCCAATTCCTTTGCAACCCTTTTTGCAATGGTACTCTTCCCCGCCCCAGCCGGGCCGTCAATCGCTATACTTTTCATACGTGATACCTCTTTTCTATACATATTTTATATTGCCAGCCTTCCATTTGCGCATGCCCCGCCCTAATAAGCTGCACGAGCAAAACCGCCTAGCTGACAGAAATGCCCGCCAAATTCCCGGTAGACCAGGCAATCTGCAGGTTATATCCCCCCGTCATTCCGTCCACGTCTAGCACTTCCCCCGCAAAATAAAGCCCCGGAACCATCCGCGACTCCATGGTGGCAGGGTTGACATCCTTTACAGACACCCCGCCCCGGGTAATGATGGCCTCATTGTATCCCCGCAGCCCTTCTACCGTAAATGGAAACGCCTTCATAAGGCCCACAAGCCTCCTGCGCTCCTCCCTGGTAACCTCATTCACCTTCTTCTCCGGAGAAATCCCGGAAAGGGATACCAGCACGGGAATCATCTTAGCGGGGAGCAACTTTCCCAGGCTATTCTTGAATAAACTGTTCTGATTTCCTCCAAAATCCCGCAAAACCCTATCATCCAACTGCTTTTCCGACAGGGCGGGCTTTAGGTCAATCTTCCCCGTCAGCCCAGACAGATCCATGCCGCTTATCTGGCTGCTGGCCGACAGCACCAGAGGCCCGCTCAACCCGAAATGCGTGAAGAGCAGTTCCCCGAAATCCCGGTACAATTCCTTCCCCTGCCTCTCTAACGACAATTCCACATTCCTTAGGGACAGCCCCTGCATCTGGCATATGTAGTCTTCCCCTGCCACGAAGGGCACCAGGGAGGGCGACCTCCCCTCCAGGCGATGCCCCGACTCCCGGGCAAAGCGGTACCCGTCCCCGGTGGAGCCGGTACTGGGGTAGGATATCCCCCCGGTAGCCACAATCACTGCATCCGCAGGAACTTTTTTCCCGCCAGCCCTTTTTCCCAGAATCACTCCCCCCAGAAGAGGACTATCATTCTCCAATCCTTCCCCAATCGTCATATCTTGCTTTTTGTCCAAACCGTCTCCAACCGCGAAAGCCTCCCTTCCCTTCCGTGCAATGTCTCCTCTGACAGATGGATTTCCCTCTAGGAAGATCTCCGCCACCTCCGTGTTCAGACAGACTTCCACCCCTCTTTTCTTCAGAGCCCGCTCCAGGGTTCTGATGACGTCCGAGGACTTGTCCGACTGGGGGAACACCCGATTTCCCCGCTCCGTCTTGAGGGGAAGGCCCTCCCCCTCCAGAAAATCCATCAGTGCAAAACTATCCAGGGCATAAAAGGCACTGTAAAGAAACTTTTTATTCCGGGGAATATGCGCCAGCAGTTCTTCCACATCACTGGCATTTGTCACATTGCAACGTCCCTTCCCCGTAATAAAAAGCTTCTTTCCCAATTTCTCATTTTTTTCAAATATAGTCACGCGATGCCCGCACCCCGCCGCTGCCAAAGCAGCCATCATCCCGGCAGCACCGCCGCCAATCACAATCACTCTACTCACCGTCTTCGATCCTCTTTAGTGCCAGCCTGTAAGCCTCTAGGGCCGCCTGCTCCCGCACCTGCCTCCTATCTCCCTGAAATAAAAACTTCTCTGCCATCCCCTTCCCCGCATACCATGTGCCAATATACACCGTTCCCGCCGGAGTACCGTCATTCCCTGGGTCTGGCCCCGCATAGCCTGTGACGGAAACCGTCACGTCTGCCCCGGTCTTTTGCCGAACGCCCAGAGCCATCTCCTCCGCCACCTGGCTGCTCACCACCGTATGCTCTGCGATAGTCTGGGAAGATACTGCCAGAAGCTTCTCCTTCACCCGGTTAGAATACGTCACATATCCCTCCTGAAATACCAGAGAAGCCCCCTCCACGTCCACAATGCCCGAGGCCACCAGCCCTCCGGTGCAAGACTCCGCCGTGGATATTTGAAGCCCCATCTCCTTCAATGTCTCCACCAACCGCTCTGCCAAAGACACCATTCTTTCCCCCATTCTTTTTATTTTCAGACAAATGCGCCGCCAGTCTGAAAAGCACCGCTACACCCCATTCCCTCACAGACGCATTCGTTACAGGTTTCCATCATCCAGTATCTTCCAGTTCTTCCACAGGTAATCCACCAGAGATACCACAGTAAGTATGATTGCCCCATAAATGAAAACATATTCCACCACATTCATCACTTTTCCCTCAAAATCCAAAATCAGCAGAACGGACATCACCATCTGAACCACCGTCTTAACCTTCCCCCACCAGCCAGCGGCTATCACAACTCCCGCATCGGAGGCAACCAGGCGGAATCCGCTGATAATGAAATCCCTGCTGACAATCACGATAACGCCCCAGGCAGGCATGGGATTCCCGGGTATGGCCACAAAGCAGATGAGCGCCGAGCACACCAGAAGCTTATCCGCCAAGGGATCCATGAATTTTCCAAAATTGGAAACCAGCTGGTATTTTCTGGCAAGATACCCGTCCAGCGTATCCGTCAGGCTGGCCACGATGAAAATCCCTGCCGCAATATATTTAGAATAAGACACCACATCCGTCAGCATAAAAAATACAAAAAAAGGAATTAGAATAATTCGCACCATCGTAATCTTATTTGGTAAGTTCATCGTCACACTCCATTTCTGCGAAACCCGCATTCATAATATAGCTCATATACTGCCAGAAGCAACTTAGCAATCCAATGCTTCCCCCAGCAAGTCATATCCCCTGGCCCCCGTAATCCTTACTTTGATAAAGTCTCCAGACATCAAGTTCCAATCCGTCTCCACGAATACAAACCCATCCACATCCGGCGCATCCATATAAGTTCTGGCAACCGTAATGCCCTCTTCCGGCACCCTGCCCTCCACCATGACCTCCAGCGTGTCTCCGATCCGTTCCTCCGACTTTCCGAAGGCAATCTCCTGCTGGATCTCCATGATTTCCTCCCGGCGGGCATCCCTTACCTCCTCCGGCACCTGCCCCTCCATCTGGGCGGCCGCCGTATCCTCCTCCTGAGAATAGGCAAATACCCCCAGCCTTTCAAACCTCATCTCCCTCACGAAATCTTTCAGTTCCTGAAATTCCTCCTCCGTCTCTCCAGGGAATCCGGTAATCAGCGTGGTCCGCAGGGCAATGTCCGGAATCTCCTCCCGAAGATGGCCAATCATATCAGAAATTTCCTCCCGGCTGGTGTGTCTGCCCATGCGCCGAAGCACGGAATCCGCTCCGTGCTGGATAGGAATATCCAGATAATGGCATACCTTTGGCAGCCGCTTCATAGCGCTGATTAATTCCTCCGTAATCTCCTCCGGATAGCAGTAGAGGATGCGGATCCATCTCAGTTCCTCAATCTCTGACAGCATCTCCAGCAATTTGGGCAGGGACTTTTCCCCATAAAGATCCCGGCCGTACAAAGTAGTTTCCTGGGCCACCAGAATCAGTTCCCTCGCCCCCTTTGCCACCAGGTTCTCCGCCTGCTCCCTCAAATTCTCCATAGGCACGCTGCGATATTTTCCCCGCACCTTCGGAATCACGCAGTAGGTGCAATTCTTATCGCAGCCCTCCGCAATTTTCAGATAGGCATAATACCCCCCGGACATGCTATCCCTGTCAGTCAAAGGCTCTGGCAGGTAGTCCACGCTCTCCAGGAAAGACAGCGTGCCTTCCCCCTTCTCCAAGCCCTTCTGAATGGCCTGCGCCAGAGATTCATATCCCGTGGTGCCGATAATCACATCCACCTCGGGAATCTCTTCCTCAATCTCCCGATGATACCGCTGGGCCAAACAGCCCGCCGCCACCAAAAGTTTGCACTTCCCCTCTTCCTTATAAGTACCCATCTGAATCAGGGCATTGATGCTCTCCTCCTTGGCATCCCCGATAAAGCAGCAGGTATTTACTACAATGACCTCTGCCATGGATTCGTCATCCACCACCCGGTGGCCCGCCTTTCTGAGGCCGGCAATCATCATCTCGCTGTCCACCAGATTCTTATCGCACCCCAGGGACATAAAAAATATATCCAATCCTGTCTCCTCACATTTCCTAACATATTTACCATGAAGCGAATCGCCGGATACCCTCACATCCACACTGCTCACGAGCATCCAAAATGCGTTTGCGCCCTATTTCCCTGCGCTCATCCCGGAATCCATCGCCGTTATCTGTGCATGCTCCCAGCGCAGAGGCAATTGTACATCAGCATAGCGATGGTCATGGGCCCCACGCCCCCTGGAACCGGGGTAATGGCTCCCGCCTTCTCCTTCACATCCTCAAAATCCACATCGCCACAGAGTTTCCCATTCTCATCCCTGTCCATGCCCACATCAATGACCACGGCCCCCTCCTTGATATAGGAGGCATCCACCATCTTAGCCCTTCCGATGGCCACCACCAGGATATCTGCCCGCCTGGTAACTTCCTTAATATTCTTCGTGTGGGAATGGCACACCGTCACTGTGCCGTTTTCCCGCAGCAATAATTGCGCCATGGGCTTCCCCACGATATTGCTGCGGCCAATGATCACGCACTCCTTGCCGTCAATCTCAATCCCAGAACGCTTCAGCAGCTGGATGATCCCCGCAGGAGTGCATGACACGAAGCCCGGCTGGCCAATGCTCAACGCCCCCACGCTCTGGGGATGGAATCCATCCACATCCTTCTCTGGCACAATGGCCTGAATCACCTTGTCCTCGTCAATGTGATCCGGCAGAGGAAGCTGCACCAGAATCCCATGCACATCCTCCTTGCCATTGAGCTCCCGCACCAGAGAGAGAAGTTCTTCCTCGCTGGTCTCCCCCGGAAGTTCATAGGCCAGAGACTTGATTCCCACATAGGCGCAAGCCTTCTTCTTATTGCCCACATACACAGTAGAAGCGGGATTGTCGCCCACCTGAATCACCGCCAGGCAGACCTCCTTCCCCTGGCTATTCAGCTCCGCCACCTTCTCCTTCACCTCATCCTTAATCTGCTGGGAAATCGCCTTCCCGTCAATAATAGTCGCCATCTGTCCTCGTTCCTTTCTATGCAGTAAATTTCTTATATAAATCGGCAGACTTGTTGCCGTAGTTGTTCTTCTCTATGCAGTGGAATTTCACTTTCCTCACGAGAGAAGAATCGCCTTGCGATCTGGAAAGAACACCGTTTCTGCGCACTTTCAATATAAATCGGCAGCCTTGTTGCCGTAGTTGTTCTTCTCTATGCAGCGGGATTTCCCTTTCCTCACGAGAGAAGAATCGCCTTGCAATCTGGAAAGAACGCCGTTTTTGCGTTCTTTCGATATAAATCGGCAACCTTGTTGCCGTAGTTGTTCTTCTCTATGCAGTAGGATTTCCCTTTCCTCACGAGAGAAGAATCGCCTTGCAATCTGGAAAGAACGCCGTTTTTGCGTTCTTTCGATATAAATCGGCAGCCTTGTTGCCGTAGTTGTTCTTCTCTATGCAGCGGGATTTCCCTTTCCTCACGAGAGAAGAATCGCCTTGCAATCTGGAAAGAACGCCGTTTTTGCGTTCTTTCGATATAAATCGGCAACCTTGTTGCCGTAGTTGTTCTTCGACGATGTATTTTTCATCGTCGAATTAGAACAACTATTTATATTTTATACATGGAAAATACTCCCCCCCACAAACTCCCGCATCAGAGAATTTTTCGGAATATCCTCCGTGTTGATCCCGATAAAATAATCCAAAAACTTCAAAAGCCGCTTCGCCTCAATATACTCCGGAATATCTTTAGGTATCCCGAAGAGGATGGATTCCGCATAGGGCTTGAGCACCGCCAGCTCATAAATCAAAGCGGAATTAAACATCACGTCCGCCTCCTCCTGAAATGGGAAGATATACTGGTCCTCCCCCCGGCGCACCGAAGGCCACATAGCGATGGTATTCGCCGCAGAAGTCCCCCGGGTTCTGGCATCCCGCACCATCCGCCGAATCAATCTCCCATCTGTGGTAGATATCCGATTGTGCTCGTCAATATTGATCTGGGTAAGGGCGCTGATATAAATCTTAAACTTGCTTTCCCTGGGAAGGGTGTAGGACAATTTGTCGTTCAGCCCATGGATGCCCTCAATCACAAGGATATCCTCCTCCCCAAGCTGCCTGTAATCCCCCTTAAATTCCATCTTGCCCAGCACGAAGTTGAAAGTGGGAAGTTCCACCCGCTCCCCCGCCAGAAGAGCCGTCATCTGGCGGTTGAAAAGTTCCACGTCAATGGCCTCCAGGCACTCGAAATTATAATTGCCATTCTCATCCAGAGGCGTATCCTCCCGATTCTTAAAATAATTGTCCAGGGCAATGGGATGGGGCTTAAGCCCGAAGGTCCGAAGCTGAATGGACAATCTGTGGGAAAAGGAAGTCTTTCCAGAGGAAGAGGGACCGGCAATCATAATAAACTTCTTGCTCGGATCCTTTGCAATCCTCTCCGCAATCTCCCCAATCTTCTTTTCCTGCAATGCCTCCTGCACCAGAATCAAATCCGAAGCACCACCGTGGGTAATCACGTCATTCAACGCGCCCACCGTATCCACATCCACCATCTTGCCCCACTGGCTGGCCTCCTGCAGCGTCTGGAACAATTTGGGACTATCCTGGAAAGACCTGATACGATCCGGCTTCCCCTTATTGGGCATATGTAAGAGAAATCCCCGGTCATACACTTGCAGGGAAAAATACTTCAATATCCCGGTAGATGCGGGCATATACCCATAATAGTAATCCTCGAAGCCATCCAGGCGGTAGATATTCACCCGGGATACCCTGCGATACTCAAATAATTTCTTCTTGTCAAGCATCTTATGCTTTTCAAAAATCTCCAAAGCCTCCGAAGTATTGACAGACCGCTTCTCGAAAACTACGTCCCGGGATACCAATTCCCGCATCCGCTCCTCCACCCTGGCAAGAAGTTCCCCCGTCACCGGAATCCCCTCCACCTCGCAGTAAATGCTATCTCCCAGGGAATGCTTCACAAAAATATTCTTCAATTCCCCTCCATCGGTTCCAGAAACAATTCTCTCATCCTTTACAGTATCATAGAATGCCTTCAGCATAAGAAGGGTCACGCCCCGGTCATAGGTCTTGTGCCCGCTGCCATCCCCGGTGGTGACAAAGGAAATCTCCCCATCCTCCTTCACGGTCTTATTCAACTCCACCAGCTTCCCCTTCTTCTGCGCCAGAATAATATCCCAAGGATACTGCTCCCTGAAATCCTTGGCAATCTCCCCGTACGTAGTGCCTTCGGGATAGGTTGCCACCTGATCCCCCACCGTAATTCTCACATCATTCCCCATAACTACCTCCTATATCATCTTCCCCGCTAATACCATCCGAAACATCCGCTAGTAATCTAACGAACGCACCTGCTTTATGCCGCTAATGCAGTTGATCCAAAAGCGCCTGTATCCTTTGCCTCTCCTGACGGCAACTCTCCAATCTCTCTTTTCCCGACAAGGATAATCTGCTTCGAGACATATGTAACTCCAATTCCTCCAGTCTCAAAGCCTCCCTCCCCAGATACTCGCGAAACGCCGGATCCCTCTCCTGAACAAGCATCCTGCCATAGAGATACTCCTCCTCCCCATAGCATTCCCTGCCGGGGATGGCCCGGATAATGACATAATATTTCTTCTGATCCTCCACCATCTCCTCGTGGACAATGGAAAAGCCCAGTTCATGAACCTTCTTTCGCACCAGAAAAATCTCCGACTGGGGGGACAGCACCAGTTCTGTCGCTTCCCTCACCACATCCCTGCCCCGCTCCAGAATCCTCTCCATCAGGGCGCCCCCCAGTCCGCTGACCAAAAGGGTGTCCGCCTCCCCCGGCGCCAATTTCTCCATGCCGTCCGACAGCCGCACCTGTATTCTATCCATCAAACCATATCGCTCTACATGTTCCCATGCTCTGGCAAGTGGCCCGGCATTCACATCCAGGGCAATGGCTCCCCTGACCTGCCCCTGCCGCACCAGGTAAATAGACGTAAACCCATGGTCGCAGCCAATGTCCGCTACCACGCCCCCGGACTGCACATTTGCCGCCACCCGTCCCAGTCTTTTCGACAGCCGCATCACTCTAGATAATCCTTCAGCTTCCGGCTTCTGCTGGGGTGCCTGAGCTTCCTCAATGCCTTGGCCTCGATCTGGCGAATGCGCTCACGGGTTACCTTAAATTCCTTGCCCACTTCCTCCAGGGTTCTAGCCCTGCCATCCTCCAGGCCAAATCGAAGCTTTAACACCTTCTGCTCCCTCTCCGTCAGGGTTCCCAGTACCTCCTCCAGCTGCTCCCGCAGCAGGGTGAAAGCCGCAGCTTCTGCCGGCACCGGCACATTGTCATCCTGGATGAAATCCCCCAGATGACTGTCCTCCTCCTCCCCGATGGGAGTCTCCAGAGACACTGGCTCCAGGGATATTTTCTGAATCTCCCTGACCCGGTCCACCGGCATATTCATATGCTTGGCAATCTCCTCAGGATAGGGCTCCCGGCCCAATTCCTGCAAAAGCTGCCTCTGAACACGCACGAATTTATTGATTGTTTCTACCATATGCACGGGAATCCGAATGGTTCTCGCCTGGTCAGCGATGGCCCTGGTAATCGCCTGACGAATCCACCAGGTGGCATAGGTGCTGAACTTATATCCCTTCTTATAATCAAACTTCTCCACCGCCTTGATCAGTCCCAGATTTCCCTCCTGGATCAGGTCAAGGAAAAGCATCCCCCTCCCCACATATCTCTTGGCAATGCTTACCACCAGACGCAGATTGGCCTCCGCCAGCTTCTTCTTGGCCTCCATGTCTCCCTCTTCCATGCGCCTGGCCAAATCTACTTCCTCTTCCGCCGTCAGAAGGGGTACCTTGCCGATTTCCTTCAGATACATCCTGACAGGATCCTCGATGCTGACGCCCTCCGGCACCGACAGGTCGATCTTCTCGATCTCCTCGTCATCCGGCACCTCGTCGCTGCCCTCCATCTCCAGCATAATCTCCTCATCGGTCTCTTTGCCCTCAGGAATACGCAGCACATCCACACCATTATTCTCCAGAAAATCAATCACCTTTTCCGTCTTTTCCTCGTCCAGGCCAATATCATTGAAGAATCCATTAATCTCCGCAAGCTCAAGCACATTCCTCTTGGACACCGCAAGCTTCTTCAAGGCTTCCAGCTTCTCCAGGAACTTCCTCTCTTCCTCCCTGGCCGCATCCACCTTCTTCTTGGAAGAAGCGGCTCTGGAACTCCCTTTCTTTCCCTCATCCTGAGAGGACCTGTCCATCTTCCTCGCCCTGCTGCCACTCTTCTTCGAGGCAATGTCCTTCTCCTGTGCAACGGATTCTTCTATTTTCTTCTTTTCTGTTGCCATCGTGTTCCTTCCTTTCCTATATGTACTGATGATTCCTCGTAATCGTCTATCCCCCACCGACCAGCCGCCATCTGCGGGCCTATCCCCCGCAAAACCGCTTTCTCTGGTACTTTACGCTATACTTTAACCATCTTTCAAAGAAATATGCAACTTTTCCGGCGTCTGCCATTTCTTCTTCTCCTGAATCAGCGCCTCCAGTTCGGACATATCCGTCAGATTGCGCATCCTCTTGTCAATGCTATATTCCTTGATGCGCACAATCAGCTCATTCAATGCCTTCTCCCGCTCCTCCCTATTCATCTCCGTCTGATAATTGGTCTGGAACATCTGGGCCACCATCTTCTGGCTCTCCGCATCCTGAAAGCAGCTGATAATCTTTGCCGCCACCAGTTCCCGCTCCCCCCGCTCCAGCTGCTCATACAGCATAGCAGCCACCTTTCCAAACCTCTCGTCCAGAAAATCCTCCGGGGAAATCCGCTCCCTGATGGGGCCAAAGAGGTCTGGCGTCTCGATAAGCCAGGACAGCAGCAGCCGATAGGAATACTGAATGCCTTCTTCCGGCTTGTCCCCCTTCCTTCTCTCCCGCCTAGTCTCCCTGTCCTGCTCCTGATAGCCCTCCGGCATCTGATTCCCATAGTGAATCACCAGCTGTCGCAAATCCTCTTTCCGAATCCCCTGCCTGGCAGCCACCGCCTCCATATAATTGTCCCTCTGCACCTTGTCAGTAAATATTAGCAATTTCCTGGCCACCTCATGGTAAAACTTCGTCTTCTGCTCCGGATCTGCAAAGTCAAACTGCCTCTTCGCAGCCTCCACCTCGAAGAAGAAACTGTTCTCCGCCCGTTCCAGCCGCTCCTCAAAGACCCCAGCCCCCTCCTGGCGGATCAGCTCATCCGGATCCTTGTAGGGTTCCAGGTGCACCACCTTGCCATTGATGCCCGCCCGACGCAGAATAGGAATTGCCCGCAGGGCCGCCTTCACGCCCGCCTCATCGCTGTCATAGATCAGAAGCACCTCCTCCGTATATCGCCTCAGAAGACTTGCCTGCTGCTCCGTAAAGGCCGTCCCCAGGGAAGCCACCGCCCCGGTAAACCCTGCCTGGTGCATAGCAATCACATCCATATATCCCTCGCAGAGGATCAGATTTTTCCTCCTCCCCTGCTTGGCATAATTTAGCCCGAACAGATTCCGGCTCTTGTCAAATATCTTCGTCTCCGGGGAATTTAAATATTTGGGCTTGGCATCCCCCATCACCCTGCCGCCAAAGCCAATCACATGGCTGCTCACGTCCATGATGGGAAACATGACCCTGTTCCAGAACTTATCATAGACCCCCCGCTCGTCCATCTTGAAAAGCCCCGTCTCCTTCAATACGCTGTCCGGATATCCCTCTCCTTTCAGATATCGGTACAGTTCCCCGCCACCCTGGCCCGCATATCCCAGGCCAAAATGCACGATTGTCTCCCGGGAAAGCCCCCTCCCTATAAGATAATCATATCCCAATTTTCCCTGGGGGGATTTGAGCATGGCATAATAGAACCTTGCCGCCTTGGTGTTAATCTCCAGCAAGGTCTGCCGCAGACCTTCCCGCTGCCTCTGCTCCGCTGTCATCTCCTTCTCGGGCAGTTCGATTCCTGCCCTCCCTGCCAGCTGCTCCATCGCCTCGGGAAAAGACAGATTCTCATATTCCATGAGAAATGTAAGCACATTTCCCCCCACGCCGCAGCCAAAGCACTTATATATCTGCATGGCAGGATTGACGGAAAAAGAGGGGGATTTCTCGCTGTGAAAAGGGCACAGCCCCACGTATCCGCCGCCAGACCTCTTTAGTTTTACATAGCTTCCGATCACTTCCACGATATCGCTGCGGGAACGGACTTCCTCAATCTGCTGCTCTGAATACCAAGGCACTACCCTTCACCCCCTTCTATCGCAGGAATGCCGTCATTTCCCCGCATCCTGCCACATATTGAGAACGATTCAAAATCAAACTGACATGCCGTTTGCAACGGCATCCTAACGAAAAGCAGATTGCTCCGTGCCCTGCACTTCTACGCTCCGCCCCAATCGCTGCCAGTGCCACCGGCACTTGTCTGCAACGCAATCGCCTAAAAAAACGATACAGAGGCACTGTCTGCGCCTATGGAAGATCATTTCCATAAAGGCAAACACCTCTGTATTAGTTATTCTACGCAACTTTCTATTTTCCTTTTTTTCTTAAAAAGTCGATTTTCCATCGCCATTTCCATAAGCCCCTGCAAAATGCGGTATCCGACAACTATCGGTGCTCCACCCCCAAAAGGCTCCATGACTTGGGTATCATAATCTCCTTGTAGAGATTGACCGCATATCGGTCGCTCATGCAGGCGATGAAATCACACACCACCCGTTGCTCCCCATCTCCCTCCTGAATGAGGTTTTGGAACTCGTCAGGCATGCTATCGATGTGGGACAGATAGTATTCATACAGCTGCCCGATCATGTGATTGACCTTTCGCTCCTCCCCCTTGGCCAGCGGATTATTGTACACGCTCTGGAATAAGTATTGGCGCAGGGCAAACATGGCCTTCTCCACCTCTGCAGACATGCAGATATCGCCCCTTTTATCACTATTCTTTACGATATCATGCACCAGCGTATTCAGCCTCCTGTTGGTACTGTTCCCCAAAATCCCTGTCAGCCCCCTGGGAAGGTCTTCCTCCCGGATAATCCCCGCCCGAATGGCATCGTCTATATCCGAGTTAATATAGGCAATCTTGTCAGACAGGCGCACGATCTTCCCCTCCAAAGTCATAGGCTTGGACTTGGTCTGGTGATTCAGAATGCCGTCCCGCACTTCCCTGGTCAGGTTCAGCCCCCTGCCATCCTTCTCCAGCCGCTCCACCACCCTGACGCTCTGCTCATTGTGGTGAAATCCCCCCTGCTCCCTGCGAAACTCATTTAACGCCCGCTCCCCCGCATGGCCGAAAGGCGTATGCCCCAGATCATGGCCCAGCGCGATTGCCTCCGTCAAGTCCTCATTCAGCATCAGCGCCCTGGCAATGGTGCGGGCATTCTGCGCCACCTCCAGAGTATGGGTAAGCCTGGTGCGGTAATGATCCCCCTCCGGCGCCAGAAACACCTGGGTCTTCTGTTTCAGCCTGCGAAACGCCTTGCTATGTAATATCCTGTCCCGGTCCCTCTGAAAATCCGTCCGGATATCGCACTGCTCTTCCTCCCGGTCCCGCCCCAGGGACTCATCCGCAAAGGAGGCATCAGCCCCCAGAATCTCATGCTCCCTCGCCTCCTGCTTCTGCCGTAGATTCATTACCCACCTCATTTCTGCAAAACGAACTTCGTTCGTTTATGAACTCTATTCGTTTATGAACTTCGTTCACCTTTGCACATTTTTTCTCCATTCCGAAGCGCTTTGCGCTTCCAGTCATACCAACTTCACTGGCACAAGCATTCTTCCTACTTCTTTACACATTTTCTGCCCATGAAATAAAATCCCTTGCTCTCTTCCAGATACACAGGCACAATCCGCCCTACCAGAGATCCATCCCCCGGAAAATGCACCAGGTAATTCTGACTAGTCCTTCCCGTCACCAGCCCTTCCTCCTGGTCGTTCACCTCTTCCACCAGCACTTCCTGCACCGTCCCCACGGCCTGCGCCGTCTTCTCCCCGGAAATCTTCTGTACCAGGGAGAGCAATGTATCAAAACGCCGCTTTGCCACATCCTGGGGCACCTGCTCCTCCATGGATGCCGCCGGCGTCCCCGTCCTCTTGCTATATAGGAAGGTAAAGGCGCTGTCATACCTCACCCGCTCTACCACATCCAGGGTATCTGCAAAATCCTCCTCCGTCTCCCCGGGAAATCCCACGATGATATCCGTAGTCAGGGCAATGTCCGGCACGGCACGGCGGATTTTATCCACCAGTGCCAGATACTCCTCCTTAGTATAATGGCGGTTCATCACCTGCAATAGGCGGCTGCTCCCAGACTGCAAAGGTAGATGCATCTGCCGGCAGATTTTTTTTGACTCTCCCATCACCTGAATCAGCTCGTCGGACAAGTCCTTGGGATGGGACGTCATGAATCGAATCCGCTCCAATCCCTCAATCCGCTCCACCCGCCGAAGAAGTTCCCCGAAGGAGATGGGATTTTTCAGATTCTTCCCGTAAGAATTTACATTCTGACCCAGAAGCATCACTTCCACCACCCCATCTCGCACCAGGCTCCCAATCTCCTCCAGGATATCCTCCGGCTCCCTGCTACGCTCCCTTCCCCGCACATACGGCACGATGCAATAACTGCAAAAATTATTGCAGCCAAACATTATATTGACCCCGCTCTTAAAGGAATATTTTCGCTCCTTGGGCAAATCTTCCACAATCTCCGCGGCATCCTCCCAGATATCCACCACCATTTTCTTCCTCTGGGGCTGGTCCAGGAGCTTGACGGCCAATAGTTCCGCCAGTTTGTAAAGATTGTGGGTGCCAAAAATCAGATCCACATTCCGATAGCTCTGCCTGATCTTATCCACCACCCCCTTCTCCTGCATCATGCAGCCGCACAGGGCAATCACCATGTCAGGATTCTCCTGCTTCTCCTTCTTTAACTGCCCCAATCTGCCATATACCTTCAGATTGGCATTCTCCCTCACGGTACATGTATTATAAAGAATGAAATCCGCACTATTTGAATCCGTTTCCTCATAGCCAATCATCTGCATAATCCCCTGAATCTTCTCCGAGTCCCTGGCATTCATCTGGCAGCCGAAGGTGGTAATATTGGCAGTCAGAGTTCTCCCCAGTTCCTCTTTCCTATGATCTGCCCACTCCCGCAGCCTGCGGATAAAATAATATTGTCTCTCCGGCTCCCTCTCCGGCGGCGGCAGCGTCAAATCCACCTCTGCCAGCCTAGCCTCCATCTCAGCCCTGTTCATCACTTCCCCGGTATTGCCCATCATCATCAACCATGCCTTTCTGTCTTTTTATATCGAATAATACCAGTATAGCAAATGATTACTCTTCTGTCATCTCCGGGAAGGCAATCTTCCCGCTGAACAAATCCCCATCCAGCTCAATCCAAAACCTTCCCCCCATGAGTTCCGTCAGACTCTTGGCGATGGAAAGTCCCAAGCCGCTTCCCTCCGTGGTGCGGGCGTGATCCCCCCGCACGAAACGCTCCGTCAATTCCTCCGGCGTAATGTTAAGTTTCATGGCAGACACATTTTTCATGGTAAAGACTACATCCTGCCCCACCCGCTCTAGGGACACATACACCCGGGTGTTCTCCATGGCATACTTGGCAGTATTGCTATAAAGGTTTTCCAAAATCCGAAACACCCTCCTGCCATCCCCCAGAAACATCATAGGCTCCCCGGGAATCTCCACAATCAGTTCCAGGTGGCTCTGGTCAAACCTCTCCTGAAATTCCCCATTGGTCTGCCGCACCAATTCACTGAAATCCATTGGATGGATCTCCAGTTCCATCACGCCGCTGGAAGCCTTGGAAGCCTCGATCAAATCCTCCATCAATACCTTCAGCCGCTGGGACTTCTGATTGAGCACGCCAATGTATTGCCGCACCTTCTCATCCCGGATATCCTCCCCCTGGAGCAAGTCCACGTAATTAATGATGGATGTGAGGGGAGTTTTAATGTCATGGGACACGTTGGCAATCAGCTCCGTCTTCATCCGCTCGCTTCTCACGCTCTCCTCCACGGCGGCCTCCACCACATCTCCCATCTGGTTCACCGCCCGAACCAGTTCCCGCACCCGCAGGCTCATGGCATCCCTCTCCGGCAGCTGATAGGAAAAGTCTCCGCCAATAATTTGCTTCATGGCAGCAATCACCTCATATTCTGCCATCTGGTCATGCATGGCATTTCTCTGCCAGGCCGCCAGCACTCCCAGGAAAATCCCCCCAAGAACCCCTCCGATGATCCCCAGCGAGGAAGTCATGTAAGAGAATACCGATTCCTCCTTATCCAGAAATACATAGATGGCAGAAACTCCATAATAGACCAATAGCCCCGCCTCTGCCAACAGTAAAAAGCCAAACTTCCTCTTGACAGGAATAAAAGCCATCCGATAAGAAAGGTTTCTTATAAACGCTTTCAGGGAAGTCCTCCGCCACACCACCTCCCTCCCAAAGAGAAGGAGCAGGCTGTACTGTCCGCCGCAGCCAAGCCTTCCCCTCTTGATCAGGCTCAGGAGCACGCACAGGCATCCAAAGGCCAGCAGGGACACCGACAGGGCGCACAGCAGAATCACCGGATGAATCAGAAAGCCATTCCACATCTTCAGCACCCAGGCAATCATGCCAATCATCAAATATGCCAGAAGCAACTGGGGCTCCAGCCAAATCCGGTCGAACCAGGAAAGGCTCTCCTGCTCCTGCCCCTCAATTACGGGACTGCCGCTGCGAATCACCAGCAACAGGAAGCTAAGCACCGTGAGAACGGCTCCCGCCACTGCCAGCATACTGCCAAACCGATAGAGTTCCCGCTTCTGCGTGGCTTCCCGATATGTCAGGACAAATTGATCCTCCCTTCTGGCATGCATTACATCCCGCAGGTCTATTCCCACGGCAATCTGATAGGAAGCCAAGCCATAATTCTTTCCTATGGTCCTGATCTTTTCTGTGATATTGCCTGACATGGGCAATGTCTCTTTGGGAAGATTTCCCACTCCGTTATAATTCCTGCTATTAAAATACACAAAGGCCACATCAGAGCGGTCCGTCGCCTTCTCCAAAGCCCTTCCGCTCTCCAGGACGCCCTTGATTTTCTGCCAATCTGCCGGGTGGTTGGTTATCACCAGATTGTTAGAGTTTTCATAGGCATAAATAAAATTGCAACGGGAAAATAAATATTTCAATTCCTGATATGTCTCCACCAGAAAGGTAACATATTTTCTCGCCTCCCCCATAGTTCTTGGAACAGAATGCACGCTCCAAGGAATCTCATTCCGAGGGATTCTTTTATTCCGCTTCTTCCAATCCTCCTTCAAATAGCGATAAAACTCCTCCTCCGAAAGCAACTCTTCGGAATTGTCCTTCTGATAAGACTGGTATACTTCTTGAAACAACGCCTGTCCCTGCCCCTCGTAGGAAGTAATGACTTTGTCCAAAAAATAGCACCTGGCATAGGAGGAATAATAGGTAATCAGATATTCTTCGTAGGCACTCTTAGCGTGAAATACATATTTCCAAGATAGTTTTCCAGAAAAGGAGATAGATATGTCATCCCGAAATTCATCCTCATAAGTCACGTCATCCGTCACCGTCGGCTGCATATTTTTCAAATACTTCTTCATCACCGCAATCTGCTTCGGAGAGCGGGTCTTTGTGTTGGGGGAGGCAAAGGAGAAGATCGAGTCCCCCTCGATAATCACCCGGGTATCGCAAGCCAGCATGTACCTGCTCTTCCATGGATAGCTGATGCCATTCCTGCAATTCCCTGCAAAGCCCTCCATAAACTTCCGCAGCATTTCAGAGCCTACGCCCTCAGATGTAGAGCCCCGAAGCAATTCCTTGATCGTATACGCCTTGTCGTCCGTAAGGGACACCAAAATATTCTTGTCATAATCAATGTCCCCATCCTTGGTAATCAGATTGCCAATCTGCATATACTCCTCAAACAAACGGATATATCCGTCCAAAATCTGGCTCGTACCCGCCTGGGACACATAGAAATCATCCTGCTCCCGTCCCTGATTTCCGGCATACTCCCTGCCAATGCTCATGTACATTCCTGCCAGCACATCCAGGAAGATTCCCGCCAGCAGCGCCCAGAATAAAAAGCCACGTATCCCCTTTGATTTTTTCCACCTCTTCACTTGCCGTCTCCTCCCTGGCTATTTCTCAATTCGGTAGCCCACGCCCCACACCACTTGGATGTACTGGGGCTTTTTCGGATTGATTTCTATCTTTTCCCGGATATGCCTGACATGCACCGATACAACATTGCTGGAACCGCAGGAATCCTCATTCCAGACCCGCTCATAAACCTCATCGCTGGTAAAGGTCCTTCCCCGATTTTTCATCAGCAAGTGAAGGATCTCGTATTCCATGCCGGTAAGCCTAATCACTTCCCCGTCCACCGTCACCTGGCGGGTACTGTTATTTAGCACCAATCCGCCCTTCTGGTAAACCTCCTTCTCCTCGTCCTGCTTCTGGTTCAATACCGTGCTCCTCCTGAGCTGGGATTGCACCCTGGCCAGCAGTTCCATGGGGTTGAACGGCTTTGTCATATAATCGTCCGCCCCTACCCGCAACCCGAAAATCTTATCCTTATCCTCTGACTTCGCCGACAAAATAATAATAGGAAGGCTGTTGCTCTCCCGAATCTTGAAAGTCGTCTCCACGCCGCCAAGCTTTGGCATCATCACATCAATAATTAGCAAATCTATCTTATCTTTCTGGACCACTTCCATAGCCTCTTCCCCATCGTAAGCCTTCACCACGTCATATCCCTCTCTTTCCAGGTATATGGCAATAGCCTCCACGATCTCCCTGTCATCATCGCATACCAATATCTTGCTCATTTTCAATCACCTCATACTATCTGCTGTTTGATAACTTTATTATAACAGAGAATAGGGGAAAAAATAATTAATTTTTCTTAAGATTTGCAAATTATCCAATATAAAGTCATTCCCCAGATGCACTAGCACATGGGACACCAGAAAGGCCACTGCCGCAACCACCCAATACCCGTCCTTCTTTAGAATCCCTTTCAACCCGGCACAGGAACTTTCCCTCTTTTTCTTTCGGGACCTGTACCAGCCTGTAAGCCAGTCAAATACATTCAGCACAAAATACCCAGCAAATATGTACCAGCAAACCCCGAAAACGGCACTCAATAGGGCTACCAAAGCCCCTGCTACCAGATTATACGCATCTGTAAAAATCTTCATTTTCCCACCTTCCTCTATCCTTCTAAATTTAATCTAACGCTATTATTAACCTTGCTAATTGCATCCTACTTCCCTCATCCAAACTTGCTATTTGATTCGCTTCCATATATAACAGATATTATAATCATGGACTTGTTCTCCCGGAAAATCATCCCATGCCAGCTGTCCGGGAAGGCAGACGCAGACTTAGTGGCCACCACCTTCCAAAAAGCCTGCCGGAAACGGAATGCCCCATATGGGCTTATGTTCCACTCTGACCGGGGATCCCAATACGCTGCCCTTTCTTTCCGGCAGTTATTGGATTCCTATCATGTGGTGCAATCCTTTTTCCAGTTCTACTTGACCTTATCGAAAATGACAAGCCAGGTGCGGCTGAGAAAGTAGCTATGGCATCCAAAAATAGATAGCCCTGCTGCCATCTGCCGTCAATTGGTTTCGTTTGGCAACAGGCAGGCTTGCTATCCTCAATGTGATTTTTCATTTGCAATTATACGTATATTTTATAAGCACATCTATTGACATGCGTACAAATCAGGAGTACAATTAATGATGCAAGGAGGGCAGGAAATGACAGCACGAGAAATTCTGAAAATACTTCGCAAAGATGGATGGTACGAAGTAGATCAAGACGGCTCGCATAAGCAGTTGAAACATCCTACCAAACCCGGGAAGATTACCGTGGCAGTACACGCTGGCAAGGACATAGCACCGGGAACCCTTAACAACATACTGAAACAGGCCGGGCTGAAATAAGCCCAGCCTGCAAGGTTTACGATAGAAAGGAGCGGATACTATGTTAAATCTGACTTATCTTGCAGTATTGGAGCCCGGAGAGGACGGCAGCTACAGCGTTTCCTTTCCCGATCTTCCCGGATGCTTCAGTTATGGGGATAATCTGGCAGAGGCCCAAAGGATGGCAGAAGAGGCGGCAAGCCTTCATGTGTACGGAATGGAGCGTGACGGTGATGAAATACCCACTCCTTCCCTTAATCTTTCCAGGGAGGTCACCAACGGCAATGTAGTGATGCCTGTCACAATCCACCCCGACTTATACCGGGCAAAGCGTGACAATGAACGGATTAAGACAAACATCACTCTTCCAGCATGGCTCAAACGGATTGCAGAAGAGCAGAAGGTCAATTACTCCCGTCTTTTGGAAACTGCCCTTATTGATTATCTGCAGCTTCCAAAACAGAGCGGGAGGTAAATCTTCCCTGATGCTAACAAAGGAGGCCGCCCCATTGCGAGCACATTTGGGCATGTGATATATGTCCCAGTCACCAACCAAATTATAGGAAAATGCCGCAATGGGCATATCAAAGCGTTACAGTATCGGGCTGGACGAAATACGCAACTACCTTACCAATTTGGAAAACGTAAATCCTTTCCCTTTGCTTGACTTTTTTCACATTTTTTATAAAATATGACTGTTGATTCAGTTAGCAACAGGACTTGGTTCGATTCCAGGTACCGCCACCATAATAAGATTACTAGTCGATTCTATAGTATCTGGTATAATCTATGATACTGTTAACCTTTTATTGAAGGAAGGAGTTAAGACTATGGATAAAAAAATCTTACTTATTGGCCTAGGTGTTTGCGGCGGTATGGTGTAATGGTAGCATGTAGTTGATAAGCACTACCCTAGGCCACCAGTTATCCAGAGAACTTCTATGAAGTTCTCTTTTTTGTTCCATCCAACCATGCTCCTCCGACATGAACCCAGTCTTTCTACCTTATCTGCATTCACCTTTTTGCTTCTAATAAGCAATTTAACTCTTGTATCCTGATGAAGGATATGTTACATTATAAATACAAAAAGGGAAGCCACAGAAGCGGCTATCCCATATAGTTTTTAGCAGCAACCTTTTACAAGGGCGGCCGTCACTATTGGTAGTAGTGGCGGCTATTTTCGTTTCCCCTTGAAAATCGTGTAACACAATCCAACAAGGGCAACAATGTATATTCCAGTCTGAACTAAATCAGAATATGTAATCATCATTGGCAACACCCTCCTTTCTTTCATCTGGAGGGTTAGCCCCTCCGAAAAAGAGGGTAGCCGCCCGGCTCTATGGTTTCCCAGATTCATAGTATAGCATATGACTTTCTATTCTGACAATGCTTTTGCTGAACGAACATATAACAAAAACAAAAGGCATGTGCTTGCTGCATATGCCTTTTGTTTTGCCTACAAATTCTAACTGCTGCCCAAAACTTTTTCCTTTTCTTTTTCTTCCGGTGTCCGTTCCTGATATATCTTGACATCATCCAGAACACAACAGATAATATGCCAATATGTATTATCATGCTTATCCTCACCCATTTTATCGGCCAACCGAATTGCTGTTAGATATTGGACCTAATTCTATTTCCTCCATCACCGACATTGAAATCGTTAGTTCCGCTGGTTCATTGGAATTAGTATATTTTTCCACCCTATAGGACTTCACATGTTCCAAAGGCTTGCCACCAGGCATGATTTGTCCACTTGCGTTGAAAATTACAGTCTTTAATCCTTCCTGCACTGCTGTCCTCCTTTCTTCCGTTGCTATAAACACAAATTTCCCTTTTAGACTAAATTCTGAATTATAATTCCCAAATAATAATGTTACTTTTATCGCAACTATATGTCCTTTAGTCTCTATTATTAAGTCTTTTTGTGATATTTTCACTTTTTGTTGCCTTCGTCACTTTTTAACTTGACATTAATGTACTTTACTCATATAATTTAGAAGCAGAAAGCGAGGTGAAAACATCAATGAACAGAATCAAGACACTTAGAAAAGAACTTAATATGACCCAGCAGGAATTTGCGGATAAAATCGGAAGCAAACGGAACACCATAGCAAAATATGAAACAGATGTAAACGTTCCAAGCACTGCAGTTATATCTCTAATTTGTCGTGAGTTTAATGTCAACGAAAACTGGCTTAGAAATGGAAATGGTGACATATTTATAGAAAAATCTCATGATGCCCAAATTGAAGAATTTATTGATTGTGTTCTGAAAACAGAATCTTCCAATTTCAAACGCAGGCTAATTAGCGCATTGTCAAGAATGGACGAGAAGGGTTGGGACGCTTTGGAAAAATTGCTATTATCCATCCAGTCTGAGACTGAGTATACACAAAAGCCTATCGATGAAATGACGATTGATGAAAGAGTGGAAGATTATCGTTACCAGTTAGAACTCGAACAAAAAGCGGGGGAAAGATCAAAAGCATTACAAAAAAGTGGTTAGAACGCCAGCGTAGATACCGATAAATGCTCTTATCGTAAAATCAACAGTAAGATTTGATGTCCAAAATGTTATTTGGCATGAAAAATACAAAACAAATTTACACCAACAGAAAGGCAGGATACTAATATGAAATATTTTCTAATTATCGTTATAGCAGCACTCACATTATTTACAGGGTGCAGTGCCATCACAACTAACAATTCAGTAACCCAAGCACCGACAGACGATGTCTCTTCAACTAATGGCAATAACAATGCTTTTTCATCTGAAGAAAAAAACACCCCTCCCAAAAAGAAAAAACTAACGAAACGTGAAAAATATGCCCGCTATGCGAAAAATATAAAGTTAAAAGTCTATAACAAGAAAAATCTTCCCGCCGATTATAATGCCAGAAGATTCTCCGATTTTATTGAAATTGATTATAAAATCGTAAACAAATCCCCAAAATCCATTAAGGGAATCAAGGGCATCCTTAGTGTATATGACCAATTTGACGATTTGATTATCAATATAAACTGGGATGTTTCAGAGAGGGTCGGTGCCGGAAACACAAAAAAGATTACACGTCATGGATTAGACTATAACCAATTTATAGATAATCACAGGAAATTGTATGATTTGAAATTTGAGGATTTGACTTTTAAGTTTGAAGCGGAACAAATAAACTTTGCTGATGGGTACAAGTTAAAGTACTAAAATCCTGCTAAAAAGGAAATACCCAATGTTTGGCAAGAAAATTTATGAAAATACAAAGTTTATATTATAACACATCCTATATTTAATTGTAACAGAAAGAACCCCGGCCGTTGCAGCGACCGGGGGCGGTTACATACAGATTGCAGACTGAAATAACATTCAACAACAGTTGAGAAAAAACCTAACGGATTATGGAAGCGTCACGAAACTTAAAAGCAACCGCACAAAGCCCTGGATCGTCAAGATAACGGTCTGCGACCAAGACGGACGAGCAGAACAAAGCCCTATCGGCTATGCCGAGACATGAGTTAGATCTATGACAATCTATGCACATTGGAAATGCAATGAAATATTCCAAGCAAAAAAGGGAGCTGCCGCGCAAATCCCTCTACGCAGCAGCCCCGCCTATCTGATCCATATGCAAGCTAATTCGCATCCTGCAAAGCCTGATAGCCCTCCTCGCCAGTGCGAACTTTCACAACATTTTCCACATCGTACAGGAAGATCTTTCCATCGCCAATATTGCCAGTGTAAAGCGCCTTTCTGGCAGTCTCTACCACCTGCTCCACTGGCACGGCACTGACCACGACCTCCACCTTCATCTTAGGCAGCAGCACCACTTCCAGTTCCGCGCCGCGGTACTTCGTGGTAATGCCCTTCTGGGCCCCGCATCCCAGCACCTGAGTTACCGTGATACCATTAACGCCAATTTCATTCAGAGCCTCTTTTAAGACCTCAAACTTGCTTTGCTGGCACACGATAGAAACCTTGGTGTATTTCGGCATGCCGCCAGCGGCATCTGCCCCAGACCCTATCCTTTCGGCAGATGTCTTGGACGCCGAAACCACTTCTGCTCTGGTCGCCCTTTCTGACACATTGACCACCTCCACGGCCTGATTCATAGGTATATTTCCTTTCAGTACGTCAATAGACGTTCCCCTGGAGTAGAACATATCTCCCGCCGGCATAAAGTCCGCATAGGCAGAAGGCAATCCATGCTCCGTAGAATCCAGCCCCATCAATTCCTCCTCCGGGGTCACCCTGAGGCCAAATATTACCTTTATAACTATAAATGTAATCGAAATGGTAACAGCCGTCCAGACGCCAACGGTGAATACGCCCACGCACTGCAATCCCAGCTGCTCCACGCCTCCGCCATAGAAAAGCCCCGGTGCCTTGATCCCACCGCCATCAAAGGCAATGGCATATCCCGGCGCGGATTCGGTGGCAAAGAGCCCCACTGCAAGCGTACCCCAAAGTCCGTTCATCATATGTACCGCCACGGCGCCCACCGGATCGTCAATCTTTAACTTGTAATCTAGCAACCATACTCCAAATACCACCAAGACCCCTGCCACGGCGCCAATCACAATGGCACCCGCCGCATCTGTCACGTCGCAGGATGCCGTAATAGCCACCAGGCCTGCCAGAGAAGCATTCAGGCACATGGACACATCCGGCTTGCCATACTTGATCCAAGTAAAGATCATGCACACCATCGTAGCGATAGCCGGCGCGACGGTGGTGGTAAGAAAGATGGAGCCCAAATCTTCCAGGGAAGTGGCAGCGGCACCGTTGAAGCCATACCACCCCAGCCAGAGGATAAACACGCCCAAAGCACCGATGGGAAGGTTGTGTCCCGGTATCGCATGGGGCCTTCCCGTGCGGGTGCTGAACTTTCCGATACGCGGCCCCAGTATTTTTGCCCCAATCAAAGCAGAGATTCCACCCACCATATGGATAGCGCAGGAACCGGCAAAGTCATGGAATCCCAGATTGGCAAGCCAGCCGCCCCCCCAGATCCAGTGCGCCTCCACGGGATAGATCAGAGCAGAAATCACTGCGGAATATACGCAGTAGGACAGAAACTTCGTCCTCTCTGCCATAGCGCCTGATACAATCGTTGCCGTGGTGGCGCAGAACACCAGGTTAAACACAAATGAAGAATAATTGAAATCTTCATATGCGGTAAAGAGATCAAATCCGGGCTTTCCGATAAAGCCCAGCAAATCCTCTCCCAGAAGCAGGGAGCATCCAATCAGGATAAACATCACCGTGCCGATGCAGAAATCCATGAGATTCTTCATGATAATGTTTCCGGCATTCTTCGCCCTAGTAAACCCTGCCTCCACCAGGGCAAATCCCGCCTGCATCCAGAATACCAGCGCAGCGCCAATCAAGAACCAGATGCCGTATAAATTTTCGTTAATATAAGCTGCAATTTCATTTGACATAATCATCCTTCCTTTCCATTTCACGCAAATTTTCCAAGTTACCAATAAAGAGGTGCGAAGTTTTGCTAGGCCCGAAAAGACCTCGCCAGGCAAAACTGCAAATCGCCAAAGAACTAAAGTTCTAGGAAGAACCCAAAACCGACGTTCTTCATGTGGAAATATTGTACAGTTTCCTATACAGATTAGGGTGTCAAAAGGTCCATTTTCATTGCAGAGATAATTTTTTAAAGATTGTGCCACAATATCTTGAGGCGATGCGGCGCATCGTTGATAGATATTGTGGTGCAAGATTGGGAAAATTAGCCTGCAAGGGAAATTCAGACCTTTTGACACCCTAATCCTATACAGTAAAAAACGAAAAAGGTGCCACGAAACTTCTTCGTGACACCTTTGTCATACATTTCATTATATGCAAAAGTAAAATTCTGTCAATAGATAACACAGATTCAAATTCAATTTAATGACATAAGTCAAAATATACAAGATATCCGCATAAATTTTATGCAATTTGCACAATCTTGCAATTCACAGCCAATCACTTCTGGCCCCCCACTGCCTCCATGTCCAATTCCATCTCCTGGCTGTTATCCATCATGTACCGCACAAACTCCCGAGCCTCCGTCAGCCGCTTCGTGGCAATGGAAATGCCAACCACCGGCTTCTCCAGAAAGGTCTCCATCTGCCCGTATTTTTCGCTCTCAGTCAGGTAGAGGCCGCAATTATAATCGGTCTGGTCGCTGCCCTTTTCCGTCTTTGCCGTCTTCTTATTATTCAGCACATCCTGGCTGGTGACGTATTTGGTTCGGTATCGATTCTTTTCATCATACTCCCCATAAAAAGATACCTCCTTGTCCGTCTCCGCATCAAAGAAATACCCTGACCGACCCCATTTCTTGAAATGTTCCTCGCTAGTAATCACAACATCCGCAGTTCCCGCATACAGATATGCCTGCAACTGGTGGTCGCTACAGCCCACGTCAATGGTAACCACCTCCACATCCGTGTCCAGCCCCATATGCTTTTCCAGCGCAGCCTTAAAGGCTTCCACTCTATTTTCGTCCAATGCATCCTTTTGGATAACGATATAGAGGGCATTGGTAGGCTTTCGGGTAGCCGCCTGTACCGCAAACACTGCCAGAAACACGATGGCAATCAGGCCAATCACCGCAATTTTCATGTAATAATCCTTAAAATACTGCCACTTCCCCTTCTGAGAAAGATTTTCTATGTCCTTCTTCTTCGTCTCCTCCGTTCGCTTCTGATAGATTTCTGACGGGTCGCTCTTTAGTCGCTCCTTCTCCTCCTCCGTGAAATGAATAGCCATAATGCGTACTCCTTTCTCTATGTCGGCCTAACCAGGGACTGCGTTTAAAATCAAGGCTACGCAAGTCCAATCCGTCCTTTCACACCCTGACTCATATTATCAAATAAAACTTCCCCAGAAATAAAGCAGAATATAAAATACCATCAGCAGGCCATTGATCACGGCCGCCACGCTGGGAAAGAACGTCCTGATATTATCCTTTCTCAGACTGACCCATGCCATCACGAATCCCAGCCCGCTAAGCAGCAGACAGAAAATGCCCCATGCCCCGATATACATTCCCGCTTTACCATGGCTCTGGCTTGACACCATGCAAACGGCAAAAAAGCCCAAGCCGGAACACAATCCCACAAAAGTTGCCCCAATCGCCAGGGGAGGATGCTTCTTGTCCGTTAATTTCAATGATGACTGCTTCTGTTTCTTCTTTGCCATATCCTACCTCTCATCTATCCTCTCTGCCACAAATTGCCAGCACAGCCTCCAATCCCTATCTCTGCCCCATCATCTGGCAGCATAAATCCACCACTGCTTTCCCCATCCACCATCAATTCCGAGTACTCTTTCTCTTAGATGACAAGCGGTAAATCCCCCTGCACATAAGAAACAAGAGATAGCCTAAAAAGCCTCCCAAAGTATTCAGAATCATGTCATCCACATCGCAGGAACCCAATTTTGACACCAGCTGCAGCACTTCCACGAACAGAGAAGCCAGAAATGACATGACCGTCACCTTGATCACTCCCCAATTTCTGTTAGTAATGATAGGCAGAACAAAGCCCAGAGGCATAAAGCAGATCACATTGCCCGCCAAGTTCAGCATCACATTGTATATGCCGAGGACCGAAATATTATTCAGATACCGCTGAATTTCAGTAAAAGGCTTTAAATTATAGTGATAGGTATCACTGGGAATCCGTCCCATCTGCTCGCTGAAAAACAGGAAATACACCATCACCACCAAATAGACTATAAATCCAATCCATGAAAATCCATGGAGCAACTTACGATGTTCTTTCTTCATTCTATTCCTCACTCTCAGGTACGCAAAAACGCCCTGAACATCAAATGTTACTATTCACGCTTCGCCATTGGATAGCAACCATCAAATATCTAATGCATATGAAAGACAGTGCTGACCCATTGCCAACACTGCCTATCCCATTCGCCATACACGATATTATAACCCATCCCCTGCTCTTCGTAAAGACCATTCTTAAACTTTTTCCCAGTTCACCCTATCCCCTCAAAAATCTCAGCCTGCTTCATCTTGACATGGGGAATGCCTTAGCCCCCATACTTTGCAGGCTTAAAGATTCTCTTCAAGTTTGCTACTTTCTCAGTTCTGCTCCCAGTTCTTCCAGAGCCCCGATGATTTTATCCATGGCCCCAGCCACCTCCTCGTCCGTCAAAGTGCGGTCTTTTGCACGGAAGGTAATCTTATATGCCAGGGACTTGCACCCTGCGCCAATCTGCTCTCCCTCATAGATGTCAAAGAGCTGATACTGCTCCAGCAGAGAACCACCCTTCTTCCGGATGATTTCCTCCACCTGCCCCGCCAGGATTTCCTTTTTCATAGTGAGGCTGATGTCCCGCGCCATCGCCGGGAATTTGGGCACGCCCACATATTTCGTCTCTTCCTTTTCCATGGCAATCAGTTCCGCCAGATCAATCACTGCCACATATGCCCTCTCGCCGATGGCGAAATTTTTCAATACGGCGGGATGCACTTCTCCCAAGTAGGCCACCGCCCTGCCATCGCAGATCACTTCCGCCTGGCGTCCGGGGTGAAGGAAGCTTTTTCCCGCACCGGGAACAAACTCTGCGCCACACCTGATTGACAACCGTTCCAGCACGGTCTCAATCAGCCCCTTCATGTCATAAAAATCCCCCTGGCCATACATGCCCAGAGTCAGCTGCACCCTCTCGTCCGGCAGTTCGGTCAATGGCAGCTGCTTCGGCAGATAGACATTCGCCAATTCATACAGGCGCACGTCCTTATTCCTGCGATTGTAGTTCGTGGCCAGAGAGGTGAGCATGCCTCCCAGGGCAGAGGTACGCATCACGCTGTAATCCTCCCCCAAAGGGTTGCTGATTTCGATGCTCTTCCTCAAAATATCATCCTCTGGAAGATTCAACTTGTCGTAGACCTTGGGACTCTCGAATGAGAAGGTCATGCCCTCGCTGAATCCATACGCCTCCGCAATATCCCGCACCTGGTTTTCCAGCACAATTTTCTCTGACAGCCCACCCATCGTGGCGGCACTGGAAGGCAGCGTCATAGGAATTCGGTCATATCCGTAGAATCTGGCCACCTCCTCTGCCAAATCAGCCATGCGCTCCAAATCCTGCCGCCAGGTAGGCACGATGACTTCCTTCTTCTGCTGGTCCACCACCAGATCAATGGTCTCAAAATATTTCACCATATCCGATTCCGGAATCTCCGTACCCAGAAGCCCATTGATTTTCTCTGCATCATAGGGAATGGCGATAGGCTCCCGCTTCACCGGATAGCAGTCCACGGCACCGCCCACTACCTCTCCGGCTCCCAGTTCTTCCACCAGCTGGCATGCCCGGTTGATGGCCTCCATGGCAGTGTTGGGATCCAGGCCCTTCTCAAACTTTGCCTGGGCCTCAGTTCGCATTCCCAATTTCTTGCCGGAGAGGCGGATATTGGTTCCATCAAAAGTAGCCGCCTCAAAAAGCATGGTCTTCACATCGTCGGTAATCATGGAATTCTCCCCACCCATGATCCCCGCCAAGCCGATAGCCTTCTTCCCATCGCAAATCATCAGCATAGAATCATCCAGCACTCTCTCCTGCCCGTCCAACGTGGTGAATCTCTCCCCATCTTCCGCTCTCCGCACCACGATCTTCCTGTCCTCAATGGTGTCCAGGTCATAGGCATGCATGGGCTGGGCATACTCCTCCATCACGTAATTCGTGATATCTACAATATTGTTAATCGGGCGAATGCCCACGGAAGCCAGCCTTCTCTGCATCCATTCCGGGGAGGGCCCCAACTTGATATTTTTCACCACCCTGGCAGTATAGCGGGGGCAAAGCTTCTCCTCCCTCACATCCACGCTGATATAATCATGCACATCCTCGTCATTTCCCGTCTCCGTCACCATCGGTGGCACGAACTTCTTGCCAAAGGTAGCCGCCGCCTCCCTGGCAATGCCCAGCACCCCGAAGCAATCCACCCTGTTGGAAGTCACTTCATACTCAAAGACTACGTCATGCAGTCCCAAAAGTTCCACCGCATCGGAGCCAATGGGGGCATCCCGGTACTCCGGGTTATCGCTGAGGATATAAATCCCATCCTTGGCCGCATCCGGGTACATGTCTGTATTTGAGCCCAGTTCGTCGATAGAGCACATCATGCCAAAGGACTCCACCCCCCGAAGCTTTCCCTTCTTGATCTTGAAGCCATTTTCATTCTCCCCGTCCTTGTGGGAACTGGCCACCCTGCCGCCTTCCAGCACTACGGGCACCTTGTCTCCCTCCTTCACATTGGGAGCGCCTGTCACGATCTGCACCTCGCTGCCCGCCTCGTCAATCTGCACCTGGCAGACAATCAGCTTATCCGCATCGGGATGCTTTTCAATCTTATTGATTTTGGCTACGATAATTTTCTCTAAATTCTTGTCAAACTCCCTATATCCCTCTACCTTCGTTCCCGAAAGGGTCATTGCGTCCGTGTATTCCTGTGCCGTGCAGTCCAAATCCGGCACATACGCCTTAATCCATGATAATGATGTATCCATATCTTACCTCCAAATCTATATCAAATGCTCTGGTTTGCGGCCTTCCTTTCCTTCCCTCCTCTACTGCAAATCAGAAAACCTTTTGCTCCGCAAAATCCGTGCTTCTCACTCTTGTTTTCTGATTTAACGAACCGGACCAGGAAAATACTCCGCTTCGCTCCGTGCTTTCCTGGTTTGCGGCCTTCCATTTCCTTCCCTCTTTCAATGCAAATCAGAAAACCTTTTGCTTCGCAAAATCCGTGCTTCGCACTCTTGTTTTCTGATTTAACGAACCGGACCAGGAAAATACTCCGCTTCGCTCCGTGCTTTCCTGGTTTGCGGTTCGTTAAAATTGATCAAGGAATCTCATGTCGTTCTCGTAAAGCAGCCGCATGTCGTCAATCTCATACTTGAATAAGGCGATTCGCTCCAATCCCACGCCGAAAGCGAAGCCCGTGTATTCTTCCGGGTCGATGCCGCTCATTTCCAGCACATGGGGATGCACCACGCCGCAGCCCAGGATCTCCACCCAGCCAGAGCCCTTGCAGAAACGGCAGCCCTTTCCGCCGCACTTAAAGCAGGTCACATCCATCTCCGCACTGGGCTCCGTGAACTGGAAGTGATGGGGGCGGAATTTCACCTTGGTGCCCTCGCCGAAGAGGCGGATGGCAAATTCCTGAAGCGTCCCCTTCAAATCCGCAAAGGTGATGCCCTTGTCGATCACCAGACCTTCCACCTGATGGAACGTGGGGGAATGGGTGGCATCCACCTCGTCAGATCGGAACACCCTTCCCGGCGCAATCATGCGGATCGGCAGTTTTCCCTTCTCCATCTCCCGCACCTGAACAGAAGAAGTCTGGGTGCGCAGAAGGATATCCTTCGTAATGTAGAACGTATCCTGCTCATCCTTTGCCGGATGGTCTGCCGGAATATTCAATGCCTCGAAGTTGTAATAGTCCTGCTCGATTTCCGGGCCTTCCACCACCTCGTATCCCATGCCGATGAATATATCCTCCAACTCCTTAAGCGTCAGGGTGTTGGGATGCCTGTGGCCAATCACCGCCCTCTTGCCCGGCAATGTCACGTCAATGGTCTCGCACTTTATCTTCTCCTCCAGCATCTTCTGCTCGAAAGCGGCCTTCCTTTCCTCCAGCCTGCTCTCAATCTTCTGGCGGGCCTCATTCACCATCTGCCCCACCTTGGGCCTATCCTCCGGCGCCACGTCCTTCATGGACTTTAGCACGGAAGTCAGTTCTCCCTTCTTCCCCAGGAAGGATACCCGGATGTCATTTAATTTGTCCAGCTGGCCGGATTCCTCAATCTGCGCCATGGCATCTTCCATAATCTTGGCTAATTTTTCTCTCATTCTCACTCTTCCTTTCCTAAATACAACAAAAAGACTTCCCACAGACACTGTGGGAAGTCGATCACTCACTAAATCGTAAAATAAAAAATGCCCCACAGCATCTCTGCCAGGGACGGAAAATCCGCGGTACCACCCTGCTTCCTATGTCAAAGCACGGACAAAGAAATCCTTCCATCCATGCCTGTCGTTACTATTTCCAGTAACGCCCATTCACATAAGCGCTTCATTCCGGTTAACGCCCGGTGACGTCACCCCCTACCCAATTTCACAAACATCATTCTCGCTTTGCCCCCGCGTAAATGAAATTTGCAAAACCTTCAAAGGTGCGGCCTTCCGTGGGAAATTCAACGAAGCCGGGAACGTGGGGGTGCTTGCAGCCGGGGACACTCCCTCTCTGACCGAATCGGAATCGTCTAAAGCAACATCCAAAATCCTATCCGCATTGGAATATTGCCTCAACACGTGCATTGCCTTTTATATATATCCTCCTCTCCCGCATCACGAGAACAGGAAAAATATTATTGATAACTATATCATACTTTTTTTCATGATGCAACTAATTTTTTCATCTGGCAGATTCCCCCCCAAGCTATTGTTACTCCAAAATCATACGAATCTGACGGTTTATAACCTTCTCCAAACATGCCAGGCGCTCCTCTGGCAGATTGTGCTTCGGATGGCGCTCAAAGCGAAAGCCCTCCAAATTCTGCAGTTTCTTCCGCATCTCGGGATAAAGCAGCGCCCTGGCCGTTTCCACGAAATCATCCCCAATCCTAGGACCCTTTTCCCGCAGATATGCATCAATTCGATCAAAATCTTCCTGTTCCGCATAACACAGCATTGCGATATTGTGGTCAAACAGCGGTGCCATATCAAGAATTTCATTGGAATCATTGGCAAGCAGAAAGCCAAAATTCCCTTTGTGCCTGTCCTCATTAAAGATAATGGCATCAAAGATAAACATATCCACAACCTTCTGCCTCAAGCCATATCTTTCAAATGCCTCTATCACGCCTACAATTTCGCGAATGCCATCATCCACTGCTGAAAACGGAAGGTATCCTACTTCTTCAGAGGTAAAGGCATCACAAATAGAGCAGATCCTATTGCTATGCTTCCTCAAGCCATAGTCAACATGATCCAACCCTAGTCCTCTAGCAATCTGGCTGGCATAAAACTCCGAATACGGCTCCAGTCCGGCATTCCTCGCACTGGTAGACCCCCTCTTCATCAATTTTATGATGCCATCTTCCCGCACCCAGCACTTGGCAAATGTTCCATCCGTCCCATACTCCGGCGAGGTAGTGGAGAGATTGTAGCCGTGAAGCCCCCCCTCAAAGGCCGTTTTTGCTATCACCTCGTTAAATTCATGGGTGTAGAGGCTGACCTTCTTCCATGTCAGATCACTGTCTATGGGCTTGACCCAATACGTATCAATCAGGGATAGGGCATGGGTGATGCTCAGCCAGCCGTAAAGGGTATGGCATCCACTCATCTCCAAAAGTTTCGCTATATTCTCCCGCTTCTTAGGAGCCCGACGATTTCTAATAAAATTACCTATGTTTAAAATCCATTTTGGCATTTCCACAAACTGCTCGTCTATTTCAATAGTTTCTAAAAGCCCCTCTCCCGCTATATGGAATCTGGCAAGCAACTGATCCTTATTTAGAAGATAGAATTTCCGACCTGCATCTATCTCCTTGGTGAGATCATGCGCATTTCTTTGATTTTCAATTTCTGTATCCATACTGCAAGCCTCCCCTGTTTCGCAATTTACTACTCAAAGTATACAAGTTCCTTCCCCACAATGCAAGATGCACTCATATCTCTAGCCACGGCATAGCCGCAACTTAAAGCGTACTTTAATAGGCGGCAAAAATCCCATCAGAATACATCAGTTCCTACTATCATCGCCCTACAACTCTCCTCCCTATTCTTTCAGGCTTGCCACAATCTTTTCAAAGTGCATGCCATGGGAAGCCTTTACCAGAATCGCATCCCCTCTGCGAAGCAATTTGGGAATCCCCTCCAAAGCCTGCTCCAGCCCGGGGAAATAATGAACCCCCGTCTGTTCCTCTCCCCTGGACACCAAGGCACTCTCATAGGCATATTCGGACAATTTTCCAATGAACACAAGCACATCCGCTCCAGTCCTTGCCGCATAGCTTCCTATCTCCCCATGCATCTGCCGCTCCTCTTCCCCCAGCTCGAACATATCCCCCAGAATGGCCACCTTCCGCCCCAGGGCATCCCCCAGCACATTCAGCCCCGCCTTCATGGACGCTGGATTTGCATTGTAGCAGTCATCCAATATAATAAATCTCTCAGTCTCTATTATATTGCCATGCCCTCCCACTGGACGAAACTTCCCGATGCCCGCTCTGATTTCCTCCGGGGACATCCCGGCATCCAGGGCCACAGCCGCTGCCGCTAGGGCATTGAGCACCATATGCCGTCCCGGCACTGGCACTTCCACGTCAAATCTCTCAGTTTCTGATACCAGGGTGAATCTGCTGCCCTTCAGCCCCAGAGCGCAGACATTTTCTGCCCGCACATCGCCATGGATTCCTCCAAAGAATGTAATCTTCCGCTCCCCGCTCTCCGTCACCTCTGCCAGCTTATCATCCTCCCCGTTGAGATAAATCTGACCAGCAGGGTGCATGTAAGTAAAGATCTCTGTCTTGGCCCGCAGCACCCCGTCCCGGTCTCCCAGGTTTTCCAGATGGCACTGGCCGATATTGGTGATAATGCAGGCATCCGGCTTCACCACCGCGCTGAGCCGCTCCATCTCCCCAAAATCGCTGATGCCCATCTCGATAATCCCCAAGGCATGCTCCTTCCGCAGGCGGAACAGGGTCAATGGCACCCCCACCTCGTTATTAAAATTCCCCTGGGTCTTGCACACTGGGAACCGCTCCGACAGAACCGCCGCTACCATCTCCTTAGTGGTAGTCTTTCCCACGCTCCCCGTAATGCCAATTAGCCGCATTCCCAGGATTTCCCGGTACAGAGACGCCATATCCTTCAACGCCTGATAGCAGGACTTCACCAGAATATAGGGCCTGTCATGCCTCTCTGGCACCACCTCGGAGAGACAGCACAGCGCCTGGCTTTCATAGGCGGCAGGAACAAATTGATTTCCATCCACCCTGGCACCCTTGATTGCCACGAACAGGCAGTCCCTCTCAATCTGCCGACTATCCGTGACAATCATGGAAACTTCCCTGTCCCGTTCCTCCTCCGGTCCATAGTAGGTGCCCTGGCACGCCTCCACGATCTTATGTATCGTCATGCCGGACATGGGAGACGTCCACACGGGAATCATATCCCCCCTGCCGTATTTCCCTCCCGCACTGCTATTGTTTTTTTTTTCGTATTTCTCCAGGGATTTTCCCACAATCTGCTCGCACAGTTCCCCGTACTCGATGCCCACTGCCTGAGCCTCCTGGGGAAGCAGGCTGGTAGGGGTCATGCCGGGAAGGGTATTGGCCTCCAAACAGAACATCCGATTCTTTTCATCCAACAGAAAATCTATTCTGCCATAGGTTTCTAATTTCAACTCCCGAAATACATCCACCGCATATTTCTGCATTTTTTCTGCAATTTCCACGGAAAGTTCCGCCGGGCAAACCTCCGTCGCCATCCCCGGCTGATACTTGTTCTCATAATTATAGAAATCCACCTTGGGAATGATCTCAATAACGGGCAGACTCTTCCCGTCAATCACCCCCACGGAAAACTCCCTCCCCCGGATGCACTTCTCCACCAGCAGTTCCTCCTCATAGCGGAAGCCCACCTCCAGGGCCTGGCAAAACTCCTCATCATTCTCCGCCATACTCACGCCCACGCTAGATCCGCCGCAACAGGGCTTTACCACGCAGGGATATCCCACCCGACTGGCCTGCTCCTCCGTTCCCAGCGTAATGGAATACCCTTCCGGCGTGGGGATGCCCCCATTCAGAAATACTTTCTTCGCCATCCCCTTATCCATGGCAACGGCACTTCCCAGATAGCCAGAGCCAGTGTAGCGAATACCCAGCATGTCGAAGGTGGCCTGAATCTTCCCATTCTCCCCTTCTGCGCCGTGAAGCCCCATATATACGATATCTGCCCGCCTGCAAAGTTCCAGCACGTTCGGCCCGAAAAAGCCGTCGCACTTCCCCTTCCGGCGAGCCTTTACCTCCTCCAGATCCGGCTCCCTGGATTCTATTTTCCGCTCGTCCGCCAAAAGGGATTCCCTCTCAGCAAACACCATATTAAAGTCAAGTTCCTCCTCCGTTCCCAAATAGACATCCACCAGAACTGCATGGTGCCCCCTCTTCCTCAATGCACTGCACACCTGGGTGCCGCTAATCAGGGACACGTCCCTCTCGGTGCAAAGCCCCCCTGCCAAAACAACAATATTCATAATTTCCTCATCTCTGCACTGCCTTTTGATGCAAAAAGAACCAAAATTCTTTCAATGTTTGTGTCGCAGCGCAGACACAAACTTGCGCACAAACTATGTTTGTTTTTTCCTAATTTCTAACCCAATTCAAATAAGTGATTTCTTATTGTAGAAATCCTATTTTTCTATTATACTGATAATAGTAGCAGTTTGTAAAGTACAATGTTACCAGAGGTGAATTGAAATGATTAAGCGATATTTCGTCAGGACGAGAGAACTGCAGGAGGGTATGCGCATCGACCAGTCCATCGTGGACAGGATGGACAGAACCCTCATTGCCAAATATACGATTTTAGACCAATACATGATTGACTCCCTGAAAAGGCTGAGAATATCCGGCGTATACGTCAGCGAAGGGGAGGAGGAGGCCACGGAAACTGACTACGACAAACTTCCCGCTGTCGTAAAAAGCAACCTGGCAAAATATCGGGAGCCAGACCCCGCCAAAGTCCAGCTGACAGACACGGTAAAAAAACGGGTATCCTCCGCCATGCAGTATTTATACAACAATACAGAATGCGAAATCTTTATGGATACCACCCACTCCATCACCGGGGAACTTTTAAAGGCCATTGACGACAATGACGCCCTGGCGGTCGATATCAGCGTCCTAAAGACCAGCGACGAATATACGTTCAAGCACAGCGTGGACGTGGCCACCGTTGCCATGATTGTTGCCAAGAAGCAGGGATTGCCCAAGGAAGACATCCACAATATTGGCATCGCCGGACTCCTGCACGATATCGGAAAATCAAAAATCCCCCTGGAAATCCTAAATAAGCCGGGAAGGCTGGATAATGAGGAATTTGCGGTAATGAAGCGTCATTCCGAGTTTGGCTACGGAATTCTGAAAAATAAGGAAGGCATCTCTCCGGCCATCGCCCTGGCGGTGCTGCAGCACCATGAAAAAATGAACGGCAAGGGATACCCCTTCGGCTACGCCGCAGACAAAATCATCCCCTATGCCAAGATTCTCTCCGTAGCGGACGTATACGACGCCCTGGTGACAGAACGCCCCTATAAAAAGCCATTTACCCAGAGAAATGCCATCGAGCTGATCATGTCCATGACAGAGGAACTGGACTTGCCCTCCATGCGCAGCTTTCTGGACAGCGTCATCCTCTATCCCGTGGATTCCACCGTGCAGCTGAGTACAGGAGAGAATGCCCGCGTGGTAAAGAACAATGCCCATTCCGTGCTGCGCCCCACAGTGGTAGGATTGGAGACCGGGAAAGTCTACGACCTGACCAACGATTTCGACTGTGCCAATATCATTATCCAATAAGTGCTTCCTATCATTTACATATCTTTCATCAGCGTCTGCAGCATCATGATATGATACTCCTCATCCTTGATGATTCTCGCCAGCGTGGCGTTCACATAAGGATCTTTCATCATTCTCATGTGCATCCTGTACTGGTGGATCGCATCTCTCTCCGACTCTACGCCAGCCACCAGCATTTTGCCGGGATTATCCGGCAAGGTCAGGTATTCCGGCGTCCACATTCTAGATTCCCCATGACAATTCCTAGCCGCAAAATCAATCTTCCCTCCCAAAAGTACAATCAGCTCTCCCAATTTCTGCAAATGAATCATCTCCGCCATGGCAATGCCCAAAATGGTCTTTGCCACTTCGCACTTTTCACAGGACAGGCGGTTCTCGTTATTGATATACTGGGTGATGGCAGACATCTCCGAGACAGCACCGCAATAATCTACGCTGAGCAGATTGGCGTATGCGGGATTCTTCTCCTTCACTTGCAGGGGAGGATAGGGCAAATCCATCATGATGGGCGCTACGTTCATAAAATTGCAATCATTTGTTTTTCTCTCTTCCATTAATAAAGGCTCCTGAAATGGTAATTTATATTAATATATTACCGGGAATAAAAATGGTGCCAAACTTTGCACCCATCGCAAATTGATTTTAGGCAGAACAGAAAGAAGAGAATGCTTTCATACATCCTCTTCTTCCATCAAAAATAATATTTAAACTTATTTCTTCGGGCGGGCAACCAGCTTGGTAGACCCATTCTTATAATCATAATGAATCACCCGGTTATTGCTGCTGCTTGCCGATACATTCTTTCCATTGCCCACATAAATTTCAATGTGGCTGATATTGCGGTACCTGCCGTTCCTAGCATAGGAGTAGCAGACAAGATCCCCCGGAAGCAGTTTCTTATAGGAGACCGCCTTCTTAGAAAGCACCTTCTTATTGTTGGTGCACCATTTGCCAATAGCGGCAGCAGTAGGCGACCATCCCCGCTTCACGCCAAAATATACCCCATAGGGACGATACACCCTGGACACCAGAGAACTGCAGTCATAATATCCCTTGCGCATCCTCCTCCACTGGCTATATTTTGTCTTGGTCTTGGAGATGGCGATAGCCTTCTTTGATGCCTGGTAGCCAGCCTTTGAACTGACTTCCACCAAGGCATAGATCTTCTTGCCATCCACCTTGGCATAAATGCGCACCCTGCCGGACTTCTTTGCCTTTACCACGCCTTTTTTCGATACCGTGGCTACATTTTTATTGGAACTGGAAAATACTACGGTACTATATGTACTATTTAATCCTTTCAGCTTCACCGTCTTGCTCTGCTTCTTATACATAATCTCGGCGCTGCTAGTAAATTTTGGATTCGTCACGATAATTTCAGCAGTCAGCACCTTGCCATCCGCAATAACGGAAATATCTATGGTTCCCTTGGCCGCCGCATAGACATTGAGCCCAGTGGACAGATACGCCAAATCCCCATCTGCCTCCAGTTCCGTCTTGCCGCGGACAATCGTGCTCACCTCGCAGGTACCCTGTACCACCAAAGGCTTCGTCACTCCCTTGGCAAGCACCAGCCGAGTGTCTTGCAAGATGGGATTCGTCACAAAAAGTGTTCCCTCAAGGATTGACTGATCTCCATTCTTCGCAGTGAGAATGGCAGAAACTTTCACGCTTCCCACTTTCAACGCCAGAAATCCCTGCTCTGTCGCCTTTGCAATTCCGTTCTCATCCTCCGTATTTCCAGAGGAATTTTCCTCTCCTCCGTCAGTCTGATCGCTACCAGGCTTATCAACATTCTGTCCCTCATCCTGATTGCCGCCGGGCTGGTTCGTATCCTGTGGCTTATCCGAATCCACTGTCCCAATCTTCCACTGAACCTTTCCCGCATCGAGAATTTCTTTCTGATATAGTTTGTCTTGGGCCATCTCAAGAAAATGAGAGATTTCGGGAGCATATGCCTCGGTCCCCACGGCCCTTGCAAATTTATCCTGAACCAGCGCAGGTGCCTGAATCCCAACTTTCGCCACCTCAAAGGCATCGCCCTTGCCGTCTCTTCTCTTTAGAGATACCGTGGCTTCTTTTAATCCCTCCACGCAAATCTGGCTTCCATACTGGCTGAGACTGTCTTCAGAAAAGAAAACTTCATACCTTTCCTGGCTGTAATAATTCCAAGCCTCTATGGAAGGAAGCACCTCTCCATACACCGCAGACAATTCCTGGGGAGCCAGCACCTTTACTGTAAATAATTCCTCCTTTGTAATCGGACTCTCCGGCAAGGCATAGGATACCGTGACCTGAACCATCCCTGCCTTTAAAGCCTTCACAGTGCCATCCTCGCTCAGTTCCACAGAGTCCCTGTCACCGCCATCTTCTTTTACTTCATAGGTGACATGTTCCACCTTCTGCTCCTCTGAAAAACAAGAGGGAATCTCTATGCTATCCCCGACATATATGGTTTTTTCACTTTCTGTCAGCAAATTCTCTTCTGCCGCCGCAAAATGCCCGATGCCCACTGCCATCACCAGAGCAATGAAACTCAGTAGCACGATTTTTGCCAATTCTACTGTCCCACTTGCCTGCCGCTTCTGTCTGTTCATCTCTTCCTCCATTCTAAGTTCCTACATACCTTTTTCTTCCAAAAATGCATCATGTACCATGTCAATATATTCCCAGATCTCCTCTGTCCCGCTTTTGGTCATGGCAGAGAAGGGAATTACTGGCGTTCCCTCCACCACCTGCAGGGCTTCCTCAATCTCCCGGATGAGCTTCGCCTTCTGGGAACGCTTCACCTTGTCTTCCTTGGTGGCAATGACGATGGGCTGAAATCCGTAGTGAATGCACCAATCATACATTTGCTTGTCATTCTGGTTCGGTCGGTGCCGAATATCCACCAGCAGGAAGATCAGCCGCAGCACCTTGGAACGCTCCAGATACCCTTCAATCATCTTCCCCCACTGCTGTACCGTATTCTTCGCCACCTTAGCATAGCCGTACCCCGGCAGATCTACAAAATAGAGATCATCATTGATTCGATAGAAATTGATGGTCTGGGTCTTGCCCGGCTGCTGGGATGTCCTGGCATAGGACTTCCTATTCATCAGAGCATTGATGAGGGAGGATTTTCCCACATTGGAACGCCCGGCAAAGGCAATCTCCACCAACTGGTTATCCGGAATCTTGCTGGTGATGCCGCACACCGTCTCCAAGTTCACTTTTTTTATTTTCACAAAGATCCTCCATTCTTACTTATGAATATTCCCTTCCAAATGTCCTCAATCTTCCTGGCATAGCCCACCTGGATTCCCTCTCGAATCTCCTCCTCCAGATCCAGGATATCCTTCCTGTTCTCAGAGGGGACATACACTTTCCGAATCCCTGCCGCCTTTGCCGCCAGAAGTTTCTCTTTCAGCCCGCCGATTGCCAGCACGTTTCCACGGAGCGTCAGTTCCCCCGTCATGGCAACCTCCGGCCGCACCTTTGCCCCCATCACCACGGAATACAGCGCCGTCGCCATGGTAACCCCCGCAGAGGGCCCGTCTTTAGGAACCGCCCCCTCCGGCACATGGAGATGGAAATCATGCTGCTTCAGAAACTCCTCCCTGTCCGCCGCCACGGACTTCACGTAGGACAAAGCAATTCTCGCCGACTCCTGCATCACCTCTCCCAGCTTTCCGGTCAACTGCAGCTTCCCTTCCCCCGGAAAGGCGGACACCTGGATTTCCAAAGTGTCCCCGCCCATGGCAGTCCACGCCAAGCCTCTCACCACGCCAATCTCAGCCTGCTCGTTTGCGAGATTGACCCGCTCCAGACGGTTTCCCAGGTAATCCTTCTCATTCCTCTGGGAGATTCGTACCACATCCCTCTCCCCCAAAGCAATTTCCTTCGCCGCCTTCCGGCACATGGAGCCAATTTTCCTCTCCAGGTTCCTCACCCCAGCCTCCCGTACATAATAGCGGATAATGTTTCGCAAAATTGTGTCAGAAACTTTGAGATTCTGTGCCATCAGCCCATTTTCCTCCCGCTGCTTGGGCAAGAGGTGCTCCTTGGCAATATGGAACTTCTCATTCTCCGTATAGCCGGGCAGGGAAATCACTTCCATCCTGTCCAGCAAGGGTCTGGGAATAGTGTCTGTGGCATTGGCGGTACAGAGGAACATCACATGGGACAAATCCACGGGAAACTCCATATAATGGTCAGAAAAATGCTTGTTCTGCTCCGGGTCCAGCACTTCCAGAAGGGCAGAAGAAGGGTCTCCCTTATAATCCGAGCCCAGCTTGTCTATCTCATCCAGAAGCATCAGGGGATTTCGCACCTTCGCCTGCTGAATCCCTGCCACGATCCTTCCCGGCATGGCTCCCACGTAAGTCCTGCGATGCCCTCGAACCTCCGCCTCGTCCCGCACGCCGCCCAGGCAGATGCGCACATACTTCCTGCCCAGAGCCTGCGCCACGGACTTGGCGATGGACGTCTTTCCCGTGCCCGGCGGTCCCACCAGGCAGATAATCGGGGCATGTCCGTCCCTTTTTAGCATCTTCACCGCCAGAAACTCGATCATGCGCTCCTTCACCTTCTCCAGCCCATAATGATTCCGATCCAGAATCTCTCTGGCATAGGCCAAATCTAACTTTTCCTTCTTCTCCCTCTTCCACGGAAATGTCAGCAATGTCTCCACGTATCCCCGAATCACGGCACTCTCGGAAGAACTGGGGCTCATCTTACGAAAGCGGCTCACTTCCTCCCGGCACTTCCTCTTCACCTTCTTCGGCGCCTTCATCTTCTCCACCCGCTCCATGAAGCCATCCGCCTCAGAGAGGGCGTCCTCCTGTCCCAGTTCCTTGTGGATTGCCTTGATTTCTTCACGCAGGTAAAATTCTTTCTGGTTCTTCTCCACCTGCCCTTTCACTTTCAGGGCAATATCTTCCTGGATTCGCAGAATGCCGATCTCCCGGTTGAGAATCAGCATCAATTCCTGATGGCGCTTGTCCGCTCCCTCCATGGCAAGCACTTTCTGCTTCATGACATAATTCACTGGAAGGTTTGTTAAAATTTCATAAATCAGGCGGTTCAAGTCCACGATTTCCAAGATTTCCGCTACCATTTTCTCATTAAATTTCTGATAGAGGTTGGCATACACCTGAAATACATCCTTCAATCCCCGAAGCATAGCAATCACTTCCAGGGAATAAGGCAATTCCTCCTCTCTGGCCGTCTCGTCCGCCCGGGCATACATGCAGGAATCCCTGCTCTCCAGAGCCGAGATTTCCACCTTCTCCACCCCTGTAATCACTGCCCGCACGTTCTTGTCCGGCGTCCGCACGATCTGCTTGACCTCCGCCATCATCCCCATGGAGAAAATTTCCTCCATCCCCGGATGCTCCACCCCCGGGTCTTTCTGGGCAGAAGTGATGATATATTTCTCCTCCTGCATGGCATGGAGAATGGCATTCTTCGTCTCCTCCCGCCCCAGTTCCAGATACACCGTCACCCCTGGAAAAATCACCACGTCCCGCAATGGCACAAAGGGATATATTTTCTTTTCTTCCTGTTCCATCCAAATAACCATGCCTTTCCAGTATCTGCAATCTTTGTGCCACAGGCACAAAGTTGCGTGTGAAAAATTCATTTTTCACACTACATCCTCTCGACCAAATAAGCGCAAAATTATGCCCAATTCCACCAAAAGAGGCTGTCTCACATGACAGCCTCCCTTTTTATCTCCGCAAAGACAAACACTGCTAATGCATTGTAACATACAGAAGTCAATGATACGCTACATCAGGCAATCTCGCCTTCCTTCTTCTGATCCTTTCCGGGAAGCATCTTAACCTCATCATTGTACAAAACCAATTTCGGCTGCTCCTCGCCCACCACGGACTCTTTCGTAATGATGCACTCCCTCACATCTTCGTCCGACGGCACCTCGAACATGGCATCCATCGTGACATTCTCTATAATGGCCCGCAAGCCCCTGGCGCCAGTCTTCCTCTTAAATGACCGTTCTGCCACAGCCCGGATAGCCTCCTCCTCAAAGGTCAGCTTCACATCATCCAGTTCAAATAACTTCTCATACTGCTTTGTAATGGCATTCTTCGGCTCCACAAGGATTCGATAAAGCGCCTCCTCGTCCAGCAAGTCCAAAGCCACCGTAACCGGAACGCGGCCAATCAGCTCGGGAATCAGCCCAAACTTCACCAAATCCTCCGGAAGCACCTGCTTGAACAGTTCTCCCACATTCTCTTCCACCTTCTCCGACAGTTCCGCATTGAATCCGATGGCCTTCTTTCCGATTCTGGAGCCGATAATCCCGTCCAGCCCGTCAAAGGCACCGCCGCAGATAAATAGAATATTCGTGGTATCCAGCTGATAAAATTCCTGGTGGGGATGCTTCCTCCCCCCCTGGGGCGGCACGCTTGCCACCGTGCCCTCCAGAATCTTCAAGAGCGCCTGCTGGACGCCCTCCCCAGACACATCCCTGGTAATGGACACATTCTCCCCTTTTCTGGTAATCTTGTCTATCTCGTCAATATAAATAATGCCGTGCTCCGCCCTCTCCAGGTCGTATTCTGCCGCCTGGATAATCTTGAGCAGGATATTCTCCACATCCTCCCCCACATACCCGGCCTCTGTCAGAGCCGTGGCATCCGCGATGGCAAAGGGCACATTCAGAATCTTTGCCAATGTCTGGGCCAGAAATGTCTTTCCTGAACCGGTGGGGCCAAGCATCAGAATATTGCTCTTCTGTAATTCCACATCCAATCTATTCCTGGAAAGCACTCGCTTGTAGTGGTTATACACCGCCACAGACAGCACTTTCTTCGCCTCTTCCTGGCCAATGACATAATCATCCAGAAATTCCTTGATTTCCTTGGGCTTTAGAAGATTGATGCCGGTGTTGTCGTCATATCTCTCCTCCATGCTTCCAAACTCTTCCTCGATAATCTCCGAGCAGAGATCAATACACTGGTCACAGATATATACACCCGGGCCGGCAAGCAATTTGTGCACCTGATTCTGCGTCTTCCCGCAAAAAGAGCACTTTACCTTTGTTTCATCTTTTTTTCCCGACATGGCACCCTCCCGTATCCATTTATTTCCTATTTGCGATAACCTCGTCAATCAGGCCATAGGCTTTTGCCTCCTCGGCAGACATATAGTTATCCCGCTCCGTATCCTGGGCGATGACATCCAAGGGCTTGCCCGTATTGTCTGCAAGAATCTGGTTCAGCCGCTCCCTGGTCTTCAAAATCTGCTCGGCTACGATGCGGATTTCCGTCTCCTGCCCCCTGGCACCGCCGGAGGGCTGGTGAATCATCACCTCGGCATTGGGGAGGGCCATCCGCTTGCCCTTCTTCCCCCCAGCCAGAAGGAAAGCGCCCATGCTCGCCGCCAATCCCATGCAAATCGTAGACACGTCGCATTTCACATAGTTCATGGTATCATAGATGGCAAATCCCGCGCTGACAGAACCGCCAGGGCTATTAATATACAGCGAGATATCCTTGGACGGATCCTGGGACTCCAGGAAAAGCAGCTGGGATACCACCAGACTGGCAATATCATCATTCACCTCTCCCGACAACATAATAATCCGATCCTGCAGCAGCCTGGAATAAATATCATAAGAACGCTCCCCGCTACTGGTCTTTTCAATGACATATGGAATGCTATATCCCATCATGCACACCCCCTTCAAAAATAGTCTTATTTTTCAGACGCAGACTCCACCACGAAATCAACCGCTTTCTGCACTGCCAAATCCATGTGAATCTGCTTCTCCTCACCCTCGCCAATCATGTCTTTCAGCTTATCCACTTCCATCTGATACATCTCGGCCATATTCTCAAGTTCTTTCTGGTATTCCTCCTCGGATGCCTCCAGATTCTCAGCGGCAGCAATCGCCTCCAATACCAGGCGGCTCTGGATGCGCTGCAATGCCTGGGGTTTCAGTTCTTCCATCATCTTCTGAGGCGTCTGGCCAGTCAGCTGCATATACTGTTCCAGAGAAAGTCCCTGCGCCTGCAGTCTCTGGGCAAACTCCTGGGTCATCTGGCGAGTCTGCGCCTCTACCATCTTCTCCGGAATCTCCATCTCGGCATTCTCAATAATCTTGCCGATAATCTCATCCTCCTGCTCCCTCTTTGCCTCATCTTCCTTCATCTTCAGAAGTTTTTCCCTTGTCTCGTTCTGATATTCCTCCAGCGTATCGCAGTCGGACACATCCTGGGCGAAATCATCATCCAACTCCGGAAGTTCCTTCACCTTGATTTCCTTCATCTTCACCTGGAACACTGCGGGCTTGCCCTGAAGTTCCTCCGCCTGGTACTGATCCGGGAATGTCACATGCACTTCCACGTCATCGCCGATGCTCTTTCCAACCAACTGCTCCTCGAAATTGTCAATAAAGGTATGAGAGCCAAGCACCAGGGTGTAGTCCTCCGCCTTGCCGCCCTCGAACTGTTCCCCGTCCACGTAGCCGTCAAAGTCAATCACCACGGTATCTCCATCCTGGGCAGCCCTGTCGTCCACGGTAATCATGCGGGAATTTTTCTCCCTGGCCTTGTCAATCTCCTCGGACACTTCCTCCTCAGAAACCTCCACCGACTTCTTCTCTACCTCAATGCCCTTGTACTCTCCCAAAGTGACTTCCGGCTTCACTGCAACCACTGCCGTAAAAATAAAAGTCTTTCCCTTCTCCACCTGCTCTATGTCAATCTCAGGCTGGGCAACGATTTCCAGCCCGCTCTCCTCCGCAGCAGCCTCGTAGGCATCGGGAATAACGATATTGGCGGCATCCTCGTAAAAGATGCTGGGGCCGTACATTTTCTCTATCATGGCACGCGGCGCCTTTCCCTTGCGGAATCCCGGCAATGAAATCCTGCCCTTGCTCTTCTGATACGCTTTATCCATGGCGGCATTGAAATCCTCTGCTGACACCTCAATAGTAAGCTTCGCCATACTCTTTTCCAACTTTTCAACCTGTACACTCATTCTAGTATTTCCTCCTTCATATTACGCGGGAAATTCCCCGCAAATCACCATTTTATTAATATAGCATTAACCATTGCCAAAATCAAGAAATTTTTAAAAAAGCTGTTACTATTCACAGTCATTTCTAGAAAATTGTTCAAATCGTTGTGCTTGCACATAAAATTATAACTAGTTTCTAGAAATTGGCTTACCCTTTCACCACGTGTCCCTTTTTCTCCAGAACCTCAATCACCTGGTCCACATACTCCTCGCAAAGTTTTTCCGTTCCCGCTTCCACCATCACCCGAATCACAGGCTCGGTGCCACTCTCCCGAAGCAGGATGCGGCCGTCGGAACCCAGTGCCTTCTCCACGGCCTCCGTAGCGGCTATCACATCCTGGTCATTTATGGCGGCAGGCTTATCTGCCACCCGAACATTTTTCAGCACCTGGGGATAGATTTTTAATTCCTTCCGCAGTTCAGAAAGCCTCTGCTTCTTCTCCAGCATCACTTCCATCAGCATCAGGGATGTGAGCACCCCGTCTCCCGTCACCGCATACTTGCTGAAAATAATATGCCCGGACTGCTCCCCCCCCAGGGAATGGCCCTTTTCTGTCATGCAGGCATTCACATATTTATCCCCCACGGCAGTTTTCTCATAGGCGATCCCCTTCTTATCCAGGGCCTTGTACAAGCCCAGATTGGACATCACCGTAGTGACGATGGTATGGTTGTTGAGCTCGCCCTTCTCCTGCATATAGCATCCGCAGAGATATAGAATGGCATCCCCGTCAATAATCTCCCCCTTGTCGTCAATAGCCAGGCATCGGTCCGCATCCCCGTCATAGGCAAATCCCACGTCCAGATTATTCTCCACCACATATTTCTGAAGATTGTCTATATGGGTGGAGCCGCAACCCGCATTGATATTCGTTCCGTCAGGGTTCATGCCGATGGCAAAGGTCTTCGCCCCCAAGGCATCAAAGACCCCCTTCGCCACGGAATAGGAGGAGCCATTGGCACAGTCAAGGCCCACCCGCACATTCTTGAAGGAGCGGGTTGCCAAGGACATGAGATAGCCGATATACCTGTGCCGGCCGATGGCGTAATCCACCGTGCAGCCAATGTGGTCCCTGGTAGCCAAGGGAATGGTATCCTCTGGGGCATCGATATATTCCTCAATCTTCTCCTCGACCTCCGCCTCCAACTTATGCCCGTTTCCATTGATGACCTTCAATCCATTGTCATAATATGGGTTATGGCTGGCAGATATCATGATGCCACAGTCAAACTGCTCCGTGCGAACCACGTAAGACACGCTGGGCGTGGGCGTCACGTGCAGCAGGTACACGTCTGCGCCGCTGGCAGTCAGGCCGGAGGCAAGGGCATCCTCAAACATATAGCTGGAACGCCTGGTATCTTTCCCAATCACAATCCTTGCCTTGTGCTCCTGACCATAATACCATCCCAGAAACCTTCCCACCTTATAGGCATGTACCACATTCAAGTCCACATTCGCCTCGCCCCGGAAGCCATCTGTCCCAAAATATTTCATTCTTCTATTTCCCCCTATAAATCGTACTATTAACTTCAATTTCGTATTGTAACATAAGGAAATATTGAAATCAATTCCCCTATGAAAAAATTCCCATAAATCCATTCCTTCGTGTTGCTATGACAATTCATTCCGACTAATACGAAAAGTGATTCGAAATAGGATCTCTTATGGTTTAATTTCACAACTTTTGCATTTAATATACGTAAATCTATTTATGCCAGATTATTTCTGGCATATACTGTTTAAATACCCCAGCCATTCTGGCACATGTCTTCTCTTTTTTTGCTACACTTTTTAGTTATATAGGTACTGTGCCTGCACTGCTGCATAATACCTATCAATAACTGTGTGCAGTGCAGAAAGGTAATCAAATACTCATGACAAAGAACAATAACCAACAAGACATTTACTGTACGAACAAAGAATTCGGTCTGCGCCTGGCAATGCTCCGGGAGCGGCACCAACTCAGCGCAAGGCAGATGAGCCTAAATATGGGGCAGAACAAGAATTACATCACCTCCATTGAGTCCGGCAAGAATTTCCCCTCTATGAAAAACTTCTTTGGGATTTGCGATTACCTCAACGTGACTCCCGGGGGATTCTTTGGATTTGAAAAGTCACCCATCGTCCTAAACGAAGAAGTTATGGACTTAATACTGCAATTGCCCCCAAACGCAAGGAATCACCTGTACATCATGCTGACAGACCTGATGTCAAAGGACCATTTTCCCTTCTTATAAGAGTGGGCATATTCCCTCCTAGTTGCACAGCAAGTAACAGAAGGGACGCATTTCTTTATTAATGCATACAAATGATGACAGAAAGAGCACATTTTTTCTATATTTACAAAAGAGGACGGAAGGATCGCATTTCCTTTTTGCAATTTACAAATGATAACAGAAGTAGCACATTCTCTTCTATAAATTAGTGAGCAAAAAAAGAGAGACGGGGTATATTTCCATCTTTTATCGGGAGAAATGGCATGGCTCCCCCCTGTTGGATAGGACATCAAAACGATATCCCTTATCCTTCAATTCCCGGATGATTTCTGGCAGCGCCTCCAGTGTAGCCCTGCAAGTAGCAGAATCGTGCAGCAATATCACGGGATCATCGTATTTCTCATAGTCTTTCCGCACATGGGACAGAATGGAGTAGGCGCTGGGACAGCCCACGGAATCTTCCCCGCTCACATTCCAATCCTGATACATCAGCCCCTGTCCCTCCAGTTCTGCTGTGAGTTCTTTCTTATACCATCGGATATAGGCATTGGCACTGCCCCAGGGAAAGCGATAATTCTTCACATCAAAAGAAACGCAGGAGCGGATCCTCTCCCTGGTCTGCTCCAAATCCTTCTTGTACGTCTCACCAGTCTGATAGATTTTATCCGCCTGATGGGTATAGGAGTGCAATCCCAGTTCATGCCCTTCCTTTACTTGCCTTTTCACCACATCCTCCATCTCTCCCTCAATCTGCTGCCCGATGAGAAAGAAGGTAGCCGGGACCCCCTCCTTTTTCAGCACATCCAAATATTCTCCTGTCAGGGAACTGGGGCCATCATCAAAAGTGAGATACGCCACTTTATTTCTGGCAGGCTTCTCCTCCCCAGCAGTAGTTCCACTTGTCTCCCAGGCCATCACAGCCCTTGTCAGAAAAAGAATGGCGCACACTGCTGCCAACGCCCCCGCCATAAAAAACAGTCGATTCTTCCACACTGCAATTCCCCCTTCCTGCCCCTCCTGCAAATCATTCAGAACTTTTCTTAAAATGCCCTGCCCCGCAGAGCGCTCATATATCTTTATGACTCGTTTATGAAAAATATGACTTGGAACTGCAATTCACGGTGAAATGCATAGGGATCATGGGAAACTATCCTCCACATGCATTCTAATCCAAAGACTACAACTGAATGGACCAACAGAAATGTGTATATCTATTCCGCAAATCAAGTCCACTACTAATAGGAGGCTTTATTCAATTTATAATTAAGGTAAGACTGCTTCGGTCCAGAAAAAAGAGTGTTTGTCGATCTTAAATCACCATTCCTATACCATTCATCAACTATATTTTTAAACCATTAGCATAATATTGAGGGCAAATCAGATCGTGTTTATATAAATCCTTTAAAATATAGACTATAGGAGAATTTATTTTCAAATATCCCTCTGAATCTTCCGTGAAAATATGTTGATCAATAAGCCATTGAAGATTTCTATGTTGATGCCTGCTATCACATTAAACCATTCCATCATACTCATAGTATCTCTCCCCTACCTCTTTGCCTTCCTGTATCCGGCTTCCTGTGCTTCCTGTTCTGAACGGAAAACCACCAGATTATCAGAATCCGCCATTTCCTCATACGATGCCTGTCCGAGGCAATGATAAATCTTTGACTTTTTATTTCCCCGAATTTCAACCACCTCTGTTTCTGTATCTGCCCCATCCTGCCCTGTCTGACTGCCGACATCAGGAGCAGGCGTTTCCTTTACACCGTTTCCACCATCGCCAGTCCCGCTATCCTCTTTACTTTCCCCGGTCGCATAATCAATCCAGATTCCCGGCTGCACATTATACACAAAGACATTGAAACAGATGCCATCCCCTTCATCTTCCACGGAATATCCCTCCATCTGCACGCCCTTTGCCACCAGGTTCTTACCATCGAAAATCGGGGTTGCCCTGTAAAGCACATGGTTTCCCATCTCCTTCACATAATCTGCCACCATGTTTTCAAAAGGCAGCATCCCATCTACATTCATATAGCGGGTGCCTGTGATCAGATTTTTCTCATTGGCATTCTCTGCCGTCAACTGATACCCGATCAGATGACACCGATTATACAGATATTTCCCATCCACGATGTCATACTTCACCGTATGCCATCCGGAAGGCCTGACTTTTCCGATACTGCCCCTCTCCTCTGTCGGCATCAGGTCTTTTCCCACATTTGCATACGCCACGCCACATCTTCCCAATGAATCCAAATCACTGTACTGCTCAAAAGATTTTTTTGTTTTATCTTTCTCTGGAAAGTCCGGCTGGTTTCCATCAATTTCCACATATGGCTGCCCTGAGTATGCCGGAATCTCCTCTATGGAAATGGGGTCTTTCCTTTTTTCCATCTGCCCGCAAGATGTAAAAAGAAGGCAGAATACTGCCATGCACAAAAAGAGATAGTTATGTAATACTGTTTTTTTCATGAAATTATGTTCTCCTCTCATATATTTCCTCCGTTATTTTTTCATGGGAAGTACCCGGAAACTCATGCCGTTCCCTTCTCTCCCACTGGGATAAATCCAGATCCAGATAAACATCCGCCGGATATGTCCGATTCCACCTGTAAATGATGACCTGTTCAATCTTTTCAATATAAGGCATCAGACTATCTGATTCTACCAAACAAATATCCCCGCCGCCAGCCATGGAAAGAAAATCTGGATTTACTATCAATTCCATCCCCTCCAGACTGCCATATAGTTTATCCGAGTATGGACTCATCCACAGCCTTTTACCCATGCAGATTTTTTGAATCCTCTCTGTCACTGCCTGATCCCTGCTCTGCCGCCTGTAATTAAACATCATGCCTTTTTTATCATCCAAACAAACGATTACTATCATCTTTTTCTCCAAAAAAGCAAAAGACTCAAGGCTCAAGTCAATGAGCCAAGAGTCCGATTTAATACTATTTTATAAATTCTGTAATAATTCTCGCTGAATTTTCTCTACCTCTTCGATTGAAAATGAGGGAACATACTGTACAATTTCCTCAACCGAAAATTTACCAGTCTTTAACATTTCTCTTATTGTTACTATTGCATTTTCCTGTGCTGCCTCATATCTCTCACTCTCGATATACTCCCGCAGGATTTCTTTTTCATCATACATTGCCAACATAATATTCTCAACCTCCTTTTCCCGCTCCTCCAGATAGTCCTTCAATACATTCTTATCCTTGCAGATGCGGATGGTTTCTGTCACTGCCTTCCTGGTTCTGCCATGCAGCTTCCGCTGCTCGTCATAGACCTTCGTGAATGTCACATACTGGCTGATAATGTCGCCCTGACCGCTTCCGAAGAGAACTTTGATCTTTGCATCAAGAAATGTTTTCTGTCCTTCAAAAAATTCGTCTGCCAGGCTGATGTATTCCGTTCGCTCTTTTCTGTCTCCGGTATAAATGACATACAGTTCCGGTCTGGGAAGCTTGATTTTCTTGCTCCTGTATACATTCTGTTTCGTTTTCTTGATATAATCCTGGTATGTCACCATCAGGTAAATCAGGATGCGGACAGCGATATTTTCCGTCCAGGTTGCCTGGGCTTCCGTAAGTATGAGTAGTTTTTCCCCTACCATGAAGCCAACGTCATTATAAACATCGTTTGTCATGATATTATGAATCGTGATATCCGAAAGTGCATCCTCCGTTACCTGTGTATCCTCCGGATGGAGGGTCTTATACAACTGAAGCAGATATTTTTTATCCTGAAAGAGATTCGTAAACACGCTATCCTTGATGGTATGTTTTGCAACCTCTTCATCCTTTATTCTGCTTCCTGATGCATTTGCTTCATTTTCTTTTTTCATTTTGTCACCTCATAACCAGAGTCAGGAACCGAGTATGATTCCTCCTCTTTTTTCATTATACAAAAGGTTTTCTGATACTTCAAGCACTATTTACCCTGCAAAAGCGTAATGAACTACATCAGCATCGGCAAAGTGTACCGCCTGATGAAAATACTACAGTTTCCCAAGATACTGTTTTTTCTTCTCCTCAAACTCCAATACTGTTCCATACATTCATCTTTTTTAACTGTATGCACTATATACACAGTGAAATACCATACTCCATTTTACATTCTGCCATAAATAATAACCACTGCGAATTGCAGCGTCCATGCCTTTAAAATTCCTTGCTTTTCCCCTAGAATTAAGATATACTTTTTAGAAAAAGACATGCCGAAAAAGGCAGAATGGAGGACGTTTATGAAATTTGGCTATTTCGACGATGCAAAGAAGGAGTATGTCATTACAACTCCCAAGACACCACTTCCGTGGATCAACTATCTGGGAAGCAATGAATTCTTCTCCCTGATATCCAACACCTGTGGTGGCTACAGTTTTTATAAGGATGCGAAACTGCTCCGCCTTACCCGCTATCGCTACAACAGCGTGCCCACGGACGAGGGCGGCCGTTATTTCTATATTAAAGAAGGGGACACCGTGTGGAATCCGGCATGGTCGCCGGTGAAAGCGGATTTGGATTCCTACGAATGCCGCCACGGCATGGGATACAGCCGTTTCACTTCCGTAAAAAACGAGTTGGAGGCATCTCTTCTTGCCTTTGTTCCAGTCCATGACAACTGCGAAGTGAACCAGATGACCCTGACCAACCATTCATCCCAGGAGAAATCTTTCACTCTGTTCTCCTATATCGAGTTCTGCCTCTGGAATGCCATGGACGATATGACCAACTTCCAGCGCAACCTAAATATTGGCGAAGTGGAAGTCATCGGCTCCACCATCTACCACAAGACGGAGTACAGAGAGCGGCGCAACCATTATGCCGTATACTCGGTCAATACCCCAGTGGATGGATTCGACACCAGCCGGGACGAATTTCTAGGTGCCTACCGGGGCGTGGACGACCCTCAGGTAGTAGCCGAGGGCAAGTCCCGCAACTCTGTGGCCAGCGGATGGTTCCCCATCGGCTCCCACCAGATCAATGTGACCCTAAAGCCCGGCGAGACCAAGAAGTTCGTCTTCGTGCTGGGCTACTGCGAGAATCCCCAGGAAGAAAAATTCTCTGCCCCAAATGTAATCAATAAAAAGCCTGCGGACGAACTGCTGGCTAAATTCCAGACCAGCGAGCAGGTGGATGCAGCCCTGGCAGAACTGAATGCCCATTGGGAAAACCTCCTGTCCAAGTATACCGTCTCCTCCCAGGAGGAAAAACTGGACCGAATGGTAAATATCTGGAACCAGTACCAGTGCATGGTCACCTTCAATATGTCCCGCTCCGCTTCCTACTACGAATCCGGCATCGGCCGGGGCATGGGATTCCGGGATTCCTGCCAGGACCTTCTGGGCTTCGTGCATCTGATTCCCGAGCGGGCCAGGGAGAGGATCATTGATATCGCCTCCACCCAGTTCGAGGACGGAAGTGCCTATCACCAATACCAGCCCCTGACCAAGATGGGAAATGCAGATATCGGAACCGGGTTCAACGACGACCCCATGTGGCTCATTGCCTGCGTGTCCGCCTACGTGCGGGAGACCGGGGACACATCCATCCTAAAGGAAATGGTTCCCTTCGACAATGACGCCAGCAAGGCACAGACCCTGAAAGAGCATCTGAAACGCTCCTTCGACTATATCGTAAACCATAAAGGCCCCCACAACCTGCCGCTAATCGGACGGGCTGACTGGAACGACTGCCTGAACCTGAACTGCTTCTCCGAAAATCCGGGAGAATCCTTCCAGACCTTCGGCCCCAGCGAGGGACCGGTGGCAGAGTCCGTATTCATCGCAGGCATGTTCGTAAAATACGGCAAAGAATACGCCGACCTCTGCGCCTTCACCGGGGACCAGGCCGAGGCGGACAGGGCCATGGGCGAAGTAACTGCCATGAACGAGGCTGTATTAAAGGATGGCTGGGATGGGGACTGGTTCCTCCGGGCATACGATTCCCAGAGCGTGAAAGTAGGCTCCAAGGAAAACGAGGAGGGACAGATATACATTGAGCCCCAGGGCTTCTGCGTGCTGGCAGGCATCGGCGTGGAGAGCGGCGAGGCAGAGAAGGCACTGGACTCCGTCAAGGAAAGGCTGGATACCAAATACGGCATCGTGCTGCTGCAGCCGCCTTACACCAAGTACCACCTGGAACTGGGAGAAATCACTTCCTATCCCCCGGGATATAAGGAGAATGCCGGCATCTTCTGCCACAATAACCCCTGGGTTTCCTGTGCGGAGACAGTCATCGGCCGGGGCAACCGGGCATTTGAAATTTACAGGAGAACCTGCCCTGCCTACATCGAAGACATCAGCGAAATCCATTGCACGGAACCCTATGTCTACTCTCAGATGATTGCCGGAAAGGATGCCCATTTCTTCGGACAGGCAAAGAACAGCTGGCTAACCGGAACGGCAGCATGGACTTTTGTCAACGTGAGCCAGTACATCCTGGGTGTCGTTCCCACGCTGAACGGCCTGAGCATCGACCCCTGCGTGCCTGAGGAGATGGGCACGGGCTTTACCATGACCCGCAAATTCCGGGAAGGCGTTTACCAGATCAAGGTGGAGAATCCAAACAAGGTGGAGAAAGGCGTTGCCAAACTCATCGTGGATGGAAAAGAACTCACCGGCACTACCGTAGTTCCTTACGAGAAGGGAAAGACCGAATACCAAGTCACCGTAGTGATGGGTTAAAAAAGGGCAAAGCTACTGTCGCAAAGGTGCTATTCTAGCACCTAGGAAGAACGGTGTTAGACATCCAGTGGATGTCTGTTAAGCACGGACCGTAGCGGAGCGTAGAAAAACCGGCGTTCTTCGTCTGAAAAAGCCGAGCAGTTTTCTGTACAGCAACGACTGCCCTATGGGATGAACCATCCCATAGGGCAGTCGTTTTCTTATTATGACATATCAATCTATTCCTCCACATTTCTCTGAAAGCCAATATAAGTCACTGCGAAATAAACCAGATAGATTCCGAAGAACAATGCCACGCTTTTCCCGAAAAATGCCCAGGGGGGCAACGGCACACCCGTCTCCCGAACGAATATCACGCTGACATACAGAATCAGCCTCCCGCTAATTACCATGGCAAGCACCGCCGGACACAGGTAATACGCCACCAGCTGCTTTGCAATCACCCCATGGATCTGGCTGCGTCCCAGCCCCAGCTTTCTCAGCACGTCATAGCGGAATTTATATTTTGCGGAATCGCTTAACTGCTGCACGGACAGAACCGTCACCGCCACGCACAGGAACACCAGCCCGATATACATCATGGGAATAATCATAGATGCCAATGTATATTTTGTCTCTGGAATCAGATTGTCTCGCACCAGATTATCCAGTACCATGGAAATGATATTGTCTGAACCGCAGCATCCGTTCCCCTCTCCATTCCCCTGCTCAACAACATTGCTGCGACCCCCGAAGTCCGGATCGATTTCCTTCCCCTCTGCCAAGGCATCCAGCTTTCTGGCAAGCCCCACGGGAGCCTTTCCCGCGATGTCTGCTGCCAGTTCAGAATAGTATGCCTCCATCCGCCCCAGCACTTGGTCCGGCACCACTAGAATGTAATCGCCGCCGTTATGTCCGTTTTGAGAAAATTCCTCCGTATAAATTCCCTCGCAGGAGAGCATTTTCCTACCTGTGGCATCTAAAATTCTCAAATCCCGGTCCATCCCCTCCACTTCCTCCCGAAGCCTGGGCTTTACATGTATCAAATACTCCTCCTGCCCCAATTCCACCTGGCCATAGCCCAGCATCCTGCGGAGATAATTGTAATCGGAAATTCCCATATAGGTGTCATAAGTACAGTATGCCCATCTATCGTCAGAAGACAGATGACGCTCTATTGCTTTCCAGTCCCCGCTGCCGTCCTTTTTGCGAAATTCATCTCCGAAAGTGTGCAGATGGGACAGCATCCAGCCATTGGCCTGATTTCCCCGGTCAGTGTAAATGCGGTACACGTAGACATCCTCCATCTTGGCATTCTCCATAAGAACCTTCCTGTCATCGGCAAAGTCATCCGAAGCATCCGCACTGTAGAGCTGCACGTCGAAGGGAAATTTCTTTTCCATCACCATATTCTCATAATCGCTGAACATCAGAGCCACAGAAGCCCCCATCAGAGCGATGGTAAAGAGCGCAGTCAGCGTCCCCATGGTAAACTGCATCGTCCTCATCTTGGAAGAAAACTGCCGGAGGAGAAAGAGATTCTGGCCCCGGTAAATCCCATTCTTCTTTCCCCTCACATAACAGATGATCCAAGCAGACAGCCCCATGTAAAAGAGATAGATGGTAAGCACCAGCCCAATCAGGAAAGACAACAGTTGCAACGCATTGTCAATGTATCGAAACACCGTCCAGAATGCCAAAAGAAACAAGATTGCCAGAGGCAGGAGAATCCGCTTCACCCTCTCATGGCTCTCCCGAATCTCTTCATTCCTGCGCTTGGCATCCATCAGGTCATGAATATTCATCTTCCTGAATTTCCTCTTGCACCGCAGCAGTGCCAGCATATAGCAGCCCAGATAGCACAGCACCGTCATCAAAATCGTCCACCGATGAAAGGAAAAATGCAGATGAAATTCCATCCCCACCATGGAAAACATCACCGCCATCAGCACCTGGGACAGAAGCACGCCAGCCACAAGCCCTGCGGCGAAGGCAATGGCTCCCAGAAGCAAATTTTCCCGCATGTACAGCCTGGAAACCGCCTTCTTCTTCATGCCCAGGAGCAAGTAGATGCCGAACTCGCTACTGCGCTTTTCCAACATAAACCGCACCATATAATTGATCAGCCACGCCACAATCAGCACGATAAATACTGTGGCAAGGCCGATCATAACAGCCATCAGTCCCTCGAACTCAAAATATTGGGACAACTCATTCTGGAAGATCAAACTGTTAAAGGAATACATTAAGGCGGCAATCATGATCATCGTCAAAACATACACCAGATAATCCTTGGCAGAGCGCCTCATATTCCTCCAAGCAAGCTTACCTAGCATCAGACAATTCACCTCCCGTCATGGACAGCACATCTAAAATCTCCTGCAAGAAAATCCTTCTCTCCTTCCCGCCTCGCACCAACTCATGGAACAGCTGCCCATCCTTGAGAAAAAGGATGCGGCTGCAATAACTGGCAGAAAAGGCATCGTGGGTCACCATGAGTATGGTGGCATCCAGAGCCTGGTTCAATCTCGTGAAAGTCTCCAGCAGAATCTGGGCAGACCGGGAATCCAATGCCCCGGTGGGCTCATCCGCCAAAAGCAGCTTGGGATGATTCACCATGGCCCTGGCGCAGGCGCACCGCTGCTTCTGCCCTCCGGAAACCTGATAGGGAAATTTATTCCTGTTTTCCTGGATTTCCAATAGTTCCATCATCTCCCGGCATTCCCTCAAAATATCCTTCTTACCTCTCCCCTGCAGCGTCATGGCTAACATAATATTCTCTTCCAAGGTAAGGGTATCTAAAAGATTGTACTCTTGGAACACAAAGCCCAAATGATTCCTGCGGAATGCCGCCAGATCATCCTCCCTCATCTCCGTAATATCCGCCTCTTCGTAAAAGATATGCCCTGCCGTCACCCGGTCAATAGTGGCAAGCAGATTGAGCAGAGTGGTCTTGCCCGAGCCAGAGGCCCCCATCACCCCCACGAACTCTCCTCGACTCACCTGAAAACTCACCCGGTCTACCGCCTTCGTCACATTCGATGCATTGCCATAATATTTCTCCACATCCTGCACCCGAATGTAATCCTTTGCTATCCCATCCATTCGCTCCTCCTTTCAGGCGAACGGTCGCCCGCCACGCCCGATTCTAAAAAATCTGTTCTACAGCAAAATAACTGCTCCAGGCCACGCCGATCAACGGCATTGGCTGGAACAGTTATTATTTTACACTGTTGTAATCATGTTTTGTATAAAGATTGTTTGCTTTTATCTTACATTTATGTAAGGTTGGGAAGATTAGAGTATCTTTGTAAATATCTGCAAAAGACTGTAACATCTAATACAATACCTCTTTCTATTGTATAACTTCCAACTTTTATAAAAAATCTAGACAAAATCCTCTTGTTATAATTACAAATCCTTTATTTTCTGGCATTCTGCCGTCAAAAAATCTAGACAAATGCATTTTTCTAATCCTCTTCATCAAACATAATCTTATCCACTAACTGCTTTAATTCTTCCCTATTAGGTAAATACAACTCATATTTTGAAACAAACAAATTTGTATCCATTCCATAAGTAGCATATTTTACTAATAATTCGTCCTTATCCCTCGCTAATACAATACCAATAGGTGGTTTATCATCTGGTTCATTTTCTTCTTCTGCAAAATATCCCATGTACATATTCATTTGCCCGATATCATCATATTGAACTGCATTTACCTTTAAATCAATTAAAACAAAACACTTCAAAATGCGGTGATAAAATACCAAATCACATTTGTAAATATGATTATTGATATTCATGGGAAACTGCTCTTTGACAAAAGTAAAACCTTTCCCCAGTTCTAACAAAAACTCCTGCAAATTAGCACATATTTTACGCTCTAATTCGCTCTCATCATAATGACTATTTGCATTGAGATTTAAAAACTCAAGTGTATAAACATCTTTTATAATGTCCTGTGGCTTTTCATCATACAGACAACCTCCGAATGTACACACTATTTGTAAAATCAACATACACATTTAATAAATTAAAACAATCCTTACCAAAATTATCCACTATAACTTCAATTTTGTCAAAAGAACCCCCACAAATCCAAGTCATGACCTGCGAAGGTTCTTATACAGTCAATCCGCATGCAATGCACTTCTTCCCCGACAATATCTTCCAACGAACCCTTTTCTTTGCATTTTTACATGCAAGCAAGACCGTCTATTGTTTATATATCGCCCTTTAACCTCACTAAGGATTTTTGAGTTTCAAATCCGTCTGGATATCTCTTCTTCAATTTATCAATGTTTGCTTGAAAAATATCTTCAAGAGAAATATCAATTGCGGTAGCCGCTTCTGCCTATCATCATATTAAGGCCAAAAGAAACATTGCCCTTAATTCAATATAGAATTAGTCTGCTCGATGACATCCTCTACAAGTTCCGCAATGTGGGATACCGTATTCATAGAATCCTCGATCAACTGGCTTTTCTGGGAAGTCTGCTCCACGTTTTCAATGGAAACATTCACCACCTGCAATAATTCATCCGTCACAGCACTGAACTTCTGGATGATTTCATTCACCTCATGGATGGTCTGCTTGATCGCTTCATCATTCACCCTGGCATTGCCAACGGAAGACTTGGAATTCTCCGACAGTTCCCGGATGCTGGATGCCACTACGGAAAAGCCCCTCCCGGCCTCGCCGGCCCTGGCAGCCTCAATCGCCGCATTCAGGGATAGCAGATTGATTTTTCCTGAAATCTTCTCCACATCCTGGGTCATCACATTGTACTGATCCACGCTGGCATTGATATTCTCCAGAGACGTGGAAATGCTCTGATTCAGTTCCTGCAGTTCATTCATATATCTAGCCACATTCATCATATCCGCACTGCTCTCTTTTCCCGTATTGCGGATCTCTGCCGCCTCGTCCCGCACCTTTTCAATATTCTCGGTAAGATTTCCAAACACCTTCACCAGCTCGTTGTTCATGCGCAGAACTTCATCGTTGATGGCAGTCACTTTCTTGCGCTCATTATAGATGGACTTCATCATATACTGATGGCAGTTTTCCTTCTCATTAATTCCCCGAGCCAGGGCAATGGCCATCTCCCGGCAGGACTTGTACCCGCAGGCATGGCAGTCAAAATTCTTCTCCATCTCGGTATGCTTGTCCAGCACGCCATACGCCTTCTCTATATCTGCCTCGGTAACTTTCACCTTCTCCGCATACTTGGACTGATATGTACGGACATAATCGTTGATATCGAGCGTCCTGTCAAATTCTGTAAACTGCTTATCCACGCCCTTTTTCGAGGTATTCGCCTTGCGGACTCTCCTGGCATACCGCTCCACGTCATGCATAATGTCATTCATGCTGAAGCAGTTATAATGCACTCCCGTGGCCGGGCCTCCATTGCACCCATTCTCACAGTTCAGCACATCAAAGACCGTGGGAAGCCATTTCGACTGCTCCTTCTCATAGGTGTCCAAATCCCGGTATAGCTTTTCAATGCCCTCGGAAGTAACCACCTCCATCTCCGGATTGTGAATGAGCAGATTCTTCATCAGTCCCCCTGGCTTAGAATAAATCGCCCCCTCCAGGCCCTGATGCTCGTCAAACTCAAATTCACTGTAAATTTTGACCTTGGGAAGATCCACCTTATTGTCATCAAAATATTTTTTCAAATGATCCATGGTCACATTATAATCAATCACGCCCGTTTCCCGAAACTCATCAATCTTCGCAATGCAGGGTGAAATTGCCGCAATCTTTCCCTTGAATCCCAATACCTTGCGCACATAAATCGCAATGCACAGCATGGGGCTATGTATGGGCGACAGGCGGGGAATCAGCTCCGGCTTATGACACTGAATATAGTTTACCACCGCCGCACAGGGCTGGGAGATCACCTTGGCATCCGGATGCTTCTCCAGATAGCGCAGATGGGCCCAAGTACAGATGTCCGCCCCAAAACTGGTATCATAGATCGCCTTTACTCCTTTGTTTCGCAGCCACTGAAGCACATGGCGCCAATTTCCATCAAAGGCAATCTTAATCGCAGGGGCTGCCAGCATGGCAATCTCCTCTCCCGCCTCCAGATCCCGCAAAAAGGGATCGATATCATCCACAAAATACCTAGCATCGTGGGAACAAGCCTCAATGCACGCCCCACATTTGATACATTTCTTATCATCAATCTGAATCCTCAGATTCCCCTCGTCATCGATGTGGGCAATATTCGCATCGCCCGCAGGGCATACCTTCACGCATGCGTTGCACCCAACGCATTTTTCCTCTTTCAGTCCAATGATTTTCATTTTTTTCAACCTTTCTCCGTACGGAACTCCCAATCCAATATGCTTCTATATCTATCATATAAAAAAATCGGGGAAAGCTCAAGTAAAATCTGGAAAAGTATGGGGAAAGTAGGAATAGATTCCAAGGAGCAAAACGATTTGTTATATCCACTTAGCAAATACAGATGTTTTCATGATTTAACAAGGTTCTTTTCCCTCCAATGTAAATCACTAGATCGCTTAAACTGATGGATAACTTTTTATTATCTGTCAGTTTTGCGAGAGATGGAGGATATATATTCATGTAACATTGGTGCAAATAACTAATATAATAGCATATAATATTGAGGCAATCAAAATGGGATTTATTAATACCGACAAAAACAAAACTGGTAATAGAATATTTTTAGATCGTGAAGATATTTTTGAGTTAATTGAAAAGAATGTACGTATATATAATGAGCAAACAGATTTTTTTAAGCTGTTTGCTTTTTATGGGATGGGGGGTATTGGTAAAAGCCAACTAATAAAAAAAATACATAGTGTTTATAATGGTTCAAATCAGATTCTATATTATTATCCGTTGGAAATATTGAGTCATGAAACAATACCGTCTATATTGCTATGTATTAGACGAGAATTTAATTATACACCACACTTTGATTATGCCTTATTCAGATATTGGGATTTTATTTCCTGTGATAGAATAGATAGAAAAAATCTATATTCCATTTCTCAAAAGATTTATACAAGAATGGGAAAGCTTTTTGATTCTACGGTTGGACGAGGGTTGCTTGATACAGAACAAATTGTAGGAAAGATAATAACATTATGTGAAGAAAAAGTAATTACAGACGAAGAAAAACAAATAGTGTCGGAACTGTTACGGGATAAAATAGAGAATTTGCATATCTATTTAGTCGAGAATTTGGCAGTGGACATTCAAAACGAATTAAGTGAGTTAAAATATATGTTCCTTTTTGATGCATATGATTTAGGAAAAAATAATTATAAATTCGATTGGCTAAAATACTTTATCAATTCTTTCAAAACAGGAATGTTCTTCGTGACGTCAAGAGAGGCATTATACTGGTTTGACAATTCTAGTGTAGACAAAAGCGTAATAGAAAACCGTTCATTAGACTGCATTCCGAAGAGTGAAGTTCAAATGTATTTAAGAAAGCAAAATTATACACAAGAACAAATTAATTTTATTATAGAAAAAACCGATTGTATACCATTATATTTAGATTTAGCAATAGCAATGGATAAACGAACGCTTTTTTCGGCAAATAGTATTATAGGATTTGATAGTAAGGAAGACTTGGTAAAGAATTTACTTAGTCATTTGAATCCTGAAGAACAATTAATTATTGACTATCTTTCGGTAATAAATCTGTTTAATGAAACAATCTACGATAATGCCATAAAATTTAACAATCTTTCTTTACAAAGATATCCTTTTTCTGATTTTGAAAGGAGTACTATTGTTAGATATGTTGAACAATTTAATGGATTATATAAAATACATACTGTTCTTGCACATAATATATCTTTTTTTGTGAGTACACAAGTACGTACAAAAATTATAGATAATTATTTAACAGTTGTGCATGCAAGAATACTTCCGGATGTTAACTTTTATGATGATATAAAATATAACTTAATTATTAACATTTATCGTTTAATAGAAAATGAAAACATGGTAATTTCAGAACATCAGTCCGAAAAATTAATAGAGTTATTTTTTTACTTAGTTGATAGAAGTTATGGCAATGAGTTTTATAATTATATTAATAGCGTAAACAATAAGAAAAAAAGTAACCTAGTTTATATTTATGAATATATAATCGGAAAGACAACGAGGAGCTCCAATATTATATCAGGACTTAAACGATTACAAAAGATTCCAATTAGTGAGTGCAATTTTGGTAAACATAAAAAATCATTAATATGTGATATAAATTACTTACTTTCAATATCAGGCAGATATTCGGATGCCGAAAAGCGAATGAAAGAATTTGCTGCCACTTTGACAGATAATGAAAATAATGAGCGTTATTATATAAAGGGGATGGTTTATTATTGTGATATGCAAATGCTTCGCGGAAAATTTAAAAGTGCTGTTGTAGATTTAGAATTATTATCTAATCATGTATCTGACGAAAAGCTTTTGTATGAAATACAAAAAGCCTGCGGACATTGCTATAGATTTAATTTTTTATTTGATACAGCAATAAATTATTATTCAAAAACAAATGCAAGTCCTCATAATATAGCATATTATCTTACTGTATGTTGTGAAACATATTGTTATTACAAACCTCAGCAAGTTTTTGATTATTATGATAAAGCTATTGAGGAAAACCAGAAATATAATAATCATAATAATTTAGGTAAAATATATTATTCTATGGCTATTGCTATGCTTTTGACGCATGATGTGCAGCAAGCAAAGAGATATATACAAAAAGCCTATTTTGAATTTACTAGAACAAAATATCATGCAGGAAATTTCTTTACAATGATAGCGGAAGCCTATCTCGAATATTCTGAAACACAGAATGTTTCTTCTAAAACATTTTTTAAAGTAAAAAAACAACTAAAGAAAATAGATTTCATTTATGAGTATCTTTTGCTTCCAATATATGTAATGAAAAGAAACCAAGCCAAAATTGAATATTTCAGATTGAAATATGAATGGTTCTCTTTTGACATTACATTGAAAAATATTAAGAACTTTCTTGAATTACTCTAAATTTTATGATTTGCTTTGGTATATTACAGCTCCTTTTAGCTTTAAATACTGTGTTAAGATCATCTGTTTCATATACTTTAATCAATTTATCTTCACATGTCGTCCAGTTCTCCTTAATCATCTGTGCAGCATGTGAAAGATTCTCTTTAGCACCATTTCTTAATGGAAAAAATATATTTATTTCTTTTTTAACCAAATTAGTATAAATACCATCTGTATTTTGTCCATATAAATGGCTAAACGAGCATATTTGTTGATTATATTCACAATTAATAATACATTCCAAAAGACCAGATACAGTATTTGTTGCTTCAACTATCAGGTCATACCCAATGTCATGCTCTGCTATATTACATCCTAGTGTATGAGCAACTAGTTTACACTTTTCTTTGTTCGTATCATAAACATATACTGTCTTCTTTAGGCAAGTATGCAAATAAAATGCACATAACATGCCGATATTTCCTGTCCCATAAATTAGTATGGCTTTTATCTTAGATAAATCATAATTTTGCATTGCATGTATGATACATGACAAGGGTTCAATGGCTGTTGCGCGATAAATGGGCTTGATAGATGAATCAATTTTTACCAAATAACTGTAATGTATATCTGCGTACATTGAGAAGGCTCGATTTGAAAATAGTTCAATATCGTTTTTTTTACATAGATGACTTTTCCCTTTTTGGCAATAGTGACATTTCAAGCAACGATAATTAAAGTCTGATACAACAAAGTCTCCTATCGAAACATCTATTGAACATGAACAGTTATAGTCAAGGACTTGCGCGACAAATTCATGTCCAAGTGATAATGGATACTCTTTTCTATGTCCCAAATAACGTGAGTAGTCACCGCCGCATATTCCGCAAAACAAATATTTAACCCGAATATAATCAGCAGGAATTTCATCTGACAAATTTGTATTAACATTAATAAATTTATACGGTGCAACAAGATATGAAACGGTATTATTAAGCATTATTGTTCTCCTTAATCTTTTTAATAAACTCTTCAGATAAACGATGGAGTTTTTCATCATACCCTATACTATGATAAGCTAGTGCTAACAAATTTGCAAGTTCAGAAATATCTTTGGGCAATAATCCACTTACTGTAGCTGCTGACAAGCCCATACGAATTCCATAACCTAAATTATAAGGTAAAAGTCTATAATTGGTTAAAAATCCATATTGCTCCCAACGCTTGTATAAATCAAAAGCAGAAACTTTATTTGAACACTGAATCCAAATATGATGCGTAATGGTTTCATTTATTGATATTGGTTGCTGTTCGTAAACCGTTAGATGTTGATTTATTAATTCTTTTTTAAGCATTTCAGTATTAGCTAACATATTATGAGAAAGTTGCTTGTAATTCTCGAAGTTTTCTAGCATCAGACCAAGTGAATAAATTGAATAGGGATGCATGTTAGATACATATGTTCCTATTTTTGAATATATTTTTTCCCACATAAAATCCTTTTCTTTCGTGCAAAATAATGCACGTTGAGGACCAGGGAAATTTTTATGCGTGGTTGATAATATTGCATCAAACCCCATGTCAAATGGTGATATGTAATCATTTGCAATTATATTAGTAAGATACTGTGATGCGTCAAATATTTTATATATATCCTTGTATTTGGAAAGCCATGAAAAATCTTCATAAATAGTTCCTTCGCTACGATCAACAAATATAACTTTAGGACGTGTTTTTTCAATTAACTCTTCACTTTTAGGAATATCTATTCTTTTTGTTTCGTAATCAATTTCAAACTCATATACATTAAGTCCTAAACGTTCAAGAATTGTTTTTGTTGCCATGTGTCCTCCCGCTTTTTCGGGTAAAATAACTACAGAATCACTAATATCCGTAATTGCCATAAAAACAGTTGTATGAGCATGTAAACCAGAAAAAAAGCGCATTGATATTGCCTTTGCCTTTAGAATACCACACCAGACATTATATATCTGGTTAATGTCATTACTAATGGAACTTCTACTTGCAAACTGTATTTTTGAATTTATCATTTCACTTTCTGAACGTAATTTGTCACTATTATAAATTCCATGCAAAAAACCTGTGCTACAAGAAAGATATTTAGGATCAGGTAAATGACATACATATCCCCCCTTGTATAATAATGAATGTTAAATACTGGTCACGGAAAATAATTATAAATTGTTAAATCATGAAAACATCTGTATTTGCTAAGTGGATATAACTTTTTTTTTTTTATTATACTGCAAATCCCGCCAAAAGTCACCATATTTTTTTAACTTTTTTCCAAAATCCTCCTAATTTTTCAACAAAAAT